>JAXHLG010000003.1:0-14172 GCA_034522495.1 Candidatus Moraniibacteriota bacterium | reverse complement strand
TTTAACCTAAAATTTCAGTTACGTATTGCTATAATTCGGCATTGTCCGGATTCTTCCATGTTTCAAACATTTTAACCTCCAGTTCTGGATACTTTTGTTCCATTTCCTTTAAACGGTTTTTCCACGGCGCAATGGACAGCCTTCACCAGAAGTAGAATTGCGGGTTTTTTCCGTGGCTGAAGCTGCCAGCTTCCAACTAAAAAATTTATTCCCAATCAGAATAAAGCAAAATAAAAATAGGTAAAATAATTTTTTTTGTTTTCATAAAATTGTGTTATTTATACATCAATATCTATTGATATTATAACAGATTTAATTTAAATTACAAAATTTTTATTGTGTTAAAGATAAAGCCAGCTCTTGGGCTTGTTCGTCGCAGACATTTGGACAATAAACTGTTGGTCTTCGGGATAATTTTGCCCTTTCTTCATTTTCCTCTAATAGATCGAATTATTTCCGCTTGATTATAATTAGTATTTTCCCAGGAGGTTATAATTATTCCTTTATCTAAATATTCATAGACATTATCCACTGTTTGTATTTTTGCAATAGGAAATTTTTGTTTTAGTTTTTTCTCGTCCAGATCGGTATAAATATTATAATCGTTTAATTGATCAACAAAAATTGTTATCTCTTGATTGCTTAAAAAAGAATAACCATCGTCAATTAAAAGATAGTCCATTTGCGGTTCATTCGGCTTAAGTGTACGACCGGCCAAAATCATATCAGCCCGTCCACTTTCCAAAAGAGCGATACTTTGAGCGGTAGAGCTTGTCTTAATGACTTGGTATTTTTCCAAATCCAGTTTTTTACTCAGTTCATAGCAGGTAGGACAGGCGGCAATTTTTATTTTTTCTTGCGTTTCAGGTAGGCTGGCAGAAGATTGATGATTTTCTTTTTTATCAATAAATATAAAAAGCCCGATAACAATAACAATAATTAAAATTAATGGAATAATAATTTTGTTTTTCATAATGATTAAAAAATTTAAAATTAATTATTGTTTTTTAAGTTTAGTTCTTATTATTCTCAAAACCGCAAAAACAATAAAAACCACTCCTGCCCAAACATGCAAATCCACAATAAAAGAATATTTTGGAGTAACTCCTTTTAAATAACTAGCCAGCAAAGGAACAGAAGTAAGGGCGACCACCACAAAACTCAAAATACATAAAATTTTTATTGGCTTGGATGTTTCATTATTCATATTTTTTGCTTTTAATTTTTAGGCCTGTCTTGAATTCCAAAAACAACCAAAATCGTGGCTAAGGATAATGTTAAAATAGTTACTTTGTTTTTCATGTTTTCAATTTAATATTTCTATTACCCGCAACAACCTTTTTTTTCAAGAGGGATAAATTTAAAATCAATATCTTGACTTAATTCGGTTGCCAAAAAGCCTACTAATTTTTGCACATCTTTTTGCATTTTTATCCAATCATTGATTGTTTTATTCTTTCTAACCTCTTTTAATAGATCTTCATATCTTTTTTTCTGCTCTTCTAATCCGGAAAAGTCGCCTTGTTGATAAATATTCACATTTTGTTGAGCTGTTTGAAAATCTTTCAGCAGTTGTTGGGCGTCTTGATCTTTTTCATATATTTTAGCCGCCCTTTGGTAAGCTTGATATTCCTTTGTTTCCCGAATCGCTTGAGAAAATTCCTTTAATTTTAAATTTAGATCGTTCATATTTGTATTATTGTATTATTGTTTATATTACAATACGGGCAAATAAACAACAAATTTACTGCCCCAATCTTTCTCGCTTTTTATTTCAATACTGCCTTTATGTGCTTCCACTATCTTTTTTGTAATAGTTAATCCGATGCCAGCGCTATTGTCCTTTTTGGTCCTGGATTTATCCGCCCGATAAAATCTTTCAAAAATAAACGGCAAGTCTTCGCGAGGGATGCCCGGTCCGCTGTCTTTAATGGAAAAGGCAATTTGTTCTGACTCCCGCCAAGTTTTAAGTTTAATTATACCGTCTTTAGCCGAATATTTTATAGCGTTATCCAAAAGATTGAAAACAACTTGTTCCATCTTTACCGGGTCCATCTTTACCGTCGGTAATTCCGGGTCAAAAGCTTCGCGTAAAGTTATGTTTTTTTGCTCCATTTTTAAGGCAAATTTTTCTTTTATTGTCTTTATCAGTTCATTCAGATCAATCTGCTCCGGTGCTAAGGAAAAATTATCCGATTCCAAAACAGTCAAATTTTTCAGCTCTTTT
This sequence comes from Candidatus Moraniibacteriota bacterium, assembly GCA_034522495.1. Lineage (GTDB taxonomy): Bacteria > Patescibacteriota > Minisyncoccia > Moranbacterales > DUUL01 > JAXHLG01. The sequence continues at coordinate 11,945 of JAXHLG010000003.1, read as the reverse complement.
GTTAGCCTGATCAATCTTTCCGCTTCTTTTTTGACCAATAGGATCGCCCGGCTTCGTTCGGTTTCATCCTTGATAACATTATCATCTATTGCCTCCAGATAACCGTATATATTGGTTAGAGGAGTAGCCAGTTCGTGAGATAAATTCGCCACCAGATCTTTTCTCAGTTTTTCCAGTTTTTCCAGGCTGAAAAACATTTCATTCAAGGTTTTTATAAGATCGTTAATCTCATCGTTGGTAGTAGTATTAATCCGGGTTTCGTAATTTCCTTCGGAAAACTTTTTGGCCGCTTTCATTACTTTTTGCAAAGGACTTAAGATCAATTTACTTAAAACATATCCAAATAACAACGAAATTAGCGCGCCTAAAGCAACTGTCCAAGCTAGGGCTTTATTAATGCCGGTTAAAAAAGCATGTCCGGCCTTTCCTTCCATGCAACGCGGTATGGCAACTCCCGATGACTCGCAAAATTCCTGAAAATGCTGATAGATATAATAATTAGCCGACAACCCGATAATTGTAACCGCCGCCACGATCACAAGCAGAAAAGATAAGGTTAATTTCCATTGTAGATTGAATTTTATCTTTTTCATTCCTTTAGTTTATAGCCGACTCCTTTAATGGTTGTTATCAGGCTTTGATTTTTATCATTTAATTTTCGGCGTAAATTGGCGATATGAACATCAATGGTCCGGTCAAAAACTTCCTCCTCGGTCAAAGCATAGATTTTACGCATCAGATCGGTCCGGCTGAATATCGCTCCCGGCTTTTGAGCTAATACCAAAAGCAAATTAAATTCGCGCCGGGTAAGATCTATCGCTCGTCCACCTTTTTTAACTTCAAATTTTTCCCGGTCGATAACCAAATTTTTTATTTTTATAATTTTGTTGCTATTAGGCGACTCGGCGAACAAGCTTCTTCGCAAGACCGCTTTTACTCGGGCCACCAATTCTTTAGGGCTAAAGGGCTTGGCCACATAATCATCCGCTCCGACCTCCAACCCGACGACCTTGTCGGTCTCTTCATCTTTGGCGGTTAACATAATGATCGGAGTATTGTTCTTTTCTCTGACCGATCTTGCTATTGTCAGCCCGTCTGTTTCGGGAAGCATTAGGTCAAGAATGATCAAATCCGGATTTTCTTTAGTAGCTCTCTCTAGTCCTTGTTCACCATCATTTGCCACCAATACTTTAAAACTATCTTTTTCTAAATAAAGCTTAACCAGATCGGCTATTTTCTTGTCGTCTTCAATTATTAATATTTTTTCATTCATAATTGTGATCCGGCGGTTTTTAACTTATATAAGTTATCCACATCCTATTATGTAGTTTATCAGTTCCGTATTTTCTTATTATGATTTTAATGTTAAGGGATTGTTAAGAAAATCCCTAAATTCCGTTTTTCTTTTGAATCAATTTTTATTTTTCAGACATCGGTACTATTGCAATATGTTCACTAATTTCTGAAACTTTTTGTATCCATTTTTTCTCGTTGTCTGCTAATTTTTTTAAAAAGTTATCGGTCGTATTTGATGAGGTTAAACTTTTATTTATTATCCACCATTTATTTTGTATTTCCTGCTCTTTCTAAATCTTTTTTTAGTCTTTCTGCTTCAAAAACAGGTGTTGCTTCTGGTAAAGTTACTATCACAACTTCTGTTTGATTAAAGTCTCTTAATCTCGGTAGCAATTGTTGAACTGATTCTGGAACTTCGCCTTTTGTTCTTTGCACTTCCTTATGATAACTTAATGTAGAATCTAATAGTAATAAGGTGTGTCCGGTTGGAGCTGTGTCAATCACGACAACCTCTTCTTTAGATTTATCAACTATTTCTGCAAATGCCCTAAATACAGCAATTTCTTGAGTGCAAGGTGACCTAAGATCTTCTTCTATGTAGGCAACGTCTTCTTCGCTCATAGTTTCTTTGGCTTTTGACAAAACTTCTTCTTTATACTTTTCAAGTTCCTTTTTTTCATCAATACTTGTTACTTCTATATTGTTTGAAATCTCATTTTCATAAATAAGATGATTCGCAGGATCGGTTGTTGTTAATAATACTTTTAAGCCTTTATTTGCTAAACCATTTGCGATTTCTACAGCCATTGATGTTTTACCAACACCACCTTTTCCCATAGTAAAGATTATCTTTTTTTTGCTATCATAAACATCTTCTATTAAATCTTTAATTGTATTATATTTAGAAACTTCGGAATCATTTTTTTCTGTTATTATTTGTTTATCTGTAAAAAAGTTTCTTATCGCTTCAATACCAACAAGATTATAGTGCTTTAAGAGGAGAAAAATATGTTTTATACTCTTTTAATTCACGTTGGAATCTCTTCAATGCTTTCGCTGTTGATTTATCATATATCTTTTTTGATAACGCATCACTATAATTCTCTAAAACTCCATTAATAATTAATATTTGATTTTTAATATTTAATTTTGACAATTCTTCACTTGTTCTTTTTAATTCAAGAAATGATGTTTTTTCAGGTCTTGCTACAAGCATAAGGGTTGTTTTATTTGCATCTGATAAATTCAAAACCGCGTTTTTATATATTTCTTTCTTACTTTGTAAACCTGATAATTGACCTAAACAAGACGTCCCATGAGTGCTTTCGCTTATGAAATCTGACCATGCAGAAGGTAATTGTAACATTCTTATTGTGTGTCCAGTTGGAGCTGTATCAAAAATAATATGATCATACTCTGAAGATGTTTTTTCATCAGTAATAAATTTAGAAAATTGATCAAACGCAGCAATTTCAACAGTACATGAACCTGATAATTGTTCCTCCATATTTGCTAATGTTTTTTCAGGAAGTTTTCCTCTATAAGGAGCAATAACAGATTCTTTATATTCTTTTGCAGCTTCTTCAGGGTCTAAATTTGCAACAACAAGTCCATTAACTTCAGGAATACTTACTCCTTTTCCAGAAAGCTCTCTACCAAAAACATCTTGAAGATTAGATGCAGGATCAGTACTAACTAATAAAACTTTTTTCCCTTGATCTGCTAGTCCCGTTGCCACACTGCAAGCAATTGAAGTTTTACCAACTCCTCCTTTTCCTGTAAAGAAAAGATATTTTGTAGCGTTGTATATTTTCTAAATTAAATTTTTTCATTTTTGTTTATATTCTAATTTATTTCATCAAGATTTGTAATATATTCAATTATTTCATTTGCTTTTTCGTCACTATATGGTGTTTCACCTTTTACTATGTCAAAATCTGTTGTGTTAATAGATATGATATTTTCAGTAATACCTTCTCTTTCAAGTATTTTTTTAGCACAGTTAAAAGCACAACCATCCAAAACAAGAATTTTCTCATTTTGCGATTTAACATTTTGAATTAAAGCTTGATCACCAATAGCAATTTTTGCTAAACAAATCATGTTAGCTTCACCTTTTGATGCTAGTTGTCTTGCGACTTCATCAGCAAATTTACCGGTATTTGATGCTCCACTACAACTTACAATATTATATTTTTTTAAATCATCCATATTTTTTAATTTTAGTTATTATAAATCCATTTTTTTAATTTTTACCAAGCTCATATTTGCACGAGTTGCCATTGTTAAAACAGGACACCACACTTTTGGTATATTGGGTTCTTTCGCTGTCTTTAAGAAGACCAAAAAGGGATTCTCTCCCTATTTTATTCTACGGAATTGAAATTGACATTGTAAACCATTTCAACATTTCCTTTTAGAGCTAAACCTACCGCACACATTGTCTTTGCCTTCTCAACTACCTGCATAAAGCCAGCTTCGTCCATATCACCCACTTTACCTGTAATATCAATCTCTTCACGTGTAATTATGTAAGGTTCATCCTTTTTAACCTGATCAAGGGTTGTTGTGATTTCTACACGTAGTTGCTCAATTTTACGATTACGCTGCATTGTCAATACTTGTGAAAGAGCCATTGAAAAACAACTTGCGTGAGCTGCTGCCAATAATTCTTCAGGGCCACTTTTCCCTTCTGGAGAGTGACCTTCCTTTGGACATGCTATCGGTAACTTACCGACAGCTCCACTTTCTAATTCAGCGTGGCCATTTCCGCTCATTAATGAGCCACTCCAAAAAACTACTGCTTTTCCTTTCATTGCCATATTTTTAATTTTAGTTAATTATAAATCCTTTTTTTTAATTTTTACCAATTCCATGCTTGCGCGAGTTGCCATTGTTAAAACAGGGCACCACACTTTTGGTATATTGGGTTCTTTTCCTTCTGCTAGTCTTTTAAATCCTTTTCGAAGTTTAATTAGATTTATGGCAGATGCAATAAACATAATCATCATTCCTGACATAACCGCAAAAAATGAAAAAATAACTTTCAATATAAACTTATCTTGTGGGATAAAGTTTAATAAAATAGCAAATACTACAGATATAATAATCAAAAAAAACAATACTATCAAATAACTTTTGAAATTGCTTTTAGAGATTAAAGGGTATTCTCTTGTAATTGAATTGTTATTATATTTATCTTTCATTTTATTGTTTGCATTAATAAACTTTTTACATTTTTTACATTGAATAATTTCTTCGAAAAACCTTTCTATTAGTTTAATAATTTTATCTGGTATTTTAACAACATCCACCTCCGGGATTACAACCAGAATTATCATCATCAGCTTTATCCAGACATATTTTTTCAGCTAAAGCCAAAATAGATTTAGCAGGAGTTTCTTTGACTGCTATTGCCATTTGAACTGCTTGCCAAATTTCTTCTTTAGAAGCACCTAATTTTTTTGCTTCATTATAATGATATTTAAAACACATTTCACAATTTGAACCTATTGCAGCACCAATCGCTACAAATTCTTTTGTTTTTTCGTCCAATGTATCCTTAGATGAAACTAATTGGATTTTTGTCCACTCTGTTAATTCTTCATTTGTTGGATAATTTTCCTTCTTTACAATTTCATCATCTACAAGTGTTACCGGGAAAATTTCTTCACCTTCCTTAACTAATAAATCATTGATAATCTTATTGTTTACAAATTCATCAGGATTGCTTGTTAGATTAAACCTTTTTATGTCAATATTGTTTTTTTCTAATGTGTTTATTGCCGTTGTAATTCTCATTATCTCTGGATCTATGCTTGGACCACATAATCCAGTTGGGCAACACATTCCCGGTTCATATATTCTTATTTTATTGTTCATAGTTTTTATAGTTAATAATAAATTATTAATTTTTTAAATTAAATGTCCATCTTTAAGAAGTTTATTGATGTGCTCCTCTATTAAATTTCGTATTTCAACAAAAAATACCTTATTTTTTCCCTTGGGGTCGGGAATATTCCATTCAATAGTCTTTTCGGCGGGAGTAAATGGACACTTATCAATACACCCCATTGTAATAATTTTTGTCGCTTGCACTGTCATTTCCGGAGTAATCATTTTTGGATATTGTTCTGAAATATCTATGTTCCTTTCTGTCATCATCTCAATTGCAATGGGATTGATTTCTTTTGCCGGCGCAACCCCGGCGCTTTCCGCTATCGCTTTTTTTGTCAGAGAATTAAATAGGCCCTGAGCCATTTGGCTCCTACAAGCATTTTCAATGCAAACGAATAGATAAAGAGGTTTATTTTCCATAATTTAAATTATTAGTATTTTTAAACCAACCTTTGGTATTGTTGGCTATTTTTACCAGGGTCAGCATAATGGGCACTTCCACCAAAACCCCGACAACGGTTACCAGGAGTCGCGCCGGAACCGACTCCAAAAAGAGATATCGCCACCGCCACAGCCAACTCAAAAAAATTACTGGCGCCAATCATACCGGCCGGAGCGGCGATATCATGCGGAACTCGCCATTTTTTCGCCCACAGGTAAGCAAAAGAAAAAATGAAAAAGGTTTGGATGATCAAAGGTATTGCGATCAAGGCAATATGGAAGGGGTTGTTTAAAATAGTCTCTCCTTGAAAAGAAAAAATTATTATCAAAGTAAACAAGAGGCCAATCTCGGTGATATGTTTGAATTTGGGCAAAAAGCTTTGTTCAAAACAGGCCTGCCCTTTCTTTTTTATGTGGTATTTTCTGGTCAAAAACGCCGCCAAAAACGGAACTACCACGAAAAGTCCAATTGATAAAAAGAGTGTATCATACGGAATGGCAATACCACCAACGCCAAGCAATAAAGAAACAATCGGGACAAAGGCGATTAAAATAATCAGATCATTTACTGCGACTTGCAAAAGAGTATAGGCGGGATTTCCCCTGGTAAGATAGCTCCAAACAAAAACCATGGCGGTGCAGGGGGCGGCGCCGAGCAAAATCGCTCCGGCAATATATTCATTGGCTAAGGCAGGGTCTATAAAGTTTTTAAAAATAATTGCCAAAAATAAATATGCAAAAGCGAACATGGTAAATGGTTTGATTAGCCAATTGCTGACCAAAGTAATCGTTAGTCCTTTTGGTTGTTTAAAACAATCTTTAAGGCAGGAAAAATCTATTTTCAACATCATCGGATAGATCATCAACCAGATTAAAACGGCAATTGGTAAAGAAACTTGAGCGTATTCAAATTTGCCTAGAAAGGTCGGAAAAGCGGGGAAGAATTTCCCGATCAGAATGCCGGCGACGATACAGAGGAAAACCCATAAGCTAAGGTATTTTTCAAAGATACCCAATACTTGTTCTTCCAGTTGTTCTATATCCTCTTTTATTTCTTCGGTTAGATGATGATGTTCTGGCATAATTATTTTATTTATATATTATTCTATTTACAAGCTTTGTTATGGCTATGCTCTTTATCCGAAATATTTTTCGCGCCTAATAATTCCTTGTATATTTTTTCCATTTCGGCAAACATTTTAGGATCAAGAGAGTAATATGCCCAAGTTCCGGTTTTTCTGACTTTTATTATTTTCTCTTCCCGCAAGATCCGCAAATGATGAGAAAGAAGCGTCTGTTCTATTTTTAGTTTTTCAGATAAAAAACAAACGCATTCCTCACCTTTTGCCAAAGAGAGAATTATCTTGTATCGGTTTTTGTCCGCCAATAATTTTACATATTTATGGAGTTTTTCTTCGTTGTTTGTCATACCGAGCTTAATTAATATATGAAGCTATATTCATATAATACACTTATAAAAATACGCTGTCAAGGGTGCGTAAATTACAAGAAGAGACTAAATGCAATATTTTTTTGTTTTGTTATTCTTCGAGAGATAGATCGCTTCGGCGTTCTTCCAGCTCGTCCTTAACTTTGGGAATTAGCTGAAAATCTTGGACTATTTTTTGCGCTTTTTCCCTGGTCTTGTCATCTTCGGCAAAAGAAATCGCTCCCGCCGGGCACAAGTTTGAGCAGGTCTGGCAGGCCACCATGCATTGGGTTGGGTTGGCCACCACCGCTTTTCTTTTCTCAAAGTCAAATTTATACACGCCTCTGCCACAAGTGGTAGCGCACATCCCGCAACCGATGCATTTTTCTTCGTCAATTACCGGATTCCACTGAATTTTTTCGCGATCCACACCGTGAAATTTAGCGAATTTTGGGTCTTGTTTTTGCTGTTCGTTCATAGTTTTTATAATTAATTTTAATCACTTATAATTATTTTTAATTGCAATGATCACAATTGAATTTTAATTTTTCCTTTTCGTCGGCTGAGATCATTTGAATTGTGGGATGGCTGATATTGAATTTTTTATCCAAGTCTTTTTGGATCAAGCAAAGTAGCTGATTCCTTTTTTCATTTTCCAGGTCATCTATTTCCAAGTGAGCACTCAAAAAACGGCTGTTGCTGTCAGTTTGCCAAATGTGTATGTCCTCAGCTTTTTTTACACCTTCAAAGCTTTCTAAAGTAGTTTTGACTTCTTCAAAATTAATGTCATCCGGGGTTGATTCCATAAGAACATCCACTGTTTCTTTTATTATCTTGTAGGCTTCTCTTAAAATATAAACAGAAAGAAGAATTGAAATAATAGGATCGATTATAAACCAATGCGTGAAATAGAGAATGATCGCACTTAAGACCACGGCCAAAGAAAATAGGGCATCTTGAAAAGAATGAAGCCAAGCGCTTTTCAGGTTTAGATTTTCATGGGAATCTTTTTTCAAGAAATAGGTAGCGACCCCGTTACCGACTAAAGCAACTACGGCCATGATCATCATCACACCACCTTGAATTTCGGTAGGGTTGAAAAGCCGGCCCACAGATTCGTAAAAAATAAAGATCACCACCGCCACAAGAACGAGGGAATTTAAAAGCGCTATTATTATCTCAGCCCTTTTGTAGCCAAAAGTTTTTTGTTGATTCGGTTCTTTGGCCTTTATCTTCTCACCCCACCAGCTTAATACCAAGGCGCCGACATCGGAAAAATTATGCACCGCGTCCGATATCAAGGCCATACTGCCGATCACTAAACCGACCACAGCTTCAGTGGCCGTGATAAATATGTTGATGATTATGGCAAAAATGAGGCTGAATCTTTTCATATTTAGGTTAATTTATCCCAAAAAGACGGTTCTATAAATTTTTTAATTCTTTTTGCTAAATGATAGATCGCGAGCATAATAAGTATCTGCAGAATCGGGGTAAAGGCGGCCGGCAAAACCGACAGTCCGCCAAAAGCGCTGAAAGCCACGGCCAGGGTAATGCCATGGTTTTTGGCTGTTACGCTATAGCCCAAGGCGATGGCGTTCTCGTATTTGATTTTGGTTTTTTTGGCGATCAGTATACTCAAGAAGAACAACAAAGGGTATACCACGGCGATGGAAATAACAAGAATTCCGATAAGCTTGGGGTTGGCTATAATGGTTTTTGCTTCCAGTGAGATAACCGAGAAAACGACGATATACATCCCCAGGGTGGAAAGGGGTGGCAAGAACGGTTTTATCTCTTCCCGGAAATTTTTAGCCCCGATCCTTTTCATAATTATCTCCCGCAAACTTATGCCGATCACCATCGGCAAAACAATAATGAGCAAGATCTTCTGAATGATAAAGTAAACATCTATTGTTACATAGGAACTTGCCAGGACCGTCATCCAGAAAGGCACGAAAAAGATGGCCAAAATAAAACTGACCACTTGTATGACCAGAGCTGTTTCAGTTTTACCTTTGGCCATTCCGGTCCAAGCCACCATCATGGCCGAACAGGGCACGGTCAATTTCAGGATCCAGCCGGCAGTAAATTTGGGATCTAAGCCGCTGAAAAACAGCTTAGCCCACAGGAAGGCCACCAGAGGCGAGATTATAAAATTTATTAAAACTGCTAAGAGGATTATTTTTTTATCCTTCGCGACCGACCTCAGCTCCCTGATCACTATACTCATCATCATGGGGATCAGCATCAGGATCATAAACGGCAAGATCATTTTTTCCAAAACCGAGGCTTTATCCGGGAAAAAATAACCGAAAAATAGGCCCAAGATGATTATGATAAAGATCAGGACCGGGGTCCAGCGGCTTAAAAAATTGGATAATTTTTGGGTATGTTTGATCATAGAAGGCCAGTCAGATACTTGACCAAATATTGCAGATAATAAATACCTACTCCTATAAAGATGATCGCCACCACATAACGCATAACCTTTTCCACTTTTTGGGCTACTTGAAAAGCTCGACTAACTTTTTTCATAGAAAAAGCGATCAAGAAAGAAAAGATAATAACCGGTAATCCGGTGCCGAGCGCGAACAACGGAGGCAAGATCAAGCTCTCGCCGGAACTCAAAACCAAAGGTATTAATACGCCAAAAAACAAGACGGCGCTGTATGGGCAAAAAGCCAAAGCAAAAAGCATGCCGAGGAGGATTGAACCAATATACCCCTTACGCGCCAACCATTTTTTGAGTTTTTCTATCTTCTCACCTTTTCCACCTATATTTATTTTAATAACATTAAGCATTATCAATCCGATCACGATCAATATCGGCCCTAATACTTTATCTCCCCAGCCCTCAAATATAAGCTTAATCTGAAAACTGGATACGCCGAAATAAATAAGAGTTGCCAGTAGGGTATAACTTATACCTCTTCCCAAAGTATAAAAAAGACCGCTAAATAAAGTATATTTTATCGTTTTGATCTCTTTGGAGATATAAGCAATCGCCGTGATGTTGGTCGCCAAAGGACAAGGACTGATCGATGTTAATATCCCCAAAAGAAAAGCGGTTAAAATCGGGATATTGTAACCATCAATTAAAGTGTTTATTAATTCCATTTTTTTACAATTATAATTATTTTATAGCGCAAGTTGAACAACAATCGCCCACCGCATTTTCGCTTTTTTGCTTTAGAAGCTCGCTTAGATATTCATCAGACGGATGAGAAATGGCGCCAACAGGACACTTGGCATCACAACCTCGGCAGCCGACCACGCAATTTTTTGGATTAATGACTTTCGGCTTGTTTTCGGAAACCGTAAATACTCCTTTTTTGCAAAATTTCACGCAGATCAGGCAAGTGATACATTTATTTTTGTCAATCGTCGGATACCAATCAATGGATGAGCGAGGAATACCGAACCATTTATTATTTTTAATTTGACTGCTTTCCATAATAACGACAACCTTAAAGCCCTAAATAAGAATCTATTTTTTCTTCCAAATATTCTTTAAATTGATTCTCGCTATTCAAAAGACGCCAGATCCTGGTTTCCTGTTCGATATTATCTTGGCCGTCAATTATGCGGTTGAAATATAAGGAAGACCCAGTGGCCTCAAACTTACGAGCAAGCTCTTTATTCTCGCGCAAATCTACATTTATTTGCCCAAAAACAATCCCTCCTTCTTCAAGCTCTTGGCTGTATTTTTCATTGATCAAACTGCTAATATATTCACCGGCGGCCTCACAAGCATAACAGCGTTGGGAACTATGAAAATAATATACCTCCAATATATCAGCTACGCCCACAGAATTTTCTTGAGCTTCGCCATTTGACGGTTTTACCGTAGTCATATTACCATCTTTATCAAAGTAATAGGTCTTATTCTCATCTGAAGTAGTGCAACCAGACAAAACTCCGGACATTGAAACAAACAACAAAATAATAATCGCAATTTTTTTCATATTTAGTATTAAATTTATAATTAAAAATAATTAAGCTAAAGAGCCAAAAATCAGTCCGGCGATTGTAGAATATATTACTACTATTAATACGTAAACAGCAGTCTTTTTATTTCCCAAGACGCTTCGCACTACTAACATGTTCGGCAGACTAAGTGATGGTCCGGCTAAAAGTAGAGCTAAGGCCGGACCCTGGCTCATGCCCTTAGCGATCAAACCTTGTAATATTGGAATTTCAGTTAAAGTAGAGAAATACATAAAAGCTCCAAATATGGAAGCGATAAAATTACCAGATAGGGAATTTGTACCAACAATTCTTTGAATTAATTCCTCTGGTAAAAAAGGCATAATAAAACCGGCCACAAACACACCGATAAAAAGAATTGGCAAAAGCATTTTAGTAAAAGACCAGGTTTCTTTTATCCATTCTTTGTTGGTTTCTTTCTTAAACTTAAAAATAGCAATACCAGCGGCAGTTAAGGATAAGCCGACCATCAGAAAATATTTCAAAATCATATTAATGCCAAGACCATTAACCACCAATACCGCCACCATTGTCAATATAAATACAATTGTAACTGTCGGACTATAAACGGCCTGCTTATCTTTTTGAATAAATAAACCTCCTCTTCTGTTTTTTCTCGAAATATAAACTGCATAGTCAAACCAACCAATATAGACAGAAAAATCGCTGAAATAATCCTGGCCAAGCCGATATTCAAGCCCAATACAGAAATTGTCAAAAATATGGCCGCAATATTTATAGCTGGTCCTGAAAAAAGAAAAGTAACAGCCGGGCCGAGTCCGGCACCGCGTTTTCTAATACCGGCAAAAAGGGGCAAAATAGTACAAGAACAAACCGCTAAAATCGCACCGGAAACAGATGCAATAGAATAAGAAACCACCTTTTTGGCTTG
>JAXHLG010000002.1:0-1308268 GCA_034522495.1 Candidatus Moraniibacteriota bacterium | reverse complement strand
GCTAAGGAATTAAAAATTACCTCACTAAAAATTCAATAAAAACTAAAAATTTCAAATTAAAAATTATTAAAAGTGTCCACCTACAACCACCTCCCCGTCTACAAAACTACATACGATTTATTTTTGGAAATCTTCAAGCTAACCCGTAATTTCAGAAGGGAATACAAGTTCACTATTGGACAAAGATTGAAAGACGAAGCTTTAGATTTAATGATCAATATATACAGAGCTAACACAAAACAAAGAAAAAGCAGAACGATTCAAAAAGCGCGGGAAAATATAGAAGTGATAAGACTGCTGATCAGAGCGCTAAAGGATCTGCAAGAAATCAGCCTGAAAAACTTTGCCAATATCAATATCTACATCGAGTCGGTTTCCAAACAGCTGACCAAATGGCAGCAAAGCAGCAAGGGGTAATAATTTTTAATTTTTAATTCGAAATTTTCAAACAATTTTTAATGAATCAATTTGAAATTGTCGTTAAACTTGGCTAAGAAATTAAAAATTAACTCACTAAAAATTCACTAAAAATTAAAAACTTCAAATTAAAAATTACTTTACAACTTCCCCATACTACTTTCAACGGCCGGAATCGCCTACTGCCACGGCATAGTCGAGCGAGCCATCACACAGTCCAATAGCCCTCCGGATTGCGTTTAAGCAGGGAAGGGAATAAAATTTTTGCTTGATACTTGCTGCTTGTCCCTTGCTACTTTTGCATTCCGGAAAACAACACTTCTTGGCTGGCCTGTTTTTAACAAACAATCCTTGAAGTAAATAAAGCGGCTATTAAAGAGCGCCCTTATGGCAGGCAACCGGAACCACGAGGGTCCGTTCAACAATCGAGGCACGAACACGAACTTTTGGTCTTCCAGCGAGAATAGCTCCTCCAACGCGTGGAGGCGGAACCTGAACCGGGACAACTCCGACGTCAACCGGAATACCAATTATAAGGAGAACGGGTTTTCTCTCCGCTGCCTCAAGGACTGTATTGCAGAAATCCTAATGACAAAGCTCAAATGTCAAATTAAATCAAAGCTTAAAAACTAAAATTTGTCATTCTAAATTTGACATTAGGATTTGATTTGACATTAGGATTTTGACATTTGTCATTTAAAGCTTATGCTTTTGCATGATTTATTCCAAGCCTATTTCGACGCCCGGCGGAACAAGCGCAAGACTATCAACGCGCTGAAGTTTGAAGAAAATTACGAGAGCGAAATTTTCAGGCTTTACGAAGAAATAGAAAACAGAACTTACCGCCCCGGAACCAGCATTTGCTTTGTCACCGAGTATCCGGTGAAAAGAGAGATCTTCGCGGCCGATTTCCGGGACCGGGTAGTTCATCATTTGCTTTACAATTACATCAGCCCGATTTTTGAGAGATATTTTATAACGGATGCTTACAGCTGCCGGGCCGGCAAAGGCACCCATTACGGAATAAAAAGGCTGGATCGCTTCGTCCGGAGCTGTTCTGAGAACTATCAAAAAGACTGCTACATTCTTCAATTGGACATCAAGGGATATTTCATGAGCATGGACAAGAAAATTTTGTACAACAAAGCTCGCGAAAAAATTTTAAAATACCTCAACAGTTGCGGGGGGGGGGATCTTAATTGGAATTTGATTAATTTTCTGCTTTACAGAATAATTTTCCACGACCCCGTCAAAAATTGCAGAGTAAGAGGAAAACGGGAAAACTGGGTCGGATTGCCCAAAGACAAGAGCTTGTTCTTTTGCCGGCCCGGAACGGGGCTGCCGATCGGCAATCTGACCAGCCAGCTTTTCGGCAATGTTTATTTAATGGATTTCGACAGTTATGTCAAACACCGGCTGGGTTTGCAAAGGTACAGCCGGTACGTGGATGACTTCGCCATTGTTTCTCGGCAAAAACAATTTTTAAAATGTTTGCCCGCCTTGCTGGATATTTATTTGAAGGAAAATTTAAAGCTAAAGCTGCATCCGAGGAAAATCAAAGTGAAACATTTCACGGATGGAGTGGATTTTCTGGGAGGGTATATCAAGCCGGGAAGGATTTATGTCAGAAACCGGACCAAGGGCAATTTTTATAAAACTATAGAAAAATTCAACCGGCTGGCGCGGGACAAAAAAGGACAGCTGAACCGGGAGGAAGTAGATCATTTTGAAAAAAGCGTCAATTCTTACTTGGGAACCTTAGGCAATTTCAACACTCGGAAACTGAGAAAAAAAATGATGAAGGAAGTCAGCGGATATTGGGAAAACTATTTCTACTACCACCACCGGAAAAACAAGCTCTGCCGGAAGAGGAGATGAGGATAAGCGGCAAGGAGGGAAAGCAGTAAGGGGCAAGTAGCAAGGGGGAGTTTTTAATTTGAAATTTGAAATTTGAAATGAATTTTTAATGAAAAAATTTGAAATTGCCGTAAAACTTGGCTAAGGAATTAAAAATTACTGTGCCGGAGCGGGCTTCCAGCCCGGTCCTAAAGTTTCAAAATCCCAAGTACCGATCCGGAGGATCGCTCCAGCGTAAGAATAAAATTTTTAATTTGAAATTCGAAATTTTTAAACAATTTTTAATAAATCAATTTGAAATTGCCGTAAAACTTGGCTAAGGAATTACAAATTACATCAATAAAAATTCAAAATTTTCCCGCTATTTAAATTCAAATTATTGAATGCGGGACCCCGCAGGGCGGTGGCAAATTCAAAATTGAATTCATACCCCTTGCTACCGTCCTATAAACCCGTCATACACTGTTTGTCGGGTTTAGATAGTCCCCTTGAAACAAAAAGAAAGCCCGCGGTCGATGCCGGGGCTTTTTTAATTTTAGCAAACTATCCTGATTTGAAATTGAAAATTTAGTCTGTGCTTCTTGAGAAAATTATTTATAACGTCTTGGTACTCTCGGAGGGAGGCCTCCTTGTTGAAAAGCAAAAAGCGTTCTTTTTCAATCAATCTTTTCAGTAGTTGCTCCATTTTCGCCTTGAATAGGTGCTGATTTGCTCTGCTGGCAAAAGAACCATCGGGGATTAGAAGTAATCTTTCTTTGTAAAGATTAACTTCAATGGTGTGAATCTTGGAATTTCGATCTTTTTCTCTTGCCATTTTCCAATCCTCCAAGTTTGAGTTTAAAGTAAAGAACTCTGACTGTGTTTTTCCTCCTCTTGGGGAGAATTATTTTTTTCTTCTTCCTTAATGATTTCTACTACTTTGGGAATTTTGGCAAAATCTGAAAACAAGGTGGATCTCAACCCTCCGTTGTATAAAGCCGCTGCCGGGTGATAGCAGGGGAAGAACACTAATTTGCCAAAAGGCGGAAATTCCTTGCGCAAGGCTCGGCCGTGATGCTCGGTGATTCGGGCTTTGGGTAAAAATCTTTGCAGGCTGTGACGGCCCAGCAAAACAATTAATCTAGGTTGGATAATGGAGATTTGTTTCTCCAGCCATGACCAGCAAGTTCTGACTTCAGCCGGTAGCGGGTCGCGGTTGTTTGGCGGGCGGCACTTGACCACGTTGGCGATATAAACATCTTCTCTTTGGAGGTTGTTCTGCTGAAGCATCTCATCCAGGAGTTTGCCGGCGGCTCCCACGAATGGCCGGCCCTGCAAGTCCTCGTTTTTACCCGGCCCCTCGCCGATAAACATTACATCCGCGTCCGGATTGCCTTCGCCGGGAACGACTTGAGTTCTGCTTTCGGAGAGCTGGCAGGCAGTGCAGGATTTTATTTTATTTTCCAGTTCTTGTAAAGATTGCATAGGGAAATTATTCTAATTATTAATTAACCTAATTGTCACCCAGAGAGTGATCCGCCTCTGGCGGGCTCTAAAGAATAAATAAAAAATTAACAAAGCACAGACTCCAATGAACAAACAATATACAAAACACAATTTTCAAAACACAAAAAATACTAACCATGTTTGTAATTTGTTCATTGGTAGTTGTGTTTTATTTGTTCATTGGCGGATTGTGTTTTGTGGATTAATTTTCAGGATATAGGATTAATCAATTCTACTCAGAGTCTCTGTTTTCATAATTATGTTTATTTGCTATAGTAGAGTCAAGGGATTGTTATTAAGAGAGAAACATGAAATCTAAAATAAATGAAATAAATTTGGAAGAGAGTTACAAGGATTTAATGGCTTATCAATCCCGTTTTGATTTCGACTTTTTTGTTTTTACCGTTAGCGCCGCTCTGGTTTGTTTTTTCGGGTTTGTTATGGATAACGCCTCCATCGTGATTGGCGCTATGGTTCTTTCTCCCCTTCTTTATCCTATTATTGCTATTCCGGCAGCCTTCTTCAGGAAAGACTGGAAAAATTTTAAAAACTCGCTATTATTACTAGGTTCCGGCTATTTGCTGGTGATTTTGCTGTCTTGGATTTTGAGTTTGCTTATCGAAGTTAGATTGGAGAGCCTAGAGATTGTCAATTGGATTGCTGTCAATCACTTGATGTTTTTTCTTGTAGCTTTCTTTTCCGGTTTGGCCGGATGCTTTTGTTTCTTTTGGCCGCGAGCTTCTTCTTCGATGACGGGCGTGGCTATTTCCATCGCCTTGCTGCCGCCGCTGGTAGCTTTTGGAATCAGCCTTTCCAGCTCAACCTCTCTTTCCAGCGACACCTTAGCGGTAATCATGCTAAACTCCATCGGAATATTTTTGGGCTCCACTCTTGTTTTGGCCACATTTTTCAAACTGAAAAAAAGGGGAATAATTCAAAAATAAATTTATTCCCAAAGGCCAGGTTCTTGATTTGACGGTGTTTAATCAATTCTATATTTGGAGCCTCTTTTCTCAGAAACCTTGTTAAACTTTTCCTTTACTAGGTCCGACAGTGAATAACCCAGCCTGGTGCAGAGCAAGTCTGCATAGCCGACTACGTCGGCTACTTCCTCGGCAATATCTTTTTTGTCTACTTCCTCTCCCCGGCGGAGCTTTTTTATTTTGTTGCAGGCCTCGCCGCACTCGCCGGCCATAGCGTTGCCCCAATCCGAGTAAGACCAGTCTTCCAGCTTGTGGAAAACCTCATCGCAACGCTTGGCGTTGATTTCTGAAAATTTTTCGAAGTCAAACATTGATTTATCTTAGTGCTTATTAAAGTATTATGTCATTACTTATTAATTGATTTTTAAGGATTGGGACTGGAAATGCAAAAATCAAAAATCAAAAATCAAAATGACAATGAAAAAATAAAAAAAGAAAATTTCGGCTTTTTAAATTTTAATGTGTGATTTTGACTTTTGACTTTTGCATTTTGATTTGAGAAGGAAATTGAAAAGAGTATTGAAACTGTATTAATTAAGAAAATCTAAAGTGGCTTCAATGTCATCTATTATCTTATCATGCTTGGTTTCCAGGTACAAATTAACTCCTAATTTCCTAGATTTTTGGGCGACGGCTTTCATTCCCGCTTTTCCGATCTTACCTTCGCCGATGTGTTCGTGGCGATCTTTGTTGGAATGGAAGCCTGTTTTGGAGTCGTTGAAGTGGATGCATTTGAGTTTATCTAAACCGATATGCTTGTCTATGGAGTGGAAAGTTTTTTCTACTGCTTGCGGAGTCCTCAGGTCGCAGCCGGCGGCAAAGGCGTGGCAGGTGTCGAAGCAAAAGCCAAGTTCAATCCCCTTTTCTTTGGCTTCTTGAAAGAAAAGAGCAAACTCTTCCAGCTTGTCTCCGACAACGTTGCCGCTGCCGGCGGCGATTTCAAGCACCAGCAAGGCTCGGCCGGAATAGTTTTGGTGGACTTCAATTAACGCCTCCATGACCCTTTTTTGGATCTCCGGTTGATGTTCTTTTTTGTTTAAGTCCTTGGAGCTTCCCAGGTGGGTAATAACGTAGGGACAGCGGATTTGATTGGCTGCTTCCAATTCTTCTCTAAGCACCCGGATGGAACTTTGGTAAATCCGTTTTTCTTGGCTGGCCAGATTGATGTAGTAGGGAGTGTGAATGATATAATCTCTTCCTTTGTCGAAGCCGTATTTTTGGCACTGGGCGAAAAACTTTTCTTCATCAACTTCTTTTCTTTTGCCGCCCCGGGGAGAGCGGGTGAAAATCTGAAAACACTGGCAGCCTAAATCAGCCGCATTTTTCGGCGCGTTCTCGACGCCCCCGGCAATGGAAACATGAGCTCCTACCTTGGTCATAAAATATTATAAAATTATTCTAATTAAACTAATTATTCTAATTGTTCTAATAAAAAACCAATTATTAAGCCTCTAGCTTAGTATTTTTTAACCAATTCTATGTTGTTTTCTCCAAACTTCATTGCTCTTTCTTCTAGATCGCAAACTCTAGAGTAATTCAACTCTATCTCAACACCCAAAAATTAAAATACCCGTTTTTCGGCGCAATTTTTTGAGCGGTCGATTCGGGGCATTTTTCTTGGAATCGTCCAAGCAGCGCCGGGCCGGTGTCTAGAAAAACAAGAACGGCTTGGTTGCATAAATTTTCCTTTTTTAGGGCCTCCACGGGTCTGAAATATTGAAATTTTTTAATTTCGGGATGTCCGGCAAATTCAGCAGTTTTTAAGCTGGAAGTCTTTTTGGCGGGGCTTACGCGGATGTCGAAATTTTTGTAATCGCTTTGCGGAATAATTATATAATTATTTTTTGCCGGCTCTATTTCTTTGATTAATTTTCCCAAGTCATACAGCTCTCTTTCAAAAGAAGAAAATGTTCTAGGCTCTTTCGCCCACACAAAATAATAGGTATAAAATTCCATCATGCCGCTCAGTAAGACAATGAGCGCTAAGCCGGCTAAAGATACATTTAGAGCCTTGAATCGCCGAGGCTTGAGCGTGAACGTTTCTGAAGTTTGGATATCCCTTCTTAATCTTAATATATATTCAAAGGGAAGGGCTGTAAAAATCATAACAGCTGGAATAACGCCGATTATTTTAAGGGAGTGAGGTAATCCTTCAATGTTTAACAGTCCCGGAAGGATCATCACCCAAAAAACGCTTTGAGCTGTTAAAGCCGGCAAAAAAAGCCGGTTTGGTTTTTTCTCTTTAAGTTTGTTTTGGATGCTTTGGTAGATTTCTTTTAAACTGAAAATAAAGCCGAGAGTGAAAAGAGCTGCCCAGGCAGGAGGAATTAAAGGAGCGCTGGCGTGATTGTGTCTTTGATTGGGGTCTCCAAGGGTGTAAAAGGCTTTCAGGTGCGCCCCCAAGCTTTTGCCAAAGGCTTGAGAGGCGGACATATTTGGAGCATTAAAGATCGAAACCGAATCGTTTCTGCTAGCCAATTGATCTTGATTTTGATAAAAATAATAAAAAACGGGCAAAGCGGCAAGAACGAAAGAAAAAAGGAAAACCAAAGCCCCCCGCCAGTATTTTTTAAGGAAGTCTTTTTTTAAGAAAAGAAAAAAGACGACAATGATAATGATAATAAAAGGGGCAAACCAAAGAAGAGAGGAGCTATGAAAGCCGGCTCCCAACAGCAGGCCCGATAGCGCTAGCAGCCAGCAATTATTTCTTTTTATTCCTAGGATAAAAACGTAAAGCATCCAAACCAATATGAAAGGTGCCAGAATGCCGTGATAGACAGTGTGGGAAAAATTTATATGCCAAAAAGAGCTTGCCATCAGAAAAACTCCTATCAAAATAGTGGCTTTGGAGAGCCGCAGCTGAGTTAAAAGAAAATAAAATCCAAGCAAGGTGAAGATGCCGAGCAAGGCGCTTGCTATTCTGGCGCTGAAGTTGTTCACTCCCAGCCCTTCCAGAAAAAAAGAAATCATATTTATATAAAGTCCTTCTCCGCCGTTGTTACCGGAGTAAAAAAATTTATAGTCGCCGGTTTCGGCTGCTTCAATAGCTTCCAGGCCGTTTTTGGCTTCATCGTAATGCAGTCCCGGCGGCACTTCATTCAACTGCCAAAGCCGGGCGAAGGCGCCGAAAGATAAGATAATCAACAAAAGGAAAATATAAGCTATTTTTTTGTTTCTCTCTTTCTGAAAAAACTCTTTCATGAGCTTCATGAATAATTTTATTTTTAATAACGTTAATAAACTCTGCTTTTAGTATAAATACATTTCGGGAAAATGTAAAACGAGATTCATAAGAACATTTAAACATTTAAACATTTAAACAAAGGCTTGAAAGTTTGAAATGGGAAGTCGACCTATTAAAGCAACTCAATTAACAATGAAGCAATGAAGCAATTAAATCTATCTATTTTCTAAAACTCATTTTCATGCTATAATTAATACAGATGACTTTTCATAACCCTGTTTTATGAGTCTCGAAGACTATAAAAGCAAGAGGGACTTTAAATCTACGACGGAACCCGCCGGAAAGAATCAAGAGGTTTCCCGGAACAGGTTCGTCATTCAAGAGCACCGCGCCTCCAGTCTTCATTATGACTTCAGAATGGAAATGGAGGACGAAAAAAACTCTCCGGTCGTTTTAAAATCTTGGGCGGTTCCCAAAAATGTTCCCATGGATTACGGCGTGAAGCATCTGGCCATAAGAACTGAAGATCACCCGGTGGAATATTTGGATTTTGAGGGAATTATTCCGGAAGACAGCTACGGGGCCGGGGAGGTAAAAATTTGGGATCAGGGAAAATGGGGTTTGATGAAAGGATCTTTTGAAGAGAAAATGTTGAAATTTAATTTATTCGGGAGTAGAATCAAGGGAAGATATGTGATGATAAAAACCCGGGGATACGGAAAACAAAAAAAGGACGACAATGAATATTGGTTGATTTGGAGAAAAGAAAATTAAAATTGTTCCAATTATTCTAATTGTCACCCAGAGGGTGATCCGCCTCTGGCGGGCTCCATTAATAAATTGTTGTTGGGAAATTGTAGAAATAAATCGAAACCGTTGGGAATTTTTTGAAATTTGGAGTTTTAAAATCGATACAAAATTTCCCGCTGCTTTTGTAATTTTTAATAAAAGCGGGGACACTGCACGGCGGTGGTAAAATTATTCAAGATTCTGGATACAAAGTTCGAGCTTTTAATCTAAGTATATGTTCAAGAAGAAAAAAAATAAAACTAAAAAGGAAAAAGCGTCTGAAAGTGATGAGAGAGAGAAGACCGAGAAGAAATCTTCAAAACAGGAGACGGATTCTTTTTTGCATAGAGATGTGAAGAAAAGCGTCGCCTCCGTTCTTTTGATAGTGTTTGCTCTGGTTTTTCTGTTGAGCCTGATCGGCAAGGCCGGAATGGCGGGCGAGTATTTGGACAAAGCGCTGAAGATCTCCTTTGGGTGGGGCAGATTTGCCCTGCCTCTTTTGATGGTGATTCTGGGAGTGGTTTATTTCCGCAGGTATCGCAAATACAGATATTATCTAACTACCGGCGGAGCACTTTTCTTCTTTGTTTTTTTGCTGGTGTTGCTGCATGGATACTCCGGCTTGGAAGAAATGAAACAAATGGCTGAAGATGGCAAGGGAGGAGGCTTTTTGGGATTTGCGCTGGCTTACCCATTGTTTAAATACTTTGGAAGCTTGGCGGCGTTTATTCTTTCCTCCGGTTTTCTTTTGGTGGGATTGATACTGACTTTCAACTTTCCTTTGAATAAGTTTTTTGGAGGATTTAGAGACTGGTATTTGTCATTGATTTCCAAGATAAAAACCAAAAAAATGGCTCTAGAAACAGAAAAGGAAGACACTGAATCGCAAGAAGAAGAACAAGTCAAAGAAGAGAAAAAAGAAGACAACATCAAGGAAGACACTATAAGATTTGCCGATGAAGATAAAGACGAGGCGAATGAAGAGGAAGATTTGGCGGAAGATGACAAAGAAGCCTACTCTATCCACTCGAAAGAAAGACAGAGAGCTGCCGCGGCGGAAGGGTTTTGGAAATTGCCGCCGCCGGAGCTATTGACGGACTCGGCTAAAAGAGAAAAGCCGAAAAATTTGGAAGAAAGAGCCCAAGACATAATCAAGACACTGGAGGAATTCGGCATCAAAGTTTATTTCAAGGGCTATCATTTGGGTCCTTCGGTTATCCAATACACTTTTGAGCCGGCCCGGGGGATAAAAATTAGCCGGATTTTATCCCATCAAGACGATTTGGCTCTGAAGCTCGCTACGCCTTCCATCCGAATCGAAGCGCCTATCCCGGGCAAATCGCTTATAGGAGTGGAAGTTCCCTTGCCCCAAGGATACAGCGCCGAAGTGAGAGTTAAAAATTCCATTGTAAGCAAAGAATTCAGAAACCACCCCTCCAAGCTGGCGATAGCTCTGGGCGAGGATGTGCATGGAGAGCTGGTGTTTGCCGATATTAGAAAAATGCCCCATTTGATGGTGGCCGGCGCTACCAATATGGGCAAAAGCGTTTGTATTAACACTACTCTTACTTCCTTGCTTTACCGAAACACGCCGGAAGATCTGAAATTAATCTTGATAGACCCCAAAAGAGTGGAGCTCAATCTTTACAATGGAATTCCTCATTTAATGTCCCCGGTAATTACCGATATTTCCAAAGTGGTGAACGCTTTGAAATGGGCGGTGAACACCATGGAGGAGAGATATAAAGTTTTGGAAGAGATCGGAGTGAGAGATATCCAATCCTACAACGAAAAAGTGAAAAGAGGGAAAAAGAGGCAAGTGGAGGATGAAGAAACGGGAAAATACTATTACGAAAGATTGGAGAAGATGCCTTACGTAGTAATCATAATAGATGAACTAAATGACTTGATGGCAGTGCACGGCAAGGAAGTGGAAGGGCTGATCGTTAGAATTGCCCAGAAAGCCAGAGCAGTGGGCATTCACTTGATTATATCCACTCAGAAACCCAGCGTTGATATTATTACCGGCCAGATCAAGGCCAATGTTCCCACCCGGATTGCTCTGAAAGTGTCTTCCCAGGTTGATTCCAGAATTATTCTGGATAGAGCCGGCGCAGAGAAACTGCTCGGACGGGGGGATATGCTTTTCACCAGCAATGAAACCAACAACATGAGGCGTATCCAGGGAGCTTTTGTGTCCGAGGAGGAGACCAACAAACTGGTGGATTTCTGGAAAAAGCAAGCTCAAGAAATGGAATCGGCAGAAGAAGACGAGCTGGAAGAATCTTTCAAGGAAGAACTGGAAAAGCCTGTTGGGCAAGAATCCGGCGATCGCACAGAAGGTGCCGGCGGAGAAGTTGATCCCAAATTTGAAGATGCCAAGCAATTGATAATAACAGCCGGAAAAGCCTCCACTTCTCTGATTCAATCCAGGCTTTCCATAGGTTACCAGAGAGCCAACCGAATAATGATGCAACTCGAGGACCACGGAGTGGTCGGGCCTTCCCGGGGAGCCAAACCCAGAGAAATCTTAGTCGGCCGAACAGATGAAGACTTCTATGAAAATGGAGAAGAAGATCAGGAAGAGAGGGAAAAGTGGGAGGAATAAATAAAATACACAAAGCACAACATACAACGTAAAGTTGCGTTGCAACAACGTTGCTTTAAGCAATTAACAAACAAATCACAAAACACAGTTTTAAA
Organism: Candidatus Moraniibacteriota bacterium; assembly: GCA_034522495.1. Classification (GTDB taxonomy): domain Bacteria; phylum Patescibacteriota; class Minisyncoccia; order Moranbacterales; family DUUL01; genus JAXHLG01. The sequence goes on along the minus strand of JAXHLG010000002.1, from coordinate 1,296,850 downwards.
AACACAAACAAGTTAGTTTTTGCCAGTTTGTGATTTGTTATTTGGAATCTGTGTTTTGTTTGTTCATTGTAATTTGTGTTTTGTTAATTTAAAGAAGGAGGAATTTCTCCTTTTTATAATTGATAATTAAAATTTATGAAACTGGGCGGTTTGCAAAAGCTGACTTTGATTGATTATCCGGGCAAGATTGCGGCTACTGTTTTTACTGTGGGGTGCAGCTTTCGCTGTCCTTTTTGCCACAATCCGGAATTGGTGCTACCTGATTGGAGCGGAGGCACGGGGTCGGTTTCGGAAAAAGAGTTTTTTGATTTTCTCAAGAGCAGAAAAAACAAACTGGAAGGAGTTTGCATCACCGGAGGCGAACCGACAATCCAAAAAAACCTTTTGGAGTTTATGGGAAAAATAAAAGAATTGAATTTCGCTGTTAAGCTGGACAGCAACGGAACCCGTCCGGATGTGCTCAGGGAAGCCTTTGAAAAAAAGCTGGTTGATTTTGTTTCCATGGATATTAAGAATGCGCCGGAGAAATATTCCCAAACCGCGGGAGTGGAAGCTGATTTGGAAAGAATCAAATTAAGTGTTAAGCTGATTCAAAACTCGAGAATAAACTACGAATTTCGAACTACCGTGGTGCCGGGATTTCACGAGGAAAATGATTTTGACAAAATTGCTCAATGGCTGAAAGGATCAAAAAAGTACGCATTGCAAAAATTCAGAGACGAAGGGAAGCTTTTAGACGGGTCTATTCGCAAAGATATTGATAAGCATCAAGAAGTTGATCTGGAGAAAGTTAAAAAGAAAGTAGAAAAATATTTTGGGGAGGTGGAGGTGAGATAGTTCATTTAAACACGAAAGCATATAAACATATAAACATGCAAACATTTAAACTTATTTAAATACACATTTTAATTATTAAGAAAAAATTATGGAAGAGAAAATTTATGTGGAGTTGAAGCAAGTTGATACTCCAAAAAAAATTGATGGCAGCATGAAAAAGGGGAATACTTACCAGATTTTTGTGGGAGAAGATTTTGACTCAAAAGGCAGAAGAGACCTGGAGGATTTGCTGGGTGAAATTAATAATCAGTTAAGAAAAGACGGCATGGATCCTGTAGAATTCAGGTCCATGGAAAGTGAATTGAGAAGAGTTCAAACAGGCAGAAGGGTGGATTTGAAATTGCGTCGTTAGATGAAAATCTTTGTTAAGGTAAAAACCGGGGATTCTGAAAGTCAACTGGAGAAGATCGAAGAAGGCCGATATAGGGCGAGGGTGAAAGCGGCGCCGGAAAAAGGAAAGGCCAATAAAGAACTTGTAAAATTGTTGGCCGAAAGCTTCGGCGTCGTCAAATCTGCAATAAAAATCATCTCCGGCCACACCTCCTCCAATAAAATCATCGAGGTTGGTAGAGGCATATTTACTTAGCATTGATATCCTATTTTTATGATTTATGATTTAAGAATGTAGATTTATGAACTTTTGTGTTTTGACCAAATTGTGTTTTATTTGGGCTTTGTGTTTTGACTGTTTGTGTTTTTTATGAAGCTTTTTTAGGCTTGATTGTAATATTTATTGGCAAATAATTTTAAAAGGCTAAAGGTTAGTGACAATATCTTGGAGGGCATAACGATTAACAGTCGGTTTTGCGCAAGGCGGTTTCGAAAAATCCCAGCGACTCCAAAATCTTTTTGTGGTTTTTGATAAGTTTTGTTTTCGGGGTGGCTTTAGAGTTGATTTTTGCGTGGCCACTTTGGGCGTGTTATTTGATTTTGTTGCCGGCTTTCGTTGTTGTGCCGTTTTGGAAAAAGAGCAGGAAGTTTGTCTTCCTGTTTTTCGTTTTACTGGGAGTGTTTTTGGGAGCGTGGAAAACCGCCGGAGAATTGGAAAAGATTTCAGTCAAAAACATCCAAGAGTACAAAGGTTTTGTTTACGTTTCCGCCATGCCGGAAGAAAAGGACGATTATCAGAAAGTCTATTTGTGCCCGGCTAAAGCGGTCAAGAAAAAAGAAGGGGCAGCGATTTATCCGGATTGCCAAAGAAAGTTTTTGTATTTTGCTCGTAGTGAAGAACTGTGGGAGTTCGGCCAAACAAAAAAGATCTCTTGCAAGCTGGAGAAGCCGGAAAATAAATATCCCAAATTTGATTATATTAAGTTTCTGGCTATGAAAGATGTATATTCAATTTGCCAGAACTTAGAAAAAGAGGAGGACTCTGAGAAAAAAACTTATTTGGGAGGCTGCTACAAATACAAAACAGCTGTCATGAAAAAAATTTTTCAGACCAAGGGCTATTTTGAAGAAAAAATTAGAGAGCTGTTTGCTTTTCCCGAGTCGGCCTATTTAGCCGGACTGCTTTTGGGTGGCGAAGATCGTCTGCCGGATGATGTGCAGGAAAATTTTCGCCAGACGGGAACTACTCACACAGTAGCGGTTTCCGGATTTAACATAACCGTGTTGGCGGGATTTTTTATGTGGATGGGGGTGCTTCTGGGGCTTTGGCGCCAGAAAGCTTTTTGGCTGGCCGTGGTGGGCATCGCCTTTTTTGTTTTGATGATCGGCTCGCCCAGCTCGGCGGTCCGGGCGGCCATTATGGGCGTGTTGTTGCTTTGGGCCAGCAAGAAGGGGAGATTGGCCAGTTCTATGAGAGCGATAACTTTGGCGGCCGCTTTGATGATCTGGTTTTCTCCTTTGATTTTATTTTATGACGCGGGATTCCAATTATCTTTCTTGGCGGCTGCTTCCATAGTCTTGGTTTATGAACCGCTTTCCCGGAAAGTGGATATAAAAAATGATTTCCTGGAATGGAAATCCATATTGCTGGTGACTGCCTCGGCGCAGCTGGGAGTATTGGGAATTCTGGTATATAATTTTGAAACTTTTTCTCCCATTTCATTTTTGGCCAATCTGATCATTCTGCCGGCTATTCCTCTTATCATGCTGGGAGGATTTTTGGCTGTTTTCACAGGCTTTTTCCTGCCGTACTTGGCGGGCTTTATTGCCTTGCCCATTCAACTGGCCCTTTCCTTGGAGATAAAGGCGGTGGAAAAACTAGCTCAAATTTCCTGGTCCAGCATCGAAATCGGCGATGTCGGCCTTTGGTGGCTAGCCGGGTATTACATCTTCTTCATCCTTTTCGTCTGCTGGATTAGAAGATAAATACGTGCCTTTATTCTTTTTAGAGACTATTAATAATTACATAGAAATCATATTCCAACCAGTTTTTAAAACACAAAACACACAACACAAATTTCAAACAAAGCACAAAATATTAAATCACAAAACACAAACGAATGAGTGCTCAAACGGCTTTGTAATTTCCCCACTACTTTTTAGTGTTTTTTCGAAAGAGAGATCCCACAAGGCGGCGGAAGAGTTCGGCTTTGCTCTCTCTTTTTTAAACAATAACGAGGCAAGCGCGTAATTCCTAAAATCATAAATCATAAATCTTGATTCAAATAATTTAAGAAACAAACAGTTTAAATATTGATATTTTTAATTTTTTTGTATCCTTGTTTCTTGTATCCTTGGTTCAAAATTTAATTTCGTTTTTTAATTTTTTCATCATATATTCATCCTTCAGCCGGTATCCTCTCTTCCGGTAATAATCTCTGACTCCTACTCCGGAAATGACGGCTATTTTTTCCAGGTCGAACTCCTGACCGGCTATTTGTTCAGCTTTGCGGATAAGTTTTTTACCCAGCCCCATATGCTGGGGAGCTTGAGCGTTTTTTTGGCTCAAGGAGACCAACTTTCCGTAAGTATGGAGTTCTCTTATGATGGCGCTGTTTTCAAGAGCGGGGAAAAATGATACTGTTTGATTTCTGTTTGAAGGGATTCTCAATCTTAGCAGAGCGAATAGTTTTTTCTTATCTGGAGAAACGTATTCCAAGAAGACTTCTTTTCCATCCGAAGCCGGGTAATCAATCCTATTTAAAACAATTTTTTCCTTGGATGAGAAAGAAGATTTAACTTCCCGGCAGCGGATGCAGCTGCACTTAACATTTTCTTGTTGAAGCAGCTGCCGCAGATTGGAAATGCTGGGTCCGGCCAGGATGGATTCTTCCGGGATGTCTCGGATTAGGCGGGAAATTCTTACATAAGGCGGAATTGCAGCTTTAATTTTTTTCATCAATTCCAGATTTTGAGTGTTGGTTAGCGGTTTATATTTTCCTTGTTTCCACCACTTTTCAATCTCGGATCCCTTGGTCACTACGCAGGGATAAATTTTAACTAAATCCGGTTGGAATCTTTGATCGGAAAAAACTTTTTTTATCATTTCCAGGTCTTTCTTGGGGGAGCTCCCCGGCAGTCCCGGCATCAAGTGATAGCTAATTTTAAAGCCGGCTTCTTTTAGAAGCTTGGTGGCTCGGGCGGTTTCTTCAGCTCCGTGTCCGCGTCTGTTGAGCTTTAGAATTTCATCGCTTATATGCTGAACTCCAATTTCTATTCTGGTTGCTCCCAGTCTGCGGAAATTGGTGATTTCTTCTCGATTAATGTAGTCCGGCCTAGTTTCCAGGGTGAGTCCGATCATCCGGTGCCTGGCTTTTTCGTTGCACTTCTTTTCTTTCTCCAGAAAGCCACTTCGGCTTTTAGAAGAAAGATTTTTCGGGTAGTCGTTCAAGGCTCGGAAGCACTCTTTAATGAACCATTTTTGATAGCTTGCGGGGAAGTGGGAAAAAGTTCCGCCCATTGCAATCATCTCTACTTTGTCTGTGGAATGGCCGTTTATTTCAAGCATTCTGAGGCGGGCCTGAACTTGTTTGTAGGGGTGGAATCCTGTGGAAATAGCTCTCATTACGGCCGGCTCGTTAGAGAGGTAGCTTTTGGGCATTTGATATTCATCGGGGCAATATGCGCACTGGCCGGGACAAGGGTAGGGCTTGGTTAAAACCGCTACAATAGCTACTCCGGAAAGAGTTCTTATTTTTTTGGTTACCAAAAAATTCTCCAGTTGAGGGCTGGCTTTAATTTCTCCTTTTTTCAACATTTCCGCGTAAACTTCTCTTGTTTGAGCGTTGCTTAAAATCGAAAGTTTGTTATTATTCCTGTTCATACGCCGGCAGAAAGATTTTTTGACCAATTCCAAATCTTGGCGGCTTTGCAAATTCGCTTGAACGGCTTCATGAATAAACTTTTTTATGATAGAATTTTGCATAATGGTGACTGTAATCGAAAATTATTTTAGATAGGAATTACGCGCTTGCCTCTTCATTGCCTAAAAAAAGAGAGCAAAGCAAGGCTTGGTTTTTGCATTCGATCGAAAAAATATTTTAGAAGCAAAAAGGGTTTTCTATTAAAAATATCTTAACAAGCCTGAAAGGCAAGTGCGCATAAAACCAAGCCTTGCTTTGCTCTCGGCATTGCCAGGAAGTAATCGCGTAATTCCTATCAGAAAGAGAAACATTTTTCGAAAATAGAATCTTAATAAACCCAAAGACTAATCCTTATAGTAATTTTACAATGAAAGCATGATACATTATACTTGATAATTGCTTCATAATACAATCTATAAAGGGACTGTTTCCAAACCCCATTCCTACTGCAATTCCACCTTTTTTGCTAAATTTTCCAAAAATTTTTTTGCCTTAGCTCTGTCCCGCACAGCGGGACAAAAATTGTTTGAAAAATTTATCTAAAAAATTAGAAATTTCGTAACGAAATGGTGTTTGGAAACAGTCCCATAAAAATCAATGCCAAAGAATCAACAAGACAAAATAAGAAAAGAAGTAACCGGATTTTATGACACGGTTTCTCATAAATTTTCCCAGACCAGAAAAAATTGGTGGAGGGAGCTGGATTTTATTGATAAGTATATTCAGCCGGGAAGCAAGCTGCTTGATTTCGGCTGCGGCAATGGAAGGCTTTTGGAGTTAATTTACGGGAATAATTTGAAAACAAACTATACCGGAGCAGATGTTTCCGAGTCTTTGATCGATCTGGCCAGGGCTCATTATGCAAAAGAAAAGTTTGTATTGATTGAAAGCGAAGAGAAGCTGCCTTTTCCCGATAATAGTTTTGATGTTGCGGTTTCTGTGGCTGTTTTTCATCACTTAACGCCGAAGATGGCAGAAAGCGCTCTAAAAGAAATATCCCGGGTTTTAAAGCCCGGCGGAGTGCTGGTGATAACTTCTTGGCGTTTATGGGATTGGAAGAGAGTGAAATATTTGTTGAAAAGCTTTCCCAGAAAGTTGATTCAAGGCGGTTTTTCCAAAACCGGCCGGATTCCTTTCAGTTATCATGAAGGGGGAGAAATGAAGACCCACTGGAGGTTTTGCCATTGGTGGACCAAAAGAGAACTGGAGAATCTGTGCAGGAAAAACGGCTTTGAAATCTTGGAGAGCGGCTACAGCTTTGACAAAAGGAACAAAAAAAGGAATATTTATGTGGCGGGGAAGAAGGGTTGAGGGAGCAGCCGGCATTAGTTTTTATTGGAATTATAATTGGAAGTGTTTTTTAATAAAAGCTCTCCCCGATGCGGTTTTTAGATATCTCTCAAAGTTGAAGGCTTTATTTTTCTCTTTTATAGCAAAATAAAATTTCAGCTCAAGGGGAGGATTATGTTTTGTTGCTTTAACGTAACCTCTTTTGTGTCTCTCTAATCTTTCTATTAAATTATCAGTACAACCAATATAATAACCATCTCTGCATTTGAGACTGTAAACGTAGTGCATAATTAACTTTTTTAAATATATCTTACTTTCTTGCCACGCCGACCAGGCGGACCGCGTCACGCCGACCAGGCGGACCGCGTCACGCCGACCAGGCGGACCGCGTCACGCCGTAGCTGAGGCGAAGCCCGCCTTCGCCCTGGCGGGCTTCGGCGTGGCGAAGGCGGAGAGGGAGGGATTCGAACCCTCGGTTCCGATAAACGGAACAACACCTTAGCAGGGTGCCCCTTTCGACCACTCAGGCACCTCTCCTTTTCAAAATCAAAACTCAAAGCTTAAAACTCCCACCGCAAAGCGGGGTCCTGTTGACAATTAAGAACATTAAGCAGGCGGGAAAAACTGAAATTCAAAAAGAAAAATTTCAAAATAAACTTTAAATGTGTTTTCAAGGTACTTTTTAAACAATGGAGCAATTTGGCGATAAAACAATGAATCCTATCCTTGCCTGGCTATTACTATAGCTGAAATCGATTTCGGTTTCAAGGGGGAAAGGGTTTTGGCGCATTCAAATAATGTGCTGCCGGTGGTGCATACGTCGTCGACTAAGAGAATCCGTTTGTTTTTTATCAGGGATTGGACGGTCAAATTCGCTTCAAAAGCTTGGCTGATGTTACCTTCTCTTTTTTCTTTGTCTTTCATGCCGGCTTGAGGAGCGGTGTTTTTCACTTTTTTCAAAATAGAATTATTAACTTCTACTTCGTATCCCGGAACCAGATTTCGGGCCAACTGGATGGCCAGCAGCTCGGACTGATTGAAGCCTCGGAATCGCAGCCGGAGCGAGTGCAAGGGAACCGGAATAATCAAATCCGGCAACTCTAATTCGTGCCGGAAAGAAGCCTTGATCATTATTCGGGCAAGCGGAGCGTCCAATTCGGCGGCAAACTTGTATTTAAACTGATGGATAAGTTTCTTAACCAGAGCGTCTTTGTAGTCGGCTGAAATCAGCAGTTTCTCCAAAGGCGGATGAAACCGCCTGCAAGACCTGCACACCCGGCCGGTTTCCGTGACGGAAGACTCGCAAATCGGGCAGTTTTGAAGCTTTTTAATATCTATGCTTCCCAGGCATTCTTTGCACAGGAACAGCCCCTCTTTTTTGCATAAGCCACATTGCTTGGGAAACACTAAATCCAGCAAATATTGCTCTATTGTTTTTACAGCCTCTTTGGAAGTAATTTTTTTATCTGCTTGTAGCGACAATTTTTTGGTTGCTTTTTCTTAAATTGATTTTCCGGGGAGCTGAAGACGCTATTTTCTCAGCCAAGACCGGCTCGATCAGCTCCTCGATCTGTTTCTTGACCAGCCTGGCTCCCTGCTGGGAGTCATAGCTTTTTTTGGCTAAATCCTCAATTACCGAATTATCTATGGCGAGTTCAATCCTTTTTTCTTTCAATCTTTGGCTCAAGCCGCTCAGTTCTTTTTTGACAATTTTTCCGATATCTTCTTTGGTCAAGTAATTGAATATCAAGATGCTGTCCAGTCTGTTGATAAATTCCAAAGGCAGCTCTTCCTTTAATTTGGCGATTATTTCCTGCTCGATTTGCTCTTTATTTTGAAGGGATTTCTCTTTGCTTTCGCCAAAGCCTATTTTGGAGAATTTGTTCAATTCGTTAGTGCCGATATTGGAAGTCAAGACGATAACGGCATTTCTAAAGCTGACCTTTCTTCCTTTGGAATCGGTGATTTCTCCTTCGTCCAAAATCTGGAGCAGAATATTGAGAACATTTTTATCTGCTTTTTCTATTTCGTCAAAAAGGACTACGCTATAGGGGTTCCTTCTGATTTTTTCCGTCAGCTCACCGCTTTCTTCGTATCCGACATAGCCGGCTGGCGCGCCCAAAAGCCTGGAGACGGAGTGGCGCTCCATGAATTCGCTCATGTTGATTTGGATCAAGTTTCCCTTGCTGGCCGAAGACAAGGCTTCCGAAAGAAGCTTGGCGGTCATAGTTTTACCCACTCCAGAGGAACCGATGAACAAAAACGAACCGAACGGTTTTTCCGGGTGGGTAACTCCGCTGGATCTCCTCAGCAAGGTTTGGTGAATTTTTTCCACTATCTCTTTTTGGCCTACTAATTTTTTTTGCAGCTTTTTCTTGACTTGGGCGGGGGTGTCGGAATCTTTTTCTTTAATCAAAGAAACTGGAATACCCGAATGTATTGAGACAACTTCCCTAACGTCGTCGGCTTCCAGCTTGATGGGATTTTTCTTTTCCATTTGACGCAGCCTTTTCTTCAGTTCGTCTATCTCGTCCTGAGCCTTTCTTTCCTCGTCTCTCAATCGGATAGCTTCTTCGTATCTGTCGGCCATTACCAGGTTTTCCTTGCTATGGGTAATATTTTTGAGCTCCTCCTCTTTTCGGGACAGTCGGCGGTATAAGTCGATGTTTTTGGATGAAGTTCTTTTTTTGGCCGCGCTTTCATCGATCAAATCAATAGCGCTGTCGGGCAGGAATTTATCGCTGAAATACCTGGCCGCCATTTGAGGAGCCAGAGATACAACTTTATTGCTAATTTTAATGTTGTGGTATTTTTCATACAGCGGTTTGATTCCTTGCAGTATCCGGGCGGTTTTTTTCTGGTCGGGTTCGTCGATATAAATGGACTGAAACCTTCTTTCCAGAGCCGCGTCTTTCTCGATGTTTTTTCTGTATTCATCCGTGGTGGTGGCTCCGATAACCTGAATTTCGCCTCGGGAAAGAGCCGGCTTCAAGATGTTGGCCGCGTCCATTCCGCCCACGGCGTTGCCCGCCCCCACCAAGTTGTGCAATTCATCGATAAAGAGAATTACATCCGGATTTTCTTTGGCTTCTTTTACTACTTCTTTAAGGCGAGCTTCGAATTCACCCCTAAAATTGGTTCCCGCCACCAGCAAGCCCAAGTCCAGAGCAATGATCTTTTTATTGCTCAAATAAAAAGGAGCGGTTCCCTCGTTTATTTTTTGGGCCAAGCCTTCAATGATGGCTGTTTTTCCTACTCCCGGTTCGCCGATAAGCACTGGGTTGTTCTTGTTTTTTCTCCCCAATATATTGGAAATTCTTTCCAGTTCGGTTTCTCTGCCGACCAGGATATTGTCTTGTTTCTTGGCTTGCTCATTGAAGTCGGTTCCGAAGTCGGCCAAGTAGGATCTTTTCTGCTTGTCGCCGCCGGAGGAGAAGAAATTTTCAATCAAGCTGTTCATCTCTCCCATAAAGTCAGGCGAGTTGAATTGGTGTCCGTGATTTTCCCCGTTTGTTTTTCCGGAGCCGGGGAGATTGGAAAAGCCTTTTTTGAAATATTTGTTGAACAGCGTCTTTTCTTTTTGCGCCAACAGGGACAGCAAAGCATGAAAAAGATGCTCGGTTCCGACAAAGGGGGTTTGGCTCAAGTTGGCTACTTGGTAAGCCTTGATCAGGACGTCGTAGGCTGTGATTCTGGTGTTTCTTTTGTTAATTTCCTGCTTGGTCAGAAGGTTTTTTCCACTGGGCTTCATGTTCTGCAGAATCACTTTGCCGAGGCTTCCTTTTTGAGAAGATAGGGATTTCAGCAGGAAAAGCGCGTTGATTTTCTTTATATCCGAGCTTCCTCCAAGCTTTTTGGATTTTTCCAAAGCCTCCTTAGCGTTTCTGGTTAATCTTTTGGTTATCTGGGGTTCCATTGAGTTTAAATTTAATTCTAAAATTAACTATTATTAGGAATTACGCGATTACTCTCCGGCAATGCCGAGAGCAAAGCAAGGCTTGGTTTTATGCGCACATTCCTTTCCATCTTGTGAAGATACGCTTGAAAGAAAAACAATTAGCTTCTAAAATCTTTTTTCGATCGAATGCAAAAACCAAACCTTGCTTTGCTCTCTTTTCTTTAGGCAATAAAGAGGCAAGCGCGTAATTCCTAATAATTCAGGGAGTTGATTTTTTAATCGAACTACAGGCCGCTATTATATGGCTACGCAAATTTTTTAAACAACTTTCACGGAAATCAGGAGTTGCTTTAAACAAAGACGGGCCGGCAAAAAAAGAAGCATGTAAAGAAACGCTGAACCGCGTGGTGTCGATGCGTTAAAGATGTATTTGCCAAATTATTATTATATGTTACAATCAATTTACCTCTTGAAAACAACAATAAAATAATCGGCAAAAAAGAACAAAAATTTCAGTCTAAGCATTATGCTTTCTGCAAATAACAACAAAGTATTGACCTGGCATTTATTTTTGATATTATTAAAAATAACAGAATTTGATATTTTTTCAAGTCAAAATATTCAAACAAAACCGAAATAAAAATTAATTGGCAAATAGTGGATATAGAATCAAAAATAAAAAGTTATTTTAGCGAATTTAGCAATTACTTCCACAAGGAGAAAAATTATTCGATTGGTGTGGACGTGGGGAGCAATAACTTTAAAATAGTGGAACTGGAGAAAAAGGACGGCAAAATCTTATTGAAAAATTATGCTTTGGTCAGAGTGAGCGAAGACACATTAAAGGAAAATTCTTCTGACATAGGAGAATATACGGGAAAAGTTTTGAAAAAGGTTTTTGACGATGTTGGCATTAAAAACAGGGAAGTGAACACTGCCGTGCCTTCGACCTCGGCCTTGATAACTCTTTTGGATATTGATGCCAAAAAAACCGAATACTTGGAACAGGCAGTAGAATTGGAGGCGCCTAAATATATTCCCGTTAAAATAAGCGATGTAGTGTATGATTGGCAAGTGGTGGGAGAGCAGAATATAAGCGATGAAGATGATTCTCAAGAGAAAAAAAACAAGGACGACGAATTGAGCGCGATTCAGGAAGAAGCAAGCGGAAAAAGCACTAAGAAGATTCTCTTGGTGTCTGTGATGAAAGAGATTAGTAAGAATTTTGAATCAGTCTTCACTAAAAACGATTTCGAGGTGGAATCATTGGAAATTGACTGCTTTTCTGTAAAGAGGGCTCTGACTGATAAAAAAGGCAGTTACATTATATTGGACATAGGAGGCAAGGTGGCTAACATTATCGGAACCTACAAAGGAGATCTTATATTCAATAGGAATATTGACAAAGCCGGCGACAGGTTGACGGAGTTGATCTCTCAAACGCTAGGGGTCAGCAAGGACAAAGCTGAAAAGTTAAAGATTGAAAAAGGGCTGGAAATGGGATCTGCGGATGCGGTGGAAAATATCGTAAAACCTTTTTTTGACTCCATTGCTGATCAGGTCAGAAAAGCCATTAACGAATTTACTTTTTTTTACGGAAAGGAAGGCGTGGACGCTTTAATATTAACCGGAGGAACATCCCAAATGAATGGAATTAAGAAATATTTGGACTCAAAACTGGACTTGAAAGTTTATTACGGAAATCCGTGGTCAAAAGTTTCATATCCGCCTGAATTGGAAGGTAAAATAAATTCTTTGAGCCCTTATTTTTCTATAGCCGTCGGGCTGGCTTTGTCCGGTTTTGAATCAAAGAAAAATTAGTATCTTTGTTTTGGTGTTTGCGCTAATATAAAAAATATGATATTTTTAAATAAAGGTTTTAAGCAAGTTCCAAGTTTAATTATGTAAAAAATAAAAATGAAAAAAAATATTAATTTAAAAAGCAAAGAAGAGATAAAAAGAGATAGAAAAGAGGGAATGTCTCTCTCTGTTATTTTGGGAGCTATTATATTATTTTTAACATTAGCTTCCTACGGCGCAGTGTATTTTCTCGATTCCCAAGCGAAAGAGAAAATTAAAAAAGCTGAGAGTAGAGTGGAAGCAATCAAAAAGAGCATGATGAATGAAGAGTATGCGGATTTATATGATTTCAAAAAAAGAACGTTAAACCTAAAAGAAGTTTCCGGCGGTAGCTTTAATCAGTATTCCAGAAATTTGTTGAGAATCTCGGATGCTGTTCTTGCGGATACTGTTTTTAAATCGCTTAGTATAAATGGGAAAGAAGGGATTTATACCTGTAGCGCAAGCTTTGTTGTTCCCGATAGGAATTATGCGTCGTCGCAACTGGAAGCCTTTAATCAAAGCGATTCAATAAAAAATGTTAATGTAAGCGGCGTTCAGAACCAGGAAAATTTGACCGCTGTTAGTGTTGAATTCGACGTATCTCCTGAAGGCGGGGATTCTAAAGAAACATCAAATTAAAGAATAAAAAATTCTTTTAAATAGCCAATAGCAAAAAATTTTAATATTATAAAATAAAAATTATAGAAAAACTATGAAATCAAATGTATTTTTTTTGCCGATTGCGATAGTTGCCGCCTTGGCGTTGTTTATTGTTTTTATCAAGCCGGATTGGGAGGTTTATAAACAAAAGAGAAAAGAGCTGGAAACTGTGGAAGAAAAAGTGAGCAACTTGAATCAAAAAAGCAATCAAGCCAAGCAAGCGCTGGGGCAGTTGAAAAGTATGAATGAAGCTAACAGAACGGTAATTTTGGATGCTGTAAGCAAGACAAAGAGAGAACCTGAATTTATTGCGGAGATTTCCAAGATAGTCGACTCCTCGGGTGTTTTGTTCGGCGGGTTGAGTATTTCTAAAAGCCAGCCGATCAGCAATCAAGAAAAAAAATCCAAACAAAAAGATGAGGCCGGCGCGGGGGGCGATGTTCAAGCCGGATTAAATAAGATCAGTCTCCAGTTAGCGGTGTCAGGAGATTATCTTCAATTAAGGAAGTTTATTTACAAGCTGGAAAAAATGAACAGATTTGCTTCTCTTGAAAATGCATCCTTTTCTGGCGGAGACAATGACAACTTGGTTAAACTCGGTGTTAAATTCAATGTTTACCACCAGCCTTACCCTGGCGAAAAAACGGTAATGGGTTCTTTCCCTGACGGCGTTACTTGGCAGAAACTAACAAAAGAAGGAATAGAAACTGATTTTGCGGTTGATTACTCCGAGCATATTGAAGCGCCTTACACCTTCAGTCCCGATCTGGAAGGTCTTGGAAAGCAGGATCTTTTCGCGGTTACCGGCATGACGCGCGAAACTCAACAGGAAAATATAGACAATCAAACACCGCAAACACAGGGGGAGGAGACCGCCGCTGAATTGGAAGGTTCTTTGCAGAACAATGAATCACCAGAAAAAGAGGAAGAAGACCAAGAGGAACTTAAATGATTCGAGGGTAGATGCCGTCGTTTCTTTTCCAAAAAAATATTCAAGCTAAATGTAGTCGAGTGCAATATTTATTTAAACGGGCATTGAGGTTTTTTATATGTTTGTTCATGCGATTGAATGAAGCCAGGCCAGTCAATTAAAATCGAAACAGACTCCGGTTATTCGATTGGAATTTGCCTCTGGCGCGAAGAGCAATTAGCAATTAAAATTATATGTTTGAAATAGAATTACAAAAAAAGAATAGTGTCGATGTTGATTGGGACAAGCTGGAAATACCGGAAGAGGTAGCTTCTTCGATCTCCATGGAAGCGGTGGATAAGTATCAGTTTATTCCCTTTAGAGAAGAGGATGATTTTCTGGATATTGCAGTGGTGGATTATGAAAATGTAAATACTCAAAACGCGCTAAAATTTTTTGCTAACAAAAAAGAAAAAAAGGTTAGGGCTTTTCAGATAGACAAAGAAATATTTGATCTTCTAATCGAAAAGTTAAACAACCCCAAAGTCGAAATTGACAAAGCTCTGGAAAGCTTCGAAAAAGAAAGCAAGGAAGACAATGAAGCTCTTAGTCAGGCCAAGAAAAAGAAGAAAGAAAAAATGAATGTCCTCCAAGAAGCGCCGGTAGCCAAAATTGTGGAGGTCATAATTAAGAATGCTATTGACGGTGGTTCCAGCGATATCCACATTGAGCCGCTGGAAGATAATGTCCGAGTCAGATTCAGAGTGGACGGAGTTTTGCACAGCAGTTTGTTTCTTCCTTCAAAAATCGGTCCGGCGGTAGTTTCCAGAATTAAGATCCTTTCCAATCTAAAAATTGACGAAAAACGAAAGCCTCAAGACGGGAGGTTTAGGATAAAAGAAGAAGGACAGTCAATTGATTTTCGTATTTCCACTTTTCCAGTTTCCAATGGAGAGAAGGTGGTGATGAGAATTCTGGATAAAGACGAAGGTCTTACAAGTCTTGGCGATTTGGGATTTGTGGGAAGAGACTTGAATGCCGTCAAGGAAGCCATCAAAGAACCTTACGGTATTATTCTGATAACCGGACCCACAGGATCGGGTAAGTCAACCACTCTCTATGCTATTTTGAGAATGCTCAACGAGGTGGGCGTAAATATTGTTACTTTGGAAGATCCGGTGGAATATGTTCTTGATGGAGTAAGCCAGTCTCAAGTGCGTCCGGAGATTGACTATACCTTTGCTTCGGGATTGAGAAGCATTCTGCGTCAAGATCCGGATATTGTAATGGTCGGAGAAATAAGAGACACGGAAACGGCCGAATTGGCTGTACACGCCGCTTTGACCGGCCACCTGGTTCTTTCCACGCTTCATACCAACACTGCTATAGGAGCGGTGCCGAGGCTTATAGATATGGGAATTCAATCATTTTTGCTTTCCTCTGCTTTAAGACTGGTGGTGGGACAAAGATTAGTGAGAAGAATTTGCTCTAATTGCAAAACTGAAAAAGAAAGCATCTCCAACCCGGTTAAAGAGATGATAAACAAAGAAATCGGCAATCTCCCGAAAGAGTCTCTTGGCGGCATCGAGTATGATGTGAACAGTCAAGACAACTATGGGCTTTATTACGGAAAAGGATGCAGGACTTGTTCAAATCAGGGCATGAAAGGCAGGGTTTCCATATCGGAAGTACTGGATGTTAACAAAAGAATATCTCAAATGATAGGCGATGAATCCGGTTACCATGAATTGATAAAGGCGGCCAGAAAAGACGGGTTTACCACTATGAAACAAGATGGTATAATTAAAGCGCTGGAAGGAAAGACCACTATTGAAGAAGTACAGAGAGTCACCGAGGACGACAGTGGAGAAGAAATGATCTCGGCAAAAGGAGAACAAGAATAATTTTCCTAATAACATGAATAGAGCGGTTTGGGTAGAGGCTAAGGCGCAGCAAGACTGATTTTTAAATCCTTTGCTGAAGGTGTTTCAAGCGGACGGTAATTAAAAATAGATTAAGTAAAAAGTAATTTTCAAAAATGAGCGAAAAGCAACCCAAGGTTTTACTGGTGGAGGATGACAGCTTTATTTCCGAAATCTACGGAACCAAGTTTGAATTGGAGGGCATAGATATCGAAATTGCCGAAGACGGAGAAGAAGCTGTTAAAAAATTTAAAGAAATCAAGCCCAAAATTGTGCTTCTGGATATATTTTTGCCCAAAAAAGACGGGTGGGAAGTGTTGAGGGAAATAAAGCAGATAGACGGATTTGCGGATTGCAAGGTAATAATGCTTACCAACTTGGGGGATAAAGACAAAGTGGAAGAAGCCAAGGAAGCCGGAGTGGATGATTATTTTGTCAAAGCTTCCTACACTCCCGAAGAAGTGGTAAAAAAGGTGAGAGAAAATTTATAATTAAATTAAAGAATTGAAAGAAACGGAATTCAAACAAAAATTTAACAAGTGGCTTTCATATTTAATCAGCCAAGGCGGTTCTGATCTGCATGTTTCGGCCGGCAGTTATCCGGCTGTAAGGATTGACAACGAGCTGATTCAACTGGATAAAGAAGATGTTATTTCCAACTCCAATTTGGATTATTTGCTCAAGGATATGCTGGAGGAGAAAAGGTATAAAAAGCTTATTGAGGAAAGGCAAGTAGATTTTTCTTTGGAAAAAAAAGGAGATTATCGATACCGGGGCAACGCTTTTTTCCATACGGACGTTTTAAGCCTGGTTTTAAGAAGGCTTCCCAAAAAAATTAAAACTTTGAAAGAGCTGAATCTGCCAGAGTATTTATATGATTTCGTTGAAGCGAATCAAGGGTTGTTCTTGGTGGTTGGCCCCAACGGACAGGGAAAGAGCACCACCCTGGCCTCTATGATTGAGTACGTCAACAATAATTACAAAAAACACATTATCACTATCGAAGACCCCATAGAATATGTTTACGCCAACAAGGAATGCTTGATTGAACAAAGAGAGGTATACGAAGACACCCTGAGTTTTCAAAGCGCTTTAAAATCCAGCTTTAGGGAGGATGTGGATATAATCCTGGTGGGTGAGCTGAGAGACAAGGAGACAATAGGTATGGCGGTAACGGCGGCTGAAACCGGCCATATCGTTTTAGGCACCTTGCACACCAATGATTCTGTTCAAACCATTGACCGTATTATTGATGTCTTTCCGCCTCACCAGCAAGGCCAGGTCAGGAGCCAGCTGGCGAGTGTTCTCAACGGAGTGGTTTCCCAGAGACTGCTTAGAAAGGTAGGCGGCGGGAGAGTGCCGGCTTTGGAAGTTCTTCGAAGCAATATTGCGGTTGCCAATCTCATCCGTCAAAACCAAATAGCGCAAATAAAATCTGTCCTGGAAACATCCAAAGAGGAAGGCATGGTGACGCTGGAGAGATATTTGGCCGACATGGTTAACGCCGGGGCTGTAGAAGTCAAGGAAGCGCAAAAGCACGCTCTAGATGTGGACACGTTCAAAATGCACTTGACCGGCAATTTCGATTAAACCTTCTTTACCGTTTAATTGCTCGGATTTGTAAAGCTTTCGAAAACATTTAAAAAATAAAAATAACCAATGAAATATAAATACACAGCTGTTGACAACCAGGGTGACCAACAAAAGGGATACGTAAGGGCGGAGTCAAGAAGGGCTGCTTTGAATGTTCTCAAAAATGCCGACCTTAAGGTAAAGAGCTTGGAAAATCGAACTTCCGTTTCTCTGCTGGAGCGTATTACGGGGCTTTTCAATCACGTGGGGGCTAAGGATTTTGTGGTTTTTTCCCGGCAGCTTTCTACATTAATCGACTCCAATGTACCACTATTGAAGGCCTTGAAATCTATTTCATTGCAAACCGAAAACAAGCATCTAGCATTGAAAACCCAAGTGGTGATGGCCGATGTTGAGGGAGGATCTTCACTCTCGGAAGCCTTAAGCAAACACTCGGATGTGTTTTCCAAATTTTACGTCAACATGGTCAAGGCCGGGGAAGTTTCCGGAAATCTGCAAAAAACCCTGAATGATCTGGCCGACAACATTGAAAAGAACTACGACTTGACCAGCAAGCTTCGAGGCGCAATGTATTACCCGGGCTTCATATTTTCAGCTATGATCATGGTCGGCTTCTTGATGATGTCTTTTGTGATTCCGAAATTGCTGGAAGTTTTGAAAGATGCCGACGTTACCTTGCCCTTGCAGACAGTGATATTGATTGCGGTGAGCAATTTTTTCGCCAACTACTGGTGGGCCATCGGGGCGGCGATGATCGGGGCTGTGGTCGGGCTGATTTATTATCTAAGAACTGATGACGGCAAGAGGGAATATGACCAGCTGATACTCAAAGTTCCTATCATAAAAGATATCTTGAAAAATATCTATGTAGCCCGGTTTGCCGAAAACCTCACCAGTCTCCTCAAAAGCGGACTGACCATCAACACGGCGCTTGTGATAACTTCCGATGTAATTGGCAATGAAGTTTACCGCCAAGTGATCAGGGAAGCCGCTGAAGAAATTAAGAAAGGCGGAAAAATTGCCGATACATTTGACAAATACGACTTGTTTCCTCCCATCGTGGTGCAGATGCTGCAAGTGGGAGAATCCACCGGTAAAATCAGCTACAGCCTTTCCAAAATTACTGATTTCTACGCCAAAGAAGCGGACAATATGGTTAAAAACTTTTCCTCTTTGATAGAACCTATTATTATGGTATTATTAGCTATAGGCGTGGGAATTTTGGTTTCGGCCATCCTTTTGCCGATTTATCAGGTAGCGACGAATATATAGATTCATTGTTCCATTGTTCCATTGTTGAATTGTTGCATTGTTCAATTGCGAAATTAGGAAATTACGAAATTTAGTTCATTGTTCCATTGTTAAATGGTTAAATGAAATTAAGAAATTAAGAAATAGGTCATTTTATTGCGTAAAGCAACGTTGTTGCAACGCAACTATACGTTGGGAGTTGGAAATTATTAGATGACAGATGACAGATGACTAGTGACTTTCTATAGAAAGATTTTACCAAAATAATTCCCGGTATTAAAATTTCAAATACAAGAGTCTCAAAGTTAATAAATAAATAAAAATTAGTCAACTAGAAAGAGAGGTGAAACAATGAAAAAAATAAATGAAAAATTAAATCAAAAAGGTTTTACTCTGGTCGAGCTGTTGCTTGTTATAGCCATTATCGGCATTCTGGCCGCGGTGCTGTTTGTTTCCTTAGGAAAACAGCGTGAAAGAGCCAGGATAACCACCTTCAAAGAAAACATGAGAGGCCTGGTGACAACTTTTACGGCTTGTGCCGACGGTGGAGGTAGCTTGCCTAGTGGTAATACTGATGCCATTGGAAATGCCTGTGAGAGCGGTCCTTCAGGTATAGGTGAGATGCCGCCCATAGATCAGTGTGATGGTGATGGTTATGTTTCTATAACCCCGGATGATGCTGATGGAGATACTTGGGGATTTCAATCAACCTGTGAAACAACAGGGACTGATGATTGTGTTGCTTATTGTACTGCGGATGGATGTCAATTCTGCAGCAGTTCTGACACTATAACCTGGGATGCTTATCAATATACTGGAGACTGCGACCCCTCTGCTTGCCAATAAAGGTTTTGGTTAGTAAAGACAGAATTGAATATTTTTCTTTTTTGCCTCCGAGTTTTAACCAAAACTCGGGGCAAGGGAGAAAAAATGTTAACATTAATTAATATAAAATGAAATTGAACAAAAAAATGCTAAAAAACAATGGGTTTGGAGTAGAAAATGGCTTCACTTTAGTAGAGTTGTTGTTAGTGATAGCCATTATTGGTATTTTAGCGGGGACGATTATGGTGGGAATTGCCGGGCAAAGGGAGAGGGCGGCTGTTGCCAGCGCCACTGAAAGCCTGCGTTCGGCCATGCCTTATGTGGTGGAGTGTTATATGAACTATGGCAGTGGTGAAATTAATGTTCCCGATAATACAAATGATATTTGTAAAAAAGGTGGTGGAAACATCCAATATCCAGGACTGGATCAAGATAGGTGCAGTTACGCTGGAGATATTGCAAACGGTGAAATAAAAGCTGAATGTGGAGGCACTACAATCGTTTGCGATTTTGAGGACAAAGGGGATTGTGTTACACAGTAATATATAAACGGCATCTCAATGGATACGAAGGGATTTACAATGGTGGAGGTGTTGTCGGTGATGGTGATTCTGGGGATTATTGGCATGGTTATTTTTGTAAAAATCGGCGATGAAAGGGAAAGAGTGAGGGTAACCGGCATGAAAGAAACCGCACAGAGCGCTCTTTCTCTGGCTCAAGAATGTTATTTTCGAAATGGATGGGTAGATACGCCGGTTGCTAACGAGAAAATTTGCGAAGCGGTAAAACAAGTCTGGCCGGAGCTGGAAGATGAGAATTGCCAATATTACGGAAACGGGGCTAAGGAGTTCGGAATAGAATGCTCTAGCTATGAAAGAAAAGTGGTTTGCACCGTGGGGGGGAATTCTAAATGTGAGATAGAGATTATGACGGATTGAATATATTGGTGTATTGGTTTATTTGTGTAATGGTATATTGGGAATTAAGTTCATTGTTTCATTGCCTCTAGCGGGTTCTATTAATAAATTGTTGATGGAAATTAGGAGAAACTTAATGAAATCTGCAGTATATAAATTAGTGACTAGTGACAGGTGACCAGTGACTTGAATAAAGTGATATATTATCGAAATTTGTAAAAATATATTGAAACCATTGAAATTCATTAAAAATTACAAAATTAAAAATTAAAATGTATATGATGAAAAAAAATCATACAAAAAGAGTGGATAAAAAATCAAAGGCGTTCACCTTGGTGGAAATGCTTTTGGTGATTGCTATAATCGGCATTCTTTCCTCGGTGGTGTTTGTTATGTTTGGGGACAGTCAAAAAGCCAAAAGATCTTCAGTGATGAGTACTGCCAAAAGCGCTTTAAGTTTTGTCCAGATGTGTAAGTTTAAAGGTGATAGCTTAACTGATGTAGATGGACTTGATGGAAGCGCTACGGATGATAATATTTGCACGGATTCATTAGAAGAGTGGCCTAAAATTTCAATAGAAGGCTGTGTATATGATGGAACCGCCGGTTCGGGTTGGGATTATCAAGTTGATTGTACAGGCGCAAGTCCTAATCTTGGAATCATAAGTTGTACAGTTACCGATGGGGTGTGTAAGTGGCAATAATTCTTTATTTATAAATGATAAAAATATGTTTAACAAAAAAGACAATACAAGCGAAAGGCGAGTAAATAAAATCAGAGGGTTTACTCTTATTGAAATGGTTATTGCCGTGGCTATTTTGGCCATAGTCAGCGGAGCGATTCTGGTCAGCATCTCCGGCCAGCGGGATAAAGCCCAGGCCACTCAAATGCTTACCGAAATGTCCGGCACTTTCCAGCCTATTATGATGTGTTTGTCTGATGATGGATCGGTTACGAATCCTGAAACTGAAGAAGGCAATGATATTTGCAACGAGGGAACAGGCTATGGCCAATGGCCGGAAACTGGATCTGCATTCAGTGGTTATGACTTAGTCGGGGATGGTTTTTCAGATCTAAGCAACGGCTGGTGTTTTTGCACCGAAAGCACTGGTGGAAGTTTTAAGATCTGTTGCGATTCAGCTTGGGATAAGTGCAAAAAGGGTAGTACAAGCGAAGTGAATTGCGATTCGAATTGACAGTTATAAATTAAAGATAATTTTAATTTTCGAGCTGAGGTCTTAAACTTTGCCGTCGGAGCGGTCTTCCTAGTTCGGTTTATTGGGTTTAAAGCGAAAGAGCCGATCCGAGAGAATCAAAATTCAGTTTTTTATTCTTAAATCCTAAATCTACTCAAATCTTAAATCCAATAAAGTTTTAGGTTTTAAGCTGTGGCTTTGCGTTTTGACCTTTGACCTTGAAAAACGTTTGTGCTTTCAGATAGTGGCTTTGCGCTTTTACTTTTTACTTTTGAGTTTTCAAATGTTTGTGTTTTGTAATTTGTAATTTGTTTGTTCATTATTCATTATTCATTGTGCTTTGTTTGGGATTTGTGCTTTCAGACAGTGGCTTTGCGCTTTGCGCTTTGACTTTTGACTTTGAAAAACGTTTGTGTTTTGATTATTGTAATTTGTAATTTGTTTGTTCATTATTCATTGTGCTTTGTGCTTTCAAACGACGGCTTTGCGCTTTGACTTTTGACTTTTGAGATAACAATTATGTTGCTATTAGCTCTCTTTTTCTTTATTATCGGTCTTTGTTTCGGCAGTTTCACCAACGTTCTGGTGGACAGGACACAGAGAGGAGAGTCGATAAAGGGTTTTTCCAAGTGCGATTTTTGCGGATATAAACTCCAATGGTTTGATAACATTCCCTTGCTGAGCTATGTTCTTTTGAAAGGAAAATGCAGAAAATGCGGGAAGAAGCTTTCCTTGCAGTATCCGCTTATTGAATTTCTGTGCGGGGTTGTTTTTTCGGCCAGCTTTCTGCTTTGTTTCTATGGCGCATCGGGCGGAGTATTAATGCCGGGGTTCCTATTTGTTCTGACCACAGCGTATTTATTATTTGTAGTGCTGGTCTGGGACGTGAAATATATGATTATTCCGGATTTTATCGTCGTGATCGGCCTGGCGATCGCCTTGATTTTCCGTGTTCTCCAGTCTTACGGGCAGAGTTGTTTTCTCGGGTGGGATTGTTCTTTGCCTGAAGGATTGCTGGGATCTCTTGTCATCGGAGGATTTTTCGGGGCTATGTATTATTTTTCCCGGGGGCGGTGGATCGGCGGAGGAGACGTGAAAGCGGGGTTCTGGCTGGGCATGGTGGTTGGAATTAAAATGGCTTATTTCTTTATCCTATTTGCTTATTTGCTGGGTTCTGTTGTCGCAGTGGCTCTGTTACTGGCATCGGCCAAAAAAATGAAGTCTCAAATTCCCTTCGGCCCGTTTCTGGTTTTCAGCGCCTATTTGATAATTTTCGGAAAAGAAGTTATAATGAAAATATGGAACAATTTAATATAATATCTCCGGGAACGATTGTTTGCATACCTTCAAGGTGTGAAAAATTCACTCCTTGAAGGTGTGCAAATATACGGTAAGCTCTTCGGTTTAAGTAACATTGGAAAACCTTAGGAAAAATCAATTAACAACAAAAAACAAAATGAAAAATTCTTTTCATAAAAAAAACAAAAATAAGAGAGGCGCTTATGAGAACAACAGAGGATTTACCCTGCTGGAGATTTTGATTTCCATCGGCATCATCGGCATTCTCTCGGCAACCATGCTTCAGGTAACCAATATTTCCGACACTCATAAAAAGCTTTCTATTGAGGCTAATCGGGTTATGGCTCATATTCGCATGGCTCAGTCTTACGCCCTGTCCATTCCTCAAGAGGTATCAATGGAAGCCAGGCACGTTTGCGGCTTCGGCTTTTATCCGGATAATTCCAACAGCTATAAGGTTTTTTACATTTACAATACTGACTTTGCTGATCAACCTAATTTATGCGAGAAGAAAGAAAACTTTTATTTTGAGGACGGTAATCAAGTTGATGGTTTATACATTAAAGAAAAACCATTGGAAGAGATTACGCTCGCAGACGGATATCAATTTTCCGAATTTGGATCAATTAAAACTATTTTTTTCAAGGCCCCCTACGGAAGGAATTTCTATGATGGAAGCGAGTTGGACGCTTTAACTTCGGAAGCTGAATATGAAATTGAAAAGGCGGATGGGAGCCAGTCCATGACCATCAAGATATCAAGAGGCGGAAACATAAAAATAGAATAATTAGCTAAAAGAAACCAATGCTTCTGTTTTTCAAAAAAGAAAGGATTAATAGAAACCGAAAAAGACGCTTTCAAAACAAGAGCGCCGGATTTACATTGCTTGAGATTATTTTGGTTATTTTCTTGGTTTCCACGGTTTTTGTGACGATTTATGCGCTTTTTTCCAGAACCATCCGCAACGATACCGAACATAGCCTGGAAGTGATTGCCGCCAACCTGGCTCAGGAAGGAGTGGAGATAATCAGGAACAAGAGGGATCAGAATGTTATGAATGATGGCAACATTGAAGATGATCTTAATGAGGGGGATTGTTATCCTGATGTTGACGAAAACGGCGAGCCTTCTTGCGATTCTAGCGGTAAAATAAAAGATATTCAAAAAGACGGAGTTGTTTACGAAAATTGCCCTTCTGGCGGTTGCAGTGAAGACACCCGTTTTGACAGAACTTGCGAAGTTGCATATGTCGAAGATGGCGGTGACACGGTTGCATTGGATGTGAGCTGTACGGTGGAATGGGTAAGCATGGCGGCCAGGAATCAAGTCAGAGATGTGACAGTGGAAGGTTATTTGACCGACTGGATGGTTAATAATTAATCGTATAGGAATTTCAAAAAATCCTATACTTCGCTGATTTATGCGGGATGCTGAATGTGCGAAGCTTAATTAGGGGTTGATGATTTTTGAAAAAAATCCGCTGCCCCTGAAAAATTGTTTTAACCAAAATTCCACAAATAAGGCAAAATAATTTTTCCCACCGCTTTAAAAATATAAATATTTTACCTTATTTGCCCCGCACTGCGGGGCAGGCCCTAATTAAATTCTTTAATTTTGATCATAAGTCTTGACCTTGGAGTGGGTGGATAATTATATCAAAAATAAAAATATTTTAAGATATTCATATATGAAAAAATTTAAATCAAAAAACAAAGGATTTACCCTGTTGGAGCTTGTTTTCTCCGTTACCTTATTTATCATCATCATCGGAGGGGTTGTTTTGTTCGGAATCCGCTCCATCCAGGCCCATCAGCGATCCCAGGCCATGCAGGAGGCCTTGGAAAATGCCCGCTTTGCGGTGGAATCGCTTAACAAGACCATTCGAACCAGCCATGAAATAAAAGCGGATGATGAAAGTTTTGACCAGAGCCAAACCATATTCGTGGAAGACAATGCCCAGGAAAAAAGTTATTGCTACCAATTTGATAATAATAAATTGCAGAGAAAAGAAGCGCAGCGGGGGGCGGTTAACGATTGCAGTGGTACTTTTGATTCAGGATTTTACGACTTAGTCGGTTCGGACGAGGTGGCGGTTAACGGAGGGTTCTACGTTAAAGAGACCGTAAATTCGGGGTCAGACAAGGAGAGGGGTTTTGTCCGGACGGTGGTGAACTTGGAATATACCGGAGGCGGTTCCAATTCGCCTTTTGAAAAAAGCAGCGTTCTGTTTCAGTCCTCTGTTTCCTTAAGAGACTATGGATATGATTTATAATTAATTTTTTTCCATGCCTTGGAAATTCAAAAAAAGAAAGAAGAAAAAAAACAATCGCGGTTCAGCGTTGATTTTTTCCATGATAATTCTGGTAAACGCCATACTGATTGTCGGCTCCATTTCTTTGATTTCAGTGATGGAGAGAAAAATCAGCGGCAAAACTCTCCACACCTCTACTGCTCTCCAGAGAGCCGACAGCGGAGTAGAATATGTCCTTCAGAAAGTCAATGAAAGCGGGGTTGAAAATAATGCGATTGGAACTTATTTATGTGATGACTTTGATAGCGATACCGGAAAATGCAAGACCAATGACTTGAGCGAAAATACCCACATTTATTTTTTAAAAATGGATGGAGATGAGGAAAAGATAATAACTGACAGCGCAGAGCAAGTCCAAAACATTGAATACATCCAATCCGTCGGCCTAGCCGGCAGCGGGCAAGACCAGGTTTCCAGATCATTGAAAGTCGCCGCCGGCGAGAGATTTGCCTGCGGAGCGGATAATATAACAGATGAAGACGGAACTGAATATGGTACTGTGGAAATAGGAACTCGCTGTTGGATGGCGGAGAATATGAATGTGGGAAGTCAGATTGACGCGCCCGCTACTCCAAGCGACCCGACTGTTATTGAAAAGTATTGTTATGATAATGATTCTGATAATTGTGATGGAAATAATCTTGGCGGCTTATATATTTGGGATGAGGCCATGCAGGAAGGTCCGGAGGAGTCCAGGGGAATCTGTCCTCAGGGCTGGCATGTAGCCACTGATGAAGATTGGTATGATTTAGAGGAGACACTGAGGAATAGTTTGCCATGTAGTGAAGACCGCAATGATGTCTTTGAGTGTGAAGATGCAGGCAATGTAATGCAACAGGCTGCTGATGGCGAATTTAATGCCAAATTAGGGGGGTATCTTAACACGGTAACCGGAAATTTTGATGATGAAGGTAACCGCGGATTTTATTGGACTTCT
The DNA here is from genome assembly GCA_034522495.1 of Candidatus Moraniibacteriota bacterium. Taxonomy (GTDB): domain Bacteria; phylum Patescibacteriota; class Minisyncoccia; order Moranbacterales; family DUUL01; genus JAXHLG01. The sequence continues at coordinate 1,270,908 of JAXHLG010000002.1, read as the reverse complement.
TCTGAAGATGGATCGGATGCTTATTATAGAGAACTAGATCAGAACGAAAGTGGCGTGAATAGGAATCAAAACGATAAATCAAGAGCCTACTCCGTCAGATGCGTGAGAAATTAAGAATAATTGCTGTTGTTCAATTGCTATGTTAACAATCAAACATTGTTGTATAATCATTAGCTGCAAACAGAAAGGAACAAGGAACTCAATTTTAAATTTCTCCACCCAAAGAGTGATCGCTTTTTGAGAGGCATTGCTTAACTTCAATTACCAAATCAACAAATTTCTACTACATATCCATTTAAGTCTATAATATCTTAACCAACTATGAAAACTGCCAGAGACGGAGCACCCCTTGGGTGGCAATAAAAAATAGAAAAATCATTTATTTTCAACTTTTAACACTGTTTTTTTCTTAAAAAAATGTTAGAATGTTAATATATTAACATGATGTGCGTGTTTTATAATCCAAAAAAATTTTGATAAAATAATGATAAGAATATGAAGCTGTAAAAAAAACATCTTGCCAAGAAATTAAAAAAAAGCTACAATGGAAATAGGCAAACACTTAAAAAAATAAAAATGTAAAAAATCTACTTCTGCCAAAAGCTTTCTCTTTGAGATTATATTTATAAGCGATAAATCCGAGTAGTTTCATTTTTAAATTATATATAAATACCAGACATGAAACTGGTTAAGGTCAGGGGTTCAAGCGGAACAATTTTATGTGGAAATGAAGAGATGCTACTGACTGGGAGAACGCAAATGCTTGGAAATGGAAAAACCTTAAATCCAAGCCTATCTTGTCACCGAAGGCTACGGTCTTAATCATGTTCTTAATGAAATTCAAAGAACTTTTACATTAAGAAAACTCTATATGCTTTTGAGACTTAATTTCAAGTTACGTTCTGAATTGATGTAAATAAGACAAACAAGGAAAATTCCCCTAAAAATTTCTCTAGTTTGCTCTTTTCCGGGCTTAATTTGCTCCTAAAAAAGTAAAGTGGGCACTATTGTTAATCTTCATTGGTTTTTCTTAATATTTAAAAAAAATGCAAAATAAAAAAACTATAGTATTGATAGTTTTAAGTATTATATTCTTTGGGACAGCGATTTTTTTAGGTGTTTTAATAATCAGCCAAAGAGAAAATAATCAAAGCGGAAATCAAAATCAAGGAGAAGAATTAATAAGTCAAGAAAAAATTCAAGATCTCATGGAAAATGCGCATGAGAAGTTTTATGTGAAGGGAAATTACAATGAGGGGTTGGCCAAATATCAGGAGGCTTATGAGACAGCTCCAGAAAATCACCAGACTTCACTAGCTTTAGCAGAAGCCTATATAAACAAGTCGCAATATCAATATGAAGACAGTGTAAACGAAAGAGCCGAGAAGCTTATTAAGGAGGCGTTGTCTATTAATCCGGAATCAGCAGAAGCCCATATCCTCAAGGGACGCTTGAAGGCAATGAACTTTCAATGTGACGAAGCCATTGAAAACTATGAAAGGGCAATTGAAATAGAACCCAATAATGTGAATGCTTATCTGGGAAAGATCGACTGCATGAATTTAAGCGAGAATGAAAAAGCGATAAAGGCAGCCCTTGAAAAGGCTTATGAAATTGACCCCGCTAATTCTGCGACAAGGTTGTCTTTAGCTAGTAATTGGTTTATCCCCAGGAAGGAATTTAACAAAGCCGAAATACATTTAAGAAAAGCACTAAATAAAACTAGCGGAAAACGTCAAAAAGCTCATATATTAACTGTTTTGGGTATGATACAGCCTCACATTAAAGATGATCGAACAAAAGAAGAAAAGGTCGATGAAGCTCTTAGAGAATACTTATACCAAGCGATAGAAGTTGATTCCAATTACGCTCTCGCTCACGCCCATTCAGGCAAGTTATTGGCTGATAAAATGTTTTTAAGCGGGGATCACTTCAAGGAAAGTTTAGCTGTGTGTACCCGCGCCTTCAATAAGGCCCAAGAAATAAATCCAAAAAGCTCAACCGTTCACTATTTGTATGGTTATACTTTAAGGCGTTTAGCTCTTAGCGATATAGCGAAAACCCAGCTTGAAGCGAGCTTGCAATTGGTAGATGATGATTCAAGATTAATAAAAGATCGAGATCGCCAGGAGGCGTTGCTGAATTTTGAATTAGCTGGTTTATACAACGAATTAGAGGAAACTGATAAGTCGCTAGACCACTTGGATCGGGCAATGAGTTATAACCATGATAACACCAGGAACAGATTTATTGAAAATCTTGGAACCGATTTTTATTTTTCTGGTACAAGCAAGTCAAATAAAGTAAGTGAAATTATTGAAAGGTATAATTAAATAATTTTAATAAAGCATGATATTAAATCAAAATAAAAAAAATATTTTTTACTTAAGATACCTTTGTTTTCTTTTTTGCTTAAGTTTAATTATTTTTATTGGCAAAGTAGATATGGCTAATGCATGGGGGCCGGTGTCAACATGGGATGATCCTCGAGATCCCAGGATAGATTCTCCCTTTGGAGTTAGCAAGGAAGACTATAAAGTTACCTCTTATTTAAAGGCAGGGCCTGATGACGTGAAATTAGGTGAGAAAGAGATATTGGATTTTGAATTGGTCAATGATGATGGAGGAACTCCGCATGATGAAAGTGATGACACAGTAACCATAACTACAACATACAAAGATAAGCGTAGTTTTCACAGAGATACAGTCACAGTGTCAAGAGCATATGATGAAGGTAGAATTACCTCGGGGGATGATACTGTCACCCGGCCCGGAGGTCATTGGCCAGACTTAGAGTATAAGTTTGAGCTTGAAGGAAAAAAGACAGGAGGGTCGAGGTCTCGTTATACTCCTCCCTCTTATACTCCTCCCTCTACTCCCAATCCCAATCCTAATCCTAATCCTAATCCCTGGAATCCTGTCGCTCCCTCTTCTCCCGAAGCCAGATCTCTCAAAGTCGAGGAGGGAGATTATTGCACCAATCCTTCCCACGTCTTCTCATGGACTTATTTCCACCCACAAGGGAAAAAGGAAAGCAAGTATAGACTCCAAGTTGACGACAATAACAGCTTCAACTCTCCCGAAATAGATAGCGAGTACAATGACGCATCTTCCAACGGCGGAGAAAATTATCAAAGAAAAAGAGTAACCTCCGAAGCCGATTCTGGGAGGCTCGATTATAATAAAGAATACTACTGGAGAGTGAGGGTTTGGGATGAAGACGGAAATAAATCCGACTGGATTTTGGGTGATAAGTTTGAAACCTACGCACATCGTTGGCCAAAAGTTGATTTCTCTTGGAGTCCTGAAAAAATAATTAAAAATAGAGAAATTGAATTTAAAGATGAATCAGAATCTTTTGGCGGAACTGAAATCAACCATTGGAGCTGGGACTTTGAAGGAGGTGAACCCAATAACTCCCCCGAAGAAAACCCTGAAGTTGTGTTTACCTCAGAGGGCGGAAAAACCATTAAACTAAAAGCAAGAGACTCAGACGGCTACGAATGCCCCGGAGTAAAAGATGTAACAGTGCGTGAATTTTCAACCAAGTGGGAAGAGACGAGTCTGTGACAGGGATGGATTATTTGCCGTGCTGCAAATATCAGACAAAAATTAGAAACAAATCCCAGTAACGCAAACTATTCTTAACATTTACAAAACCAAAAAATCTGTTAAGATGGGAATTAAGGAAAACATCAATAATAAAAATAAAATTAACAATCTAGAAAGCGAGGTGAAAGAATGAAACAAAAATTAAATAAAAAGGGCTTCACCTTGATTGAACTCTTGGTTGTCGTGGCTATTATAGCTATCTTAGCGGGAATTGTTTTAGTCAGCCTCAACAGTGCCACCGAGAGATCCAAGAAAGCTTCTCTGCAGTCCACTTTGAGCTCTGCCATGCCTGTAGCTAGCATGTGCTTGAACGACGGCGGCAATGTAAATCCCCCTGCAGCTAATACTGAAATTTGCACTACAAGCGATATTACTGAGGAATGGCCAGCTCTCCTTTCCGATATTACGCCTGATTATAGTTACGGAAATGCAACCATGGTGGACGAAGATAGCGATGGAGAAGCCGAGGATTGGACAATTACAGGAACTGGACCGGATGGTTACATTGTTACTTGTCAGGCTAAGTCTGGAAGTTGTACAACAAGTGATTAATTTTCTGTCTCAGCATATTATAAAGCAAAAACATCTCTCTATTTGGGGTGTTTTTGTTTTATGATATTAGTTCTTTAGACAATTTTATGGGTATTTTTTCTCTCGACCATTCTTGAGCAACTGATGTTAGGGCGCTTGACACGCCTGTTCGCTCAACACACCTCAACACACCTTGAAGGTGTGTTGAGGTGATTATATTTACCTGCAGAATTGTCTAAAGAATCATAAAATTAGCCATTACACGCTTAATTTTTTTCGACGGATTGCCTAAATTAGAGAGGGCAAAGCAAGGCTTGGTTTTTGCATCTAATCGAAAAAAATAAGAAGCAAAGGCTTTTCTTCTAAAATATATCTTCATAAAATGAAAAGGATTGTGCGCATAAAACCAAGCCTTGCTTTGCCCCCGGCATTTTTCAAATACTTAAACCCGTCAAACACAGCTTGTCGGGTTTAAATCAGCTCTTCAATTAATTTAAATGCCGTTAGAATTCAGAGTGTTAAGATCATAAAAAGTTATCATGTTTAAATGTTTAAATGTTTGCATGTTTAAATGATACTTTTCTTGACTATCGCCGTTTATTTGCTATTATTGATTTAAGGTGTTAATATTAAAATCCAATTAACAAGTAATTTTAACGAACCTAGAAAGGCAGGTGACATAGATGGCCCAACAAGATTTTGACGGCCAGGAAGATCTTGGCACGGGAGGGAAACTAAAAAATTGGATTCAAGACAATATTAGGATTATTATATCCGTGTTGATCGTGATCGCTATTGCCGGCGGTATTTATTCTTATTCCAACAGAGGACAAGGCCCCTCGGAGGAAGAGTTGGCCCTGGAAGAAGAATTTAATATCGAACAAGGCGAACAAGAAGCTGCCAATCAAGAAGCGGAAAGCGAGGAAGGAGGAGAGGAAGTAGCTCAAACACAGGAGCAAGAACAGGAAGAACAGACTGAAGGGGAAGAGCAGCAACAACAGCAAGAAGAAGAAGTTCAAACACCTGAAGAAGGGCAGGCCTCCGAGTCGGTAAGCGAAGAAACTCAGGACGCTTTTATCCAAACCGCGGCGTCGGGCGATAGTGAAACCACTTTGGCCAGAAAGGCTTTAGCCGGCTATTTGGAAAAGAACAATGATCCGAGCTTGACTCCGGAGCATAAAGTCTACATTGAAGACTATCTCCGCAAACACGTAAATCAGCCGGGAAGCCTTAATGTGGGAAATAAAATGACTTTTTCCAAGACTTTGATTCAAAACTCTATCGAAAAGGCAAAAACACTAACCGAAAGCCAATTGGAGAATCTCAAAAAATACTCATCTCGAGTACCCAGCTTGCAATAGCTTAAGCTTAGCTTTATCAGTTCCTTTATATAAAAACCATAAAACCCCCGACAGTGCTCGGGGGTTTTATGGTTGGATAGAGAAAGTAATCCGAAATTCGAAATTTTTAACTGATGTTACGCGCTTGCCGTCTATTTAGTCTAATCTGGATGTATTTATCAATTCTTACCAAAGAGGCTAAACCTCTACTCGAGGTAATTATAGTCAATAATAAACCAAGGCTCAACCTTCGGCGCGCCGAAGGTTGAGCCTTGGTTTAGCCTTCCTCAAAATAAGTCTTATTGGGACTTAATATGAGCAAAAATATTTTTTCTACTTAATAGTACAGGAATTTCAAAAAATCCTATACACCGCTGATTTCACGCGGATTACAACCCCGTAAAACTACTTCGTAGCAACGGGGCAAGCGCAGATTTACGCGGGATGCTGAATGTGCGAAGCTTAATTTACAATGCAACAATGAACAAGCTCTTTCTTTCTTCTTAATTTAATGTTATATATAATTAATACAGTTCTTGAAAACCTGTAAAAACAAGGAGGTCAAGGATGAGCGTAATGGAGAAAATTAAAAATATAGTCTCTGAACAACTCGACTGCGCTGAAAGCGAGGTTGTTCCGGAAGCCAATTTCGTGGACGATCTGGGTGCGGACTCGTTGGACCTTACCGAGCTGATTATGGCCATGGAAGACGAGTTTGGCTTAGAGATCGATGACGAGGAGGCCGAAAAATTAAGAACTGTAAACGATGTCATTATGTACATCGAAACCAGGCAGACAGCTTGAGGAGGTGGCAATCTTTTTTAAAAACCAACAAAAACCCCAGCCGCAGCGCGGCCGGGGTTTTAAATTCGCCGGAAGTGTGTTATTATTTTCCTATGGATTTGAAACCACTGAAGAATGTCTTCTGAACTTGCTTGTCCGGCTTTAACGGGCCGTGTCCGCCCTGTCTGCTGCCAGGCAGGCTCTGGCGGGATTTAGAATCTATAAATTTGCAAAAATGGCTTATTCAGGGAGATCCTGATTTTTGCCCCGCAGAGCGGGGCACCCCGCTATAGCGGTGGCATTCAGGATGACATTTTGAAGGAGTTCCTATACTCTTCAGTTGTTTCGGATTCATGATACATGATACTTGCTTCATGATACAGCTCTCAAAGGCCGGCTTTGTCCAGATCTTAAAATTTTAGGAATTACGCGCTTGCCTCTTTATTGCCTAAAAAAAGAGAGCAAAGCAAGGTTTGGTTTTTGCATTCGATCGAAAAAATATTTTAGAAGCAAAAAGGGTTTTCTATTAAAAATATCTTAACAAGCCTGAAAGGCAAGTGCGCATAAAACCAAGCCTTGCTTTGCTCTCGGTATTGCCGGAGAGTAATCGCGTAATTCCTAAATTTAAAGAAAAATAGCGCTTAACTTAGACTCCAATATGAAAAACAAATATAAACTAGCAATATTCGACATGGGCAGGGTTTTGGTCGGCTTTGATTTTGCCGAATTTGCAAAAAATTTAAGCATTTATTCCTCTTTGACACCCGAAGAAATCAAGCGGGAATTGTGGACGGGAGAAGCGCTTGGCAAGCTTCATAACGGAGAATTTGGTATTGAAGGCTTTTTTGAGCAATTTGCGGCCGATATAAACTTGAAGGGTCTGGAGTTGGCCGATTTCAAAGAGCAATTTCTGTCCATTTTTTTTGAAAACCCCGGCATCGAGGATGTTCTGGACAGCTTGCCAAAAGACTTCGGAAGAATGATTCTTTCCGACGTGGGGCAGTTTCATTGGGACAATTTTTTCTGCAAGCATCCTTTAATTAAAAGTTATTTCCCAGAAGATCGGCAAAAGGTGTTGTCTTTTAGGGAAGGAGTGTCCAAGCCGAATCCGGAAATATTCAAGATTGCCCTCGGCAGAGCCGGCGTAAAAGCCGAAGAAGCGGTTTTTGTCGATGACAAGCCGGAAAATGTGGAAGCGTTCAAAGCTTTGGGCGGAGAAGGCGTTCAATACGACTGCACCAAAGAACCGGCTGCCGAGCTAAAGCAAAAACTAAAACAATCCGGCATTTTGATTTCTTGAAGGAAATAAGATATAATAGAACAAGAAAAGCTTAATTTTACGAACTAAGATTGAATAAGTGTTGATTATTTTACATGAAAATTCATTGTTAAGGTCCACTAAAGAGGCAGAATTCTAATAATTAATATATTTTATGCAGGAATTTTGGCAAAATTTTCAAGGATGGATGGATTTTACGTTTTTGGGCAACGCGGGAATGGATTATTTCTGGGCGGTAGTTTGGTTTGCCGGCTTGATGGCGGCCTTCAAGATTTTCAAAGTTATTGTGATCGCCCGCTTAAGGCATTTATCCAAAAAGACGGAAACCGACGTGGACGATTTCGTAATCCGCCTGATAAACGAAGTGAAACCTCCCTTTTATTTTCTTGTGGCTCTTTATTTCGGTCTGAACTCTCTTGCTATGAATGAGTTGGCGGACAAAATAATCTTCGGCGTTTTTTTGATTACCATTGTTTTTCAGGCCGTAGTTACCATTCAAAAAATTATTGATTTTGTTTTGGAAAGAAAGATCCTGGCAAACATTCAAGACAAGAAAGACGAGAAGAACAAGAGGGCGGTTCTGAAGCTGTTTAGTCAAATCGTGAAAGCTGTTCTTTGGGTAGTCGGTCTTTTGCTGGTCTTGCAGAATATGGGTGTGGATGTAACCTCCTTGATAGCCGGCTTGGGAATCGGAGGTGTCGCCATAGCCTTTGCTTTGCAGGGAGTTCTGGGAGATTTGTTTGCTTCCTTTTCCATATTTTTGGACGAGCCTTTCCGGGTGGGCGATTATGTTAAAGCCGGAAACGAATCCGGAACGGTGCAAAAAGTCGGCATGAGAAGCAGCCGCATCAAAACCTTGGCCGGAGACGAGCTGGTAGTGGCCAACACGGATATTTCCTCGGCCAGGGTTCACAACTATGGAAAAATGGAAAAGAGAAGAGTTTCTTTTGATATCGGCGTTACTTATGAAACGGGAAGCAAAAAATTGAAAAAAATCCCGGAGATGGTCAAGAAAGAAATCGAAAAGGTGGAAAATGTCGAATTCGGACGCTGTCATTTCAAAAGTTTCGGAGACTTCGCTCTAATTTTTGAGGCGGTTTACTTTGTGGACTCGGGAGAATATGATTTTTTTATGGATGTTCAGCAAACGATAAATCTTGGAATTTATAAGAGCTTCGAGAAAGAAAAAATTCAATTCGCTTATCCTACCCAGACTGTTTATTTGAATAAATGATGATGTATTATGAAGTATGTATTATGAAGTATGTATAGCGAGAGAGGCTGATAATTAATAGCATGATACATAATACTTGCTTCATGATACAATTTTTGAAGATCGAATAATTTAAAAACATTAGAGCGCAGAACCAGTTATCGGGATGATGACATGCCTTCGAATCACATGCTTTCGAATCTCTTGATTCAGTGGATAAACTAAGTTAAAATAAAAAAGTTAAAAAATGTCCTATAAATACTTTTTGTGGGGGATGAGATTGCTGGCGCTATTTTCCTTTGCGGGCTTGTTGCTGGCCGTTTATTTTCTATCCCCCTATCAACAGCAAAATACGGAAAAGGTAATTGTTTCCAATGTGGCTTTGTTGGAGGCCAGTCTTTTTTTGGCTTTATTTTCCGGTTTCTCCTTATTTCTTTTTTGGGTAAGGAGATGGGGCAGTCAGGATTTGCGTAAAAAGGATTTGCATATTTTGGCGGGAATTTCTCTCAGGCAGGGGTTTTTGCTGAGCGTTTTGACTACAGCCCTGCTGGTGATGCAAAGCTTTCGGATCCTAACCTGGTGGGATGGCTTGCTGGTTGTCGGCGCCGTTATGATGCTGGAACTGTATTTTTTGGCAAAGTGATAGCATGTATTATGAATAATGTTAGGAATTACACGCTTGCCTCTTTATTGCCTAAAAAAAGAGAGCAAAGCAAGGTTTGGTTTTTGCATTCGATCGAAAAAATATTTTAGAAGCAAAAAGGGTTTTCTATTAAAAATATCTTAAGGGACTTTTTCCAAACACCGTTTTAGTACGAAATTTATCATTTTTTAGATAAATTTTTCAAACAATTTTTGCAGCTTTAGCCTTAGCTAAGGCAAAAAAATTTTTGGAAAATTTAGCAAAAAAGGTGGGATTGCAGTAAAAACGGTGCTTGGAAACAGTCCCCTTAAACAAGCCTGAAAGGCAAGTGCGCATAAAACCAAGCCTTGCTTTGCTCTCGGTATTGCCGGAGAGTAATCGCGTAATTCCTAAATGTATTATGTATCATGAATTTAACAACGTCTTTCGATTGGAAAAAACCATAATCCATAATACACAATCCATAATACATTCTGCATTATACATAATTCATAATCCATAATACATAAACAAATATGCCTAAGAAAAATCAGGAGGATTATTCAGCCAGTTCGATTCAAGTTTTGGAGGGATTGGAGCCGGTCAGGAAAAGGCCCGGGATGTATATTGGAGGAACTTCCAAAGAAGGTTTGCACCATTTGATATGGGAAGTGGTTTCCAATTCCATTGATGAGGCCATGGCCGGCAACGGAGACTATATAGAAGTTCAAATATTGCCGGAAAACCGGATTGCCGTGATGGATAACGGCAGGGGCATTCCGGTGGAAAAACATCCCCAAACCAAGATTTCCACCTTGGAAACGGTGATGACAAAATTGCACGCCGGAGGAAAATTTGGAGGCGGAGGCTACAAAGTTTCCGGAGGGCTGCACGGAGTGGGAATCTCGGTGGTGAACGCCTTGAGCTCTTGGACCAAAGCAGAGGTCCGTCAAAAGGGCAAAATCTGGGTCCAAGAATACTCCAGAGGCAAAGCCAAAGCCAAAGTAAAATCAATCGGAGAAACTAACAGAACGGGAACCACTATTGAGTTTCAGCCGGACCCCGAGATATTTCAAGAAATAGGGTGGAACAGCGGCTCTGTCGCCGACTATCTTAGGAAGCAGGCCTATCTAACCAAGGGAGTTCATTTGAAGCTGATCGATAAAAGATTTGAAAAGCCGGAGATGTATAAGAAGGTTGGATTCTGCTTTGACGGCGGCATCAAGTCTTATGTAAAATATCTCACCAAAGGCAAGGAGCTAGTCAATGAGAACGTGTTTTATATTGAAAAGGAATCTCAAGGCATTTTGATTGAGACGGCTCTGCAGTATCACACGTCCATGAAAGATAAGATTATTTCTTTTGCCAACAATATCAACACCACCGAAGGAGGTATGCACGAAACCGGTTTTCGGACGGCTTTGACCAGGGTGATAAACGATTATGCCAAAAAGCAGGGGTTTCTCAAGGAGAAAGACGGCAACTTCACCGCCGACGATGTTAAAGAGGGTTTGACCGCTGTAATATCGGTTAAATTGGGAGATCCTCAATTTGAAGGCCAGACCAAAACCAAACTGGGCAACTCAGAAGCCAGAACGGCGGTAAATTCGGTGTTGGGAGAAGCGCTATCCGATTTTTTTGATGATTATCCTCAAGACGCCAAAGCTATCCTTAATCGTTGCATGCTTTCAGCCAAGGCTCGGCTGGCCGCCAAAGCCGCCAAAGAAGCCGTGGTTAGAAAGGGAGCATTGGAGGGGATGACTCTCCCCGGAAAACTGGCGGACTGCTCCTCCCGGGATGCCTCCAAAACGGAATTATTTATCGTTGAGGGGGATTCGGCCGGCGGAAGCGCTAAACAGGGCAGGGACAGGCAATTTCAGGCCATTTTGCCTTTGCGGGGAAAAATTCTCAATGTGGAAAGGGCCAGGCTGGACAGGATGCTTTCCTCCCAGGAAATCAAATCAATTGTTATTGCCTTGGGAATAGGCATCGGAGATGAGATGAATTTGGAAAAACTGCGGTACAACAGGATTATAATTATGACGGATGCCGATGTGGACGGCTCTCACATAAGAACTCTTTTGCTTACTTTGTTTTACCGGCACTTTGAGGATTTGGTTAAAAAAGGACATATCTACATTGCCCAGCCGCCTCTTTATGCCATCAAAAAAGGAAAAGAAATTCAATACGCTTACAACGAAGCCGGGAAGGAAGAAATTATCAAGAAAATGGCTGGAGAAAAAGCTGAGCAGAAAAAAGCGGAAGGACTGGATGAGGAAAGCTCAGAGTTTCAAAAAGCAACGGGCATCAGTCTTCAGAGATACAAAGGCCTGGGAGAAATGAACCCGGATCTTTTATGGAAGACCACTATGGATCCGGAAGGCAGGGTGATGTATCAGGTTGCCATTGAAGATGCCCAGAAGGCGGACGAGATGTTCAATGTTTTGATGGGCGACGATGTGGCGCCGAGAAAGAAATTCATCCAAGCCCACGCCGGCAGCGTGCAGAATTTGGATGTGTAGCGTTGCTAAACGCAAAACTCAAAACTCAAAATGCAAAGCCAAATATGAAAACGTAAAGTTAAAACATACTTGAAGCCCACTCTCCTAATTAAGAGTTGTTGCCTTATTCCAATTGAGACTGCTATTTTTGAATTAGTTTTAAGTTTTAAGTTGTGGTTTTGACCTTTGACCTTTAACCTTTGACTTTTAATTTATATTAATCATAATACTTAACACAAAACTATGAAAATTGCGATTAATGGTTTCGGCCGGATCGGCAGGCCGGTGTTTAAAATTGCTATGGACCACCCGGAGGTGGAAGCAGTGGCGATAAACGATTTGGCCGACTTGGAAAATTTGGCTTATTTGCTTAAATATGATACGGTCTATGGAGTTTATCAAAAAGATGTTCAGGTAAAAGACGGAAACCTGATTGTCGGAGGGAAAGAAATCAAATGCTTCAGCGAAAAAGATCCGGCAAATTTGCCTTGGGGCGAGCTGGAGATTGATATGGTGGTAGAATCTACCGGAGTTTTCAGAGACAGGGAAAGCGCCGGCAAGCATTTGGAGGCAGGCGCCGGGAGAGTGATTATTACAGCTCCGGCCAAAGATGAAAGCATCAAAACGATAGTGCTGGGAGTGAATGAGGAAGACATCAAGGAGGAGGATAAAATAATTTCCAACGCTTCCTGCACCACCAACTGTATTGCTCCCATGATGAAAGTGCTGGATGAGAAATTCGGCATCGAGAAATCGCTTATGTCGACTATTCACAGCTACACTTCCAGCCAGTCAATCGTTGACGGGCCTTCCAAGAAAGATTTCCGAAGAGGCAGGGCGGCGGCCTATAATGTTGTTCCCACTTCCACGGGAGCGGCTTTGGCTTCAGCTTTGACACTCCCCCAGCTGGATGGTATTTTTGACGGAATGGCCTACAGAGTTCCCACTCTGGCCGGCTCGGTCAGCGATATTGTAGCAGTGCTTAAAGAAGACGCGAAAGAAGAAGAAATCAACAAAGCTTTCCGAGAAGCTGAAGAGGGATCTTTGAAGGATATACTTAAAACAAGCGATGAACCGCTGGTTTCCCATGATATTTTAGGAAGCTATTATTCGGTAATTGTGCAAACAGATTTAACCAAAGTAACGGGAGGCAATTTGGTTAAAGCGGTAGGCTGGTACGACAACGAATGGGGCTATTCCGCCCGAGTGATAGACTTGGCTTTAAAAATGCAATAGAGTGAACTCCAATGTTAAAATGTTAACACGATATTTTGCTTGATTTAAAAGGAAAAAAGGTAACGGTTATGGGGATCGGAACGCACGGGGGATCTTTGGAGATGATTCGCTGGCTGGCCGGCCAAGGCGCCAGGGTAGTGGCCACCGACATCAAGAAAAGAGAAAATCTCGAGCTTACCATCGAAAAATTGAAAAACCTCAAAAACCTGGAAATTATTACCGGCCAGCATCGCCCGGAAGATTTTAAGCAAACCGATTTGGTTATTAAAAACCCCGCCGTTCCTTGGAGAAACAAATACATTCAGTTGGCCGTTAAAAACAACATTCCTATCGAGATGGACTCCAGCTTGTTTATGCAGCAGTGCAAAAGCAATAAAATAATCGGAGTAACAGGCACTAAGGGAAAAACCACTACCGCTTCGCTGATAGCGGAAATTTTTCAAAAAGCCGGATTAAAAGTTTCCAAAGCGGGGATAGGGCAAGAATCGGTGATGGATAAATTGAAGGAAATAGACAAAAACACTTTTGTGGTTTTTGAACTTTCTTCTTGGAGACTGGCCGGACTCAAAAAAATTGCCCGAAGCCCCAAATATGCGGTTGTAACCAATATATATCCGGATCATCTGAACCACTACGCCTCCATGGAAGAGTACATTGAAGACAAGAGGCAAATATATCTTCACCAATCCCCCAAAGATTACTCCGTATTTAATCTGGACAATGACTATACCCAAGAAATGAGCCGGGACGCCGCTTCTCAGAAATATTACTTTTCCATTTCGGAAGAAAAAAAGGAAAACCTGATTTCTATAAAAAGCGGCAAAGTGTTTTTCAAAAAAGATGGCGAAGAGACGGAAATTATGGATGTTAAAGAGATCGGCTTGAGAGGTTCTCATAATATTCACAATGCCTTGGCCGCTATAGGAGTTGCGCTTTTAGCCGGAATTGATCGAGAAATTATCAAAAAAACGGTGAAAACTTTCGGCGGTGTTGCCCACCGCCTGGAGCTGGCCAGGGAATTTAACGGCGTTTATTATTACAACGATACCACGGCTACTACTCCCGAAGCCTCTATGGCCGGGATAAACTCTTTTTTAAAACCGATCCACTTGATCGCCGGAGGCTCGAGCAAAAAGCTCAACAGCCGCAACTTGGCTAAAAAAATCGCCAATTCCAAATATGTTAAAAAAGTTTATCTGCTAGAGGGTTCCGCTACGGATAATTTCAAGAAAGAAATCGAAGAATTTGCCGGAGAAGAGAAGGTAAGCGGAGTTTTTGATAATCTTGAGGAGGCTTTAAGCCGGGCCTCGCAAAATGCTCGCGCAGGGGAAGTGGTTTTATTGTCGCCGGGGTTTGCCAGTTTCGGGATGTTTGAAAATGAGTTCGACAGAGGGAGGCAATATAAAGAATTAGTTAAAAAATTACAATAAAAATTAACTTTGAAACTCTTATGGGTATCAATAAGAGAGTGGTTGCTATTGTCGGCATGGCAGGCGCCGGCAAATCGGAAGCTATAAATTTTCTGCAAAAAAATTATTATTTGCCCAAGGTGTATTTTGGGGAAATAACTTTCGAGGAATTGGAAAGACGCGGTATGCGGCTTAATTATGATAACGAAAGGATTGTAAGAGAGGACTTGAGAAAGAAGCATGGAATGGGAGCTTACGCCGAGCTTTCTCTCCCTAAAATCGAAGAATATTTAAAAGAGACGGACATAGTTTTAGTGGAAAGCCTTTACAGCTGGGAAGAATATAAAATACTAAAGAAAAAATACGGGGATAGATTTATCAATATCGCCATCAACGCTTCCCCGGAGACTAGGTATCAGAGGCTGCTGAAAAGAGATCACCGCCCTATGAAGGACAAGAAAGAATTCACCGAAAGAGATTGGAGCGAGATTGAAAATACCCGCAAAGGCGGTCCAATAGCAATTGCCGATCACACGGTTATCAACGAAGGGACAAAATGGGAACTGGAAAATCAGTTGAGAAAAATCGCCGGCAAAGAAGGATTTTAATTTCGAATAAATTGTTTCATTGTTAAAAAAGAGTGAATATTAGAGGACTGGATGACTGCGGGATTTTCAAATAGGAAAAAATCAGTTGCTTGCTGCTTGTCCCTTGTTGCCGGAACTCATTGGCCAGTGACTAATGTTAAAATGTTAATATTAGGAATTACGCGCTTGCCTCTTTATTGCCCAAAAAAAGAGAGTAAAGCAAGGCTTGGTTTTTGCATTCGATCGAAAAAATATTTTAGAAGCAAAAAGGGTTTTCTATTAAAAATATCTTAACAAGCCTGAAAGGCAAGTGCGCATAAAACCAAACCTTGCTTTGCTCTCGGCATTGCCAGAGAGTAATCGCGTAATTCCTAAATATGTTAATATGAAAGTCGCTTTGACTGGAAGTTTTTTTTGGTTTAGAATGTATTAAAGGCGGGAGTTGCCGGCCGGGGTGTTTGCTTGTTTGTCAGTCTCGCCTGCAAGCGTTTTTAGGTATATTTTTTAAAGAAGGACTAATTTATCGTATAGGAATTTCAAAAAATCCTATACCCCGCTGATTTCACGCGGATTACAACCCCGTAAAACTACTTCGCAGCAACGGGGCAAGCGCAGATTTATGCGGGATGCTAAATGCGTGAAGCTTAATTTATTGCCATGGAAGAAGAATATCCAGAACGAGAATATGATGAAAAAAATCAAAACAGAAAAGAGAGCGAAGGCGGATTCTTCTCTTTTGTTTTTGATTTGGCCAAGATTATCATCTTATCCTTGGTTATTATAATTCCCATCAGGACCTTTTTGTTCCAGCCTTTCTTTGTTCAGGGCAAGTCAATGGAGCCGAATTTTCAAGACGGCGAATATTTGATAGTTAACGAGTTCGGATACAAAAAAACCAAGGTGGCTGTTGGCGAAAAAGAGCTTTTTACGGTTACTCCTTTCAAGGAATTCGAGAGGGGCGAAGTGGCCGTTTTTCGGTATCCGGATAATCCGGAAGAGTATTTTATAAAGAGAATCATAGGATTGCCCGGAGAAAAAATTGAAATCAAAGGCGGTGATGTGATTGTCTATAACAAGCAAAACCCTACCGGAGGAATTTTGGATGAAACCCGATATCTTGAGGATGCGCTCGGGGAAACGGAGTGCTCCGGCAGCTGTGTTTATGACTTGAAAGACGACGAGTATTTGGTTTTAGGAGACAATCGAGGCCATAGCAGCGATTCCAGACGCTGGGGAGCTCTCTCCAAGGAATACGTGATCGGCAAGGTTTTCCTAAGGGCTTGGCCGTTCACCGACTTCAAAGTTTTTTAAATTTTGGATGTTTAAGAAAGGAAATGGAGTTTGGACGTGAAAAGCCGGCTGCGCAGCGCCATTTGTTCAGGTTTTGAAATATTTTCAGCTTAAAGATCTTTTAATTATTTTTATTTAAATTTATGCCGGAAAAAAAATCCCAACCGAAAAAAAAAGAGGAACTGGAAAGCGAAAAGAGCGAAAAGAAAGCCTTATTTTCTTCCGTAAGAGGAATGAGAGATTTATTGCCGGAAAATCAGCCCTATTGGAACAAGATTAGGAAGATGGTAGACAAGGTGGCTTATGACTATAATTATCACAGGATAGACACGCCCTTGGTGGAGTACAGGGAGCTGTTTGAAAGGACTACCGGTAGCGATACGGATATTGTGGAAAAAGAAATGTACAAGTTCAAAACTCAAGGCGGAGATGATGTAAGCCTGCGTCCGGAAGGAACCCCCAGTGTTGTCAGAGCCTATATTCAGCACGGAATGAGGACCAGAGTCAAACCGGTGAAACTTTATTATATTGGATCCATGTACAGGCACGATCGTCCCCAAAAAGGCCGTTACAGGGAATTTTATCAGTTCGGCTTTGAAGCTCTCGGAGAGAAAGACCCAATATTGGATGCTCAAATTATTCAGCTATCCCTGAGACTGTTGAACGCTATTGGAATAAGAAGATGCTCTTTGCAGTTAAACAGCATCGGCTGTCGGGAATGTCGCCCCAATTACAATGAATTATTGATAACCTACTTAAAAAACAGAAAGCAGTCTCTCTGCATGGACTGCAAGAAAAGGCTTAGAAGCAATCCTTTGAGAATATTGGATTGCAAAGAGGAGAAATGCGTCCAGGTTCTGGCTCAAGCTCCCCAGTCGATCGACCATTTGTGCAAAGAGTGCAAAAACCATTTTACTTATCTATTGGAGTGTCTTGATGAAATCAAGGTTTCTTATGAAATCAACCCCAAATTGGTTCGCGGGCTGGATTATTACACCAAAACCGTTTTTGAGATTTGGCCGGAGGGGGATGAGGAAGGGAAAGGATCTCTGGGAGGCGGCGGAAGGTATGACTACCTGGTGGAAAAATTGGGAGGAAAAAAGACTCCCGCTGTAGGCTTTGCCGCCGGAATGGACAGAATAGCGGAAGAGATGAAAGACAAGGATGTGCGGGGGTATGAACAGCCGAAGCCGAAAGTTTTTCTGGCTCAATTGGGAGATATGGCAAAAATGAAAAGCTTGCGCATTTTTCAGGATTTGGAAAAGGCGGGGATTACGGTGGCGGAAAGCTTTGGAAAGGGCAATTTAAGAGCCCAGCTCAAGAGAGCTGATCGCCGGGGAGTGAATATAGTGCTTATAATAGGCCAGAGGGAGGCTCTTGATGAGACGGTTATCATTAAAGACATGAAAAGCGGCAGCCAAGAAGTGATCGATTTTAAAAAAGTAGTGGACGATGTGAAGAAAAAGCTGGACAAGATAAAGAAGGAATCTATTTAGGGCCTGCCCCGCAATGCGGGGCAAATAAGGTAAAATATTTATATCTTTAAAGCGGTGGGAAAAATTATTTTGCCTTATTTGTGGGATTTTGATTAAAATAATTTTTTCCCGCAGAACGGGAGCAGCAGATTTTTTTCAAAAATCAGCAGCCCCTATTTAGACAATATTTTTCAAAGATTTAACTTTTAATCTATTGGGAACCAACAACGCTATTAATTGTCAATTGATCATTGCTTCGCGTTTAAATTAAAATGAAAACGTAAACAGTTGTATTGAATTTATTTATGAAAAAAGAAAAAGAGTGCATTTTTTGCAAAATAAGAGACAAAGAAATACCGGCCGAAATTGTCTTTGAAGATGATAAGGCAATCGCGTTTCCGGATGCTTATCCCATAGCTCCGGTCCATGTTTTGATTATACCCAAAAAACACATTGAATCCGTGAATGACTTGACAGAAAACGAAGAAAATGAGAAACTTATGGGCCGTCTGATAATGGTTGCCAGGAAGATAGCTCAAGAAAAGGGAATTGACAAAAATGGGTATAAACTTCTAATAAGAACGGGAAAACACGGCGGCCAGGAAATACCCCACATTCACTTGCACTTGCTTGGAGGAGCTAAATTAAGAGAGGGTATTGAGCCGGTTGATATGGGATAAGGCGTGGTTTTCAATTAGAAATTTTCAACAGACGAGCCAATCAATTTAAGTTTAAAATTAAAAATTGCAAATTAATTTTTTGGCGGGTTAGCGTTTGATTATATTTTTTGCTTTTTATTTATTTTTGAAAAAGCAGGATACATAATACTTGCTTCATAATACATATCTAAATATGTGCGAATGAGTTTTTTCCTGAAAAATTTCAAGGTTGAATAAGAATGAGCAATTTAAGTTAATAACTATATTAATTAGAAGGGAGGTTGAGTTATGGTGGAAGTCAAAAAAAAGGATAAAGAGACATCCGAAAGCCTCATCAGAAGGTTTTCCAGAAGAATGCAGGAAAGCGGGGTTTTATTAAAAGCCCGCAGGACTCGATATATGGACAAGAAAAAGAACAAGAGACAAAAGAAGGAAGACGCGATTTATCGAAGCAAAGTCAGAGAAGAGGCTGATAAGCTGAGGAAAAAAGGAACATTTGACGAGGAGAAATTCAAAGATATTAAAAAAAGAATCTCCAGCGATCTCAAATAGGGCCTGCGAAGCAACAGTATTTAAATCTTGTTCAATATCTGTATTTTAAAAATATGAAAATCAAAGATAAAATAGTGGAAGATTTCAAGGAAGCTTTTCGCCAGGGAGAAAAAGAGAGAAAAGCTGTTTTGTCGAGCTTAAATTCCGAAATTAAAAATAAGGAAATAGAGCTGGGGAAGAGAGAGGAAGGCCTGAGCGATGAAGAAACCATTGGCGTTGTCAAAAAGGCTTTAAAGCAAAGAGAGGACGCTGTTGATCAATACCAAAATGGGGGCAGAAACGACTTGGCTGAAAAAGAGCAAAAAGAAGCGGAATTTATCAAGGAATATTTGCCCGAGCAAATGAGCAGCGAAGCAGTGGAAGAAAAAGTTAAAGCCATTATAGAGGAACAGGGGGCTTCCGGGCCGTCTGATTTGGGGAAAGTTATGGGCAGAGCCATGCAAGAGCTGAAGGGCGCCGCCGACGGGGGAAAGGTTCGAGAAATAGCCCAAAAACTTCTTCAATAATCGTTTTGGAAGAATTAACTTTGCGGCTGCGAGCGTTTATCCTTTTTGAATTTCAAGGATAAATTTCGCAGTCGTTTAGTGTATATGCATAACATTGACATAATCGACAAAACCAAAGGGTACAAGGCGGAAAAATTTATAAAAGAATCCCTGAAAAAAGGGATAGAGTTTCTATTGAAAGAAGAAAAATCACGGGAGGATTTGAGTTTTTCTTTAAGCGTTGCCCTGGTCGGCAAAGACGAAATTGCAAGATTGAATGAAAGTTATAGAAAAAAAAGCGGGCCTACCGATGTTTTGTCTTTTTGTTATAATAAAGACAAGAGAAGCGTGGAGGGCGAGGTTGTCTTGGCGCCGGAAGCGATAAAAGAAAACGCTTGCAACAGCGGAAAATCCTTCGAGGCGGAGTTGGAAGAAGTGCTTATTCACAGTCTTTTACACGTGTATGGCTTTAATCACGGAAAAAAAATGTTTGGGTTGCAAAAAAAATTTTTAGAATAAATTTCAAATAAATGAAAAATTTTTCCAAATTTTTTTTAAGCAAGGTGGGTATTGACTTGGGAACTGCCAATACTCTTGTTTTTGTTCCCAAAAAAGGAATTATAATAAATGAACCCTCGGTGGTGGCTGTGAGCGTTAATGACTACAAAGTTTTGGCGGTGGGAAATGAAGCCAAAGAGATGATCGGAAGAACTCCTGAGACCATTGTTGCTCACCGGCCGTTGAAGGACGGGGTGATTGCCGACTACAAGGTGACGGAGGCCATGATAAGGTATTTTGTCAATAAAGTTAGTCCCAGGATTAGATTGATAAGGCCCGATATTTTGGTTTCAATTCCCGCCGGAGTTACTTCCACCGAACGGAGAGCGGTGG
This sequence comes from Candidatus Moraniibacteriota bacterium, assembly GCA_034522495.1. Lineage (GTDB taxonomy): Bacteria > Patescibacteriota > Minisyncoccia > Moranbacterales > DUUL01 > JAXHLG01. The sequence goes on along the minus strand of JAXHLG010000002.1, from coordinate 1,250,443 downwards.
TGGAAGCGACCAACAAGGCAGGAGCCAAGAACGCCTACGTAGTGAAAGAGCCTGTGTTAGCGGCTATTGGAGCGGGCATACCGGTAAACAGTCCTTCCGGCAATATGATAATCGACATAGGAGGTGGCACTTCCGAAGTCGCCATTATTTCTCTCGGAGGAGTGGTTTCTTCCTGCAGCGCGAGAGTGGGAGGGAATAAAATTGACAATGCCATAGCCAATTATATTAAAAAAAGGAACGGATTGGCCGTGGGGGAAAGAACTGCCGAGGAAATCAAGGTGGCGGTAGGCAGCGCTATACCTCAAGTGAATGAAAAATACATTGAAGTTAGGGGCAGGGATTTAATGGGCGGCCTTCCCAGGAATATTAGAATATCTTCCAATGAAGTCACCGAAGCCATTCAGGAAGAGTTAAAGGAAATCGTGGAGGCGGTGAAAAAGGTTTTGCAGGAAACTCCTCCGGAGCTGGCGGCCGATGTGATGGATAAGGGCATGGTTCTTTCCGGCGGCGGCGCTTTGTTGAGAAATTTGGACCAATACATAACCAGGATGACCGGCGTTCCTTGCTACCCGGCCGATGATCCTCTTTTGTGCGTAGCCAAAGGAGCCGGAGTGGCGCTGGACAACTTGGAAGTGTACAAGAAAACTATACTGGCCAAATGATGATTCATTTTTATCAGGGATTTTAATAATTTTTCTGAGAAACCTCCTTTTCTAAAATGTTAACATGTTAACATGATAACATGTTAAAATGATAATGAAACCACTGAAGAATGTCATCCTGAACTTGTTTACCCGGCTTTGACGGGCTGTGTCCGGCTTTGACGGGATTCAGAATCTATAAATTTGCAAAAATGGCTTATTCAAGGAGATTCTGATTTTCATCAGAATGACGTTTCAAGGAGATTTCTATATTCTTCAGTAGCTTCGATAACATGTTAAAATGTTAAAATGATAACATGATAATATGATAACATGTTAAAATGTTAAAATGATAATATGTTAACATGATATAATTCTCCATGCTTTTTTATTTTCAGCCTTTGATTTATACGCTAGTCTTTTTTTTAGCCCTTGAAGCGCTTGTCTTGAGGTATTATTGGATGGATGTGGCGGCTTGGTTTTTGATCATTTTCACTGTTTTAATTATTTGGCCTCTTACCAAAAAGCCCCGCTTCGTGGCGCTGCCCTTCTTTTTGAGTTTTGGAGCGCTAACGCTGCTTTTTTTTGTTGATCATTTTTGGGAGCAGCAGATATTTATAATTTTGTCCTCCGCAACATATTATTTAACCATCTTGGGAGGGTATAGATTGAGATATTACAGCTGCGACCAAACAGCCTTGGGGATGGTGAATCTAGCTACCATAGCAACGGCTTTTTTTTGGCTGACTTCGGCTTTTGCTTGGTTTTTGAATTATCAAATTGAAAACTGGATTATGATGTTGTTTCTTTTGGCTGCCGTTTTTTTTATTAGTTTGCCCTCCTTTTTTATATGCGTGCTGGATAGAAAAAAAAGGGAGAAGAAAGCTGCCTTTAAAGGCGCGAGAAAAGGCTCTATTTGCTGTCGGAAAGAAAATCTAAGCTTTGTCTCGGTTATTTTTCTTTCTCTGGTTTTGTCTTTTTCAATTTCTCAATTGCTGTGGGGAATTATTTTTTGGCCCTTCAGTTATTTGACATTAGGGGCATCCGGGCTTATAATTTTTTATGAGTTGTGGGATTTGGCGAGAGTTTATTTAAGGGGGGAGTTGTCCGGCAAAAGAATCGCTTTTAATTTGTCCCTAGGCGCTTTGCTTTTAGCCGGAATATTGTTGAGCGCTCAATGGCATTTGGTGGTTTAATTCCTGTTTCCCGCGTCAATTGGTGGAAGCTTATTCTAAATCAGTGATAAAAAACCATGTTTAAAAAGTTCTGCAAGCTGGTTAAATACTTTCTTATTATAATCGTTATTTTTGTATTGGGAGGGCTGGCCGGCGTTTTTGGAGAAAGATTTGTGATGCCCTGGCTTTCCGGCTTTGAATCCCTGCAAAAGTATGATTTATTCAAAAAAGCTAACGAGCAGGTAACTATTATAAGAAAAACAGAGCAAGTTAGAGTTCAAGAGGACTATTCAGTATCCAATATTGCTCAAGGCGTCTTGCCTTCGGTGGTTAGTGTAATAACTTTCAAAGAAGATGGTTCCAACGAAAAAAGCAACATCTTCAAAAACAGGATTCGATCAAGCGAGGATATCCAAAAAAACATCAAAACCGGTTTGATTTTGACGGGGGACGGTCTGATTGTTAGTGTTATGGATGATTTGATTAAAGAACAAGAGGAGTTATCTAAGCGGGAAGTTGAAAAATCAATTCAAGAAAGCGATTACCAACACAGGGTATTAGCGAAAAACGGCAAGGAATACCAAGCCGAGTTGAAGGCCGTTGATCCGTATAGCAACCTTGTTTTTTACAAGATAGATGCCGACAATCTTCCCATCCCAGCACTCGGAGATTCCGAAAAATTGGAGATGGGAGAAAAAGCTGTTGTTTGTGGAAATGCTGGAGGAGAATATCAAAACACCTTTTCTTCCGGAGTGATTCAAGAAAGGGATAAAACCTTCACTCTGCTGAATTCAGAACTTTCCTCTTCCGAGAAGATGGAAGGAGCTTTGCTTGTAAACGCGAAAATAGATCAAAAAAATATCGGAGGCCCGGTGATGGATTTCAACGGAGATGTCGTCGGCATAGCCAATGCAGTGGAAAAGGATGGCCAATACAGGGGATTTGTTATGCCCATCAACCAGATAAAGCCGATAATCGACGGCATTATTCAAACCGGCGATTTGCAAAGGCCGACGCTGGGCCTCTATTACCTTTCGATAAACCGGGAGATAGCTCTTTTGAACAGTCTTCCCGTAAACAGCGGGGCGCTGGTTTATTCTTTTTCCGGTCAGCAAGGCTTGGCTGTCATGACGGGCTCTCCCGCTGATAAAGCCGGCATATTGATCGGAGATATTATTACCAAAGCGGGGGGAAAAGAGGTGAATCTGCAAAATCCGCTGGCGGAGATTATATCTTCCCATGAGCCGGGCGATAAAATTTCCCTGGAGATTATAAGAAATGGAGAAAAAATTGAGACAGAAGCAGAGCTGGAGTAGTGTTTGCCGGCAGAAAACAGAATTGATTTTTTCCAGGCTTAGCCTTGGAAAAGCCTGGAAAAAAATAATAAGAAAAATAGTAGAGACGAGTCCCCTGCCGGTACCTATTTATCATATTAATTTTTAAAAACAAAAAATGAAAAAAGGACTAAGCCGGATTATCTTTTTATTATTTTTCTGTTTCGCCTTAACTTTTTTGTCCGGATGCAGTCTGGGCAAGCCGGAGGGGGGATTTTATAAATCTACTGATTCGGGCAACAGTTTTGAAGATTTCTCGGGCGATGAAGAAGAGGTAAACTTGATTGGCAAAAACATTATATCGCTGGAAGTTGATAAAGGAATCCCCGGGCAAGTTTTTGCGGGGACGGAATCAAGTGGACTTTATTTGACCAGAGATGGCGGAGAAACCTGGCTGAAAGATAACTCCGGTTTTAACAGGGTAACCGAAATAAAAAAAACATCTTCGGGGAAGGTGATTTATATTGCGGCTATCAGAGGAGGAAGAGGGAAAGTGCTGAAATCCGGCGATGAAGGAGAAAATTGGGAAGAAATATACACGGAAAAAAATGAGGGTTCTTTTGTTACGGCTTTGGCAGTTGCGCCGGGCAATGATGAAGTAATCTATATAAGCAACACCAAAGGCGGCATATTCAAGACTGTTGACGAAGGAAGCAGTTGGAAAAATTTGGAGTGGATCGATGGTTATGTGAGAAAGTTTGAATTCGATAAAATAAACTCCGAGGTTATGTATTTGGCCACTAATTCTTCCGGGTTGCTGAAAACTGAAAACAGAGGAGAGGAATTTGATAAAATTTTAGAGAAGAACAATATTTATAATGTCGTGGCAAGCCCGGAAGGAGAGGGCGTGGTTTACGCCAGTACCCCGGATGGACTGCAAAGGAGTAATGACAGGGGTGAAAATTGGGAAATCATTAATACGCTTACCAAGCCGGAAGAGCTGGTTTCCTTTGGATTGGCAGTCAATCCCGCCAGGCCCTCGGAAATTTATTACGCTTCGGGCAAGGCATTTTATAAATCGACCAACAGGGGAGACACCTGGACCCCTATTCAATTCGACATCAATACTTCCTTGGACATTATTCAGCCCGATTCGGGCAATCCTTCTACTCTGTACTTGGGAACAAGAAGCCGGGGAAGCGGATTCAATCTTCTGCCTCCCATGAATTAACAATATAAAAATTAATTTATCTTATGAGCGTAAAAAATAAAGAAGTGGAAAAATTAAGGCCCGAGCTGGAACAGGCGATTGAAGAGTTTAAAAAAAATATTCAAAAAATAAAAACCGGCAGAGCCAATTCCGGCTTGGTTGAGGATGTGAAAGTGGATTATTTCGGTGTGAGGACGCCTTTACTTCACTTAGCTACAATAAATGTTCCCGATGCCAAGACTATTGAAATAACCCCCTGGGACAAAAACTTGCTAGCCAGCGTGGAGAAGGCTGTAAAAGAGTCCGACTTGGGACTTAATCCAACCAACGATGGAAAGGTGATAAGGATTAACATGCCGGCTATGACCGAGGAACGAAGGAACGAAATGGTAAAAATGTTGGGGCATAAAACGGAAGAAGCCAGAATCAGGGTGAGAAAAATTCGGGAAAACTTTTGGGATGAAGCTCAAGAAAAAGAAAAGGAAGGCGAAATTTCTGAAGACGAGAAATATTCTATCAAAGAAAGCCTTCAGGAAATTGTAGATGAATATAATCAAAAAATTGAAGAAATCGAGAAGAAGAAAGAGGAAGAGATTAAGACCGTTTAACTATTCAATCTATGGGATTTAGAGGTAAATTATTCTAATTATTCTAATTGCCCTAATTATTCTAAATAAATTAGGATTATTTGCGTTAAATCTAAAAATTTTTGGAGTGTTAGTTTTAAGTTTTGAGTTATTTTTTTATCCTTAAATTATTAAATGGCGTTAACGATTATTGTATTCATATTAATTTTAGGTCTTTTGGTCTTGGTTCATGAAGCCGGGCATTTTTTGGTGGCCAAAAGAAACGGGGTGCCTTCGGAAGAATTCGGTTTTGGTTTTCCTCCCAGGCTGGTGGGGATTTATAAGGATAAAAAAGGAAAAAGGCGCTTTATCTTTGGCAATAAGACTATCAGCGAGGAAGAAAAAGACAAAGATGAGACAGTCTATTCCATTAATCTAATTCCGCTTGGCGGATTTGTAAAAATAAGAGGGGAGAGTGAGGAGGAGTCTCAAGGAGATCCCAAGAGCTTTGTCAATCAGTCGGCCTGGAAAAGATTTAAGATTCTTTTTGCCGGAGTGGGGATGAATTTTGTTTTAGCCATGGTGTTATTTGCTTTCGCTTTTCAGCTGGGGCTTCCCGAGTCTATCACGGATGAAATGGAAGCCAGAGATCCCAAGGTTCAAATAGCAAGAGTGATGGACGGCACTCCGGCTGATGAGCTGGGGATAGAAATGGGAGACGAGGTAATTTCCTTAACTACCGCCCAGGGCAAGAGTTATGACGACATTAAAAAAGTAGGCAGGCTTCAAGAATTAATAAAAGAAAACGCCGGCCAAAAGGTGGATCTTAAACTGAAGAGGCCTGGAGAGGGAATTGTTTCGGTGTCAACACAAATAAGGGAGCAAGCTCCGGAAAACGAGGGCTTGCTGGGTGTTCAATTAGTCAGAACGGATTTTGTTAAACATGGATTTTTTGAATCTGTTTGGATGGGAATCAAGACAACCTTTTCCTTGATAGTAACTATTATTGTATTTTTAGTAGATCTTATTGTTAAAATTTTTATCTCTGAGCCGGTGGGATCGGACGTGGCCGGCCCAGTGGGCATAGCCGTATTAACGGGGAAAATGACCAAACTGGGAATAGCTCACATTTTGCAATTTACAGCGCTTTTGTCGGTCAACCTCGGCATAATCAATCTCTTGCCGATTCCGGCTCTTGACGGCGGAAGAATTCTGTTCTTGGCAATAGAGAAAATAAAGGGCAGCCCCGTCAGTCAGAAAGTGGAAGGCTTGGTCCACACCGTTGGCTTTTTCTTCCTGATAGGTCTTATGATTCTGGTTACGGCCAGGGATTTTATCAATTTTGAAATCCTGGACAAGGTTAAAGGGCTGTTCAGCTGAATTTTGAAGCTAAAATCTAGAATAATAAGGAGCTCTTGGGGATTATAATATTGATTTTAAGGAGTATTCAAAATTCAATTAATTCAAAAATTATGAAAATTATCTGCTTCGATGTCGGAGGCACTAACATTTCTAAAGCGGTGGCACAAATAAATCCGGACAATAAATCCTTTGAATTCTTGGAGTTTGAGACTATCAAGAATCCCGTAGCAACGGAAGAGGTAACTCAATTGTTTCTCCAGTATTGCCAGAAACAAAAAAAGAAACATAATTCAGATAAAGTTGCTGTTTCTACTGCCCGGCCAGTCGATGAGGAGAAATCAAGAATTTACAGCGCTGAAAATTATTATGGCCGGGAGTTTTTTGATTTTGAATTTCTCAAGTCCGAAGGATTCCAAGTCCAAGTGGAGAATGATGGCAAATCTTTCGCTTTGGGGGAATATCATTTTGGCCAGGGTAGGGAAGCCTCTTCTTTGTTGACTTTGGTAATAGGCACCGGAATCGGAGGCGGGTATGTCGGTGTTAACGGTAAAGTTTTGGAGGGAGAAAAAGGCTTTGCTACGGAAGTAGGCCACCAGAAAATGTTTTTTGAAAATGAGTGGCAAGATTGGGAGTCGATATGCAGTGGCGGGGGGATAGAAAAAAGGTATTACAAAAAAACCGGTTCTCAGTTCAGGGCTCAAGAGATTTTCAAGCGAGCAAAAGAGGATGAAGATGCCAGTGCTGTTGTGAGTGAAGGAAGGGAAATTTTAGGAGTGGGCATTGCCAATCTGCTAACCATATTCGATCCGGCCAAGGTAGTAATTGGAGGAGGAATGTCCTATCACCGGGAATTTATAAAAGAAGCCTTTGCTATGTCTCAAAAAAACCTCTTTTTTGGCAATTATTTGGATTATGATTGGGATTTTACTGAACTTAACAGAAAGTCCAATCTCCTGGGGGTGTCTTGGAAATATTTTGAATAAAAAGGCTAAGTCCCGATTATTTTTTTTAGAAACGCTCGCTTTTATCCTAATCTTTGCAATAACAAAAACTCCGCCTAAATGGCGGAGTTTTTTATGTAAATTTTTGTTTTACAGCATTGAAAAACTTAATTATGCCTTGTTTTTGTTATCTTCCAATTTTTCAAAATACATTTCCACATCGTTGATCCATTTCCTCACGCTGTAGTCGGAGTGTCCTTCGCAAGTGGATCCGCATTTCCAGATGACCATCTCTTCGGGAGTATCTATATCAGCTTCTACAAGGTCCTTTAGTCTTCCCGCTACCGTATCAACAGCGTCCTTGCGACTGTCAAAGCAAGTGTGTCCTCCGGTTCCCATTCTTTCCCTGATGCCTCTGTATCCCCAATAATTATAGCAATCTTGGCCGTTCAAGACCGGGACTCTTTTGCCCCAGTTGCTTTCTTTTTTGGCGATGGCAACAATAAAGGCGGCTACTCTCCTGTCTTTCTGGGCAATATAAGGCGTCATTTTTTCCATAGGGGTTCCGGCAACCATCTTGTTGATCTCTCCCTCCAGCTCTTCTTGTTTTACTTCCTCAAAGCGCTTCAGGGTGTTTAAAACGAAATTATTTAATTCGGCTTCTTTTTCAGCCGCATTGTTTTCTTCGGCTTCGCCTAAAACTTTAGCTTGTTTCACCTGAGCGGTTTTTTTGATAGCCTCCGATTGCGCTTTGGCTATTTTATAGGCCACTTCTTCGCTGGCGTTTTTCTGGATCATTAAAACAGAGGAAGCGGTAAGAAAAAACATTAGCATTACTCCGAAAGCAAAACCCTTGCTTCTCAGGAAGGAGTTTTCCCAGCTAAAATTCTTTACGTCAAAGAAGTTTTTCCAATAATCGGGGAAACGCAAATCAGGTTTTTTGACTGAGACATTTAATTCTCTGGCCTCCTGTTTTTCATAGGCGAACTTGTTTTCCTTGGATTTTACCACCAATTCAAAGAAATTTTCCGGACTGACGTTTTCCAGCAAGCTGAGTTTTTTGATTCTCAACTTGGACCAGCAGCCCCTCTTGATGTGAAGCTTTTTATTGGGGTTAACAAAATCTTTTCTGATACCATCTACAAAAAAATCCTTCTTGTTCTTGCCAAGCAGGATGGTTTGACCCCTGGTGGAGTTTTTAATCTTATTTATTTTCTTTCGAGCGTCCTCTTCGGACTCGAAGAGGAATCTGAAATCAGGCTTGTTGTTTTCATCGACAATACAGTAGTAGTTTTTTTTGATTTTCATTTATATTTGTTATCGGCTTAACCGAAAATCTTTGTATTTATATTTAATCATTAAAACCTAATATCATTTTAAATTTCTTTGAGAATATGTCAAGAGCGTTTTTTACCATCATAGAGGAAATCTATTTGAGTTTTACATGAAGCGCAAATTTGTTGCTTTTATTGATTTAAGCATGAATAAGACACAAAAATTCAGTTCCCTGGACAATTTATGGGTAAACTTTTCCCCTGGGCATGCTTAACAGCAATTACGCGAATGCATTCCGGTAGTGCCGAAAATGACCAATTCCCATCTCCCACCTCCCTTACAAAGTCTTGCCTAAAATCAAATTCCATGTTACTTTCTTTGGTGTTGATCAAAAGTTAATTGTTAATTGTCAACTGTTAATTGTTGTCTGCCGGCCCCATCGTCTAGTGGTTAGGACATCAGGTTTTCATCCTGAAAACCGGGGTTCGATTCCCCGTGGGGTCACCAATAAAAAACATACTTTGGTACGTACCAAAGTATGTTTTTTTGTGGAAACAGTTCCGGAAAAATTATCTTTCATAAGTTCTTGTATAGGAATTTCAAAAAATCCTATACACCGCTGATTTCACGCGGATTACAACCCCGTAAAACTACTTCGTAGCAACGGGGCAAGCGCAGATTTACGCGGGATGCTAAATGTGCGAAGCTTAATTTATGTCGCTTGACGTACCTGCTGCTCAACACACCTTCAAGGTGTGTTGTTTTTTGCTATTTGTTCGATTTCAGGAAAAGCATGATACATAATACTTGCTTCATAATACATCACCCTTGAATACATACAAAACAGTCTTTTCCTGAAAGGTCCCAAGGTTAATTAAGAGCCTGTAATGCCGGCTATTATTTAATGTTTTGAATAACCCTGCTATTGTGTTATCATACATAAAAGCAAACAAAAATACGTCATACTGAAACTTTGTTGAAATATATAAATTTTTGTTTGTGTAGTAATTGCCGAACAGTTGGATTCTTGTTTAACAATTAATTTAAAAATATGTCGAACAACATAAAGAGGACTTTTTTGACGGGACTGGGACTGGTGTCCTTGACCAAGAAAAAGCTGGATGAAATGGTTAAAGAAACGGCTCAAAAGTATGGCATTTCCCAGAAGGAGGCGGAGAAAATGGCCAATGACTTGCTAACAAAAGCCGAAGACAGACGTGATGATTTGGAGCAGGAATATGAAAAGGTTTTCTCCAACGCTCTGAAAAAGATGAATATTCCCACTCGGAAAGAATTTGACGAACTGAAAAAAAAGGTTGAAGAAATGGCCAAAAAAACGAAAAAGTCCGCTTCAAGCAAGTCCGCCTCCGGCAAGCGAAGCGCCAACAAGCAATAAAAAGCCACGGCTTCTCCCTAAAGCTAAAAGAAGGAAAAAATGTGGAATTTAAACCGCAAGTATCAAAACTTTAAAAGAGCCAAAGAAATAATTCTTGTACTAGCAAGGTTTGGTTTTGGTTATATATTCAATACGAAATCGACGGGTAAAATCCTCGGCGTAAGCGAGAGAAAAATAAAATCGGAGAAAGGTTCCAAGGAGGTGCTTCAGATGAAACCGCCCAAGAGGCTAAGGGTGGCTCTGGAGGAGCTGGGGCCGACATTTATCAAGCTGGGGCAAATTCTCAGCGCCAGGCCGGATGTTTTGCCGGCGGAGTACACGGATGAATTAACCAATCTGCAAGATGCGGTTCCTCCGTTTTCTTATGAAGAAGTCAGAGAGCAAATTCATAGAGAGTTTGGAAAAGAGGTGGAAGAAGTTTTTGCGGAATTCAATAAAAAACCGATAGCGGCGGCTTCTTTGAGCCAAGTTCATGAAGCCAAATCGGCCGACGGTTCCAAGCTCGCCGTAAAAGTGCAGCGGCCCGGCATTAGAAATACCATTGAAACGGACATCTCTATTCTAAATCGCTTAGCTCAGTTTGTTGAAAAGAGAATGAGGTGGAGCCGGATTTATCAGCCTACTGACTTGGTTAAGGAATTCTCTCAAGTTATCAGGCAGGAACTTGATTTTGTGAGGGAGGCCCATAATATAGAAGGTTTTAGAAAGAATTTCTCGGGCAATGAAATGATGTTTGTTCCCAAGGTTTTTTGGAAATTTACCACCGAGAAAATTTTGACCATGGAATTGGTGGAAGGAAAGAAGATTAATAAAGTTATCGATTCTCAAAATCAAGAGTATAACAAAAAAACCATAGCTTCCAGGCTAACCAACTCTGTACTCAAGCAAATTTTCCAAGACGGCTATTTCCACGGAGATCCCCATCCGGGTAATATATTTGTGATGAAAAACGGGCGGATAGCTTTTTTGGATTTTGGAATAGTCGGCCACCTGGAAGACAAAATCAAAGACTATTTGGCCGATATGCTGGTGGCCATTACTCAGAGGGATGTAGGGAGGATTATCCGCATTTGGAAAGACATGGAAATAATGGATCCTTTGGAGGAGTCGCAATCTCTTAGACAGGAATTAAAGGGATTTCTGGATAAATATTATGGAATGGAGTCCAGAAAAATCCACCTGGGGAGATTGCTGGAAGAGTTGATAGAAATTATGGTGCGTTATGAGATAAAAGCGCCTGCCAGCTTTGCGTTGCTGACCAAAGCGGTTATCAATGTAGAGGGAATTTGCCGGAGGCTCAATCCCAAGTTTAACATGGTTTCTTACACAGAGCCTTACGCCAAGGATTTGCTGAAGAAGAAATTTTCCCTGAAGGAGCTTTTTCGAAAAAGCTCAGCGCTGGGGAGCGAAGCCCTGGATCTTTTGGGAAAAACTCCCCAGGAGCTTTATCTTCTCTCCAAGGGACTGAGAGAGGGAAAGTTGAGTATCGGATTTAAGCACGAACATCTGGAAGATTTGACATTGGTGATCGACAGGGCAAGCAACCGAATTACCTTCGGCTTAATAACGGCCGCTCTTATTGTTGGCTCTTCTTTTGTGATGACAATAGACAAAGGCCCTTTTCTTTTCGGCTATCCGGTTTTCGGTTTTTTCGGTTTTATGATAGCCGGAGTTCTGGGCTTGGGCTTGGTAATATCCATTATTATTCGCAGAGGCAAGCTGTAATTTTTTCTTAATTTTTGCACAGGGACTCCAAAGTCTTTACGCCTGCCTGCTCAGCCGTTTGAAACTAGGCGCAGCTTAGCGCGGGAAACTTAATTTATAGATATCAAAAAACAGCTGGCCGGCTGTTTTATTATTTTTAGGAATTACACACTTGCCTCTTTATTGCCTAAAAAAAGAGAGCAAAGCAAGGTTTGGTTTTTGCATTCGCTCGAAAAAATATTTTAGAAGCAAAAAGGGTTTTCTATTAAAAATATCTTAACAAGCCTGAACGGCAAGTGCGCATAAAACCAAACCTTGCTTTGCTCTCGGCATTGCCAGAGAATAATCGCGTAATTCCTAATTTTAAGGAAATATTTGCAAATTATTTGTTCTAATGCCGTATTAACTTTAGGAATTACACGATTGCATTTGAATTGAATAAGCTGACAAAGGAAGAAATTCAATAATGCAATTCCCGGATTAAATGAAAAATAAATATTTATTTTTTTCATGGAAAGCGGAAAAAATCCCATGGGGGATGAAGAGTTGGCGGATCTGATAAAAAATTCTCCCGAAAATTTGGAAGGGCTGATTAATCGATACTGGGATCGACTGTTTTATTTTATCAAGAAAGTATCCTATTTCGGTGATGAGGATGCCGAGGATATCTTGCAGAATGTTTTTATAAAAGTTTATAAAAACATAAACGACTTTGATTCTTCAATGAAATTTTCTTCTTGGATTTATAGAATAACAAGAAACGAAGTGGTTGATCAGATAAGGAAAAAACAGGCCAGGCCACAGAATATAAGCTATGATGCTTCTGAAATACTCAAGTTAACCGGTTCCGAAATAAACATCGAAAAGGACATTCAAGGAAAGGAAGCCCGCGCCGAAATAATGAAAATTATTTCCGGGTTGCCCGTAAAGTATAGAGAAGCGATTATTTTGAAGTTTTTAGAAGAAAAAAGCTATGATGAAATGATGGATATTCTAAAAAAACCGAAAGGAACGGTGGCAGCTTTGATAAACAGGGGGAAAAAACTGATGCAAAAGGAGGCCGAAAAAAGAAACATTACCCTATAATTGATGTTGCGCATAACACACATTCCCGGGCTTTTGTTATTGGTAGATACGCGCTCAGTATTAGTTACAATATAATAAACTTATGAAGAAAAACGATCAAGCAAAAAAAATTATTAACAAAATCTCGCAGGAGGAAATAACGCCGAGGCCCAAGTGGAAATTCTATGCCGGCAATGGTTTTTTCTGGCTTCTGTGGGCGGTTTTAATTTTTGCTGGAGCCGTTTTTGGTTCTTTGCTGTTTTTGAATTTTTTTGATTTTCATCCGGCGTTACTGAACTTTATCGGCGCCGGAGGATATCTTATGTTCATTCTAAGCAACTTCCCTTATTTCTTCCTTTTATTTTTCTTGACTTTTATAGTTTTCGGATGGATGACTATCAGAAAAACCAAAAAAGGATATCGCTACAATAAATTTTTCGTGGGGGCGGTAATTCTTATTTCAGTCGCTTTGTTAGCGGGGTTGATACACGCTTTTAATTTTGATAGGAAGTTTGAGGGAAGACTGGCTCATAAAATTCCTCTCCAGAAGAACTTTGTGGAGAAAAAATACCCGGGGAATTATTCGGTTGAAAAAGGTTTTCTTGCCGGAGAGATATTGTTGGCGGGAGACAAAAAATTAAAATTAATGAGCTTTAATAGCCGGCAGTGGGAAGTTCTTTATTCTGAGCGGACCAAGATTCATCCCAAGGTAATGCTCGTGGAGGGCGAATATATCATAACCGCCGGAAGAAAAGTTGATGAAAATGTCTTTGAAGCTTACCTGATAAGAAACACCGGCGGCCGGGCAGAAGCCGGCAAGGGAAGATTAAAAAATTCGAACTGGCATCGTTGAAAGCATGCGCTTAAGGCCCCTCTCTTGATTAAGAGAGGGGCCTTTTTCAAATGTCCACATTACTTGAGTGGATATTTAGTTCTTTACTGCTTCCTAAGTCAGTGCCTTCTTTGCGGAGCTCTTTTTTCTCGCCCCGGCGGACAAAAGAAATCACAAAAAAAATCAAAAACAGCATTGCCAAAACAACCAAATCTCCCCAGTCGTTGACCAAGGGAAAGTAAAAATCTTTCATAGTAACCTCCTTTTTTCTTTATGCTAGCAGATAAATAATTTTAATCAAGAAAAATATGTATTGACACTAGAACGAACGTTCAATATAATTTAGCGCATAGGAATGAAATCACCGAAGAATGTCATTCTGAACTTGCTGTGTCCGCCTCTGGCGGGATTCAGAATCTATGAATTTACAAAAATGGCTTGTTCAGGGAGATCCTGATTTTCATCAGGATGACAAAATCTTAAAATAATTCATTCTTCAGTGATTTCATAATACCTCTTTCATAATACATTTCTAAATATCAGCGGCCAATTTTTTATAAAAAATTTCAAGGTTTAAAGAAAATTATAAACTACAAAAATGAACGAATTTAAGCAGAAAATATTCAAACTGGAAAATTTTTACCGAAAAAAGAAAAGAATGCCCAGTTTCAAGGAGTTGGCGGATTTGTTGAGATTGAAGTCCAAGAACTCGGCTTACCGGTGGGCGGAAAAGCTGAAAGAAGCGGAAATTATAGAGCGGGACGGGCAGGGAAAAATCCTTCCGGGAAGGCTTTTCAATCAAGTGAGCGTTTTGGGAACGGTGGAGGCCGGTTTTCCCTCCCCGGCCGAAGAAGAGCTGGTGGACACCATGAGCCTGGATGAATATTTGATTGAAAACAAGGAAGCCACCTTTCTTCTGAAGGTCAGCGGAGATTCTATGATAGAAGCGGGAATCATGCCGGGAGATTTAGCACTGGTGGAAAAGGGGAGAACGGCCAAAGACGGCGATATTGTTATTGCCCAAGTGGACGGGAGCTGGACTATGAAATATTTAATCAAAAAAGGCAAGCAAGTTTACCTCAAGCCGGCCAACAAAAAATACTCCCCGATCTATCCCAAGGAAGAACTAAACATTGCAGCCGTAGTGAAATCGGTGATAAGAAAATACTGAAATTAAATATCCAAAGCACAAATTACAACGTATAGTTGCGTGGCCCCACAAGGCGGGGCTTTACGCAATGAACAAATAAAACACAAAGCACAAATTTTAAAACACAAACTGCATTTGTTTTTTGTTAATTTGTTTTTTGTTAATTGTTTTTTGTTTGTAATTTGTGTATTGTGTTTTGTAATTTTATTACAACTAAACAATTTATTATGAGTATTAATTCTCTATCTATTTCTAAATTTCCTCGCGCTGTTCTCCATATCGACGGCGATGCTTTTTTTGCTTCCTGCGAGCAGTCCAATAAGCCTCATCTGCAGGGAAAGCCGGTGATTACCGGAAAAGAGCGGGGAATCGCCGCTTCCTTGAGCTATGAAGCCAAAGCGCGGGGCGTAAAAAGAGGGATGAGCCTCCGGGAAATCAAAAGAATTTGTCCGGAAGCGGTATTGCTGCCTTCCGATTATGAAACTTACAGCCTGCTATCCAAAAGATTTTACGAGATTGTCAGAAGGTTCACGCCGGAGGTGGAAGAATACGGGGTGGATGAATGTTTTGCCGATATCACCGGACTTCGCCGGCCCTTAAAAATGTCTTATGAAAAAATAGCCGGGGAAATCAAGAAGGTATTGGATAAAGAATTGGGATTCACGTTTTCTGTCGGTTTGAGTCCCAATAAATCTATAGCTAAAATCGGCTCCAAATGGAAAAAGCCCTCCGGCTTGACAGTTATTCCGGCTCGGTCGATCCACGTTTTTTTGGATAAAATGGCAGTGGAGGATATTTGGGGTGTGGGTTCTAACACGGGAGCCTTTTTGAACAAGTGCGGCGTCAAGACCGCTCTGCAATTTGCTTTTAAAAGAGAAGAATGGGTAAAAAAATATTTCACCAAGCCTCATCAGCAGATTTGGTGGGAATTAAACGGAAAATTCGTTTTAGAGCTGGAATTAAAAGAAAAACAAAGCTATGCTTCGGTGCAGAAAGTGAAGACATTCACTCCCCCTTCTTCTGACAAAGAATTTGTTTTCTCTCAGTTGTCCAAGAATATAGAAAACGCTTGCATCAAGCTTCGCCGCTACCGCCAATCAGCCAAAGAAGCAGTTTTCTTCCTCAAAAGCCGGCAGTTTCAAACCGGCGCGGTGAAAGTGGAATTTTCCCGCGCCACTTCTTTTTCTCATGAAATAATCAAAAAGGCCGAAGAAGTTTTCAGCCAGCTGTTTGACCGCTCTTCTCAATACAGAACGGCCGGAGTAGTTTTGTTCAATTTAAAAAAATGCCAATCTTTCCAGCCGAGTTTATTTGAAGATCCGCTAACAATAGAAAAATCAATCCGGCTCTACCAAGGAATCGACCATCTAAACCGCAAATTCGGCAAATACACCGTTTATTGGGGAACCAGTTTCCTTGCCCGGTCTTTTTCTCAGCACGAAGGGGAAAGAGGCGCGGCGCCATCCCGCAGAAAAAACCTTCTGCCCGGAGAAACCGCCCGCAAACGCCTCGCCATCCCTATGTTTTTTGTAGAGGAAATTAACTGATTTAGGAATTACGCGATTGCTTCCTGGCAATGCCGAGAGCAAAGCAAGGCTTGGTTTTATGCGCACTTACCCTTCAGGCTTGTTAAGATAAGCTTCGCACATTTAGCATCCCGCGTAAATCTGCGTGATAATCCGCGTGAAATCAGTGGCGTATAGGATTTTTTGAAATTCCTATGCGATAAGATATTTTTAATAGAAAACCCTTTTTGCTTCTAAAATATTTTTTCGATCGAATGCAAAAACCAAACCTTGCTTTACTCTCTTTTTTTAGGCAATAAAGAAGCAAGCGCGTAATTCCTATGATTGTTTCAATTAAACTCAATTGGTTTTATATTTAGTCCTTTTCCCGCACCTTCTCCCAACTGCCTTTTTTTGCCTCTCATGTCTCATCTCTAACCTCCCGCTTCTAACCTTGTATTGACAAAAAGGTGGAAATTGATACAATTCAATATCTTATTTGCAGAAACCGCTGAAGAATTGATTATTTTGATATTTTTGTCATTCTGATGAAAATCAGAATCTCTTTACAAGGCCTTTTTTGGCGATCATTAGATTCTGAATCCTGCCGGAGGCGGACACAGCCCGTCAAAGCCGGACAAGCAAATTCAGAATGACATTCTTCAGTGATTTCATTTGTATTAGTATATGTAACTTAATTTTATGAAAAGAAGAAATATTTTTTTGGGAGGGATATTCGCTTTAGCGGTTTTATTGGCGGGAGCTTGGTTTTCAGCTGTAGCTTCGGATGATTTTGTGTTTGTCAAAGCCGGCTATTCCGGCAAGGAAGACGGAAGCTATTCCAAGCCTTTCAATAAAATCCAAGAAGCTATTGATGAGGCTCGGGACCAGGACAAAGATGTCTTTATTAGAAAAGGAAAATATAAGGAAAATATAGAAATCTGGGAAGACGTGGAAGTTCACGGCAGCGGAATGGACAAAGTGGAAATTATTGCCGAGGACGACGATGAGCCGGTGGTGACCATGAACGACGACACCTATTTGAAAGAAGTGACCGTCAAGGAAGGTGAGTATGGGATTTTAGTGGAGGACGATGCTAAAGTTCAAATAAGGAAGGTCAGAGTTTTTGACAACGAAAAAGACGGCATAAAAGCCGAGAAAGGAGAAACCTCCAATGAGTATTTGGTGGAAATTTATGAATGCTTGATCGGCTACAATGAATGGAACGGCATTTATATGGAAGAGCGAAAATCTTCCATCAAAGATAATGAAATTTTTGAAAACGAAAAAGACGGAGTGGAACTGGAAGATGACTCCGAAGCCATTTTGGAAAACAACCGAATAAAAGATAACGACGGAGTAGGCCTGAGGCTAACCATAGACGAAAGCGAAATCTATTTGAAAGACAATACTTTCCGAGACAATGACAAGAGCGGGCTGGAAATTCGGGCCGAAGGCGAAGAAGGAATAGTCAAGGTTTACGATGAAAGCAAATTTTACAAAAACGATAAATACGGCATTGTCCGGCTTCAAGAAGCCCCCTTCACGGCCGATCAATGGAATAGAAGCTTTATTGTAGATAGTGATACCATTTTCTGGGACAACGAGATAGCCCCCTACTCTCACATCATCCGGGTTGACTAAAGCCCAACTCGGTTGCTTGGAATAAACCTGACAATCACTGGTTGTCGGGTTTAGCTTGACTAATTTTTTAAAAACGCTACAATGGAAAAAGTTAAGGATTTTAATCCTTGATTTTTAATTGGCCTTGCCTTTAAAGGTGAGATTCAAAAAGTATTGTTTTATTCCGGGGTAGCCGAGCGGTAGAGCAGTTTCCGCCAAAGGCAGCCTGTCCGCCTATGGCGGAGATCAGCCTATGGCTGGGACTGTTAATCAATTGGTATGTATATTGTTTATTTATTAAGATGTAAGATTTTCTAGCGTTGTTTACAAAAATTGTTAGAATTTATTAATAACAATTAAATGTAAACAACTATGGTCATCCACAAGAAAACTCGTCTGACACCCATTCAAAGAGAGGCTCTGGCAGATGATTACTACAAAAAGCACGTAAGGGTATGCGATCTCTGCAGAAAATACCAGGTCTCTGCTCCTACGGTTTACAAGATAATCCACCGGGCTAAAAACAATGATTACAGTATCCACAAAAGCATCAACAAGAAGTATAGATGCCTGCAATACGGAATCAAAAGGCTTGCCAAGATAGAGAAACGCATAGAGGAGAAAAAGAAAAAGCAAGCCAAAAGATACAACAAGAAATATCCGGGAGAAATGTTCCACATGGATACCAAGAGACTGCCTCTCTTAAAAGGAGAATCACCCAAAGAAAACCATCAGTATCTCTTTGTGGGAATAGACGATTTTTCAAGAGAACTATTCGTAGCAATAATGCCGGATAAGACCCAATACTCTGCTGAGAAATTCTTGGAGCAAGTCTTAGAAGAATGTCCCTATACTATTGAACAAATCTACACAGACAATGGATTGGAATACCGAGGCAATGAACACCACGCTTTTGCAAACCTTTGCCGAGAAAACAAGATTGAGCAAAGATTCACCAAAGCGAAATGTCCAAGAACAAACGGGAAAGCCGAAAGAGTTATTAGAACTATTATGGAAATGTGGCATGACAAGCATGTTTTCAAAAACAGGAACCACAGAAAAGTTGAACTTATCAGATTTGTGAATTATTATAATAATGTCAAACCTCACAAAGGAATTAAAAATTATACTCCCATGGAAAAACTTTTAGAATATTTTTTTCCTAAGGAAATGTAAACAACGCTCTGAATTCTAACAATTAAGAAGTTTAAAAACAGGTAAAAGATATATTGGCTGCACCTCAAAAAAAGTAGAGAAAAGATTAGGAGAGCATAATAGAGGTTGTAATAAGTGGTCAAGAAACAATAGGCCTTTCAAACTAATTTATACTGAAGAATATTTTGATAAAAGAGAAGCCTTGCAGAGGGAAAACTTTTTAAAGTCGGGACAAGGAAGAAAATGGCTGGATGAGAACATTTTAAAATAAATTCCGAGAACAAAATCTCCAAAGCTCCGGGGTAGCTCAACGGTAGAGCAGTTGACTGTTAATCAATTGGTTGCCGGTTCGAATCCGGCCCCCGGAGCCTTGGAGATTTTTTTAGTGTAAGCAGTTTCCGCCAAAGGCGGACCAGCCTACGGCTGGGACTGTTAATCAATTGGTTGCCGGTTCGAATCCGGCCCCCGGAGCCTTGGAGATTTTTTTAGTGTAAGCAGTTTCCGCCAAAGGCGGACCAGCCTACGGCTGGGACTGTTAATCAATTGGTTGCCGGTTCGAATCCGGCCCCCGGAGCCTTGGAGATTTTTTTAGTGTAAGCAGTTTCCGCCAAAGGCGGACCAGCCTACGGCTGGGACTGTTAATCAATTGGTTGCCGGTTCGAATCCGGCCCCCGGAGCCTTGGAGATTTTTTTAGTGTAAGCAGTTTCCGCCAAAGGCGGACCAGCCTACGGCTGGGACTGTTAATCAATTGGTTGCCGGTTCGAATCCGGCCCCCGGAGCCTTGGAGATTTTTTTAGTGTAAGCAGTTTCCGCCAAAGGCGGACCAGCCTACGGCTGGGACTGTTAATCAATTGGTTGCCGGTTCGAATCCGGCCCCCGGAGCCTTGGAGATTTTTTTAGTGTAAGCAGTTTCCGCCAAAGGCGGACCAGCCTACGGCTGGGACTGTTAATCAATTGGTTGCCGGTTCGAATCCGGCCCCCGGAGCCTTGGAGATTTTTTTAGTGTAAGCAGTTTCCGCCAAAGGCGGACCAGCCTACGGCTGGGACTGTTAATCAATTGGTTGCCGGTTCTCCGCCAGAGAGCGGATCCGCCTTGGGCGGAGAATCCCCCCCCGAAGCCAATAAAAAAGCATCCGATTGGATGCTTTTTATATTTTCTGTCAGTTCAAATTTTTTTATGTGCTACCACTTGACCGTATCGATCCATGCCCGTACGCGGTCTCTTCCTCCCAATCCAAATGCCAAACCTCCTGCCAGAGCCAGCATTGCCACTATTCCCGTGAAAAGGATCTTGATCATGTCTTCTGCGATTTTCAGCTGAACCAAAGCTGCCATGAATGCCAAAATCACGACTGTCCACTTTGCGCCAGATGAAATCACCTGACTGGTAGCATCGGAAACTTTTGATGTTTGGATTGACTTGGTGATGATCTTATGCACGACCTGTCCTCCCATAAGTCCTAAAATAAGAATCAAAATTGCGACCAATACATTTGGCAAATATAAAATAACTTGGTTCAATAGGTTTGAAAGTTGACTGATGTCGAGTACGTCGACAACAGCTGTTAGAGTGACAATTATAAAGAACCATTTAACTACAACACCAATAATTTTTGTTACAGTCTTATTGAGACCTATCTTTTGCAAATTTTCATTGATTCTGGTGCTTTCTACCAAGTTGTCAAACTTGATCCACTTCAGCAGCTTGATGACAAGTTTTTGTAAAAAGGACGCAATGAACAAACCGATTAAAAGAATGACAACTGCGCCAAGAAGCTTTGGAATAAAATTTAGCATGTGTACCCAAGTGTTTTGAAGCGCGTTAATTGTTGCCGCTTCCCATGTGTTGAATGTTCCCATAATGATTATAGTTAATTATTAATTAAAAACCGAATAAAGTTAACTTCGTTTTGACTTGTTTCTCCAATCTTTGATCAAAACTCCTCCTCGAGCGCGCTCAACTGTCAATTTTTGTCTTTCTCCACCCAATGTCTTCCAGATAATGTTTAGGCAAGATAATATACATACTTCCACCTCCCGTCTTGGTTAATTTGCGAACTTGTTTGTTTCTCATTTGCTTGAAAATTTATGTATGTATTTTTTAGGCAAAGCATGGCATATCTTTTTTCATTAACGTACTATGAAACGTACATAGATACACATATTAGCACGTTTTTTATTAATACAAATCATATATATATTTTATTTCATCTAACAAAAAATTAAAGCCAAAAAAAGACCAGGCGGCTTTTCCATGAGCGAAGGTCATGAAAGGGACTGTTTCCAAACATCCTTCCTACTGCAATTCCACCTTTTTTGCTAAATTTTCCAAAATTTTTTTGCCTTAGCTGAGGCTAAAGTTGCAAAAAATGTTTGGAATTCATTTTCATTTTCTTTTTAATATTTTATATTTCCCATAAATTGGGATCCTTTTTTTCTTTTATATACTGATTAATTTCCTCTATTTCTTCTTTAGACAACTTTTCTTCTAATTTGCCTGTAATATGAAGCCACCAGACTAATCTTAGATGTCCGTCATCCTTAAAATAGCTTTTTTTACCATCTCTATAAAATTCTTTCTCAGTCATATTTATATTATATCTTACTTTTATTCACATATCAACAAGCTTAAGGCATTGTTAAAATTGTCGCAGTTTGCTAATATTTAAACAATAAGCTAAAAAATGAAAATGAAACAAAAATTGTTGATAGTTATTTTGCTTTTAACAGCTGTAATTCTGGCTGGCGTTGCTGTCTATTTTGCAATGTCAGGCAGAAAAGACGACAGGACAAGAAGAAATGAAAAATCGAAACAATACTCAGTTGAAAATTGGAAGACATATAAAAACGAAAAAGATAGCTTTGAAATAAAGCATCCTGAAAATACTGTTGCGATAGCAAATGATAATCATCAAGAATCCGGCATTTACAGTGTCTCTTTTTATCGCTCCAAAGATGTTTCGCGGGATAAAGATTTCGGCCGGGTTCCTAAAGCCGATGTCTCTACTGTTTCTTTGGTTGTCTCAGAAGAAGAAAGGCACCGCAGTAAAGAAAATGTTGATTATATCAAATTAAACACGCCCAACGGAGAAGTCAAAACTGCTTATTATGAAGGGAAAGCACCATTTGGGTATATTTTTCGGGTTTATGAATTTGAAAGAGAGGGCATCTATTATTATTTCAGAATGAATAACTATGAGGATAAGCCCAATCTTTTGAGTGATGAAGATTTCAAAAAAATGGTTAGCACTATTAAATTTAATCAAGCGGCGAATTAGGGGCTGCTGATTTTTGAAAAAAATCTGCTGCCCCCGTTCTGCGGGAAAAAATTATTTTAACCAAAATCCCATAAATAAGGCAAAATAATTCTTGCCCGGAAAGTTTCGGGTTTCCCACCGCTTTAAAAATATAAATATTTTACCTTATTTGCCCCGCATTGCGGGGCAGGCCCTAATTAATATAATCCCTGCATAGTTTTTTACGGTATTGGTTTATAAAGCGTAGATATATTTTGTTAAGTTTGTCCTAAACTTTTTTTGAAGAATTGCGCAGTCTTTTAAATAGTAAAAACCCTCCCAGGGAAATAAAAAATATATAAAAAACGGGATAAAAAAGCTCGGGAGCGTCGAAGGTGGACGGCGGTACGCGCAGAAAATTATTGAGAAAACGGAAAACGGAAAACCAAATAGCAAAAACCAAGAAAACCGCTCCGCTGGGGAGTTTTTTTCCTAATAAGAAAAAGGCTGCAATGCCCCCCGTCAAAGCGGCCAGCAATTCGTATAATTGAGTCGGGTGAACAGCGGCCGGGCCGCTCAATAACAAAAATGGATTTTCAGAGATCTGATGCAAATGATTTCGGCCCATACTCGGGAAAGCAACTCCCCAGGGAAGCTTGGTTTCTTTGCCGTAGCAGCAGCCGTTTAAAAAACAGCCCATTCTCATCAAAGCAATTCCAAAACCCAGGAAAGGGGTTATCGAATCTGCTATCTTCCAAAGATCCAGTTTGAATAATCGGCAGTAAATCCAACCGAAGGGAATTGCCAAAAAAGCGCCAAAAACAGAAAAGCCCTGAAGCTTTAAAGACCAAAATCTTTGCGGGTTGTTAAAATAGAATTCTAAATTCAAGAAGGCGTTAAGGACTCTGGCTCCTATAACTCCAGCTATAACCACAATCAGCAAAAAACAGCCCACCCTTCTTTTCTCCAAATGCATCTTCCTGGTGGCGAAAAAATAGCTCCCAAAAACAAAAACAAAAAGCGCCGCCCAAAAGAAGATCGAGTAGGCGCTTGCGTTAAAAGAAAAAAGCAAGAAATTAAAAGAAAAATTTGGATGCATTGCATTTTTGTTAACAGAGGTTAAGCAAATACGCTTTATTCAGTCCAAGACATATGGATCATGAGTATAGTTGTACTATGAATCATGAATCATGTATTATGATTTTTGCCAAACGGGAATAATTTTGCCAAACGAGCTGCATTATTAATATTTTTTGCTGTTTATTCGATTTCAGAAAAAGCATACTTCATAATACTTGCTTCATAATACGCATTCTTGAACAGGGGCGGCTCAACCTTTTCCTAAAAAATTTCTAGGCTGAGCAAGAACGGGCAAGATTAGTTTATAAATTGAAACTACTTTCCTTTTTTTACTTTTACTGAGGCGGTAAGGGAGGCTTTTCCTTCCTTGTAAGACAATTTCACCGGTCCTTCTGCTGAATAACCGTTTTCGCTCTCGCTAAAATTTAAAGTTATATTCCCGGTAGCTTCATCTTGTGAGATCGGCGCGGAAATTACTCCATCTTGATAGGTGAAATTGGATGTCATTTTTTCATCTTCGCTTCCCAGGGTGATTGTTCCCGAGTTTTCTCCGCCCGGGGAGATGTTTAATGCAAACGGACTTTCTTCACCGATCAAATCATCTAAATTCATACTGAAATCACACTCTCCCTCCTCGGCGTTGGAATTGTCTTGTGACTTTTGTTTTAGCTCTTCGGAAACATGGACATTGGTAATGGTAATGGTCCCATTCCATTGGCCCTTCAAGTTCTTGAGCTCAGGATAAGGGCTAATTCCAAAGTTGCTTTGCAAATAATCCTGGTATTTCTTTTTTCCGTCGGGTTCGGAAAAATAAATTCTCGCTCCCAGCGCAATGCTTTTGGCAGTCAGAGCGCCTTCTTTGAGAGTGGTTTCTTTATCTAGAACCTCATATCTATTGGTATCTTTCATCATTTTTTGAGCAAAATGATTTACTAATTCCAGTTTTTGTTCAAAGTCATATCCTTTATCCAGCCCCGCCGGTCCAAGAGAATCACTGAAAACGTCCTTTTCTTTGAAGGCTTTCACCAAAATCCTCAATTGATCCTCGGCTTCTTTGATTTCCTTGTCTTTTTTGGCTCTTTCTTGGAATTGTTTGCGGTATTTTTCTTTAACCGAGGCTCTCATCAGCTCCTCTTGTCTTTCTGTCAGCTCCGGCATCCCGGCGTCTTTTCTGTGGCTGTTTTCTTTTTTGATCCTTTCCAGCTCTAATTGTCTTCGGATTCCGCGCATCTGGAGCCATACCGCATCGAAATCCCCGGGATCGACGTTATAGCCCCAGAAAACTCCGTCCGCGCCATTTCTGTAAGCCTCGTAGGCGGCCTCAACCTCGGAGTTTTTCCAGCTTTGAATTTGATAATCAACCATTTCTACCGCGATCTTCCCGGCGGTAGTAATTAAAAATTTATCAGCGATTTGTTCTCCTATTATTCTGGATGCCTCCTTGTATTGACCCTCTGCCGCATAGCCGGCCGCTTGGCTAACTTTGGCCACATCATCCGCCGAACCGACCACGTTTCCCAAGGCTTTTGAAAAAACCGATTCCGGGACGTTTTGAGCAATTTTCTCTCCGGCCAAAACAGCTATTTTTTGACTAGCTTCAGAGGTGTTGCCTTTCTGATATTCATCATAAATTTCTTTATATCTGTCGGAACTTAATAATTCACTCATCACCTTTCCTCTTGAGCTTTCATCGGTAATTCCCATCTTGGCCATAATCATATCGGTAATCTGGTTGGCCACATTGTCCACCTCATCATTTATTTGATTTCTCAGGACGCTGTCAACTGCCTGAGAGTGAATCCAGTCCTCTGTTATTTTTGTCTCGTCTTTAACCTTTACCGGTCCCAGCAAGCTAAAGTGGTAGGTTTCAAAAGTTATCAGCCCTTTTTCCTTATCCACTTCAGCCGGCTTGACATAATCCCACTGCTTGCCGTCAAAATAAGCCACTCTAATTTGGTAGATTTCCTCTCCTTGCGGCAGATCGTTCTCGTTGAATCTAAAAGTAACTGTCGCTTTTTCGTTCATTCTCTTGTTTTTTCCGGCAGAAATATCTATTGGGGAGCCCAGCGGATCCATAATAGTTGAGTCATATTTTGGGACTTCTTCGGGATTGGAGATAACCACTTCGGAATCTTCATCAAAAGAACCTTTTTGAACAACAAAAGAAACTTTGTTTTCTTCCAAGTTTCCCAATTTTACATCTTCTTTATTTGTGCTTTTGCCTTTGATTTCTTCCCCAATCGTCTCTTCAAAGCTCCATTCAGCGTCAGCGGATCCCCCTTCTCCGGAAGCATTTTCATCTTTTTTGCCGCATCCCGATAAAAAGAAAAACGCAACTAAAAACATCCCCATTAAAATAATTCTTTTCATTCTTTTTCAAAAAATAATTATAACTTATCATAGCCTTTAATAAGATTTTTTGCAAGACTATGGGAAAATTCACTGCTTTCCACGCTCAACGCCAGGGCAAAGTCCCGTCGATTAATACCAAGATTGATAAATAACCAAAAATATAATATAATTTATAGCGCTAAACTTTAATTCCAAAAATGCAGCAAGAGAAAATCATCGCCAAAGGCGTTAAAGAGAATAATTTAAAAAATATTGATTTAGAAATTCCCAAAAACAAAATCGTTACTATTACCGGAGTTTCCGGAAGCGGAAAGAGCTCTTTCGCTTTTGACACGCTCTATTTGGAAGGGTATCGCCGGTATATGGAAAATCTCTCCAGCCATGCCCACTTCTTTCTCCACTCGGCCAGGAAGCCCAAATTTGAGAAAATAGAAAACCTCTGTCCCACCATTTCTATCAGCCAAAAAAGCGGCAATCAAAACCCGCGCTCCACGGTGGGCACTTTGACGGGGATTTATGATTTTTTGCGAAGCCTCTTTGCTCAAGCCGGGGTTCCGTATTGCCCCAACTGCCAAATAAAGCTGGAAAAAAACACTGCCGACGAGGTAATCCAAAAAATCAAGTCTCTGCCGGACGAGACGGAAGTAATCATTGCTTTTACATTGCCGGTTAAAAATGGGGATTGGAAAAACGCTCTCAAGAATGCGGAAAATATGGGCTACTCCAAGGTTGTTATTGATTCGTCCGCAAAAAGAATAAGAGACGTTTATCAAACAAAAGAAAGCGACCAGCCCGGCAGCTACCAAGTGCTGGTGGACAAAATCAATTTAGATAAATCCAGGCTAGACAAAGAAAGGATCATTGATTCCATCCAAACGGCCGGAAAGCTTTCCTCGGACGGCGCTCGCATTTTTGCCGGCAACGGCGTAAAAATGGTTTTCAATCATCATTTTTCTTGTCCCGAGTGCGGTTTTGCCCAAAGCCGGTTGACTCCCAAGAGCTTTTCTTTCAATTCGCCCGAAGGCGCTTGCCCGGAATGCAAGGGAATAGGGCAGGTTGCCCAAGTCGATCCGGAAAAGGTTATTCCCAACAAAAATTTAAGCTTGGCCGAAGGAGCTATAGAGCCCTGGACCCGCTTGGGAGGCAAAATCAGCAGTTTCAACTCTCATCGGAAGGGGCTGGAATTTCTGGCTGAAGAAATGGACTTCGACTTTAAAACTCCGGTTAAAAAATTGAGCGGCGAACAGGTCAATGCCATTATTTACGGCAGCAAGGGAAAACAGGCTGACAAGAAAGGAGGTTTCCGAGAGGAGAGGATTTTTGAAGGAGTGGCCGCCAATTTGAAGGAGAAGTACGAAAAAACCGAACTATCTTCCACCAGAAGAGAACTGGAAAAGTATTTTAATTTCAAAACTTGCCCCGAGTGCGAAGGAAAAAGGCTCAAAAAAGACTTTTTGAAAGTGGAAGCTTTAGGCGCGAAGCTGGAAGATTTGGTAGTCATGGAACTGGGCGATTTAATCAAATACCTGGGAGAATTTTCCCGGAAAAAACTGTCCGCCGGCAGAAAAGGAGGAACAAGGGAAATTGCGGATGAAATCATTCGAAGGCTGAAGCCTTTGGCGGATGTCGGAGTGGAATACTTGGATCTAAACAGAAGCTGCCGAAGCCTCTCCGGAGGAGAATTTCAGCGGATCCGAATTGCCACCCAGCTTTATAGCGGCCTCAGCGGAGTTTTGTATGTTTTGGATGAGCCCACCATCGGCCTTCACAGCCGGGACACCAAAAGACTAATCAAAACTTTCCAAAAACTGAAAAAGACCGGAAACTCAATCATCATTGTGGAGCACGACAAGGAAATAATAGAGGCTTCGGATGAAGTTATTGATTTCGGCCCCGGAGCGGGCGAAGAGGGAGGAAGGGTGATGTTCCAGGGAAGCTTTTCCAGCCTGAAGAAATCCCGCAACAAAACAGCCGATTTTTTCCAAGGCAAGTTCGGTTTTGATTCCAAAAACAGAAAGCCTCGGAAATTTCTTGAAGTAGAAGGTATCAATCACAATAATTTGCAGAACATTGATTTGAAGGCGCCCTTGGGATGCCTGGCGTCTTTTGCCGGAGTTTCCGGCAGCGGGAAAAGTTCTCTGGTTATAGATGTTTTAGCCAAGGGCTTGAAAAATGAAATTTCAGGCGGAAAAAAGAACCAGGCGCTGTACAGAAGGATTAAGGGAAAAGAAGGCATAAAAAAGGTGGTTATGGTGGATCAGTCCCCCATCGGCAGGTCGCCCCGATCCAATCCGGCTACTTATACCGGAGTGTTTGGCTACATCAGAGAACTTTTTGCCGAAACGGAGATGGCTCAGAAAAAAAGGTTGCGAGCCAGCCACTTTTCTTTCAATATGAGGGGAGGCAGGTGCGAATATTGCCAGGGAGAGGGAGCGGTTAAGATAGACATGCCCCTCCTGGAAGACGTATATTCCGTTTGTCCCCACTGCAAAGGCGCTCGCTACAACAAAAAAGTTTTGGAGGTTGAATATCACGGGGTTAATATCTCCCAAGTGCTGGATATGAGCATTAAATACGCTTATCACTTTTTTAGCGCCAGCAAGCCGATCAGGGACAGAATGAAGCTTTTATGCGATGTGGGGCTGGGTTATTTGAAGCTGGGCCAAAGTTCGGCCAACCTCTCCGGAGGCGAAGCTCAGAGAATAAAGCTGGCCGCTGAATTGGTTCGCAAATCCAAGGGAAATTGCCTCTATATTCTGGATGAACCCACCATTGGCCTTCATTTCAGCGATATTCGAAAATTGCTGAAGGTTTTGAACAATCTGGTGGATCTGGGAAACTCGGTTTTTGTTATCGAACACAACGCCGATTTGCTAAAGGCAAGCGACTGGGTAATCGAATTAGGCCCTGGAGGAGGGAAAGAAGGCGGCGAAGTGGTTTTTGAGGGAACGCCGGAGGAGCTGGCCGGAGCAAAGACTGAGACGGGGAAGGTTTTATAGTAAATTCAAAATGCAAAATTCCCCGTATAGGCCAGTGGCCCGCGGGGCTCTACTGGCAAAATGCAAAATGACAGAGAAAAAATTAAAAATGATTTCTCAAAATAATAATTACCAGGAATTACGCGATTGCGCTTCTATAGCACCGAGAGCAAAGCAAGCCTTGGTTTTATGCGCACATCCCTTTTCATCTTGTGAAAATACGCTTGAAAGAAAAACAATTTGCTTCTAAAATCTTTTTTCGAACGAATGCAAAAACCAAGCCTTGCTTTGCTCTCTTTAATATAAATAATTTAGCAACAAGAAGCTTAACCGTGTAATTACTAAATTACTTTACGTCAGGCTAATATAAAGAGGCTAAATCTCTAATCAAAGCAGCGGATTTTAATAGGGAGGCGCCTGACATCAGCAAAAGTATTTTTCAACAATTCAACAATGGAACAATTCAACAATGGAACAATTTAGCAATAGATCTATATGAAAAACGATAAGCAAAAAAAGCTGCTTTTTACGGCGATATATTTAAACACGGTCAACCGTCCGCCGACCACTTTTGAGCTGTGGCGTTTTTTGGTAGATATTACCGGAGAAAAAACAGGCTGCTCTTTTGACGAGGTTTTGAAAGCGGTTGAAGAACTGGCCGAAA
The DNA here is from genome assembly GCA_034522495.1 of Candidatus Moraniibacteriota bacterium. Classification (GTDB taxonomy): domain Bacteria; phylum Patescibacteriota; class Minisyncoccia; order Moranbacterales; family DUUL01; genus JAXHLG01. The sequence continues at coordinate 1,221,258 of JAXHLG010000002.1, read as the reverse complement.
AGGGAAAAATCAAGAACGTCAAAGGCTTCTGGGTTTTTCCGGGAAGGGAGAAAAAAGCCGAGGATAGGATTGCCATGCACAAGCGCAGCGTGGAAAAATTGAAAAGAGCGGGGAAATGGATAAAATGGTTTTACGTCCTGCCTTATTTCCGGGGAGTTGTCTATACCGGGGCTTTGGCGTTTTGCAACTGCCGGCGGGACAGCGACTGGGATATTCTGGCTGTGATGAAAAAAGACAGGATCTGGATAGGAAGGTTTTTCCTGACAGGCTTTCTGATGATGCTGGGAAAGAAAAGAAGCGAAAAGGCGGTCAAGAACAAATTTTGCCTGAACCATTTTTTAACCGAGAACAATTTGGTGTTTTCCGACATGAATGAATATTCGGCCATGGGAATAAGCTCGATGGGCCCCCTTGCCGGCAAAAAATATTTTGACAGGATGCAGCAGCTGAATTTCACCTGGATGCGTTTCTACGCGCCCAATTTTAGCAAGGACGCCATTGGAAACGGCTGTTTTGTCCGGGAAAGCAAAGCGCTGAAAAAGGCCGGCCGGCTTTTGGAGGATATTTTGGAATTTCTAAAGCTGGGCGATTACTTGAATAAAAAGATGAAAGAAATAATGATCGGCAAAATTGAAAAGAATCCCAAAACCTACTGGAAAAACGCTTTTATTGCCTACAATGATGGAGAGCTGGCTTTTTGGCCCAAGCCTAAGAGAATAGAAATACTGAATAAAATCCGAGGTAGCTTTGAAGAAACTTAAAACCTAAATTCTAGGCTATATCGCCGATAATTGCGTTAAAAAAATTTAATACAAAAAAACTTATCAGTCATCAGTCACCGGTCATCAGTCACCGGTTTTTTAACCAGAAGCTCGACTTCTGCGTCCGCAGAAGTCGAGCTTCTGGTTATTCCAAGCGCTAGTTCTATTTTTAAATATATATTTAAATCCGGATTTTAATATATATTTCCATTTGCTGCCATATATCCTCGCTTCAGGTTCAGGCGTCCTCGCTTCAAGCTCAGGCGTCCTCGCTTCAGGTTCAGGCGTCCTCGCCTGAACCTTAACAATTCTTCCCGAAATTAAAAAGCAGAACTGCCCAGGTTCAAGCGATGACGCTTGAACCTGATTTGAATATTTCTTCCCACATCAAGAATGGAACAATAAAATAATAAATCAATGAAGAATAATTTTCCCGCCCAAGAGGCATTCGCCCTTTGGGCGGCAATATACAATTACACCAATAAACGATTACACAAAAACTACCCACCTCCAATACTTCCCCACATCTCAAAACCAGGACTTAGAACTTTACAAACTTAGAACTTAGAACTTTCCCCAACTTTCCCCAACTTTCTCACTATTGACAAATTTGTAAAATTGTATTATAATAAGGCGATTCATACTGGAGTTGTTTCCGGTGTGAAAGTAACTTGAAAAATGAATAAGAAAAAAGGAAGGTGAGTTATGGCGGCTTTGAGAAATTTAATGAGCAAAATGTGGAATTACGGAAGTCATTTTCACACTGCGGTTGATATCGCGAGTGGGATAGTTGGCAAGGCTGACAAGGTAAAATCTTTCAAAGAGGGAGTAGAAACAATAAAAGGATTAGCTTCAGGCAAAGGGCTTCAAGATCAGTATGTATGGGGCATGGTATTGCAACAATGTCATTTAAGCACCGAACAGAGAAGGCTCTTGATCGAGTCAATTGAAGAAATGCGTTTAATGGGGAATGAAGAAGCGGAACTTGCAGATAACTTTATTATCGCTGTGGCTCTTGGCGAGCCTATAAATGGAAGTTATCCTGGCAAAGAAATTTTGAACGGATTTATTCACAGAGTAGATGAATTTCCTGATGACGCTTCTCGGAAAAGGATGATAAAAGATAATATAAGAAGCATTGGTAACGATGCTACAGTCAAAGGCGTTGCCAGTAAAGTTAAAAAGCTAGTTAAAACTTATTGGCCGAAGCTTGATCAAGAAGCAGCGAATGTTGTCGATGGGTTTAATGAGCAGTTAAAGAAACTATACAAGCTTTAATAAACAGGAGAGGTTGTTATGAATATATGGCAAGCATTGGGACGCCTTTTTGCAACTCTTTCGCGAATCACTGCGATCGAGGCCAGGAGTATCCGAAATATTTTAATTTTTATATTGGCTTCACCTATTGTGATTATTCTTATTCGAGTAGTTTCTCAAAGCACTCAAATTACTGCAATATTCGCTATAGCCTTTGCTGCAATAACAATATTCTTAACATTCAGAGTGAGGAGATTACTGGGTTTGGCGACAATAGGCGAAGCGATAGAATCTATCGGATTAACACCTAACCAGCCTGGCATTTCAAATACTCTTGTAAGTGAATATATCAGCGCTGCTGCTACAGTTTCCTTGTTCTCAGTATTTGTGGCTACGACAACTCCATTTGTACCCTTTGAAAGAGCTCCGGAATCAATATTGTTATTTCCAGTCTTATGCTACATAATTCTTTTCACTATAGGCTGGTTTTCGCAATCTTTGCTTCGATTCATTTTCGGCGCAGGAGCTATTATATCCTGTTCTCTTCTTCTAATTCTAATTGCTGGTCAAATATGGCCTCAAATTAGGGCTCAACTACCTTTGCAAGGTTTTTTTCAGGGTTATATTTTGACTCATGAACAATCCTCAACTCTTAACAAAATAGACAATACCATGCAGAGAAGATTTAATCTAAGAGTACAGCATGATATTGAAAAGGTTGAGCAATGGGTCGAGCAAAATCCTTATAAGGATATTCCTGCGGTTTATGAATATTTCCTTCAGGAAATTAGGAGCAGAAAAATAACTCTTGAGCAAGCTAAGGAAGAGCTGAAGAGGTTAGACACGAGGGGCTCGTCAAATAATACTCGCTCCAACTCGACAGTGTCAAAAGAGGAAAAAGAGAGAGACGCTATCGTCCTCACCAAAGAGGATGATATAAATTGCGGAGATCCGACAAAACTGGAGTTTTATCTGCCTCAGTTAAAAGATGGGGATAAGATAAAACTAACGAAGGATTTTGTGGTTTATATCAAAGGGCGTGGGTCGAAAGCCGGCGCCCGGATGGTGATTAACGGGCATATGACGCCCTATGTGTATTCAAATAAGGTGAAGTGGTCGAAAGGGACTACCTTCACCTATGAGAGAGGAAATCATTCAAATCCGAGAATCTCGGATCAGAAGATGATTTCAGTGGTAGGAGTCGGGGAGTTTGACCTAGAGAAGACGACTCCCCTGGTTATTCAAATTGAATAACAAAACCGCCGGCGGCATTGCCCGTCTGGCGGTTTTTTTATATGAATTTTTGTTTTGCTTCATGGTGCAGTAACAGTCTTCAATCAAGGTTCGACCTTCGGCGAGCCGAAGGTTGAACCTTGGGGCAAGGTTATCTTTGGGCGGAGGATTTTATTGCAGGGGAAGCTCGCCCCGCAAGAAGAGGTCGATACTTTTGATGATGATGTAGCCGGCGCCTGCGACAATAACCGCAATAGTAGCGTACTGAAAATAATTTTTTGCGTTTTCCAGGAGAGGGCTGCGAGCATTGCCAAGGGAGAAGATGTACATAAGTCCGGTTACCACAAAAGCTATAACCGCCAAAATAACAAAAACAGTCAGAAGCCAGTCAAGGAAGTTTTTTATAATTGCCATTATTCCTCCTTCCGGATCTGGCAACCCCTGGTCTGTCGGCACAGGGATATTGGAGTAACTGGCACCTGTTGTGTTTCCGCCTTGGGTGTTTCCTCCAGATGTATTATTTTCAGATCCGCTATTTGCGTTGGGAGTGTTTACGGGCAGGGGATCGTTCTGCGTATTTCCGTCGCTAGTGGCTGTATTTTGACCAGAATTGCCCTGTGTATTTGAAGATGACTGATTTTGATTGACAATCGGAAGATAATTGTTTTCGACGTCAGAATCGTTGTTTTGAGCCAGCAATTCATTTGAATTTATTGAAAACAAGACTGCAGCGGCAACTAATGAAAAAAAACTGAAGAAAATTATTTGTTTCATCTTAAATTTTTATTTATTATTACTTAGTTTAAGCCTTGAATATTGCCTCGCAGGATGGCGTCCAGGAAATTGATGATAATGTAGCCGGCCAGGCCGATGACTATTCCCATAATGGAGTATTGCACTCCGTTTTTGGCTTTCTCGGCGGCGTCCTTGCTGGCTCCGGCGGCTAGAAACATAATTCCGTAAACAATAAAGGAAATTACCGCGATGGCAGTGAATATCATCAACAGCCATTGCAAAAGAGCTACAATAATCCCGTAAATGCTCATTTCCGGCAGATTGTAGTTTCGGATTTCCTCTATTCCGTCGTTCCAGTCGGCATTGGCTATGCGAGCAAAAGAAATTCCGACAAAAGAGGCCAAAGAAGCTTTTATGAGGCTTATTTTTTCTTTCATTTTTTGTTTTTTAAGTGATAAAAGTAATTAACTTTATTATAACATATCCGGCCAAGGAAACAAACAGCCCGATAAGAGAGTTTTTCCAAAGCCAGCCGGCTGCGTCCAGGTTGCCCTGATCTCCTCCCGCCACCAAGTATCTTATGCCGGAGAGAATAAAGCCGATTATGGAGGCTACGAAAACAACAATAAATAAAATATTAATAATGTCCATAGCTTGCTGAAAATAGCCGGCAACAGGCAGGTCGGGCTGGCCGTCCCGGGACGGAGCGCCTTCAAATGCAGCCTTTGCGGAAAATGACGCGGTTAAAAACAATATTGCAAAATAAATTATTTTTTGTTTTAATTTCATTTTTTGGATATTAATAACGTTGAATTTAAGGTTTCTAATCGAAGCAGTTAATTTCAACAAAAAAAGAGGAGTACGTAAAATCATTTAGAAAATCAGCTTTTATAAAGGAGGGTTAGAAGTTCGATTTCTGTATCCGCGGAAGTCGAACTTCTGAATGATTCATGATACATAATACTTGCTTCATGATACGCATTCTCAATATAAGACCATTTTTTTAGAATTACAAGCTTTAATAAGAGTATGAGCTTATCTACAATAATCGAAACCACTGAAGAATGTCATTCTAAACTTGTTTACCCGGCTTTGACGGGCTGTGTCCGCCTCTGGCGGAATTCAGAATCTATAAATTTGCAAAAATGGCTTTTTTAGGGAGATCCTGATTTTCATCAGGATGACATTGCAAGAGGATTTCTATATTCTTCGATGGTTTCAATAATCCTTGCATTCAATCTACCATTTCTCTAAAAAAAACACAAGCCCGGAAACAGGGCTTGCGTTTTGAATAAGGTCTTATTCAATTCAACTAGGTTTGAACATTACCTTTAAGCATGGCATCGATAAGATTGATTGCGATATAGCCGATAAGCGCTATAATGATTCCGACAATGGAATAAGTCAGCCAGCTTTTGGCGGTTTCGGCCTGACCGGATCCGCCGCCCAGGATGAAATACAGTCCGGAAATGATGAAACCGATAACGGCAACAACTGTGAGAATCAACAACATCCACTGCATTACGGTTTTAATTATTGTATAGACGGACGTATCTTCGAGTTGGGCAGTTCCAATGTCTCTATCTTTTTGCCATTGGGCTTGAGCGTCCATGACGCCTGTTGTTCCGGTGGTAACGCCGACTGCTACGGGCACGCTAAAAACGGCCAGCAAGGCAAACAGCGACAAGAACTTCTTTAATGTAATACTCATTTTCTCACCTCCTTTCTTTAATTATTTATTGATTTTTATTTTAAAAATCTTATGGTTGATTTGCGTTAGCGGTCAAACCGTTTAAGCTTTGAAACTACTGAAGAACGTCATTCTAAACTTGTTTGTCCGCCCTGTCTGCTGCCAGGCAGGCTCTGGCGGGAGTCGGAATCTATTGATTACCAAAAAAGGCTTTGTAAAGAGATTCTGATTTTCATCAGAATGACAAAATTTTCAAAATAATCAATTCTTCAGTAGTTCCAACTTTGTATATTGATATTCTAAACCAAATTTGCTTGAAAAGCAAATATTTTGAGCGCAAGAGTTTTGGAAATGGGAGAGTTGCAAGGAAAGTTGGGGAGACAGAAGTTCGATTTCTACTGATGCAGAAGTCGAACTTCTGCCTCCCGTTTCTTTCTCTCAGGCATTTTATCACCATATTCTACTTTTTCCTAGAGGCTAAACCTCTATATAGAGGTTTAGCCTCGTTCGGTTCGGCGTTAGCGATTATAAATTAAGCTTCACACATTTAGCATCCCGCATAAATCTGCGCTTGCCCCGTTGCTACGAAATGGTTTTACGGGGTAGTAATCTGCGTAAAATCAGCGGGGTATAGGATTTTTTGAAATTCCTATACGATAAATTATCCGGTGATCAGCTTTATTATTTCTTTGACTAAAACCAGGGAAGCAACTGCAACCAAAACTCCAAGCAGGGAATATTTCACGGAAGACTTGGCTTTTTCCGCCATCTGCTGGTTTCCGCCGGCGGCAAGATAGAAAACACTGCTTATGACCAGTCCGATCACTGCCAGCACGCCCAGGATAGTTAGCAAGAAGCTGAGAGTGTTTTCCACGATTTGGGTCAAAGTAGGCGCTTCGTCTAGATTCTGCGGCATAGGGCCGCCACTGAGGACAATTTCCTTTATTTCCTGCAGGAAAGTGGGGCCGGCAAGAGCAATGGCCAAACCCAGCAGGGAAACCATCCACATTTTCTTGGCCACGCTTACCATATTCTCGTTGCCGGAAGAGGAGGCGATAATATAAACCACGCCGGCTATGACAATGAAGAGAACCGACAAAAAAGCGATAATACCCAAAAGTCCGGCAATAACATGTTCAAAGAAAGTGGTAATGTCCCCGGTTTCGCCAATGGGGTTTTTGAAGGAAATATTGAACAAACTCCCTTCTTGCGCTTTACAATCGGATACCATCAGAGGACTATCAGGCGTGGCTATACCGAATAAAAATATTGCGAGTACAGCTATTAGAAGAATTGAGAAGAAATTTTTTGGGAATTTTTTCAATTTAAACAAATTAATTTTTAGGAATTTTTCAAGCTGGCGCTGTTACGCCGATGCTTCCAAAAAGGCAATGATCTGTTTTACCAGGATTAAGCTTCCGCCGGCTACCACTACTGCGATAATAGAATAAATAACTCCTTTTTTGGCCTTTTCGGTTCGGCTTCTGTCTCCGCCGGAAGTGAGGTAGAAAATGGCTGATACAATAAAGCTGAGCAGAGCCAGGATGCCGAAAGCGGTCAGCAGGAATTCCAGGATGTTGAGAAGGATGTCTTTTATGGAGTTGGCTTCTTCAATGATGTTGCCGCTTTGACCTTTGTAGCCGACGATGATGTCTTTGATCTCTCTCAGCAGGGAAGGGCCGGCCACGGCTATGGCAAAGCCCACCAAGCTGTAAACGATGATGCCTTTGGCCCAAGTCATCTGTTTGGAGTTTCCTCCGGAGGTGATATAGACCACTCCGCCAACTACGATCATGATTACCGCCAGCCAGCCGATTATGTTTTGGATGCTTACCAGGATTCTTTCCAAAAATCCCGTGATGGTGCTGAAAGGAAGAGGGTTGTCGTATTGGTAGCCTGCATTGAGCGCCTTGGCGCTAGAGATAAAAAAGAAAAACAAAATCAATAACGGCAAAAAACGCAAAAAGGCTCTTTTGAAAAACTTTCCTTTATTTTCTATTTTTCTCGACTGTTTTTCACCGTTTCTCATTTTGGGATATATTTATTTCTTAGTTGCATCCGCAGCCGTTAACTGCTCCTATGGAGACGTGCGTATGGCTTCCCTCGAATTTAACAAAAGCTTCTGGTTCAACCTCATAAACTGCCTCAGTGATTTGATCGGCATAAGCTTCGTTGCCGAAATCGACGGCATAAGACTTGCCCACGCAGCTTCTTCCTCCGTAGTGGCAAGAATACTTGGTGTGGGCGCATGGCGGTTTGGAGTAACTATCCGGAACGCAATTATTCATTCCCGCGTTGTCAGATATAGAGCTGATTACTTTAGCTTCCGCCGGAAGCTTGGGTTTTAATTCTTCCAAAAAAGCCTGCAGTTCCGGAGAAGCGTCATCAGGATATTGCCCTTGAATGCCGTTTATGGAAAAATTGTATCCGCTGTCATCCGGATCTCCTTCTTTCGGTTCTGGTTTTTTCCCTTTTTTCCCTTCATCAAATGGACTATCCAAATCGCACTTAAATTCAAACCAATTATCTCCGGTTCCGATAAATTCTTCCTTGGCCGCCATGAAATTCAAGGCGGTATAGACTATTAGCCAGCTTAACAAAAGCAGAGCAAAAGCGATCAAGGTGTATTTAACAATTTCCTTGGCTCTCTGAACCAGGCTGGCTCCGGCTGAGACTATGTAGAGCACGCCGGCAATGGTGATGGCCAAAATGGCCGCGATAATTATCAGAGCCAGGATTAAATCGAAAATGTTTTTTATTAAAAGGAAAAAGTGACAGAGGGTGCAGGAGGCGGTTTCATCGTATACACTTCCCGGATCATCGCATTGCCTCCCGCAGGGAACCAGATGCCTGTCCAGAAAAAGAAACCCTCCGGCGATGCCTTCCTCATAGGGGTCGCACAACTGGAGGTCTTCTTCTTCTGGGTTGGGAAGGCAGCACAACTCATCCTGGCCGCAATTTGTATTGGATAATGATTTATATTCACAGCTATCTGTGCTAACGCACTCGCCGCCTTCTTCTTCGCAATCAATCTTAGTACTCTTGTCTGCGCAACAAATATCGCCGGTTTCCGGACAAGACACTCCTTGGATTACATTTTCACAATCGTTGTTTGCATCGATGCATTGGCCGCCCTCTTGAGAACATTCAGTGACACAGCATTGTTTTTCCATGCAAGCGTCCTGAATCTCTTGCTGATTATTTCCGTTGTAGGGTACATATGGGTCATTGCATGCGGGCAAACAAGTTCCGTTATTTGTAACACATTGATTGCCTCCTTCTAAAGATTCTTCGCAACATATTTGGCCTTTTTCTTTGCAGTCCCAAGTGTTTTGAGGAGCTGCCTTTCCGCAGTTTTCTTCTTCTTGGCATCCGGCTTCGCTCCACTTTTCCGAGGATTGAGAGTAGTTGGCGCCTTTGCAAGTATCAACCATGCAGTATGGTTGATCTTGCGGACAATTATAACTATCTTCCAGCACAGCTTTACCAGCCTCCATTGCGTTAGGGTTAGCTATGCATTCACCTCCCTTTTCTTGACAAGTTGTTTCTTTGTTTGGATTGGTGACAGTATAGGAGAGCTGTTGCAGAACCGTTTCATTTTTTTGGTTGTAAGCTGTTAACGTACATTGAACGACTTGTTCTTCGTATCCCCAAATTCCATAGCTAATTTGCGCGCTCCCGGCTTGAGCTTCCGAACCAGTGAAGGAAAAAGATTCGCTCGCGTCTCCATTGCATTCCAGGTAGACCTCAACTGTATCATCATTTGTTTCCCAAGTATGCAAAACTTCAGCGGGAGCTGTTACGTTCGATCCTATGTTTGCTAGCCCTTCTCCTTCATATTCGGCTTTAAATGAAGTAATTTCGGGATCATTTGTTGCGTCGTGGTCGTCGGCTCTTTGGCAGCTGTCGCTGTTTTCGTTCCAAGTGCAACTTAGCGTTTGACAAGGCGCTTCTTCGCAAGTTGTCTGATCGGGATAGTCGGCGCAACTGTTGATGTCGGCGCAGTCGTAGCAATCGTTTTTGAGGCCTAGATTATCTACAAAATAACAATTGCCCAAACCCAAGCATTCTTCTTGGCCGCAACCCCACCCACCCCATCCGCAATCGCTGCATTGTTCGGCGGAGGCGGAAGAGGCGCTTGTTAATAATCCAAGCAAAAAAAAGAAAAAGAGTCCCAAAAGCAAGCCCTTGCTTCTGAAAATTAATTGTTTGGGAGATTTTTTATCCATCTTTTATTTCTATGTTTTACTTAAAAGATAATTCGTTTATGTGCAACTATCTTATCAATGCATTGATTCTCGATTCGGCTGAATTAAGGCCTTCATGGGAGGTTTGCTCTCCGGAGACGACATTGTCTATCATTTCTACAAAAATTGTTTCCACTCCCAAGTTGTTGGGCTGGGCCCAGGATTCGGCTGTTAGAGACTGGGTGGCGAAATCGGCCATGTAGGGGTCGTTCTTTTGTTCCTCGATCAAGTCTCTTCTGGCGGCAGGTTTTTTGGTGTTTTCCAGATATCTCTTGTTGGGGTCGAAGCTTAAATTGGTTTGATTTTTTGTTGACTCCGGTTTCATGGTTGCGTATTTTATATATTTCCAAGCGTTTTCGATACGCTGTGCGTTGGTGTGGTTAACCGGATTGCCGGAGTTAACCGGCTGCAGCTCTTTGTTTTTGACTACCGCCAAGCCCCAGTAGTTAGGGAAGTTGGCTTTATTGTCCAATTCCTGCTGGGGAACCGGAGCGGTATCGAAGTTCAGCTTCGGATCGGATTTTCTTATGTCGTTTTTCCAATAAGAATAGTTGATCATCATGGCCGTTCTGCCGTAGCGAAAGCTGTCTATGGAATAGTCCATTTCCGAGTTCCAGGTGTAGGCTTCCGAGCCGGCCATGGCGAATTGCGTGTAGAAATCCAGCACATTTCTGCTTTTGGAGTTGCTGGCAAAATCAACTCTGTTTGCTTTTTTGTTGTAGATATCCACTCCCGCTTGCATCAGAAGCAAGTGCAGAATATCGGAAGATCGATTTATGCCGCCGGGTCGCTTGGATCTTCCCATCGCGATGGCCGACTGGACGATATTGCCGTCTGAGTCTCTTTTGGTCAGTTTTTTGGTGTAATCGACAACTTCTTTCCAAGTTCGGGGAGGCCTGGTTATGCCGGCTTGATTGAAAATGTCTTTATTATAGAAAAGTCCCAAAGTGTCGCAGTAAAGGGGCATGGCGTAAATTTGTCCTTCTCGGGCGAAATCGTCATAAGCCACGTCCACAAAGTTGTCTTTGAACGCGTTTATCTGCGGAGTGGAGTCGGGCAGCGGCGAAATTTTGTTTCCGTGTTTGGATAGCCAGTTGTTGTTAAAAAAGAAAACGTCCGGTCCGTTTCCGGCGGCGATAGCGTCGGTCAATTCTTTTTCATAATCTTTTATATTATTAGCCACTTTCTTATAGTTGACTCTAACCACGTTGGGGTTTGTCTTTTCAAATTGCTGGTTGATTTTATAAAACGCGTCCGAATCGTCAAAAACTCCCCAAACTTCCAAGTTGAGGCTGTAGTTGTCCGGCCTGTTTTTCAAGCAGCCGGAAAATAGGAAAGTGACTGCTGCCAGAAAGGCCAATAGAGAAAAAAATTTGATATTTCTTTTGTTTGTCATTTTGTTTTTTTAATATATGAAACCACTGAAGAATGTCATTCTAAACTTGCTTGTCCGACTTTGACGGGCCGTGTCCGCCTCCGGCGGGATTCAGAATCCAATGATTGCCAAAAATAGCTTTGTAAAGAGGTTCTGATTTTGATTAGAATGACAAAAATATCAAAATAATCAATTCTTCAGTGATTTCGTATATTTTATTTTAGAATATCATTTTATAAAAAAAAGAGCAAACTAAAACTAATTAATTAAATTTTGTATCTACTTTAAAATTAATACAAAAAACACATTTCGACAAGACTTTTTGTTTTTTAAATTCTTAGCTGATGCTGCGCGCTTGCGCTAGATTTGTTTTAAACATGCCTAGCTCAGCACACCTTCAAGGTGTGATCCATCACACCTTGAAGGTGTGCTGAGGTGTGATGGTGTGCTGAGCGGTGAATTCAACTCTTTTTATTAATTCGGCATATAATCATGCGCGCAACATCAGCTCTCAATATCGAAATTTGTCTTACACTACCGTGGCGGCCGCCAGCGTTTCGCCGCTTTTGAGCTTCATGATTCTGACTCCTTGAGTAGATCTGCCGAGCGTGGAAATATTCTCAATGGAGGTTCTGATTATTTGCCCCCGGTCGGAGCTGACGATCAGATCTTCTTTGCTTTCTTGGCTTTCCAAAATATGGCTGGAAATCAATTTGCCGGTTTTTTGGTTCAGGGAAGCGGTTTTAATGCCCGAGCCTCCCCTGGTCTGGGTTTTGTATTTTTCTAAAGCTGTTCTTTTGCCGTAGCCCTTTTCGGTAATGATCAAAAGCTGGGGGCTGGTAAATTCTGAGCTTATTGTCTGCATGCCTACAACCTCATCGTCTTTTTTGAGCTTGATAGCCTTCACTCCGGCGGCGCCCCTGCCCATCGGCCTAACGCCTTTTTCGGAAAACCTGATGGATTGGCCGTTTTTAGTAACAATTACCATATCATCTTCGCCGGTGCTGGTGTCCACCCACCCCAGTGAATCATTTTCGCTCAAGCTAATGGCAATCATCCCGCTTCTGCGGACGTTATCGAAATCCTTAAGCGTCGTTTTTTTGATCTTGCCGAGGGTGGTTTGCATAACCAGATTTTTCGCCCGGCTGTCTTGGTGGATGGGCATGATAGATGTAATGTTCTCCTCCGGACCTATCTGAAGGAAATTGACGATAGCATTGCCTTTGGCTGTTCGGCTGGAAACCGGAATCTCATAGGCTTTTGTTCTAAAAACCTTTCCCGTGTTGGTGAAAAACAAAAGATCGTCATGCGTCATAGCGCTGAGGACTTTGTCCACGGCGTCGCCTTGCTTGATAGCTCCTCCCAGCACGCCTTTCCCGCCTCTTTTCTGGGTGCGGAAGCTGTCGGGGGAAAGCCTTTTTATGTAGCCGTCTTCGGTGATGCTGACAATGGTTTCCTCATTGGCTACCAAATCTTCTTGGGAAAATTCTCCCACGGGACCTTTGATCACCTTGGTTTTCCTTTTGTCTCCGTATTTCTCTTTTAGTTCTTTCAATTCGTCTTTGATGATTTGGAGGATTTTTTGGGAATCGCCCAGAATGGCTTCCAGTTCTTCAATTAAAAGCAATTTTTCTTTAAGCTCTTCTTCAATCTTCTTTCTTTCCAAACCGGCCAATGTTTGCAATCTCATTTCCAAAATAGCGGAGGATTGCTTGTCGGAGAGTTTGAATTTACTCATCAAATTTTCATGGGCCTTTTCCTTGGTGGGGGATTTTTTGATGGTTTCAATAACTTGGTTGATGTGATCAAGCGCCTTTTTGAGTCCTTCCAAAATATGGGCCCTGGCTTTGGCCTTTTTCAATTCAAATTGAGTTCTTCGAGTGACAACATCTTTCCTGTGCTCAATGTAGTGTTCCAGAACGGATTTTAAATTAAGCGTGCGGGGCTCGATGCCGTTGACTAAGGCCAGCATATTAAGGTGGAAATTTTTTTGCAGCTCAGTGGTCTTGAACAGCTGATTCAAGACTTTCTTGGGGTAGGCGTCTTTTTTTAGTTTGATGACCACCCGGACACCTTCTTTATCAGACTCGTCCCGGATGTCTTTTATGCCTTGAATTTTGCCGTTCTTAACCATCTCGGCGATTTTTTGGATAAGACTGGATTTGTTGGTCTGATAAGTAACTTCGGAAATGACAATTTGGAAATGATTGGCTTTGGTCTCGACAATATCGGTTTTGGCCCTGGTAACCATTTTTCCCCGGCCGGTGCGGTAAGCTTCCAGGATGTCTTGTCTGTTGTAAATGATGCCTCCGGTAGGGAAGTCCGGCGCCTGGATATATTGCATAAGATCTTCGGTGGTTGCGTCGCGGTTGTCAATCAGGTGGTTGATGCCGTCCACTAGCTCGGAAAGGCTGTGGGGCGGAACGTTGGTAGCCATGCCGACGGCAATGCCCATGGTTCCGTTTAAAAGAAGCTGAGGCAGCTTGGCCGGCAAATAGGAGGGTTCTTTTCTGGTGGAGTCGTAATTTTCCACCCAATCTACCGTTTCCTTTTCTATATCGAAAAGCATTTCTTCTGAAATGGAAGAAAGCTTTGCTTCAGTGTAACGCATGGCCGCCGCGCTGTCTCCGTCCATGGAACCGAAGTTTCCTTGGCCGTCAACGAGGGGATATCTTAGAGAAAACTTTTGCGCCATTCTGACCATGGTTTCATAAACCGCGCTGTCTCCGTGAGGATGGTATTTACCCAGCACTTCACCGACTACTGTAGCTGATTTTCTATACCTGGCGCTATTTCTGAGTCCTATTTGCCACATAGAATAAAGAATTCTTCTTTGCACCGGCTTCAAGCCGTCTCTAATATCGGGCAGAGCTCTGGCGACAATAACGCTCATAGCGTAAGATAAATAAGATTCCTCCATCTCCTCGGTTAACTGGCGAGGATTGATTTTTCCAATATTGTTCATTAATTACTGAATTATTTGATTATGTTGATGAATTGTATTAAGTATGGCCTGCCCCGCTCTGCGGGGCAAAATATGTAAAATATTTATATTTTTTAAAGCGGTGCGAAAAATTATTTTACCTTATTTATCGGAGTTTAATTAAAATAATTTTTTCCCGCAGAACGGGAGCAGCAGATTTTTTTCAAAAATCAGCAGCCCCTAAGTATCATGAGGTTTCCGGGCATTATCATTTTATTAGCCGCTTCTTTTAAGAAGCCTAATGCATTATACTTGCTTTATGATACATGTCTAATTACCTTGAATTACGAAATTAAGTTTTCCTTATGTTCTCCCCCTTTGTAAAAGGGGATTGAGAGGGATTTATTCTACTAACCAGCAAATCCTTCCCAACCCCTCCTTTGGAATAGGAGGGAATAAAAAGGTATTTTGTAATTCAAAGTAATTACTCATTTTCCTGCAAACTGCGGTAACTGGGGACTTCCTCTTCGGAAGGGGAAACGGGCGAGTTTTCTTCATAATTGCCGGCTTTGTCTTCTGAAGTCGAATTATTTCCGGATTGTTGATCTTCTTGCTGGCCGGAAAGCTGATCCCTTCTTTCTTTTAAAGAAGGCAGTCCACCCTTTACCGTTTCTGAAAGATTAGTAGTTTTTTCAATGGTGTTTTGAACTTTGTGGGTGGAAATTATTATCCAAAAAAAACAAATCACTACGGCGAAAACTCCGGTTAAAAGCAAAGCCAGCTTTTGGCGGTAAGCCCTGGGTTTTTTTCTCAGTTTTTCTAAAAATTCCTCCATATAATTTATTATTTTTCTCTATTTTTATTTATTTAAACTCATAACTACAATCTTGTTTTCCGTGTCTTGAATATCCTTTTTCTTTAAAACCAATTTGGGGACTTCTTCTTCGATTTTTACTCCGAATTCCTTGGAGAATTTCTCGTCTCCGTTTATATCTACCTTCAAGCCGGGAACTTTGAAATGCATGGGAATGATAATTTTAGGGTCAATCTGACCTATCACTTCCTCGGCCTCTTTGGCGTCAATGGTGTAAACGCCTCCCACGGGCACCATCAGTACATCCGCCTGGCCGATCTTTTCAACTTGCTCTTCGTTGAGCTTGTGCCCGAGGTCTCCCAAATGGCATATTTTTATATCTTCGCTTTTAATAGTGAAAATAGTGTTCCGCCCTCTTTCTTCTCCTTCATTTTTATCATGAAAAGACTCTATGCCTTCAATAACAATATCTTGGATGGAATACTCCCCCGGCGCGTCCACCAAAAAAGGCCGGGACTTTTTGAAGGCGCCCGCGTTGTTGTGATCGAAGTGGTCATGAGAGATGGTTACGATGTCGGCTTGGCCCTGCGGGGGCTTCAGCCCGATAGACTTTTCAAAGGGATCAGTGAAAATAACCACTTCTTCTTTTCCTCTTTTGGGCTTTGTTTGAATTTTAAAACAAGAATGTCCGTACCAGGTGATGATCATTTATTTCTATTATTGATTAAATATTTGATTTGCTAATTGATGTTGCAAGGTCGTTCTTTGTTTGGTCTAGAAGGTCTGTATTTAGCAATATGTATTATGAATATTGTAAAGCGGGGACGATTATAGCAAGCATTGCATCGTTGATTTTTCTCCTCAATTTTCTGAAAAAGCATGATACATGATACTTGCTCCATGATACGCGTTTTAAACGCTGAATACGCTCAAAACTGCAGATACAATACAAAGAGAAACGCTTGCGCTTCTTATCTAGCTCGCCGATTTATTTTTAAAACAAGATAAAAAATAAATCAAGCCTTTTTGATTCTTACACCAATGTAGCATTTAAATGAATTATTGTCCAATAATACATTGTATTGTTAACTTACTTTATTGTCATCCAAAGAATGATTTGGCTCTGACGGGCCAAGTTGTTTTATTTTCATTGCTTCATTGTTAGATTGTTCCATTGTTGATTATTTATTTCCTTTTAATTCTCAATAATATATTTTGCGCCGCTTCTCACTTCCCAACCTCCAACTGGTATTGACAAAATGTAAAATATCTGCTATAGTTAGGAATCAAAATGGTATCTTTCAAAACAGTATCGCCACCCAATTATTTGGGTCAGCCAGTTTCTTTTGAGGGCCAGTTATACCTCCTCTGGTTATTAAAAGGAAGCTGCCGGCGATACTGTTTTTGAAGGAAGGCATTTTCCGGCTTTCAAGCCGGTTTTTTGTTGTTCCAATTTGTAATTTTAATTTTTAAAAAAATATTGTAAAATTTAGGTTAAATAGACTGAAACCACTGAAGAATGTAGAAATCCCCTTGAAATGTCATCCTGAATGCCACCGCTATAGCGGGGTGCCGCTTAAGCGGCAAAAATCAGGATCTCCATGAATAAGCTATTTTTTGTAAATTTATAGATTCTGAACTTGCTTGTCCGCCTCTGGCGAGATTCAGAATCTAATGATTACTAGAAAAAGGCTTTGTAAAGAGATTCTGATTTTCATCAGAATGACAAAATTTTCAAAATAATCAATTCTTCAGCGGCTTCATAGGCTAATCAATCGCGCACCGCTTTAAAAATATAAATATTTTACCTTATTTGCCCCGCAATGCGGGGCAGGCCCTAATTAGTAAAGTTAGCATATGAAAGAGAATGGCAACACAAAAAACAATATCTTGGTAGGTTTTTCCGGAGGCGCGGACTCTACCGCGGCTATTTATTTTTTGAAAGAAATGGGCTATGAGCCGGTGGCTTTGCATTTGAAGCTTTTTGAGGAAGGCGGCGGTTTTTCCATAAGAAGAAGAGCTGAAAAACTGGGGGTTAAATTAATTGAGAAAGATATCTCCAAAGATTTTCAAACCAGGATAGTGGATTATTTTGTCAATGAGTATGCCGGCTATAGAACTCCTAACCCGTGCGTTAAATGCAATGCGGAGATAAAATTCAAATATTTAATAGAAACTGCCGATTCAATGGGGATTGAGAAAGTATCCACCGGCCACTATGCCAAAATTGCCAAAACAGACCGTTGTTTTCAATTGAAAAAAGGAGAGGATGAGAAAAAAGACCAGTCCTACTTTTTATATAGATTGATCCAAGATCAACTTTCCAGAATCGTTTTTCCGCTAGAGGATAAAAATAAAGAAGAAAATAAAAAACTACTTAAAAAAGAGGGCATCTCTTTTGAAAAGGGAGAATCCCAGGATGCTTGCTTTTTCTCTGGGGGAGAATCGCTGAAGGATTTTCTGGGCAATTTTTCTCTTGAGAGCAACAAGCCGGGCAAAATTGTTGATGAAAAAGGAGAAGTTGTTGGAGAGCACAAAGGGCTTGCTATTTATACTCGGGGGCAGAGGAAGGGACTGCGCTTGGGCGGCAGCGGCCCCTATTATGTAATAGGTAAAAAAACAGCGGAAAATGTGCTAGTAGTTACCAGCAAAGCTGATCATCCAAGTCTTTCAAGTAAAAAAATAATCATTTCTGATGTTAATTGGATTTGCGCTGAGCCGGAAAAAGAAAAGAAATATCAATTTAAATCCAGATACCAAGCCGGCCTTTCCGAGGGCTGTATCCGAAAAAATAAAAAAGGCTTCTGGCAAGCCTCTTTGACTCAGCCTCAATTTGCCGCCGCGCCGGGACAGTCTCTGGTGTTGTATGATGGAGATAGAGTGGTTGGGGGAGGAATAATTAGAGAAAGTGGAGAAAGTCTGTGAGGTGTATTTACAATTAGCTAGTGGTGATTTGTAATTGATTATTTATAAAATTAAAGATACAAGGATACAAGATACAATAAATCAAACAAGAAACAATTCATCAAATTATCTGCCTGCTATGTCTGTGTAAATCAGGTCTTTCTACTCCCAGACAGATAAAAAACAAACGGTTTAAATATTTGAAATTTCGAATTTTTTTGTATCCTTGTATCCTTGTTTCTTGTATCCTTAGCATTATTATTTCAATTTTTAGTTTTATTTTAAGGATTCGCAATTGAACAATGAAACAATGTATCAAATTTTAAACTCAATCACATCTCCATCCCGGACGGTATAGTCTTTGCCGACCATTTTCAGGAGTCCGCTTTCGCGGGCTTTTTGCTTGGAACCGAGTCTTATTAAGTCTTCGGCGCTTACCACCTCGGCTTTTATGAATTTTTCCTCAAAATCGGAATGAATGGCTCTACCGGCTCTGGGGGCGGAAGAATTTTCGGGGATTTGCCAGGCGCGGGTTTCCGGTTCGCCGGTAGTGAGAAAGGTTATTAAGTTTAGCAATTGGTAGCTTTTTTTAATCAGCTCGGACAGCTCCGATTTTATTTCCAGTTCCTGTTTTTCCTCATCAGACAAGTCCAAAAGATCTTCTTCGGTTTTGATGTTTAAAACAACATATTCTATCAAGTTTTCTTTGATAAATTCTTCCAGGTTGAATTTCTTTATTTGTTCCTCAATGCCTTCAGGACTGCTGGTATTGAAAACATAAAGCATCGGCTTGAAGGAAAGCAATTGCAAGTCCCTGATAAGCTCGAATTCATCTCCCAGCTGATCCAAGAATTCTTTAATTCTTTTTACGCTGGATTCGTTTAACGCCTCCTCTAACTGCCGGGTAATCTCTAAAACCCTTTGAGTTTCTTTGTCTCCCGACTTGGCCTGTTTTTCCAGTTTAGCGATTCTTTTGCGGACGGTTTCCAAATCGGCCAGAAGCAGTTCCGTGTTAATAACGGAGATATCTCTGGCCGGGTCGATTTCTTTGTCCACGTGGGAAATATTCTCGTCTTGAAATAGCCTGACTACGTGAACAATAGCGTCCACTTCCCGGATATTGTGCAAAAATTGATTTCCCAGTCCATGACCCTCGGCGGCGCCTTTGACCAGCCCCGCGATGTCGACAAATTCGATCGGAGAGTATATTTTTTTTCCGGAGCCCGAAATTTCAGCCAATTTGTCCACTCTCTCATCCGGCACTTCCACTATTCCGACATTGGGCTCGATAGTGCAGAAAGGGTAGTTATTGATATCCACTTGGATTTTGGTCAGGGCCTTGAAAAGGGTGGACTTACCCACATTAGGAAGCCCGACGATGCCGATTTGCATGTAGCTCAATTGTTCAATTGTTAAATTGTTTCATTGTTAAAAATTTTCAAAAAATCAAACAATTAACAATGAAGCAATGGAACAATTATCTTTCTTCTTGCCTCATTTGTCAAATAAAGTTACAATGATATTCAATAAATATCGGGTAGATTTGCGTTGCGCGCTTTTTATTCTCTTTATTCATAATACATGATTCATAATACATAATACAATTATTCATGAAAAAAGCGCCTGAATTGCTTGCGCCTGCAGGCAACTTGGAAAAATTGAAAGTAGCCTTGGAATTCGGAGCGGATGCGGTGTATTTCGGACTCCCCGATTTTTCTTTGCGCGCCAGGATCAATCAATTCGGCAAAGACGAAATCAGAGAAGGAGCTCGAATTTGCAGGGAAAAGGGAAAGAAATTTTATGTTACTATCAATATCTACGCTCACAACAGCCACTTGAAAGAACTCCCGGGTCATTTGCGGTTTTTGAAGGAAATAAAACCGGATGGAGTAATCCTGTCAGATCCGGGGGTTTTGAAAATGGTCAAGAAAGAGCTTCCCGAAGTCAGCTTGCACCTTTCCACTCAAGCCAACGCTGCCAACTCCGAGGCGGTCAAATTTTGGCAAGAACAGGGCATCGAGAGGACTATTTTGGCTCGAGAGCTGTCTCTGCCGGAAATTTCGGCGATCAAAAAAGAAGTTCCGGCAATGGAGCTGGAATGTTTTGTGCACGGCGCTATGTGCATGGCCTACAGCGGGAGGTGCGTTCTTTCCAAATGGATGACCGGCAGAAGCGCCAATCTGGGTGACTGCGCCCAGCCTTGCCGTTGGAAATACAAATCCAGCGAATGGAGAAATAAAAATTTTATCGACGATAAAGATCGTTTCGAGTTGGACGTTGAAGAAGACAAGCAGGGTACATATATTTTTAACAGTTACGACATTAATTTGATAAAATATTTACCGGAACTGGCCGGGGCCGGCGTTGACAGTTTTAAAGTAGAAGGAAGGGGCAAGAGCTCCTACTATGTCGGCTGCGTTGTTCGCTCTTACAGGAAAGTTCTGGACGCATTAGCCGAAAAAGGAAAAGAAACTGCAAAAGAAGAAGCCGGAAAAGAGTATAAAGAATTGGAGAAACTTTCCAGCCGAGGATATTGGACCGGATTTATAACCGGCGAGGAACCGCCCCATTTGCAAGAAAAAGCTTCCCTAGAGGCGCCGTTTATGTACGCGGGGCTTTCCATGGAAAGAAAAACGTCTCTTGTCAGGGAGGTGTTTGTTCATAATTTTTTAAAAAAAGGGGAAAAAGTGGAAGTGGTAACTCCCCGGGAGGTTTTCATAAGCAGTGTAGAAAAAATAGAAGATGAAGAAGGGAACGAGCTGGAGTCGGCCCACGGAGGCGCGGATAAATACTTCCAGGTAGAATTTTCCCGCCAGATAAAAGGTGTCTTCCTCCTGAGGAAGATAAAAGGAGCGGTTAATTGAAATAGGAATTACGCGCTTGCCTCGTTATTGTTTAAAAAAGAGAGAGCAAAGCAAGGCTTGGTTTTTGCATCTGATCGAAAAATATTTTCAGAAACAAAAAAGTTTTTCTTTTAAAAACACCTTAAACAAGCCTGAAAGGCAAGTGCGCATAAAACCAAGCCTTGCTTTGTTCTCGGCATTGCCGGAGAGTAATCGCGTAATTCCTATGAAATTTGGAACTTTTTTGTTTTTTAAGCATTTCAATAACGGAAACTTTTTTTAAAGAAGTGCTTTAATCAGCCAAATGAGAATCCGCACAAAACCAAACCTTGTTTAAATCTCGATACCAATGCGAAAAAGCAGTTGCGTAATTCCTGCTTATTCACTTGCTTATTCAGTGATTTTAATATATTATTTTATTGTATAGGAATTTCAAAAAATCCTATACTCCGCTGATTTTACGCGGATTATCACGCAGATTTACGCGGAATGCTAAATGTGCGAAGCTTAATTTAGCAGAGCAGGAGATTAATTGATAACCAAGCAAATGAATCTTCATCCATACAGAAAAACCAAGATTTTCCTAGTTTTCAATTTTATTGTATTATTATTTCTCATTCTAACCATACCCCAATTTATTGACACGGGTACTTCTTGGGCCTCGGAAGACACGCTGGAGACGCTGTTTATCGGTATGAGTTTTCTGGCCGTGGTCTATGTTTTCTGGCATTATGATTATGTGGTTAAAAAAAGGGAACAGCAAACTTCCCAACTCTCCCAAAAACTGGAGAAAAAAGAAAAAGAACTGTTGGACACTTTCCAGTATTTGGGCAAAGTCAATGTCCAATTTTCTATCATACGCGACTTGCTGGAAAAAATGAAAATTCCGGCTCCTACCACCAGAAAAGAAGTGGAAAAAGTTTTTACGGAGCTTTTGAGCATTGTCTGCAACGCCACCGGGCGCAGCCACGCGCTTTTGAAAATTGTCAACTTGGAAAACCAGCGAACTCTCATTAAGCAATTTAATGGATTCAGCAAAGAAAAAGGCTATAAAATAAAAAACGAGTCTTTAATAAAATTTTACAAAAATAAATCTGAGGAGAAAAATCTTTTAAACGGCTGGGAGCTTTTTTGTTCCGAATTAGACAATTTCTATATCAAAGCCTTTTTGATTCTGCCCAAGAAAGATGAGCCGGGGATGGAGGATGAGAAGGACTTTCTGGAAGCCGTGGCCAACCAGTGCGAGATTTTGTTCCTGCTTTTCAATTCAAGATATTATAAGCCTAAAAAAGAAAAAAATGGTTCAAAAAAATAAAAAGATGAAAGGCATTGTGCTGGCTGGAGGGACGGCCACCAGGCTGTTTCCCTTGACCGCTACCACCAGCAAGCAGCTGTTGCCGGTTTATGATCGCCAGATGATTTTTTATCCTTTGAATGTTTTGATCAAAGCCGGCATAAAAGATATTTTGATCATAGTTTCCCCGGACAATTCCGGACAATTTCTCAATTTGCTAGGCTCGATGTTTGAAGAGCTGGGCGTCAAGCTGGATTTCAAAGTCCAAAAAGTGCCCAAGGGTTTGGCCGAAGCCTTTATCCTGGGCGAGGACTTTATTGATGAAGACAATGTTGCTTTAGTGCTCGGGGATAATATTTTCCAAGACAATTTTTCCGAAAGCATCAAAAATTTTGACGGAGGAGGATTGGTTTTTGCCAAAAAAGTTCCCGATCCGGAAAGATACGGCGTAGTCAAATTCGATGAAAAAGGAAAAGCTATTCAAATCGAAGAAAAGCCTTCGGAATGGATAAGCGACTATGCTATTCCCGGGGTCTATGTTTACGACAGCCGATGCGTGGAAGCGGCTAAACAGAGCGTGCCCTCAGAACGGGGGGAAATCGAGATAACCTCTATCCATAATTACTATCTGGAAAGGGAAGAGCTGAAAGTGGGAAAAATAGAAGGAGCCTGGCTGGACGCCGGCACTTTCGATACTCTCCTGGAGGCCGGCAATATAGTCAAAGAAAAAAAACTTTACGAAAACTTCGACCCCCTGGTAAACAAGGCCGTCCAGGAATACAACGAAGAACTCAAAAGAATCGCCAAGAAGAAACTGAGCTAAACTCTGATTTATCATTCATGCAAGAACACCTTTTTATTCAATATGATAAAACTTTTTCAAGCAGCGGGCTTGAATTAAATAAAAATACCATCAAGCTGGGGAGGTCAGTTATTAGCTGTAGTCGCTTCGGCAATCTCAAAAACTCTCAAAAGAGCTATTTTCATGACAAAAAAGAAGGAAAACTATTTTTGATCTTAGGCTACATTTCCAATCATGAGGAGTTAAATGAGAAATATGGCGTAAAAAAAGCTTCCGACGCGGAGCTTTTTTCTCATCTTCGCTATCGCTATGGGGAAGAGGCCATAAATGAATTGGATGGCATCTTTTTAGCTTTAGTGGTGGATGAAAAAAGGAAAAAAGCCGAAATGTTTCAATCCAGATTCGGCTTTCGATTGCCTTTTTATATGTACCAAAACAGTGAAGGCTTTGCGGCCGGAACGGAGTTTGCCGAGGTTTTGGAAAAAACAAAATCGCGAAAACTGAACACTGAAGCCGCCAAAGATTTTATTTATTTTGAAAATATTATTCCCCACGAAGAAACCCTGGTTCAAGATATTGCAAAATTAACGCCTAACAAGTGCATTGTTTTTGATCTAAAAAAAGGAAATTTGAAAGTTGAGCCATTTGCTTATTCAAGAAAAAGGCGGTTTCATCTGTTAAGCGCCGGGAAAAATCTAGTAGTTTCTATTAAAGAAAATTTATTCCGAATAAAAAATTTATTAAAGAAAAAAGAGCTTCCTGTTACCTTCACCTCTGGTTGGGACAGCAATCTGATGATGCATGAACTAAGCAAGAAAGATTCTTCTTTAGCGGTTACTGTCGGCGGGGAAGGCGGGACTGGCGAGATAATTCAAGCGGGAGAAATATTAAAAAAGAATTATCCGCATGCAGAGCATTTGAAAGACGAAATTACTACTGATGTTTTCTTTGAAATGAAAGATATTGTTTCCCGCACGGGCGGGTATTTTTTTCAAGAGGGCATTTTCTTGCGATTGATTTTAGGGAAGCTGTTGGCTGAAAATAATTTAAAGTTTGTTTTTTTGGGAAGCGCCGCCGATCAAATATTGTTTCCGGAAACTGTTGGAAGAAAAATTTCCAGAAAGCTGAAAAGACTTTTTTTCAGGACTTCCAATGAAATGAGCTCTGAGGAGAAAAATATTCGCTCGAAAATCAGATCAAAAAATCCCAAAAAATCCCAATTTTACATTAAACTGGATTATAATATCAAAATGCACCAGCTGCTTTTGGGAAGTTTTTCGGTAGAGGGCTTTTTCCCTTTTGTTAATAACAAAACTGATTCGATAGCTCGAACGCTGGGAGTTTTGAATTATAAAAAGAGGTTATACAAAAAATTTCTTCGAAAATATCTGCCCGTCGGAGTGGTTTCTTATCTGCAAAAAAGCGGTTCCGTGGTGGATACTTACAAAATTTACAAAGCTCACAAGAAAGAGCTGCTGAAAGTATTGAAATCCAGGGAGATAAAGAAGATTTTAGATGATCATATTCTCAAGCAAATCAAGAAAGACCCTGATAATTGCCATCTTTTAATTTTGCAGCTAAACTATATCGATTCCTTCTGCAAGCTTTTCCGAGTTAACTAGGGAGCAAACGCTTAAGTCGGAGAGAGTTGTTTTTTCTTATTTCATGGGTTAGGATGAAATCAAATATTTTGTCGTGTAATGGGACTGTTTCCAAGCACCGTTTTTATTTATCCCGCTTCAGCGGGGCTGCAACCCCACCTTTTTTGCTAAATTTTCCAAAAATTGTTTGAAAAATTTATCTAAAAAATAAGAAATTTTGTACTAAAACGGTGTTTGGAAACAGTCCCGTAATAATTAAAAAAATAAAATATGCAAGTCAAAAAAGCCATTGTGGCGGTAGCCGGTTCCGGAACCAGGCTTTTGCCGGCCACTAAATCCATGCCCAAAGAAATGCTTCCCATTGTCGATAAGCCGGTTATCCAGCTAGTGGTGGAAGAGCTGGTGGAAGCCGGGATAAAAGATATTATTTTGGTGACCAAGTGGGATAAGAAGCCCTTGGAAGACCATTTCGACCAAAGCTGGGCCTTGGAGAATGAACTGGAAAAAAGCGGAAAAACGGAAAGATTGGAAAAGGTCAGAAAAATTTCCGAGATGGCCAACTTCATCTATGTTAGGCAAAAAGGACCTTATGGCAACGGAACTCCCATTCTCTCGGCGGCCAGCCTGGTGGAAAACGAGCCTTTTGTCTATTGCTACGGCGATGACATAGTCCAATCCAAATCTTCTTTTACTAAGAAAATGGTGGGGGAATTTAACAAACAAAAAATGCCTATTCTGGGGGTTCAAAAAGTGGACAGACAAGAAGTGGACAGATACGGCATTGTCAGTCTAAAGAAAGGAACTAACGAGATGGAAGATATTATTGAAAAACCGGACATAGACAAAGCGCCTTCACAGCTGGCAAGTTTCGGGAGGATGATTTTAACGCCGGAAATAGTGGAATCCTTGAAGAATACCGGCTTGGGCAAGGACAATGAATTATGGGTGGTGGACGCGATTAGAAATTATTTGCAACAGGGCGGAAGCTGTTTTGTCAAAGAAGTGGAAGACGGCCAATGGATGACCACCGGCGATCCGCTGAATTATCTCAAAACCATTTTGTCTTTTGCCATAGAAAGAGAAGACATTAAAGATGACCTGAAAAACTATCTCAAGGAGATAACCAAATAGCAATAATGAATGCTTTTTGTATTAGGGAGTGTCGTCCCAACGAAGATTTTAAAATGAACAAAACACAAATTACAACGTAAAGTTGCGTGGCCCCGCAAAGCGGGGTTTTACGCAATGAAATGTCCGATTGGGAAACTCAAAACTCAAAAGTCAAAAGTCAAAGCCACAATTTAAAACTTAAAACCTTTAATTCCTAATTTCCAATACCTAATTCCAAATAAAATGTCTAATCTCCAATTATTTAATTTATCATTTGTTTTTTTGGATTCTTAAATCATAAATCTTATCTCTTAAATCTAATAAGTTTTAAGTTTTGGGTTATGGTTTTGCGCTTTGCGCTTTGACTTTTGAGTTTATTCATAGTTTGCACTTTAATCTTTTGGATTTTGCCTGCCTGGCGGCAGACAGGGATTTAAGATATAGGGTTTTGGATTGTGGTTTTGCGCTTTGCGCTTTGACTTTTGAGTTAATGTATCTGTGGCTTTACATTTTGAATAGTTTGTGTTTTGAACAACCAGAGCCGGCCCTCTTCTAATCCATTTTTTATTGACAAAAAACTTGAATGAAATAAAATATAATTAGCAGTCGTAGGAATTGAGTGCTAAGAGAGGAAATATATATTTTAATCCATATTTTAATATGTATTTCTTTCAAAACAATTAACAAGTTTGTATGCTTTCAGATAGGCAGAATCAGATTTTGAAGACCATTATTCGGGAATATACCGATACTGCCAATCCGGTTAGCAGCGGACATTTAAAAGAGAAATATAACCTGCCTTTTTCCTCGGCCACCATCCGTAACGAGATGGTGGAGCTGGAAGAAAACGGCTATATCGCAAAGCCGCATATCTCCTCCGGCCGGATTCCTTCGGACAAGGGGTATAGGTACTTTATCGATAACTTGATGGAGCAAAAGGAGTCCTCCCGGCAGTACCAAAAAAGGCTGGAGATGGAACTTTTGAAACTAAGAGCCAAGAATGCCCGGCTGGAGAGAACCACGGCCAAGTTGCTGTCTTCCATGTCCCAATGCTTGGCTATCAGCGGAATTGTGGACAAGAAAGAATTCTACGATTTTGGAATGCATACCTTACTGGAAGATCCGGAATTTGAAAACAGGGATGATTTGAGCCGGCTGGTGATGTCTTTGGATATGATCGATGAGAACGTGGATAAGATTCTTTCCCGAGTTAAAAACAACGAAACGGAAATTTTCATCGGCGAGGAAAACCCTATGAAAGAGGCTAAAAATTGCTCCATGATCGTGTCCCCTTACAAACTCAAAGACGGAGAAAAAGGTTTACTGGCGATCATTGGTCCCAAGAGGATGAAATATGCCAGAAACAGGAATTTGATGGAGTTAGTAAGAAAGGTCTTGGGACGGCATTCAGCGATTTTGCTGGTAGCAGGGAGTTCAGTTTGGGTGATAGCTTAATCTTAAAATAAAGTGTAAAAAAGCATTATGTTGGAAAATGAAAAAAATCAAAATAACGGGGAAACTTTTAGCAGAAAAATGGTTTTAACCATCAAGGGAGTGGTGGTTAGGGATGAGAAAGAGGTGCTTCTATTGAAAAGAGCTAAAGGTCAAACCAATCCAAAAAAATATGATTTGCCCGGGGGCCGTTTGGATAAGGGGGAGACTATAGAGGAGGCCCTGAAAAGGGAAGTTTTCGAAGAAACCGGGCTTGAAGTGGAAATGGGAGATATTCTAAAAGCCACGGAATTTCCGAAAAAAGATAAGAATTTCAAGGAGGAAAAGCGGGGACTGAGATTTATTGCCTATTACAAGTCTGGAGAAGTAAACTTGAGCGAAGAGCATGATAGTTATGAGTGGCTGTCCTTTGACGAAGCGCTGGAAAAATTGTCGGAAAAAGACGAATTTGAGAGAGAAAAAAAGGAAACTATCCGTTTGGCTAAAGATATGATTGATTTGAAAAATTCTTACGAAGGCTGGAGGAGGGCCTTGGCGGATCTGGAAAATTTCAAGAAGAGAAGCGCCAAGGAAAATGAGGAGTTCAGAAAATATTGCCTGGAGGATTTTATACTGGGGATTCTGCCGGTTTTGGACAATTTTGAACTGGCGGCGGATCATGCTCCGGAGAGTGAAAAGGATAGCAATTGGATGGTGGGAATATTGCATATTAAAAAGCAATTGGAAGATGTCTTGAAAGAAAGAGGAGTGGAGGAGCTTGAAGTGAAGAAAGGAGATTCAGTGGACACTCGGATTCACGATGTCATTGAAGGTAAAGCGGGAGGAGAAGCCAAGGTTTCCAAGGTTCTTAAAAAAGGATACAAGATGGGAGATCGAGTGATTCGTCCGGCGTCGGTGGAGGCGGAGTAGGAGACTATTCATGAAAACATTTAAACATACAAACATTTAAACATTTTAATTAATGTACCAGGCCAGAGGCTCGCTCGAGCTCTAAATTATTCTAATTGCTCTAATTAGGGCCTGCCCCGCATTGCGGGGCAAAATATGTAAAATATTTATATTATTAAAGCGGTGCGAAAAATTATTTTACTTTATCTATGGGATTTTGGTTAAAATAATTTTTCAGGGGCAGCAGATTTTTTTCAAAAATCAGCAGCCCCTAATTAAAAAAGTAGAAAATTATTAAAATTTGTGATGACAAGATTACGAAATTATGAGATTAATTTAAGATTTAACATTCAAGATTCAAGATTCAAGATACAAGTTCGTAGTAATGTATATAAATCTTAACCGCTGAATGTAATTGCCATCAAAGGAGTGATGACAATTGCAGGAGGCCAAAAATATATGAAAAGAGAAGTAATGCCGTTTGATCCGTTCAGAGACTTGATGAAATCTTGGGATGAGGACTTTTTCGGCGGAGATTTCGCTCCCAGCGCCAACGTTTATCAAGACAAGGATAATGTGATCGTGGAAATGGATGTGCCGGGAGTAGATCCGGAAAAAGTGGATGTAAGCGTGGAAAACGATGTTTTGACAGTAAGCGGAAGCAGGGAAGACAAGAGAGAAGTCAAAAGAGAGGACTATTACAGGAAAGAAACCAGGTCCGGATCCTTTGCCAGGTCTGTAATCCTGCCGATGCAGGTCAAAAGCGCCAAAGCCGAAGCGGAATTCAACAACGGAGTACTGAAAATCACTCTGCCGAAAGCCGAAGAAACCAAGGCCAAGAAAATCAAGATCAAGCCGAAGAAATAGGTTGGATTAGAGAGGAGGCAGTGTTAAGCGTGTTTGCCTCCTCTCCGGTTTTTCTTTATAAACGGACCCAAAATTGTTTCATTGTTGAATTGTTATTTGTTTAATTACTGGTGTTACGTATTTGCTTTCTATTTAGACTAATTTGGATGTATTTATCAATTCTTGCCAAAGAGGTTATAGTTTCAACAAGAGGTGCGTAATATCAGTTAATCAGATAACGATTTGACAGTAGAACAATTTAATAATTAATAAATTATAATAAGTTAATTTTCGCCGGTTGTTCTTTAAAGAAACAAAAGAGCAATTGGGCGAATAGAAGTTGATATGGCAAAAATACTAGGAATTGACTTGGGAACCACCAACTCCGCCATGGCGGTAGTGGAAGGTGGTAAGCCCGAAATCTTGGAAAACAAGGAAGGCAACAGAACCACGCCTTCCATGGTGGCGATTAATAAGAACGGAGAAAGATTGGTTGGCCTTTTGGCTAAAAGGCAGGCCGTCACCAATCCGGAAAACACCTTGTTTTCCTCTAAAAGGCTGATCGGAAGAAAATATACCGATGAGCAAGTTAAAAAAGCTGAAAAAACCCTTCCCTTCAAGATCAAGGAAGGAGACAAAGGCGAAGTTAACATGGTGATGAATGGCAAGGATTACCGCCCGGCGGAAATTTCGGCTATGATCCTGCAAAAACTTAAGGCCGACGCGGAAGAGAAACTTGGAGAAGAAGTTAAAGAAGCGGTGATTACTGTTCCCGCCTACTTTGACGATTCTCAAAGAAAGGCCACCAAGGACGCCGGAGAAATTGCCGGTTTGGAAGTCAAAAGAATTATTAACGAGCCGACCGCAGCCGCTTTGGCTTATGGATTCAACAAGAAAAAGGACGAGAAAATCGCTGTTTACGACCTGGGAGGAGGAACTTTTGATATCTCCATCCTGGAAGTAGGTGAAGACACTGTGGAAGTGAAATCCACCCATGGGGACACTTATTTGGGAGGAGATGACTTTGACCAGAAAATTATTGACTGGATTTTGGAAGAGTTTAAAAAGCAGGAAGGCATTGATCTCTCCCAAGACAACCTGGCCTTACAGAGGATCAAAGAAGCTGCCGAGAAAGCCAAGGTAGAGCTTTCCACAGCCCAAGAAACCGAGATCAATCAGCCTTTCATCACTTCCGGCGCGGAAGGCCCCAAACATATGGTGATAACCTTAACCAGGTCCAAATTGGAAGAGCTGACCAATGAGTTGGTGGACAGAACTTTGGAGCCTTGCAAAAAAGCCCTGGAAGACGCCGGAATTAAAGCTAACGAAGTCAACGAAGTGATCTTGGTCGGGGGACAAACCAGGATGCCGCTGGTTCACAGCAAGGTAGAGCAATTCTTCGGCAAGAAACCCAACGCTTCTGTCAACCCGGACGAGGTGGTTGCAGCAGGCGCCGCTATTCAGGGAGGAGTTTTGCAGGGCGATGTCAAAGACGTGTTGCTTTTGGATGTAACCCCACTGACTTTGGGAATTGAGACCATGGGCGGTGTGAGAACTCCTTTGATTGAAAGAAACACCACCATTCCCGCCAGCAAATCTCAGATTTTCTCCACGGCCGCCGATAATCAAACCTCCGTGGAAATCCATGTATTGCAAGGAGAAAGAGAGATGGCTACTGACAACAAATCCCTGGGAAGATTTATGCTGGATGGAATTCCTCCGGCTCCGAGAGGAACTCCTCAAGTCGAGGTAACCTTTGATTTGGACGCCAACGGAATCCTCAATGTCAGCGCCAAAGACAAAGCCAGCGGAAAAGAGCAATCTATTCGCATCGAAGCCTCCTCCGGCCTGAGTGAAGAAGAAGTGGAAAAAATGAAGAAAGAAGCCGAAAAGCACGCCGAAGAAGACAAGAAGAAAAAAGAAGCCGTAGAAGCCAAGAATCAAGCCGAGACTATGATATTCACCACCGAAAAATCTCTTAAAGAAGCCGGAGATAAGATTAGCGAGGACAAGAAAAAGCCGGTTCAGGAAAAAGTTGAAGCTCTCAAAAAAGTCAAGGACGGCGACGACACGGAAGCTATCAAAAAGGCCACCGAAGAGCTCTCTCAGGAGGCTCAAAAAATCGGCCAAGAGCTCTACCAAGCCGCTCAGCAGGCGGAACAGGCAAAACAAGGAGACCAAGGTGCCGAACAATCCCAGCAAGGTGCCGAACCCGGTAAAGACGAACCGGATGTGAAGGAAGCGGAAGTGGAGGAGGAGAAGAAGGATGAAGGGAAAGAGGATAAAGACAGTAAGAAGAAATAAGATTAAACTAGGGGCCGCGGTTTTTCCCGCGGTCCTAGTTTTTAAAATTCAAAACACAAATTTCAATGAACAAACAAAACACAAAGCACAGTTTTAAAAGCACAAAGGTTGATACAACTCAAAAGTCAAAGCGCAAAGCGCAAAACCACAGCTTAAAGCTTAAAGATAAATTACAAAACACAGATATCACAAAGCCCAAACAAAGCACAAAACACAGGGAATAAAGCACAAAATTTAATTCAAAACTCAAAAGTCAAAAGTCAAAGCCACAACTTAAAACTTAAAACCTTTAATTCCTAATTTCCAATACCTAATTCCAAATAAAATGTCTAATCTCCAATTATTTAATTTATCATTTGTTTTTTTGGATTCTTAAATCATAAATCTTATCTCTTAAATCTAATAAGTTTTAAGTTTTGGGTTATGGTTTTGCGTTTTGCGCTTTGACTTTTGACTTTTGAATTAAATAATCATTTGTGTTTTGTAATTTTTAAAAAATAAATCTATGCAAGAAGATAATAATAAACAAAAGGTAAATATCAAGGCTACCGATGAGAAGCTGAAAGGGGAGTATTCCAATATGATGCAGATTATGCATAATAAGGAGGAGTTTGTGATGGATTTTTTGAATGTTTTTCCGCCGACGGGGACTTTGAATTCCCGGGTGATTGTTTCTCCCGGGCACTATAAGAGAATGATTCGGGCCATGCAGGAGAACTTGAAGAAGTATGAGGATAACTATGGCAAAATTGAGGAGGCCGACGCGCCGGAAAGCCCGATTGGATTTCAGGGTTAAGAGTAAAATTTTTTTGATTTTCAAAAACCGCCTTACGTGAGGCGGTTTTTGGGTACCCGGAAAGAACAGGCCATCTCAAAACGCTTTGAGATAGCTAAAATGATTTTTGCGGAGCGAGTTGATCAAGACTTGCTCCTTTCTATTTTTCTCTTTGTTTAGAGAATTTTTTTACTCCAAAGAACGCTAAACACAAATATAATTTTTAACTCATTTTTGGATTTCTGTCAACACTAAAAATTTCACACTAAAAATTTCAATTGTCATTTAAAAGTTAAATGCAAATTATAAATTTTAGGAATTACGCGCTTGCCTCTTTATTGCCTAAAAAAAGAGAGCAAAGCAAGGTTTGGTTTTTGCATTCGCTCGAAAAAATATTTTAGAAGCAAAAAGGGTTTTCTATTAAAAATATCTTAACAAGCCTGAAAGGCAAGTGCGCATAAAACCAAGCCTTGCTTTGCTCTCGGCGTTGCCAGGGAGTAATCGCGTAATTCCTATATTTATAAATGAGAGCTTCCAATTTCAAACTTTTATAATGCTATTGACATTTTTTAAAAAAAATGGTAGAAAGCAAGGCTCTTTTAGGATAGCGGAAATTAGACAAAAAAGAGCTACGGCTCTTTGAAAATAGAATATAAATTTATTACAGGAGGATAAGTAAATGTCAAAGAAACTTTTTTCTGCGAGTGTGTTGATTGTATTGGCAGGGTTGTTTTTAGTCGGCTGCGCCGGCAATAAGCAACCGCCGAAGTTCGCTCTTGTGAGTTCTCATCAGGGTGTTTCGGTGGAGCATCCGGATCAAATGGCAAAGGAGACGGATAAGATAACCACTTTTCCGGTGGTGTTTCACCCATTTCTGAATGTGGAATGTTACGGCGGCTACAAAGGAGTGTGGCCAGTAGAAGCTTACAAACAAGGAGAACCGCTAAAGCAAGGATTTGCTTACATTAACGAAGAATACTCGCAAAACCCTTTCGGGTTTGCCATTATGGAAGCGGTTTTCTTGGGGGGTAAGTCGGGAATGGAAGATTATCGTATCAGTGTTTTCAATCGGGATGCCGTCGTCTGGATGTTTTCGCCATTTGGAAAAGTTTTTTCCGAGGCGGATGGATATGACTCACAAAAATTGGAAGACGATCCGGAATATCGACAGAAAGCTTTTCAAGCCTATGGATTGAAATTTTCCCAGATTGAGACTCACTGGAAAAATTTCTTTCGCAGCCATGGAGTGGCCGTGGAGGAGATAGTCCAGGAAATCAAAATCGGCGGACCGGGATGGAAAGAGTTTCGCAAGAGATTGCTTTCCAATTTCTCAGAAAGCTATGAGATGCCGAGCGGAGAAATCCGGGCCGGACATTTCAAACTTGACGAGTTTCAAAAAATAGCTGCTAAAAATCCGGAGATAACCGGATGGCAAAGATTTTTCTCTGGTTTGAGAATCCCCATTGTTCCAAGCCCGGAAGCGATAGCCTTTGGTATGGCTTCAAGCTTGGTCAATTCCGGGATTCAAGAGATGATTCCGGGAGGAGAGAAATGGTATGGCCATACGGCGAATTCTGCGTGCAAGCGCAAAGATTTGGCCAGGCAGTTTCAATTTTTGACTAGTCAGTTGGCAAACCAAGTACAAATAAAAGTTTCTCCTTAGGGAGAAAGGAGGATAGGAAGATGAGAGGACATGCTAGTGTAATTATTCTGGCCATATTGGCTTTGGCTATTGTTTTTCTCTGGTCGGCTACTTCAGAGGGAGCTACTCATGTGGTTTCCGGTGGAGAAACTCTTGTTTCTATAAGCAATAAATATGATTGTGATTATAGAAATATTAAGAGGGTAATAAATGGTCAGGCGGTGGAAATCCAAAATAAGGATTACATTGTGCCTGGCTGGAAGCTGCAGATTCCCGTTCAGTCTGAAAAAAGGGAAGGTGGGACCGAAAAAGCAGTGCAACTTGTGCGGCATGTGGTTGAGTCCGGCGAATACCCTTCTTTGATTGCCAAAAAATACACCGGCGATTGGAGAGATTTCAAAAAGATTCGTCAAGGCTCTCCAAGCGGAGACCTGCTTAATAAGAATTCTGTTATTCATCCGGGGGATGTCCTCTATATCCCTGTAAAGAAAGAAATTGACGACAAACCAGCTTCACAATCTGTTATTCGATCAGATTCTGAACCTGAGAGCGCAGAGGTTGCATCTAACCACAAAGACAGTCAAGGAAATGACGCTGAGGATTTTTACTCAGCCTTGCAAGAGGTTAAGAGCAAAAAAAATCAGGCTAAAGAAAGAGAGAGTTCAAGCGAACAAGTAAGCAACTCTGGGAAAGAAAAACGCTTGAAAGTCAAAAGTTTTTCTGGCGCTATAGAGTCGTTTAAGGTTACCTATTCTCATTACAGGGATTTGGACGTTTCTGGCGAAAACCGAATCAGAGAAGGTTGGAATGCGATGCTGAGCATGCGTATTAGGCCTTTTCGTTATGGAAACTGGGATTTCGGTTTAGCCGGCTACTTTCTCAAGGGGGAGTCTAAATCAGAAAGAGAAGATGACAAACGAGCCAAGTATAAGTATGAACGCCCGGGCGTTGGATTATCATCAGAGTGGGAGAAGAATCATCGTAGTTTGGCTTTCGAAGCTCTTGCCTCCAGGCAAGTGACTGAGGGATCCTATAACTATAAAGAGGACACCCCAAAACAGACCACTTGGATGGCTGAGTTGCGATCCAATTTCAACTCTGATTTCAAGCGTCAGCAGGGCGATCTATGGTTTCCGGAATGGGGAATTGGCGCAAAAGTAGTCATCCCTTTTCATGAAAAACTGGAGGCTGATGACCCTTCAGCGGAAATATATGATGAAGGCAGGTATACTCTTTATGGAGATGTCTGGCTTTATGACCTGTGGTTCTCCAAAAATTGGAGGCTTACACCAGGTCTGAATTTGGGTGGCGGCTTCATTGAAGGCAAGGATTCATTTTATCTTCAAGGAGGTCCCCAGTTTGCTCTTGGAGGTATAAATGATGAGCTTTTAGAGGTAAGCCTAATTAATCCCCAATACTTTCTTTCTGAGAGTGCAAGGGACGCCAGTCGCCTCTATGATTTCATAGGGACGGTTAATTTGGAAAAAACAGGCAGAATTCTCTGGGCTTCCCAGATCAAGCCCTATGAACCTGGGAGCCAGCAAGATGAACAAGTCG
The DNA here is from genome assembly GCA_034522495.1 of Candidatus Moraniibacteriota bacterium. Classification (GTDB taxonomy): domain Bacteria; phylum Patescibacteriota; class Minisyncoccia; order Moranbacterales; family DUUL01; genus JAXHLG01. The sequence goes on along the minus strand of JAXHLG010000002.1, from coordinate 1,186,205 downwards.
GGAAAAATACTCAAAAGAGTCCTTTTCCCAATCAGACTCCTTTTGATAGTGAAAGGGGTTTTGACGGACCGTAATTAATCCGTCATGGACGGATCATCGGATAGGGGTAATGTATTTAGCACATTATAAATAACTTTTAAGATCCCCGCCCTGCCTTCAAGAAAGGCCGGGCCGAATAGATGGGCAAGTCTATTCAAACAAACAAGGGCGTTCTCAAACTCGAGGACGCCCTTTTTCTATGCTTTTTTATTGTAATAAACAAAATGTATTTACCCCTCTCACTTCCTGCATTAAAGCTAGAGGTCCTTAAAGCTAAAGCGGGCCTCCGGCCCGGTCTGTGGATTCAAAGGCAACAAAACTGATGGACCGACCCGGAGGGTCGCTCCAGATATAAGAAAATTAAAGAAGATCTACATCAACTAAAAAGCGGAGAAATACAAAATTATTTATCCAATTTGGACAAAGTCGAGAAAGCGGTAACAACCTATGCCCCGGCTTGGCTGAACATTTTTCCCGTGAGAAAGGAAAATATTTCCCTCCGGGAGTGCCGATAGCAAATAGAATTAAAAGCTAATCGTCTCTCTAAACTCGCCATACTGCCGTTTGTCGTGTTTAGGGGGAATATTTTAGTTATAAAATTACTTTATCGGAGCGGAATAAAAATTCGGGAATTAATTCGGCATGTAAAGTAGCAATGTGACAAAAGAAAGGCTGTTTTAGTTTTTGGCATTAGGACTTGATTTGACATTTGAGCTTTGACATTTGAGCTTCTAATGTAAATTTCCCGTTGACATAGGGTGGCAAAGTATTGACAAAAATTGTTTTTTATGCTAGTTTATAAGGCTTTAAATATTTAATCAATTTATGGCTTTAAACAGGAGAAAATTGTCGGTGATTATTCCGACGATGGAAAAAGATGCGGATTTGGTGGAAGGCGCTCTCAGCTCAGTCGCTTGGGCGGATGAGATTTTGATTGTGGACTCTTCTTTTTCCTCTAAAATTAAAGAGATTGCTCAGAAGTGGAATGTGAATTATTTAGCGCGCCAGTATGTTTACAGTGCGGATCAGAAAAATTGGGCGATTCCCCAAGCCTCTCACGATTGGATTTTGCTGTTGGATAGTGATGAGATTGTTACTGAAAAGCTCAAAAAGACAATCCGGGAAATGCTGGGTTCTGAAGAGGTAAATGATTATGACGGCTATGGTATTGCCAGGAAGCATTTCTTTTTTGGGGAGTTTTTGAGATGGGGAGGAAGATACCCTCTGTATAATGTAAGACTTTTCAGAAAAAGCTGCCGTTATGAAGACAGGGATGTTCATGCCCACATTATTTTGGAAAAAGAAAGAGTGAAAAACATTCAGCCTAAAATGGGGGATATTCTCCATTTCAGTGACAGAAGCTTTTCTCAGTTTTTTGAGAGATTTGATAGATATAGCGATTACCAGGCTAACTATATGATGAAAATAGCCAAACAAGGAGTGGATGTTGAATGGGCAAGGTTATTCACCAATTTTTATTATTTCAAAGCTGTAGTTAAAGATATATGGTTTTTCACCCCCGGGACTTCTTTTTTGAGGTTTTTGTGGATGTATGTCTTTCGGCTGGGTTTTTTGGACGGCAGGGCGGGATTTATGATCGCGGCTCTCTATGGATTTCAAGATTATGTTTCCAAGAATAAGTATAGGCAGATGAGCGGAAAGGAAAGCAGGGTAAGAATAAGAGCAAGAGATTATTTTATGAAAAAAATAGCGCCGGCTTTTCTGCATAACCGCGAATTGGCCGACAGCTATTTGAAGAGTTATAAGAAGTGTTTTTCTACTGTTAAATAATATTTAATGATTTCTATGAGTGAAATTTTGCAAAAAATTAAGAACAAGTGGCAGACGATTTTACTGACAGCTTTTTTGGTTACAGCTGTAGTGTTTTCCGTTTCCGCCTTTATTCCGCCTCGGCACAGCTCTCAAGTGAGGATGATTATTATCCAAAAACATGCTTCCGAGGATGTGGACGCGTTTTCTGCGGCCAAAAGCGCCGAGTATCTTAGCGACATTGTTTCCAAAGTGGTTTTCACCGAATCTTTTCTGAAAGATGTAATGGACGCTCCCTTTGAAGTGGAAAAAAACTTTCCACAAGATCCGGAAAAGAAAATGGAAGCCTGGGAAAGAGAAGTTGAAGTGGATAAGGTGAACAATACCGGCATCTTGAAAATCACCGTGTTGGACAGATCCAAGGAGGAAGCCAGAAAAATTGCGGAATCTGTTGCTTGGAGTTTGAACACCCGCGGCAGCAAATACCACGGCGGGGGCGACTCGGTGGAGATAAAAACCATCGACGGGCCTATTACTTCTCAAGAACCGGCTCAGCCGAATCTTTTATTGAATACTGTTTTGGGATTCCTGGTTGGACTGATTGGCTCTATTGCGGCGGTTTATTATTTTGAAGGTTTTAGCCTTGTTTCTAACGGCGAGAGAGAGCAACAAGACAGAAAAAAAGAAAAAAACGCCGGCAGACTGAAAGAGAAGCTTGCCGGAAATTTTAAGAGATCCAAGAAAAAAGAAGATTTGAACTATTTTAATCAAGAACCTTTTCAATTCAAGGTGTCCGAGCAAGATCAAGAGGAGTCTGTTCAGGAAGAAGATGCAGATGAATCACAACAAGAGGAAGAAGAAAAGAAAGCGAGTTTTCCGTCCCGGGAAGATCTCGGAAAAAATTTCGGGGATTTGGATCGAGAGGCCGAGGAGCTGGAAGCGAAAATTAAAGAAGAAGAGGAAAAAGAGAAAGCCGATTTTGTTTCCGGACCAAAAAGTGAAGCAGAAGAGAAGCAGGACAAAAAAACTATTGAAGTCGACAGGGCCAAAAAAGCCGACGCTCCAACAAATCTTCCTACAATGACGGAAGAGGAGTTTATGGCTTCTTTCTCAAATGGAGGGAAAGAGGAGGGCGAGGAAACAACTCTGGAAAAAGAAGCGCGGGAGCAGGAGGAGCAGGAAAAGAAAGAATCCGAAAAAGAGAAGAGTCCTACAGAGCCCGGCTTTGTTTCCATTGACGAGCTGGAAGAAGAAGCCAGGAAAAGCGAACAGCAGGAACGAAAAGAAGAGGAAGAAAAAGAGCAAAGAAGCTCTCAAGACGAGGAAAAAGAAGCCACCGAAGAAGAGATCAAAGAACGCCTCAACAAACTCCTGCGAGGCGACTTGTAATCAAGCTTGGCAACGGATCCTTAATACTACAATATTACGTTATATGGTAGTGGAAGATGTTTGGAAACAGTCCCATACTATTTTCATTCTTATAACGATGTTGGAAGCTGTCCAAACTTGATTTGTAACTTTCAGAGACGGTAGTGATTATAGAGGAAATTTAACAATGAAACAATTTAACAATTGAGCAATGGAAAATAATATTGACATTTATCTAGATTATGATTGAATATAATACTCGATTCTGAACCTTGAATTAATTGTCATTCTGACGAAAGTCAGAATCTGAAATCAGCAAGGCGGTATTGTTTAAGAGATTCTGCTTGCCATCAGGATGCCAATTATTCAAAATCATTATTATTGCGATGAGTTTTGTTATGAACCTTGAAAATTGAATATATCAACCGCCGCGCCTAGTGTTTACTTAAAAACATTAGGCGTGGCGGTTAGAGTAGAGGATTATAAATTTTACGAACCCCAAGGAGGAGAGTTATGAAAATGTTCTTGAAACGCGCTTTGATTTTTTGTTTTTTGGTGGCCTTTTCCGGTATCAGCTGGGCTGGAACCGGAAATTCGGTTCTCACGGAGGAGCATTTTGACAAAACGATGGATGAAGTCAAAATGCAACTGGGGTCTATTCAGGGTGATACCCAAAACCTGGTGGATCTAATGGGCGTTGTAGTGGAAGGTTCTTTGCCGGCCGGTGAAGGACTCATCTCTTATTGCAATTCCCAGGGTTGGAATCCCTGGGTGATTGCCGGCTACAACGACCTTTGTCCAGACCAGCTAGACAAGTTGCCGGCCGGGATGAAGCTTAAGCATCCTCAGACGCCGTCTCAAATGCAGGAGGCTTTGAAGAAGGGCCGGCAGATTCGAAGGGAGTATTATGCTTCCAAGGATCAAAATGTAAGGGTGAATAAGGTAATTGCGGATACGGTATTCGCGAAGCGCCTAAAAACTCAGCTGGCGCAAGTGGACAAACTGGAAGCGAAGGTTGAGAATGTTGAAGAAAGCAATGTCCAGTTGCAGAGAGTTAACAAACAACTTGTTAATGAACAACATACTCAAAACGCCTACATCAACAATCTTGAACAGAAATTGGCTCAAAAACCCAAGGTGGTTACCAAGACCGAAACGGTCTACAAGACTGTTGGTGGTAAGGAAGTTTATTCTGCGGAGTGCGACGAGAGGCCATTCCGCGCCTCCGGTTTTTGGTCAACTCTCCCCGATGGAGAGTATGTGGAGCTCAAGTACCGGCCTAACAAGACTCAGCACTATAAAGCGGTGCGGGTTTTGAAGGAAGACGGCTGGGTCAAGCCCAGTTGTCAGCGGTTCTGGGCCCAGAACAAAATCGAAATCCGGCACTTAACCTCTCTTGTGAATAAAGGTGAGAACCTCATTCAAAAGAGGAATTGGTCTTTGCCGGAAGGCGATGGTGGAAGGCACAGGACCTACAAGGTTCTGAAAGTTGTTACTCAGTAATCGTCTAACCAGCCACAACACGGACCGGGATTGCTCAGCCGAGCTTTCCCGGTTCTTTTTATTGACAAGATTGTTTATTAATGGCATAATTTGCCATCAGTTCTTTCTTTAAACTCAACTTGCAAAAAAAGGAGCATGCCATGAAAATCTTGAGTCGGATTTTATTGGCGGTAGTGATTGTTGGCTTAGCGCTTGCTTGCCAAGTGTGCTTGGCCGGGGAAGTTTCCAAGACTTGTCCGGACGATCCTTGGAAAGCCACTGGAAGCTGGGAAGACTTTCCCGACAGCTTTTGGGGTGTGGAAATCCAACAGAAAGAAGAAAATCTTTACAAGTGGAAGCTTGTAAAGAGGGAGGGGGAAATGGTAGTTCCTTATAAATGCGAAAGAAGGAGCTACATTCCCGCTGTTAGCCAAGTTAACAATCTATGGGGCAAGAAGTGCGGAGTAAACTTCCGTCTTTGGAAAAAGTTTCCCGGCGGAGATAATGGCGATTATGACACAAGGAAAATCTTTATAGAAGCAAGAGCGCCAATTGCTGCCATCAACCTTCTATTGCTTCAAGATGATATTTTCCCCAAGCCATCTATAAAAGATGATGCGCATGGATGTTGGAGTGTCTCCGGATTCTGGGAGGATTTCCCAAATAAATACTGGGGAGCGGAGATCATCAAGCTGGATTACAATCTCTATAAATGGAAGATAGTCAAAAGATCAGGAGGCCAAATGTGCTCCTATGATTCAGCTCAGAGAAGCTCACCTGCCACGGGGGTCAAGCTGGATCAGCTCTGGGGCAATGATTCCGGCAATTTTGTTTCTTGGGATAGTGAACCGGAAGCAAAAGTTGGAGAATTTTATACAGAAGAGGTTTTCGTTTTTAAGTAAAGTCTTCTTTGGTAGATTATCTCAGACCGGGATCGCTTATCCAAGCTTTCCCGGTCTTTTTCATCCCGGTCTTTTTCTATTGACAAAAATTTAAAATTGTAGTAGGGTGTAGTACCCTGAAGTAAAAGTTCTTTTTTTAATCTCAAACCCTTTAGGAGGCAACCATGAAACGGTATGCTCTGACTGTTTTTTTGGCTCTGGCGTGTTTTTTTGGGATGACTTTTGACTCAACTATTTCCAAAGCCGGGAACTATCCCTGCTTCGCAGACTGCATTCTACAGGAGAAGGCAGAGGAAGTTTTTGGCACAGAACTATATTGGATAGGAGGGGGTGATTTTGTCTTTAAAGACATTTATGTCAAAAAAGGAGATAAGCTAATTAAGAATAGTATGGAAGAGGCGGTTGCAATTAATTTGAAGGAGACCTTAACTGCCTTACAATCTACTGGATGGCAGTTCAAAGTCAAGATGATCCTCATAGCAACTCGGGATGATGACAAAGAAGATCCGCAACCGCAGCCAAGCAATCCAAAGCCTTCCATAAAGGACGAGGCACATGGGTGCTGGCAGGTCTCCGGCTTTTGGAAAAGTTTCCCAAATAAATACTGGGGAGCTGAGATTATAAAAAAGGGGAAATCTCTATACAAATGGAAGGTAGTCAAGAGGTCAGGAAATAAAATGTGCTCTTACGATTCAGTAAAGAGAAGCTCACCTGCCACGGGATCCAAGCTGGATCAGCTCTGGGGCAATAAACAGGGAAATTTCATTCTTTGGAAGGAGAGCTTTGAAACCAGTGGTGATTTCGACACGGAGGGGGTTTTCGTTTTTAAATAAAGTCTTCATTGGTAGATTATCTCAGACCGGGAGCTCAGCCGAGCATTCCCGGTCTTTTTTATTTTAGATAACTTATGTTACGCAGTTTTGCCAAATTAGTTATTTTGGGGGAAAACCTGAAGTTCGACTTCTGCGGATGCAGAAGTCGGACTTCAGGTTAACTTTTCGGCTTTGATTTTATTTATCCTTAGTCTTTTTTGACTCTATCAGAGGAATTGCCAGGGCGCTGCCGATCAGGGCCCAGAGGGGCCACTGAACTGCGGTGCTGCGCAAAATGTTGCTGCTCATTCCAAAAGCGATTTCGGCCGCGAAAAGAGCCAGCAGAACAAGAAAGAGCGTTTTGGTATTTTTTTTGGCTGTGTTTTTGAAATTGAAGAAAAGTTTCCATATAACCGCCAATAAGAGCAAGCCGTAAGAAATAGCGCCGAAGATGCCTACTTCCAGGGCATTTTTAAGGAAATCGTTGTGGGTATAGGGGTTGCCGGCGTAGAAGCCGAATGCTCTCTCATGGACCAAGGTTTCCGTGCCGGCGCCGTAGCCGGTGAAAGGTCTTTCTTGAAAAAGCGCGTACATATTGGTCCACTGTTCCAGCCTCCAATAGACGGATCCGGTGATGGGAGGATTATAAAGATCTTCAACCCGATCCCTGATCGGCTCAAAAGCAATTATTGCCACCAGTATGCCGACAGCAATATAGGCTAGGATTTGGGGCTTTTTGAGAATGCCTAAAATAAGGCCAAAAATCAATAATGCCAGCCAAGCGCCCCGGCTGAAGGTGGCCAAAAGAAGGAAAAAAATAAACAAAGCTATTAGAGAATATTGTACATATTTATTTTTCTCTTGTTCATTTTTCTCTTTGTTATTTTGATAATAAAAAAAGAAATAAAGGCTTAAGGCGAAGATAATCAAAAGAAAAGCGGCAAAGGAGTTGGGGTGAGAGAAGGTTCCGAAGATTCGACTCTCCAAGCCGACGGTTCGGCTGATGCCGGACTGGGTTAAAAATTGATAAAATCCGGCCGAAAGAGGTATAATTGCTGAAGCGAGGACGGCATAAAAAATAGTCCGGAAACTTTTTTCTATTCGCGAAACAGCAAAAGCCAGGCTGAAAACGGAGAGTATGCTTAATAATCTCAAAAGCTCGTAGAAACTGATAATTTTTTCTATAGAAAAAATTATACTGACAGCAACAACAGCTAGATAAAAAAACCAAAACTTTTTTAAAGGGATTCTTTTGATTTGAGAATAATTTTTGACAAAAAAAACGCCCGCAAGAAAAATTGCCAAAAGCCCCATTCCGGCAGCTGCGTTGAGGGAGATTTGCTCGGTCAGTCTGATACTGGCAGTTTCGCTGAAGCTATCAAGCGCCGGACGGGCGAGTAGGAACAAAAAAATTCCCCAAGCGGGGTTATATAGAAAAACCACAGTCAAAAGCAAAACCCCGATCAATATCAAGGAAAAGCTAATCGGTTGGATTAAAAATAAATTTAATGCTAGAATTAAAACCAGCCCTCCCACCATGAGAACCCCGGCCAGTTGTTTTGAGATGATATTCATATAATTGTGTTATTATTCAAATAATAGACCAAATGCGATAATTTGTAAAATAAAATTAAGCCAGTTTCCGATTTTGGAAATATATTCTTCAAGATTTCGTTATGAGAATACTTCAAGTGCATAAATATTTTACTAAAAAAAGGGGAGGAGGCTCTGTCTCGGCTTTTTTTGAAACCAAAAAGATCTTAGAAGAAAGAGACGAAGATGTCTTGATCTTCTCCATGCATGATCCGGAAAACTATAAGACCCGTTGCTCAAAATATTTTATCAGCCATTTCGACATAAACGAAGCTAAAAATTTTTGGCAAAAAATTAAATTTGCTTTCAAGTCCATCCACAACCGGGAAGCGCAAAAAAAGATAGGGGAGCTAATTTTAGCCGAAAAGCCGGACGTTGCTCATATCCACAACATCTATCATTATTTAACCCCCTCCATTCTGCATACCTTGAAAAAACATGGCGTCCCGATTGTTTTCAAGCTTTCCGATTACAAGTTGATCTGTCCTAATTACAAGCTATTTGTTAAAGGAGAAGTGTGCCAAAGGTGCAAGGGCGGGAAGTTTTATCACTGCTTTTTGAATAAATGCTTAAAAGAGTCTCGGGCTGTCAGCTTTGTTGCTATGATGGAAGCTTATATCCACCACAAGATTTTCAGGTCTTATTCCAAAGTAGATTTGTTTTTGGCCCCCAGCGAGTTTATGAAAAAGAAATGCGTAGAGTTTGGAATAGAGGAGGGAAAAATAAGAGTGCTGAGAAATGTTTTAAACTTTGAAAGTTATCAACCCGATTATGACAAAAAGAATTTTTTTCTCTATAGCGGGAGACTTTCTTCGGAAAAAGGAGTCTTGAATTTAGTGGAGGCAATTGGTATTTTAAAGAAAAGAAAGCATCTCAAGGGTTACAAGCTGGTGATTATCGGCCAAGGGCCTCAGGAAAAAGAGCTCCAAAAAAGAATCAAGGAACTTGATTTGGAAAAAGAAGTGGAAATGGCCGGATTCCAGCCGAAGTGGTCAAGCCGCTGGCTGGAGTTGAACAAGAAAGCCGAACTGAACATCTTACCCTCCATTTGGTTTGATAATTCACCCGTTTCCATTTCCGAGGCCATGGCTTTTGGCGTGATTCCTTTGGTTTCAGACAGGGGAGGCACCAAAGAAATGGTAGAAGACGGCAAGAGCGGGATTGTTTATGACGCGGAGTCTGTAGAGGAGCTTGCCGAGGAGATAAAAAAAGTTATTGATAAGGAGTATGACTTGGAAAAAATGCAAAAGGAAGCGGCGAAAAGGGTTCATGAAATTAACAATGAAGATAGTTATTATAAAAAGCTTGGTGCCATTTATCAAGAAGTTCAAAGTAAAGTTCAAAGTAAAAAGCAAAAATGATCTCCATCCAAAAAGCAAAAATAATTTATCGTTTAATGTACCTGGTTTTTTTATTGCCGGTGCTGAGTGTAATGACTCTTTTTTCAATAAGAATAGAAGAAGAAAACTTTTTAAACAAGGCCCAAGTTAATATGAATCAAGTTAACGCTGAATTTTCAAGTATTTCTGAAGGGATGAACTTTAAGGAGGAAGACATCGAATTGGAGAAAAGAGAACTGGCAAGAAGATTGCGCAACTTGGAATCAAAACTGTTTAATTTGGAAATCTTGCTTTTTGATGCCAGGAAAGATTTTAGTCTAAATTATTTAAACCCAAACCGGTACTCATTTGAAAATAAATTGACGCAAGTCAGGAGAATCTTGCTCAATGGAAGGCGATTTGCAAGAAATGCTGAGTTTATTATTCAAAGTGATCAAATATCAGAAGAGCGCCAGGCCTTTTTTGAAAAAAACAAAGAGCTTTTTAGCCAAGCTTTGCAAGCGTTTTAGATACTACCATATTACGTTATATGGTAGTATAGCTCAGAAGGGGGGGGAATTATATTTTAATCTATTTTTTTATATGAAAATTGGTATCAATGCGTCGTTTGTAAGGAAGCCGGATGCGGGGATGGGGCGAGTTTCTGCCAATTTTTTGCAAAAATTAGCAGAAACTCGAGTGAAAAGTCCCTCGCTAAAGCGGGGCAAGCAAAAGTTGAAAGTAGAAAGTTCCAATTTCCAATTTCCAAACAAAGAAGTTGAGTTTTTTGTTTATCTGGAAGAAGATATTGATTGGGATTTGCCGGAGAATTTTCACAAGCGGGTTTTTCAGCCGCCGTATCATCGGGATGATTTGATCCGCAAGATTTGGTGGGAGAAATTTCTATTGCCGAAAAAGGTTAAGAAAGACGGATGCGATGTTTTTCTCTCTCTTTATCAATGCCCGACGGTTTTCAAAGGCGTTCCTCATATAATGCTCGTGCATGACGCCATTTGGAAAATTTTTCCCAACTACATCAACAATTCCCGCAAGAGGCTTTATTACAAGAAAGTAGAGAAAGCGATTGGAAAAGCGGATAAGGTTATGACTATTTCGGAAAGCTCCAAAAAAGACATTCAAAAATTTTTCGGCCGCAAGGAAAAGGATATTATCGTGAATCCCATTGACTGCGATCCGGTTTTCAAAAAAAGTTTAGATCAAGAAACCAAAGAAAAAGTATTGAATGGTTTCGAGCTGGAGAGCGGTGGTTATATTTTTTATGTAGGCGGGTTTGACACGCGAAAGAATGTAGAGGGATTGCTTAGGGCCTATGGAATGCTTTGGCGCAAATATTCGGGAAAGATGAAGATTCCCAAGCTGGCTATTGCCGGCAAATTCAACCCCGGCCTGGTGCCTTTGATAACCGATCTTCCGGGTGAGATAGAGCAGGTTTGCCAAGAATTTTCCGCGCCGAAAGAAAATTTTATTCAGCTGGGATTTGTGGAGCAGGCCGACCTGCCGACCTTGTATCAAGAAGCCAAGGCTTTCTGCTTCCCATCGCTTTATGAGGGATTCGGCTTGCCTGTTCTGGAAGCCTTCAACAGCGGTTGCCCGGCGGTAGTGTCTGAGAATTCCTCCCTGGGCGAAATCGCCAACCGCCAAAACGCTTTCATTTTTGAAAACGGCAGCGACGAAGATTTGGCCGAAAAGCTTTATGAATGCCTCAAAAAAGACAAAAAAAGAAAAGAGAAAACAGAAAAGGCCAGAAAAGACGCGGAAAAATACAGCTGGGAGGGGTTTGTGGAAAATAGCTTGAAAGAATTGACTTCTGTAAAATAAAAGCCGAGAATTACTTTCTCGGCTTTTTTAGTACTACTCTTTTTGCCAGTTTATTTCTTGTAACAGAACCACCAGTCGTAGCAGTTGTCCTGGCCTTTTCTTTTGTTGGCCTCTTCTTCATTGGTGGGCGGCGGGATGATGACTTTGTCTTGAAGCAGCTCGTTTTCCGGCCAGTTGGCGGGGAGAGCCACGCCTTCCTCGTCGGATTTTTGCAGGCCTTTGAGCATTCTCAAAATCTCGTCCATATTTCTGCCCAGTTCTTGGGGGTAATAGAGCATCGATCGGAGTTTGCCTTCCGGATCGACAATGAAAACCGCGCGGACGGTGTTATTGCCCTTGCCGGGATGAATCATGCCCAAAACTTGAGCCACTTGACCTCTATCATCGGCAATGATGGGAAAAGGGATTTTTACTTTGAGATTTTCTTCTATCCACTGGGTCCACTTGATGTGGGAGAAGACCTGGTCGATGGAGAGGCCGATTAATTCGGCGTTCAGTTTCTTGAACTCTTCGTTTCTTTTAGCAAAGGAGACGAATTCCGTGGTACACACGGGCGTAAAATCTCCCGGGTGACTAAAAAGTACCATCCACTTGCCGGAAAAATCTTCCGGAATAGTCATTTTTCCATGAGTGGTCTGCACTTCCAAGGACGGGAAATTATCCCCGATCAGCGGCATTCCTTCTCCGGGTAAATAATCTTCATAAAAATCTTCCATATTTTTTTCCATAATTTTGATTTAATAGTTAGGAAAATATTTTAAAATAGTTGTTTGTTAATCTTGAAACCACTGAAGAATTGATTATTTTGAAAATTTTGTCATTCTGATGGAAATCAGAATCTCTTGCTAAGCCTTTTTTGGTAATCATTAGATTCTGAATCCCGCCAGAGGCGGACACAGCAAGTTCAGACATTCTTCAGTGGTTTCAGTCTTCTTAATTCAATACAAAAACAAGAAATTTATATTTCATTTAACACAATTTGACATAAAAGCGTACTATCTGAAATGAATTTCTTTATTTGTGTTCTAACAAGAAAACACTCTTTTTCATCCTGAAGCAGTCAGAAGTTCGACTTCTGCGGATGCAGAAGTCGAACTTCTGACTTTCCTTCTGCATCTCGTCCTTATTTGCAATGCATTACGCAAATCTACGTCTTTATACTTAATTCGATCAATGGGAGGGTGCGCTCTTCTTTCAAACCTAGCCGTTAGTGGCTAGGTTTGAAATAAAAGCGTACCCCCCTAGCCTTGATTTTTCAGGGTACTGATATTACACTAATCGGATTCGCTATGAATCTATTTTTAAGCAATTAATGTAATTTCAGTACTATGAAAAAGAATGAGGCTAAAAAAAATTTCAGCAAGCCCATAAGATGTCCCGGGAAGGAAAAAGCAAGATTCAAATAAGCAAAGAACTGGGAATAAGAAAAGCAACAATTATAGAATGGCTCAAGCAGGACAAGTATCAAGACAAGAGAGGTTGGAAAAAGGACAAAGCAAGGAAATACACGGACAAGCGAGTCGGGGAAAAAATCTGCCAGCTCAGGGAAGATAGAATATTGGAAAAGAGTTACTTCATCGGCAGCGAATACCTGCAAATGGATTATGCCAATAATTATCCCTGCGAAGAGCTGCCATCGGATTGGTTTATCAAAGAAACAATCAGGAGAAATAATCTTCAAACCAGGAAGCCGAAAAAGAGAAAAAAGGGCGGAGCGGAATATTTGCTTTTTCCGTCAAGATCGATCAAGAGTTTGGGACATATCCACCAATCCGGAGATTTTATCGGAAAGAAATATATTAGCGGGAGATCCGAGCCTGTGAACATACTTTCTACCAGCTACTACTTTCCCTTCAAGCTGTATGAAATAGCCAGACTGCCGGCGGAAAAGGCTGTATATGCGATAGAAAAGCTTTATCTGCAATGGCAGATTTATCCCATCCCCGATGTATTCCGTATGGATAACGGGCTGCAATTCAGAGGAACAGCGAGTGGCAAGAGATCATTGGGAAAATTTGTGATCTTCCTCTTGAACCTCGGTGTTACTCCGTTGTTTGGAGCTCCGTCAAAACCTTGGAATAATCCTCACGTTGAAGGCCACAACAGAGTTTTCAATGAAAAAGTCTGGAAAAGAAACCATTTCAAAGATTTAAATCAGATTGACAATGAATGCGATAGATTTAATGCTGAAGGAAAAGAACTGTTCCGATTCAAGTATTCCAATTTTATCATAAACAATTATCAATTATGCAATTTTCTTGAAAAGAAGCATCAAATTAAAATCAACAGATTAGAGACAGTTAAAAACAAGAAAATCTGTTTTGTCCGTTTCGCTGAATCTTTTGAAGAAAAAGGCAATGCATTTTTTACTATTATGAATGAACAAGTTGCCGTTCCGGAAAAATATACCCATCAATTTGTATTCGCTGAATGGTATCTTGATAAAGAGGAATTGATAATTTATTCAGAATACAAGAAAGAACGAACAATGATCAGGAAAATGAAATTTGAAATAAATTGCTAGTACGGTTTTATATCAAATTAAGCAGTTAGTAATTTGATTTTAGCTGAATTGGGTGGTAATATTTCTAAATAGAAGGGAGGTTCCTGCGATGGAAAATAAATATAGATTTAAATATGGATTAAAATATATATTTTATGCTAAAGGAATATTTTTGGATTGCGATTATCGGGGTTTTGTTGAATGCGGCTTTGATTATTGCGGACGCGGCCGGTTTTTTGCCGCTTAATTTGACGGTGTTTATTCTGGCCTTTCTGGCGGCTTTTGCCCTGGCCTGGTATCGCCCGGTTTGGGTCTTTTGGCTGTTTGTAATGCTTATTCCCTTGGAGCGGGTGATTATATCCTCAGAAGCCATCCCTTTTTCTTTGCGGCCGTTTCAGTTTTTAGGAGTGATTCTTGTCGGCTCGGTGGTTTTGCAGTGGGTTTGGGCGAAATTTTTAGGCAAAAAGCCTTTCCGGCTTTTGAGGCTTGATTTTCAAAATATTTTTAAATGGAAAGGCAAAGAGAGTTGCTATAATTTTAAGGACTTGTTGATCTTCGCTTTTCCTTTGGTAGCTTTTATTTCTATTGTCAACGCTCCCGACCAAGCCGCTTCTTTAAAGCAGGCTTTAGTTCTTGTTTCTTTTATTCTGCTTTACTGGCTGGCGCGCAATTTCTTTTTGCGGGAGAAAAGGCTGAATGAGGCGCTGTGGTTTTTTGCGGCCACTTCTTTGCCGATTCTTCTTTTTGGCGTCTATCAAGCTGTTGCTTGGAAATTCGGCTGGCAAAGCTTTCAAATTTTTGCCGAGCGGGTTAATGCGACTTTCACCGAGCCGGACTGGTTCGGGGTTTATCTGGTATTTCTGGCTTCTATTGTCTATTGGCTTAAACTACAGCTTTTCAAAACCGAAAACGACACCATGATTGCCAGCTGGGAATTGCGCCGGGCGGGGCAGTGGTTTGCTAATCTTTACTTGTTTTTGATTTTTTTGGTGCTGCTTTTGACGGTGGCGCGCAGTGCCTGGGCCGGGTTTGCCGGCGTGACGGCGGTCTATTTTGCGCTTTTGTGGTGGCAGGGAAAAATTATTCAAGCTAAAAAGCTGGATTGGAAAAGATTTTTCAAGGAGGGTTTTTCTTTGGCGGCGGTCTATTTGCTTTCCATTGCCGTTTTGTTTGTGTTTAATTTGTCTCAATTTCATTTTCTTAATCGAGCGGAAAGCTCTTTTAGCGGCATGCAGAAGATTACTGTCAGCTGCCGGCCCGGCAGCCAGGTGCCCCAAAAAATTTCCTGCGATTGCCGGCTAAGCCAGTATGATTGCCGGCATATTCGGTTGGAAGAGATCAAGGCGGAAAAAGAAAGGGGCAGGGAAATCAAAGAGGTTTACCGGCCCGACCCGAACGTGGAAATCCGCAAGCAGATTTACGCCAAAACCTGGGGAGCTATCAACGATTATCCTTTTCTCGGCCAAGGCCTGGGCTCTTCTTCCAAGATTCTCGGAACCGACAAGCACGGCCATGGCTACAATGCGTCCAATATTTTCCTGGAGGTTTGGATCTCGACCGGTTTAGTCGGACTGGTTATTTTCGGCGTTTTTTTCCTGCTGCCGTTTGTTTTTTCAGTGAGGAATTTGCTCGGGAGACAAAAAGAGCATTACGGACTGAATATATTTATTGTAATCTCTACCATTGCCCTGCTTATCCCCAACCTCTTCAACGCTGGTATCTTTCTGGGAATCTTTTGGATCTGGCTGGCTATTTTGAATAAATAATCGTATAGTATTTAGGAATTACACGATTATTCTCCGGCAATGCCGAGAGCAAAGCAAGACTTGGTTTTATGCGCACTTGCCTTTCAGGCTTGTTAAGATATTTTTAATAGAAAACCCTTTTTGCTTCTAAAATATTTTTTCGATCGAATGCAAACACCAAACCTTGCTTTGCTCTCTTTTTTTAGGCAATAAAGAGGCAAGCGTGTAATTCCTAGTATTAATATTTATCTGGATACACCTTCAAGGTTGAACCTTCGGCTAGCCGAAGGTTCAACCTTGAATTGCATATTTTTAACCGATTTTGACTAAATTCTGGTAAATTAGTTCTCTTGGGGGAAAATCTGAAGTTCGACTTCAGACTAACTTCAGACCACTGTTAAAATTATTTACGACCGGCTAAGGCCGGTTTTTTAAAAGAAAATAAAAATTCCCTTGACACCCCCTGGGGGTGTATGTTAATTTACTTATGCCTAATTCTTAAAATTATTTTATGAAAAGCGATGAACAAAGAATCAATAATCTCATTGGCCAATTAAACGGAATAAAAAAGATGATTGATCAAAAGGAAAACTGCGATAAAGTTTTGGTGCAATTGCAAGCATCCAAGTCGGCCATCAATTCATTCATCAATAAATATATTGAAAACAATGCCATTGACTGCATTGAAGGCAGCTGCTCCAAAAAGGACAAAGAACAGTTGAAGAACCTGATTAAGCAATTAACTAAAAATAGTTAGGGGCTGCTGATTTTTGAAAAAAATCTGCTGCTCCCGTTCTGCGGGAAAAAATTATTTTAACCAAAATCCCACAAATAAGGCAAAATAATTTTTCGCACCGCTTTAAAAATATAAATATTTTACCTTATTTGCCCCGCATTGCGGGGCAGGCCCTAGTTAGCCTAATAATTAATCTAAAGATATGAAGAAAAATACATTTAATCCGTTGATTTTTTTAGCTTCGCTCGGAGCTGGAGGCATTGCGGTTATGCCTTTTGCTTTCTTGCAATACACCGTTGAGCATGGAAGCGGGCTGGTCAAACTTGCCGATTTGGGGGTTGATTATTCTTCGCCTGCCGGAGCGGGTCTGGTGTTTTTGTTTGCGGTGATGGTTGTTTTTGCTTTGATTCACCTCGGCTTAACTGCTTTTTTGTTGCCGAAGCTTTTCCGATGGGTCAAGACCTCGGAATTTAAGGAGGTTTTGAATTCTCCGCTTAAGAACGCTTCATTGCTGGCGCCGTTTATCTCTCTGGCAATGACCATGAATGTTTTTATCGGCCCGGTCCGGTTTTTCTCTTCTTGGATGGCGGCCAATTTGCAGAGCTTGATGCTGCCGGCGCTGATATTCTGGTCTGTTTTATGGGTTTTTCTTATGTATTTTGAAACAAAGCTATTGAAAATTTCCTTCAGCAAAGGATTTGATGTGAACAAGATAAGCTTCGGGTGGCTCCTGCATCCTTTTGCCCTTGGAATGCTTACTGTAGTGGGGACCGGGATCGCGGCTATGGCCAAAGATCCCGGCATAGCCTCCACTGCGGCGCTGCTTTCCATTATCTCCGGAAGTATGGGGATATTCTTGTTGGCGGTGAAAATGATAATGATCTTCAAAAGCCATTTCAATGCGGACGGACTGCCGGAAAAGCAATTTTTACCCAGTTTTTTAATTGTAGTGCCCAATATAACTCTGTATTCCATCAGCGCTTTCAGGCTGGGTCATTATTTGGAAAATTCTATGGGCATGGAGCTGGGAGCTTATTATTTCTTTGCCGTGATGATACCTTTTGCTTTTGAAGTTTGGTACTTGGCATTCGGCTTGGCTCTGCTTAGCGACTATTTCAAGAAACACTTCTGGAAAAAGGAGTTTTACGTGACTCAATGGGGATTGATTTGCCCGATTGTCGCTTTTGGAGTGCTGGGAAGCTTTGCTTATAAGATATTCCCGGCGGCCGGGGGGATTTTTCTATGCCGCTATAATAATCTCAATAATAGCGGCCGTCGGATTTTATGCCATCCTCTTGAGGCGCAACTATCAATGTGCTCTCAACAGCGGGAAGAGGGCGGCGGATTCTCAAAAGGCTATGGAGTGTTTGAATTAAAGCCGATCTAAAAAAATAAAAGCGCCTGGAAGGCGCTTTTATTTTTGCGTAAATTTTCTTACTGCTTTTCAATCATTTCCACTGATTCGATAACAATGTCATCAAGCGGATGATCTTGAGCGTTGGTTTTGAACTCTTCAATTTTCTCCACTACATCCATTCCTTCAACCACTTCTCCGAAATTGGTATGCTTGCCGTCTAAGTGAGGAGTTTTTTCGGCAGTGACAATGAAGAACTGGGAGCCGTTGGTGTCGGGGCCGGAATTGGCCATCGCCAAAGAGCCTTCGACTAATTTCTCATCGTTGATCTCGTCTTCAAACTTATACCCCGGGCCGCCTCGGCCGTCATCCGCCCAGTTGTCGTCTTTGGAGTTGGGGTCGCCTCCTTGGATCATGAAATCTTGGATTACCCGGTGAAACTTGGTTTTATTGTAGAATCCATTTTCCGCCAATTTCAAAAAATTAGCCGCGGTTTTTGGAGCTTTTTCGTTGTACAAGTTTACTTCTATATCTCCCAGATTCGTTTTAATAACCGCTCCGCTGTATTTTTGATTGTAATTCTTAATTTCCTCTTGGGAAGGCGGATTTGAATTTTTAGAATCGGAAGAGTCTCCGGGAATGATTTCCTGGGCTTGTTCGGGCAACGCTTTGCTTTTTTCTTCTGCTATGTTCTGGGCCTTTTCTTTAGCTTCCCGGGTTAAGTCTCCGGCATTTTCCTGGATTTGCCGGGAGGTGTTTTCAAGATCTTGAGCCGCCTGCTTGGCTTCTTCCACCTTCTGAGCCGCTCCGCATCCGGAGAGAAGCAGAACTGTCAAAGCTAAAAAACCGATTTTAATTTTCATGATTTTTTGAGTTAATGCTTAAAAGTAAATAATTTAGGAATTACGCGATTACTCTCTGGTAATGCCGAGAGCAAAGCAAGGCTTGGTTTTATGCGCACTTGCCTTTCAGGCTTGTTAAGATATTTTTAATAGAAAATCCTTTTTGCTTCTAAAATATTTTTTCGATCGAATGCAAACACCAAACCTTGCTTTGCTCTCTTTTTTTAGGCAATAAAGAGGCAAGCGCGTAATTCCTATAATTTCCAGCTTTATCCTTAATATAGCAAATTTATAATAAACAGGGAAGTTTTCTTTTGAATTTTTTTGGATTTAATATTAAACAGTTATATCATAGATGCTCAAAACAAGCCCGGCCCCGCACACCTTCAAGGTGTGATGAATCACACCTTGAAGATGTGCGGGGCGGCGAACCATCTTCTTATTATGAGGGACTGTTTTCAAACACTATTCCTACCGCAATCCCACCTTTTTTGCTAAATTTTTCAAAAATTTTTTTGCCTTAGCTCTGCTATCCCGTAATGCGGGACAAAAATTGTTGAAAAATTTATCTAAAAAATTAAAAAATTTCATAACGAAATGGTGTTTGGAAACAGTCCCGTGATAGGCATGCGCGTGATGCCGGTTGGAATTTTCAAAAACAAAAAAACGGAGGCTCTCGCTGAGCCTCCGTGGGGTATTATTTATTTATCCAAAGTTTTTATCATCCGGTTTATACTCGATGAGTACTTTGGATGATTTTCGGAAAGAAATTCAAGACGGCTTCGAACCTCTTCTATTTCATGTTCTGCAAGAAATCCGTAATTTTTGACTCGGACATCTTTTTTGTCCGGGTTGTTCATGCGGAAATAAAGGTAATTTGTGCAATCGGTCTCGAATCGAAGCGCTTCTCCGGGGCGCTCTTCAAGCTCAAAAAGGAAATGCCCCCAAAGCATTGGAGCGTTAGTTAACGCTCCCCTTATAAAATTATCCACAAAATAGGGAAGACGGATATTGGCGAAACTCTTTGGCAAAGCAAAGCGCCTTAATCCTTCTTCGCTGAGTGTGATGGCGAGGAACCCTCCCTCGACGAGAATCCGAGCCATCCGGATAGACTCTTGGGAGTCTTTGCATCCCCAAAGAAGTTCTTTTGCAGGCAAGTCTCCTGTTGAAGCGGCTGATTTCAAAACTCGACGGGGGTCCCCCGGTTGATGGCTGCTTGGAAAATCCATAAAAATACCTCCTTCCTTTTTTTAAAGAAATTCCCAGACTGCTCCAAGAAATTGATGTTGCCATTTAAACGGCAAAAAGTCAAGCAACATTTGGCCATAAATTTTAGGCATTGCTTAGCCGGCTAAACCTCCACTCACCAAAAAATCCCTTGAAAAGGGATTTAGTTGATGACGTGGCCGGCCGAATGAGGGCGGGCCACGTCGTTCGCGAACGACGTGGCGGGGCCGACGGGACTTTGTTCGAACTTTTTTCTTGGTTGGGGAGGTCGGGAAATCAATTAAAATATGAAAATGGATAAAAAAACCGGGCGATCCTTTGGCGGACCTCCCGGTATTTATCTTATTAAGAGCTACTCGGGGAATTCAATGAATTCCCTTTTTTGCTCTTCTGGCCAGAAACGGTTTTCTCCCTCCTTTGTTTCGGGTTTCCAGATCCCCAATTTCTGGAGAGTCTGGCGATCTTCGTATTTGATAACGAAGATCTCGTAAGCTATCCGTTTCGGCTCAAAGTGGGTGTAGTCCACTTTTTGCCGAACTCGCTGGCCAAATCCAGTTCCTAGACCTCTGGTTCCTGGTGTGAATTGAGGCTGTGGGGGAATAACCTCGTCGTTGTCATCTCGATGCCGAAACACCGCGATGACGATTGTCCCCATAGCAGAATAGTCCTCCCATTTTCCGGCCAGGGATTTCTCCGGCTTTGAAAAGAAAAATTGCCGGACATTTTCTTGGGACTCCCGCCAACCCAGAAGGGTACCGCCATTTTCTTGACCACAGTTAAATATATATGATTCTCCTGTCCAAGCTGCAAGGTCTTCAATGAAATCCGGAATCTTTTTTCCTTCCAAGACCCCACGGCCATCAATAGCAATGCCAATACTGTATTGCTTTGTTGTGTCTTTCAGTTTGATGGTGATGCCATAAGGTATCCCTTTAGTCGCTTCAAGATACCGATAGTAAACATCAGGGCGGCGAGGGGAATCACTTCTTTGATCCTGAATGTTAGTCGGTTCAAAAAAGCGAAATTTTTCCTGAGAGTTGGGGTTAATCACAGACACATTCACTAGGCTTCCATTCAGATTTTGCATGACTTCCTCCTTAAAAGGTTTCTGGGTTGAAAATACAATTTTAAGAACAGACCATTATCATACACTAAAATATCAAATTTGTCAAGGTTTTAAGCGCAAAAAGTTATTATTTAGCCAAAATAAGGTTATTTTTACTACGTTATAGAGAAAAAAGTTCTAACATCGTCCCATCGGTCAAACCTTCACCCACCAAAAAATCCCTTAAATAAAGGGATTTAGTTGATGACGTGGCCGGCCGAATGAGGGCGGGCCACGTCGTTCGCGAACGACGTGGCGGGGCCGACGGGACTTGAACCCGCGACCTCCTGCGTGACAGGCAGGCGCTGCTATCCAACTGAGCTACGGCCCCAAGCTATTGATATACCTCAAAAACTTTTCTTTTTTTCTGCTTAAAAATAAATCGCTTTCTTTTCCATACATGAAGTTATATAATTTAATACTGTCGTATATGGAAAATTTTAATCTGCTTGCGTTTTCTTTACTATACAAACTTCCACCTCGCAAGCCGGCTACTAATTTCAATCTTTCTTGAAGATTTTTAAGAAATTCTCTGTTGCCGCAAGTGAAGTGTGTTTGAATTGTCAACCTTCCAGTTTTGCGGTCTTTCCTTTTTATAACGAAAACATTGCCATCTCCATCAAAATAGCCCCTTACAAAATCGCACAATACCTCATTAGGAACTTTGGGGAGTTTAAGATCTAGAGTTTTGCGGGGAATCATTCCCTGAGACACCAGGTCTTTAAACATCTCCTTACTCCCGATTTGAAGTCTATATGAAACTTTCCAATCCCCTCTTTTTCTTACAGAAATTTTATGATTGGATTTCATAGCTATTTTAATCTTCTCAAGCAAATCTTTATCCGTGATATGAAATTCGATGAAATGAGCTCCGCGATTGTTTTTTATCATACATCCGTCGGCTGCGAAAAAACCCAAAACATAAGACATTTGCGGTGTCCAGGTTTTAAAAAAATCTGAATTAATGCTCTTATGTATAGGCATTTCTCAGTTCAATCGCCAACAAATGACATTATAATACAATTTTAAAAAAACGCAAGAGATGAATAGTGTATTGGTTTATTAGTATATTTGGATAAAGATTAATGGATTTTTTATCTTTAATTGTTTATACTTTTAAAAAGTAGCAATGATTGACGACGGCTTTCTCAACAACTCCCTTGGTTGCCAATGAAAATTATGGTACTATAAACTTAATCAAGGAGAAACCACTGAAGAATGTCATTCTGAACTTGGTTCAGAATCTAGGGATTACCAAAAAAGGCTTTGTAAAGAGATTCTGATTTTTGCCGCTTAAGCGGCACCCCGCTATAGCGGTGGCATTCAGAATGACAAAATTTTCAAAATAATCAATTCTTCAGTGATTTCCAAGGACTAATCGAAAACAAATGAGTCTGCTTTATGCAATTATCGCTACGCTGGCCGTAAGCCTGATTTCGCTTTTGGGGATTTTTACTTTTGTTCTGGGAGAGAAAAAGCTGAAAAACATCCTGTTCTTTTTCATCAGCTTTTCCGCCGGATCGTTGATCGGAGGAGCTTTTTTTCATCTTCTGGTCGAGTCTTTGGAAAAGTCGGCGCCTTTGGAGGTATTTAAGTTTACGCTTGTCGGCTTTATTGTCTTTTTTGTTTTGGAGAAAATTTTGCATTGGCATCACTGCCACAAAAAAGATTGTCAAGAAAAGAAAATTTTAGGCATTCAAAACCTAGTCGGAGACGGCGCGCATAATTTTATTGACGGACTGATTATAGTTTCGGCTTTTGCCGTGGACGTGAACCTGGGCCTCACTGTTACGTTGTCGGTAATGCTTCACGAGATTCCCCAAGAGATAAGCGATTTCGGCGTTTTGCTTTACAGCGGATTTTCCAAGTTAAAAGCCCTGGCCTACAATCTTCTTTCGGCTCTGGCGGCAGTTGCCGGGGTGCTGGCCGGCCATATTTTAATATCGGGAACCCAGTCTCTGGTCCAGATTTTGCTGCCTGTTACGGCCGGCGGATTTATCTATATTGCGGCTTCGGACTTGATTCCGGAAATAAACAAGGAAAAGAATCTCAAGAAAAGCATCCTCTCCTTTGTATTTTTCCTGCTGGCTATTTTGATGATGCTTTGGCTAAGGCATTAAAATAACAAAAAAGATTTTTTGACTTAATTATAAAGTGAATTTACTATATAATTACTCGACATAGTCCAAGGTTCAACCTTCAGCCAACCGAAGGTTGAACCTTGGTAAGATAATCGGTATAAATATCTATTTTAAGAAAATGCAAGGAGCTACTCTTGTAAAAGACATAGTCATAACAACAACTTTGGCCCTTTGCGGCATCGGTCTTATCGCTGTATTTTTTGCCGCCATGGAAAGGTATCAAGTTCTGGTGGCGGGGACGGAGACGGATTCTGTTGAAGTAACCGTGACAGTTTCGGGGGTGATCAGCATATCTTCTCCGGCGGATGTAAGCTTGTCTCCCGACATTCCTGGAACGGGTTCGGCTGATGGTTCAGCGACTTGGAAGGTGGAAACTAATAACTCCAGCGGTTGGAAGCTGGAGGTTAACGCCGATGCTTCGCCGGCTATGACTGACGGAAGCGGCAACAGTTTTGCCGATTACACGGAAAGCACGGCGGGCGTGCCGGAAAATTGGAGCGTGGACAGCGCCGACTCGGAATTCGGCTTTTCCGCCTCAGGGGATTACGCCGAAAGCGAATATTCTTCCGGGAGCAATTATGAGGGCTTTGAGGGGACAAGCAAGATTCAAGTTGCAAGCGATGGCTCTATAACTCCCGGCGGAGGCGCCGACACAACTGTTCACTTCAAAGCCGAAGCGGGGTCGGACAAAAATCAACCGCAAGGAGAATATTCGGCTACTATTACCGCGACGGCAAGCACTCTGTAAAAGTCAAAATTCAAAGCTCCCGTCGCAGAGCGGGGTTCCGCTTTCAAATCAACAAAGTTACCGGGAAAAACTCAAAACTATATTTAATTCCCAAAAAGAAAAATTTTTAGAAGATTAGCATTAGAAATCACTGAAGAATGAATTATTTTAAGATTTTGTCATCCTGATGAAAATCAGGATCTCCCTGAACAAGCCATTTTTATTTTTGTCATTCTGATGAAAATCAGAATCTATTTACAAAGCTTTTTTTGGTAATCCCTAGATTCTGAATTCCGCCAGAGCCTGCCTGGCAGTAGACAGGGCGGACACGACCCGTCAAAGCCTGACAAGCAAGCTTAGAATGACATACTTCAGTGGTTTCGCATTAGAACAATTAAACAATGGAACAATGAAAAAGACTTTTTGCTACGTAACATGCTACGTAACAACTTTAGCGGGTATCTTTTGCGCCTCTTCCGCCTTTGCTTTTAGCATAGAAAAATATAATGACAACGTGGAGGATCGGTTTATTGTAACGCCTCCCAGATTTGAATTCAAAGTCTATCATGGCCAAACGTCTTTCCGGGAATTTACGGTGGTTAACAGGCTGGGAAAAGAGAAAAAATTTGAAGTGGTCATCGAGGGGCTTGTTCAGGAAGAAGAGGAGGGAAAGAAATATTCCGCCGTGGATTGGATAGAGCCCGAGGTGAAAGATTTTACTCTTGCCCACGGGGAGAGAATGAGGCAAAAAATGAAAATACAAGTGCCGGAAAATATGCCTTCCGGCGGTTATTACGCCACTTTGCTGGTCAGAACTGAAGGAGAGGATGTCAACTCCTCCCAAAAAATCAGAGTCATTAACCAAGTGGGCGTTCCGGTCTTAACTACTATGCCCGGCAAGGTCAAAGAAGAACTAAAAATAAAAGATTTATCTACTGATTTACCCTTTTATTTAACAGGGCCGGTAACTTTTTCCGCTCTTTTTAAAAATACCGGCGACATTCATCTTTCGCCTCGCGGGAGTTTGGAAGTAAGGAACTTCTTGGGCGCAAAAGTAGCCGAGATTCCCATTGAAAAACTAACCGTTTTGCCCAATACGGAAAAAAAGTGGCAGGCCAGGTGGCTAAAAAAGTGGCTGATAGGGAAATACGACGTTAAGCTAACCGCTCAATACGGAGCCGGCAGTGAAAAAATCGTAGAAAAAACTTTTTTCTGGGCTTTTCCGATTCATATTTTATTGTTGGTCGTCGCAATATTGTTTGTAATATATTACGTGGCAAAAAAACTAAGCAAAAAATTTGGATTGGAAATAAAACGCAAGAAATAAAATAATTTTTAAATTAGCACCGAGGGGAATTTATTGGGCTCGTTCCAAGTACTTTTTTGAATTATTTCAGGAATTTGCGCTGCTAGTTTCCATAGAAATTTTACCAAGACCAAGCCTTGAACAAAGAACTTGTCGAAAAAGAGGGGTCGGTTTATGCAAATATTATTTGCCATAAATCAGCGTACTAAGTTTATCCTTCCTTCTTTACGGAATTTTGGTTAAGATAATTTTTCTCTCAAGGCGAGGGCAACTGATTCTTTTCAAAAATCAGCATCCCCTGCTTAACTCTTTTTTGTAATAATTGGATTTTCATGCTAGTATATTAACCAAGATTGCCTGGAGAAATTTTTAAAAACTTCTGGAAAAGCAAAACTTATGAAAAAGTAAAAATTATAATAAAAAGTTAAGCAGAGCAACAGGCTTTCAATATTGAAAGACTGAGAAAATTGGTTTCTATAAAACTAAAATTAAAATGAGCAAAAGCCAAAATCAAAAAACAGAAAATTTGATAGAAGTGGAAAGGCTGAACGTAATCTACAACAAATCCAGGCAAAATGAAGTCAAGGCTCTGGAGAATGTTGATTTGACGATCAAGCCGCAAGAGTGGGTGATTGTTTTCGGCCCTTCCGGCTGCGGAAAATCAACCTTGCTTAATTCCATCGCCGGGCTGGAAACACCGACAAGCGGGAAAGTGAAAGTTCGCGGAGGAAACATCAATTCTCTTGATAGCGACGAAAAAGCCCTTTACCGGCAAAACGAGGTGGGAATGGTTTTCCAGTCTTTCCATTTGATCAATTCTTTGAACGTGCTGGAGAATGTCTGCCTTCCCCAAATTTTCTTGGGCGCTGACGCCGCCGAAAGGAGACGGACCGCCAAGGAGCATTTGGCCAGGTTCGGCATTGCCGACCAGGGAGGCAAGTATCCTTCCCAGATTTCCGGCGGGCAAAAGCAGAAAGTTTCCATAGCCAGAGCTTTAATGAACGAGCCGGGAATAATCCTGGCGGATGAACCGGTGGGTAACTTGGATTCCAAATCGGCTTACAATGTGATGACCATTTTGAAGGAGCTCAATGAAATCGACAAGAAAACCATTATCATGGTTACCCATGACAGAAATCATCTCAAATACGCCGACAAGGTGGTTTATGTCAAAGACGGCAAGGTGATCAAAACCGAGATAATCAAAAAGAAAAAAGCTAAAACCGATGAAAAGGGCAAAAAAAGAGAGATTGAAACCAAAACCAAAGTGCCGGTGGATTTGAAGCTGCTGATGGATTCTTTCAAAGATCTTTCCTTCTCTCAAATCAACAGGCTTATGGAGCCCTTCAAAGTCAAACAAACCTTTTCCTATTTAATGCTTCCCATCACCAACCACCAAGCTGAAATTGCTCAGGAAAGAATAAAGCAGTATTTCTTGGGAAATATTGATAAAGAGAAACTCAAAAAAGAACTGGACAAAAAAATTGAAGACGGGGGAGCCGGCTGGGACAAAAGAAACGCGGGGAGCTTCGTGGAAGATTTGTCTGAACTGGTCGAAGAAGCCGGCAAAATAGACTATTCGGCGACTTATCAATCGGCCATAAGGCTGGCTGAATATATGGCGAAAAAGTTTTCCTTGAAAAAAAGCGAATTTGAATTCAATTTGCTCAAGAACAGCATATCGGAGAGGCTGAAGAACAAGGCTTCCATGAATCAATTGAAGGACGTGCTGGATCGGCCGGAAGAAGAAGGCGGACTGGGGCTGGACAAAAGGACGGCCGAGAAAATCGCCAGGGAATTGGAGATAATAATTTTAATAAGATATTCCGGATAAATATGAAATTTATAGATCTAGTCAAGTTATCCACCAGAATGTTCAAAGCCCGGACCTCCCGGACTCTGCTGACTATTTTGGGCATGGGAATCGGTATGGCCACCATTTTGTTTCTGGTCTCTTTCGGCTTCGGGGTCAGGGATGTTATTCTGGAGAGAATGACAACTCCTGATTCATTGGCCTCGGTGGATGTGAGAGCCAAGGGGCAGGATGATTTTGCGCTTCAGAAAGCGGCCGGCAGCATGGAAAAAATGAAAGAAGTGAAAAAGATTATTCCCGTGATGGAATACAAAGGAAAGCTAAAAGTGGGGGATTCTTCCGTGGACGCGGACTTTTTTGCCGCCCAGCCGGGGTATTTGTCTATGAACGGAATTGAAACGCAGGCGGGGAAACCCTTAAGCAAAGAAAATGAAAAAGGGATTATTTTGTCCTCTTCTTACTTGAAGGTGCTGGAAAAAACAGGGGAAGAGTTGATAGGCAGCCGAGTCGGATTGATCCTGCATGTTCCCCGGGGAGAGGGGAAATTCGAAGACAAAGAACTAGCCTCGGAATTCAACGTTGCCGGCATTGTGGAAGCCGGCAAGTCGGAGGTTTATCTCAACAGCAGCGCCCTGGAAGGCCAGGTTCCGGAAAATGTCGTATCGCTAAAAGTGAGGGCAAACGACCCGGGCCAGGTGGAAAGTTTAATAGAAAAAGTAACAGCCATGGGATTTTCAGCTTCCTCGGTTTCCGAGATTGTGGATCAGATCAGAAAGTTTTTCTCGGTGGCCAGCTTTATATTGGCGGTTTTCGGCGTTATAGCCCTGGTGGTCAGCGCTATCGGAATGTTCAACACTATGATCGTGGCTTTGTTGGAAAGAACCGAAGAAATCGGGGTGATGAAATCGATAGGAGCCACCGACGGGAATATATTGTCCATATTCATATTTGAGTCAACCCTTATGGGTATTCTGGGAGGGGCTGTCGGAATTGCGATGGGCTTTATCGCCCAGTTCGCGGCTAATTATATTTTCAATATATTCGCCTCCAATATGGGAGGGCAGGCCTTTGATTTGTTTTTTACTCCCGGATGGTTTTTGCTTTTGCTGTTTAGTTTTGCCGCCGCTGTCGGCTTTGTTACCGGCCTGATTCCGGCCAAAAGAGCTTCAGCGGTGGATCCGCTGGAGGCGCTGAGGTATCGGTGATGATTTCATATAAACATTTAAACATATAAACATTTAAACATTGAAAATTTTTGGAGTATAATATAATTAAGATAACTGGTCTAAATTAATTAAATCTATGTCTATCGAACAATACAAAAAGAAGCCGGGGAATATTTTGTTGAGAAGAGTGCTGGCCGGGGTTTTTCAGGCCGTGTTTATCTTTGTTTTGGTTTTCGGATCCGTTGTGGTTATTGAGTACGCTAAAGAGAGGAATAAGCCGGCCGAGACTCTAGTGGAAGCGAAAGTTTTCAAAAAAAGCAATAGCAATGTCCGGGTTCTGGCGGAAACCGATCAAGAGGGAAACGCTTCGGAAGGTTCGGCAGAACTCAAAGGAGAAAGATACGCCGGTGGAGATGTGACTATGGGCGGGGAGACGCTGATGGCCATGACCGACGACAGCAAAAGCAAGCAAATCGAAATTTCCCAAATCAGGGGCAGGCTTTACAGATCCAATGAAAAAGATGAAGTGGATTATTATACCACTTGGAAATCCAACAAGCCTACCATGGCCACGGTCAAGTACAAAACGGAAGAAGAAGATGATTACAAAAAAATATCTGAGAATGAGCACAGCTATGTCTATGCCGCCACCCTTCCGGAGCTTGATTTTTCCAAGGCTTATGAATACGTGATTGAAAGCCAGGACAGGTGGGGAAACAGAAGCCAGACGGAAAATTATTTGTTTTATACCGGCGAAACCGACTCTTCCTTCATCGATATTCTGGAAAAGTCCTTCAACGACGTTTTCGGCTGGATGAGATAGTCAATAAAAACGAAATTCATTCTGGAATTTCGTTTTTTGTTTTGGAAAAAAATAATCTCCTTCGCAGTTTTGTAATTAAACTGTGAAGTCGCTAAGGACGAAGCAGCCAATCTGCGGATGCAGAAGTCGAATTTCTGGACCTCCCCCTAAAATCGTTCTTTTTTGCGTTGCATCAAGCAAGTTTATGCCTTTATGCCTAATCCGATCAATGGGGGTACGCTTTTATTTCAAGCCTATCCGTTAACTATAAAGCGGGCAAAATCAATTGCAGCCATTGTTAAAATTTTAAATCGAAGTTATGAAAATCCTGCTTGCATATTATTCCAGGACCGGAAACACTAAAAAAGTGGCCGATTTTTTGGCCAAGGAGCTGGACGCTGAAGTGGAAGAAATAAAAGATGAAGACGGCAGGGAAGGAATCGGAGGATATTTAAGAAGCGGAAAAGAAGCCTTGAAGAAAGCTTTCGCCAATATTGCTCCGATGCGGAAAGATCCCGCCCGGTATGATTTGGTAGTTTTGGGAACGCCGGTTTGGGTGGGGGTTATGTCATCGGCCGTTAGGGCGTATATTCGGAAAAACAAGAATAATTTCAAGAAAGTGGCCTTCTTTACTACCCAAGGCAGCGCCAAGGAACAAAGAGTTTTTGAAGAGATGAAGAAGTTTTGCGGGAAAGACCCGGCTTGCAAACTGATTGTTTCGTCCGGAGAAGTTGGCAGAAACAACTTCTTTGCTAAAGCCAGGGACTTCGCCAACTGTTTAAAAAAAGGACTTGAGAAATGGGAAATTAAGAAGTTGAATAAATTGAAATGATTATTCCATTGTTGAATGGATGGCTAGTTTTGAAATTTATAGAAACCGGCGGAAGTTTGTTTAAATCTTTAGAAATTGGGAAATTATACTCCCTGTGGTCGCGAAATTAATAGAAATTTATCGCTTGTTGTTATCGAATGAATTTTTTCGCTGGAGCGGGCTTCCAGCCCGGTCAATTAGTAGTGTCAGTTTTTAAAAAAATTGCTAAATCGAGCCGGAGGATCGCTCCAGTCGAGGCATTTTATATTTTTATTGTCAGTTTGTTTCTGAAATTTGATTTTTTATTTAAAAGTGTTATTATTTCTTAAAGCTTAGAGGATTTTAAAGACTTAAAAACTCGTGTAGCTTAGAGTTTTACGAACTCAGAGCTTTCAAGCTCAAATATTTAACAAAAGGAGGGGCTTTATGAAAGCTCTTTTTTGTTCCTTGATTTTTTTTGCGGCCATGGCTTTTTCTTGTTTGGTTTTTGCCGGGCAAGCGCCGGAAGGGTTTGTGGAATATGAAGTCAAAAAGGGAGATACCTTGTCCGCTTTGATTCCTCAAGAGTATTGGATCTTAGCGGAAAAAGTAAACAGAACTGACAGGTTTCATCTGCGGCCCGGGCAGACCATTTTGCTTCCGATAAACGATGAAGCGTTTAGCTACTGTCCCCTGCGAAAGTTTGACTCTCGATTTAAGAGTCTTAAAAAGCTCTTCTATGCCAATCTGGAAAAGCAAGTTTTTGCCGTTTACCGAGAGGGGGAATTGGCTTTCTGGGGGCCGATCTGCAGCGGCGCAGAAGGGCACAGAACCATTACCGGCTGGTTCGAGGTGCTGGGGAAAGAAAGAAAAAAGAAATCGAAGAAATATAATGGCACTCCCATGCCTTATTCTCTATGGTTTCATGGCCATTACTTTATCCATAAGCAAGCATTGCCGGGCAAGGCCGTTTCCAAGGGCTGTATTCGACTGCTGGAGGTAGACGCTATAAGAGTTTTTTATTTATTTGAAATTGGGGATGTGATTTTTATCGAATGAATAAGACCCCGGAACTGCGCGGAGTTTCGGGGTCTTTTTTTAGGCTTGGGGTTTTTTACGCCATTTCAGCAAAGCTGGCTTCCAAGCCTTTTCCGGAAAAAAACAATTCCTTCATTATTACTAAATTGCCTTTTTCCGGTGGATTTAAATGGGCCCATACGTTGTAGCTTCCGCAGAAATAGATTTCCATCTCTTGGATGAGCGGCTGAATAGGTTCTGTAATAGCTAGCCATCTGCCGTTTTTGCAGAAAACGATTTTTTTTACTATGCCCAAGATTTCTTCCAGTTTGGCTATATCTTCATATTGCATAAGCATCTCCTTGTTGTTTTCAAGGTACAGGCCTAAATTTTTTCTCAAGGCTCCAGTAAGCAGATATTAAAACATAAAATTTAGAAAAAAGCAACACCTTGATTAAGGCGGCCTTTTGTAATATGATGAGATAGTGAATGTAGAAATTAAAATTTAACATATTCATATAATGAAATTTATTGAAAAGCTATTTGGAAATTCCAATAACAAAGAATTGGAAAGAATGAGAAAAACAGTAGAGCAGGTCAATGAGTTGGAAGCGCAATTCAAAAATCTTTCCGACGAGCAAATCAAAGAAAAGACTGAAGAGTTGAAAAAAAGAGCTCAAGACGGAGAAAGCCTGGAAAATTTGTTGCCGGAAGCTTTTGCCAATGCCAGAGAGGCCGCTTCCAGAACTATTGGAGAAAGGCACTACGACGTTCAGCTTTTGGGAGCTATTGCTTTACATGAAGGCAAAATCGCCGAAATGAAAACCGGAGAGGGGAAAACGCTGGCTTCCACGGCTGCCGCCTACCTGAACGCTTTAACCGGCAAGGGGTCCCACATTGTCACCGTTAATGACTACCTTTCCAAAAGGGACGCCAACTGGATGGGGAGAATTTATCATTTTCTGGGGCTGAGCGTGGGGTGCATTACTCATGACGCGTCTTTTCTTTATAAACCGAAAGTCTTGGATGACAATGAAGTGAGCATTGAAATGGAAAACTTGGAAAGCGTGGAGCGAAAAGAAGCTTACGCGGCCGATATCACTTACGGAACCAACAATGAATTCGGCTTTGATTATCTCCGGGACAATATGGCCAAGTCTTTGGATGATATGGCGCAAGGCGAGCTGAATTTTGCCGTGGTGGATGAAGTGGATTCCATTCTGATCGATGAAGCCAGAACCCCTCTGATTATTTCCGCGCCGGACAACGAGTCCACCCAGCTTTATCAAAAGTTTGCCCAGCTGGTTCCCGGGTTGAAAGAAGGAGAGGACTACAACGTGGACGAGAAAATGAAATCGGCCGATCTTACCCAAGAAGGCATTACCAAGATTGAAAAATGGCTTGGCATAGACAATTTGTATGAAACCGGCCGGGCCGCTTATGTCCATCACTTGGAACAGGCTCTGCGGGCGCATGTGATTTTCCAAAATGACAAGGACTACGTGGTCAGAGAAGGGGAAATCGTAATTGTGGATGATTTTACCGGCAGACTGATGCCGGGAAGGCGCTATAGTGAAGGCCTTCATCAGGCAATTGAAGCCAAGGAAGGAGTGCAGGTGCAGAGAGAGTCCAAGACACTGGCTTCTATTACGTTTCAGAACTTTTTTCGGATGTATGACAAATTGTCTGGAATGACGGGAACGGCGATAACTTCGGCCGAAGAGTTCAGCCGGGTTTATGAGCTGGAGGTAATGCAGATCCCCACCAACGAGCCGATGATCAGGCAGGATTTGTCCGATATGATATTTAAAACGGAAAAAGGCAAATTCAAATCTATTGCGAGAAAGATCAAGGAGTTGCATAAAGAGGGAAGGCCGGTTCTGGTAGGAACGGTAGCAATTGAAAAATCGGAAGCGCTCTCGGAAATCCTGGCCAAAGAAGGCGTGCCGCATGAAGTGCTCAACGCCAAAAATCATGAAAAAGAAGCGCAAATTATTTCCAACGCCGGAGAGAAGGGCTCGGTTACCATTGCCACCAACATGGCCGGAAGAGGTACCGACATCAAACTGGGAGAAGGAGTGAAGGAACTGAGGGGATTATACATTATCGGAACGGAGCGCCACGAAGCCAGGCGAATCGACAACCAGCTAAGGGGCCGTTCCGGGCGGCAGGGAGATCCGGGAACCAGCCAGTTTTATGTTTCCCTCGAAGATGAATTATTGCGCCGTTTCGGGGGAGAGAAGATGTATAATATTATGGGACGCCTGGGGCTTCCCGAAGACCAGCCCATTGAAAACAAAATGATTTCCCGTTCTATTGAATCGGCTCAATCCAAGATCGAAGGCCACAACTTTGATATCAGGAAACATGTGCTGGAATATGACGATGTGGTGAATAAGCAAAGGGAGGTGGTGTATTCCCGCCGAAAGAAAATATTGGAAAAAGAGAGCTTGGAAAACGATATTCAAGAAATAATCAAAGAAGAAGCGGAAGGAATTGTTTCGGCCCACACCTCCGCCGAGATAGAAGATTACTGGAACACGGAAGAAATGATGGAGGAAGCCAAAGTTTTAATCGGCGATTATCCCGGTTTGCATCAGAAGCTGCTAGAGATAAAGAAATCTAAGGAATTTTCCGGCAGCCAAGAAAAGAAAGGCAAGATGAGCGACCATCTGGCGGAAATCTTCAAAAACTTTTATCAAAAGAAAAAACAGGATGTTGGAGAAGAGCTTTTCAAGAGAGTGGAAAAAGAACTTTATTTAATGACAGTGGATAACTATTGGATGCAGCATTTGGAACAGCTCAGCTATCTCAGGGATTCGGTCAACTTGAAAGGCTACGGCCAAAGAGACCCTTTGATTGAGTATAAAAAGGAAGCCTTTCAATTGTTTCAAAATTTGTTGGCCGCAATAAATCGAGATTTGATCAAATCTGTTTTCAGGGTGCAGCCAAGCGTTCAATCCGAGCCCGGGGAAGGAAAAGCGCCGGGATATGACGAAAATCGGCTCCAATACAGCGGAGGCGAGAGACCCGAGCAATTCAAGCAAGCCCAAGCTAATAATCCCTCCGGAGAAGCGGCCCCTCAAAAACCGGTAATCAGAGACAAAAAAGTCGGCCGCAACGATGCCTGCCCCTGCGGATCGGGTAAAAAATACAAAAAATGCTGTTATCCGAAATATGAATAAGATTATCAGCCGAAAACAATCTTTGTGCCAGGCTTTATTGTTTTCAAAATAAGAAAATTATGTATCATGTTTCATGTATCATGAAGCGTGTATCGTGAAGATTGCGATTTAGGGCAGAATTTTTAATCATAATAGATAACGCCGTTCAACACACCTTCAAGGTGTGATGCATCACACCTTGAAGGTGTGTTGAGCTAGGTTTGTTTGAAGCATATCTAGCGTAAGCGGGCAAAACCAGTACATAATTCAAAATGCGTTTTTCTATCCGTTTGGATTTTTGCGCTTTGGATATTGTGTTTTGTAAATTTTTAAACGTATGTTTTTAAGCTTTAAAAAGATTCTTTACTCTCTGGTGGTTTTTCTGGCGGTGGTTTGCTTGCAGCAAAATCTGGCCGAGGCGCAGAAAATAGGCGATATGCCCTTGGAAGTAAGTTTTCTTAATGTAGGGCAGGGGGACGCGATATTGATCAACTATCTCAACAAGAATCAAATCTTGATCGACACCGGCAGGAGCTCCGGCGCGGTTTTGGAAAAACTCAGGAAAGAGATGCCTCCTGATGACCAAAGAATTGAAATAATAGTAATCACCCATCCCGACGCCGACCATATCGGGGGACTGGGCGGAGCAGTGGATAATTATGAAGTGGGCCTGGTGCTGGACAACGGCTTTGATCTCAAGCGCAATAATTTTGAAAAAATCAAAGAGAAATTAGAGGAAAAGGGAATAGAGCGCCATGGCATTTTTGAAGGTTCCGAGTTGAGCCTGGGGCGTCATCTTGCTCTGAAAGCCTTTAACCCGGACGATAGAAACTACTCTTCCAGCGATAAAAACGGAGACTCGGTGGTGTTGCGGATGGATTTCGGGGAAAACTCTTTTTTGTTCACCGGAGATATTGATAAAGGCACGGAAAGAGACATACTGGAAGACGCGGAAGACGCGGATGCCGATTGGCTGAAAGTAGCTCATCACGGCTCCAAGAACTCTTCTTCGGCTCGGTTCATAAAGGAAGTTTCGCCTCAATTCGGCGTTATCTCGGCAGGAGAAGATAATTCCTACGGCCATCCTCACGAAGAGGTTCTGGACCTGCTGGAAAAAAGCGATTCAAAAATTTTAACCACCGCGGAGAAAGGAACCATCAAAGTCGGCTGTCCCGGCCTGGAACAGCAGTGCCGAGTGTTGGAGTAGAGCTCAAACGTGTAATTATTCAGCTCAACACACCTTCAAGGTGTGATGCATCACACCTTGAAGGTGTGTTGAGTGGCAGGCGTGCCAAGCGGCATAACATCAGTTGCTCGAGTCTATTGAGCCGAAGTCGGACTTCAGGGCAATTGTTTTAACAATGAAACAATTTGACAATGAAAGTAAGTTGTAATCTCGATGTTAGAACGCAACGCAAGCGTGTAATTCTTATATTCATTTAATAAACATATAAGTCATTCAAGTATTTATATAAACAAAGGATTGTTTTAGCAAAATTGCTAACATGCTAATATGTTAAAATGATAAAATGAATAATCCTTTACTTTCTTTAATTTTTTGATATAATCAGTAGCAGATTTGTTTCCGGCTCCTTTTCTGGGGAGTTTTCATTTTAATTTTTAATACTAAAATATGGCGGAAAAACAACATTTTTCCAAAGAAAGGACATTGGTGCTGGTCAAACCCGACGGCATACAAAGGTCTTTGGTGGGGGAAATTATTAGAAGGTACGAAAAGGTCGGATTTAAGCTGGTGGGAATGAAAATCATGGTTCCTGCGGCTGAGCATGTGGAAAAACACTATACTTTGGATCCTAATTGGAGGAAAGCAACCGGGGAAAAAACCATCAACAGCTACAAAAAGAAAGGTTTGCAGCCACCTTCGGAGGATCCTTATGAAGTTTCCGGCAAGATATTGGAGAATCTGCAGAAATATCTGGCCAGCGGGCCAGTGGTGGCTATGGTTTGGCAGGGAGCCCACGTAGTTGAAATGATTAGGAAAATCACCGGCGGAACCGAGCCTTTGAGTTCCGATGTGGGCACCATCCGAGGGGATTTTGTTCTTGACTCTTATCAGATGGCAGACACTGACGGCCGCTCTGTGAGGAACTTGGTTCATGCTTCCGGGTCGGTGGAGGAAGCCGGAAACGAAATTAATCACTGGTTCAAGAAAGAGGAGCTGGTTGACTATAATATAGTTCAAGAGAAAATCATGTATGATGTTAATCTGGACGGAATCTTGGAATAATCTCCAGAGTTAATTTATTGTATATATACTCCGCTGATTTTACGCGGATTATAACCCCGTAAAACTACTTCGGGCCTGCTGACGGAGCAGCAAATAAGGTAAAATATTTATATTTTTAAAGCGGTGCGAAAAATTATTTTACTTTATCTATGGGATTTTGGTTAAAATAATTTTTCAGGGGCAGCAGATTTTTTTCAAAAATCAGCAGCCCCTACTTCGCAGCAACGGGGCAAGCGCAGATTTATGCGCATAAAACCAAGTCTTGCTTTGCTCTCGGCGCTGCCGGAGTGCAATCGCGTAATTCCTGAAATAAAATATTAAAAAAACATTGACACGGAATCTCTTATACGCTAAGATTTTCTTACTTTATTTGAAACCACTTAAGAATGGCATTCTGAAATTGTTTAGAATCTAATGATTATCAAAAAAGGCTTAGCAAAGAGATTCTGATTTTTGCCGCTTAAGCGGCACCCCGCTATAGCGGTGGCATTCAGAATGACAAAAATGTCAAAATAATCAATTTTTCAGTGGTTTCTTATTTATTAAATTCGGCCGCTTGAGGCAAGCGGCCTTCCTATCTTGCTTGGCAAGCTATAAATTATTAAAAAACAGAAAAATGAAGTATCTAACTCAAGAAGGGGCCCGGAAGATAAAAGAGGAGCTGGAAGAGAGAAAAAAAATGAGAAGGGATATCGCTCAGGACATCAAGGAGGCCAAAGAACAGGGCGACTTGAAGGAGAACGCCGAATACGCCGAGGCCAAAAGACAGCAAAGGGAAAATGAATCCCGAATTATGTATTTGGAAAACGCCATCCGCACTTACAAGGTAGTGGATAAAAGAGGCGAAAACGGAGAAGTGGAGATTGGATCCAAGGTTAAAGTTAAAAATGGCGGCAAAATAATGGAATTTCATATAGTGGGAGCAGGCGAAGCGGATCCCGGGCAAGGCAAAATATCCAACGAATCTCCTATCGGAAAATCTTTCCTAGGCAAAAAGAAAGGCGAAAAGGTAGAAGCGAATCTCCCCAACGGCAAGAAGATTGATTATGAGATAATGGAATTGGAGTAGAATCTTGACTGTAATTTTCCACTTGCTGAAGTTGATTATTGAAAATAGTGTTCAACGGTAGATTGCAGAAATAGACAAAACACAATGCCCAATCAACAAACAAAACACAAATTACAATTTGCAAATTACAAATAGATAACTCATTACCATTTTCAATTCAACAAGAAATGTGCGCATAAAACCAAGCCTTGTTTTGCTCTCGGTGTTGCCGGAGCGCATTCGCGTAATTCATCGTATAGGAATTTCAAAAAATGTTAAGATGTTAATATGATTTTTTGTAATCTTTGATATAATTCGCCCATGTGTTAAAATAAAAGTACGAAAATTAAAAAGAAAAATTGAACAGCAAAAACAACAGATCCGGATTATGCAATAAGGGGGCTATTTCGGCATATGTGTTGATAGCGGCTTCCATCGCCGTAACTTTGCTGACCAGCCTGGCCATTTTTGTTGCTTCCAGCCAGAGGAGAAGTTCCAACGAGGTTTCCGAGCAGAGAGCTTTGCAGCATGCCGAACAGGGCATATATTATTATAAATGGTACCTGGCGCACAACCTGGACGGAAAAAATCCCCAGCAAATTCAAGACTTTTGGCAGAACGGATCTCCGGTAGGGGTTGGGTCTCCCTATGAGCATGAAGTGGAAGATCTGGAAGGCAACCCGGTCGGAAAATATAAAATAGAGGTAACTCCTCCGGATCCTCATTCCACCATCGTGGACGCCGTATCCTCCGGATGGACTTACCGCCACCCCGATATCGTCAAGAAAGTGAAGGTGCGCTTCCGGAGGCCTTCTTGGAGCGAGTATTCGGTTTTGGCCAATGATGTGATGAGATTCGGAGAGGGCACTAGTGTTTACGGGCCGATTCACTCCAACAACGGTATTCGGTTTGACGGGACAGCTAACAATAAGGTTACCAGTTCCGTGGAGGAGTATTATGATCCGGATACCAACTCATACAAGCCGGGAGTTTGGACTTCCCAGTCCAACGAAGACGAGGTTTTTCTTGCCGGCAAAGAGTATCCGGTGCCGATTCATGACTTCAACAGCGTAACTTCGGACTTGACGCTGATCAAGGAAGAGGCTCAAGCGAGCGGATTGTTTTTCGATGAGGATACTTATGAGAAGGAAGAATGCGGCTGGACGTTCGTGGGTGCTCCTCCGCCCGTGTGGAGCCACCAGTGCAATATGGTGGAAAAGGAAGTGGAGGGATATCATTTCACGCTTAGGGCCGATGACAAAGTGGAAGTCAGAAGAGTTTTGGATTATGGAGGAGCTGATCGTCCCTGGGATGTTGAAAGCTATAGGATAAATGAGGAAACTGACGCGGAGGTTTTTGATATTCCCGCAAACGGGCTGATTTATGCTAACAATCATGTTTGGGTGGACGGCGAAATAGATACGGCCAGGATAACCATTGCCGCGGCCAAGCTGAATTCCTATTTTGATCCGGATATTTATTTAAATAATGATCTGACATATACAAACAAAAACGGAGATGATATAATTGGGTTAATTGCGGAAAATGATATCTCGGTCGGCCTCTATTCGGAAAACGAACTGGAAATAAACGCGGCTTTGCTGGCTCAGAAAGGGAGAGTGGGAAGAAACTATTATAGTTCCGGGCTCGGGTCTACTGTCTGGCGGGATGAAATTACTGTTTATGGCTCTATTGCCACCAATGAAAGGTACGGTTTTGCCTGGACCGACGGAACCGGTTATGACATCAGAAATTTGTATTTTGATAATAATTTGAAATACTTTCCTCCTCCGTATTTCCCGACTGGAACCGTTTATGAACTCGATCTTTGGCAGGATTTGAAATAAGGAAATCCCTAAAATTTAATCCAAAAACAAAAATGGGAGGGTTGTTCGACAGCATAAACATTATCTCTAAGCCCAAATCGTTCGGGGTCGATTTTAGCAATTCCGTTTTGAAAATAATGCAGATAAGCGCGGCAGGAGGAAATAGAAAGGTGGCGGGATGGAAAGGCAAAAAAATACCCAAAGGAGTTATAGACTCCTGCGAGATCAAAAAGCCGGAAGATTTTAAACAGCTATTCAAGGAAGCTTTGGCTGAAGCCAAAGGAACGTTCAAAGGACGCAATATTGTGCTTTCCATTCCTGAAGCCAAGGTATTTACCAGAGTAATTGAAATTCCTTTGATGAAGGAAAGCGAAGCGGAGGAGAGTGTAAAATGGGAAACGGAGTCCAACATTCCCATTTCCGTTGATAATGTTTATTATGATTGGCAAATACTGAAAAAGAAAAAGAAAGAGATGGAAGTGCTGGTAATGGCGGTTCCCAAAAAGATAGTGGACAACTATTTGGAGGTTTTTGACAAAGCCGGCTACCCGGTAGTCGCTCTGGAGCCGGAGTCGGTGGCTAATGGAAGAAGCATTGTGGCTTCCGGAGAAAAAGACTTCTCCTTGATTATCGATATTGGAATGGACTATAGCAACTTCGCCATACATAAAGGGCAAGCGCCGATTTTTACGGCCAACAGCGCCGTGTGCGGAAAGATGTTTACCGATGTTGCGGTGAAACACTTCGGAACCAGTTTTGAAAAAGCGGAAAGCTATAAGATAAAAACCGGCCTGGGGAAAACCAAAAAAGAAAAGGAGGAGGCCGGAGAAGTATTCAAGCCGGTGCTGGAAACGCTTATACAGGATGTTTCCAAGACAACGGAGTTTTTTAGAGAAAACCTTTGGAAAGACCAGAAGAACAAAGAAATCAAGAAAGTGATTTTAACCGGCGGAGGGAGCAATTTGAAAGGATTGGACGCTTACCTCTCCTCCAAGCTCAGCCAAAAGGTGGTTTTGGCCGATCCTTGGGTGGAATTCGGTTTTAAAAACAATATTCCTCCCATTTCCAAACAAGATTCCCAAGGCTTTTCTACGGTTATAGGCTTATCTTTAAGGGCTCGAGACCATGAGAATTACGATTAATTTATTGCCGAAGGAAAGAAAAAGCAAACTAAAGGCCGATAAGTGGGCCGGGTGGTTTTTGAATGTCGGTATTTCGGCGGTATTGGCAATACTGGTTTTCGCGGGATTCCTCTATTCTTCTACCTGGGTGATTGACATTCAGAAGGACTCATTTAGCCAAGATATGGAAAAAGCCCGGAGCAGCAGTTACAACAAAACCATCCGAGAAGCGGAAAATTCGGTAAATGATTACTACCAAAAAGCCGGAGTGGCGGACAAGAACATTTCTTCCCAGCCCCATTTTTGGAATGTCATTAACGATTTAGGCCGGCTGCTCCCCGAAGGAGTCTATTATTCGGACTTAAAGATCTCCGGAGAGGAAGTGGCGCTGGAAGGATTTGCCGAAAAAAGGAATCAACTGGTGGAGTTGGAGAAAGCTTTGAAGGAAAGCGATAAATTCAGTCAAGTAAAAATTCCCATTTCCAGTTTTACTTCCAAGGAAAACATCAATTTTAATATAAATTTGAAGCACAAAGGGGAATAGGCGGATTGGATTTATCCAGCCTAAAATAATTGGAGTATGTATCAGGAATCATGTTTGGAAGCAGTCCCATAATACATCTAAATACTTTCAAGATTAGAAGATGCGCTGAAAAGCCGCTTAATCTTAAAAAGTAAGAATAATCTTGTTTTTATGATTTGGAAAAACAAAAAAATTTGGATAATCTTGTTTTCATGCGCGGCTTCGGCTTCGGCGCTGGCGGTTTTTGTTATTCTTCCCTTGAGGGAAAGAGTCTATTCCAAAAAAGACGAGATGGTCAAAAAGCAATTGATGGCCGAACATCTCAGAAAAGAAAGCACCCGGGCGGGAGAGTATAAGAAAGACCTGGCTTTTCTGAAGGAAAACAAGGAAAAAATCGATGAAGTTTTTATCACGGAAGGAGAGGAAATCCGGCTGATCCAGGAATTGGAAAATTTGGCTGAAGCGCAAGGACTCTCTATCAGCATTAATTCTCTTGATAAAAAGAACAAAAAAAAGGAAGACAGCCAGGAGGGTTATGAAAGCGTTTTTTTGAAAATCAACATCAAGGGAACTTTTCAAAACTATATGGATTATTTGTATAAGCTGGAGAACATAAACAGGCTGGTGAAATTGGATTCGGTTGAGTTGGATAAATATTCGCTTGAAGAGAGGAAAGAGGGAGACACAATTGATTTTGACACCGGCGGGGAGCTGGTAAGAAGCGAGATTATGCTTTCATTTTTAATGAAGAAGGATGAAAATAAATGATTTTTCGGCATTCATTAGGCTAAACAAAATTTTGAGATTCCTTAGGAAAAAAGGATGGCTTTTCACTATCCTTTTCTTTCTTATTATTCTGGGTTTCTCCGTTCAAACTTGGCGGGATTGCATTTTGAACCCGGAGCCGAGCCAGGAAGTTATCAACGAGGTTTCTCAAAGCAAGAGAAGTTATGAGGAAAAAATAAAAAGAATAGAAAGAGTGAACGACAAAATAGAGGCATTAAACAGCCGATTCCAAAATCCGCCCGAGATAGATGATAGCAGGAGTTACTTCAAGCCGGAAAAAATAAACAAGGAAGGCGTTTCCAGCCAAGGCGGCGATGTTCTATCAGAAGACCGATCCGCCGGCATCAAGCCTCTTCAGTAGGCATTTTTATCCCCGTTAAATACGCCATACTGCAGTTTGTCGTATTTAGAAACCTCCAGTGGAGGTTCAGACTCCTTAAAGAGGCTGAGCCTCGGCTCCGCAAACCCTGATAATCATAAAATTCAGGGATTGATTTATTAAGCAGGGTCTGCTCCGCATTGCGGGGCAAATAAGGTAAAATATTCCTATTTTTAAAGCGGTGCGTAAAATCGCAATGCAACAAGCGAGGACTGTCTCGGCCGGAAAAACCGGCGGCGCTTGACAAAAAAATGATTTGTTATACAATTTGGCTGTAAGGAGATTTGATCTTGAGGGTTGGCATCCTCTGCAAGAAGGATCGAATCAAAAAAGGCGTTCCGGCCTCGAGCCGGAAAAGCCGGATGGAACCGCGGGGAAAACCTCGTTCCGGCAATTCAAGACGACTTTGAGCTTGGGTTGCGGGAACGGGGTTTATTTTTTATTTACGATTTCAGATTTTCGATTGTCGATTTATCACCTCTAAAATTTTCAAATTTTGGTATGTAAAATCTAAAGCAATATAAAGATAAAGCAATAGAGCTATTAATCAAAAAAATAATTAATAATTAACTCAATATTATGAGTGAGAAAAAAGAAGACATGATGCAAAAAATTGTATCCCTATGCAAGAGAAGGGGGTTTGTTTTTCCTTCCTCGGAGATTTATGGAGGATTTGCCGCGGTTTACGATTATGGACCGGTTGGAGTGGAACTTAAAAACAACATTGCAAGACAATGGTGGAAGCATGTAGTTCACATGAGGGAAGACGTGGTCGGGCTGGACTCTGGAATTTTTATGCATCCCACTACCTGGAAAGCCAGCGGACACCTAGAAGGATTTGACGATCCTCAGATAGATTGCAAAGAATGTAAGAATAGAATTAGAGCAGACCATCTTTTGGAGGAGTTTGGAGTAGACGCGGACAAGATGACAGCTGAGGAAATAAACAAGGAAATAAAAAAACTTCAAGAAAGCGGAAAAGAGTTAAAATGTCCCCAATGCGGCAGCTTAAACTTAACCCCTGCGAAAAACTTCTCTCTGATGGTCAAGTCTAATCTTGGGTCTCCGACAGATGAATTAACTGAAGAAAATGTTGTTTATCTTAGACCTGAGACTTGCGGAGGTATTTATTTGAACTACAAAAATGTTTTGAATTCCTCCAGAGTCCGATTGCCATTTGGTATTGCTCAAATTGGTAAAGCTTTTCGAAATGAGATTGTTGCCAGGCAGTTCGTTTTTAGAACCAGAGAGTTCGAACAAATGGAAATGCAATATTTTCTCCACCCGGACGAAATGCAGGAAAAATATGAAGAATGGAAAAAAGAAAGATGGAACTGGTATGTTGAATACGGCATTAAAGAGGAAAACTTGAAATGGTACAAGCACGCCAAGCTGGCCCATTATGCTTCTGCGGCTTATGATATCGAATATAACTTTGAAGCTTTGGGAGGCTTTAAGGAGCTGGAGGGTATTCATCAAAGAGGCGACTGGGATTTGAGTCAGCATTCAAAATTTTCAGGCGTTGATCATACCTATAATGACACTAGAAGAGATGAAAAATATATTCCTCATATACTGGAAACTTCTACCGGTCTCAACAGAACCTTTTTCGCTTTTCTTCATGAGGCTTATACAGAAGAAAAACTTGAAAATGGTGAGGAAAGAGTGGTTCTGAAATTTGACAAGAGATTGGCCCCCATCAAAGTAGCTGTTTTTCCTCTGCTGAAAAACAAGTCGGAGCTTATGGGTAAAGCTAAAGAAATCTTTGATGGATTAAAAGAAAAATTTGCCTGTGAATTTGACGATAACGGAAATATCGGCAAAAGATACCGCCGGCAGGACGAAATCGGAACGCCTTACTGCGTAACTATCGACTTTGACAGCTTGAAAAACAACGACGTCACAGTCCGCGACAGAGATACGATGAAACAGGAGAGGGTCAGCATCAAAGAACTGGAAAATTACTTGGAAAAAAGATTAGAGGAAAAGTAAAATTGAGTATGCTCATAGAAGCAATCCAAAAACATGGTACCGACAAAAGAGGTGGTTTCTGGTTGATTTCGGAAAGTTAGGCAAATTAAAATCTATCTTCTTTTGAGTTTTTAGTTGCGGTTTTGCGTTTTTCCCGCTAACTTTTTAATTTTAATGAAAGCGGGACCCCGCTTTGCGGTGGGACTTTTGCGTTTTGACTTTTAAACAGTTTGCGCTTTGTGTTTTGATTAGAATTGTGCTTTATCCTATTTGTGTATACTACTCTCGCTTTCCACTTTACTCCAATCAAAGTTCCATGGGTCGGTTTTTCTTCCAGGCGCTATGTCTTCATGTCCTAAAATATAATCTATATCGTGATTTTCTTCCAACAAGCTTAGGAGCTTATTCAAGTTTTTATATTGTTTATCTGTGTATTCATCCGTTTTGGTGTTCATTAATTCAACGCCGATAGAAAAAGCATTGATGCTTTGCCTGCCGTCAGGCATTTCGCCCGCGCCGGCGTGGTACGCTAAATCG
Source organism: Candidatus Moraniibacteriota bacterium (assembly GCA_034522495.1). Classification (GTDB taxonomy): domain Bacteria; phylum Patescibacteriota; class Minisyncoccia; order Moranbacterales; family DUUL01; genus JAXHLG01. The sequence goes on along the minus strand of JAXHLG010000002.1, from coordinate 1,142,204 downwards.
CTTGGTTCAACTAATTGATAAGCCCGGCCCTCTCTATCTATCACAAAGTGAGGCGCCACTGCGTATTGCCTGTACACTTCCAACAAGCCGTCTAAGTCGTATGGTTCATTTCCGAGCGCGTCGTAAGAGGAGTGGATAACGATCGTGTCTATATCGCGTTTAGAAATTTTCTGGTGTCCCCAGGAGACCGGCTTGGAATTTATAAAGCTATCTTTCTCGGAGCTATCCGGTTCTGTTTCGGATTTTTGGGAATCGGGGAGATTGCTTGCTTCCGGTTGCTGTTTGTTTTCCGCTGCTGTTTCATTTTCTTTTTCGTCTTCATTTAATTTTTCCCCTTCCAGCTTATCTTCTGGAACAACCGGCAACTCTTCAACGTTTTCTTGGTGGGTTAAATATTCTTTGCTGTTGTCCGTGCTTTTCAATTCTGTTTGAGTTCTGGAAATAAGCAGCAAAGCCAACGATATCAAGAGAACCAAGGCGATTGCGACAACAGAGAGAAGGACAATTTTTCTTCTTTCCTTTTTCTTCATTACTTATTTTATATTAGTTATTTATAATAAAAAAAGCCTATTAAATAAGCTTTGTAATAATGATTATTATCATTGTAACACAATATTTCACTTTTTAAAAATTATCATTATACATAATACTCGCTTCATGATACATTCCTTAAAAAGCAAAAATAATACACAAAAATTTAAACCAGGCGAGAGTGAACTATAACAAGGATTGAGCAAACAAGATTTATTTTTTCATCAAGCAATGAAAATAGGATCTGGTTCTTTTCATCCAGTTGCCGTTATTTATTATGCCTTCTTCTGGATGGCCGGTTTCCGCTAAAACCCGGGAAGCTATCTCTCTGTCTCCTTCAAATAAAACCAAGCTATTTTCAAAATCCACTTCAATGTTTTTTGCTCCCGCCTCCCGCAACTTTTGAGCTATGTATTTTTCGCACCCGGGTCTTTTTAAGTTGGAAATTTTAATGACTTCCATATATATAATTAATTGTTTTAGTAATTACGCGGTTAAGCTTCTTGCTTGCCAAATTATTTTTATTAAAGAGAGTAAAGCAAGGCTTGGTTTTTGCATTCGTTCGAAAAAAGATTTTAGAAGCAAATTGTTTTTCTTTCAAGTGTATTTTCACAAGATGAAAAGGAATGTGCGCATAAAACCAAGCCTTGCTTTACTCTCGATGCTGTAGAAGCGCAATCGCGTAATTCCTGTGTTTATTAAAATGTCTTGTTTTATTTAATACAAAATTCGGCGGTATAACTTTCAAGGAACTCAAGAAGCGCTTTGCTTTAATAACCAAGATGAGTTAAAGTGAATATAATGAAAAAAAAGAAAACAAAAGCGCATCAATTTAAAAAAAATATTTCAATATTTCTGATACTGCTTTTGTTTTTGGCTGTTTGGACTCTTTTGGTTAATAACTACGGGGCGCAAGGCCTGGTGGAGTTGCTGGGGCCGGCCAACAGTTATTTGGTGCTGGCCTTAATTGCTCTCTCCGGCGGGCTTTCTGCTGTTACGGCTCCCGGCTTTATTGCGGCTTTGGCTACGTTTGCCGCCGGGGGAATGAACCCCTTTTTGATGGGATTGACAGCCGGGGCAGCTCTTTTTCTGGGCGACTCCCTTCTTTATTATTTCGGATTCAAGGGTCGGAAGGCGCTTTTTCCTTATTTTGAAAAATACTTGAAAATAATTTCCGATTTTGTGGAAAAGAAGCCTCTCTGGCTGATTCGAATTCTTGTTTATTTATATTTTTCCTTTGCGCCCCTCCCCAATGATATTGTGGCTATTCCTTTGGGATTAGCCGGATTTAAATACCGAAAATTTGCATTGCCGGCTTTGCTGGGCAACATTACTTTTGTTACTTGGGTCGGCCTGCTTTTTATGTGAACATTACCGCAAAATGATTGCGTGTGTATTGGGGAAAACAGGGGAAAATAAACTATTGTGTTTGAAACAATTTAAAGTTAAAATATTTATACTAAAATCCTAAAGCTACTGAAGAATGTCATTCTGAACTTACTTGTCCGCCTCCGGTGGGATTCAGAACCTAAAGATTACCAAAAAAGGCTTTGTAAAGAGATTCTGATTTTCATCAGAATGACAAAATTTTCAAAGTAATCAATTCTTCAGTGGTTTCAATCCTCTTAAAAAAATAAAAGACAATGAAAAAATTTGTGGAAGACTTTGGAGATTACTTAAAATACAGTTTTTTGTTCTCCGGAGTTGCTAAAAAAAGAAAAAATCCAAAAAAATCCAAAAAATCAAAAAATATTCATTTGCTCTGCGTTTTTGACTATAAAGGCAAAGCTTATCTCTTGAGGGTTAACAAAAATCGCTGCGCGGTTGAGTTGGTGGATTTAACAGGCAAGAGGATATTCAAAAAAGTGCAGTTCAATGGCAGGGAAAGGAGGGAAGACGCTTGGCGGTGGAGAGGGGTAAGGATTTCCCGTTCCGAGGGCGGTTTTGTTCTTACGTATAGAATTTCTGGCAAAAAAGGGCAAAAAGTCTGCTGCTGGAAGTCCAAGAACCTTTTGGACTGGACCGAGCGCAAATTGAAAAAGGAGCCGAAAGAGCCCTTTGTTTTAGCGGAAAATTATCGATATGAAGGCAATGAGATTGCTTATTTCGGCAAAGGAGGGAAGGTTTTTTACAATCCAATAAAAGATTTAAAGATTTTACACAAAGAAAGAGAGACCGACATTCGCTCCAAGCCTTGCCGATTCGATGAGGCTTATATTTATCCCGCCAAATCTTTTTTTACCGGTGAAGGCGTTTTTATTTTATATTACGGATACGACAAAAACAAAAAACTCGGCCTCGGAGCGGCCTTGCTTGATAAAGACAATCCTTCCAGAGCGATTTGGAAGACGGACGCTCCCCTGTGGCGTTCCGGCCAATCGAAGGAAAAATATTATCCGCTGGGAATTGTTGAAAAAGACGATTATTTTCAGTTTTATCTAAAGGACGGCAATCAAAATATTTTTGCGGTTAAAGTGCCTTCCATGGCCTGGGTCAGAAAATTGGCCACGGCCGGCGAAGAAGAAACGGCTAAAACCGAAAAAAGAAGTTATCAATTCAAACTCAAAAAAAGCAAAAAAAACCCAATACTTTCTCCTCAGCAAGAAAGACGCTGGGAGTCCTGCGGCGCTTTCAACCCGGCCGCGGTCCATTTGGATGAAAAAGTCCACTTGATTTACAGAGCCGTGGGCGAAGACGGAATGTCGGTTCTGGGACACGCGTCCAGTGAAGACGGTTATACAATTTTGGAGAGATCGGACGAGCCCGTCTATGTACCGTCCCAAGACTTTGAAGCCATCAAGGGAAAACAGCCGAGCTTTCGCTACCCCTATATCTCCGGCGGCGGCTGGGGAGGCTGCGAAGACCCGCGGCTTTCAATGGTGGGAGATAAAATTTTCATGACTTATACGGCCTTCAACGGACATCAGGCGCCCGGAGTGGCTTTGACTTGGATAAAAGCCAAAGATTTTGCAGACAAAAAATGGGAACGCTGGGAAAAGCCGAAGCTGATAAGCGAGCCGCATAAGATACAGAAAAACTGGGTGGTTTTCCCGGGAAAGATTGGCGGCAAGTATGCCATCTTGCACAGCATCTCTCCCAATGTCCTTATTGATTATTTTGACTCTTTAGAAGACGAGGAAATAGTCATTAAGAGCCATCATTCTCGGGAAGTTCCGGAGGTGAGATGGGAGAAGACGCTCAGGGGAGTGGGAGCTCCTCCGCTTGAAACCGATTACGGATGGCTAACTTTTTATCACGCTATGGACGAAAAGCATCCTGATCGATACAAGCTGGGCGCCATGCTTTTGGATCGGCAAAACCCGCAGAAAATAATCGGCCGGTGCCACCAGCCGATTATGGAGCCGGAAGAAGTTTATGAAAACGACGGCAAGCCGGGCGTCATTTATGTTTGCGGCTCAATTATAAAAAATGGAAAAATCTTTGTTTATTACGGCGGAGCCGACAAGGTGGCCTGCGTCGCCAGCGCCCCGCTTAAAAAAATAATAAACGCCATATTGAACAAACCGGACAAAATTTCCTTAGAGAAAGTAACAGCTTTTAATTATTAATAACTAATGATACGCGCAACGCTGTAAGTCAGATCAACAATAAGAAATTGGCTCTGTTTTCCACACATCCTCCGGGCGCAATGCATCTGCTTGGAAGGTGTAATAGGTCAAGCTTTCTTAAAGCAAGCTCGGTGCAAGCGCGTAAGGTTAGTTAACAAAATTCAATGATAGCCAAAAGGTATTACCATAATCCTATTTTAATGCCTTCGGAGATTAACAGTTGGGAGATCGAGGCGACTTTCAACGGTTGTCCAATCAAAGAGAAGGACAAAATTCATCTCTTCTACAGAGCAATTTCTTCTCCAAGAAATGTCGGCAAAGCTAAATTAAACGTTTCTTCCATTGGCCACGCGGCAAGCGAAGACGGCTTGATTTATACAAACAGGCGGCTTTTTATCGAGCCGAAGGAAGAGTGGGAGAAGTATGGCTGCGAAGACCCCAGGGTCACGAAGCTCGGGGATACTTATTACATCTTTTACACGGCGTTGTCCAAATATCCCTTTGAAGCTTCGGGCATAAAAATCGGAATGGCTAAAACAAAGGATCTTGAGAATATAGAAAAATTTCCGGTAACCACTTTTAATTCCAAGGCGATGGCTTTATTTCCGGAAAAAATTGATGGAAAATATTGCGCCATCCTTTCTGTGGATACGGATCAGCCTCCCGCAAGCATCGGGCTGGTCTTTTTTGATAGAGAAGAGGAGATGCACTCGGAAGAATTCTGGAATAATTGGTATAAATCAGCAGACAAGAACCGGCTGAATTTAGAGATGGAAGAAGGGGATCACTTCGAGGTGGGCGCGCCTCCGATTAAAACCGAAGAAGGATGGCTATTGGTTTATTCCTACATTCGAAATTACTTTAATTCTAACAGGAAGACCGTTTTTGAAATTCAAGCCGCTTTGCTGGATCTTGAAGATCCTTTCAAGGTTATCGGCTATACTAGTTCGCCCCTGCTGGTTCCCGAGAAAGAGTATGAATTGTACGGACAGATACCGGATATTGTTTTTCCTTCCGGCGCCTACATAGAAAACGATAAGCTGCATGTTTTTTACGGAGCGGCCGACACCGTCTGCTGCGGAGCCGAGTATGATCTGAATGAAATCCTTCAGGATATTTTAAAAGTCAAAGTCAGTATAAGAACCATGAAGAGATATCGCGGCAATCCCATTTTGGAACCGATTAAGCAAAATAGCTGGGAAGCCAGGTCGGTTTTTAATCCGGGAGCCATTTATGAAGAAGGCAAGGCGCATCTTTTGTATCGGGCCGAATCTTTTAACAATGTTTCCGTCTTGGGGTATGCTTCTTCATCCAACGGGTATGATATTGACGAGAGATTGAGCGAGCCCGTTTATACGCCAAGAAAAGATTTTGAGATGAACAAGGACGGAAAATTCTACGGCTGCGAGGACCCCAGGCTTGTCAGAATCGAGGACAGAATTTATGTGTTTTACACTGCCTATAACGCCAAGCAGCCTCCCCAGGTGGCTGTTTCCAGCATCAAAAGGAATGATTTTGTGGAGAAAAAATGGAGCTGGTCCGAGCCGAAACTGGTTACTTGTACCGGCTCTTCCAACAAAGACGCCAGTGTTTTTCCGGAAAAATTTAAAGGCAAGTATTTGTTTATTCACAGAATTAATGACTATGGAATGGATATTCATTACATTGACGACATAGACAATCCTCAGAACACGATTTGCGCCGAGAACAATTGGGTAATGCCGAGGCCTAATAAATGGGACAGCAAGAAAGTCGGCTTGAACGGACCGCCGATCAAAACCGAAGAAGGATGGCTGATTTTTTACCACGGGAGCTCGGCTGATGATATGGTTTATCGAATGGGATTATTGCTGTGCGATTTGAAAGACCCCCGCAATATTCTCGCTAGATCGGAAGAACCGATTTTTGAGCCTGAGGAAAAATATGAACTTGAAGGCAACGTGCCCAATGTGGTTTTTTCCAACGGGCATGCAGTTATTAAAGACAAAGTTTTTGTTTACTATGGAGGCGCGGACAAGGTGATAGGAGTTGCTACGGCCAAATTGGATGATCTGCTTAGGCAGATTAAGAGATCAAAGACAGAGTAAGAGCAATATTTGAAGTATTATATTTTCAAAATAAAGCAGATCTACTGGTCTGTTTTATTTATGTTAGTAATTACGCGGTTAAGCTTCTTGTTGCTAAATTATTTATATTAAAGAGAGCAAAGCAAGGCTTGGTTTTTGCATTCGTTCGAAAAAAGACTTTAGAAGCAAATTGTTTTTCTTTCAAGCGTATCTTCACAAGATGAAAAGGAATGTGCGCATAAAACCAAGCCTTGCTTTGCTCTCGGCGCCGTAGAAGCCCAATCGCGTAATTCCTGTATGTTTTAAATTATATAACTAATGCATCGCGCGCTTGGTGAAGCAGCCCTTTAATTGACAATTTTGATTTATTTCTCTAAGATATGTAAGTGATTGGCGGGAAAGTCTGCTGTTGAACAGCAGTTTTTTAATTACAAGCATATAAATAATATGGAAATTAGGAACATTGCCATTATTGCCCACGTAGATCACGGCAAAACGGCTATCACCGATTCGATTATGAAACAAACGGGCGCTGTTAACCCGGAGTTAAGCATGGACAACGACGCCTTGGAGAAGGAACGCGGCATTACCATTTATTCTAAAAACACCTCCGTTGTTTACAAAGACACCAAAATCAACATTGTGGACACGCCCGGACATATGGATTTCGGCTCCGAGGTGGAGAGGGTTTTGAGGGCGATAGACAATGTGGTCTTGGTGGTGGACGCTCAGGAAGGACCGATGCCTCAGACCAGGTTTGTGCTGAAAAAATCTCTGGAGCTGGGATTTAAGCCCATTGTGGTGATTAACAAAATTGACAAGCCGGCGGCTCAGCCTCAAGCTACTCAAGACAAAATCTTTGAGCTGTTTTTTGACTTAGATGCCACGGACGAGCAACTGGATTTTCCCACTGTTTATTCTATCGGCAGAGATGGTATTGCTAAATTGGATCTTAACGATTCCTCCGGCGATCTGACTCCTTTGCTTGACAGCATCTTGAACCATGTCCCTCCTACGCCGCAAAATTTTGAAGAACCCTTAAAGATGCAAGTCTTTAATCTTGATTACGATGACTTTCTTGGCAGGCTGGCAATTGGACGCATTCGCGAGGGAGTTATTAAAACAGGTCAAAACTTGGTAGTGAAGAAAAAAGACGGCTCCATTCAGCGGGGAAAGGTGGTAAAACTGTTCACTTTTGAAGGAACTAGCCGGAAAAGCGCGGAGGAGGCTTTTGCCGGGGATATTGCCATGGTGGCCGGCTTTTGCGATATCAACATTGGAGAGACTATTTGCCAGCACCAAGACCAGGAGGCCTTGCCCAGAATTAAAGTGGATAATCCGACTATTTCGCTGCGTTTCCTGGTTAATGATTCGCCCTTTGCCGGACGTGAGGGGAAATTTGTTACCGGCCAGCAGCTCAAAGAAAGACTAAAAAAAGAATTGGAAGTAAATGTGGGGCTTAAAATTGATTTTTCTTCAGCTGAATATATGGAAGTCAGCGGGCGGGGAGAACTGCACATTGCCGTCTTGCTTGAGAATATGAGAAGGGAAGGATACGAAATTCAAATCTCCCAGCCCCAGGTGATCACCAAAGAAATAGACGGAGTGAAACACGAGCCGTTTGAGGAAGTCACGGCAGATGTTCCCGCTGAGATGGCTGGAGCTATTATTGAAAAATTGGGCAAGAGAAAAGCTCAAATGGTGAATATGCAAAACGAAGGTAAAAGAACCAGGATCGTTTTTGAAATTCCCACTCGAGGGCTGCTTGGTTATCGCGGCCAGTTTATGGTGGATACCAAGGGAGACGGCATTTTGTGTTCCAGGGTGATCGGCTTCAAGCCGTGGGCGGGCGAGATTCAAAAAAGAGAAACCGGTTCCATGGTTTCCTCGGAGTCCGGCAAGGCTTTGGGGTATTCATTGGCCAACTTGCAGGAGAGGGGCTCTTTGTATATTCAGGCCGGCACTGAGGTTTATGAAGGCCAGGTGATCGGAAATACCGCTCGCGGGGACGAGATGGCGGTCAACCCTACTAAAGGGAAACAGCTTACCAACGTTAGAGCCTCCGGCAGCGACGACGCTATTCAGTTGACTCCCCCTATGGAATTAAACATCGAAAAAGGCATAGAAGCGATGGCCGAAGACGAATATTTGGAGATTACCCCCAAAAGCATTCGCCTGCGCAAAAAGCATCTAACCGAAACACAGAGGAAAAAAGCCAGAAGATAATTTCGCCGTTCAACGAAAGAGTCCGAGTAAGGCTGGAATATAAACAAAAAAGCGAGCAGTTGATTGCTCGCTTTGCTTATTTTTTCGAATTTTCCCCATTTTCTTCCTTGAAATATGCCTCTATAGTCTCCTTTATATCCTTCTCCGCGATCAGGAGAAGGTCTCCATTTTTAATTCTGATTCTGTAATGAAAACAAAGCACTTTCAAACCGTCCCAGTCCTGTTCGGGCCAAGTGTTTTTGGCCGCTTGGATATACTCAGGATAAAGCCTGTTTACATTGTTAAGCAAATCAAAAATTATCTTTGCCGTTAATTCTATTGGTTCAGCGCTTTGGCTTTGCAGCCGCGCTATCAGATCCTGCGGGCTTAATTCAAAAATCAAGTTTTCATCAATAAAAATCCCTCTCCAATCACTTGGCAGCGGCATATGGTACCTCCTTTTAAAAAATGAAAGGTGCTTATCAAATTTATAATACCAAAAGATATCAGCGATTTCTCCTGATGTCAATAAGGCGTTAAAAAACCGGATGTGGGTTAGCCCAGGCATCCGGTTTTGTGCTTTGAAAGTTAAAAGAACGTTATAAATATCTAGTTGATCTTGCTTGGCACAGTTTAACTCCTTTTTCATCGGATGCAGGGAACCTCCTTTTCTTCTGTCTCTTCTGAGAAAAAGATGCTTCCCCAAAAAGCCAAAACATCAAAGGCTGTCTTTTGCATCCCTTGATTGAATATCTCTACGGACTTCAGCCAAGAGCTCCATGCTTGCCATCCCAGCTGCGAATAAGCATTGTCAAAGGAAATGCCCGGCAGACTTTTTGACCAGGATTGAGCAATAGTCATCCACCAATTGACAAATGGATTGACACTGCTGAAAAATTCAACGGAAGCCTGAAAAGGATGGTTCTTGTTTAATAAGCCCATTCCTTTTTGGCCTGCTGTTGCTCTTACCCAGGATCCGAAGAAGTTTTCGTAAACTTCGTTGTTAAAACGAGCTATCCTGGCCATGGCATAGAATTTTTTTCGTTGATGGGGACTAACGTATCCGCCCAGAGAGAGAACGTCATCGACTCCGCTTTCTTTGATTTGAAAATCATCGTTATCCAGCTTATAGAGGCCGTTTTCCAGTTGGGGGATTTGTTCGCAAGCCTGAATAATTCTTCGGAAATGCTGGCGAGCCAGTTTTTCCGAAAGAAAAATGCTCATGTGGCCTGCGTTTGGATGAAGATTGTAAACAATCTTATGTTGTATTTCTTTCTTGGAGGAATAGATTCGAGGAATCCACATCAAGGCTTGCTGGGGTGAAACAATAGTATCTCCAAAGGAGGCAAAGATCACTAGTTCGTTGTGGAATTCCTCCATGTTCAACTGCTTGCCATTGATGGATAATCTGCCTTCTTCCAGTTGATTCTCCGTAAAGAGGTTTCTGGCTATCCAGTTGATTTCTTCTTTGTTGAATCTGGTTCCCAGATTCCACCATCGCTCCATTCGGAGAAATTTTTCGCCATCATCTCCGTCTTTTAAACCGCTGATTGTCTTTTGCCATTTTCCAAAGAAGCTGTGCTCTAAATCATGTATTTGAAAATTCTGAGCCAGGTTCTTGCCGTCGAATTTCCCCCCGTTCATGTCAGCCAATAAAGAGGCTATCCAATATCCTCCGGTTAAAGCTCCCAGATAACGCATTGATTTCCGGGTATCTAAGCCGGACCAAAAGGAAAGCGGCGCCCCAATGGGAATGCAGGTAAACTTAATTTCGGGCCGAAGCAGTCCCGCCAGAAAAATAGCCCATCCGGCCGCGCAGTTTCCAACGACAATGGGACCTCCGCTTTCCTGGCATTGGTGAATTTCGCCGGTTTTCTCGATAAACTCTCCAATTGCCTCCAGTACACAGGGAATAGTTTGACCCTTTTCCGGTTCCGGGTCAAAAATGACGTAATAAACTGGATAGCCCAACTCTGCTCCTGTGCTGGCTTGAGAGGTCTCCATGACGCAAGAAACGCCTGAGCGCCTTCCGGCTCTCGGGTCGACAATAATGAGCGGCCTTTGCTTTTCCGGCTTGGTGTTGGTTTTCAGTCTTACGAGTTTATGGTTAGCCGGAGCCGGTCCCTCTGTTTTATCCATAATGGTTTCGTAGGGGTAACAGAGAACATTAGGAGGTTGCTTTTTTCTCTCGTCTCCTCGTCTTACGAGTAAATCCAAAAATTTCGCTGCAATTTCAAAGTTCATACAACACCTCCTTCAGGCGCCTTTTTTATTTATTGGTTTGAATGCCTGTTAATGTCATAATGGCAATAATTGCTTCAGTTGTAAATAGCTTTTGTTCCACCACCACTGCACTTCTTATAAGCAGCAAAATTAAATCGCCCCTTTTTTGTTTTTGGCTTGTTCTAATCAACTGGGAGAATCATAGAACATTCTTGGTTGAGGATTGGGACAAAGTAGAGAACGTATATGAAAAATTTAATAAAGGATGCTTGTCAATAGAAGGAATCATTGCAATATTATTGTATTAGTTTTAGTTTCTTGCTTTGCGATTAAAATTTCCCATCTAAGCTAAGAAACGCAATTTGCTAAAATTTCTCGCTGGTTACACTCATTATCTTCTATTTCATTACATTAATAAACCATTTACAAATTTGTTAATTTATGACATAATTAAGGCTCAAGGCCCGGAACAGCTTTTGATAAGCAAAAGCCTTTGAACTTAGCCAACAATGCATGATGCAGCTTAGGCCGGCAAAGCCTTGCTTTTTATTGGGACTGTTTCCAAACACCGTTTTAGTACGAAATTTCTCATTTTTTAGATAAATTTTTCAAACAATTTTTGCAGCTTTAGCCTTAGCTAAGGCAAAAAAATTTTTGGAAAATTTAGCAAAAAAGGTGGGATTGCAGTAAAAACGGTGTTTGGAAACAGTCACTTATTAATAAAATTCCGAATTTGAAACTTTAAGCGTCGAATTTAGAAACATCAAAATCACATGCCGCAAGAAAAATTCAAGTTGCTAGCGTTGCCTTCATTTAAAAATGTTGCTCAAGCTATAAAAAAATTTCCATTCGCTATAGAACTGACAAACGGAAAATTTAACGATTTAGAATTTATTTTTCAAAAAGGCAGAATCGCTATTTTGCGCGAAGGCGTTGATCTCAAGGAATTTTCTTTTGTTTGGCTTTCCTCCGCTTGGACTTCAAGAGACTTGGCATACGCAGTTAGGCTGTATTTGAAAAATTCCGGAACGCCGCATTCATATGTGGAAAAAGGCACTTCCAAGATTACTGATCAGATGATATATTCTCTGAATAGCATACGAACTCCGGATACCTTGTTTATCGGTCGGAATACAGTTGAGAAGAATTTTAGCTTGATCAATAAAATTTGCGGTTATCCCGTGATTGTTAAAGATACAAAAGGATCGCGGGGCCATCATTCAATTATCATTAATTCAGAGGATGAACTGCTGGAAAAAATCAAGCAGCTTCCCAAACATAAAAAATACTTATTCCAACGCTATATTCCCAATGAATATGACTGGGGCATTTTGGTAGCCAATGGAAAAGTTGTCTCAGGAGAAAAAAGTTATTCCTGCGATGGAGAATTTAGAAATAATACTTGCAATGGGGCAAAAGAAGTATTTGTCGATCCTTGCGATATACCGGAACAAGTAAAACAGATGGCTTTGAAGACAAGCAAGGTCCTTGGTTTATTTTGGTCGCGATCAGACATAATAATCGATAAAAATACTCAGATTCCATATCTCATGGAAATAAACAGGCGGCCCGGAATAACCTCGGAATCCACCGAAGTCTCAGGCGCGTATGCTTTTTTGTCCTCCCAAATAAGCCATCTTGTGAAATAAAAACAACCTGACGCCAAGAAAAAATACCATTTCCGTTTTTAAAACAAACCGACGAAAGCCGGTTTGTTTTATTATTAAAGCTAGCCACGTCGTTCGCGAACGACGTGGCTGGCCAGCTGGGATAATCTTCGAATATCTTTGATAGGCAGTAGAGACGTAGCAGAAAATGTATTAGAAATATGGAAATGATTTTTTTATAAACAAAAAAAGGGCTTTGCTTTCGCCGGTGCCCTTTAAACCGTTATTTTTTGATCAATCAGATTTTATCACCTCCTGTTTCCCAATTGAACAAGCAGTTCCTTGAAAGTTTTCTAGGATTTGCTCTCCAATATTGAAAGCTAATCCCGTTGAATTTGTGACCCTTTGATTTCCGATGCTCATAGCCGCGCCATGAAAATTGGAAATCTCTTGATTTCCTATGCTCATTGCGCATCCGGAAAATAACACCACTAAAAAACAAAAAATTGCAACACATTTAATCACTTTCACAACGACCTCCTTGGTTATTTGCACATAATTAACTATCTTTGTAATTTATTATTGAAACATAATTTTAAGTATTTGTCAATAGTTTAAACTGGGATTGTAATTGAAGATACAATACATTTTAGGAGTTTGGATTTAAAAAATACAAAAAATCCCTCTGAAAGGGATTTTTGAAGATTTTGCTGGGGCGGAGGGATTCGAACCCCCGAATGCTAGGACCAAAACCTAGTGCCTTACCGCTTGGCTACGCCCCAATTAAAATTCAAAACGCAAAACGCAAAAGTCAAAACTTAAAGTAACGGAATTCAGAGTATTGCTATAAGAAATATATATTAAAATCCGGATTTAAATATATATTTCTCAAAGTTAAATAATTTCCAATTAGTTATGGCTTATTTGATGGCGACTAGCGACTAATGACCGGTGACTAGGCTAATTGATTAGCCGCCAATTATTAAAAGCTTTCTTTACTTTCTCTACTTGCCTTCACTTTTTACTCGATAATCTTGCCTCCCATCATCCGCATAGCATCGTGGAGGACGTTTCTTTCTTCGGCTCCATTCTGCTGCTTGTTGTTAAATTCCAGTTTTTCCGCTTCTTTTTCACTGACTATCCTGATCTTGATTTTGTACCCGGTTATTTTAGCAATAGCTTCGGAAATTGTCAATTTATTTTTCGCTTCCCCCAGCCTGTCTTTGTAAAAAGAGTATTTGGTTTTAATAAAAAATTCTTGATCTTTAACTCCCATAGGAACGCAATTTTTCAGACAGGCGTGGATAGAGTGGTTGGCGGGCTTGACCGTTTCCAAGATTTGATTCCAGTTGTCCAAGACTGATTTGAGGATTTCCGGGTTCGGTGCGCCGTCTTCTTTTTCATTCCCGGAACCTTTTTCTGGTTGCTGGTTTTGATTTTCCGGTTGTGAAATTTCATTTTTGACTTTTTTATCCTCCTTCGTTTCGGGGCTTTTTTCCTCGGGTTTAACATTTGGTTTTTCCTCTGGCCGGGCTGAAGGCTGGGGCGGGGAAGCTTGGCCCCGGGAGTCTTGGCTGCCGGGTTGGGATTTTGCCGGCGGCGGGGCGGTTTCTGTCTGCTGGCTTGCCTGTGTTTGCGCGCGGGCGCCATTTTGATTGAAGTGCAAATGAATTTCCATAGCGGCCATTTCCAAGGGAAGCTGAGGAATGGGGACTTCTTTGGACTTATTCAGGCTTTCCTGAAAAGCATTGACGGCAAAAAGAATGTCCTGCCCGGAAATGGTTTTCATTACCTGATCCAATTGCTTGTTGTGTTCGGAGGTGAAGGAGGCTTCATCCCGAGCCAGCTCGGGGTCGATTTTGGCTATCATGACAGATCTCAAAACGGAGAGAACGTTTTTGTTGAAATTTTTGAGGTCATAGCCGTCGTTTTGGACTTCTTCAACCGCTTTCAAGGCTTCTTGGGTTTTTCCCTCGAGAACACGAATAACAAAATCAACCACCTTTTTCTTGGAAGAAATACCCAGAATCTGGTTAATTTCTTTCGAGGTTATTTTCTTGCTTCCCATGGAAATAATCTGTCCCAGCAGGGATTCGGCGTCTCTCATTCCGCCTTCGGCCTCCAGTGCAATTGACTCCAGGGCTTCATTTTCCACTTCTATTTTTTCTTTTTTAGCAATTCTTTTCAACCTTTCTACTATTTGGGTTTGGTCGAAACGATGGAAATCAAATCGTTGACAGCGGGAAATTATTGTTTCCGGCACTTTGTGCAGTTCAGTGGTGGCTAAAATGAAAATGGAGTGCTCCGGCGGTTCTTCCAGGGTTTTCAAGAGAGCGTTGAAGGCGCCGGTGGAAAGCATGTGAACTTCATCAATAATGTAAATTTTCTTTTTCAGCAGGGAAGGAGGGAGATTAACGTTTTCTTTCAGCTGGCGAATATTGTCCACTCCCGTGTGACTGGCGGCGTCGATTTCTATCAAATCCATGGTTTTTCCTTCCATAACGGCTAGGCAATTTTGGCACTTGTTGCAGGGTTCGAGGGCAGTTTCTTTGCCCTTTTTCGGATCCAGGCAGTTAACGGTTTTGGCAAAAATTCTTGCCAAGGTGGTCTTGCCGATTCCTCGCGAGCCGGTAAACAGATAAGCATGGCCAATCCGATTGTAGGCGATGGAATTGGATAAAGTCTGGACTATGTGTTTTTGGCCGGAAATTTCGGAGAATTTCTTTGGCCGGTATTTGCGGTATAAAGACATAAATATAAGAGTGTGAAAGTTTAGAAAGTAAAAAGTGTGAAAGTTAGAGGTTGTTAGTTTAAGGTTTTTTTAGATTTACGTTTTTGAAAGTTTTAAAATTTTGGACTCTATTCATTATAATGCCGGGAGAGTTTTTTGGTCAATACAAAAAACTTGCGCTATTTTTATTTTTATTGTATCATTCAATCAGACGCATAACCATTAAAAAAAATTATGCCTAAAAAGCAAAACAAAAGAAAAACGAAAAAAGATCAAAACCATGACTATTGGGAAGTGATCGCGGTGACCGTCGCCGTTACGGCTATTTTGGTCGGAGGAGCGGTATTTTTCTGGGTCCAGAACGGGGCAATGTAGGGAATTCACAACTTGATTATTTCAAGTTTCATTTTTAAAAAGCGCGCCAAATTGAAAGCGCGCTTTTTTTGATGTGCCGAGCTTGAGTTATTTTTTGAATACGATAAATTTGTAGCCCAGGAAATTCCACATAAGGCCGACGGCGGTTCCGCAGAGGCCGCCGATGATGCCCCAGATTTCGCCGGTCAGCGCAATTGCGCCCAAGTCGGTAATGCCAATCAGGGGTTTTAGGTAAGTTACCACAACTGTTGCCGTTCCCACATTGATGCCGGCGCCGATGATGGAGATAGTGAAAAATTGAGAGAATTTTTGCACTTGCTTTTTCTGGGAATTGTCTTTAAAGGCCCAGGTCTTGTTCATGAAGTAGCTAAAAGTGGCGGCAGCGGAAAAGGAGATGGTTTTGAAAACGGCGTAGCCGATTCCGGCGGTGATTCCGGAAATAGACATGAGGATAAAAAGAATAACCAAGTCAATTCCTGTGTTCATTCCGCCTATCAAGCCAAATCTCAAAAACTGACCCACAACGGGGTATTTCTTCAAGAAACCCTTTTTGTTCATTGCTTTTTGTTATTTTTTGGCAAGTTTTTATATCTAAGATTATTTTTGGTAATCTTACTCATTTACTTCGAATTTCCTCCCGCCGGATAGCTGGCTTCTTCTTTGATTTTTTGCAGTTCTTCTTCGGACAATTCTTCTTCCAGATCTTCGCTTTGGGAGTTGAGTTTTTTTCTTTCTTCCTCGATTTCTTTCTCCAGTCGTTCTATGGCGGAGGGTCTGGCTTCCTCGTCTTCTTCTTCGAGTTCTTCATCTTTTTCTTCTTTGCCGGAAGCCTCTTCTTGCATTTTTTGCTGCTCGCTTCGCTTGATTTCTTCTATTTTTTCCTTGGGAACTCTTTCGGAGATTTTTCCTTGCAGCTCTTCTTCGCTGATGTCATCGGCTTTTCTTAAAACATTTTCCAGCGCGCCCCAAGTGGACTCTTGATCCCGGGGAACTACGAGAGTAACTTCATCTCCCGGCTCGACTTTGAAGTAAGTGGCGGCGGCTAAAAGAATTTTATATCTCCTGCCGTCCACGTTGACCACGTAATTACCTTTTTCGTCTTTTTCCACGATTCCGATCAGGTATCTTCTCTCTACCGGACCGACTTGCTTGTAAACAAAGTTTCCGGTGGGAGTGATGGTTAGTTTCAATAAGTCATTTTCCACCAATTTGGATTTGGAGGCGTAGTTGGCCGGAACGGGGTATTGCTTGTCGTCTTCGCCAATCATTATCTGTCCGTCGAAGGTTCCATATATAACTTGCCCTTCCTCGTCATTTCTGGAGGGGGCTTGATAAGTTTGTCCGGATTCCGGACCTTGGAGCTTTGCAAGCATTTGCTTGGCCGAGCTGATTGTCTTTTCGGCGTCAGCGATCATTTTTTGCAAAGACTCTATTTTTTCCTCCTTCACGCCTTCATCGCCGGAGGATTTTTTCTTCTTTTCTTCAGTCATGCTTGTGTTTATTTATTTTTTTATTTTGTTTTCTTTTTGGCTTTTGAATAATGCCTGAATTTAATATATAACACCATGTTGAATTATGCAATAGCTTATTGGAAATTATCCGAAAAATTCCTTTGCCAGGCCAAAAAGAAAACCCTTGTTATTAATTAATTTTTAATGTTAAGGACGCATTCTACCACCTCTCATTGTGATTGTCAATGGATTCCATGCTCTCTGTCTTTGATTGGCGTTTTGTTTTGCTATTTGAAAAAATTTGCTATCTTTCCAGTTGGCTTATGACAATCTTCCTTTTCTGTTTTTTCTTGGATGCTTTGGATGCTTCAATCCCTAATACGAAACGGGGACAAAACTCTTGCAAATATGCTTAATTTTGCCTAGCCAAAGGCGCTCCATTACCGTTTTCTTTTTTGGATACTCTCCTGGATACTCTCCTGGAGGCTGAACCTCTACTGGAGGTTTAGCCTCCACCGCTATCGAGCTAAACTCTAAAAGATTTCCTTTTCTTGAAAGGCTTCTAATTGAGGTGTTAGTTTTTCCAAAGCATGTTGAACAGGAACTTGAAATATTTAATAGTCTCCGGCTCTTCGATGCAAACGAGGGTGTTTTTTTCTACAAGAAAAACTTTATCGGTAATGACAATGCTCCTTTTTTTTCTCTCTGCGCTGGCGGCCATTTTTCTTTCAACAAAGCCGAGCTTTTCCCCGAGCGGCTTGGCTGTGTAAATTTCTTTGATGGAGACATGGTCTCCCATTTTCTTCCTCAATACCTTGTAAGTTTTTTCCAGGTTATGAATGAAGTCTTTTTCGCTCGGATGGACAATCAAGCGGATGTTTTTTTCTGAAGTGTTGGCTAGATCCTCAAAGAAAAACTTTTTTCTTCCCGGGCTTTTCAGTATTTTTATTTCATTTTTGCTGGTTCGCAGATGGTATTTTCCTTGCAAAATGGATATGATTCGCAAAAACTCTCTTTCCTGTTCCTCCACTTTCCTTTTCTGGACTTTCAGAATCTTGAGCAGATTGTCGGGAGAGCCGGCAAAGAAGTAGTTTTTAGACCCGCTTTTTTCCTTGGAAATGAGCTCTCTCTTTTTCAAGTTTTCCAAGATTCGGTAGATAGTGGGCCGGCTCAGCCTGGTTTTTGACGCCAGCTTGCTGATGCTGGCATAGCCGTTTTCCAGCAGAAGCAGATAAATATCGGCCTCTTGCTTTTTAAGGCCCAGTTTTCTCAGTTCGTGGGGAAGATAATCGTAGTTTTCCATCATAGGGGTAGTTTAATAGAAGACTTTTATTTTGCCACAGTTTACATCAAAAAAGCTTTGTAGTCAATTAATAAATTAAATTGCTCAATTGTTCCATTGATAAATTGTTAAGATTTTTTATTTTGTGATTTTATTTTTGATCACAGATGACTTATGCTAAAAGGGCTGGTGATAACAACTAATATTGTGCAGTTACCGCTTATTTAAACTAATATGGATATATTCATTTAGTAAGTGGCGCTCTTTGCTGTTTAACAATTGAACAATTAAACAATGGAACAATGGAACTATTCCTTTACAAATTTGAAAAAATATGTTATAAGAAAACGAAATAGGAAGTATTAATTTTTGCCTTTATGTTCAGAAAAAATTAGTCAAAGACGTCAGTTGGGAATTTTTTAAAAAGGGACTGTTTCCAAACACCATTTCGTTACAAAATTTCTGATTTTTTAGATAAATTTTTCAAACAATTTTTGCCGCTTTAGCCTCAGCTAAGGCAAAAAATTTTTGTAAAATTTAGCAAGAAAGGTGAAATTGCAGCCCCGCTGAAGCGGGATAAATAGGAATGGTGCTTGGAAACAGTCCCTAATAAGGCAAAAACAAAAGTCAACTTTTAAGGAGGTTGACTTTGTTTTTATATAAGAGCCGGAAAAGCCGGCCCGAGGGCACATTGACAATAAAATATTTCACATAGATTTAAGGAGGAAGGTCATGAAGATTCCCGGCTGGAGAGAAAATGGAAAAGAATGGCTGATCGCCGCAGCTTTTGCGGTGATCTGTTTGGCGATGATTCCCGGCTTTCAAGCAGTTATCAAAGGTGGATTGTTAACCAATGGTCCTTTAAATAAAAAAGACTATTATTTTCAATCCGATCAAAAAGTCCAAAATCTTCGCCCAAAAGGATTCGAAGGTGGAGATCAGTTCAGTTTCGTGTTGCCTTTTGGTGAAAAGTTTACCAAAAAGGACTTGGAAGAGATGCTTGATTTTCACCAAAAAACTAAAGAGGTATTTCCGGAGTACGGCGTGCTTAGCTTGGCTAAGGCTGTTCATTACTCGGAAACCGGTGAATTGGGCGATCCCTATGTTTATGAAGAACTGCTTGATTCCGAAAACTTTAGCCTCAAGGATTGGAAAAACAAAGTTCAAGAGGATCCGGGGGTGTATCAATTTCTTATTGGTAAAGAATTTGATTACGCTCAAGTGGTGGTCTTTTTGCCTTCGGATTACAATGAAATCGAGCTTAGAGATAAAATAGCCTCGCTTCTGGAAAAAAGGGAAGTTTCCAAATGGGAGTGGTTCATCAAGCATGATGTACATCCTGTTGCTCAGTATGTCAAAAACTTGGTTTCCGGTTGGCCCTTTGGAAGGGCGTTGATGGATGCTGCATTGATTTCGGACGTTCTGATACTTTCAGCACTCGCATTGATTGTGGTAGTCTTTGTTCTCTATCCCATGCTGGGGTCCCGCCGTCAAGCCTTCTATACTTGGCTAATGATAGTTGCGTGTCTTTATTGGACGCGTTCGACTATTGGATGGCTGGGAATTTTTGGCTTTGAGCTGTACGGAGAAGTAATCAAGGAAAGAGTTTATATTCTCCTAGCCTTCACGGCCGTAATCATTGGCGGTATTTCTTTCGGTCCTCGCAAATTTGACGCTTTCAGTTATTTCAAAGAAGGCACTCGGCGGGAACGTTGGAAGAAGACCTGCTGGTTTGACGGCAAGATTTATATCGTGGCCACTATAGCCATCTCAAGCTTCCTCACTCTATATCAAATCGGAATAAGAGGAATATTGGAGATGGGAGTGCTGGCTGCTATCGGCATCTTCTATTTGGTTTTGATGACTAAGTGGTTGTTGCCGGCTTTGCAGACTTTGTTCGGCGGGGAGGCCAAGGAAAGGAGAGATACTTGGGTGTTGAAAACGGGCGAGTTGTTCCTGCAAGGAATGACGCGCGGCTGTTTATGGCTGTTAACCAGGTTTTCACCTCAAGTGAATTTCTTTTTATTCCTAACGATAACTTTAGTTACCGTCGGCGGAGTTTTCGGCATCGCTTGGCACGATTTCCAAGCTCATAAATCCGGAGAAAAACCGATTATTAAAATCGGCACCAACCCGATTGATTATTTGCCGGGCACTATCGTGGATAGAGCCAGGCAATTTTTGAATCAAGGGGGAAGAGTCGGCTTTGGAAGGATTACCTTCTTAATTCGGCCTAAGGATGGGGATATATACAATCCTGATTTTCTCAGGGAAGTTTATAATCTCCAACAACAGGCATTGAATATAGAAGGCGTGCGGATTTCCAAGTCCATTATTGACACGGTGAAAGTAATCTCCGATCGCCAGTATGGATTGGATTTTCCCGAGAACAGAAGACAGGCAATGGATATTTTTACTACTATTGACTGGGATTTGGGCAACAAAGTCACTTCTCAGCTTTGGTATGATAAAGGAATAGCCATAGCCCTGGCTGTCCCGGCTAATGACTCTAACCAATTGGCCAGGCAAACGGAAGTTTTGCTTTCCAAAGTGGAGAATAATTTTCCCGAGTTGGAAGCTATTCCGTTTGGGCGGCTGCACATTTATCACCAAACGGACAAATACATCCGGGAGAACGTACCCTTGAATGTGGGAACGTCTTTCTGGGTGGTGGCAGTGTTGGCCGCGATTTGGATTTCCATCCGGACTCACGGGATGAATTTCAGAAAGCGGAAACTGGTGATGAGCAACTGGCGTACCGGCATAGCCATGGCGCTGCCGTTTGCTTTTGCTTGCTCTTGCATGGTCTATTTGATGGCTATTCTCAAGATTCCGCTGGATCAGGCCACAGCTTGCATTATGGTTTTAGCGGTAGCGGCCGCCATTGATTTCAATCTGCATTTTGTGGATGATTTCAATGAGGCGCTTTCGGAGGGCTATGATTATCTAGGCGCTCTGGAATACGCTCTTTGCGTGAAGGGTGGCATTAACATAGTGGACATTGTGGTGAACGCGCTGTGTTTCTCTATGTTGATGTTTTCCAATTTCACCCCGATTTCCCGATTGGGAATGCTTCTGGCGATCATGATGTTCGCCTGCGGCTTCGGGGCGCTGGTGATTATGCCGGCCGTTCTCTATTACTGCATCAAACCTTTTAACCAGAGAGCGAAGAGTTTTGTGCGGGCGGATCGATTTTACTGTTTGGTGAAATCTTTTTCCGCTGACGCTAAGGCTCTTTCGCGGTTTGGTGTTGACCTGGTTGGGTTTGCGGCTCAAGTAGGCTGGAGAAAACTTCATCTTCGCTTTTTGTCTTTTGACAAGGATTGGGGGAAAGGTTGTTCTTCGGCTTAGTTTAAAGAAAACCAAAGGAGCGGAATTTTGATAATTCCGCTCCTGAAACTAACAAGGAGATAAACAATGAACAGGATAGCAATTCTATTAATTGTTTTATTGGGTGCTCTTCTTTGGGCTTATTTCAATTTTGCGAGTCAGGCAGGTGCTGCTGAAACTGATTTTAATGCTCGAGAAGTGGTAGCTCAAAGCTGGAAAAATTTCCAGTTAGGAGTAAAAACTGAATTGGAAGAAGCTAATGCAAGAGTTGTCTATGAAAGCGGATATGTGGAAGAAAAATCCATGATCCGCCGGACCTTGTATCAATCCGATGGAAATAAGGTTTCTATCGAGTTTACCAGTCCTCGACGAGTGGAGGGCTTGAAGCTCTTGGTTTGGCAAAGTGAGGGAGCTCCGGATGATATTTGGTTGCAGATGCCTTCTTTGAGTCGACCCAGAAGGGTTTCCGGTCGGAATGAAGGCAGATTTTTTGCCGACACGGATTTCACCTTTCGGGATACAAATCAACTGGCCGGGGAAAATCTCTCCGGTTACACCTATGAGTTTCTCGATTCCAATGAAGATCATTGGAAAATCAAGGCCTTACCGAAGGAAAATATTAAGGCTGTCTATAGCAAGAGAATCTTCCATATTGAGAAGAAATCTCTTGTTATCAAAAAGATTGATTATTTCCGGGGAGAGCGCTTGAATAAAACTCAATACAACAAAGATATTGAGTGGCACGGTCAAGCGTGGCGACCAAACAGGATTGTCATAGAAAACGAATTTCAAGACCGTAGAACGGAATTCCAGGTAATTAATCGTCAGATTAATCCGGAAATCCCAATGCGGTTTTGGCAGAAAAGTTTTCTCAGATAAAACCAAAAGGGGTTTTGCCAGCCGGCAGAGCCCCTTTTCAAACAGAGGAGGAAGGGTTATGAAATGGATACCTTTTGTTCTTTCTTTGGCAATGACTCTGGGTTTTGCTTCTCTGGGATCGGCCGATTCTCAAATCGAGTTCGATTCCAAAGTCGAAGTGAGGACCACCGGGAAAGCTTACTTGGAAAGCTCTTCCAAGGGCAAGGATTATTACGGGGAAATCCGGGTTCTGCCCGAGGCGACTGTGAGGTCGGAAAAAATTCCCAACTTGTCCCTGTTCCTGGCCGGCGACTTCCGGCTGGACAACGAAGGTTATGCCAGTGGCGTCATCGATTCCTTTACTGAGAAAGAGCGGCGCTGGGCGGCCAATATTCGGGAGGCTCACTTGGAGTATTTCTATAAGAACTTTACTCTTAAAGTTGGCAAGCAGATTTTTGACTGGTCGGTGACGGACACGGTCTCGCCGCTTGATAATCTTGCGGCAAGAGACTGGAATCTGATTCCCGATTGGGAAAGAGTCGGCATTCCGGCATTTAGTGCTCGTTATGACGGCTGGACTTGGTCTGTCCAGACGGTGGCAGCGCCTCAATTTACTCCCTCCAAGCTGCCACAGGGCAGGTGGGAAGAGGATTTGCCGGCGGGATTAACCGGCAAAGAAGTGGTGGTTGATGAAGACCGCTTTCAATACGCGGTCAAAGTCAACAAGATTTGGCAAGGGTTTGACATGACGTTGGCTTATTATGATGGTGTTAGCTACAATCCCCATGGCCAGATTGATCTGGGCTTGACCGGGCCGGAGCTGAAGATGAGATATTCCGACCAGAAAGTTGTCTCCGGCGCTCTGGTTAAGGAGGTTCCCTGGGGAATTATTCTAAAATCCGAAGCCGGATATTATGATCAGGATAAGGGAGATGATTTCTTCCAGTACGTCCTGGGAGCCCAGAAAGAGTTTTACGGGATTTACTGGCCGACTGATTCGCTAGTGTTGCTGTTGCAATACACCAACGAAGCAGTTGCCTCGCAGGCTTCGGATTCGGTGGTAGAGGTCACCGACTTCCGACGGGTTTTTAAGAATTCCTTTTTGTGGAATCTTAGTTATGACCCCGGAGGAAGCTGTCCCTGGAAATTGGAATTGGAGGGAAGCTACAATTTATCCGATTCCGACTCCTTCTGGCGGCCAAAAGTTGTCTATCAAAAGGACAATTGGCAGTTGGAAGGAGGAATTCAATTAACCAACGGCCCTGAAGAATCATTCTGGGGGCAATACGAAAATGATGCGATGTTTCTAATCTTCAAGTATTTCTTCTAAAGACATGCTTGAAGAAAATCCTTTAACCAAGCGGGTGCGTTTATCCAAACCACCCGCTTTTATTTTGGATTTAAGCTATTTTGATGTTACATTAAATAAACAAAGTAATTATTTATCAAATAAAATGAAAGACAATTCAACAAATCCTAGCTTAGCCATAGGAGTTGTAATAAAAGATGGTTCGGGAAAGATCCTGTTTGTTGAAGAGGCGAGGAACAAATATTATGAGAAGACGAAAGGTGTATTAGGAATACCCTCAGGGAAAGTCGATTGGACTGAAGACATACAAGATGGTATAAAAAGGGAAGTATTTGAAGAGTTGAATATCAAGGTTAAGCCTGTCGGACTAGTTGGAGTGTATCAAATTGTGAGAGAAAACTCTCAATGCATGGGGCTGGCATTTCTTGCAGAAAGACTAGAGCCTCAAATTACGATTAAAATTAATCGTAGTGAAATCAGAAGTTATAAGTGGTTATCTTGTGGGCATGTTCTCAATATGAAAAATAATTTACGCGTCGGAACTAAGGAGGTATTAAAAGATTATCAAAAAAATATAACAATTCCTATTGATCAAGTTCATTTTTTAAACTTTTCCTAAGAATACGAATAAAATCCTTTAACCAAGCGGGTGCGTCTATCCAGACCACCCGCTTTTATTTTGGATTGTTGAGAAACAAAATAATCGTTTGCAGACGTTTAATTTTCATGACCCCGCCCAGCTTACACTACCATATAACGTAATAACGTAATATTGTAGTATAGAGAAAATTGTTGCAATTTTATCTATTGATGCTAAGCAAATTTGGTAAATTATCCTCTTTGAGGGGGGGGTAAGAAGTTCGAATTCTGCGGATGCAGAAGTCGAACTTCTGGCTGTTTCAGCTCAGCTTTCAATTTCGTGGCCACTGTCGTGGCCACGATGATGGCCACGAAAGTCTCTAGTCAGTTCTTCCCGAGAAATTTTTTTGACTAGACGGGGTAATAAAAAGCAAGGCCGTCTGGAATTTGTTGAACCTAAAAAACAAAAAGGGGTTGCAAGATGGCTCAGAAAAATCAGCCAAGCAGGACGGGGACGGGGCATGGCGCAAACAGGTGCCGGCCCGGGGGAGGAACATCATTTAATGATTCGGGAAGCGGATCTTCCGGCAAAAGTCCGGCAAAATCAGGTAAAACAGGGAACACTAAAGGAGGCGGTTCCAAGAGAAGCAAACCATAGCTCTGCCGGTAGAAACAAAAAAAGAGGAGTGTTTATCATAAGCGCTCCTCTTTAAATTATTTCGGCTTTAATGCAGTTTTTTTTGTTGAATAATTGTTTTTGCAGTTTCTTCAGACTTGGATAATCAATAGAATTTATTATTTTCGCTTCTTCTCGCGGTTGGAGAGTCTTTTCTCCGGATAATTTGTATAAAGCAATGGAAGACAGCGCTTCCAGGTCGTCTTCTCTGAGCAGGAATTCTTTTTCAGTTAACTTTTTTGCCTTTGCGAAAAAACTTTCCGAAAAATCAATAGCGATAATTTCATTGGCTAGTTTGTCCATTAATTCTTTTGATTCAGTCTTGGGCGCGGAGGTCAACACTCTTATTTCGCCCCTGCCAAGCAGCTGGTGGAAGTAGATGTCTATATCATAGGTGTTTCTAAATTTATTTTTAATTAATTTAAATTTATAGTCGAAAATATTTGCCAAAAGAACGCATTCAAAATATTTTCTGCTTCCCATTTTAAAGCTGGTTGGGAAGGCTATTGCCAAGTAGCTTGAATCAAAAGCGCGTCTTTTTTGACTTGATATGGTTCCTTTTTGGTTGTTCCTTTTCAGGCTGACTCTCTCGTTTTTCAGAGCAGCTAATTTAGCGAAAGTTTTGTTAATAACGGAATAAAGTTTCTTGTCGTCAAAATTTCCGCTTACGGCCAGAAGCATGTTTTCGGGAGTGTAGAAAAATTGATGCCACTGCTCAACTTCTCGGAAGCTGATATTGGACAAGCTTTTTCTATTGCCCAGAATCGGCAGTTGCAGGGAAGTTTTTGCGTATATTTTTTCATCCAGTTTTTTCTCCAGTGCAGAAAAGGGGTTTTCTTCGTCTTCGGCGATTTCCTGCTCGATGGCGCTTTTTTGATTGTTAAGCAAATCTTGGTTGAACTCAGCTTTGGATACAGCTGAAAACAAAACGCTCAGGATGTCTTTTAGGCAATCCTTGTGATGAGTGATTTCAAAGAAAGTGAATTCTCTGCCGGTCAGAGCTTTGAGTTCTAAATTTAAGGGAAAGTAATTTGATCTTGAGTTTTGGATGATTGTATAAAAGATCAAGTGCTCCAATAGATGAGAAATGCCGCTGTTTGAATCCGCTTCTTGGCAAGAGCCCGATTTAACGTAAAGACTGGCATTCACTCCCTGCATGGCAGGGTTTTTAATTGCAAGTACATTTAATCCGTTGTTTAAGGATTTTTCTCGTATTTTTATCATCATAAAGATTCAAGAATTTAGTGCCCCTTTTTTAAAAAATTAAGAGCGTTTCACAAAAATTTCATTGGGGGTTAAATAGTTAAGCGATTTCCTGGGACGGTTATTAAGTCTTTCCTGCACTAACAGTATATCTTTTTCCGTAGCATTCGCAATATCTCCCTTCTTGGGAAAATATTGCCTAATAAGTTTGTTAAGATTTTCTACCCCTCCTTTCTGCCAAGAGCAATAAGGATCGCAGAAGTAAGAAGGGACATCAAAGTTTTCCAAGGTTTCCAAATGCTTAGCATTTTCTCCTCCGTTGTCTCTGGTCATGCTTTTAACCCAAGATTTAGGGAAGCCCTCTATAGTATCCGCAATAGAATCCTCATTCTCCATTGCTGATTTGCCCCATACTTTGTGAAGCCGGCAAAGCATTCCCTTTCTTTCATATTTAACCGATAAATTCTCTTTCTGTTTTCTGCCGAATTCCACCAAGTCTGTTTCCCAGTGCCCATACTCTTTTTTCTTGTCTGCCTCTTTTGGCCTTAAATGAATAGAAACCCTATTTTTCAGCTTATTTCCTTGCTTTTTGCGAAAATATCTTTTCTGCCTTTGCTTTCTCCCAACTCTTAAATGCCGGTAGAGTTCTTTGTGCTTTTCTGCTCCGTTGTAGATATAGTCATAGATACTCTCATAGCTAATAGTTTCCATAATCCCCGGAGGCGGTTCCTCTTTTAATCTTCCAGCAATCTGTTCCGGTGACCAATCCCCGCTAATTTTTTTCTCCACGTATTCTTTCAATTTCCGATTCTTTTCTTTATCCAGTTTTCTCTTGTTAGTATTTTTAGCCCTCCTTTCCATAAAGTACTGGGCATCTATTGCTCTGTAGGGCAGATGCTCCCCTGAATTTCTTTTAATCTCTCTTTTAATGACAGAATAATCCCTGCCCAATTTTCGAGCTATCCAAGCTTTCTTTCTTTTTAGCCTCAAAGAAACTTCGATTATTTCTCTTTCATAAAAAGTTATCGGCTGCATATTCACAATTAATTATTAGCTGAAATCTATTGCGAATATACTACTCTTAATCTTGTTTGAGAAAAAGGGGCACCGGGGTTTGAATTTGGGTCAATTTACAGCCTATTGATTAAAATCAATAATTATGCTACTATTAAACTTGTACGCTCGACGAGTGATTTTTGTTTTATCGTATAGGAATTTCAAAAAGAATCCCATACCCCGCTGATTTTTTACGCGAATTACAATCCCGTAAAACTACTACGTAGCAACGGGGCAAGCGCAGATTTGTGCGGGACCTCGCAAGGCGGCAGAAGGTTTGGGATTTAGCATCTTATTCTAGAGTTTAGGGGATTTAAAGTTTAGGATTTAGGATTTAGTGTTTAGGATTTTTAATTTCATGGCGACTATAGTTCAATGGTAGAACACCGGTTTGTGGCACCGGATATAAGGGTTCAATTCCCTTTAGTCGCCCATTTAAATTCTTTTGTTAAGCAGGCACCGGATATAAGGGTTTTGATTTTTATCAAAATCTATGATTTTGCCAAAAAAATCAATCCGGCAAAGCCGGGCAATTCCCTCTAGTCTCCCATTTTTTTCTTCTTTCTAGACAAAATAAGATAGGAACTATACTTCAAAATATTTAAATCAAACAATATATTTATGAAGCCGCTGTATATCCTCAAGCTTGGCGGGAGCGTGGTTACGGACAAAGATAAGGAGGGCTTTTCTGTCAAAAAAGGCTTAATTGATGAAATTAGCAGGGAAATCAAGAACGCTAAAGAGAAAAAAGATTTTGATTTGATTTTAATCCACGGAGCGGGAGCCGCCGGCCATCAATTGGCTATGGAATACAAATTGGTTGAAGGAACCGGAGAAAATAAAGAAAAGATTTACGGCGCTCTGCTTTCCCAGCTTTCCAATCAAAAATTGAATCGGGAAATTTTTGAAATATTTCTCGAAAACGGACTAGATGTTACGCCTATCCACACTGCCTCAACTGTGGTTCAAGCCGGCGGAGAGATTGCTGAATTCAACTCAGATTGTCTCAAAGAGGCCTTGAAAAAGAATTTTATTCCGCTACTGTATGGCGAGATGGTTTTTGATAAATCCAAAGGCATGAGCATTTGCTCGGGAGACTCCATTGCTCCTCATATTGCCAACAAGCTTGGCGCAGATAGGATTCTTTATGCCACCGATGTAGATGGAATTTATACTCAAGATCCATACCAAAACAGTCAAGCCGAGTTGATAGAAGAAATTAGTTACGGCCGGATTAAGAAAAAAATAAAGCTTTCATCTTCTCATAACATTGATACCACCGGAGGGTTGAAAAAGAAAATATTAAGGCTGGAGAAATTTTTTTCAGGAGGCGGAGACAAGACAGCTGAAATCTTTAACGGCAATCAGCCGGAAAATTTTAGCAAGATTTTATTAGACACTTTTTTCAAACACACCAAAATAGAAAAATAGAGAGAAAACTTTGGAAATGTCAATGAATACGCTACAGCATGTTCATTGAAGCATTCTAACGGAGGCGGCGGTTGCTTGAAGCCGTTTTTTCATTTTGAAAAAAATACGGGGAGGGGTTGTAATAATGGGTGGAAGCGGTGAGGTGTTTCACTTTTGTTTTACAGTTTTTGGGGATTGGTAATGGCTTATACTGCAGGGGGAAATTGGACTTGGATTTTTAAGGTGTTTGAATGAAAATTCTAAAATTCTATTCTAAATCTTAATAAAATTAAATTAAAATTTTTCTTTTTCGAAAAACACTTCTTTGGGAATTAAATAGGGCCTGCTGACGGAGCAGCAAATAAGGTAAAATATTTATATTTTTAAAGCGGTGGTAGTCCAATCTTTTTCTTAGTCTATTGTTTAAAAGATTCTCAACCTTTTTAATTTCTTCATTAGATATATTAGCAAACTTCATCTCTTTAGGAAGAATTCTATGATAAGCTCGTTAAAGTTTTCATTTTATTCTCTTTCCCACGAGTGATAAGGAAAAACTCTAAAAATATCCATCCCAATCTTTTCGTTTAAGAATGAATCCTCCTTGCTGATTTCAGTATCGTTGTCGTAGGGCTTTTTATCCCGGAGATTTTTATTAAATCTTTCTTCTGGTTTTCTTCGAGCTATCTCTGCACTAACCAAGCTTAGCAGCTTATAGTAGCCTTCCTCTCGATATTAGTTAATAGTCTTTCAGTTCAATTTTTTCCCACTAATCTGTTAATTTGATTTTCTTGTAAATATGTGTTATAAACAAGAATCAATTCTTAAGTTCAACAATAGTTTTAAATAATTGATTAAAATGGAGATTTATAGAAATATTAAAAATCCAAATCCCGATGGACTTCATATTTTAATTGAGTTATATGGTTGCAATTCTAGTTTATTAAATAGTCAAAAAAAGATAGAAAGAGTGTTTTCTTGCTCAATAAAAGAAGAGAATGTTATTTTGCTGAAAAGAAGTTTTTATAAATTTGTACCGAGAGGGCTGACTGGTTTTTATTTACTCTCTTCTTCTCACATATCTATTCACACATGGCCAGAATTTCAATATTGTACAATTGACGCATTTACTTGTGCTGGTGAAGAGGCGACAAAAAGGATTTCTAATAAAATAATTAATGCAATTAAACATGAATCATGTGAAAAAAAGGAGATCAAGAGGGGTTTCCAATACAAAAAGAACAACTCTTTTTAGTACTGGAGGTGACCTGAAAATAAGTGTAAAGAAATTTATTTATGAAGGATTTAGCGATTATCATAAGATTGAAATAATAGATACTAAAAAATTTGGGAGATGTCTTTTTGTTGATGACGTGATACAGCTTTCTGAGTATGATCATTTAATCTACGACCAGGAATTACTTAAAAAATTGACCCAAAAGGATCAAATAATCCTAATAATAGGAGGGGGCGATGGTTTTGTTGCAAGAACAGCAATAAATTCATATGATAGCATAAAAAAGATTGTAGTAGTAGACATAGATAAGCAAATAGTAAGATTGAGCGATAAATATTTTCATGTTATAGATAAAGAGTTTAAGCATAAAGTAGAATATGTAATAGATGACATTTTCTCTTTTTTGAGTTATTGTAATGTATCTTGCTTTGATTATATTATCTGTGATCTCACTGATGATCCTGTAAAAGAAGACAAAAATACGCTCGAAGAATTTTATTTAAATTTATTAACTAAACTGAAAAAAGGAGCAAAGAAGAAAACTTGGATTTCAATTCAAGCTGGTACGCCTACCGTATACAAAGGAGTTGATAGTTTTAAAATAATAAAAAAATTAGCCAATACTCATTTAAGGGAAGTTTCTTTTGCAACAAAGAAAATACCATCTTTTGGAGAGGATGCCTCTTTTGTTTTTGGCAGATATTGATATTAGATTTTTTTGAGGCCTTTTATTATCTTAGAAATGTCTTTTGTTATACAAATTCTTGACCATGAACCGTTGATTTTGTAATTGTCTAAGAATACATCGCTTGCATAAAGAGCAACCCCCTTTTTTGTAAATAACTTAACAAATGTCTCAGGGGGAAGTGCCGTTTTGTATTTAAACCATAGACTGTTTCCGCAAGTGGGGGTTATGAAGTCAACGATATTTCTGTTTTGATTTATTTCTCTTATAATTAGTTCTAAGTATTTTTTTTGTTTCGTTCTGTTGATTTGCAACTTTTTGTTGTAATCATCTAAATAATAATTTGAGAATAACTTTAAGTCATTACTTTTTTTGTTTGTCATATTGTAATTTCTCATTGAAATATCAATCAAGAACAGAAAATCAGCTATTATGTTATTTGAAAAATTTGACACAACATGTTCTTTTTTAAAGTTATTTTCGAACTTTCTATCGAACAAACAATAGCCCATTCTCAGACCATTTAATCCTGGGCGGTCTTTGGAGGGACCAAAGAGCTTGAATAAATTATTGTATCCTCCATTTACTTTCTCTATAGGAGAATAGTTTTTTTCATCAAAAACAGTGTTTCTGTAAACTTCATCGGTAACGATGAAAGTTTCATTTTTTTTGCATAAATTTACAAGTTCTTTAATAAAATTGTTTGGTAAAATTTGACATGTAGGGTTGTTAGGATTTGAAAAAATCACGGCAAGCGTCTTATTGTTAATTTTTTCTTTTATTTGTTTGATTGTTGGAATAAAATTATTTTTCCTCGATGTATTTATGACGATGGGTTTTAAACCATTTCCTTCAACTACCGAATGGAAAAAGGAATACTCAGGGGAAAAAAGAACAACCTGTTCTTTTTTTGGACACTTTCGACTAATTAACTTTACAACTGTGTTTAAAAGACTACTAACACCTGCTGAAACAAAAACAGCTTTTTGAAAGGAAGTTTTCGAGACTAAATTTTCATAAAGGTTTATTTGTTTAATCATTCTTGGGAATCCTCCAAAATCGGAGTAGGTAAGGGTGTTATGTTGAAACATTAAGTTAATTGCTTTTTTGTATATTTCTGGCATTGGAAAAACTTTTGTGTCATAATCCATGCTTTCAAGTCTAATAATTTTATCATTAAAAAAGTTTTCATAGTGAAACATTTTGAGATACAAATCTTTTCTTTTCATTGAGAAAAACAATTATTATGTTATTATAATTAAAATAACATAATATCTTAATATCAAAAAATCTCCCACATGAAATCATTAAAAATAATTGGATCAGGGAGATCCAAAAAAAAGAATGAAGGTATCAATTCTAGAAAGCGCAAGCTAAAGAATCCTGATAAGGATAAGGATGTTTATGATATTAAGAATATAAAAGAAAACTTGTCTGTTGATTTTAAGGACATTTCCTTCTATTTTTTTTCAAGTGGCTCTACAGGGAGGCCCAAGGCAATACCATTTACAAAAAAGGAATGGGTTGATAGGGCTAAATATAGAAAAGAATGCTATAAACTTATTGGATTGAATTCCAGTAGCAGAGTCGTAATACTATTGCCTTTTGGGCCGTGGGTTGCAGGTCCATCCGTTCAAAGTGCTTTAGAGCAATTAAAATGCACTTATTTTCCTATAGGATTATTAAAAGACAAGAGAGAAGTTTTGGGATTATTTAGTATTGTGAAAGAACATAAAATAGATACAATAATTTCCACTCCTAGCTTTATAGAGTATATAATTGAAGTTTATAGGTCATCAAAAAACAATTGCAAAATTTCTATTAGTCTGATTATTACCTCGGGAGAATACTTATCAAATAAATTGCGAAGAGAAGTCAAGGTTATTTTTGGAGCAAGAGTAGTGTCCACTTATGCTGCAAGTGAGTTGTTCGTAGGAGTTGAGTGTGAATACACAAATTGCTACCATTACAATCCTGACGTGATTGATGTTTCGTTGAGTGAAAATAATAAAAAAGAAAAGGGTTTATTACTTTTTACTAACAAAAAATCTAAAGCAATACACCTTCAAAATTATCCGTTGGGTGATTTGGGATATATTGAAGAAGGTGAATGCAGTTGCAGAACCCGGTGGCCCAAAGTTTGCCTCAAGGGTAGGACAAAAGGAACTTTTAGTGTTGCTGGCGGTGTTAACGTTGATCAATCTCAAATAATTGAGGCCTTAAGTGCCGTTGCAATTCCGATAACTGAATGTAAAATATTATTAGAAACCAAATGTTATGGGATTGACAAAGTTACCTTTGAATTAACTATCGGTAAAGAATTCACCATAAACAAGCAAGATCAAAATCAAATTTGGGAAGCATTAAGTGAGTTGTCACTGGACTTTAATGATGTTGTTTCTTGCGGTCAAATTGACTTAAGATTGCGAATTAACAAATCTGCCAAAAGAAATAATAAGATAAAGTATTTAATTAAAGACCAAAGATTATATGAAAGATAATGATTTCAGGAGAATCTTGCCGGCGATAAAAAGATTGAACCATTTTTTACCAAAATACCAGGATCAAATTATTGATAGATGGGAGAAAGTTCCTTTTATGACGAAGGGTGATATAGATAAAATCAGCTCTCAAACTAATTTTTCACATGAAAGCTATTGCGTGTATTTTACGAGTGGGACAACCTCCAAGCCGAGGGCGATTTATCATGATGAAGGTGACATAAAAAACATATCGAATTACATTAAATGGTTTTGTGAGGTTGAAAACATAAAAAAGGGAAGTTTGACAGTTGTATTGATGGATCAATCTTTTTGGGGAGTTGGTTATTTTACAATGCTTGGTCATGTCAAATATGGAAACCAAGTTGTGCCAATAGATACAGATCTGCCACCAAATAAAATTAGAGAAATTTTAGAAACAATGAAACCAAACATTGTTTCTTCGATTCCTTCAGTACTTTTTTATCTAAAAGATTTTCTAAAAGGCATCAATTTCGATTTTATAGAGACAACGGGGGAATATTTAAATAACAAAAAAAGACAAGAACTGGAAAATTGTTTTAAGGGAGAAGTCTTTGATTCATATGGTCTAACCGAATGTGTTTTAGGAGTAGAATGTAAAGAACACAATGGATTTCATTATGATCTGAATAAAATAAAGTTGGAAGTGGTTGATGAAGAAGGGAATATTTTACCAGATAATAAATGGGGTGAATTAGTAATTACAATTTTGAGAAACAAAAGAATTCCCTTAATTAGATATAAAAGCGGGGATATCTGTAAGTTGATTTCGGAAAAATGCATTTGTGGAATAAATAAGCCAAGGGTGAAATTCAAAAGAAGAATTAAAAAGGTTTATCATTTGTACGAAGGATATGAATTGGAACATCGTGTAATTGAAAAATTAGTAGAAAGAATTTATGGCGAGAGTAAAAAAATTGATATAAATTGTGAAATTAGGAGCGGAGTCTTTCATTTAAAGATATTTATTAAAGATGGTGAAAAGAAAATTAATTATAAAATCAAAAGAAGACTAGAGAAAATGAATTTTGAAATTTTGCATATGGTTAGAAGAAAAAGATTATTCATTAATGTCTCAAATTTATGAAATCAAAGCTTCTCTGGAGGGAAAATTTTGTTGACTATTTATGGGCAAAGCATGTTACGGCAAAAAGTTATTTTTTTAAATCCGGAATGCTAATTTATGAAGACAATGTCCTCTCCGGTTTTGCTTTTCCGGAGGAAATAAGGTATGCCAAAGAGACAGCCTATAAGAAAATTGGCGATATTGATAAAATACTGAAACTTGAGAGCGAATTTGATGAAATGAAGAAAGAAATTAAGCGCCAGATATTGTCTAATTTAAAAGCCGGGCTGCATAATAAAACCCGGAAAGAGTTGCTTTCAGAATTTGATAAGGTGTTGGATTTTTTCAGTAAATTTGTGTCAAAATATAAATATCTCGAGCCGCATGTATTAAAGCATTTCGAGGGCGAAGCCTTGAAAAAGATTTCTGAGAAAACAAAAAGAGAAAACCCGGAATTGGTTTTGGCAGAGATCATGGCTGAGAAAGATGGCGCGTTAAGAAGACGTTTGTTCAAAAAGTACGGACTGGTTAATGAAGAAAACCTTTTCGGGATACTTGAAAAAATCGCCGAGGTGAGATTCGAAGCTAAGAAAATAGAGAGAGAAATGATAGGTTATTCGGAGAATCTTCTCAAAGAGACGGCAAGAAGAACATTGATCGCTGTAAATCAGATTTCGCATTTGGAATATAAAGAACTAAAGGAGCTTCTTTTATTCGATAAAAATCCTGACTTGAAAACAGTCAACAAAAGAAATAAAAGATTCGGATTGATTATAAACAAGGGAGCCATTAAAGACATCGAGGATGAGCGGCTGGCGGAGATCATAATAAAAGAGAAAGAGAAGAGCGGTGAAAACAATTGTATCAAAGGGACTATTGCCTATCCCGGCTCAGTAAAGGGCGTTGCTAGATTGGTGCCAATCATGAATGAATCCGAGGAATATTTTGAATATTCGAAAAGTCTAGGTAAAGAAGATGTCATTATCACATCGATGACATCTCCGGATTTGACGGTTGCTTTTGATCGAGTAGGAGGCGTTATAACTGATGAGGGAGGCGTTATGTCTCACGCGGCTTTGATTAGCAGGGAAACAAAAACGCCTTGCTTAATTGGAACAGGTTATGCGACAAAGTTTTTTAAGGACGGAGATCGGATTTTATTAGATGCAAAACAAGGAATTGCTTATAAAAAATAAAAACGTGAATAACGAAATTGATATGATACCGCAATTTCGCCATTGACGTTAAAAAATATTGGAATGATTTATAAATTATCAACAGATCAAAAAAATGCAACCTCAGAAGAGGTCGGAGGGAAAGCCTATCCTTTGCTGCAGCTAGTCTCTAGCGGCATTCCTGTGCCTGAGGGTTTTGTAATTTCTTCACAGGAATATAGAAAATTCCTCGAGAGAAATAACCTTATTGAAAAAATCAATAATTTTAGCGGTAAACATGGCATTGATCCAAATAATCTCAGAGAAATCAGGGATTTGATTGAAAAAGGAACCTTTGATAAGAGGATTATTAAAGGGGTTGAAGATTTTTTAAGCGGACACGAGAGCAAATACTTTTCAATTAGGTCATCTGCCGATGTGGAAGACGCCCAAAAAAGTTCTTTTGCGGGTAAATTCGAGAGCTATTTAGGAGTAGAAAAAGATGCAGTTCTTGATTATGCGAAAAAATGCTATGCGTCTGTTTTTACTGATAGGGTGGCAAGCTATGCAGATCCCGAAAAATTAAAAGATATCAATATGGCAGTAATAATTCAGGAGCTACTGGATAGCGAGGTTTCCGGCGTATGTTTTACGGCAAATCCCTTAGATGCCGATAGCGATGCAATAATAATCGAAGCGATTTATGGAATTGGAGAATATCTGGTTCAGGGGTCTGTTAAGCCGGATAATTATATCATTGAAAAAGAAACCGTCATTCCCTTGGAAGTAGAATTCAATGCTCAGCCTCGGAAGATGGTTTTAAGCGAGAAAAATGGCGGGCTGTGCCTTAAAAATAATCCTTGCGAAAATGAACAAAAGCTTAGCGGAGAAAAAATGGCAGAACTCAGCAAAATAGCAAAAAAGATCGAGAAAATCCAAGGCAAAAACAGGGACATAGAGTGGGCGTTCAGTGATGATAAATTCTTTATTCTTCAATCACGGCCGATTGTTTTCAATAAATAAAACACCATCATGTTTTATAAAAATAAAAATCAAATTTGGTTTCAAGAGGAGCTTTTTAGTAATGTA
Organism: Candidatus Moraniibacteriota bacterium; assembly: GCA_034522495.1. Lineage (GTDB taxonomy): Bacteria > Patescibacteriota > Minisyncoccia > Moranbacterales > DUUL01 > JAXHLG01. Next base: position 1,105,993 of record JAXHLG010000002.1, on the reverse strand, counting down.
AAGCAGTGTTTTTCAGTCAGTGAAGTTATTTGTGATACCAAAAGTAATTTTCAAGACATTAAAATTTTTGAAACTAAAGAATTTGGAAAAGTGCTAGCCCTTGATGGAATTGTTCAAGCTTCTGAGAAGGATGAGTTTATCTATCATGAATCAATTACTCATATCCCCCTGTTTGAACATCATAATCCTCAAAATGTTTTAATTGTCGGAGGAGGGGATGGCGGAGCAGTTAGGGAAGTTACAAAGCATGCTTCAGTAAAATTAATTCATTTGGTAGAAATAGATCAGGCAGTTATTGATTGTGCTTCTAAACATCTTCCTTTTTTAAGTGAAAATTCCCTAAAGGATAAGAGAGTCAGTATATTTAATAAGGATGCTTTTGAGTTTATCGGCAAGAAGGAAAATTTTTATGATATAATTATTGTTGACGCTCCTGATCCAATTGGTGTTGCAAAAAGACTTTTCCTGGATTCTTTTTACAAAAAAGCATATGAAGCTCTTAAAAATGGTGGGATTGCCATTTTTCAATCAGGTTCTTTTTTCCTTCAAAATAGCGAATCTAAAAAAACTAGGAGCAATCTTCTCAATCACTTCAACATGGTTGAAAATATTATGATTTCTCTTCCTACTTATTATGGGGGTTATTTTCTATTACTTATGGCAAAAAAGGGTTTAAATCAAGAAAAACCTAATGATATAAAAAAGAAAATTAAGAGAAGTAATTTTAAAACTAATTGCTATGACGAACAATTTCACTTTTCGGTAAAATTGGAAAATGTATTAACTAAAAAATTTTTAGGGTAACAAAAATATTAAATCCCTACTGTTTTAAGTAGGGACTATATTATTGACTTAACTATTTTTTTAATTTCATTTCTAATCTCTCTTGTTTTTATCAAATTCATTTTATAAGGGTCTTCAACAGGCTCATAAATTACTTTGTTAAGTGATGATATGAAATTCGGCAACTGATGCCAATCGCACAGGACATAAATTTGATCACAATTTGAAATCAATTTTTTACTAATTGGTTTAGGCTTTTGCAATGAAATATCAATTTCATCTTCTTGCATCAGATTAATTATTCTCTGCGGAATTCTTTTGTGATCCGGTTTCTTTATTAGTCCAGCGCTAAAAGAAATTCCATTGGTTGCAAAATAATTATAGTAGCCTTCCGCCATTTGACTTCTCTCTGTGTTTCCCAAGCATAAGAATAAAATTTTAAGGTACATTTTTCCCTCCTTGTTTTTCCCCTGTCACAAATATGTTTAGCTGCTTCAAGGTTCTTTAAAAAATACACGCAATCTTTTTTATTGTCAAGAAAAGCCTGGGTCAAGTTTTTATCACGAACCTTTTTTGCCAATCATAATTTTTACTCTTCCTAAACTTTTCAGATTTGATTTTGAATAATTTTTCATTTTGAAAAAAATATGGGGAGGGGTTGTAATAATGAGTGGAAGCGGTGAGGTGTTTCACTTTTGTTTTACAGTTTTTGTCTTTGATTTGAGGCTTAAATAAGGAAATTTTTTTAAGCCGGGGCCTCGGGTGTTTCACGTTCTCTTTACAGTTTTGAAAAATTATGTTATAAGGAAAATAGCACTAACCGGATCATATGTTGAATTTATTAAAAGATGAAATAAGAAGAAGGATGGGCTTATTAATGCGCCTGCTAAGGCGCAGGGAGGCGTTAGTGTTCGCCAGGAATTCCAAAATTGAATATTTCAAAACAAAAGCCGACTGATTTAAAGTTGGTTTTTTTGTATCTAAGCCAAAAATATTATCAAATCATATTAAAAATAGAATAATTTTTAAAAAACAAAAAATGAAAAAAAGCAAAAAAGAGTTTCCCCCATGGCTAAAATTGGAAAGCTGGATTATCGGAGTGTTTTTGGTATTTTTGACCGCCAGCTGCCTTAAAATGTGCTATTTGGACAAAGTCAGCCAAAAAGAAGAACTTTTGAGGCAATACTGGATTCTTTTGATTTCTTTTGCGGTTATCTGGCTTCTTTCCTGGGCGTTTTATAAATACCGGGGCTATTAGTTTGGTTTTTGGATAATTTTGGTTGGTTTGACATTTGTCGTTAGTTGAAAAGGAGTTTGCGAATCGATTTCACGAAAGCGGAAATCGGCTCGCAGACTCTTTTCGGGGTTGTTCCCGAGAAAGAGTTTCTTTGAAAAAGATATCATATTGAAATATATGGAGGTTGTTATGTCTATACCGAGATTTGCGTTTATGATTCATCCGAGGAATGCCAAGGATATTGGTCGCAGAATTGGAAATATGATTGGAATTGGCGAAAATTTGGGAATAAAAATTACCCCGAATTCTCTTGTTGAAAAAACAATTCTTAAAAAACTTAGTGGTAGAGCCGGATTTACTGTAGCTGCCTCTGATATTAATATTTGGGGTCAAGCGAAGGGATATCTCATTGGCGTTTTACTGACGAGCCAGCAGATGAAAGACTATCCCAAATTAGCTTATCATCGGATATTAGAAGCTATGAAATTTGCTTCCAATGAATTAGGGGTAGATCGGATCGGCTTGGGGGCTTATACGGCTCCTTTTACTGGAAATGGCGTTAATGCTGTCCGGGAATTTAAAAAGGAGGGCATTGAAACATCCATTACTCACGGCGATAGTTTTAGCGGTTATTCTCCTATTCCAGCAATTGAGGAGACCATCAAGTTAAGAAACCTCAAGGTTGAGGAACTTAACATAGCAGTAGTGGGGGCTTATGGGGTTGTTGGTAGGCCGGCAGCATTATTTGCTTCCGAGCTAAATCCTCGAAAGCTAATTTTAACTGGTCCAAGTAAAAATAAACTAAGCAAAGTTTCCAAAGAAGCTGAAAATCATTCTCAAGGCGTTGAGGTGATTGCTTCCACGGATAACAACCTTATTGGTATGGCGGATATAATTGTGACTTGCACGACCGATCCAGGAGCAATTATTTCGCCAGAAATTCTAAAAGAAGAAGCCATCGTCGTTGACATGGCTCAGCCAGTAAACATGGGTCCAGAGGTATGCAAGGCGCGACCACGGGTCTTGAGGGTTGACGGCGGTTATATGAAAATACCTGATGTTGACATGAAGTTCAACATGGGCACGCCGCCTGGCACTACATTTGCTTGTATGGCCGAAACAATAGTGTCTACCATTGTAGGAGACACTGAGCATCGCGTGGGAAAGGTTGATTTGGAGTACGCTCGTTTCATAGCCACCGAAGCGAAAAAAATGGGCGTTGTTCTTGCTCCTCTGACCAACTTCTCCAAGCCTTTACTAGAGGCGGAAAGAGAAATCAAAGGAAGCGGGGCCATTTTTGAAGGCAAAGGAAGGCTTGCTGAGAGGTTTGCCTCCTTCCTATAATCCAAGATAAAACAAGCGGGAAATACACATTGTGCATTTCCCGCTTTTTATTTTCTCAAAAAAATGTTAATATTTAAAAAACTTTTAGAAATAAATCATAAACATGATTTTTACATTGCTGGTACCGCTCTTAAGTTTCATTTTTGTTATTGTTTTGGGTCTAGTGGTGTTAAAACAAAATTCCAAATCGAAACTTAATATTGTTTTTTTTCTATTCTCCTTGATGAGTTTTATTTGGTTTTTCAGCACTTTCATGATGTTTATCAGCGGCAATAGCGAAAAAGCTTTATTCTGGGACAGGATTGTTTATTTAGGAGTGGTATTTATTCCGACTTTGGCTTATCACTTTATTATTATTTTTACTAACAAGAAGGACAAAAAAGATCCGTTGGTTTATCTTGGTTATTTAGTATCTATAGTTTTTAGTTATTCTATTCTTCTTACTGATTTTTTCGTAAGCGGACTCTATGAGTTTAGCTGGGGCTGGCATTCAAAAGCTCACACGCTTCATCATTTTTTCTTACTTTTTTTTGTTTTTTATGTACTTCTTTTATTCAGAAATATATTTATTTTTTATAGAAAAACCAGCGGATTAAAAAAAGAGCAGGCTAAATATATGTTTTTGGGGCTGTTGGCTTTATTGCCTGGCTCCCTGGGCTTTTTGCCGGCTTACGGGGTGGGGATTTATCCGTTTTCTTATCTTTCCGGGCTGGTTTTCGTGGTTATTATCGCTTACGCCATTGTCAGGCATCGGCTGATGGATGTGAAGCTGGTGCTGAGGAAATCTTCGGTGACGGCGGCTTCTTTGATCGTGGTTTTCGGAGGAGCCGGACTGGTTAAGCTTGTTTCCATCATGTTTTTTTCCGCTTTTGAGTTTTGGCTGGATCTGGTGGCGATTTCGGGAGCTATTTTTGCTTATCCTTATCTGCGGGACTATTTTTTTCAAATATCCAATAAATATTTCTTTTCTTCCCTCTATGACAGCCGGAAAGTGATCTTGAAGGCTACCAACAAGATGAAGACGCTTCTGGACTCCGACACGGTTTACAACTTCCTGGCCGAGATTTTTGAAGAGACTTTTCATGTCAAGAAGTTCGGCGTTTTTGATTATAATGAAAAAAAAGGCGGGTACGTGATCAGATACAACCAGGGCTTTGACTTGGGGAATAGAAAATATTTTCCTTGTTGCCAAGTTTTGCAGAATAAGTACTTCAAAGAAAATAAGGCGGTGATGCTTGAGGAGGGAAAAGAGAACTATTACGGCAAGGAAGCGCAAGAAACCGTTGATTTGATGGATGAGCTGGGAATCGAGCTGCTGGTGCCGTTGAATATAAAGAAAAGAACTGTGGGCATCCTTGCTCTGGGACCCAAGGAGACAAGGGAAATGTATAATGAAGAGGATTTGCAAGTGCTGGAGATTATCGGCGGGCAGGCGGCCATTTCCATCGAAAACGCCCAGCTTTACGAACAGGTTAAGAAATTCAACAAAAAGCTGAAAAAAGAAATCAAAAAAGCAACCGCCGATCTGGAGAAAACCAATCATGAATTGAAAGATACCAATGTGAAACTCTCAGAGGCCTACAAAAAGCTCCGCCAGCTCGATGAAGCCAAGAACGAATTCATCTCTATCGCCTCCCACCAACTGAGAACTCCTCTGACTTCCATCAAGGGCTTTATTTCCATGATCATGGAGGGAGACTACGGAGAATACTCGGAAAAAATCGGCAATGCTTTGCGTAAGATCTACATCTCCAACGAACGCCTCATCAAGCTGGTCAACGACCTCCTCAGCATCTCCCGCATCGAAGCCGGCCGATTCACCTTCAACTTCCGGAAGAACAACCTCCCCCAGATGGTTTCCAAAATAATGGACACCTTCGAATTGGAAGCCAAAGAAAAAAACCTCCGGCTAACCTACCATCCCCCCGAAAAAGAAATGGAAGACTTTGTCTTTGACAAGGAAAAGCTCCAAGAAGTCATCTCCAACTTAATTGACAACGCCGTTAAATACACCCAGGAAGGAAAAGTGGAAGTATCCGTAAAAGACAACCCTGAAAAAGCCCGCATAACCGTCTCCGACTCCGGCCGGGGCATGGCCGGGAACGAATTGGAAGCCGTCTTTGAAAAATTCCGCCGAGGCAGCAAAAGCACCAGCGTGGACACCGAAGGCACCGGCCTGGGCCTCTACGTCTGCCAAAAAATAGTCACCGCCCACCAAGGCAAGATCTGGGCCGAATCCGACGGCCCCGGCAAGGGCAGCCGGTTCATCGTGGAAATCCCCAAAGACCTCAAGCCCTCGGAGGGAGAGACGAAGAAGAAAGCCAAGGAAGGTAAAAGCACAAAACACAATAAGCAATGAACAAACAAATTACAAAACACAATTCCCAAAACACAGTTCCCGAAATACAAAAAGATCGTTAAATATTTGTGTTTTAGGAGCTGTACTTTGTACTTTATTTGTTCATTGTACTTTGTGTTTTGTGGATTTTGATTAGCCTTTTTATTATTGTTTGAGTCTAAATTGTTAATGATAAATATAGTAGAAATATACTGAAATAAGGTAGAATGTTTAAATGTTTAAATGTTTGCATGTTTAGATGATATCGGTTTGCCAAATTTAAGATTGTTGGGTATGATTATAAAATAGGTAAAACTAATTTTAATTTATGGCAGAAAGGAAAAAAAGCGATTCAAAGTCGTCCGGCAAGGCTCGGGAAGCGTCTGGTAAGAAAAAGAGAACCAGTCTTTATCAGAGCGAGGTGAGGATGCCTCCGCATAATACTGACGCGGAAATTTCTACTCTGGGGTCTTTGATGATCGACAAAAACGCCATCACCAAAGTGGCCGATATTCTGCAGCCGGAAGATTTTTATAAAGAAAAGCACGAGAAGATATTTCAGGCTGTTCAGGAGCTTTATCACGATCAGGAATCCCTCGATATTCTAAGCGTCTCCTCCCGATTGAAAGAAAAGAAGCAGTTGAAGGAAGTGGGTGGGCGGAGCTACTTAACGGAAATAATCAATGCTGTTCCCAGCGCTTCCAACGTGGCTTCCTATGCCAACTTAGTCAGAAAAAAGTCCATTTTAAGGCGATTGATTACCGCCGCTTCCGATATTGTGGAGATGGGGTATGAAGAGGAAAAGCCGATAGACGAGGTTCTGGACAAAGCCGAAAGCAGTTTGTTTTCCGTGGGGCAGCGCTCTATCAAGCAGGATTTTTCCTCTATAAACAACTTACTGGAAAGCGCTTTTGACAGGATCGACGAGATGCACAAAGATTCCGGCAAGTTTCGCGGAGTGCCGACCGGCTTTTATGATTTGGACGGCGTTTTATCCGGGCTCCAAAAGTCGGATTTGATTATTCTGGCCGCTCGCCCGTCGCTGGGAAAGACTTCTTTTGCCTTGAACTTGGCGGCTAACGCGGCTATTCAATCCAATATCCCCGTGGGTGTTTTTTCTTTGGAGATGTCTTCGGACCAATTGGTGGACAGAATGCTGGCGGCCCAATCGGGAGTAAATTTGTGGAATTTGCGGACCGGCAATTTGGACTCGGATTCCGAGGACGACGATTTCCAGAAGATCGGCGACGCGATGGGGGTTCTGTCCGAAGCGCCAATCTACATTGACGATAGCGCCACGGCCAACATTATGGAGATGAGAACCATGGCCAGGAGGCTGCAGGCCGAAAAAGGGCTGGGCCTTTTGATTATCGACTATTTGCAACTAATGGAAGGGCGGGGAGGGAAGAGTTCCGACAATCGGGTGCAGGAGATCTCGGAAATTTCCAGAGGGTTGAAAAACTTGGCCAAAGAGCTGAATGTTCCTATCATAGCCTTGTCTCAGCTATCCAGGGCGGTGGAAAATCGGAGCCCGCAGATTCCAAGGCTTTCGGACTTGCGCGAATCCGGCTCAATTGAGCAAGACGCCGATGTGGCTATGTTTCTTTATCGAGAAGACAGGGAAAAACCGGAGACGGAGAATCAGAACTTGGTGGAAGTTATTATCGCCAAACACAGGAACGGCCCTGTTGGAAAGGTATCGATGTTTTTTGACGACGCGACAACCTCTTTCAAGTCGTTGGAGAATAAGAGGGAATAAATCAAGGAAAATCCTAAATCCCTGTCTGCCGCCAGGCAGGCTAAATCCTAAATCATAAACAATTTTAAATGATAGAAAACTCAAATTCAAAACGCTATGACCTGGAAGAGAGGACTTTTGATTTTGCCAGGGATTGCCGGGGCTATGTGAAAAATCTGTCTAAAACAAACAGCAACTTAGAATATAGCAAATCGACATCATTTAAACATACAAACATTTAAAAATTCTACCTTATTTAAGTATATTTCTATTATATCTACCTTTCTATTTTTATCTTACATCAAGCTTATGCATTTTGACTTTTAATTTTTCAAATATTGATAAAGAACCACTGAGAAGAAAACTTTTTTGAATTTCGATATTTAGTAATTTGGATTTGTTTAGGATTTAGGATTTAGGATTTAGGATTTTTATCAGTCGTTTTATTGTTTATACTTTTCCAAGGTTGATACTTTATAAATACCATAAATCTTAAAAATAAATAAAAAATCATGTGTATCAAAAAATTCAAGGAAGAATCGAAAAGATACGGAATTCCATTTTGGAAATTGCCCGATTTCTTGTTGCTGGCTATGGCTTTTATCAATATAGTAATGATGATTTTAACTTACTACTGGGTGGAAAGATTGGTGGAAGATCCCCGGGAAGCGGTTTTCATAGTGGCTTTTGAGGCGGCTTTGATTTTGATTGTCGGCAATGTTATTGCCGAGTCATCCAAAAAAGTGATAAGCAATTATAAATTAAAAGAGGAATTTATAGATTTAATTTCCCATCAAGTCAGAACTCCGCTGACTAACATCAAGTGGAACCTGGAGTTATTACAGAAAAAGAAAACCAAACAGCAGGAAAAATATGTGATGAGACTGGCCGATTCTGTGGAGAAAATGACCAGCTTGGTTAATGATTTTGTCTATCTCTCCCGGCTGGATCAGAGCAAAAAAGAAATAAACAGAGAGAAAATTAAACTCAATGACTTTATTGAAGAAATTGCCAAAGATAATCGGCTTTATGCCAAACTAAAAAGAATAAAGATTGAAACTGATATACCCCGAAAAAAAATATGCATAATGGCGGACAAAAAAAAGTTAAGCATTGTATTGAATAATTTAATAGACAACGCTGTTAAGTATAGCTATGAAAAGAGCCAAGTGAAAGTCTCTCTGAAAAAAGATGAGCGCCGGGCAATAATTGAAGTTGAAGACCACGGCTGCGGCGTAGGGAAAAAAGAGAAAGAAAAAATATTTGAAAAATTTTATCGCTCGGAACAAGCAAGAAAAATGGCCTCCGATGGAACCGGAGTGGGGCTTTACGTAGCCAAGACTTTAACAGAAGAAATGAGCGGGAAAATGCGGTTCGAGTCGCAGAAAGACGAAGGCAGCGTTTTCTTTGTCAGCTTCCCTCTTTGTAAATAAGAAAAATTGTGTTATTATTTAAATGTGCATAATGAAACCACTAGAAGAATGCATAAATCCTTTTAAAATGTCATCCTGATGAAAATCAGGATCTCTATGAATAAGCCATTTTACAAATTTATAGATTCTGAATACCGCCAAAGGCGGACACAGCAAGTTCAGGACATTCTTCAGTGGTTTCATAATACTTGCTTCATGATTCATGATATAATTATGAACATAATTTATATGTCCCGGACGGAACAAAGGATAACCGTTTAATTTTTAGCTATTTAATATAAAATTTTTTGGAAACAAAAATAAAATAAGTATTAACTTCCATTTATGAAAAAAAAGCTATTGTTTGTGGAGGACGAAGTGACAATGAGGGATACGCTTAAGGAGGCGCTGGAAGATGAGGGGATAGAAGTTGCGGCGGCGGCCGACGGAGAGGAAGCAATAAAAAAAATAAAAAAGGAAAAATACAACCTTGTGCTGTTGGATGTAATATTGCCCAAGAAGGACGGCTTTGAGGTTTTGGGGGAAATGAAAAAAGAAAAAATCAAAACCCCGGTCATTTTGCTGACAAACTTAAGCGGAATGGAGGATGTCCAAAAAGCGCTGGCCTTGGGCGCCAGAAGTTACCTGGTTAAATCCGATTATCAAGTCAAAGAAATTGTGGAGAGAGTAAAAGAGAACTTATAAGCGGATTTTTCCTGAAAGAAAAATAGATATAAAAAATAAATATACCAATGCAAGTTACCTCCGACCAACTCAAAGGCTTCTTGGAAGATTCGGACATGATTGAAGAAAAAAAACTGGAGGAAGCCTACAAAGAATCCCAAAAGAAAGATAAAAAATTGGGAGATTTGTTGCTGGAGAAAAAGCTGATTTCCGAGATAGACTTGAATAAGCTTTATGCCTACATTCTGGGCATCCCTTTTGTGGACTTGGAAAAGAAGGAAATAACCAAGGATATTTTGCAAATTGTGCCGGAGAATATTGCCAAGAAAAACAAAGTGATCGCTTTTCAGAAGGATAAGAATGAATTAAGGGTGGCTATGTTGGATCCAAGCGATATTCAGACCATAGACTACCTCAAGAAAAAAACCGGGTTGAAAATATCTCCCTGTTTGACTACTCAGGACGGGCTGGAGAGCGCGCTCAAACAATACAAAAAGAGCCTCAAGGCGGAGTTTGGGGATATTATCAACAAGGATAGCGATGAGCTGGAGAACAAAGACGATTTGGAAAAAATCGCTCAAGACCTTCCCATTATTAGAATCGTGGATACTTTGCTGGAACACGCTATTTTGCAGTCGGCTTCGGATATTCATATCGAGCCGGATGAGAAAGAAGTGAGAGTTCGCTACAGGATAGACGGGGTTCTGCATGACGCGATGACTTTGCCCAAACAGGTGATTTCAGGAATTGTGGCCAGGATAAAAGTTTTGGCCAACTTGAAGCTGGATGAGCACAGAGTGCCTCAGGACGGGAGATTTAAAATTGAAAAAGAAGGCAAGAAAATTTCTTTTAGGGTTTCCATGATGCCGGTGTTTCAGGGAGAAAAAATTGTGATGAGAGTTTTGGATGAGTCTTCCAAGGGTTTGACCTTGGAAAAACTCGGTTTGTGGGGAGAATTGCTGGAGAGAGTCCACCGGGCCATCAAGCAGCCCAACGGGATTTTCCTGGTTACCGGTCCGACCGGAAGCGGTAAAACCACTACTCTTTATACCATTTTGGATATCCTGAATACGCCGGAAGTGAATATTTCTACCATTGAAGACCCTATTGAATATCAAATGCCCAGGATCAATCAAACCCAGGTCAAGTCCAAGGTGGGGATGACTTTCGCGGCTGGCTTGAGGGCCTTGTTGAGGCAGGACCCGGATATAATCATGGTGGGCGAGATCAGGGACAAGGAAACAATGCAAATCGCTCTCAATGCCGCTATGACAGGGCATCTGGTTTTATCCACTCTGCACACCAACTCAGCGGCGGCGGCTATTCCTCGGATGATAGACATGAAGGCGGAACCATTCCTGGTTTCCTCCACTGTTAACAATATTGTGGCTCAACGACTGGTAAGAAAAATTTGCCCGGAGTGCAAGAAGGGATACAAGCTTAATAAAAAACAAGTGGAAGAATTAGAGAAAAAAGTGGACTTTGACAAAACGCTGGAAAAAATTAAAAACTCTAAAGACCCCTCTCTGAAGCAGTTTAAAGGCATGAAGAAAATTTCGGATTTCAACTTTTATAAAGGCGAGGGCTGCAAAAATTGCAACAAAGAGGGCTACAAGGGCAGGAGCGGAGTTTATGAATCCCTGGAAGCTTCTGATGAGATCAAAAAGATTATCAGTGAGAACGCTACCGCGCAAAAGATAGAAAAAACGGCCGTGGAAGAGGGGATGCATACTATGATAATCGACGGCTTTATCAAAGCCGTGAAAGGGGAAACCACTATTGAGGAAGTATTAAGAGTAACCAAGGAATAAAATGCCAAAATTTCAATACTATGCCAAAAATGAGCAAGGGGAAGAAAAAAAGGATATTATGGAAGCTCAGGACAAGAAAAGCGTAGCCGAAGAATTGAAAAAAGACGGCTATTGGCTGGTCTATATCGAAGAGAAAAAGAAGAAGAAAAGCGGAAAGACGTCTTCATTAGGAGGATTTTTTAGCGTCCCGCTTAAAAACAAAATGATTTTTTGCCGGCATTTGGCGGTAATGGTATCTTCCGGGCTGTCGCTTTCTAAAGCTTTGACTATTTTGGGCAACCAGGAAAGCAACAAAACATTCAAAAAAATCATTCTCAGTCTGGCTGATGACGTGAAAAAGGGTGTTTCTCTGGCCGATTCCATGGAAAAATACCCCAAAGCTTTCAGCAAAATTTTCGTTTCCATGGTCAGGGTGGGAGAAAAGGGTGGATCTTTGGAAGAGATACTCAAAATTCTTGCCAGGCAGCTGGAGAAGGATCACGATTTGATTTCCAAGATTAGAGGCGCTTTGATTTATCCGGCCATCATTATTGTGGTAATGATAATTATCGCTGTTTTAATGATGGTGTTTGTTATACCTAAGATAACCAGGGTGTTTGAGGGATTTGACGCTGAGCTTCCCATTATGACGCAAATCGTGATAGCTATTAGCGACTTTATGTCTTCCAATATCCTACTGACCTTCGGGATTATTATTGCTATTGCCGCTTCTATTTTTGGTTTCTACAAGACAGAGCCGGGGATCAAGTTTTTCCATAAAGTTTTTTTGAAATTTCCCATTGTCGGGACGCTTGTCACCAAAGTCAACAGCGCCAGGTTTGCCCGCATTTTAAGTTCTATGCTCAAAAGCGGAGTTTCCCTGGTGGAAGCGCTGGACATCACCGCTGACACGCTGGGCAATCGCTACTTCAAAAGAGCGGCCGGCAATGCTTCCGAAAAGGTTCAAAAGGGAGTTGCTTTGTCGGAAGTGCTATCCAAATACGAAAAAGTGTTTCCCTATTTAGTGATTCAAATGGTAAAAGTGGGAGAGGACACCGGACAGACTCCGGAAATTCTTTTGAAGCTGGCTCAGTTTTATGAAGGAGAAGTGGATCAGACCGCTAAAAATCTTTCTTCAGTGATAGAGCCGATTTTGATGGTGATTATCGGCGCCGCCGTCGGGTTTTTCGCCGTGGCTATTATCCAGCCGATTTATTCGCTCATGGAAGTAGTGTAGAAAATTGAATCTAGAATTTAGAATCTGGAATCTTGAATAAAAATGAGTGATCCTAATTTGTTAGAATTCAGAGTGTTGCTTACACTTCCCGAGCGAAGTAAGGCTGTAAATAACGCTGGCGAATCTTACACCTATTTAAAGTTTGCAAGTATAGATATAAAATGTTCAAAAGGAAATTGTATAAAAAAAATAACCGGGGGGTGACTATTATCGAAGCGTTAATTAGCATCGCCGTGGTGGCTTTTGTGACACTGACTATTTATCAGGCTCTGTCTTCAGCTGTGCGCAATATGGGCGAGGCTAAGCAGAAGGTGGGCGCTATCGCGCTGGCTAACGAAAAAATGGAGGTGTTAAGAAGTCTTCCTTATGATGATGTGGGGGTGCAGGGAGGAGTGGTGAGCGGGCCGGTTCCGGCTGAAGAAACAGTTTCCCGCAATGGTTTTGAATATGAAGTGAAAACCCAGGTAAGATACGTGGATGATCCTTTTGATGGCACGGGGGAAGATGACTCGGTGAGTACGGATTACAAAAAAGCTCAAGTCGCTGTTGGTTGGAAACATTTTGGCAGTCAAGAACTCGTGCAGTTCAATTCCATTTTTGTTCCGGACGGCATCGAAACCGATGCCGGAGGCGGGACCTTGTCGGTAAACACATCCAATGCCAGCGGAGAAATAGTTCCCAATGTGGAATTTACTTTAGATAGCATCGAGGATTCTCCGGAAGTTCTCTACACCACAAGCACCGACAACAGCGGGAGTTTGATTTTACAGGGAGTGCCGGCTCAAAGCTACAGAGCGGTTTTATCCAAAAGCGATTATGAAGACGTAAGAACTTATCCCAATCCTCCGGAGTCGTCATTTAATCCGGTTAATTCCGATATTATTATTGAAGACGGCGATTTTTATACCAAAGATTTTATTATCAACAAAACGGGTAATTTATTGCTGAAGGCCTTGGATATTTATGATGAATCCCAGATCGAGGGAGTGGAAGTTCATTTGGAGGGAGGGAAAAAAATAGGCAGCAGCCCGGATACATATAATTTGGACGATACTAGTTCCACTGATTCTTCGGGGCAGATTGATTATGGAGATGTAAGTCCGGGAGTTTATGAGATATTGAATGTGGATGAGCTGGAAACGGATGATTATCAGTATGTAGGCACGGAAGAGCAGGTGACCTTTTCTGTGGCGGCTGAGGAAAACAAGGAGGTAACGCTTTTGTTTGCCGGTAAAGATAAGCATTCTTTGCTTGTAAATATTGAAAATCAAGATACCGGAGAGCCTCTGGAAGGGGCTCAGGTCAATCTTACCGCAGGCGATTTTGATCAATCTGTTACGACTGGCGTTGACGGAAAAGCCTATTTCCCGGTCAAGACTGATCCGGAGACGGAAATGGAAAACAAAGATTACCAATTGGAAGTCTCTAAAACGGGATATCAAAGCGATAGCCTGACGGTTACGGTTAACAAGTTAACCGTGGAAGATGTGGGGTTGGCCGAAAATTAGTTTTTAAAAGAATTAAGCAGATGAGAGGCAATTATGTTTATAGAAAAGATGAAAACTTTTAGAAAAGACAATAGGGGGATGTCGCTAGTGGAGATGATAACCGTTTCGGTGATTTTGGTTTTGGTTAGCGGGGCTATAGCCGTGGCCTTGGGCAAAACTTTTTTTGTAAATAAATATACTATTGAACAAGGCCTCAACAACAATGCCCTGCAAGCTGCCGTCAATAATTTTTCCAAGCATGCCAGAGAAGCCCGTCAGTCTGATTCGGGAGGTTATTTGATCAAGGAAGCCGGAGATTTTGATTTGATTTTTTTCGCTGACTTGGATGATGACGGGATAACGGAAAAAGCCCGCTACTTTCTAGAAGACCAACAGCTGAAGCTGGGGATTTCCGAGCCGAGCGGTTTTCCTTTGCAGTACCCGGAAAACGATCAGGAAACCAAGGTGATTGCCCGGGGAATTGTAAACTCCTCGCAAGATCCGATTTTTTATTATTATAACAGCGACTATCCGGCCGACACCGAAAACAATCCTTTAAGCACGCCGGCGCCGGTGGAGGATGTTAGCTTGATCAGAATTTACGTCCAAGCCAATATTGACCCCGACCATTCTCCCGACAGCATGGAAATAGAAACTTTCGTCAGGCCGAGAAATATCAAGTCCGATTAAATCAACTGATGTTGCGCAACGATCTTTTTTCAGTTTAAGATGTATGGATTATAATAATTGTATTATGAAGCAAGTATTATGTATCATGCTTTTTAAAAAACACCTTAAAAAACCTAAAAAGGCATGTGCGCATAAAACCAAGCCTTGCTTTGCTCTCGGCATTGCCAGAGAGCAATCGCGTAATTCCTAATATTGTATTTTTTTTAAAAAAATATTATAATATAAATAGATTTGCCTGATTTTAATAATCAATAACAAAAAATAAAAATGAAAAAAATAATTACAAGCCTTTTAACGCTTTCCTTGTTGTTTTTTGGTTGGAGCTTGTTTGCCAAGGCCCAGCAACAGGACGGCGCTAGAATGCTGGAAAAAACTGATTGCTTTAATTATTACAAGTTCGGCAGTGTGGATGTGGAAACTACTGCTTCCGTTAAGTCGACTGTCAGCGGGTCGCCCGTCAACTTTCAAACCACCGTTACAAACAACAACCCTTACCCGGTGGTTGACGGAAAAATTTACGCTAAAGTCTTCAGGAAACAAGACAGAGAATCCGATATTAGGAGAAACGGCCATTTTGTGGTGGATCAGTTTGTTGTCCAAGACGATTTGAATCTCAACGCCAACGAGAGCCGGGATTTATCATTTAAGTGGGACGTGCCGAGCTACGCGGTTTCCGGGCAGTATCAAATTGCCATGTTTTTCGTCAGCGCCGACAGGTTTAATTTGCTGGGGCTGACTTTTACCGATGATGTGGTCGGCAATACGGCCAACTTTCAAGTTTCGGGAGAAGTGGAGAAAAATGCGGAGTTTGAGAAGAACAGCGTGGTCTTAAATGATGCAGATTACAATTTTATTAATCAATATATTCCGATTTTAGAAAAAGATAAGCCGGCGGTCGTAGAGGCGCCTCTGAGAAACACTACCGGCGAATCTCAAGTGATTAAAGTCAATTGGGAAGTTTATGCCTGGGACGGGATGGCGGAAGAGAATTCCATCAAAAAAGTGGAAGAAAAAGTAACAGTTCCGGCCGGTGGAAGGAAGGTGGTTGATTTGGAAATTCAAGACACCGAAGAGCCTGTTTACTTGGTGGTTGCCGAGGCTCAATACAAGGATTCCCCATCTTTTTTAAACATCCGCTTCGGCCGAGAAGGCCTGAATGAGCCGAGAATTAATTTTGCGGGGATTGAAAATTATCCCTTAAAAAAAGAGGGAAACAATAAAATTTTTGCCTGCGTGCATGGAACTGGACTGGATGAGAAAATTGACGGCAATGAATTGAGGCTGGCTTTGACTGACGAAGAGGGGAATGAAATTCAAAATTATAATTACAAGGGAGAAATAACCGGAGCGGTAATGGGGTTGGAGGCGGATCTTGACTCAAGTGTGGATAGCGATAAATTTCAACTGAAGGCATCCCTTTTTCATAAAGGAAAAAAGGTGGATGAAACTTCTCTTCGATATGATTGCGCCGATTTAAGCCCCGACGGTTGCAGTGCGGACAAAAAAGCCTCTCTGCCGCAAAATATGAACGAACTATTTTTAAGTTCGGAAGAAAGCCAAGCCTCGCTAACTGTTATGAAAATTGTTTTAGTTCTTTTGTCTATTCTAACCATTGTTTTAATTTATATGTATCTGAGCGATAAAAGAAAAAAAGCAAAAAAGGGAGGGGAAAATCAAAGCAAGAATAAAGGATTTAAAGTTCTTTTAACCCTCCTTTTTGCCGGATCATTCTTGTGGTCAGGGGTGTGCTTGGCTGCTAGCAACACGGTAAATAATTATCAAAAAAATTTGAATCAATATGGAAAAATGTCTGGGGATGAAAAAAAGGAATTTTTAGGAAGTGCTCTCAAGGGAAACAGTAATTCTAATTGGATTAATTTAGGTTCTAAGAGCGCTTCCCACAGAAGAAATTTCAATGTCATCGACGGAAGAAGCGGTCATGCAGATCTGGAGACTTGGTCGAGAACGGCGGCCAGAGTGGGAGCAACTCAGCTCTCGGTTACTTATAGAATCGGAGTTTTGGATGAATTCACTCAAGAGCTCGTGGACAATAATACAACAGTACCGGTAGGCTCAACCTTGGTTTTTTCTCAGTCTGAGCCGAAAATAAGCGATATTAGCTGGAATATAGCCGGCCACTCCTGGGACACTCCCTATGGTTATTGGATGCAGGACGCTGGAGACTGCAAGCCCGGAACAAACCAAAATAATTACGAAAAGCATTTAGAAGGCGGGACTGGCCAACATAAATATAGCAAGTATGACTTGGACACCTGTTACTCAGTTGATTACCCCGAGTTTGAGATTAATCACAAAGGAACAGCAGAACTATCCTGCGCTGAAGGCGGCAGGGTTTGTATTGTAACAGCCCCGGGAACCATCAACACAAATTTTACCTTTAAAGAAAATGATTCCACTTTTTACACTAAAGCTAAAAAATTTCAAGATGGAAGCACTGGTTGGACCGGAAAATACGAATATGCCCAAGCTTCTCACAAAATTCCGGAAATGGATTTAGATTACCATTTGCAAGCACAGGAAACCGATGATAATAATCCCCCGGAAGCGCCCAAGATAGAAGGTCCGGATGTAGGTTATGCCCACGAGAAAGCCTTGAATGAATTTAAATTTACTTCCGCGGATCCGGATGGGGACAGGCTTAAGTATGGGATAGACTGGGATAAAGATAACCGGGTGGATCAGTGGGTTCCGGCGACTGACTTTATTGCTTCCGGCGTCGCCAAAGCGGCATCCAAGGCTTGGGTGACCACGGGCATGAAATCTTTTCAAGCCTTGGCAAGAGACGAGAACGGGTTAAGCTCCGGCTGGGCGGAACATGCTATTGATATACAGGATTTTTCGGTGGATTTGAAAGTCAACGGCGAGGACAATCTAACAGGGGATGACGAATTAAAGACGGAAACTGATTTGGTTTTGTCTTGGGACACCAACAATATTGTTCCCGGCTCCTGCGTTGCTTCCGGAACCGATAAAGACAATTTCAGCGGAAGCAAACCGGATACCGGCGAAACAGGCCCCTTTACTTTCCAGAAAACCACCAATCACACTTATATCCTTACCTGTTCCATGAAAAAAACCGGCGTCCCCATAGAAGATACGGTTGATCTTGAAATGTATTGCCCGGAAGCGGAACTTGACTTCAGCGCCAACCCAAATGAGATAATCAAGGGAGGCGATGTTAATTTAAATTGGAGCGTAAAAAATGCTGTGGATTGTCAGGCGAGCAATGATAGCAATTTAGAAGACTGGACGGGCAAAAAAGAATATCAAGACGGCTTGCATACGCAAAGCGTAACACTTGAAGACTTTGGAGAATACAACTTCTTCCTCGACTGTTGGAATGCCGATGAAACACACAACAAGAAAAAAGCTTCAGTTGATGCTGTATGCAAAGAGGAATATGTTTGCCAAACCGAGCCCGCCAGCTGCGGTCCAAACGATATCGGAAAAACAGTGGAAGGCGAAGCGCGTTGCTACTTTAAAAACAAGCAATGCAAGATCGAAAGCGAAGAGGTACCGCTGAGCAATTGCGGAAGCAGTTGCCAGCCTCCCACAAGGGAATGCGCTGGAAGCGGGTGGAATGAACATAATCCATAAGAATAATTGGAGAAATGTTATAGATATAAGGTTGATATACAGTAGAAATTGATTGAAACTTATAGGAACTTGTGCTTCGCCTCGTCTTTTGCGAACGACGAGGCTTCCGGTGGAGCTTGTGGAATTTGAAATTACATTGTTTCATCGTTGTAATGTTGATTAAAATCCATTGCTTCATTGCCACCCAAAGGGTGTCCACCTTTGGCGGGTTAAATTGCTTCATTGTTAATCGGTTTTCTTGATAGCGAATGACTCATTTTCCAGTGACAAGTGACTTTTGTTTAAGTGTTTATATTTTTATATGATATTGACAAGCGACTGGTGGCAAGTGGCTAGTGACTAGTCACTTTTACTTAAATGCTTAAATAGCATTGACCAGTAACTGGTGATTATCAATAAATCCTTTTCACGCTTTCAACTTTATAAACTTTATAAATTAGGTTGTACTTAAATGATAACCTGATAACCTGATAACATGATAATATGATAACATGTTAAAATGACTTATTGACTTATCGTTGACATTTATTTAAATTCGAGTATAATTAGTCTTAGAAAGGAGTTGATATGCAATAAATTTATTAATCATTAACCAGCTTAAAAAGCAAAAAAGGAGCATATTGTTGAATATGCAATTTTTGTTTTTGTAAAAAACTATGAGTGAAGAAAAAAATCAAAACGCCAGCTTGGCTGTGGAGCAATCTTCAAGTCTTGAAGAAAAAGAAGCGGGCGCAAAGAATGCTAATATAAACAATATAGAGGAGGCTGAGGAGCAGAAAAAATCCAAAATGGAGGAGCTGATCGATCAAAATCCCCCGAGCATTTTAGAGGAAGGCATCAAAGTTAAAGGAAATGTTATTGAAATTGACAATCACGCCGTTTATGTAGATTTGAAAGATTCCGGTACGGGGATTATATACGGCAAAGAGGTTAAAGACGGCTTTGGCGAAAATAGGAAAAAGCTTCAATCCGGTGATGAAATAACGGCAACTGTGGTAGAAATGGAAAATGATGAAGGCTATGTGGAGCTTTCCGTGAGAGAAGCTATTCGAGAAGAAGCATGGAAGGATCTTGTTAACAAGAAAGAGAAAAAAGAAACTTTCCCCATAAAAATCCTTGATGCCAACAAGGGAGGTTTAATGGTGGAAATTAACGGGATAACAGGCTTTATGCCGGTTAGCCAGCTGACCTCCGAGCATTATCCGCGCGTGGAGGACGGAGATAAAAACAAAATATTTGAAATCTTGAAATCCTACGTAAATTCTGAGATGAATGTTTGCGTGATAGATGCTGTACCCGAGGAAGAAAAATTGATAGTTTCGGAAAAAGAGGCCCACAAAGGGGAGGAGAAAGAGAGCATTTCCGAATTCAAGGTCGGCGATATCATAGAAGGCGAAGTCAGCGGGGTTGTGGACTTTGGCGCTTTTGTTAAGTTTAATCCCCCCTCTCGAAAAGAATCCAAGGAAGATAAAGACAAATTAGAAGGATTGGTTCATATCTCCCAATTGGACTGGAAATTGATTGACGACCCCAGGGAGGTGGTGAAAGTGGGAGACAAGGTGAGGGCAAAAATTATCTCCATTGACGACACCAGGATTTCGCTTTCCATAAGAGAATTAAAAAACGACCCCTGGAGCGAAGTGGACAAGAAATACAAGACCGGCGATGTAGTAGAGGGCACGGTAAACAAAGTCAACCACTTCGGAGCCTTTGTTTATTTAGACCGGGACATCCACGGGCTGGCGCACATAAGCGAATTTATTTCTAAATATCCGGGAAAAAACATTGATGAAGTCATCAAAACCGGCGAAACCTATCTCTGGCAAATCATCTCCATGGATCCGGCCGAACACCGAATGGGCCTGAAATTTGTCGGAGATGTTAAAGATAAGGAAAAACTGGTAAAAAATCAGAAAACAGACTCAAAAAAAGAAGAATCTACAGGGAAATCAACTAAGAAATAGCAAGATTTCAATGGCAAGAAGAGGAAAAATTTTTATCTTAATTGGCCCAACAGCAGTAGGCAAGAATACTTTGGGAGACAAAATGAGCGCAGAAATTGCCGATTTTGTTAGAATGCCTACTGCTACCACCAGAAAAAAACGTCCTGGCGAGGAGCATGGGAAAGATAAATATTTCTTAAGCAATAAAGAGTTTGACGAGTTGATTGAACAAGACGGTTTTGTGGAATGGCAGTGGATTCACGGCGACAGATACGGAGTTCTTAAAAAAATTATAGAAGAAAGAATTGAAGCGGGGAAAGATTTCTATGCTGATATAGAAACGCTTGGAGCTTTGAAGTTGAAAGAAATTTATGGCGCGGACGCTGTGTTGATATTTATTTTGCCGCCCAGCTTAAAAGCTCTGCAATCAAGGATTGACAACAGGGAAGGCGAAAGCCGTGAAGAAAAAAAAGTTCGTTTACAGAGAAGCAAGGCGGAGATGACGTATCTAACTAAAAGCGACAATTTTTTGATTAATGATGATTTGGAAAAGGCGGCGCAAGACCTGAAGAAGATTATAAAGAACAGTCAAAAGGAGTCAAAAGAAAGAAAGAGCAACGCTATTTCTGTTAAAGCTCGCGCGCTAGTGAAATTTTCCGGCGGTATCTTGGCTTTGAAAAAAGGCGAAGGCTTTAACTTTCCACAAGCGGAAATAAAATCTGACAAATTTCCTCATGAAGAGCTCAAAGAACAGTTGGAAGAGCAATGGGGAGGAAAAATAAGAGTAGCCAAGTCGCCTGAAAGTCTTCAAAATAAGGGCATCAACTTATTTCAACCTTTTTGGGTAGATGTTGCCTGTGATAAATCGGATAAAACAGAAATCATATTCTATTACCTGGTTTCTCCTGAAAAACCTCTCCCCCAAGGAGATAAATTTAAGGATGAATTTGTCGTTGCAGACAAAAAAGCGCTGGGGAAAAAAGTAAGCGAGAATGAAAGAGAGCAATTTTTGAAAGAGCTTGAAAAAGCGCTTAGTTTTTTTGAAATATAATCTGTTTCATGAGGAGCAAAAATTTCATCAAAAAATTACAAAATTTCATTTTCCATGAAGACCTTTTTGAAAGAGGGAGTGGAATAGTGGTAGGTTTTTCCGGAGGGCCGGATTCGACCGGCTTGGTTTTAGCGTTGTCTGAACTGGCTGATAAATATAATTTGAAACTAAGGTTGGCGCATGTAAATTTCAGGCAGAGAAGAGAGGAATCTGACAAGGATGAAAAATTTGTCAGAGAGTTGGCCGAGGATTTAAATTTGCCTATTGACATTGTTCAATACAAAGAAAAAACCGAAAAAGAAAACTTTGAACAAGCAATGAGAAATTTTCGCTATAAATTTTTTGAAAGAGTTAGGCGGGATCATCAGCTTGACTTGATTACCACCGCGCACACTCTTGATGATAAGGTGGAAACTTTCATGATGAATCTTTTAAGAGGGTCCGGCATAAAGGGAATGATAAGTTTAAAGAACAAAAATGGAAAATTGATGCGACCTTTGCTGGTTTTTGAAAAGAAAGAAATCCTTAGTTATTTAAAAGAAAAAAACAGAGATTTCAGAACGGATAAAAGCAACTTTAATACGAAATTTTTGCGCAATAGGGTGAGGCTGGAGCTGATTCCGTTGATTGAGAGAAATTACAACTCTAATTTCAAGAGATGCGCGCAAAGGCTGGTAGAAAATCTGGAGGGGGAAGACGAGATGGCCGAAATGTTTGCGTCAAACCTTTACGAAGGGATTGTCAAACGAAAAAAAGGGAAAATTCTTATTCTTACCGAAAAGCTCTCGGAGTTGCCCGAAGGAGCCTTAAAAAGAATATTCAGGAAGGCTTTGATTGACTTGAAGGGTGATCTCAATAATGTTACAGCAAGTCATTTTTTTGAGTTTAAAAAGATATTGTTAAGCGAGAAAGCTAAAAAACAGAAGATAAATCTGGGGGAATTTTCCTTGGAGAAGAAGAAGAATCGTGTTATTCTATCACTTGAGAGGTGAGAGGTGAGGCATGGGGCGAATGGTAATTGGTTTTTGGCATTTAGCTTGACTATTCTTCACTTGTTGCTAAAAGAATTTCGAATTTCGATTCAATTTTGAATTCTCCAATTTCTAAATTTCCACAATTTTTAGCCAATTTATTTCCTCAATTAGCTGATTGAGGAATCCCAAAAATCAATTTCCCATTTCCCACTTATAAAATTTAAAAAAATCAAACTGATGAAAAATTTGAAAAACAACAAGGGAATGCTAAAGAAAATCGGAATTGCCGTTCTTGTTTTTTTGGTAGTTTCCGGACTGATTTCTCTTTATAACACTCCGCTGGAAAAACCGGAACAAGTCTCCTTGAGCCAGCTTGCCCAGCAAATAAACGAAGGCAAGGTGAAGAAAATTGAAATAGAAGGGAACAAACTGATGATTGAAACCGATAAAGGAGAGAAGCAGGAGTCCCGCAAGGAGCCGGAAGCATCACTTTCGGAGTCTTTAAACAATGTCGGGGTTACCAAGGAATCTTTAAAAGGCCTTCAAATCGAAGTTCAAGATACAAGCACCGCCAACTTTTTCGTTAATATCATTTTGCCTTTTCTGCTGCCGTTCCTGCTAATCGGATTTTTTATCTGGTTTTTAATGAGACAGGCTCAGCGGGGAAGCAATCAAGCCATGAATTTCGGAACGAGCAAAGCCAGAATGCTGTTGCCGGGGAAAGATAAAAAAGACAAGATTACCTTCAAAGATGTGGCCGGAGTCAAGGAAGCCAAAGAAGAGCTTTTTGAGGTGGTGGAATTTTTGAGCAAGCCGGGAAAATTTTTGAAATTGGGAGCTAGAATTCCCAGGGGATTTTTGTTGCTTGGTCCTCCGGGAACGGGTAAAACTCTTTTAGCTAAAGCGGTGGCCGGAGAGGCTAATGTTCCTTTCTTCACCATTTCCGGCTCTGAGTTTGTGGAAATGTTTGTGGGCGTGGGAGCTTCTCGAGTGAGGGATCTTTTCAAGCAGGCTAAGAAAAACGCTCCCGCTATTGTTTTTATTGACGAAATCGATGCCGTAGGAAGGCAGCGAGGCACTGGCTTGGGCGGAGGACATGACGAGAGAGAGCAGACTTTGAATCAAATTCTGGTGGAAATGGATGGGTTTGACACAGACTCCAAGGTGATTGTGATGGCCGCTACCAATCGCCCTGACGTGCTTGACCCCGCTTTGCTAAGGCCGGGAAGATTTGATAGAAGAGTAACTATCGAAAGTCCGGATATCAATGAAAGAGAAGAAATTCTAAATATCAACAAAAGAGGCAAGCCGATTGCCCAGGAAGTTGATATGAGGCAAATCGCCCAAAGAACTCCCGGATTTTCCGGAGCGGATCTTTCCAATCTGGTTAATGAAGCGGCGATTTTAACGGCCAGGAGAAACAAATCCAAAATAACTATGCAAGAGCTTCGGGAAGCCATTGAAAAGGTGATCCTGGGTCCGGAGCGAAGAAGCCACGTTATGAGCGAACAGGAAAAGAAAGTTACCGCTTACCACGAAGCCGGCCATGCCTTGGTCGCCAGCAGTCTCCCCAAGGCCGACCCGGTGCAGAAGGTGTCCATTGTTTCCAGGGGGCAGGCTGCCGGATACACTTTAAACGCTCCCAAAAA
The DNA here is from genome assembly GCA_034522495.1 of Candidatus Moraniibacteriota bacterium. GTDB lineage: Bacteria > Patescibacteriota > Minisyncoccia > Moranbacterales > DUUL01 > JAXHLG01. Next base: position 1,082,018 of record JAXHLG010000002.1, on the reverse strand, counting down.
CGATGAAAGGCTGCATTTCAAGTCTTATTATTTAGACCAGCTTTCAGTGTTGCTGGCCGGATATGCTACGGAAAAAAGAATTTTCGGAGAAGTGACTTCCGGGGCGGCCAACGATTTGGAAAGAGCTACGGAAATAACCAAGAAGCTGGTGACCCGTTTCGGTATGAGTGATCTCGGCCCGATAACCTACGGCAAAGACGAAGCCAAAGTTTTTTTGGGCAAAGAGCTCCAGGAGCACGCTGATCATTCTGAGAAGGTGGCTGAGAATATTGATAAAGAAGTTAAAACTATCATCGAGGAAGCGCTTAAAAAAACCAATGAGACCCTTGAAAAGAAAAAAGATATCTTGCAAGAAATAACGGATCGCTTGCTTGAAAAAGAGACTGTAGAAAAGGAAGAATTTGACAACATCGTTTTTGGCAAAAAGAAAAAAAAAGAAAAAAAGGAAACATCACAGAAAGAAAAAACGAATAAATAATTTTGCTTCCGAATAACGGCTTAACATGCTTCAAGGTTTGTCCTCCGCGCGCCTGAAAGTTTGAACTTTGGGTTCACTTCCTTTTGTTCCTTGAGAGGACAATTTTCTTGGCATATTAAAATAAAATATAAAACTTTCAACCAACGAATGTTTCCCAAGCTTTTCCAAAAATTAATTGATCACTTTGCTGATTTACCCTCGGTCGGACCGAAAATGGCCGAGAGGCTGGTTTTGTATTTATTCAAGCAAGACAGGCAAAAAATTCAGCAATTTGCCAAGGATCTTTACGAATTCGGCTCCAACCTCAACTACTGCAAAAAGTGTTTTCATGTAGCTGAAAAAGAATACTGCAGCGTGTGCGCGGATGCAAAAAGGGACAAAAAAACCATTTGCGTAGTGGAAGATCCGCTGGACGTGATTGCTATAGAAAAAACCAAAAATTACCTGGGACTGTATCATGTGCTGGGGGGCAATTTGAGCGTGATGAGCCAAGAAGAGATAAAAAAGCTCAAAATCAATGAATTATTACAAAGAGTAAAGCGGGAAAAAACAAAAGAAGTTATTCTAGCCACCAACCCCACCACCGACGGGGAAACTACCGCCTTGTATTTAGCCCGCGTCATCAAGCCTTTGGGCGCCAAAGTTACCAGAATCGCCAGAGGAATGCCTACCGGAGGAGATATTGAATACGCCGATGAGATAACCCTGGGAAGTTCGCTGGAAAGCAGAAGAGATATTTAGGACAGAAATGCCTTGAAAGAATAGAAAAAGAATTCCGCAAAAAAGTAAATATTGCTTTGCTTGCGATCACAAAAAAACGCAAACGCGTGATTTCTATAAATATTAACCTAAACATTATGGAATTTCCCAAAATTTTCAAAAAAGCGCCCAAAAATGAACCAAAAGAGGAGCCCTTTCAAGAGTCTCCCGGGGAAGATGCGGAAGAGAATTCGGGAGAAGGCGGGAAGGGGGCTGAAAATCAAGAAAAGGAAAAATATTTTGAAAAAAGATCAAGCCAATATATTGATTATGTGAAGAGCCTTCGGGAAAAGTTTCGAGCCAACAGAAAAAAGCCCGGGAAAGATAAAAGAGAATCGCTTGACAATGAGTTGAAAGGCTTTATTGAAGAGCTGGAAAAATCCTTAAATGAATTCCGGGAATTAGAAGAGGGCAACAAGCAAAAAGGGAAAAATTTGGTTGGCTGGAAACTCGGGTGGGGCGAGCCCGAGAGTTGGAGTGAGAGTGTTGCAACAGAGGTAAGGGCAACAGTCAAGTCCGCAAACGACGAGAGTTTTGATGAAAATAAAAGCCCGATCCTAACTGCGATAATAAAGATTCATGTACTGATAAAAGAGAAAGATGACCTGCAAAAGCTCTTAGAATAAAATATATATTTAAATCCGTATTTAAATCCATATTTTTTGTTTGCATGTTTGCAAACATGCAAACAAAATCCAGGCTAAAATTTTTTAAATTGAATTTCGGGTCCGCACCGCTTTTAAAATATAAATATTTTACATATTTTTAATCAATTTTTCAACATCTTTAAAGTTTTCCACTGAGTTGATTTGCTTTCTTAGATTTTTTGCGCCGGGGATGTTTTTGAGATACCAGCCCAGGTGCTTTCTGATTTCGATGAGCTTGTTTTCTCCCTTGTGTTTTTTTATCAGCCCGGCGTGATTTAAGGCTGTTTTTTTGATCTCTTCGATGGCGGGCGTTGAATAACACCCTTCTTTCAAATATTGCCTGATTTGCTGGAACAGCCAAGGATTGCCCATAACACCCCTTGCCAAAGCCAGTCCGTCGGCTTGGGTCTCTTCAACCATCTCCAGAGCGTCCTCCGGAGAGAAGATGCCTCCGTTGGCTATGACTTCTTTGCCGGGAAAATTTTGCTTGATTTGCTTAATCAAACGAAAATCCGGCTTGCCGGAAAACCCTTGCTCGTAGGTTCTGCCGTGGATTATCAAAGTTTTCCAGTTCAAGTCGGCGAGGCTTTCCAAAAATTCCAAAGCATCCGTTTTTCTGATGCCGGCGCGAATTTTAATGGAAATAGGCAAATCCGTATTTTGCCGGACCGCTTGCACTATTTCTCGAGATAGGTTCTTTTCCCGCATCAAAAAACACCCGCTTTTCTGGCGGTAAATTTTGGGCGCCGGGCAGCCGAAGTTGATGTCAATGCCTTCGGGTTTTCTCAAACCGGGAATTCCATAGTTTTCCTTGTTCAAACTGGAAACAATTCTGGCCGCTTTGGAAAAATGCGCCGGATCGTTGCCAAAGAGCTGGACCATGAATGGCGCCTCTTCGGGAGCGGATTTGGCAAGCTGCAGGCTTCTGGCTCTGTTGTTGTGGAATAAGCCGGCAGAGCTGATCATTTCCGAATAAACGACATCGGCGCCGAATTCTTTGCAAATTAAACGAAACGGCAGGTCGGTAATGCCTGCCATGGGGGATAAAAAAACTTTTATATTCATAAAAAATTTAATTTCCAATCATTTCTCAATAATTCAATTGTCAAATACAAAAGTTTCAAATTTTTGTCATTCAGTATTTGAATTTGTTTAGGGTTTAGAATTTAGAGTTTTCCTGACTTTGGAGCTTTCTGGGCTATCTTCAATTTCATAGCCCATCTTGTTTATTTTATCTCTTATTTCGTCCGCTTTTTGGAAATCTTTGCTTTGTTTGGCTTCTTGTCTTTCTTTCAATAATTTTTCAATTTCCGCCGGGACGCTCTCCTGTTTTTTAATATCAATTTTTAACCCCAGCACTGTGTTTATCTTATTCCAAGCCGTTTTGGCTTCCGCCTTTTCTTTTTCGGACAACCGGCCGGAATCTATTTTCTTGTTTACCTCGGTAATCATTTCAAAAAGAGATGCCAGGGCCTCCGGAGTGTTGAGGTCGTCGTCCATAGCGCTTTCAAATTTTTTAAGATGGCTGGATGTGTCCAGCTTATCTTTGCTTTTTTCACCTCTTCCGGATTCGCGATTTTCAATTCTTTCAATAAATCTTTGGATTTTTTCCAGGTTGGCGGAAGCTTGACGCATAGATTCCCAGGTGAAATTTAAATTAGAGCGGTAGTGAGAATTCAAAACCAGCAGTCGAAATGCTTGAGGAGAGAATCCTTCTTTCAAGACATCTTTAAGAGTGTAAAATTTTCCCTTGGATTTGGACATTTTGTGCCCTTTAACCAAGAGGAATCTTCTATGCAGCCAAAAGCGGGCGAAAGGCTTGCCGGTTGCGCCTTCGGATTGGGCTATTTCATTCTCGTGGTGGGGAAATACATGATCTTCTCCTCCCGTATGAATATCCATGGTCTCGCCCAAATATTCAATGCTCATGGCCGAGCACTCGATATGCCAGCCGGGATAGCCTACGGACCAAGGACCCTCCCATTTCATAAGATGATTTTTCGGAGCCTTTAACCAGAGAGCGAAATCAAAAGGGCTTGCCTTGTCGGGGTGTTCCTCCAAACGCGCTCCCTCTTTTAATTCATCCAGTTTTTTGCCGGAGAGTTTGCCGTAGCCTTCAAATTTTTGCACGTCAAAAAAAACGTTGCCGTTCTTTTCATAGGCCAGCCCTTTGCTTATCAATTCCTCAATCAGCTTTATCATATGGGGGATGTGGTCGGTGGCTTTGGGATAGAAATGGGCTTTTTTGAGGTTGAGTTTTTTTGCGTCTTTGTAAAATTCTTTAGTGTAAAAATCGGCGATTTCTTCCGGAGTTTTCCTCTCCCTTTTTGAGGCTTTCAGCATTTTGTCCTCTCCCGAGTCAGCTTGGTTCAAATCATCCTCAGTCAAATGGCCGACGTCGGTTATGTTCATAATCTGGCGGACTTCGTAGCCCTTGTATTCCAAATATCTCCGCAATGTGTCGGCAAAGACAAAAGTGCTCCAGTTGCCGATGTGGGCGTAGTCATAAACAGTGGGCCCGCAGTTATACATCTTTACCTTTTCCTCCTCCAGAGGCTGAAATTTTTCTTTTTGATTGGAAAGGGTGTTATAAAAATTCAACATATGATTTAACATTTTTAAAATTAGTGTTAACATCTTAACAGAAAACAAGATGCAAGAGAAGGGAAGTTTTAACTACCATCAAATTATTGAATGAAAACATTTCTATTGAAAACTATTAAGCTTTATCAAAAAATCTTGTCAAGAGACACCGGGTGGCTTTCTTCCGTGTCCCATAAAAGGACTTGCCGCTTTCATCCCACTTGCTCTCAGTACGCTTATGAGGCTATTGGAAAGTACGGCAGCTTGAAAGGTTCTTGGATGGGAGTTAAACGGATTTTGCGCTGTCATCCTTGGAACGAGGGAGGCATTGATCCGGTTGACCGCGGCAAGCTTAAGTAGGGGCTGCTGATTTTTGAAAAAAAGCTGCTGCTCCCGTTCTACGGGAAAAAATTATTTTAACCAAAATCCCATAAATAAGGCAAATAATTCTCGCTCGGAGGATTTCGGGCTTCACACCGCTTTAAAAATATAAATATTTTACCTTATTTGTCTCGCATTGCGGGGCAGCCCCTAAATAATCAAATTATTTGTGCATAAATATCTTTCATGCTAGTATGTAGGCACAATGCAAAGGCGCTACAGTTTCAAACAGGCCAAGGAACAAGGAATTTTTTGCCGGATCCGCCTTCCAGAAAACAACAAGCTGTCCATCAAAAGCAGCACAAACCAAAATTAAGATGAATTAAACAAAACGGAAGAACTTTTTGCAAAATGAAAAGTTACTGCCGTCGTTGAAAGAAAAAGCGAAAGCTTGGCAATTTCGAGGTTTGATTCGGGATTTCGGCTTTTGACTGCGCTTTCTCTAGTTTTACTGTTTGATTAGAGCCTTTTAAGTTTATAAATTTTTTGCGTCTATTTTTATGTCCACTTGGATAATTATAGCTGTTTTCGGTTACTTGCTGCTGGCCATTGAAGGAGTTATTAGCAAGTTTCTTTTAACCGGGAGAATCAAAAACTGGCGGCTTTATTCTTTTTATGTCGGCGTTTTGTCTTTGAACGGAATGATCTTTGCCCCTTTCGGGCTCCTGTGGAAAGGCTGGCTTTTGTTTCTAATCTCCTTGCTTGCCGGCATCATTTTCTATATCGGCATCATTTTCTTATATAGGGCTTTGCAGACATCCAGCGCCTCCCGCGTGTATGTTCTCTTTGGGGCAATTGTCACTTTGGGCACTTTGATTTGGGAGCACATTCTGGTCGGCAAAGAATTTACTGCTGAAGAGCTTTTCGGAGTGGGATTTTTGGTAATCGGAGGTTTCTTTATATCCTTTAAAATCTACAAGCTGAGGTTTTTCAGTAATTACAAAAACGCCATTGCGGCCGGCTTATTTGCTTCTTTCGGCTTGGTGATGCTGAAATACGCTTTTGATGAACAGAATTTTGTAACCGGCTACGTGTTTAGCCGGGTGGGTATTTTTTTGATGGCTATGGCGCTTTTGGGCTCGGGCAATTTCCGGAAAATTGTTAGGAAAAATTTCTCCAAAAAGGAAAGAAAAAATCAAAAAGGAAACTTCCTCGGCGTGGTGGGCGCGAAAATTATTTCCGGCCTGGGAACGCTGGGGGTGAATTACGCCATATCCCTGGGAAGCGTAGCGTTAGTGAACGCTTTGGTTTCTGTTCAGTATATGTTTACTTTCGTTCTGGCCACTGTTCTCGGTTTTTATATGAAAGACTACTTGCAGGAAAAGTTGACTTTCTACAACATAATTTTCAAAGCGATGGGAGTAATTGCGGTGGTGGTGGGAGTGTTGTTGGTTAAGTGAATTTCATTTAAACATGTAAACATGTAAACATTTAAACATAAAAACAAAACTGTAAATAACGCTGGCAGATCTTACGCATAAATTATTTTAAAAGCATGGAATGATTAAAGCACAAATCACTCACCGCCTTGCGGGATCCCGCTCAAAAAATAATAATTAAATATTGCGGGAAAAACACAATTTTTAAAAACACAAATAAGACAATAATGTTAGAAACTCAAAACTCAAATCTCCCACCGCAAAGCGGGGTCCCGCTTTCATTAAAATAAAAAAGGTAGCGGGAAAAAGTCCCACCGCTTTGCGGGGTCCCGCCGTCATTTAAAAGGTAATAGGAGGGCGGGAAAATCCACAACTAAAAGCTAAAAACCAATAAAGCTTTCGGGTTTTAAGTTGTGGCTTTGCGATTTTACTTTTGCGCTTTGAGTTTTAAATAGTTTGTGTTTTGAAAAAATTTCGTGCTTTGGGTTTTGAATAGTTTGTGCTTTAATTCTTTGGATTTTGCCTGCCTGGCGGTAGACAGGAGTTTAGCCTTTTCCGCCTGAGACGGATCTGCCTTGGGCATGAAGTGCTTAGAGTTTCTTAAATCTTTTAAGCTTTCGGGTTTTGAGTTGTGGTTTTGACTTTTGACTTTTGACTTTTGAACAGTTTGAATTTAGAATTTTTTTGTATCCTTGTATCTCTTTAAAAAGAATTTCCCAATTTATTCAATAGCTTTGTTTTAAATTCATAAATCTTAAATCTTAAATCTAATTACTATGTTCTTAATCAAATGGTTGTTCAAATTAGTGCTTAAAATTCTAATCATCGTCCTTATCTTGGGCGCGGCGATTTGGCTTTTATTCAACTGGCCGGTGCAGGACAAAAATGAGGATATGAAATTCGGGGTTAGTTTTGCCCATCATCATGCCGAATCCTTGGGACTGGATTGGAAAGAAACCTATTTAGCCATACTGGATGATTTGGATGTGAAGCGCGTTCGAATTGCGGCCTATTGGGATAGGGTGGAAATGGAAAAAGGGGAATATGATTTTTCCGACGTGGACTGGCAGGTTGAGCAGGCCAGGCAAAGGGATGTTGACGTTATTTTGGCTTTTGGCGTTAAGACGCCCCGCTGGCCTGAATGCCATATTCCGGAGTTTTACATGGAAAACAAAGAAAAAAGAGAAAAGGCTTTGCTGGAATTCGAGGAGGATTTGGTAAAAAGGTATAAAGATTATGATAACATCATCCGCTGGCAAGTGGAGAACGAACCCTTTTTGCCTTATTTCGGAGATTGTCCCGAGGGAGCGGTTGACGCGGAGCTGGTGGATAAAGAGATTGAGCTAGTAAAAGAATTGGACCCCGATCGCCCGATAATCGTAACCGATAGCGGGGAGCTGAGCATATGGTATGAAGCGGCTAAGAGAGCGGACATTTTTGGGACAACTCTTTATAGAATTATTCACAAGCCGCCTTTCGGATATGTCGAGTATCCGGTCGGCCCCAATTTCTTCAGGCTCAAGGCCAAGTTTATTGAAATTTTCGCCGGCCAGGATGACGTGATTATTTCCGAGTTGCAGGCCGAGCCTTGGGCTAAAGGCTGGATTTTGCACGTGTCCTTGGAAGAGCAGTACAAAACCATGGATCCGGATAAATTCAGGGATATTATTGAATATGCTAAGAAAACCAAGTTCGACGCCGCCTACCTTTGGGGCGCGGAATGGTGGTACTGGCTCAAAGAAAAAAAAGACGCCCCGGAGATGTGGGAAGAAGCAAGAGAGGTGCTAAAGTAAATTTTTGACTTTGTATTTTGTTGGGTAGTTGGCTCTGCTAAGAATATGAATATTCCTTAAAATCCCAAAACACAGACATGCGCAAAGCCCCCCCGTAAAGTCGCTTCGCTCCCACGGGGCAGGCGAACAAAACACAAACTGTTTATAAGTCCCACCGCTTTGCGGGGTCCCGCCGTCATTGAGGTTTATAAAGGTAGCGGGAAAAGCGCAAAAGTTAAAGCGCAAAGCCACAGTTCAAAACCCGATACATAAATGACAAATGACAAAATCCTAATGTCAAATCTCCGCCATAGGCGGATCCGCCTCTGGCGGAAAGTTCAAAGTTCAAAGGATTAAAACACAAACTATTCAAAGCCCAAAGCCCAGACAAAGTACAAAGCACTAAACTTCTTCAAAACACAAACATCAAACCGCAGGTTATTTGTGTTTTTGTGTTTTTTGATATTTGTGTTTTGTTTGGGTTTTTCCCGCAACCTTTTGATGAATTATTGGAGGCGGGACCCCGCATTGCGGTGGGTGCATGACTGGGTTTTGTGTTTTTCTTCCCTTACCTCTTAAATCTATTCTGGTTTTTAGTTTTTAGCTGTAGCTTTGACTTTTGACTTTTGCGTTTTAAGTTCCGTGATTTCATAGCACATCCTCTTGATTTTTTCTTGCTTTTGCGTTATAAATAACAAATGTGAATGATATAAACATTTAAGTGGGAGGCGTTGCAGGAAAAAGATTCCGACCAGCGTCGTTTTTACCACACCGCTCTCTATGAAAAGAGGAAAAAATTACAAGAAAGCTTTGGAGGCTTACGACAAGCTTCAGAGCTATCCCATCGAAGAAGCTTTGGATCGCTTAAGCAACTTTCCCAAAGCGAAATTTGATGAGACTGTCGAGGTTCATGTCAGAACTGACATAAACCCGAAAAAATCCGAACAGCATATCCGCGGACCGGTAGCCCTGCCGCATGGAACGGGCAAGAAAGTCAAGGTGGTGGCCTTTACGGAAAGCGGCCAGGAAGAGGTTAAGAAAGCCGGGGCCGAGCAAGTCGGCGGCCAAGAATTGATTGAAAAGGTTAAAGCCGATAAAGGGCTGGACGCTGATATAGCGGTAGCCAGTCCGGACATGATGCCCAAACTGGCAACTATTGCAAAAATTCTGGGCCCCCGGGGCTTGATGCCTAATCCGAAAGCGCAAACTGTCGGGAAAGACGTTGCCGCTCTTGTGGAAGAATTCAAGAAGGGGAAGTCAAGCTTTAAAAATGATGATAGCGGAAATGTTCATATTCCCATTGGCAAAAGATCTTTCAGCAACGAACAACTAAAAGAGAATTTTGAAAGTTTTATGGAGGCATTGCGCCAAGCCAAGCCGGAGGCGGTCAAAAAAAGTTTTATCAAATCTGTTTACTTGACGGCTACTATGACTCCGAGTGTTCAGGTAGCGGTTTAATTCATCTACAGGGTTAGATGCTGAATATTAATTTGAAATTTGAAATTCGAAATTTGAATTGAATTTCCAATTGAAAAATTCAAATAATTCAGCTTATCTTTTTTGATTCGCAAACAATGAAACAATAAAACAATGAAACAATTAAAAATCTTTCTAACTTTCTAACTTATTTCTATGTCTCAAGATAACTTAATTCGCCTCCAATGCAGCGAGTGCAAAAAGATCAATTATTATTCCCAGAAAAATCAGAAGAAAATTCAAGAAAAGCTTCAGTTAAAAAAACACTGCCCCAATTGCAAAAAACATACTAAGCATATGGAAAAGAAAAAGAAATAGTTTTGCGCGAAACCCTTGAAAGACAAGGGTTTTGTTTTTTACAAGCTTGATTTGCTGTGTTTTATGTGAGATAATGGATTTATCCGATCAATTATCAATAATGATATAAAAATGGTTTTAACAAGAGAAAAAATTCGGAAGATAAAAGAGGACTTTCTTCGGGAATTTGATGAAGCCAAGAGCGGCTTGGAAGAATTGGAGAAGATCAGAATCAAGTACCTGGGGCGCAAAAGCGCTTTCAACCAAATGTTGAAGGAGTTGAAGGATTTAAGCGAGGATAAAAAAAGAGAATTAGGCCCGCTTGCCAATGAAGTCAAGAAAGATATAAAGAACAGCATAGATGAAGCTATTTTGGATATAAAGAGAGAAAAAGATTTACAGAAAGAGTGGATTGACGTGACAGCTCCCGGAAATAAAAAAAGAATCGGCAGCCTGAATATTTTGTCTCAGACTCAAAGGGAGATCGAAAGAATTTTTAATTCCATGGGATTTGAAATTGCCGACGGACCAGAGGTGGAGAGCGAGTGGTATAATTTCGATGCCTTGAACATGCCTCCGGATCATCCGGCCAGAGACTTGTGGGACACTTTTTGGCTGAAACAGAAAAGTAAAAAGGACCAGGGAAAACTGCTTTTGAGAACGCACACTTCCAATGTGCAGGTTAGGTATATGAAGAAAAACAAGCCTCCCTTGAAAATTGTAGTCCCGGGCAAGGCTTATAGATACGAAGCCACAGATGCCAACCATGAGCATTCCATGGCCCAGTTTGAAGCTTTGGTAGCCGGAGACGAAATTAATGTTGCTAATTTCAAGGATGTGGCGGAGAAATTTTTCAGCTCTTATTTCAGGCAGGATATTAATGTCCGGCTTCGTCCAAGCTATTTTCCCTTCACCGAGCCGAGCTTTGAGTTTGATATTTCCTGCACGGTTTGCGAGGGCGGGGGATGCCCCGCTTGCAAAAACACCGGCTGGCTGGAAGTGGGAGGATGCGGAATGGTTAACCAGAGAGTTTTTGAGGCTGCCGGCTATCCGAGGGATAAATATCAAGGCTTTGCATGGGGATTTGGAATTGAGAGATTGGCTATGATGAAGCACAAGATTGATGACATTAGATACTTTCGGAGCGGGGACCTGAGGTTTATCAGGCAATTTTAAAGAATGTATCAGGAAGAATGTATCAGGAAGCGTGAAGAATATAATAGATATAGGAATTACACACTTGCCTCTTTATTGCCTAAAAAAGAGAGAGCAAAGCAAGGCTTGGTTTTTGCATTAAGGGACTGTTTCCAAACACCGTTTTAGTACGAAATTTATCATTTTTTAGATAAATTTTTCAAACAATTTTTGCAGCTTTAGCCTTAGCTAAGGCAAAAAAATTTTTGGAAAATTTAGCAAAAAAGGTGGGATTGCAGTAAAAACGGTGTTTGGAAACAGTCCCATTAGATCGAAAAAATATTTTAGAAGCAAAAGGGGTTTTCTATTAAAAATATCTTAACAAGCCTGAAAGGCAAGTGCGCATAAAACCAAGCCTTGCTTTGCTCTCGGCATTGCCAGAGAGTAATCGCGTAATTCCTAAGATAGAAATTTAATGACAGTAAGCTCTTATTTGCTCCTTAGGGAAAATTAGGAAGGAATACATAATACATAATACACATAATTCTAAATACTGATTTATGAAATTTTCCTATAATTGGCTAAAAAAAATATCCGGAACAAACAAAGAAGCCGGCGAACTTGCCGAGATGGTTATGCTGAAGGGTTTTGAATTGGAAGAAATAGAAAATCTGGGAGAAAGATTTGAAAATTTTGCGGTGGGAGAAATCAAGGCTATTCGCTCCCATCAAGATGCGGATAAGTTGAAAGTGGCTCTTTTGGATGTTGGGAAATACGGAAGCGAAGTTCAAATAGTTTGCGGAGCGGGTAATATAAAAGAGGGGCAAAAAGTGCCGGTGGCTTTGCCGGGCGCTGTGTTGCCTCAAAGTAAGATAAAAATTGAAAAAACCAAAATAAGAGGGGTTAGATCTGCCGGAATGCTTTGTTCTCAAGATGAACTGGGGACGGGAAAAGACGCTTCCGGGATTATGCTTTTGGATCAAAATCTGGCTCCCGGAACTAATCTGGCGGAAGCCCTTGAATTAAAAGATCTGGTCTTGGAGTTTGATATATTGCCCAACCGGGCTCATGACTGTCTCAGCTATCGGGGAATGGCCAGGGAAATTGCAGCCATGGAAGGCAGAAAAATAAAAAAACAAACTTCGGATAAAAAATTTTCCAAGCTGAAAAAAAAGGGAAGCAGTCTGGAAATAAAAGTCGAAGACAAAAAACTTTGCCCTCTATATATGGGAGCAGTTTTGGAGAATGCGGCGATAAAACCTTCTCCTTTTTGGATGCAGGCCAGGTTGATAGCCAGCGGTTTGGAGCCGATAAATAATGTAGTTGATATCACCAATTATGTAATGCTGGAGACGGGAAATCCTTTGCATGCCTTTGACCTGGATCGACTTGACGGGGACCGGGCCGGGAAAAAAATCGTGATCAGGAAGGCTAATGAAAAGGAAAAGCTTTTTCTTCTTGACGGTTCCGAGTTGAATCTTTCCCGGGAAGATTTGGTTATAGCTGATGGCAAGAAAGCCTTGGCTCTTGCCGGAATAAAAGGAGGGAAAGACTCCGGAATAAGCGGGGAAACCACGCGATTAGTTTTGGAGGCGGCCAATTTCAACGCTTATAGCATCAGAAAATCCCGCCAGAGACATGCTATTCAGACCGATTCGCAAGCAAGGTTTGAAAAGAATATCAGCCCCCTGATGGCTCAATCGGCCATGCAAAGGGCGTTGGAATTGCTGGAAAAATATGCCGGGGCAAAAGTAACGGAAGTGGTCGAGGATAGTCATTTTGAAAAAAAGGAACAGGTTGTCGATTTTGACCTAAAATCCGTTGAAAAACTGCTAGGGAGGGAGGTTAACAAAAAACAGGCTATAAAAATCTTGGAAAATCTAGGTTTTGAGCTTAACATGAAAAATGATTCCGCAGGGAAGGCCAAAGTCCCTTTCTGGAGGCTTGACATAGAAAGCAAGCATGATTTGACTGAAGAAATCGGAAGGATAATCGGATACGAAAATATAAAACCGGTTTCCTTGAAAACCGAAATTGAAGAGCCCGTCAGAAACTTATCCAGGGAATTGGAATGGAAAATTAAAGATGTATTTTCAGGCTTGGGGTTTGACGAAGTGATTAATTATTCTTTTTACGGAGATAAAGATGTTCAGTCGGGAAAAATTAAAGGCGTTCATCTGGAGCTGGAAAATCCCATCGCTTCAGACCAAAATTTAATCCGGAGAACCCTCTTGCCGGGAATAATAGCAAATGCGGCGTTTAACAGAAAAAACTTTAGCAATTTTAAATTATTTGAAATTGGAAGGATTCACGGGAAAGAATGGGAGAATTACGAAACTGTAAGAGCAGGGGGCGTTTGTTTTAACAAAGACTTAAGCAGAGAAGAGCTTTTCTATGAAGCCAAAGGCGATTTGGAAGCAGCGTTAAAATACTTAACCGGGAAAGAAGCGACTTTTCATTTCCTCGACAGAGAAGAGGAAAATCTTCTTCATCCCGCCAGAAGCGCATTTGTTTATTTGGATCAAGAAAAAATCGGAAAAATGGGAGAAGCGCATCCTCAAGTCCTGGAGAGGCATAAAACGAAAGAACCCTTCTGTTTATTTGAGTTGGATTTCGATAAAATTTACAATAATATTTCCGGGAAGAAAGTTTTTAAAAAGATCGCCAAGCTGCCTTCGGCGGAGAGGGACTTGGCTATGTTTGTCGATGTGCAGAAGACATACGCCCAAGTGAAAGAAATTATTGAAAAATCGGGCGGAGAATACTTGAAAAGCATAGAACTTTTTGATATTTATTTGAATAAAAAAGAAAACAAAAAATCTTTTGCTTTCCATTTGGAATTCTATAATCCCGAGAAAACCTTGACCAGCGAAGAAGCCGACAAAGCGGTTGAAAAAATAATCAAGCGCCTGGAAAACGAAGGCACAGAGGTGAGAAGAAATCAATGAAAATACCTTCTTGTAAAAACGAATTAGCCTTAGCTTCAAAAGGAAAAGCGGCGGTAGGCATAGACGAAGCCGGAAGAGGGCCTTTGGCCGGTCCGGTGGTGGCCGGGGCGGCTTTTGCTAAGCCGGATACTTATGAGCGGGAATTTCCGGAAAAAAGATTGATCCGGGACAGCAAATCCTTGTCTCTTAAACAAAGAAAGGGGATATATGATTTTATGATCAATGATGGAAGATTCTTTTTCGGGATTGCGGAAGTTTCTCCTGCCACTATTGACAGAATCAATATTTTGAACGCTTCTTTGCTGGCTATGAGACTGGCTTTGGAGAATTTATTTAAAGAAATCGAGGATAGCGGGGTGGTTTTTTCTAATCCCTATCTGCTGGTGGACGGTAATAGAATTATTCCAAATATAAAACATAATCAAGAAAATTTTTCCAGCGGCGATAGCGATGTCTTTTCCATCGCGGCGGCTTCCATCGCGGCCAAAGTTTATAGGGATAATCTTATGGACGAATTCGACAAGCAATTCAAGGGGTATGGATTTTCCCGACACCGGGGATACGGCACTCGGGAGCATCTGTTGAAATTAAACGAACTGGGCCCCTGCAAAATCCACCGAAGATCCTTTGCTCCAGTTAGAAGATTGTTATGAATTTAAAATAAAAAGGGACTGTTTCCAAACACCGTTTTTACTGCAATCCCACCTTTTTTGCTAAATTTTCCAAAAATTTTTTGCCTTAGCTAAGGCTATCCCGCAATGCGGGACAAAAATTGTTTGAAAAATTTATCTAAAAAATGAGAAATTTCGTACTAAAACGGTGTTTGGAAACAGTCCCAAAAAATAAATCAATAAAAACGTTTGTGTTTTTTAAGTTTGTTCATTGTAAATTGTTTGTTTATTGCGTAAAGCCCCGCTTTGCGGGGCCACGCAACTATATGTTGTGATCTGTGTTTTGTGTTTTTTAGGTTGTGTCTTGCGCCCTTCACGAAAGGCGGGGTTGCATTTTTCTATCTTCTCCTGGCGTCGAAGAGAAAAATCCAAAACTCTCAACCTAATAAGCTACAAGCCACAAGCTAAGAAGCTAGAATTGTGCCTCGGGAGAGAATCGCCCCGCCCTTCACGAAAGGCGGGGTTGCATTTTTCTATCTTCTCCTGACGTCGAAGAGAAAAATCCAAAACTCTCAACCTAATAAGCTACAAGCCACAAGCTAAGAAGCTAGAATTGTGCCTCGGGAGAGAATCGAACTCTCATGGGATTGCTCCCACGCGATTTTGAGTCGCGCGCGTCTACCAATTCCGCCACCGAGGCCGGTGGTTGTCTCCAATCAAAAAACCCAATCAAGAAACCTTTTTTAACGCACCAGGCTTCTTCAATCGGGGAAACCAATTTGGTTTATTGTTTTTAGCAAGAGGATGTCAGGCTCTTTTCTTTATTCGATGTTATCTTATAATTCCATTTGTGTCAATCAATCAATTAAGCGAGGCCTGTTGTCTAAATCACCAAAAATCCCATATTTTGCTTAACTTCCTTAATTTTAGCTTCCGCTTCCCGGCGAAGTTTTTTTGCATTTTTGTCAAGCAACTCCAAGACTTCTTCATCCGAGATGCTTGAATATTTTTCCTGGAATTCTTTTAAAAAAGCGGCCATTAGATCTCCGAGGTCTTCTTTTAATTCTTTGTATCCTTTTCCGGAATACTGTTTTTCCACCTCCTCGACAGAGAGGCCGCCGATAGCGGAATATATGTTAATCAAGTTTTTCAAAGCAGGCTTGGCGTCGGAATATTCGATGGAACTGCCACTATCTGTGACAGCTTTTTTAATTTTTTCTTTGGCTTTTTCGGGATTTTCCAGGATTTCAATCCGGCTGTTTTCTGAAGGGGAAGATTTAGACATTTTTTTGGATGGGTCGGTTAAGCTCATTATTCTTGTGGTTTCTTTTTTTGTATAAGCTTCGGGTATTTTGAAAGTCTCGCCGTAGTAACGGTTGAATTTTTTGGCTAATTTTCTGGTGAATTCCACATGCTGGATTTGGTCCTCTCCGACGGGAACCAGGTCGGTGTCGTAAAGCAGAATGTCGGCGGCCATCAAGATGGGATAATTCAAAAGCCCCGCTTCCACGCTTTCTTTTTCTCTATTTCCCGAGGTTTTGTCCTTGAATTGCGTCATTTTAAAAAGATCTCCCGTCTTGGTAATCGAGTTTAAAAGCCACATTAATTCCGCGTGCTCTTTTATGTGGGATTGAACAAAAATAGTTGATCTTTTTATGTCGATCCCGGCGGCTTGATAGATTTTGGCTATTTCCAAGGGTTTTTCTCTCAAATATTGGGAATTTTCCGGCACTGTGATAGCATGAAGATCTACTATGCAGAAAATAGAATTGTATTTTTCCTGAAGCTCTACCCAGCTTTTTAGGGCTCCTAAATAATTTCCTAAATGAAAATTGCCGGAAGGCTGAACGCCTGAGAAAATTATTTTCTTGTTCATTTTGAATATTATCGGATTAAAATTTTTGCAAAATTTAACCGAAAGGTAAAAATTGCAATAGCGTATTATTTTCGTTATTCACGTTTTTATATTATATTAAAATAAAGATGATTGCAAATAATAGGATAATTTTCTACAAGCGTTCTTTGAATTACACGATTTAGCATCGAGAGCAAAACAAGGCTTGGTTTTATGCGGATTCGCATTTTCGTTTGCGAAAGCTTATCTTTTGAAAGATTTTTCTATTTCAAAAATGATTTTTGCCTATAGCAAAAACCAACCCTCCTTGAATTGCGCAAGCCTGCAAACGACTGCCCCCCCCTCCGAGAAAACAAATTGCCGCCGATATTAAATTTAAGAATCTTTAATTTAGGAATTACGCGATTACTCTCTTTTTTTAGGCAATAAAGAGGCAAGCGTGTAATTCCTATAATAATTAAAGAACCGGACATTTCTATTTCCCGTTGACACTGTTAAAAATACTATTGGAAAATTTGCATAATTGTAATATATTGTATATAAGCGGATAAGCTATAAATCATTGAATAATTTATTCAAATTGAGCAGTTAAAAGATTTTTTGAATTTTTTATTGAGTGGTTTTTAATGGCTTTCATAAAGTTTAATCTCAAAACAAAAAAATGAGCAAAAACATAAAAAGAGTTATTATCGCGACTGTTTTTATAGCTATACTTTTTGTGGCCGGCTTGGCCCTGCAGTCTTTGTTGAGGCCAAATCCGACGTGTTCGGATGGAATAAAAAACCAAATGGAAGAAGGAGTGGATTGCGGCGGGCCGTGTCCTCCGTGTGAAAGGGAATTTAATCTGGAAGAAATTGAAGTGGCAGAAAAAGAGTGGGCTCATACTCGGGCGGATAAATTTGATGTGGCAATTAAAGTTAGAAATCCCAACAATGCTTTTGGGGCTACAAGCTTTAGATATAAAGGAATTTTTAAAGCAGAAGGCGGTCAAACAATAAAAGAATCCGGTTGGCAAGAGGGTTTTATTCTCCCGCAAGAAACAAAGCACGTGCTTATTCAAGACATCAATCTTCCCCAAGAGCCACATGAAGTAACCGTCGAAATCAGGGATCCGATTTGGAAACAGTTTAAAGACTACAGAACGCCTCGCTTGCCGGCTACCGGGACTCGTTTTGAGAAAAATTCGGAAGGAGTTTCGAGAGTCAAGGGTACTTTGATCAACAAAAGCGATGTGGATTTTGAAGAAATAAAGGTAAAGTCTTTATTGAGAGACGAGAAGGGGGATTTGCTGGCAACTAATTATCAAATTATGAATACGGTAAGAGCCGGTGAGAGAAGGGATTACATTATGGTTTTTCCAAACAGCCACTACCTTTCCGAGGTTTCCAGGGTGGAAATAGAAACGGAAACCAACGTGTTTGATTCAGAGAACTATATTAGAATTTATGGCGATCCAAGGGATCCGGAGGGATTGTAAGTTATTTCAAACAAAGGCTTTTCTTTTAAAAAACATCTTAATAAGCCAAAAAAGGCGAGTGCGCATAAAACTAATTCTTGCTTTGCCCTCGGTGTTGCCGGAGAGTAATCGCGTAATTCCTAAAATTATAAACGTCCGGCTCCAAATAACATTAAAATTAAAAATCCAAAATATCAAGTTTCCCCGCAAGGCTGTTCTACTCTAAAAGAGTGGGTGGATTAATTGCAATAACCCGGTGCTATAAATTGAAAAATATTTTGAATTTTGAAATTATGGAAGCTGGCGCTTGATTGGAAAAGTTTCGCACCGCTTTAAAAATATAAATCTTTTACATATTTTGCCCCGCAGAGCGGGGCAGGCCCTAAGTATAAAATCAAAATAAATCATTAATAAAAATCAATAATGCCCAAAACAGGAGATAAAAGATATACCCAATCCAGTTGGTCGAGGGATTATGACAGAGAGAGAGCTTTAAAAAAGCGCAGGAAAAGATCTGAAGAACAGGTCGCCGCAAAGTATGCAGAAGAAATCGATTGTCCTTATCTGGATTTAAATATATTTCCGATTGATCAAGTCAACTTGAACTTTATACCCAAGGAAAAAGCTAAAGAGTATGAAATTGTACTCCTAAAAAAAGTTGGCAGAGAAGTTAAAGTTGGAGCTGTGGACCCCAAGAGGGAAGACTTGCAAGAATATATAAACAAACTGGAAGAAAAAAACGGTGTTAAAGTTAAGTTGCACGTGGTTTCCAAGAGCGCCATGAAACAGGCATGGGAAAATTATAACTTTACTTCTTTAAAAGATAGAATTGATAATTTGGCGGTAAGCGTGAGCGAAGAAGAACTCGAAGGATTCAAAGGAGAACTGGAGAGTTTAATGAAGCTGGAAAAGCGAATTACTGAAGTTCCCACCACGGAAGTTTTAAACGTTATCATTGCCGGAGCTATTAAGCTGGATGCTTCCGACATTCATTTTGAACCGCAGAGAAAGCAAAATATTAGGCTTAGATATAGAATCGACGGTGTTTTGCAAACAGTTGCCAATTTTACTGCCAATGTTTATCCTAACATTATCTCGAGAGTCAAGTTGTTGGGCGACATGGTGCTTAATGTAAATGATATATCTCAGGACGGACGGTTTTCTGTCAAAGTAAGCGAAGAGGACAATATTGACTGCAGAGTTTCCATTTTGCCCGGAAGTTACGGCGAAAGTATCGTTTTGAGACTGCTGAATCAAGATATTTCTAATTTAAAAATGGAAAATTTGGGGTTGAGAGGGTTGGCTTATGAACGATTAGCTGGTCAAACTAGCAAAACGGAAGGCGTGATTGTCAATTCGGGCCCCACCGGAAGCGGTAAAACGACAACGCTGTATTCGATTATAAACAAATTAAATGAAGCGGAGAAAAAAATTATAACTATTGAGGATCCGGTGGAATATAGGATGCCCGGGATTGTGCAGACTCAGGTTAGTGATCGACATGGCTACACTTTTGCCAAAGGATTAAGGGCTATTGTGCGTCAGGATCCGGATATTTTGCTTGTGGGAGAGATAAGGGATGATGAGACAGCTAGTATTGCTATGCAGTCGGCCATGACGGGGCACTTGGTTTTGACCACTATTCATTCCAATAGCTCGGCTGCAGTTGTTTCTCGAATGATGGATCTGGGACTGGATTCCAACGAGATCGCCAGCACAGTTAACGCTTTGATTGCCCAAAGACTGGTGCGCCGTTTGTGCCCCCACTGCAAGGAAAATTATGAACCTGCGCAAAATACTATTGAAACTCTTAAAAAAATGCTTTCCGTGATTTCCCCCAAGGCGAATGTCGAGGTTCCAAAAAACATAAACCATTTCTACAAGGCCAAAGGCTGTCCAAAGTGCAAAGGCATTGGATACAAAGGCAGGGTGGGAATTTTTGAGATTTTGACTTTCAGCGAGAAAATAAAGGAGAAAATTATCCATATGGCTTCTGAAACGGAGATTACCAGGCAGTCGCTGGAAGAGGGAATGATTACCATGGTTCAGGATGGCATTCTAAAGGCTTTAGAAGGGGAAACTTCCTTGAAAGAGATACAAAGGGTCACCGGCAAAGGGGATTATTTAGTCGATCTTTACGAAAAAATTATGCTCAGGTCTCTTTCCAGGGGAGTTGATATAGAAAAAGAAGAATATGAAAAAACTGCAGGAGAGCTGGAGGGGAAAAAATCTTTCCAGAAAATGTTGGAGAATACCCCGGTTAAAAAGATGATCAAACAAATACTTTTAGGTGGAATGCTGATGAGGGCTGGGGATGTTCACATAGAGCCTGGCGAAGATACTTTCAAAATCCGATATCGAATTGATGGAGTGCTTCAAGATGTGGCGGAATTGCCATTGGATGATTATTTATCTTTATTAAACCAAGTAAAAAGCTTATCCGGGTTTGAAACTTCCAAAAGAGAGGGAGGCACTATGGATGGGCGCTTTGGTATAAATATGGATGAAAAATTGGATCAAGTGGAAAATAAAAAAATTGCAGTCAGAGTTTCCATTATATTAGGAGGATACGGTGATATTGTGGTTATGAGAATACTGGATAAATCAGCCAAAGCGCTGGATATTGAAAAAATCGGCTTTAGCGGGCCTAATCTGAGGATGCTCAAAGAAGAAATCGCCCGTCCTAACGGCATAATTATCAATACCGGTCCTACCGGAAGCGGAAAGACTACTACTTTATACAGCATACTAAGCAAGCTGAATGAACCGGAAGTAAAAATAATAACGGTTGAAGATCCGATTGAATATCAAATGGAAGGGGTTATTCAAACGCAGGTTAACAAAGAAGAGGATTACACTTTTGCTAAAGCAATG
The DNA here is from genome assembly GCA_034522495.1 of Candidatus Moraniibacteriota bacterium. Lineage (GTDB taxonomy): Bacteria > Patescibacteriota > Minisyncoccia > Moranbacterales > DUUL01 > JAXHLG01. The sequence continues at coordinate 1,061,368 of JAXHLG010000002.1, read as the reverse complement.
CGCTCGCTTTTGCGTCAGAACCCTGATATTATGATGGTGGGTGAAATAAGAGATGAAGAAACGGCTCAAATTGCCTATCGCGCTGCGCTGACAGGTCATTTGGTGGTTTCTACGCTGCACACTAACAACGCCGCCGGATCTGTTCAACGGCTGGTGGATATGGGAGTCGGTGTTTCGGATATTTCCAGCGGAACCAATTGTTTTATCGCTCAAAGACTGGTAAGAAAGCTTTGCCCGCGCTGCAAGAAAAAAAGAGAGATAAACAAAGAGGAGAAAAAAACTATTGAAGAGGCTCTCCATTCCATGTCAGATAAATTAAAAGTTGATGAAAAAAAAGAAATCCCGGAGTTTGTATTTGAAGCAACGGGTTGCGCCGAGTGTGGCAACATAGGTTACAAAGGCAGATTGCCGGTGGCTGAAATGCTTCAAGTGGATGAAGAAATGGAAAAATATTTAACAGAGAAGCCGACGACCAGCGAGATTGAAAACAAAGCTATAGAAAAGGGAATGATTACTATGTATCAAGACGGCATTTTAAGAGTCATAAGAGGAGAAACTACCCTGGAAGAAGTCTATAGAGTGGCGGGAGAACAATAAAAAACTCCCATTTTAGAAAAAATGAGAGCTTTGTTTTCTGTCATTAAGCTGTAGACACCACCCGGAGGCTTATAAAAGCCCGGGTTTAGAGCAGTTCCGAGGAATATTGAAGCCTGAACCGCAACACCCTTTTATCTGAGAAAAGCTCCTTTAGGGGAAAAGTTAGCCTAAACACCCCCTTTGTCTACAGTTTGATGACAAAAAACTATTTTTTGGTTATAATTAACTTTGGGAGAAAGGTTGTTTTTTCTATTAATAACCCCTAACAACCTGAAAAGTAAGCCTAACATAGGATTTTAATTTTGTCAAGGGATTATTGATAATTGTTGATTAGGCTTTTGTTTAATTGTTTTAAAAAAGTAATTCATATGATTACGTCCAACCAGCAAGAGCCTTATGAAGAAAATTTTGAATCAAATTTAAGGCCTCAGAACTTTGGAGAATATATAGGGCAAAAACAGACTAAAAAAAATCTTCATATTCTGATTCAAGCAGCCAAAAAAAGAGGCGAGTCCGTGGATCACGTTCTGCTTTTCGGCCCTCCCGGGCTTGGAAAAACCACTTTAGCCCAAATTATTGCCAATGAGATGGGAGCCGGAATAAAATCCACGTCCGGTCCGGCCATTGAAAGAGTGGGAGACTTGGGATCCATTTTAACCAATCTTAACGACGGGGATGTTTTGTTTGTGGATGAAATCCACAGATTGAACAAAACTGTGGAAGAGGTTCTTTATCCGGCCATGGAGGACGGGAAGCTGGACATTATTTTGGGCAAGGGACCGTCGGCCAGAACTATCCAGCTGGATTTGCCCAAGTTTACCATAATCGGAGCGACTACCAGGCTGGGAATGCTTTCTTCTCCCTTGAGGAATAGATTTGGAGCTATCTATCGGTTAAATTTTTATGAGCAGGAAGAAATCGGCCAAATACTTAGAAGGTCGGCCAAGATATTGAATGTCGGCTTAAACGAAGAAGGGTGCGATACAGTTGCCGCCTGCAGCCGGAAAACTCCCCGAGTGGCTAATCGCCTTCTCAAAAGAGTTCGGGACTATGCGCAAATAAACGAATCGGAAATTATAAACAAGAAAATTGTAGAAAAGTCCTTGGGGATGATGGAAGTGGATCAGCTTGGCTTAGAGCCGGCAGACAGGGAAATTTTAAGGGTTATGATAGAGAAATTCAACGGAGGGCCGGTGGGAGTGCAAACCATAGCCGCGGCGGTAGCGGAAGAATCCCAGACCATTGAAGATGTATACGAGCCATATCTGATTCAAATTGGAATGCTGGAGCGTACCCCTCGAGGCCGGAAAGCCACCAAGTCAGCTTACGATCATCTCGGCTTGGAAGCGCCGGATGAAGACAGGCAGGGAAGTTTATTCCAATAACGGGCATCAAGCAGCAGGAGATTTGTTTGGCTAAAATTTTTAGTGTTATTTTAAGCATTGGGAACAGTCTCCATTAGGAATTTCAATAAAAAAAGAAAACAAAAAACCGGCTTTACAGGCCGGTTTTTCAGTTATTCAAAGAGTGCTTCTTACACCTCAATAATAACAGGCAGCACCATGGGCCTTCTCTGGGTTTTTTGGAATAGGAATTGGCCGACTGTGTCGCGAATGTTGTTTTTGATGTAGTCCCAATTGGGTTCAGCTTCTTTGGAAATAATGTTATTGATTATTTTTTTGGCTTTGCTTTTGGTTTCATTTACCAGTTCGAAATTTTCTTTAACGTAAATGAATCCTCGGGAAGCCACTTGCGGCTCGCCTATTACCCTTCTCTTTTCTTTATCCACAATGGAAATAATGGTAAACATGCCATCCTCAGCCAATAATTGCCGGTCTCTAAGTACCACGTTGCCTACGTCGCCTATGCCGAGGCCGTCGAGCATTACATAGGAGCAAGGAACTTTCTCGTTGGTTAGCCTGCCTTGCTGTTTTTTGTCGAACTCTATTACTCTGCCGTTTTCTCCCACTAGGACATTTTCTTTTTTCAATCCCACTTCCTCGCCCAATTGCCCGTGGATTTTCAGCATGTAGTAGGTTCCGTGAATGGGTATCAGGTATTTCGGGCGCACCAAGTTGATCATCATTTTCAAATCTTCCTGCCTGGCGTGGCCTCCGGAATGAATGTCCATCATTTTGTAATGGATGACGTGGGCCCCTTTTTTATAAAGAGTGTCTTTCAAACCTTGAACCGTTCTTTCATTTCCGGGGATAACCGAGGAGGAAAAGATTATAGTATCGCCGTAATGAACTTGAATGTGTTTGTGTTCATTGTTAATAATCCTCATCAGGACGGCGTTGCTTTCTCCTTGGGCCCCGGTGCATAAAATTGCCACCTTGCTGTCGGGGTATCTGTCTATTTCTTTGACGTCGATAAAGGTGGATTTTTTTGCGTTGATGTATCCCAGTTGTTTGGCAATTTCCACAATGTTTTTCATGGAGTAGCCTTCGATGGCCACCTTCCTTCCATTCTTTTCGGCCACTTCAATGATTTCTTGGATACGGCTGACCAGGGAGGAAAAAGTAGCGGCGATAACTCTGCCGCGGGATTCTTTAAAAATATTTTCTAAATTTTCTTTAATCTTGGATTCGGAAATGCTGTATCCTTTTGTCTGGGAGTCGGTGCTATCGGACATTAAGGCCAAAACTCCCTCCGATCCCAAGCGGGCTATCTTGGAAATATCGGCCGGAACATCGCCCACGGGAGAGTGATCAAACTTGAAGTCGCCGGTATGCATGATATTTCCCACCGGCGTGCGGATCAAGAGGCCTACCGCGTCCGGAATAGAATGGTTTACATGAAAGAAATCCACCCCGAAGGATCCCAATCTTAATTTATCTATCTTTCTTACCCTCTTGATATTCAAGGGGGCTTGGTCTTTATAGTCCTCTTGTCTTTTCATAATGATTCCCCTGGTTAAATCAGTGGCATAAACGGGCGGATTTCCCAGTTCGGGAATGATTTGCGGCAATCCGCCGATGTGGTCGAAGTGGCCGTGGGTGATAATTACTCCGCGAATTTTCTTTTTCTTGTTCTTCAGATATTTAATATTGGGAATAATGTAGTCGATTCCCATCATTTTCTCTTCCGGAAACATTAGCCCGCAATCAACGATAATAATATCATCGCCGTATTCAAATACGGTCATATTGCGGCCAATTTCTTCTAGCCCGCCGAGAGGGATAATCCGCAACTTATCTTTCTTATTCACGGGCCCGTCATGGCCTTGATTGCCGGAATTCTTATTCACGGCCTTCTTTTGCCGGGGTTCTTGCCCGGTCTTGGTTTTTTCTTGTGTCATATAATGGTTAATTAATAATTTAATTATTATTGGAGATATTTATCTCCGTATATTTAAGAAGAAGAATTACATTTATCGTATAGGAATTTCAAAAAATCCTATACCCCGCTGATTTTACGCGGATTACAACCCCGTAAAACTACTTCGTAGCAACGGGGCAAGCGCAGATTTATGCGGAATGCTAAATGTGCGAAGCTTAATTTATGTAATTCGTAATTCGTTACCGGCAATTTGCCAAAAAAAATTGCAAATAACCAATTACCAATTATCATATGGAATAACTTATCGTATAGGAATTTCAAAAAATCCTATACCCCGCTAATTTTACACGGTATTATGAAAGTTTCTTCTTAAACTCTTCCACCAAATCTACCGGAGTGGGGTCTTGTTCGTATTCTTGAGCCAAATAATAAGAAACCCAGTCGCCCAGGACTAATGACCGTAAACTTTTTTCCAAATAATTCTCGCCCTCAATATCGATTAGCGCGGTTTCCAATCCTTTTTTTCTATAAATTTCCGAAGTCAGTTCCATTCTCTCCCGGGTTCTGGGATGGTCTTCTTTGTCTCTTAGCATAAACACAAAATATTCATTTTTGGGCAAAGAAAATCCCAGCATCTCATTGTGATTCAACTCCGGAAAATAATTCCAAAATGCCGGAGATTTGGCGTTTTCATTTATTTTTATCTTCCAATTGCGGGCAATAACTTTGAATCGATTGGAAGCGTAAACTATGGGAATTTTATTTTTAGCTTTTTTAGCCAGCCTTTTACCGTAATCTTCGGATTTGGAAGAATCGATTTTAGGAAACCTTGCTATACTATCAGTTAATTCTAAGTTTGTCAAGACTTGATGCATAGCGGCAAAGGCGTAAGTGTTGGCATAGCGGGGTTGAAAATGAGGGAAATCTATGGAATATTTTACGTGGGGAACTTGGTTTTCTTTGGCCATTTTCTCAACGGCTCCTCTTTCCGAGAAAGCAACGATGGAGGTTTTTACCTTCAAGGCGTGATGGAAACAAGATATCGTTTCTTCCGTGTTTCCCGAATAAGAAGATATAAACACCAAGGAGTTTTCGTCCGTTCCGGCCGGCAAGGCGTAGTCCCTGCTGATGTAAACAGGCAAACCAAAAGACTCTTCTTGATTGGCCAGGTAGCTGGCAAGCAAATCGGCCGGCAGAGCGGATCCGCCCATGCCGCAAATTACCAAATTCTTAAAATCTTTTTTCGCAACCGTGACGCCTTTGGCAAATTTTTGTCCCAAATCCAGCTGACGGGGATAATCCAGAATAATTTGGCGTAAATTGTATTTATCCATAGGTTTGAATATTTATTGATAATATTTGTTAGCTATCCTGTTGTATTAGGAGTTAAGTTTGATGGGACTGTTTCCAAGCACCGTTTTAATACGAAATTTCTCATTTTTTAGATAAATTTTTCAAACAATTTTTGTTCCGCATTGCGGGATAGCCTTAGCTAAGGCAAAAAAATTTTGGAAAATTTAGCAAAAAAGGTGGGATTGCAGTAAGAACGGTGTTTGGAAGCAGTCCCTTTATTGGGGACTGAAACTCAAATCGCAAAAAGCAAAACTCAAAACTACAACTGTAAACTTAAAACTAAAATAGTTTTATATGCTCAAACAAACAGATAAAAGATTTAGGAAATTTTATGTAAAGAAGCAAATACATAGAACCGACTTTGCTTGTTTATTTAGCTTTTAGTTTTGAGCCATAGCTTTGCGTTTTGAATTTTGACTTTTGAATTGTTTTTAAGCTATTTTTAACTTCTTTTCTTTTGTTGCTTATATCTAATCTTTCGCACCTTAAATTCCGCATCTTACGACTCAATCCTTCTTTACTCTTTTTGTATTTATATACCAGTCGTTTATTTGTTGGAATCTTAAGGCGGGGTTGGTGACGGACTGAGTGCCCAGGCCTTTAACTTTATCGTTAACAATATAAACATAGTCGGCGCTGAAAAGGAAGCTGGCGGGGGACTCTTCGGTTATTATTTTTTCCAGTTGGTTGTATTTTTCTTCTCTTTTGTTTACATCATGGATTTCTCTTGCTTCTTCCAATAATTTATCCGCCTCTTCTTCGTCGAACACGGCAAGATTTTTACCGGGATCTTGCTTTTCCGAGGAGTGCCAGAAGTGATAAGGGTCCGGATCGTTGCCGAAATATTCCTGTCCGAATAAAAGAGCTTCATAATCCCTGGTTTTTATGTAATTTTGCTGTACTTCGTTGATTTCCAAGGTTTTTACTTCCACTTCCGCTCCGACTTCCTCCCATTGTTTTTTAATCTTCTCCGCACTTTTTTCCAGCGGACTCCAATTGGCGCATACCAAGGCAATCTTTAACTCGATTTTCTCATCGTCATTTGTTTTGACCCTGATGCCGTTGTCTTGCTCTTCCCATCCGGCTTCTTCAAGAATTTTCTTAGCTTCTTCTGTGCTGTAGAAGTATTTTTCAGCTTCATCGTTAGAAGAGAATTTGCCGAAAGAATCCAACACCGGCGAATACACTTCCCGGGCATAACCGTGAAAAACTTCATTGATGATTTGTTCGCGGTTGATAGCGTAAGAGAGCGCTCTCCTCACGTTTTTATCCGACAGGGCTTTGGATTTGGTTTGGTTATAAAATACGCTGAAATAGCGGGGAATTTCGAAAGACTTTACCCTTGTGGTTTTGTCGTCTTCGAATTGCTTGATGTTGTCATAGGAGAAGATGCCGAAACCGTTGATTTCCTTTTTGTTGTAGGCGTCAATCAGTTCTTTCTCGGAAGTGTAGAAACTGAAGTTAAGCTGTTCCAAATAGGGCCTTTGTCCATAGTATTCATCATTGGCGATAAGCTGGTAGGAAATAATATTGTCTTGTTCGTCTTTCTCAAAATTGGAAAATTCAAAGGGTCCCGAGCCAACCGGTTTGAGATTGAATTCATTGATCAAAAAATTTCCGGAAGAAATGTTTTTGAAAATATGCTTGGGCAGTATTCCGAAGGTTAATTTATTCAAAAAAGGGCTGAACGGCTCCTGTAATTTAAATTTGACGGTTCTCTCGTCTACCGCTTCCACTTCAACATCTTGGAAACTGCTTCTCAAGGTGCTTTTAAATTGAGGGTTTTGAATAAGCCGGACGGTAAAATAAATATCCTCGGCGGTTAAGGGCTTCCCGTCGTGCCATTTTACATCCTCTTTTATCTTTATTGTATAGGTTTTTTTGTTTTCCGATACCTGGTAGCTTTCTGCCAGATCATTTTTAATTTCGGCGTTTTTCCCGTATTTGAACAAGGAAGAGTAAATAAGATCGCTTAGCGCTACATCGATTTCGTTGGTTTGGCTCAACAGCGGATTAACATAAATCGGTTTTCCCACAATGCCCTCGGTGTATTCTCCTCCCTGGGCGGCCACTTCTTTAGTGGAAGAAAAGTAATAGTAAACCGACCATCCGGCCAAAGCAAATACAAACAAAAAAATGGCGCAATAAAGGACGGTTTTTTCTTTTTTGTTAAAGATTTTTACCCAGGACTTTATTTTTTTTGAGGAGGATTTCAAGGATGATTTAGTTGCTTCGGTATAACTTGATTTTTTCATATAGCTATTTAATGGTTTGGGCGGATATTATTAGAGATGCCAGGGAATTGAGAATGAAAAGCGTTCCCAGTGAGGCAGAAGCCCAATAAAGAAATTTTTCAATGCCTCTTTTGGTGTGAAATCCGCTCATTCCTCCGCCGAAAGCGGCTGACAGTCCGGAGCCCCTGTTTTGCATCAAAACCGAGGCCGTTAGCAACACGGCGATAATTAATTGTATGTAAGATAAGATTTGCAGCATTTTTTTAAATTAATTTTCTATTAAGTAAGATAATAAATAATTGACCAAGCTGATAACGATTACTCCCCACAGCGCCGCCCAAAAGCCTTCAATGGCAAATGAGGGAAACAGAAAAGAAACCAAAAATAGTAAACTGATGTTTATGATTACAGTAAACAGGCCAAAAGTCAATATGATAAAAGGCAGGGAGAACAAAACCAGAATCGGTCTGAGCAAAACGTTTACCAGGCCCAGCAAAGCGCCGGCCAGTAAAAGGTTTGTCAGCGTTATTTCCATAGTTATGCCGTCAATGAACCGGACGGCGGCATAAATGGCCAGCGCGTTGATCAGGACATGAAAGAACGCTTTTGCCGGCAGTTTTTTCATAAAAATACTTCGGAAACCGCTGAAGAATGTCATTCTGAACTTGATTCAGAATCTAATAATTACCAAAAAAGGCTTTGTAAAGGGATTCTGATTTTCATCAGAATGACAAAATTTTCAAAATAATCAATTCTTCAGTGGTTTCACTTCGATTACTTTATTACAATGAGGAAATAAATTTATCACAAAGTTATTTTCCAACTCTCCTGCAAGGGGGATGAGCTCCAAGAGCCTCGAGGCCGGTTATTTTTTCTCAAAAAAATTCTTGTAATTGCTCAAATTGATAAATTCATCCACTTCTTCAATGAGTTTGTGGGAGCAGCTTTCTCCGAAAGCCATCAATTCCACCCTGACTCCCTTGGTGTACTGCAGAAATTTAACCAGCGGAATGTAATCGCCGTCGCCGCTGACCAGAACCACCACATCCAATTTTTCCGCCATTTTTATAACGTCCACCGTGATTCCCACGTCCCAGTCGCCCTTTTTGACTCCGCTTTTAAAGATCTGGAGTTCTTTGGTTTTTAGTTCAAAACCGGCCCCTTCGAGAGAATCAAAGAATTTTTCCTCCAAGCCTTCCTGGGTGGTCACTCCGTAAGCGATCGCCCGGATAAGCTTTCTTTTGGAGGCGGAAAAACTTAGTATTTCTTTAAAGTTGGTCTTTTTTTGATGAATTTCTTTGGCGCTGTAATACATGTTTTGTATATCAACAAAAACACCCACGCGCTGGTCCGGGAATCTAGCCATTTTTTTAATTTAATTTTTGATAAAGATTGATCATTCGGATCATTTTTCGATTTAAAGCCGCGGAAGGTTGTTTGATTTAGAAATTTCTAAGCGAAAAATTCGAGTATGGAAATCAGTTAGCCTTTGATGCCGAGATCTTTCGTAACTTTTTCGTAACTTTTCTCGTCGCTTTTTTTAAGGTATTGAAGAAGTTTTTTTCTTTGCTGAACCATTCCCAAGAGACCCTTCCTGGAATGCTTGTCTTGAGGGTTTTTCTTTAAGTGAGAGGTTAGCTTTTTAATTTTTTCCGTAAATAAAGCAATTTGGTATTCCGCCGAGCCGCTGTCTTTTTCGTGCTGTTTAAACTTCTTGGTAACTCTTTGCTTCTGTTGTTTGTTTAATGCCATATATTCTTTTACCGCCCCGCCGGATTGAAGATTCGCGCGGGGAAGCTTCATATTAATTTATTATATAAAGGCTAACTTTTCTAAAAAAAGGCTAACATAGGGAAGAAGATTTGACAAGGCCATTTTAACTAACAGGCCATTTTCAACAAATGATGCCGCGCATCTCCAACAAACAAAAGAAGCTGCGAATTTGGGCTTGAATTTTAGAGCGTTTCGGTTTATGATGAAATTAACGATAAGGAAACCACTGAAGAATTGATTATTTTGAAAATTTTGTCATTCTGATGAAAATCAGAATCTTTTTACAAAGCCTTTTTCGGTAATCATTAGATTCTGAATCCCGCCAAAGGCGGACACGGCCCGTCAAAGCCGGATAAACAAGTTCAGAATGACATTTTTCAGTGGTTTCGATGAGATTATTGCGCAATAATGACGCGCATAAAAAATATAAGACTTAAAAAACAATATGATCACAGCTAAAGAATTAAGAGGGAAGTTTTTGAATTTTTTCCAAGAAAGAGGCCACGCCGTTTTGCCTTCGGCAGCCCTGGCGCCCGAGAATGATCCCACCTCGCTTTTCATCAGTTCCGGCATGCAGCCCCTGGTTCCTTATTTGATGGGAGAAAAGCATCCTGAAGGAAAACGACTGGCCAGCGTTCAAAAATGCATCAGGACAATCGACATTGATGAAGTGGGCGATGACACCCATCATACTTTTTTTGAAATGCTGGGCAATTGGTCCCTGGGAGATTATTTCAAAGAAGAATCGCTTAAGTGGAGCTATGAATTTCTCACTTCCCCCCAATGGCTCGGCCTTGACAAAGAGAAGATGGCAGTTTCCGTGTTTATGGGAGATTCGGACGCGCCTTTTGACAAAGAGTCTTTCCAAGCGTGGAGGGACCTGGGTTTCTCCCAAGACCGCATAGCCAAGCTGGACAAAGAAGAAAATTGGTGGGGGCCTCCCAGTCAAACCGGACCTTGCGGACCGGATTCGGAGATTTTTTATTGGAGTGGCAGAGAAGAAGATTTACCCAAAAAATTCGATCCCAACGACGACAGGTGGGTGGAAATTTGGAACAATGTTTTTATGGAATATGAAAAAACACGCGACGGCAGCTTCCAAACGCTGCCCAGCCAGAACGTGGACACCGGCATGGGAATGGAGAGAATGCTTTCGGTTATCAACGGAATCAATGATGATTACAAAACCGAGCTTTTCTGGCCGATAATTGAAAAACTGGAAGAAATGTCGGACAAAAAATATTATGATTATTATACTTCCCTCAGGATTATTGCCGATCACTTGAAAGCTGCCGTGTTTATTGCCTCGGACGGAGTAGAGCCTTCCAATAGCGAAAGAGGCTATATCCTCAGAAGATTGATAAGAAGGGCTATAAGGGAAGGCTACAAACTCGGATTGGAAAAAAACTTTACCAAAGAAGCGGCCGCGGAAGCGGTCTATATCTACAAAGACCAGTATCCGGAAGTCAATCGATCCAAAATTCTTGCTGTTATTGAAAAAGAAGAGTCCAAATTCAGGAAAACTTTGCAAAAAGGCTTAAAGGAGTTTGAAAAAATTGCCGGCAAGAAAGGAAAGGTGTCTTTAATTTCCACCAATCCTAACAAGATAAAGGAATATCGCCAGTTGACCGGAGACAGGTTGGAGCTGGATTATGTCAAATCATCTTTGCCGGAGGTTCAAGCTATCGAGCCTCGAGAAGTGGCCGAATACAAGATAATTGAAGCCTACAAAAAATTCAAAAAGCCGATCATTGTAGAGGACACTTCTTTGCATCTGGAAGCCTGGAGCGGATTTCCGGGGGCTTTGATTAAGTGGTTTATTGACTATATGAGCACCCAGGGACTGCTGGATTTGACTGAAGGGAAAAACAGAAAGGCTGTGGCCAAATGCGTGATAGCCCACTTTGACGGAAGAAATTTGTCTTTCTATGAAGGAGAGGTAAGGGGCAGGATAACGGAAGAAAGGCTGGGTAGCTCTAAACTCGAATTCGGATTTGACCCGATTTTCGTTCCGGAGGGTTACGAGAATACTTTTTCCGAAATGAAGGAAGATAAAAACAAGATTTCTCATCGCTTCAAAGCCCTGCAGAAATTTGCCGAAGGAAAACCGGATGAAGTCAAGACAATCGAGGATGAAGCTCTTCCGCCTCATTTAGAGCGGAGTAATGAAATTACCGGCAAGGAAGCCTTTGATCTTTACCAGACCTATGGATTTCCCATTGAAATGGTTAGAGAGCTTGCCAAGGAAAAGACTATGGTGGTGGACGAAAAAGAGTTTCAGAAGGAATTGAAAAGCCATCAAGAGCTTTCCAGAACTGCCAGCGCGGGAATGTTCAAAGGAGGCTTGGCCGACACTAAAGAAAAAACCAAGCAGCTTCACACGGCGGCTCATTTGTTGTTATCGGGAATGAGGAAGGTGTTGGGCGATCACGTGCATCAAGCCGGTTCTAATATCAATGGAGAAAGAATCAGGTTTGACTTTACTCATCCGGACAAACTGACTCCGGAGCAGATTCAGGAAATTGAGGAATATGTTAATGATGCAATCCGGGCCAAGGTGGATGTCAAAGAGGAAGAAATGGGGCTGGAAGAAGCCAAAGAAGCCGGCGCGCAAGGCACTTTTGAAGACAAATATGGAGAGAAGGTGAAAGTCTATACTATTGAAGGGTATTCCAAGGAAATCTGCGGAGGTCCGCACGTTACAAACACCGGAGAGATCGAAGGCGCTTTCAAGATCGCCAAAGAAGAAAGCTCCAGCGCAGGCGTGAGGAGGGTGAAGGCGGTGTTAAATTGATAAATTATTCAATTGTTAAATGGTTATCTTTAGTAAAGAGGCTAGTTGATTTATTGGATCTCAACAATGAAACAATGGAACAATGGAACAATTAGATTTCATAGTCAAAAGCCTCTAATTATATTAAAGCAACAGTTTCCCTTTTAATTTTACATGCATGTTTGGAAATGTTTCTTTCGTAGCCATCTTAGGTTTTTCTGTCAATTTTTTATTGACGGTTTTCAAAATTATAGCCGGCTTAATTACCGGATCGGTGGCGGTGTTGGCCGAGGGAGTTCATTCGGCGGCGGATGTTTTTTCTTCCGGCGTGGCTTGGTGGGGCATTAGAAAGTCCAAAAAGGAACCCGACAAGGAACACCCCTACGGTTATGCCAAGTATGAAATGGTGGCAACATTCGTAGTAGTGGGGTTGCTTTATCTGGGCGCCGTTTGGATTTTATTCGAAGCGGTTAACGCGCTTATCCATCAAGAGCAGCTAGCGGGATTCAGCCTGTTGAACATTTCCATTATGGGAGCTTCGGTGGTTTTGAATGAGGTTATGGCTCAGATTAAGTTCCGAGTTGGCGGCAAGGCTGGTTCTTCAGTGCTGGTGGCCGACGGGCAGCATGATCGGGCGGACGTAATTGCCTCGGTTGGGGTATTAGCCGGATTGCTTCTGGTGAAATGGTTTCCGCTTGCAGACATTATGATAGCCCTGATAGTAGGTGTTTACATTATCAAAGAAGCCTGGGGCATGACCGGGGAAACTGTCGGGTCGTTGGTTGACAAGTCTAACCCGGAATTGGAGAAGAAGGTCGAGCGGTACTTGAAGGATAAAAATTTTTCTTTTGAGGAAATCAAGACTCGAAAAATTGGCAGCACCAATTTTGCTGAAGTGTTCTTGCTTTGCGAAAAAAATGCTTCCATGGAAGAAGTTGACAAAATCACTTCAAAGCTTAAAGAAAATATGCTGGAAGACATAGAAGAGCTTTCTTATTTAACGATATCCGTTAAATCTCATCAAGTTTCCTCCGGAGTTTTCGAGCCGAGGTTTTGGGGCAGGTTTGGATACAGGAGAGGATTTCAAAAAGTTGGACCCAAAAAAATGGACTACAGAGTCGCGGTTCCCCTTGTTGGTAAAGATAAAGAAGAAATAAATCCAAATGAATTTGGAGCTGAATATTATTTAATCTTGGATTTTCAGAAAAATCAGTTAAAAAGAAGAAGAATTCAAAAAAATCCTTATTTTGAACAAGCTACTGGAAAAGGAGTTAAATTTATAAAGAGTGTGGAAGCGGACAAAGCGATCGCCAAATACATGGGTAAAGGAGCCAAAGAGAATTTGCAGAAATTGGGAGTAGAAGTGGAAGTTGTGGACAAAAAAGCTAGGTTGGAAGAAGTTATTAAGGGAATGTAAAAATTATTAGAAATTGTTCCATTGTTCCATTGTTCCATTGTTAATTGTTTAGTAATAAATGAACGAATTATTCAATGTTCGCCTTATTGCTTTATACTGACTACTTATGCCAGAATTTGTTTATATGATTATATGTTTACATGAATCACATTCCCCAAAAAATTAAAGAAAGAGCCGGACAACTTCGAGAAGTGATTGATGAGCACCGGTATCGCTATCATGTTTTGGATGACCCCAAAATCACCGACGAAGTCTATGATTCCTTGATGGCTGAATTGAAACAATTGGAAAAAGAGTATCCTTCTTTGCAGACGCCTGACTCTCCCACTCAGAGAGTTGGGGGGGATCCCCTGGAGGAATTTCAGAAAGTCAAGCACCGGAAAAAGCAGTGGTCCCTAGATGACGCTTTTTCTTTTGAGGAGCTTCAAGACTGGGAGGAGCGTAATGTGAGGATTTTAAAAAAGCAGGGATTTAATACTGATTTTGAGTATTTAGTAGAGGTTAAGATTGATGGATTGAAAATAATTTTGGATTACAAAGACGGCATTTTGGAAAGAGGGGCTACCAGGGGCGACGGGACAACCGGGGAAGATGTTACGGAAAACATTAAAACCATTCAAAGTATTCCACTCAAGATAAAAAAACCTTTGGCTATAACAGTGGTCGGCGAATGCTGGCTTCCCGATAGCGAACTGGAGCGGATTAACCAAGAAAGAAAAAAGAAAGGGCTGCCGGAATTTGCCAACTCGCGCAACGCCGGAGCCGGCTCTATTCGCCAGCTGGATCCCAAGATTGCCGCTTCCAGGAGGCTGGATTCCTATATTTATGATATTGACGAAATAAGGTCCAAGAACAAAGAAGAAGAGAAATTAGCCAAAGAAAAAACCTCTACTCAGAGAAAAGAGTTGAAGTTTTTGGAAGAGCTCGGCTTTAAAGTCAATCAAAACTATCATTTATTCCAAAACCTGGAGCAGATAAAAGAATTTTACAAGAAATGGGAAGAAGAGAAGAAGCGGCAGCCCTATGGAGTGGATGGATTGGTGATAAAAATCAACTCCCGACAGACGCAAGAGAGGCTGGGGCATACCGGCAAAAACCCCCGCTATGCCATTGCCTGGAAATTTGCTCCGGAAAAAGCAGCTTCCATTATTCGAGACATCAAAGTCCAAATCGGAAGAACGGGAGCGCTGACGCCCGTAGCCTTGCTGGATTCGGTCAAGGTGGCCGGAAGCACGGTTTCTCGAGCAACATTGCACAATGAAGATGAAATTTTTAAAAAAGATGTTAGAATAGGCGATACAGTGGTGATTCAGAAAGCTGGGGATGTAATTCCGGAAGTAGTGGAGCCCATTAAGAAACTAAGAAACGGTCAAGAAAAGAAATTTCAGATGCCCAAGAAATGCCCCATCTGCGGAGGAAAGGTGATAAAAGAACAAATTGGAGACAAGAAAAATAGTTTAAGCGCGGCCCATTATTGCGCCAACAAAAACTGCTTTGCGGTGGAAAAGGAAAAATTGATCCATTATGTTTCCCGCAAGGGAATGGATATCGAGGGTCTGGGGGAGAAGATTATCGAGCAATTGATGAATGAGGGGCTGGTATCTTCCATTGCTGACATATACAATCTTACAAAAGGCGACCTAAAACCCCTGGAAAGATTTGCGGAGAAATCCGCCGAGAATCTGATCGAGGCAATTGAAGCCAGCAAAGACACAGCTTTTGAAAAATTCCTTTTTGCGCTTGGCGTTCGCCATTTGGGAGAAGAAAGCGTTTTGCTTTTGAAAAAAGAAATGGAAGACCCTGAATCGGAATTAGGGAAAGCCTATCAACAGTTCGGAAAAAAAATATCCGACCCCGGAGAACTTGGAGAATTTATGAAAAAAATTTCTTCAGAAGAATTGGTTTCCATAAAAGGCTTTGGCAGAAGAATGGCCGAGAGTGTTAGTGGTTGGTTTTCGGATGAAGACAGCCAAAAAATGCTGGCCAGCCTTCAAGGATCCGGGATTCACTTCGAAGCTCCCCGGATTAGGAAAGAAAAAAACGAGCTATCTTTGCAAGGCAAGGCTTTTGTGCTAACCGGTTCTTTGGAAAATTTGACAAGAGAGGAGGCAAAAGATTTAATAAGAAGAGAAGGGGGTAATATTTCTTCCTCAGTAAGCAAAAATACCAATTATGTCTTGGCCGGAAAAGATCCCGGCAGTAAAATTGATAAGGCAAAGGAATTGGGTGTAGAAGTGATTGGAGAGGAGAGGCTTAGAAGTTTAATAAAGCAAACCCGTAAAAATGATAATTAGGGCCTGTTCCGCATTGCGGGGCAAAATATGTAATTTTTTTATTTTTTAAAGCGGTGCGAATTATAGCTTTATTGTTCCATTGCAAGTTTCTTTAATAGGCATTCTTTAACAATGAAACAATGAAACAATTTAACAATTGAATTTACTTATGCCCAAAAAGAACATTACTCCGGATCAGCTGGAGAAAACAGCCCAATTGGCCAGGATTAGCTTAACAGAAAAGGAGAAAAAGAAGTTTTTTGAAGAATTGGAAGAGATTTTAGATTATTTCAATTACATCCAGGAAGCGCCGACTGGCAAAGCAGAGGCTTTTGACCATTATTCGATGGCGGAAAACCGGTTGAGGGAGGACGAGGCGATTCAAAGCAAGCAAGAGGAGAAAGAAGGAATAAAGAAAAATTTTCCCGAAAAAAAAGAGGGTTACTTGAAAGTTAAAACCGTTTTAAAAAGAGGGTGACCCTTGTTTTACTCTCTTTAGGCCGACCGGCAAAGCCGGGAAGCAGTTTGGAAAATTTAGCAAAAAAGGTGGAATTGCAGCTCCGCTGAAGCGGGATAAATAGGAATGGTGTTTGGGAACAGTCCCATGAAACAATTGAATCTGCCAGAGCATGCTTGACAGCAGGCAGGGCGGATCACCCTTTGGGTGACAATGAAAAATTTAACCTCATAACAATTCGAATTTATGATAAAAGAATTGCATCAAAAATTGAGCAACAAAGAGTTGAAAGCCAAAGATTTGGCGGAAAAGCATTTGGACAAAATAGAGAAAAGAAAAGAGGTAAACGCTTTTCTGGAGGTTTATCGAAGGGAAGCTTTGGAAGAGGCTCAAAAAGCGGATAAAAAAATTTCCGAAGGGAAAGAAATCGGTCTGTTGGAAGGCTTGCCTTGCGCCTTGAAGGACAACCTCTGTGTTAAAGGGAGGAGAGCTACCGCCGGATCTAAAATTCTGGAAAATTATATTTCCCCTTATGATGCTTTCGTAGTAGGCAAAACGAGACAGGCGGGGGCAGTTCTTTTGGGAAAAACCAACTTGGATGAATTTGCCATGGGTTCGTCCACGGAAAATTCAGCTTACGGGCCGACTAAAAATCCTTTGGATGAAACCAGGGTTCCCGGCGGCTCTTCCGGCGGTTCGGCCGCCGCGGTAGCCGACGGCCAAGCAGTCTGGGCTTTGGGATCGGACACTGGAGGATCGATAAGGCAGCCGGCCAGCTTTTGCTCTGTGGTGGGCTTGAAGCCCACTTACGGCCGAGTTTCTCGAAGCGGATTGATCGCCATGGCTTCCAGTTACGACCAAATAGGGCCGATTACTCAAAGCGTGGAGGACGCCGCCATTGTTTTGGACGCTATTTGCGGAAAGGATGATAAAGACAATACCACCGTTTCCAAAGAAACCGGCTTTTACAAAAACCTTTCTTCCCAGCTGGGAGGCAAGAAAATAGGCATTCCCAAGGAATTCATGGAAGAGGATTTTGACGCGGAAATAAAGGAAATGATAGAGAGGCAGGCAGAGCAAGCAAAAAAGCAAGGAGCGGAAATTGTAGAAATAAGCCTTCCGAATGTTAAATATTCGCTAGCGGTCTATTATTTGATGATGCCGTCGGAAGTAAGTTCCAACTTAGCCCGTTTTGATGGAGTCAAATACGGCTACAGCGAGGCATTGAAAAAAAACTCCAAGAGCAAAGACATCATGGACGTGTATTTCAATTCCAGAAAAGAAGGCTTTGGAGAGGAAGTCAAAAGAAGAATTATCCTGGGAACTTATGCCTTGTCGGCCGGCTATAAGGATGCTTACTATAAAAAAGCCCAGATGGTGAGAGAGCTGATTAAGCAGGATTTTCGCAAAGCATTTGAAGAAGTTGATTTAATTTTGGGGCCGACTACTCCGACTCCCCCCTTCAAAATCGGAGAAAAAACCGCTGATCCTTTGGAAATGTACCTAGCCGATATTTTCACGGTTCCGGTTAATATTGCCATGTTGCCGGCGGTCTCCATGAACGGAGGATGGATTGAAAAAGAAGGCAAAAAGCTGCCTCTGGGCATGCAGTTAATCGGCAAGTGGTGGGGCGAACAAGAGCTGCTAAATGCTGCTTTGGCCTTTGAAAAAAATGAATCCGCTAACAAGTAATAAATTTATTGAACAACATTGGCAAAAAAGGAGAACTTTTAGCCGCCAATTATTTGATTGCCCACGGTTATAAAATCTTAGAAAAGAATTATTACAACAAAAAGGGGTATAAGCTGGGCGAGGTGGACTTGATAGGCCAAGACAAAAAGGGAAGAGTGATTTTTTTCGAGGTAAAAGCCAGAAAAGGAAGGATGCAAAGCGTTGCACCGGAGGAGCGGATAAACGACCAGAAGTTGAAAACGCTCTTCAAAATCGCTCACATTTATTTGAGAGAAAAAGATTGGCTGGAAAAAGACTGGCGAGTGGATTTTGTTGGAGTGTTCTTCGATTTCCACACCAGAAAAGCAGCGGTCAGGCACATTAAAGGATTGTATATTTGATTTTTTACATTTTTGATCGATTTTAGTGAGGACTCAAGATGACTAAAAGCTTTTAGTTTTAAGTTGTGGTTTTGCGTTTTGACTTTTGCGTTTTGCTCTTCTCTTGCAGATTGGATATTTATGGGTTGATAATTTTTGAACATTCTAATTTTTTTAATAAACTAACTAACATATCTTTATGATGAAGAACGATTTGGATTTCTTGTTTGGGTCAAGAGTCCGCTGGAGGATGATAAAATTTTTTATGCTAAACGAGAAAGAGGCTTTTTCCGCTCAGGAGATTTTGGAAAAGAATAGGTTCGAAAACGGGGAAACAAAAAAGGAGTCCAAAAAGGTCTTGGCCAGCTTGGAAAAAGCCAAGTTTATTTATTCCAGAAGCCAGAAAGGCAAAAAACTGTATTACCTCAACACCCGCTCGCCCTTTTATAACGAGCTGAAGGGGCTGGTAATAAAATCTAATATCTACCCGCAATGCAAGCAGTTGAATCGAGTTAGAAATTTGGGAGAGGTCAAGCTGGCTTTGGTGGCGGGAGTTTTTATCAACAATCCTAAATCAAAAACGGATATTCTGCTGGTGGTTGACAATGTCTCCCGCGCAAAGCTGAAGCATTTGATCGAAGAACTGGAGGCGGAGCTGGGAAAAGAAATCAATTATTCCTTGATGGACATGCAGGAATTCAAGTATCGCTTGAAAATGTTTGACAAATTTATTTTCGAGTTGCTGGAACAGCCTCATGAAATTGTAATCAATAAAGTGGAAAATATAATCAAGGAAGCCAAGAAAATGAGAAGATAAAATTCATTGCTAAATGGTTAAATTGATTCTAGAGATTGTTCAGGTTAAGTTGTAGAAATTTTTTTAAAAAAACAATGAAGAAATGAAACCATTTAACCTTTTTTATATTTAAATAAATAATATTAAAGATTTCTTTCTAAACAAGCTTAATCTATCCCTGATCCTGGCCGGATTGGTTTTTAACGCAGCGGGGTGGCTGGTTTTGAGGTTCGGACTTGACTTCAACAAATCCCTGATTATTTTGCATTACAATGCTTATTTAGGCATAGACCGCATTGCTTATGATTCGGACAATGTTTTTTTAAAGATTTATACTGTTCCGGCCGCCGCTCTTTTTGTTATGATTTTGGATATTGTTTTGGCTTTTTTTATTTACAGCTCGCTTTTAAAAGTCTCAAAAGAAAAGAAGGCGGATTATGAAAAAATGAAAGGAAGTCCCAAGTTTATAGCTTCCAAAATGCTGCTAGGAGCGGCTATGGCTTTACAAATTATCATTTTGCTGTATACTGTGGCGATTGTTGTAGTCAACGGTTAAATTTAGAAGATTATTAAATTATGGAAGAAGCAAAAAAAGCGCCAAAAGATTGGCAATATCCAAACCCCAGAACCAAAGATCCCACAGAGCACAAGTGGCAGAGGTTTTTTGAATCAATACCGGGAGCTCTTACTTGGACGACTCTTTTGGGAATGATTATCCTTTCTTACTTAGCGGCCGCCTGGGTGGCTGTTTTTATTATTCTTTATGATGTTTATTGGTTTCATAGAACAATTTATATCGCTACCTACTCCATTCTTGCCTACAAAAAAATGAGCCGCAGCAAAAGGGCTGACTGGCTCTTCAGAGTCAAAAATGCGGCTTTCAACAAAAAAATTGAAAAAAGGATAAATGAAGAGATTGAAGACATAAAAAAACAGCTTAAGCAAAAAATTAAAAGAAAAGAAAGGAAATTGCTTAAAAAAGATATCAAGGAAAGAAAAGATTTTCTGGCAAAGCATAAGCGGGATTATCAAAACAAAGACCAATTTTTGAATTGGCGGGAGATTTACCATGTCGTTATGCTGCCTACGGCAACGGAAGGAGCGGAAATAATTGAACCGGCCCTGGAGGCTTTGGACAAATCCAATTACCCCAACGACAGAATTATTATTTTGCTGGCCCTGGAAGAAAGGGAGCCGGAGGAAAGGCGCCAAGAAAAAGTAAAAATATTGAAAGGGAAATTCGGCCGCAAATTCTGCGATTTTCTAGTGACTGTCCATAAGGTGCAAAAAGGGGAGATGAAATGCAAAGCTTCCAATACTACCTACGCCGCCAAGCAGCTCAAGAAATATTTGGAAGAAAATAAAATACCTCTGGAAAAGGTGGTGCTTTCCAACTTTGACTGCGATACCCAAGTGCATCCGGAATTTCTTGGAGCCCTGACTTATGAGTATATGGTCAGCCCCAACAGGCTTCGCCAGGCATATCAGCCTTTGCCCATGTATCACAACAACATCTGGGACACAATTGCTCCGGTAAGGGTGATTGTTACCGGTTCCTCCTTTTGGCACATGGTGGAATCCATGCGGCCGGAGCATATGGTGACTTTTTCTTCCCACAGCGAGCCTTTCAAGACTATTGTGGACGTGAATTACTGGCCGGTAAACGTTATTTCGGAGGACTCAGTGATTTATTGGAAGGCCTATGATTATTTTGCCGGCGATTATCAAGTCAAGCCGATTTATCTGCCTGTTTCTTTGGACGCTGTGCTGGGACAGACTTACCGCCAGACTGTGGCCAATCAATACAAGCAAAAAAGGCGATGGGCCTATGGAATCGAAAATTTCCCCCTTTTGGCCAGAGCTTTCAGAAAAAACAAAAAACTTGGATGGGGAAAGAAAATTAAACATTTATTTACAATGCTCGAGGGGCATCACAGCTGGGCCACGGCACCTTTTATTTTGGCTCTCTTGGGATGGCTGCCTCTTATCTTGGGTGGGGAATCTTTTAATGAATCCGTCTTGGCACACAATCTGCCCTATATTACCAGAACTTTGATGACCATAGCTCTGGTGGGGTTGGTGGTTTCCATGTTTCTGAGTTTCTTGCTTATGCCCCCCAGACCCAAGAGGTACTCCAAGAAGAGATATCTTTCCATGTTTTTTCAATGGTTTTTGGCTCCGTTTATCGCTCCCTTTTTGGGCGCTATGCCGGCGGTGGACGCTCAGACAAGGATAATGCTCGGCAAATATTTCGGCGAATTCTGGATTACGGAGAAGTTTAAGAAAAAGTAATTCCATTTTAACATTTTAACATACGAGCATTTAAACATATAAGCATTTACATTCTAAGGTTCAACCTTCGGGTAACCGAAGGTTGAACCTTGGTGGTTAGAATTATAAAAATAAATCGAAATGAATCAGAAGACTGCTTTTGAAATCTTAAAAAAAGGACATAATGTTTTTTTGACAGGGCCCGCCGGAAGCGGGAAAACTTATTTATTAAACAAGTTTATCGAATATCTGAAAAAAAACGGAATTCCGGTGGCTAAAACGGCTTCCACGGGAATTGCGGCTACTCATATGAACGGGATGACCATCCATTCTTGGTCGGGGATGGGAATCAACCGAAATATGGACGAAAAGCAGATTAAGAGATTGAAAGGCTTTCGAAAAATGCAGCGCCGCTTTGAAAAAACCGAAGTGCTGATAATTGACGAAATTTCCATGCTGCACGATTATCAGCTGGATCTCTTGAATAAGATATGCAAATCTTTTAAAGATCCCTTCTTGCCTTTTGGAGGCCTGCAAGTGATTTTAAGCGGAGATTTTTTCCAATTGCCTCCGGTGAGCAAAGGAGATGATCCTTCCAGGTTTGTTATTTATTCCGGGGCATGGAAGGAAGCGGATCCCCGGGTTTGCTACTTAGACAAGCTATACAGACAAAGAGACGAGAATATATTGAGAGTGTTAAACGATATCAGAGAAAGGAACATAAGCCGAAAAACTGTTGAGCTTTTAAACTCAAGAGCGAATAGCGAAATCAAGGGAGTTGAAAATCCGACCAGGCTTTTCACCCACAATGCCAATGTAGACGAGTTGAATCATCGAGAGCTTGCAAAACTAGAAGAAGAGCCTCTGGCGTATTCTATGGAGGAAGAGGGGCCGGAGAACTTAGTCAAGGGGTTGAAAAAAAGCTGCCTGGCGCCGGAAAAACTGCGCTTAAAAAAAGGAGCGAAAGTGATGTTTGTGAAAAACAATTTCGACAAGGGCTATGTGAACGGAACCACGGGTACGGTTGCCGGAACCAACAGGGAAGGTTTTCCCAAAGTGAAAACTTTTGAAGGCAGGGAAATTCAGGTTATGCCGGAAAGCTGGATTATTGAAGACGAAACAGCCAATGTTTTGGCTTCAGTAAGGCAGGTTCCGCTCAGGCTGGCTTGGGCCATTACGGTACACAAGAGCCAGGGAATGACGCTTGATGCGGTAGAGATGGATTTGAGCAAATCTTTCGAATACGGAATGGGTTACGTGGCCCTTTCCCGGTGTGGAAAACTGGAGGGGATGAAGCTTCTGGGCATCAACCGAATGGCTCTAGAGGTTGATCCCAAGGTTTTTGAAATAGACAAATTATTAAAAGAATTATCGGAGAGGCGCGAAAAACATTTTTGAATTTGGTGATGCCTTTTGTGATTTATTTGAAATATTTTCCGAAAAAGCACAAAGCACAATACACAAAGTCCCCCGTAAAGTCGCTTTGCTCCCACGGGGCAGGCAAGCAAAACACGAATCCCAAAGCAAAAAGCCCAAATTTTTTATATTTCGAATATTATTTATGTTATTTGAAACAATCAGAAATCGAATTTCAGGTTATCTTCAGACTCTCCTCCAAAAGAGCTGTCTTGCCAGAAATGCGCAATGTCAGTTAATCATTTGAAATATTACTCTTAATAAAATCTTATGGAAACTTTAATAATCATTGGACTGGTTTTAGCTATTTTGGGGGTAATCGGCAGTATTGTGCCGGCTATGCCGGGGCCGGTTTTGAGTTTTGCCGGTGTGTTTTTGCTTTTTCTCAGCAAGAATTTTGAGGGTTTGTCCTTATTTGTGCTTATTGCTTTCGGCCTTGCCATGGCAGCCTTGATAGTGATCGATTACCTGGGGCCGATTCTGGGAGCCAAATTTGCCGGCGCTACTCGGCGCGGTCTGTGGGGCGCGATAATAGGAGCGCTGTTGGGGATTGTGTTTTTTCCTCCCTTGGGAATTTTCCTCGGCGCTCTCGCCGGAGCTTTTATCGGGGAATATTCCGGCAAACAAGACGCCGGGAAGTCGGCCAAGGCCGCTTTGGGGGTAATCCTGGGAAGCGCGGTGGTGATTGTCCTGCAAACAATTTATTCCCTGGCCGCGCTGGCTTATTTTGCCTATCATGTATTTTAGATTGAAATCAAATCTAAAAAAGCCTTCTTTAGATCTTTTGGATTAAATTAGGCTTTTTTATTTGGGGCCTGCCCCGGGCAGGGGCGGGTTATATTCTTTTGCTTTCAAAAGTGCTAGAAGCGATGAATTTGTAATAGATATGAAGCATCAAAATTATAATGCCCGTTATAGGCACCCAGGAATTGTTGCATTGATATAGATACCAGAAGACAAAGAAGGCGGCGCTGAAGAGGAGAGTTCCCGAGGCTAGCCTGGTGTTAAAAATTTTTCGGCTGGCACCGGATACGGAAGCGGGGAATATTGCCCAATTAACGGCGAGGCCGTAAGAGATCAGGGAGCTTATCCAGATCCACAGTGGAAGGTTTGCGCAGTTTTTATTCAAGTTGCCGGCTCCCAAAACGGGGATGGTTTTATCGGCCGCTTGAGCTGTGGGAACGGGTTTTATAAATTGATTATCTTCTTCGGGGGGAATATAAGTTTGCGTTTGAATCAAATTGTTTCCTTGTAATAAGTTTATAGACATCTTGGTCTTGTTGCTCTCCACTTCCTCACCCTTGGCATCTTCTCCTTTCGCTCTGGCGGCGAATTCATACTCTCCCGGGGAAGCGGCTTCGTTGATCAAAATCTGATACTCCACCAATACTGCCTGGTCTTTGTCCAGGTCGCCGATCTCCCATTCATATTCCAACACCTCAATTTTTTGGCCGGTCAAATAATTTAATTTGTCTTTTAATTTTATATCATAAACAGGAGCTTCTCCTTCATTTTCAATGATTATTTCATGGCTAATGATTTCTCCGTGATAAATGGAAGAGCTTGTTGCGTCTTTGTTTCTGCTTATTTTCAAGTCAGTCTCCGGATCTTTTATTAATGCTTTATTGGGTTCCTCGGATAAATAATCAATTAAAATTATTTCATTTTCTCCGGCGCTGTTGTTTATATTTTTATTATTGTCCCTGTTTTCATTTTCCGGCGCAAGAGCGGAATCATTGGAATTGGAATCGACCGCGGTTTCGGCGGGATAAACTATTTCAGTCGTATCCGTGTCGCTGTTATTGTTCAGCAGCTTTTCAGTAGTCTGGGCGGCTATCTCGGCTGCGGCCAGTAGGGGACTGTTCAACTCTTCTTTCGAAGTCTTGACTTGACCGGCAATTTCAATCACCGCCCCCTCCCCCGGAGCCAGCTCCGGCAAGGAAAAAGAGTACTTATTATCGGATTGGCTAGTGATGGCGCTTGCTGGTAATTGAGCGGATATTTCCACGTTTTTAGCTTTGGCCCTTCCTAGATTGGCATAATAAATTTCGTAAGCGACTGACTCTCCCGGCTCGACGCTATCTTTGTTGTCATCGATGGAGATAACCAGATCCGGGTAGGCGAATACCAGATCTCCCTCCCATCTCCCCATAATATTTATTAAAGTGTAGACCCAGTTATTGCCTACGATGTTAAAATTAACCAAGTTGGCGATATTGGTATAAGCTTCGGCGTTGCCGGTTGTAATTTCAGAATTTTTGCCTCCTTTGATTGAATTGTTACCGGTTTTGGCTTTAGCTAAAGCCGTGTTGCTTATGTCAGCTTCGTTGTTATTGATGACCTTTAGCTTGGAATTGCTTTCCACCGTTTTGTCGGCCTTCAAGCTGTAGGCAAGTTTTATATTGCTGTCTGACGAGCCGTAATAATCAACGATGGAGCCCAGCCAACTGCCGAGATTGTTGACATTTAATTGAAACCAGCCATTTTCCAAGATGTTGGTATTGACCAAATTGGATGCGTCCGCCTGAGAGTAGGCTTCCCCGGTTTTTATTGCCGCCTCGCCTGATTGTTCAATGGAGTTGCCTCCCGTGGAAGAGAGGGCGCTGCTTTGATTTTCAATATCGGCGAAATTGCTGTTTTCAATTTCCACTTCTTTGTTGGCGAGGATTTCTTGGAACTTAAAAAGGTCTTTTCCCGGAACGACCAAGTCGCCTTTCCATTGGCCGAAAACGTTTATCACTGCAAAAACCCAATTATTTCCCACTATGTTTTTATTGACGAGGTTGACTATGTTGGCAGTAGCGGAGGCGTTGCCGGTTGATATGGAGGAATTATTCTCGCCGGATTCGTCGTTTATGATTTTGTTTTCGCCCGAATTAGCTTCGGCATCCGCCTTGTTTTCCAAAACCGCTTTGTTTTCGTTTTCGATTATTTTATTTGCTTCTTCTCTGGATAAGTATTCGTTTTCTACAATTTTGTCTATAATTTCTAGCAAATTAATATCCTCGGAGTGGTTATTGTATAAATTTATCACGACATCCTCCCAGTTTTCTCCGTTGACGTTGACGTTCAGCTCATTGAAAATATCCGATTGAGCAATGGCTTCGCCGGTCTCGATTTCTTGGCTATCTTCTGCGTTAGAAGAGTCTTCTTCTAGTTTTTCAGGTTCGTTGGTATCTTCATCATCATCCGGCTGGCTTTCCTCTTTATTCCCTGGCGGCTGATGATTTACGGCGGCTGGTGCATCTTCATTATCTTTTTTGTCTTTCAATTCCAAATCCTTGCCACTCGTCTCCGACTCTCCGCTCTTTGAATCCAAATTCTCATTTCTCGCCTCCGACTTCTTATCTCCCGCTTCCAATTTCTCATCTTCAGCCTCTAAATCCTCACTTTCTGCTGCCGGATTTTTATTCTCCATTTCATCTTCTTGATCAGGAGCGGACTTATTTGTATTCTCCGCCTCTGTTTTTTCATTCTCTACTTCTCCTTCTTGATTTTTGATGTCCGTTGGCGGGTCGATATTATTGCTGCCTCCTCCGTTTTCATCATCAGTGTTGTCAATAACGTTGTTGCCGGTGTTGGCGGTTGCGCTGCTTTCGTTTTGCGCTTCAGCGTCGTTTTTGTTTATTAACTCTAAATCTTGGCCGCAATCTTTATCATCTTTTTTCTCATCGTCGGGATTGCAGGAATCAGCCTTTTTTTCATCTTCGTCCGCTTCTTGGAGGGTTTCAATTTCATCACCGGAAGAGTCCCTTAAGGAAACTTTTTCTTGAGAATCATCTTCGGGAGTTGGTTGCGGCTCTTGCTCGGCGGCTGAAGCGCTTTCTGGTTCTTCGGAGTTTTTCTCATCGGCGTCTATTGCTTCTTCAGTGGAGCTGTCTTGTTTTTCAGGGTTGCCGGATTTTTTTGAATTCTCCTCTTTGCCGGAGTCGGTTGTTTCTTCCTCTTTCTCCTCTTTTGATTCATTTTCTTTCTTTTCTTTATCTTCCTTTTTGTTTTCCAAGATTTTTTCTTTCTCTTCTTGGTTTTCTTGCGCAGTTTCTTCAGTTGAGGAAGCCAGCGAGTAGGACGCATAAAGGGGGAAGCCTATTTGAAAAGCAATTAAATTAAAAATGGCAAAAAACGCCAAAAAGGATTTTAGAAAAAATTTTTTCCCAAAAAACTTGAAAGCTATTGTTCTGAATGAAGCGTTTTCCATTTTTATTGTTTTGAAGAATTAAGTGATTTAGTATTAAGATTAAAACAAAACTTGGTTTTATGCGGATTCGCGTTTCCGTTTCAATCGCTCAGCTCCCATATTTAAGAAAAAAATAAACTGATCTTTGATGTAATACTATTTGCCAGAGAAGAGAAGGATTTACCCAGGATATTTAAAAAACTGAACAAGTTAGCTGACTCCTCCGGTTGCTTCTTGAAGCGCTCTCTTTCGGGTGCAGCAGAGTCGGTGCCGCTTTCCTTTTGGACTGTTATCTCCGCTTTAGCTTTGGTTCCCTCGGTTTCATGGGTTTGCTTTTTTTGGAACGCGGAGGGGAGATTTTGCATTTTTTCATTTACCTCCAATCTTGCCTCTTCTTCGTTTGCCTTGGATTCGGTTTTGATTTTTACTTCCGCGTCGGAACTGCTATTGATATCTATTTGAGAGCTGCTTTTGCTGTCAGCTTTGCCGGTTTTTATGGAAAATCCCGTTTCTTCAGTCGAGTTATTTCCTGTGTTGGAAGAAGACTTAACGGAGTTTTCTATAAAAACCGAATCAGCGGAAACGCTCAAGGCGGGAAAAAATAAAATCGGCCATCCCCACAAAAGAAGAAGTATTAATATTTTTAATCCTATTGCTTTTTTAATGTTAAATTTCATGTTATTGTTAAATTAGTTTCGGCAGGGAAACCGGGGGGGAGCCCCCCGGTTTCCTGATTGCTCAAAAAAATTACCTTATACGGGTAATATTTGAGTTAACCGTCGTAAAGGCGGTAGCAACCGATTGAGCGTTTCCGGTCTCAATGACTCCTCTTCCTTCAGTTTCAATCACTTTGCTGGGTCTATGGTAATTTCCGCGACATGACTTTTTCTTGTAAGTCACTGTAACACTTTTATTACTGTTAGCTTCATTGTTACCGGTGTCGGCATCGGCTTCTACGTCATTCTTTACGCGAATGCTGTTTGAGTTTTTGACTTCCATCTTGTCGATACCCATTAAACAGTCAGTGCACTCTATCACTGTTCTATTCTCGTTAGCTGTGGTATTGGAGAGGGAGTCAGCAACAGCGTTTCCGGTGGTTATTCTTCCTATGCCGGCATTGCGGTTAGCCTCGTTATAACCAGTGTTGCTCTCGCTATCTACGTTGTTAGTGATGTAAGCTCGATTGTAGTTCTTAACTTCCAGTTCGTCGTTTCCGCGGTTTCCCCTGTGTCCTTCAGCAAAAGCCGGAAGCACCATTACGGAAAATGCCAACGCAAACACGCCTAAACCTATGTATTTTTTCATTCTTATCACCCCCTTTCTTTTTTGAATTTTTATAAAAAAAGACTGCTTTAAATCAGCAGCTTTCTTTTGATGAAAACTTTTAAAACCGTTCACATTAAGATTGAAATAAGCGTTGTTTTGCGATTTCATTTTTTTGGTTTATTTTTATGTACTTTTACCCTACATAATTTTCTTGATGTTTGAAAAAAGTTGTATTTTGGGTAAGTATATATTCTACATTGCTTGTATAAATTTTATTTCATTATTTCTTCACAAACACAAAACCGCCTCCAATGAAGCGGTTTTTACGTTTATTTTGGAAGCCTGATTATTTTTCCAGTCTTTTGATCTCTTCCAGCAAGGCCGGCAGGAGCTCTTCCTCCGGGACTGTTTTGATTATCTTTCCCTTGGAAAAGACGGCGCCCTTGCCTCGGCCTCCGGCTATGCCTGCGTCGGCTTCCTTGGCCTCGCCGGGGCCGTTGACTACGCATCCCATTACCGCTACCGTGATGGGTTTTTTTATTTTCTGCAATTCTTTTTCCACCTCTTCGGCCAAAGTCATTAGGTCGATTTCCGTTCTCCCGCAGGTGGGGCAAGTGATTAATTTAGGCCCCCTTTTTCTTAAGTCCAACGCCTCCAAGATATTCCATCCCACCTTGACTTCTTCTTCCAGCGGGGCGGTCAAGGAAACCCGCAAGGTGGCGCCGATGCCTTCTTCCAGGAGAGTTCCGATGCCGATGGAATTTTTTATAGTGCCTACGGTTTTGGTTCCGGCATGAGTTACTCCCAAGTGAAGAGGGTAGTCAACCTTTTGGGACAACAGCCGGTAAGATTCTATCATGGGCCTAACGTCGCTGAATTTAATGGAAATTAAGATATCAAAAAAGTTCAGCTTCTCCAGAATCCGGACATGCCTCATGGCCGACTCCACAGCCGCCTCAGGCGTTTGCCCGTATTTTTCTAAGAGGTTCTTTTCCAAAGATCCCCCGTTGACCCCGATTCGGATCGGCACCTTTTTCGCCCGGCAAGCTTCGACTACTTTTCTAACTTTTTCTTCCGATCCAATATTGCCGGGATTGATTCGAACCTTATCCACGCCTTGGGCAATAGACTCCAAAGCCAGCCGGTAATCAAAATGGATGTCGGCTACCAGGGGAATGCGAATTTGTTTCTTGATCTTCCCCAAAACTTTGGCGGCTTCCATATCCGGAACGGCTACCCGGATGATTTCACAGCCGGCCTTTTCCAATTCCTGAATTTGATTGATAGTGCCTTTCGCGTCCCTGGTGTCCGTGTCGCACATGGACTGTACTCTCACCGGATTTTTTCCACCCAGCTTAAGATTTCCCACCTTTACCGTTCTGGTTTGCTTCGCTTTATGCATTTGATTCCGTTATTTTTAATGACTTACAACTTTGGTAAATATATTCTAAATCAAGAGCTTCCTTCTGGCAAGGCGGATAAATCACAAAGCAAGCAAGGAGGAGTATAACAAGAAGAACAAGGACTCTTGACAGCAAATCAAAATAAGTTATAGTGGCATAAGCTGGATGATATGTCGGCAAAATTTTTGGGCAAACCTCCAAAAAACCTCCTCCTTTTGAGCCCATTAATTTTTAGCGGCATATCATGCCGGCATCAGTCCGGGGAATTTTCCTCCCGGGGAATTTTCCTCTCGGACTGTCTATATATAGGGGCTTGGTCAAACTCGATCAAGCCCCCTTTTCTTTATAGTGAAAGGATTTGTGCGCCGGCTCGTTCTTGGTTTGCAGATTTGCGAGAAAACAGATGAATTGATCCGCCACGTATAATCTCAATGCGGTAAAAGTTGGACATTCCATCTAAAAAACAATGAAACAATGGGGCAATGATATTTAAATTTGCTTATTTTTCCAAAAAAGGTACAATAAAAAAAAGACTGAATTAGCTGATGTTAAGCAATTGCTTCGGGTAGAGGTTCAGCCTCTTAAAGAGACTGAACCTCTTTAGCAAGAGTTGATAAATATATCCAAATTAGGCTAAATAAACAGCAAGTGCGTAACATCACTGAATTAAGTTTATTATTTTTTCGTATTGAATGATGACTAAACATTAAGCAAATAAATAAACATGCAAATATCTAAAGACCTGCCCCAGTTCAACATCAAGGAAGCCTTGATTATCGTTTCGGCCAAGCACGGGCTGGAGCTTTACAGAGCCTACCAAGGGAGTGTTGAAAAACTGGAAAGTTTTGAAGTGGAAAATCCCAGGTATTCCGACAAAGAAGGATTTTTCATGAGCAGAGGCAAAAATGTGGGAACGATAAGAGCCGGAACTGTTGGCGAAATAAAGGATGGTGATATAAAAAGAGATTTTTTTCAAAAGCTCAAGGATTTTTTGAAAAATCATCGAGAGCAGCTGGAAGGTTGCTCGGAAATTTATCTTTTCGCGCCTGACACCCTAATAACCGAGCTTAAAGAAGAAATGCCGGAAAATATTCAAAAAAAGATTTTTATGGAATTTGCCGCCAACTATCACAAATCCCACCCCTTCAAGGTTTTGGAGAAAATCGACAAAGCTTTGACGAAAAAAATTGACGCGATTAAAAGCAAACCCCAGTCGGAAGAAGAGAAAAAGATATTGGAGATTGGGAAGGATAGATAAACTTATAGTGAGATATATGGTTGATATATGGTGGATATAAATTGAAATACGGTTGAGATTTATAGAAATTGTTCCATTGTTTCATTGTTGAATTGTTAGGAAATTAAGAAAATTGTTTTGATGACCGATGACCGATGACTAGTCACTAGTCACTAGTCACAAAATTACTTGTGTTTGTGTTTTTGGAAATGTGTTTTGTGTATTATTTGTTCATTGGAATTTGTGTTTTGTTCATTTTTCTAGTTCAAATTAATTTTGTCGAAATTAAAGAGGCGATTATATATGAACGACCTAAATTTGCTAAAAAAGGCGGTCAAGGAGGCGGGAGACGCAGCCTTGCGGTATTACAAAAAAAAGGAAGCCAAAGTGGAATACAAGAAAGACGAAAGCCCTTTGACCGAGGCTGATTTGGCTTCCAATAAGATTTTGTGCGAAAATTTGGCCGGCGCGGGATACCCGATACTTTCCGAAGAAAACGAAGATGATCTTGACCGGCTTAAAATCGGCAAAGTTTGGATCATAGACCCCTTGGACGGCACCATGGATTTTGTTCAGGAAACCGGCGAGTTTTCCGTTATGGCGGCGTTGGCCGAAAACGGCCGTCCGGCGCTGGGCGCTGTTTATCTGCCGGCAACCGGCGAGCTTTATTGGTCGGAAAAAGGCAAAGGAGCTTTCTTGGAAATCGGCGCTAATCAATCTGAAAAACTGGAAACCACCTCTATTGACGACTCCAAAAAAGCCAGAATGGTGGTGAGCCGCAACCACCTAAAGCCGGAAGATGAGCAAATTTCTCAGAAGCTGGGAATCAATAAAATGAAGAAAGTCGGCAGCAATGGCATCAAAATTGGCCTTATTGCCAAAGGAGAGGCGGAGCTTTTCCTCAACACCGGCAGCGGGATGGGGGAATGGGATTTATGCGCGCCGGAGATCATTCTGGAAGAGGCCGGCGGGGAAGTGACAGACAAGAGGGGTCGAAAAATTCAATACAACAAAAATGAACCCTACTTGAAAGAAGGAATTGTTGCCAGCAATGGCCGTTTTCATGAATCGGTCTTGCGGGAGCTTGAATAGGAGCAAGTAGCAAGGAGCAAGCGGCAAGGAACAAGGAATAAGCAAAACCGGGTTTTCCGAATGCCAACAAATTATTCCCAGGACTGAACCTTGGTCTATGAATCTTAGGTTATTGAATTAGTCTGATAATTATAGTAATTACGCGGTTAAGCTTCTTGCTTGCTAAATTATTTATATCAAAGAGAGCAAAGCAAGGTTCGGTTTTTGCATTCGCTCGAAAAAAGATTTTAGAAGCTAATTGTTTTTCTTTCAAGCGTATCTTCACAAGATGAAAAGGAATGTGCGCATAAAACCAAGCCTTGCTTTGCTCTCGGCGCTGTAGAAGCGCAATCGCGTAATTCCTGAATTAATAAAATGCAACTGCTTAATTCCCATAACATAAAAAATGGAAAAAGAAAAAAGTTGCGAGTCCATAGTTTTGGACCTGGAGAGAACAAAAGATGTTCTCAACATCAAAAGCGGAGCTTATCGCCCGCTCAAAGGCTTTCTCCGGGAAGCCGATTTTGTTTCGGTGTTGAAACACATGCGGTTGAAAAGTGGAGAAATTTGGTCTATTCCCATTGTTCTTGACGTGGACAAAGAAACCGCGGAAAAAATTAACGGAAAAGAAAAGGCTGTCTTGATCGGCCCGGATGGAAAAAAATTGGGATTCTTGAAAAAGCCGGAAGCCTTTCGGTTTGATAAAGATTTTTTTGCCAAGCAAGTCTTTAAAACCTCCAGCCTCGAACACCCGGGAGCGGCCAAGGTTTATGCCATGAAAAATTTTTTGCTGGGCGGAGAGGTGGAATTGACTCGGGATTTGGGCAGAGAATTATGCGGAAAAGCTTTCAAAAAACCGGACGAAACCAGGAGTTATTTTAAAAAAAGAGGATGGAGCGCGGTAGCCGCTTTTCAGACGCGCAACATTCCCCACCGAGGGCATGAATTTCTTCAAAGGAAGGCTTTGGAGTTTGCCGACGGCGTTCTGGTTCATCCGGTAATCGGCAGGAAGAAGCCGGGAGACTTTTTGGACGAGATTATTATTGAAAGCTATAAGGTCATGTTGAAAAAAAATTTCCCCCCGGGCAAAGCGCTTTTGTCGGCGCTTCCCTTGGAAATGCGCTACGCCGGCCCCCGAGAAGCGGTTTTTCACGCTATCATCAGAAGAAATTTCGGCTGCACTCATTTTATTGTCGGCCGGGACCACGCGGGAGTGGGGGATTTTTACGGACCGTTTGACGCGCAGAAAATTTTTGATACCCTGGATAGGCGGGAATTGGGCATAGAGATACTGAAATTTCCCGAAGTAGTTTTTGATTCCGCAAAAGATGATCATTGTTTTATTGACGAAAGCGCTGAAAAAAGTAGAATAAATTTTAGCGGGACCAAGCTCAGGGAGTATTTGAGCAAAAAAGAAATGCCTCCGGAATATATTTTACGGCCGGAGGTTTATGAATTTTTAATTAAGCGTAAGAAAATA
Organism: Candidatus Moraniibacteriota bacterium; assembly: GCA_034522495.1. Lineage (GTDB taxonomy): Bacteria > Patescibacteriota > Minisyncoccia > Moranbacterales > DUUL01 > JAXHLG01. The sequence continues at coordinate 1,028,041 of JAXHLG010000002.1, read as the reverse complement.
TTTGTAGAAGATGAATAAATATAACGAAAATCTGAAAGGGTTTGTTTTGTGGTTCACCGGCCTTTCCGGGGCGGGGAAAAGCACTATTGCCGACGAGGTTTACAAACAGCTGAAAACCAACGGCAACAGGATTGAAAGACTGGACGGGGACGTGGTCCGGGAGTCGTTAACCAAAGGGCTGACTTTTTCCAAGGAAGATCGGGATGAAAACATCCGCAGGATTGGCTTTGTTTCCAATCTGCTTTCCAAACACGGAGTGGGAGTGATTGCCTCCTTCATTTCTCCCTACAAAAATCAAAGGGACGAATTGAGAAAAAATGTAACCGGGTTCATTGAAATATTTGTCAACACCCCTTTGGAGGTTTGTGAAAAAAGGGACGTGAAAGGCTTGTATAAAAGAGCCAGAGCGGGGGAAATCAAAAATTTCACCGGCATCTCCGATCCCTACGACGCTCCGCAAAATCCGGATCTGGAGATTCTAACGGAAAATTCTGCGCCTGAGGAGTGTTCTTTAAAAGTTATGGATTATTTAAAAAAAGAGGGTTTTATAAGTTAGGCTGGGTTTTTGGAATTGGGTAAAACATGCCAAGGAGGTTTTTTATGGCAAGCTTGATCGGGAGTGTTATGAGGGAAAGCAATGGCGGCCAACGCAAGAGCATCAAGGGCCTATGCGGAGTGCCTTTCAACGAAAGGGATTGCCGCAAAAACGAGAAAAAGCTTCGTTCTGAAGAAGCTAAAAGAAATGGCAATGGAAAGAAAAAAGACACTATCTGCGACAGATGTCGCAGGGAAGCAATCAAAAAAACGTTGAAAAGCTAATTTTTCAACATATATTCATTAAGCCGGGAATTCTCCCGGCTTCGTCTTTGCATATGAATTTTTCTGTGCTATTCTAGATTAAAGTTTATTATTAACTAAAACAAAATGGACAATATAAATCGACAAGTCGATCTAATCGCCGAAAATCAGGAAGAAATGAAAAGGGAAATAGAGGAATTTAGAAGAGAAGGGGAGAATTTCCAAAAAGAGATGGAGGAATTCAAAAGAGATGTTGAAAAAGCAAATCAAGACAGGCAGGATTTTGAAAGGGAAGTGCAAGACAGCTTCCAACAACTCTTCCGCCGATTGGACAAAATGGAAGATACCCTGAATAGAATTAACCAAGGGTGAAAATTGCAGGAAGATTTATTTGGTAGTTACAAAATTGCATTAGTGAATCAAATTCGTCATTCACGTTAATAAATAATAAATAAAAAATGTTTGGAGCAATAGCATTTATAATGGCAATTATCTTTTTTGTAGTAGTTAGCAATAGAATTACCAAACTGGAGAGGCAAGTAAAGGAACTAAAGAAGGACTCAGAGCCTTTGCCTTCAGATGATGAGGAGAGGGCTGCGTTGCCAGAAGAGCAGACAAGCCAAGAAAGAAATGAATCGGCTCATAATTCTAATTTTAAAGAATCTCCCATTATCAGGGAAAAAAGCGGAAGGTCAGTTGCAAAGCAGGATAGGAAAATAGTTGAGAGTCAGCTGACTGAATCACAAAAACGCTCAAGTGAGCAAGAAGCAGATAATTCCAGCTGGCTGGAAGATCTCTTCCACTGGTTGTCCATTGAGTGGCCGATGAAGGTTGGCGCGATGCTATTAATTTTAGCGCTGGGCTGGTTTGTAACTTACGCTTTTATTCATGATTGGATTGGCCCCGTTGGCCGTATTTCCTTAGGTCTTATTTTTGGTTTGGCTCTGCTCATAATCGGCTTCTATCTTTCCAAAAATCATCGAATTCAAGGTAATGCCTTGTCGATTGTTGGATCCATTACCATGCTTATAACCATCATGGCGGGCGTGGAGGTATATGATTTTTTTGCTCCTTCATTTGCGCTGGTGGTAATGCTGGGTGTTGTAGTGTTTCTCTCTATTATGAGCTGGTTTCAACAAAACCAAGCGATGGCCATTGTGGTTATTATTCTCGGCAACGCTGTCCCTCTTTTTGTCTTTGAAAGCGCAGATATTATCATGGTTTTCTTGTATTTATTCGTACTATCCGCCGGTATTTTGTGGATGGTGAGATCAACAAACTGGAATAATTTAACTTTGCTTTCCTTGCTTTTTGTGTTTTTTTACTCTGCCTTTTATCATCTAGATGAGGGACTGGAAGAAAATTTGGTCAATGTAATATTTATTTTTACCTTTGCCGGCCTTTATTTTGTTGCTAACATAGCAACTCTTTTAAAACAAGAAAAGCCTTCCGGTAAGGATATGTTTATAGCCGGAATGCTAGGGGTGGTTTTTCTTGTCTGGTGTTTGATGATTGCCAGCGGATTATTGGAGGTCTTACTTGTTTTAATCGGAGCCTTAGGGTTTGGCTTGGGAGCTTATATTTTGTATTATCTTTCCAACTCCAAGTCCCCGGTTTGGGTTTACGGAAGTGTTTCTTTATTTCTGATTTTTGTAGCCACTGCGCTCCAATTTGATGGTAATGTCCTCATTATTGCCTATACTTTGGAAGTGATTGCAACTGCGTTTTTGTGGATGTATGCTCTCAAAAATCAGGAAAGAAAAGGCGGCCATCATCTCCTTCCTGTAGCCCTCTTTTTACTCCCTATGGGAATGTTTTTTCAAGATTTTGTTGAACTGCTGCTAGAGGGCGGGGGCAATCCAAGCGAGCAAGAGATTTTGAGCTTTATGATTTTGGTGGTCATGATAGCATCTTCTTTTATTTTGGCTTTTTTAAGCAAAATCTTTTTAAGCGCCGACGAGCATAAGTCGGAAGAAAAAATTCAATCTTATCACGCGTTTAATATTATTGGCGGGGCTTATCTAATGGCGGCTATTTGGATAGGATTTCACTTTATGGATCGGGAATACATTGCCAGCATGATTGCTTTAATGATTTATACGGTGGCCGGATTGTTTTTTTACATTAAAGGCAAAAAAGATGGAAATGCTTCCCTTAAAGCCATCGGAGGCATATTATTTGCCTTGGTGGTAGCTCGCTTAATCTTTGTGGAGTTTTGGCAAATGGCTCTTGTTACCAAGACAATAACTTTTTTTGTAATTGGTGCCATGTTGATAAGTACTGCCTTTATCAAAGAGAATCGAATTGGAATAGAAAATAAAAACGCTGGTGAGTAATTTGTTTTAAGTTATAATTCATTTATATGAAAATAAAAAAATCAACCCCCCCTTTATTTTTTTCGGTGTTGGGCTTATGTTTGATCGGCTATGGCGTAGGTGCGGATGAAAGACAAACAAGCTTTACAAAAAAGCAAGAACAAGCTTTTCAATCAATGATGGAAATTAATAATTTAGGCATCTCTGTTCCTACGGTGGTTGATGTGCCGATGGGTTTCCAGAGAAGCGCCAATAATGAAGTAGCTGTAATTAGAGAGAAAGATCAAGAACCCCAGCCTTATTTATTGTTAAATGAAATGGAAGATATTTCTGTATCTATAACCGACCCAGTTAGGCAAAAGGATATAAGCTTTCTTGTCGATAATCAAAATCAAAAATATGTAGAGTATCCTGCTTCTAAAAACGGGAACAAAAAAAGAGCGCAAATTGAAATAACTTTTGATAAGTTCCGGAGTATGTCTTCTTTAACTTTGATGTTAGCCAAACATGTTGCTTTACCCGAAACTGCTCAAGTGGAGTCGGGGCAAAAGGATAGCGTCAAGGCAGTTTTGGTGGAGAAAGAATTAAACTCCAGTGTTATCAATTTTCCTGAAACAACCAGTAGAAGGTTTGTTTTGAAGTTAAGCTATATTCAGCCCTTGAGACTGGCGGGTTTGAAATTAGGCCTAAGCCAGGGAAATTTTAATGAACAGCCCCATTTGCGATTCTTAGCCCATCCCAACAATAACTACAAGATTTATTTTAATGCTGATAGGCAGGTAGAAGCAAAAACAGGTGAGGCTCCCAACTTAAGAAAAAATCAGGGAGTCAGGCATCTATCCATGCCATCAAGTTATGCTAATCAATCATATGTGAAAGCTGACACGGATAAAGACGGAGTACCGGACGAAATTGATAATTGCGTTTGGATATCCAATGAGGATCAAGTTGATGTGGACAAAAATGGCCGGGGTGATGCTTGCGATGACTTTGATCGGGATGGCATCATTAACAGCAAGGACAACTGCCCGGATAACGTTAACAGAAATCAAAGAGATTCTGACTTGGATGGCGTGGGGGATGCTTGCGACAAAAAGGAAAATCGTGCCCTGCAAAATCAGCCGTGGTTGCCAGCGGCGGCTATTATCACGGTATTTATCGTTGTAGGTTTTTTGATTTTTAACACGATAAGAAAAACTAAAGGGTAACAACACGAATGAAAAAAAAGGAAAAAATTTTAGTTACCGGCGGGGCCGGTTATATCGGCTCGGCGTGTGTAAAAGATTTGTGCCGAAAAGGGTATCAAGTCGAGGTGGTGGACAATTTATCCAAAGGGCGGCGCGAATTAGTTGACAAGAAGGCCGGCTTCATCAAGCTGGACATTTTGGATTTGGAAAAGTTAAAAAATTTTATTAAAGAAAAAAACTTTGACGCGGTTATTCATTTTGCTTCTCATAAGGATGCCGGCGCATCCATGGAAGACGCTCCGCTTTATTCGGAAAATATCCGAGCCATGATTAACTTGCTGGATTCGATGGTGGAGCACTCCATTGCCAAAATAATATTTTCTTCCTCGGCCGCCGTTTATGGAGATCCGCAATATAGTCCCGCCGATGAAAATCACCCCTTGAAGCCGATTAACTATTACGGCTACACCAAAATGGCCTGCGAGCAATTGATGCAGTGGTATAAACTGATTCACGGCATTGAATTCGTGTCTCTGCGGTATTTCAACGTTGCCGGCGATCACGGCCTGGGCTACCTGGATCCGTATGCCAAAAATCTTTTTCCCATAATTCAGGATGTCTTGAGCGGCAAGAGAGAAGAGCTGCAAATTTACGGGGATGATTATGAAACCAGGGACGGAACGGGTGTTCGGGATTATATTCATCTTTCGGACTTGGTGGAAGCGCATTTAAAAGCGTTGGAACTTGAAGGGTCTGACGTTTTTAATCTTGGAACCAAAGAAGGGCAGTCGGTTCTCGAAGTGGTGCGGGAATTTGAAAAACAGTCCGGCAAAAAGATCCCCCGGAAATTTGTCCCGCGCAGAAAGGGAGACCCGGCGGAGCTGATCGCCGACTCCTCCAAAGCCGCCAAAAAACTCCGCTGGAGCGCCAGGAGAGGCTTGGCGGAGATGGTGGAATCAACGCTTAGAGCAAGCTCATGATGCAAAGAAGAAAAATTAAGGGTGAAATCCAACAAAATCTTCAGCGAATTTTCATAAACTAACAGTGGGAAATATTTACAAGAATTAAGTGTTTCATTTACCCCCTTCATTTTTTACGTTTAAAAAAGCCCGGAAAGATAATTCCGCTAAAAAACCTTGTTTTACTCTCCGAATGGAAACGCGCGAGTCCTGGATTTTAAAGAAATATATCGCACCGCTTTAATAATATAAATATTTTACCTTATTTGCCCCGCATTGCGGGGCAGGGCCTATTTAAATCATGATTTAAATATATATTTCTTTTAATTTCTTTTGATCTCCTAATTTCTTCCGCGTCAGCGAACACAATTTTTGCAAAGTTGTATCAACCGCATCCCGCCTCTCACTTCCTCGCGCTGGTTTTTTTGAAAGTCACGCTGAATTGGGGTTCGTAAATTGTGTTGGCCTCGTCTTTGACTTCAATGGTTTCTCCGTTCATTAAATTGTTCATAGCCACATCGGAAAGCATTTGTTTCAATTCTTTTTGCTTGTCTTTCAATTCTTCCAGCTGCTGGAATCTTTGGCCCATTTGGTTTTGGATTTTGGTTTCAATTTGCTTTTTTTTGTCATTGAGCTCTTTGACTTGCTCTTTGATTCCGTCGTATTCATCATCATTGGAAAGAGCATCTCTGTATTCTTCTTTTATCTCTTTCTGCTGTTTTTTAATTTCTTCCAGCTGGTCAAAAATATCCTGCACTTTTTGCATAGTTTTATTTTAATTTTTAGCAAAAACAGAATTAATTATACCAGCATTATAATAATTGACAACACCGCTTAGGCATTTCCCAAATTCAAACCCCGGTGCCCCTTTTTCTCAAACAAGATTAAGAGTAGTATATTCGCAATAGATTTCAGCTAATAATTAATTGTGAATATGCAGCCGATAACTTTTTATGAAAGAGAAATAATCGAAGTTTCTTTGAGGCTAAAAAGAAAGAAAGCTTGGATAGCTCGAAAATTGGGCAGGGATTATTCTGTCATTAAAAGAGAGATTAAAAGAAATTCAGGGGAGCATCTGCCCTACAGAGCAATAGATGCCCAGTACTTTATGGAAAGGAGGGCTAAAAATACTAACAAGAGAAAACTGGATAAAGAAAAGAATCGGAAATTGAAAGAATACGTGGAGAAAAAAATTAGCGGGGATTGGTCACCGGAACAGATTGCTGGAAGATTAAAAGAGGAACCGCCTCCGGGGATTATGGAAACTATTAGCTATGAGAGTATCTATGACTATATCTACAACGGAGCAGAAAAGCACAAAGAACTCTACCGGCATTTAAGAGTTGGGAGAAAGCAAAGGCAGAAAAGATATTTTCGCAAAAAGCAAGGAAATAAGCTGAAAAATAGGGTTTCTATTCATTTAAGGCCAAAAGAGGCAGACAAGAAAAAAGAGTATGGGCACTGGGAAACAGACTTGGTGGAATTCGGCAGAAAACAGAAAGAGAATTTATCGGTTAAATATGAAAGAAAGGGAATGCTTTGCCGGCTTCACAAAGTATGGGGCAAATCAGCAATGGAGAATGAGGATTCTATTGCGGATACTATAGAGGGCTTCCCTAAATCTTGGGTTAAAAGCATGACCAGAGACAACGGAGGAGAAAATGCTAAGCATTTGGAAACCTTGGAAAACTTTGATGTCCCTTCTTACTTCTGCGATCCTTATTGCTCTTGGCAGAAAGGAGGGGTAGAAAATCTTAACAAACTTATTAGGCAATATTTTCCCAAGAAGGGAGATATTGCGAATGCTACGGAAAAAGATATACTGTTAGTGCAGGAAAGACTTAATAACCGTCCCAGGAAATCGCTTAACTATTTAACCCCCAATGAAATTTTTGTGAAACGCTCTTAATTTTTTAAAAAAGGGGCACTAAATTCTTGAATCTTTATTTAAACATTCAAACATACAAACCCCGTAAATTCGCTATCGCTCACACGGGGCAAGGCATGCAAACATACAAACATGCAAGCATTTAAACATTTAAACATCTAAACATGCAAACTCAAGAATGCTAACATGCTAACATGCTAAAATGCTAACATGTTAACATGATAAAATGATAAAATCTGATTTGGCATTCCATATATTTTGTGTTAATCTTTTTATCGTAATCAGCTTTAGAATATAAAAATGAAAAAAATAGTTATTACTTTGATGTTTCTATTGTTGGCGGGGATTGTTTTCGGGGGATTTTTTTTATTTAAAGATACCGACAAAAAGCAGTTGCTGGCTACTTCCATATCGGCTTTTGAAAAAGTGACCAGGTTTTTGCCGATGGAAGAAAACACCAAGAAGGAAATCCAGACCGTTGACAAATTTGTTCAGGAATTCACTTCCCAGGACGGAGAGGAGAGGAGATTTCTGATTCTATTGCAAAACAACATGGAACTGAGGCCCGCGGGAGGTTTCTTGGGGCAATACGCGGTGGTGAAGGTCAAGAACGGAGACGTGACGTCCCTTTTTGTGGAAGATGCTAATTTGCTTGACCAGAGGATCGAAGCCGATGTAAACGCGCCCTATCCTTTTGAAAGGATGATGAGTATCAAGCGGTGGAAATTTCGAGACTCCAATTTTTATCCCGATTTTCCTTCCAGCGTAGAGAAAATCAAATATTTCTATCGCCTGGCCGGAGGCAATGACAATTTTGACGGAGTTATCGCTGTTAACGCTTCAGTGTTGAATGACGCTCTGGAAATAACGGGTCCGGTCATAGTGCCCGGCTATCCGGGAGAATACAATAGCGAGAACGCCGTGCTAAAACTGGAAGAGCAAGTGGAGAGAAATTTCAAATATCAAGGCATCAATGTTCAAGACAGGAAATTGATTTTGAAGAAGATGGCACGGATAATGGTGGACAAACTGGTTACCGTGCAAAATATTCCAAAGCTGGCCGATCTGGCTTTGGAGGAATTGAGAAACAAAAACGTTCAGCTTTACTTTGAAGATCAGGAATTACAGAAAATGGCTGAAGAAGTCAATTGGACAGGGAAGGTCGACAGCGAGTGGGACGGAGACTACCTGATGGCCGTGGACTCCAACTTGGGGGCTCTCAAGTCGGATTATTACATTGACAGGAAAATGGACTACACGGTGGATTTGACCGGGGAGAAACCGACGGCTAATTTGAAGATAACCTATACCCACAACGCCGTTACCGGCGACTGGAGAACCACGGACTACCATTCCTATTTGAGAGTCTATGTTCCCAAGGGGTCGGAACTTTTGGAGCGGGAAATGGTCAGCTATCCCAACATTCAGGAAAACCACGGGCGCAAATACTTCGGTTTTATCTTTCATGCCTTGATGAATCGCCAAACAACTGCTACAATAAAATACTCCCTGCCGGAGAAAGTCAAGGAGGACTACAAGCTTTTGATCCAAAAACAGTCCGGAGTGGGAGATGTTCCCGTCAGCGTCCGGGTCATTACGCCGGAAGGGGAATACAGCCAAGAGGAGATACTGAAAAAAGATTTGAAGCTCAACTTTGTAGAGGAAAAGAAGAAGATCAACTGAAGCCAAAATCCATTTTTCAAGGCTTAGACTTGGAAAGTGGGAAAAAAATCGCGCAATGTCGATTAAAAAATGAAAGTATGGAACTGAAGGAGTTTATAAGATTATTAAAAAAACACCGGCGCTTAATCTGGATTGCCGTCGGGATTTTTTTGCTGGCCGGCTTTTTTCTTTGGCAATACCAATCCCGGTTTTATCAAGCTTCATTTTCCGTAAACATTGACAGGAAAAATTATCAAGAGACGGAAGAATACAGGCATGACCAATTTTACAGGCTTCAGGCCGACGAGAAATTTGCGGAAAACATCACCTATTGGATAAACGATCCCGGGCTTCTTGTCGAAGCCGGGGAAGAGTTTTCGGCAAAAGGAGGGGAGAATTTTTCTTCCATAAAAAGCCTGCAGGCCCGCCAGCCCAGTTCCAATTATGTAAAAGTGGAATATAAAAGCCTGGAAAAACAAGCAATCAATCCGGCTTTTCAATCTCTAAAAACCGCTCTGGATAACAAAGCGGAGGTTTTGAATTCCGACAAGGACGATCCCACTTGGTTTAAGCTGGAATACGGGAATCTTGCGGTACATAAAAACCAGCCAAGCGTGTGGCTTTATTTGGCGGTTTCAGCTGTCGCCGGCTTGGTGGCGGGAATTTTTTTAACGCTGTTTGTTCATTACTTCAAAGAAGAAAATAGCCATGAAAATAGGAGTTGACGCGCGCTGCCTGCAGGAGGGGAAAAACACGGGCGTGGAAGAATATACCAGAGGCTTGATAAAATATTTAGCCGATCATTGCAAAGACGATCAAATTATTCTATTCACCAATTCCTTTAAGCCGATAAAAGAAAATTTTCGGTGGTTAGAGGGGATTGGCAATGTGGAAGTAAAAAGATTTAAATTACCCAATAAAATATTGAATTTCTGCTTCTGGTTTTTGGCTTGGCCGAAAGCGGACAAAATGCTCGGCGGAACAGACATTTTTTTTGTTCCCAACTTTTGTTTTATCCGGTTGAGCAATCAATGCAAGAAATATTTGACCGTCCACGACCTTTCTTTTGAAAGGCTGCCGGAGACTTTTTCTTTTAAAAGAAGGCTTTGGCATTTCTTTGTCAATCCTCGCCGCTTATGCAGGGATTCGGATGTGATTCTGGCGGTTTCCCGCTCCACGGCGGCTGATTTGAAGGATCTGTACAAAATCAACCCAAGCCGGATCAGGGTTGTTTATCCTTTTTTCAAGGAAAAAATTTTCTCCGGAGAAATCAGAAACAGAGAAGAGATGAAAGCTGTTAAGAGAAAATACGCTCTCCCGAAAAGCTATTTCCTTTTTCTGGGCACCATTGAACCCAGGAAAAACATTAGCGCTTTGATAGAAGCTTTTGAGCATTGGAAAGACCGGTATAAGCAGAACGATGTAAAATTGGTTATCGCCGGGCAGAGGGGCTGGCTTTGGAAAGATATTTTGGAAAGAGTGCGCAATAGCAAGTATCGACGGGAAATAATTTTTACCGATTTTATCGAAGAAAATGACAAGCCCTATATTTATGCCGGCGCCCTATTGTTTATTTACCCGTCTTTGTTTGAAGGATTTGGGTTTCCTCCCTTGGAAGCAATGGCCTGCAAGGTTCCGGTGATAACATCCCACTGCTCTTCTCTTCCCGAGATTGCCGGCGACGCGGCGGTTTTGATCAACCCCTACCGCTCTTACGAAATCTTCCTGGGCATGGAGCTGTTGCTAAAAGATAAAAAAGTGTATGAAAAATACAAGAAAAGAGGAACGGAAAGAGCCAAACAGATTTCTAAAAAAAGCAGGAAAATAGAAATAAATAAATAAAATCTTAGATTCAAGAGCTTAGGTAAAAAAGACGCAAAGGTGAAAAATACAAAAAAGGATACAGGGACATAACGATGCAAGGATACAAGGATACAAGAGACAAGATATAACGATACAAGGATACAAGGATACAAGAGACAAGGATACAAACAAATTCCAATAACCAAAATTTTAAATATTCAAACGAGTAGATGAATGACAATAATGCTGAATCTAAAAACAAGCCGAAATATGACTTGGAAGAAAGAACTACAGAATTTGCCAAAAGAGTCATAAGACTTTGCAGGGCCCTGCCAAAAAATTCAATTAATGAAAGACTCAAAAGTCAAGCAACAGGTTCAGCCGGCTCAATAGGCGCTAATTATAGGGAAGCTAATGATGCATTGGGCAAGAAAGATTTTATTCACAGGCTAAGAATTGCCAGAAAAGAAGCCAAGGAAGCTCTTCATTGGTTGGAGTTAATTCAAGAAGCCAACCCAGAATTTGAAAAAAGGATGAGAGATCTGATTCAAGAAGGCAAAGAAATAAAAAATATTTTGTGCTCTATTATCGACAAAACTCAAAATAAAAAGAAATAGGTTTGAACTTTTGAGTATTGGAATTTCTAATTTATTTGTACCCTTGTTTCTTGTATCCTTGTATCTTTATTTTATTGATCGCTTTTTTGAAGTTTATAAAATTTTAGTGATAAGAAAACGATAACTTTAATTACTAAAAAAACCCAATGAAAATCGGCATCGACGCTCGCTTTTACGGACCGAAGGTCAAGGGGCTGGGACGGTATCTGCAAAAGCTGGTGGAAAATTTGGAAAAAATTGACGGGGGGTCGAAGAATGAGTACTTGGTTTTTTTGAAAAAAGAAAACTTTGATGAATTTCACCCAAAAAGCCGAAATTTCAAGAAGGTTTTGGCCGATTTTGATTGGTACGGCTGGCGGGAGCAATTATTTTTCCCTTTTTTTCTCAACAAATACAAGCTCGACTTGATGCACTTCGGGCACTTCAACGTCCCGGTTTTTTACCGGGGAAAGTTTGCAGTTACTATCCACGACTTAATCTTGTTCCATTATCCCACTTTCAAGAACACCACCCTCGGCAAGGCTTACTATATGTTCAAGCTTCTGGCTTATCGGTTGGTTATTTTTCTGGCTGTAAAGCGGGCAAAAAGAGTTATTACCGTTTCTGATTTCACCAAAAAGGATATATTGAAAAATTTTAAAATCAACCCCGGGAAGATAGAGGTGATAAAAGAAGGATGCGAATTCACCGAAAAAGAAAATCGAAAAACGCCCGAGACAATTTTTAAAAAATATGATATAGTGAAACCGTACTTGCTTTATGTGGGCAACGCTTATCCGCACAAGAATTTGGATAGGCTGTGCTTGGCTTTCAAGGAAATTCAAAAACGGAAAAAAAGTTTGAATCTGGTTTTGGTGGGAGGAAAAGACTTTTTTTATGAAAAACTGGAAAGCTTTATCCAAAAGAAAAAAATAGACGGAATTCATTTGCCGGGATTCATACCGGATGAACACCTGGGAGCCTTTTACCGGGAGGCTGAATGCTATGTTTTCCCCTCTCTTTATGAGGGGTTCGGGCTGCCTCCGTTGGAGGCCTTGTCCCACAATTGTCCGGTAATCAGTTCGAACAAGTCTTCAATGCCGGAGATTCTCGGGGAGGGGGCGTTGTATTTTGATCCGGAAGACGTTGATTCGATAAAAAAGGCTATTCAAGAAGTTTTATCAAATCCGGAAAAGAAAAAAAAGACATTGGAAGAAGGAAGGAAGCGCTTGCCGCTGTTTGACTGGAAGCAAAACGCCCGGGAAACATTGCAAGTATATAAAAAAGTTCTGCAATGAAGAAAAGAAAACAAAAGAACAATGTGATACCGCAGATGTTCGATGTTAGGCCGGTTAACGAGCGGGGAGATTTTGACGCGGAGAAATATATTGGTTTGCCGGAGAAAATAAGGATTGAATCCAAGCAAGAATTCAAGCAGCGCGAGAGTGGATTCCGGGAGGCCAAGCCGGGCGCTCCGATTGACGATATCTGGAAAAACCCTTCCCGGGAATTCTTTGAAGTGAACAAGTTGGCCGAAAGGAGATTGGAAGAAAAAAAGCGCCGGGAGGAAATCACCAGGCAGAGAATAAGGGAGGAAGAAAAAAAATTGGAGGAACAAAGAAAAAAGAGAGAGGATTTTTTGAAAAGACAGAAAGAAAGAAAAGAAAAAGAAAATGAAAAAAAGGCCGAAGAGCGTTTGCTGAATTCCATTCGGGAAAAGTACGGGCTTTCGCAGGAAGCTTCTGCAAAATATGTTCCGCTGGATGATATATTGAAAAACAAACCGGCTTCTCAGCAAGTTTCATTGAGGAATTCTTCCAAAGAAGAAAGGCATCAATGGATTCTTGAGCAAATCCGGGAGGAAAAAAGACAGCTCCGGCAAACCAGGGAAAGAAGGGATTCATTCTTGGCTTCCAGGGAAGCGGAAAAGAAAAAAAAGCTCGAAAGAAAAGCTGGTTTAATGGAATCGAAGAGGCGGCCGCGTCCGGCAGAACCGGCAGAAAGCGAAGGCCTCAAGCCTGAAAAGAAAGATAATTTAAGAGAAATTGAAAGAAAAAGCCAAGAGAAAAAAATACAGGAAAGAATAGCCAGCTTAAAAAACGAGATAAAAAAAACAAGGCATTATTATCTCGGCTGCAAGATTTCGGAAGAATTGCCTCTTTATCACATTATTCCCCCTGAACGCACAGAAAACGCCAAGCAGAAATCCTTAAAAGAGATCATTTCCCTGTTTGAACAAAAGCAAACTGATCCGGGATTGAATATTTTTGGACAAAAACAAGCGGCTAAAAACGAGGAAAGGCTTCATTTTTATCGAGAGAAATTGCGCCGACTGGAAAAAGAAGAGGAAGAGAGATGGGAAAGAGCCAGAAGGGCTCGAGAGCAAAAGGAGATGGAAAGGCGGAGGCTTTTGAAAGAAAGAGAAAAGGAAAGGGAAAAGCAAAAGCGCGAACAGGAAGAGCTGGCGATCCAAAGAAAAAAGGAAGAAGAAAAGCAAAAGCGCGAACAGGAAAAATTGATTCTCCAGAGGCGCAGGCAGGAGCAAGAAAAGGAGAAAGAGCGCCAAAAAAAGCAAGAAGAGCTTCAAAAACAGCGCCAAAGAGAAGAAAGAGAAAGACAGAAGCAGCTGGAAAGAAAAAAGAGGAAGCAGGAAAAACTGGCTCTGCAGAGGCAAAAAGAGGAAGAAAAGAAGCGAAAAGCCGAGCAAAAGGAGTGGCAGAAACTCAAGAAGATGGAAGCCAAAGAGGAAGCCAGGCGGCAAAAGGAGAAGGAAAAAGCTTATCGGAGAAATCAAAAAGAGTTGAAGAGTCGGCAGGTCGCCGCGTCTTGGAAAAATATGCGGCAAGCTTTGTCAGCCGCTCCCGGGAGGGTTTTCGGAACAAGTTTTTGGAAGCCGGCTTTCTCGTTTGGATGCGTATGTTTGGTAATTTTTTTGATTGTTCTCTCCGGCCGTTTTGCTTCCTATGGATTTCAGCTAAAAGATGACGTAGAGGTAAAAGGACAGCAAGCGTCCCGGCACATAGCCAAAGCCAAAGAAGAATTTGAAAACAAAAACATCGACAGAGCCATATTAAACTTAAACCAAGCCAAGAAAGAGATAAAAGAAGCCAATCAAAGGATAAATAAGCTGGGGGGCAATATGATGGAGGCTTTTTCTCACGTTCCTTTCCTTTCCAAGATCGGCAGCGGCAAGAAGCTGATGAATGCTGGGGAAGAACTTATGGAGGCCGCTTCTTTACTGGGGGGAACGGTTGAGAAAATATCCAAAATTGAAAATCCCCTGGAATCGCAAGAAGGGAACAAGCAAGGCATTGGAGATGTTTTTCTCCATATAAATGAAGACTTGGCCGAAGCCGGAAAACACCTGAAAAAGGCTAATCATAATCTGCAAGAAGTGAACCCCGGGGATGTGCCGGAAAGATACAGAGACGAATTTAAAAAAGGAAAAGAATTTCTGCCTCAAGCTATCGCCTACATTGAAGAATTGAACAAGAATCAATTTGTTTTCAAGGATTTGCTGGGCTACAACGGACCGAGGAAGTACTTATTCTTATTTCAAAACAACCAAGAGATGAGAGCTACGGGCGGCTTTATCGGCAGTTACGGAGTCTTGGACGTGCATGAAGGCCACGTGGAAGAGCTGTTTATTGACGGTATTTTCAATCCCGACGGCCAGCTGGACGTTAATGTTATTCCGCCCAAGCCTATTCAAAAAATATCAGCCGCTTGGTCCACTCACGACTCCAACTGGTTTCCCAATTTTCCGACTTCAGCGGAAAAGATTTCTTGGTTCTACGAGAAAACCGGAGGCCCCACGGTTGACGGAGTGATAACTTTTACTCCGGATGTGGTTAAAAAACTTTTGGAAATAACCGGACCGATAGAGATGCCGGAATACGATACCACTCTCACGGCGGAAAATTTTGTGGATAAAACCCAGTTCAAGGTGGAATTCGATTATGACAAAGAAGAGAACAAGCCTAAAAAAATTATAGCCGATATGGCTCCCAAGCTTCTAGACAAGGTATTTGCCAAAAGGGATTTGGAGGGCATTGCCGAGACTTTGAATGTTTTTTCCGAAGCGCTGGATCAGAAGCACATCCTTGTTTATTCCAGAAACCACGAAATTCAAAACCTGGTTTCCCAGCTGGGCTGGTCCGGGGAAGTGCTTGACACCAAAAAGGATTATTTGATGGTAGTTAATTCCAATATCAACGGATTCAAAACCGACGGAGTGATAGATCAGAAAATTGATCACAATGCTGAAATCAAGCCGGACGGATCCATTGTTGACACGGTAACCATCACCAGAAAACACAACGGCGGCAACTCCGAGTATGAATTTTACAATAAAGTCAACGCCAACTACATGAGAGTTTATGTTCCCGAGGGCAGCAAACTTTTGGATGTGCAGGGCCACACCAGAGAATTCAATTCCGCTCCCCTGGATTATGAGAAGCTTAAATTTCAAAAAGATTCTCAGGTGGCGCAACTGGAGCAATCCATGGAAATCGATCAAGAAACCGGAACTAGGATCTACCGAGCGGAAAACAAGACAGTTTTTGGCAACTGGGTCTATGTTTCTCCTCAAGAAGAGGTCAAAGTTACCTATAAATACCGATTGCCTTTCAAGGTGGACGTGGATAAAAACAAGGATAAAACGGACTATTACTCCTTGCTGGCTCAGAAGCAGTCCGGCTCAGCCGAGACTGAATTTTCTTCATCCATTTCAAAGCCGGACAACTTTGATCTTTTTTGGAAATATCCCGAAGAAATCGAAGCCAAGCCGGACAATTTGAAGCTGAACAGCAATTTAGAAGTGGACAGGTTTATTGGAACGGTTTTCAGGAAAAAAGGAGCGGAAGATTGAAAGGCCTGCAAGGCGGGAGTGTGTGTTGCTGCATCAAGAAGCAAGGGGCAAGCAGCGGGAAATTTTTAAAATCAAGCGGTTCAATTACGGGTTCAATTGTTTCTAAAAAAAGCTTAAGGCCGGTCATTGACCGGCCTCTATTGAAGAACTTAATTAGTGCATAGGAGTATTCCTAGCAGCTTTTTGAATATGCTCCTCAAAAGGAAATTTATTCCTCAACCTGTTGATATGAAACAGGTATGGTTCAGCGGCCCCCTTTCCGTTTAGCCAAAAAATGTTTTTGACACAAGAAAGGTCAGCTTTTTCAGGGTCTACGTCGATAGGCTCTTGATCAAGAACCACCGCTTCGTAGCTTCCATCTAAGCAAGGGGCTTCGTTGAACTTAAAAAGAACTACCAGAGGCTGGCATTGCCTATTTTCCCTTGATTCAGACTTAAGAGCTTGTTTGAAAAAATGCCCTTGTAGCGTGTTTTCAAAAACCACAGCGATTTTGATCAGTTTTAAACATCGCATGAAGTTACCTCCTTTTGCAATTTTTGTTTCAAAAATTCTTTTACCCAATTATTCTACAAAAGAAAGTATCTGTCAAGGCCGATAATCATTTTAACATTTTAACCCTGTAAATTCGCTCTCGCTCACACGGGGCAAGGCATACAAACATTTAAACATATTTCCTTTGGTTATCAATCATATGGAGGCGGAAGGAATTTCGGCTTCTGCGCTCGCTGGAATAAAATTTCCAGCTATTTAAAATTCTAGACTCTAGATACAAGATACAAAATTCATAATACAATTCTATTAACTTTTCCAAAAAAATGTTATAATTCGGAAGAATAATCGAAACTACTGAAGAATGCATAAATCCCTTTGAAATGTCATCCTGATGAAAATCAGGATCTCCACGGATAAGCCCTTTTTGTAAATTTATAGATTCTGAATCCTGTCAGAGGCGGACACGGCCCGTCAAAGCCGGGTAAACAAGTTCAGAGTGACATTCTTCAGTGGTTTCAATAACCAGTAATAAATTTTTTTATGTGCGGAATAGTAGGCTATATAGGATCAAAAAAAACTCTTCCTGTTTTGTTAAAAGGTTTAAAAAAGCTGGAATACCGGGGCTATGACAGCGCGGGGCTGGCAGTTGCCTGCAATGGCGGGATAGTGTGTGAAAAGGCGGTAGGGAAAGTGGTCGAATTGGAGAAAAAGATTTCCAAACTGAACATTGAAGAAGGACCCGGCATTGCCCATACCCGCTGGGCCACTCATGGAAAACCCACCTTAAAAAACGCCCATCCCCACAGCGGACAAAATGGAAGAATCTGGCTCGCCCACAACGGTATTATAGAAAATTATCGCGAGCTCAAAAAAGAGCTGGAAAAGAAAGGCCATAAATTCAAATCGGAAACAGACTCGGAAGTGCTGGCCCACTTGGTGGAGGAATTTGCCGAGAAACTTTCGGTTAGAAAAGCCTTGGAAAAAGCTTTGAATAAAGTGGAAGGGACTTACGGACTGGCGGTTTTGGATAAAAAGACCCCCGGCAAACTCTGGGCTGCCAGAAAGGGAAGTCCTCTTCTAATCGGAGTGGGAGATGAAGATTACATCATAGCTTCGGATGCTTCGGCGATTATAAACTACACCAAGCAGGTGGTTTATTTAGAAGACGGCGATATAGCCGAAATTTCTCCGGATAATTTTGAAGTGTTCAATCAATCCGAAAGCGTGGACAAAAAAAGCACAGAATTGACCTGGTCGGCTCAGGAGGTGAAAAAACAAGGTTATCCGCATTTTATGTTAAAAGAAATTTTTGAGCAGCCCAAAGCAGTGGAGGATGCTATCCGAGGCAGAGTGGATAAATTTATCAGCGAAGATTCCAACCCGATGCTGGGAGGCCTGGCTCCGGTTCAGGATAGATTGAGAAAGATAGAAAAGCTGGTGATTGTCAGTTGCGGGACGTCCTATTATGCCGGCCTAACCGGAGAATATTTTCTCGAGGAGTACGCCGGCATTCCCACCGAGGTGGAGTATGCCAGCGAATTCCGTTACCGCAAACCTCTTTTGGACGAGAAAACCGCCGTGCTGGCGATATCCCAGTCGGGAGAAACGGCTGACACCTTGGAGGCTCTTCGAGAAGCAAAATTGAAAGGCGCTTTGACTTTGGGTATCGTTAATGTGGTGGGTTCGACCATTTCTCGAGAGACGGACGCCGGAGTTTACAACCATGCCGGACCGGAAATCGGAGTCGCCTCTACCAAGGCATTTACTTCTCAACTGGCGGTCTTGGCGTTGCTGGCGTTAAGCCTGGGCCGGCAAAGATCCATGTCTTATGTGATGTCCAGGAGGATCGCCCAAGAGCTAAAAAGAATACCCGGTTTGGTTCAAGATGTTTTAGACCAAAGCGGGGAAATTAAGAAAAAGAGCAAAAAGTATTTGCCATACAAGAACTGGCTTTATCTTGGCCGGAAGTATAATTTCCCCATTGCCATGGAAGGAGCTTTGAAAATCAAGGAAATTTCCTACATCCACGCCGAAGGCTATCCGGCCGGGGAAATGAAGCACGGGCCCATTGCCATGATTGATCCTGATTTTCCCTCTTTTTTTCTCTCTCCGCAGGACAGTGTCTATTCCAAAGTGGCAAGTGGTATGGAAGAAGTCAAATCGCGGGGAGGGAAAGTCTTGGCCGTGGCTACCCGGGGAGATAAAAAAATCGCCAATCTGGTGGACGAGGTTATTTACATCCCCAAAACGCTGGAGATGTTGACACCATTTCTCAGCGTGGTAGTTTTACAGTTATTCGCCTATCATTTCGGAGTCGGCCTGGGCTATGACGTGGACAAGCCCAGAAATCTGGCCAAAAGCGTGACGGTGGAGTGAGGTTCATACAAGCATACAAACATCTAAACATCTAAACATTTAAACATACAAACATTTAAACCCCGTAAGTTCTCTCGCAAAGCGGGATCACACGGGGCAAGGCATTTAAGCATACAAACATTTAAGCATCTAAACATACAAACATCGAACATAAGCATTTAACGGCCGGGCTAAGCATTCAAAAATAATTTAGTTTGTGAATTTTATAAAGCGTGAAAGTGGAAAAGGCCACTTGTCACTGGCCACTAAAATCTAGTAGCGAGCAACAGTGGTTTGTTGATGTCTATATTAGCTATGAAACAATGAAACAATGCAACAATGGAACAATAAAAAACCAAGAAAAAGTATTATTATAACAAAACAGGGTTCAATAATTACTTGAAGAATCTGCAATGCAATCTCTCAAACTTTCTCCCATAAAAGAAATGGAAATCCGCTCTTCCAAGTTGACGGGCGTGGTTTCATTGGCGCAGGGGATTCCCAACTTCAAAGCCCCCGAGTGTATTTATCGCAAAACCTGCGAAGCCATTGCCGAGGGAAGAGTGGACAAATATTCTCTTTCTCCCGGGATGCTGGAATTCAGGGAGACGATAGAAATGGATTTGGCCGAAAGGGGGATTTATTATGACTTTGAATCGGAAATTATCGTCACGGCCGGCGCTATCGAAGCTATCACCGCTTCACTGCTGGCCTTGGTTGAGCCGGGCTCGGAAGTGCTTATTCCCGATCCTACTTATACCTCTTACCAGGAAGCCATAAAAAACGCCGGCGCCGCTCCCGCCTTTTTTCCCTTGAATGAGGAAGAAGGGTGGAGTTTGGACGTAAAAGAAATAGAAAAAAAGATAACATCCAAGACAAGGGCGATTCTTTTTTGCAACCCCAATAATCCCACCGGCACGGTTTATTCCCGCGACCAGCTTTTGAAAATTCTGGAGCTGGCTCAAAGGCACAATCTGTATCTTCTCTCGGACGAAGTTTACAGGGATTTTGTTTATGACGGGTTGGATTTTTATTCTTTGGCTCAATTTTCCAAGTTCAGAAACCGGATCATATATATCTTTTCTTTTTCCAAGTCTTACGCGATGACCGGATGGAGGGTGGGCTTCTTGGCCGCAGAGAGGGACTTGGCAAAAAAAATTCTGGCGGTGCATGACGTGCTGGTCACTTGCGCTCCGGTGGTTTCTCAGTGGGGAGCCTTAACCGCCTTGGAAATGGCAGGAGGCGAAGTGGAGAAATTCAAAAGCGAGTTTTTGGAAAGAAGGGACATTGTTTGCAGCTATTTGGACAACATGACGGAATGGTTTGAATACCAAAAACCTAAAGCTGCTTACTTTGCTTTTCCGAAAATAACCAAAAAATTGGCTGATCAGCTTCAATCTTCCAAAGCGGGCAATCAATATGATATGAAAGATTATCAAAAGAGTTCACTTTCTTGGCGTTTTGCGTTAGAATTATTATATGAAGCCAAGGTGGCGCTGGTCCCCGGAGTGGCATTTGGATTGAAAGGAGAAGATCATCTCAGGATTTGTTTCGGCCGAAGCAACGAAGACATTGAAAAATCTTTTGCAAGAATAAAGGATTATTTGAGCAGAAAATATGCCTAATTTTCAGCCAGTTTAAGATGATAATTGTTTGCGGAAATGCCCTTAAGCTATCTGATAAATTCTTCGCCAGAAAGCTCAACAAACCTCAACACACCTTCAAGGTGTGATCCATCACACCTTGAAGGTGTGTTAGAAGAAGGTGTGACAGAGAGATATAACTAGAAAGAAATATCCTAAACTAAAATCAAATTATGAAGAAACTTGGAAGGATATTAGTAGAAAAATATTTAAAATTTATAACCAAGATTGTTCTTTGGCGGCACAAGCCGATGGTTGTTTCGGTTGCCGGAACCACCAACAAAACCTTCATAAAAAACCAGATTATCAAAGAATTCAGCGAAAACGGCAATGTCAGGGGCAATCCTCGGAGTTTCAACACAGAAATCGGCCTTCCACTGGCGATTCTTTTTCTTCCTTCGGGCTACTCTTCCATTTTCAAGTGGTGCGACATCTTGATAACCGGCACTTTTATCGCCCTTTTCGGGAGGAACTTTCCCAAGGTGCTGGTCTTGGAAATGGGGGTAAACAGGAAAAGGGATATGAAGTATCTGCTTTCCATAGTGGAGCCCAGCGCGGCGGTAATTTCCAACATCAACAAAAGTTTCCCCGACAACGACTGCTTGGAAGATGATTTAGCCAAGGAGATGCAGCTTTTGGTAAAGGCCGTTCCGCCAGCTGGAACGGTTATTTTAAATGCCGACGATGCCAGGGTCAAAAACCTTTCCGGCGAGGCTCGATCCAAAGTTATTCTTTTCGGCCGAGATCCGGACGCGGAAGCCAGGATTAAAAACATCAGAAGAACTCAATCCGGCGAATCGTTTGACTGGGAATTTAAACAAGAAAAACAAAGCGTTAAATTGGAGCTTTTCGGGCGGCATAACATAAATGCCTACGTAGCGGCCAAGCTGGCCGCCGGGGAGATTAGAAATAGAATAAACAAAAGCAAAAGACAAAAAAATGCTAAGAAAAAAGAAAAATAGGAAGATTAAAAAGAGAAGCTTTTTCCTGGGCTTTAATTTTAAAAAAATACTTGTCCGGGTTCTTTTCCTGGCTTTTCTCTCGGTTTCCGTTTGGACTATTTTCTTCTCCGATTACGCGAGAATAGAAAATGCCGTTGTCCATTCTCCGGAAATGGATAAGAAAAAAATAAAAGACAAAACAGAGGAATTTTTGAGGGGCAGAAAACTTAGCTTTTTGCCGCGCGGAAATATAATATTGATTTCGGCCGACCGGCTGGAAAGTTTTTTGAAAGAAGAATTTTATGTTATAAAAAAAGTAGAAATTGAGAAAAAATTTCCCGGGAAAATTATTTTGAAAGCAGAACCGAGAGGAAGCATAGCGATCTGGCAAGCCGGAGAAGAGTATTTTTTGGTTGACAGCGGCGGGGAAGTTTTCAAGAAAGCCAAAAAGGAAGAGTTGAACAATGGAAAAATCAATAATTTTTTGATCATTAAAGAGAAGAAATCCGCCGCTGTTGAAGAGGGCGAGCGGATGAAGGCCGGTTCGATGATCGATTTTGCTTATCAATCGAAAAAGTGGCTGGAAAAAGAATTAAATGTTAAAATAGACAGGGAAATGCAAACGCCGTCAAGAGTGTCCAAAGAACTGAGGGTAAAGACTGATCAGGGCTGGGAAGTTTATTTCAACATCGGCCAAACGGCCCAATCGCAAGTCAATTTGTTAAAAAAGCTCCTGGAAGAGCGAATTGAACCGGAGGAAAGGGAAAATCTGAATTATATTGACCTGCGGGTCAAGGGGAAGGCGATATATAAATAAAGTCATTTTAGCATGTTAACATGTTATCATCTAAACATTTAAACATCTAAACATTTAAGCATAATTTAGTTTATAAAGTGGGAAAGGAAAAAGTCACTCGTCACTCGTCACTCGTCACTAAATTTTGAATGAAATAACCAGAAGTCAGACTTCTGATTCTCCTTTAAAGGTAACATCAGTTAGGAAAATGAAAATTTAGTGACAGGTGACTTATATTTACGACAGAACACTTTTTTTACTCTTGACTTTATGAATCTTGAATCTTGAATAAATTATTTCAAAGTAATTTAATGATTACTGCATTATTTTATTGCTGATATAGAAATAATCACCCCCTCCTCCTCCTTGTCGCTAAATTTTAGTGACTAGTGACGAGTGACAAGTGGCTTTTTCCACTTTCACACTTTATAAACTTCACAAGCTAAATTATATTTAGATGCCTCGCCCCGTGTGAGCGATAGCGAATTTACGGGGTTCAATTGCTAAATTGTTTAATTATTCTTTTAATTGGTAATCGATGCAACAATTGAACAATATAACAATGGAACAATTTTTAATTAATTTTAAAATAAAAAAATGAAAATAAATAAGCGCAGCGCTATAATTGTTCTTGTATTTATCTTTTTAACGGCCTTGTTTTTGCGGGTTAGCCCGGTTTTGGAGGTTAGAAACTATTGGTATGACGAGGCTTTCACGGGGATTCTTTTGAAGCACTCTTGGGGCGAGATGAATCAGATGATTTTTGACGATGTCCACCCCCCTTTGTATTACTGGCTGGTGAAGCCCTGGGCTTCTTTGTTTGATTACTCTCCTGCCGGAATTCGGTCTTTCTCGGTCTTTCTGGGCTTGTTGACGGTGGTTTCCCTTTACTGGATCGGCAAGAAGATGTTTGACCGGAGAGCCGGACTGCTGGCCGCCGCCTTGGGAGCAGTGTCCCCGTTTGCTATTCAGTATTCCCAAGAAGCTCGAATGTACGCGCTTTTCGGGCTTTTGATGCTTTGGGCTATCTGGTTTTTTTGGAAGGCTCTCCAAGAAGACAAGTGGCGCGATTGGATTTTGTGGGGCGTTTTCGGCGGACTTTCATTCTATACTCATTATTTAGCTCTGTTTTTCTTCATCATCTTTTATTTGACGTTTCTGTTTTACCGAAAGATATTCCAAAAAATGAGCCTGGGAGAGGCTGCCTTCAAAAGCATTAAATTTTGGGCCGGTACGGGCGTGATTTTCGCCTTTTTCCTTACTTGGATAAACGTCTTCATCAGTCATATGATGAAAGGCAATCTGGGATGGATTGATCCTTCGCACTTAAGCGATATTCCGAAAACCTTGCAGATATTCTTTTTCGGCCATCCGCCGGGAGTGGGTGGCGTGCCGGAAGCCAATCCGTTTAGGTATTTCTTTGACAGTTCTTCTGCCGGGCTGGCGATATTGGTTTTTATGACGGCTCTTTTTACGATAGCGTGGCTAAAAAAGAAAAAAAGAAAGGAATTTTTTGTCTTGGGGCTGGTTTCTCTTGGAACGCTGGCTTTTCTGATTATCGCCTCTCACTTTAATATCAAATTATACGTTTCCCGTTATTTTATGCCGGCGGCGGTTATGATTTATCTTCTTTTTGCTGGAATGGCAGTGGCCATGTTCAGAAGCAAGTATAGCTGGCTGGTAGCCCTTTTTGTCTTCGGGCTCTTGATGCTGAACCTTAAGCCCATTGAATACAAGACTCAATGGTATCAAGCGGCTCAATTAATCAAGCAAAGCGGCTGGGAAAACGCCACCATAGTCACTTCCAATCCGTTCGACTATACGACAACCCGCTATTACTTCAACAAAGACAGAATCAAATACCACAATAAAAGCAATCCAACGGAGGACTTTTCCAAGTGGGTAGTGGTGGGCAACGAAAATCGATTGGAGGATCCGGCTCAGATAAAGGAACTCGAAAATCCGGTAGTGCTTGACGGCACCTGCGATTGGCAAGGCCTCGACCTGAAGCAAGTGGCGGAATTTGATGGAGTGAAAGTATGCAAAGTTGAGAAATGAGAGGCGGGAGATTGGTATATTGGTGTATTGGAAAATTATTCTAATTATTCTAAAATTTTTGAAATTAGATAATTTAAAATTGATTCAAAATTCAAAATTCTTATTGATCAATAAGTTCTATCCAATTTTGCTTTTTTTTGCTATAATAGCTTCAAGGGAGGGGGTTAAAAAATAATTTAAAATTATGAAGAAAATACTCATCGTGGAGGACGATCCCATGCTCTCGGAAATTTATCAGAAAAAATTTGAAAACTCCGGCCGATATGAAGTTATTAAAGCCACCACCGGGACGGAAACAATGGAAAAGATCAAAAAGGAAAAACCCGACTTGGTCCTCTTGGATTTGGTTTTGCCTGAAATGGACGGCTTTGAGATTATCAGGGAAGCGCGCAAGGATGAAAGCTTGGATAAAGTTATGATTGTGCCTTTTTCCAATCTGGCTCAAGAGGACAACCAGGCCAAGGCTCAGGAAATGGGAGCCAACGACTTCATCGCCAAATCGGAATATACGCCTCACCAGCTTGTGGAGAAGGTGGATGAAATAATGAAAAGACTGGATGAGGACGGCTATGACTACTCCAAGACGCCGGAAGGAGAAGAAACAAAAAAAGAAAATAGCCGGAAGAGTGATCAGAAGAAAAAAGCAAAGCCGGAGAGGCGGTCCGGCAAGGGAAGTATTTTGATGATTGAAGATGAAAGCGTCTTCTCGGAGGTGTTCGGAGTTAAACTGGAAAACAAAGGATTTGAAGTAACTACGGTGGAAAGCGGGGAAGCGGGGATTTCCGAAGTCGGCGTGAATCAATACGATTTGGTGATAACCGATATTATGATGCCGGATCGAAAGGGCTCCGAGATTGTCAACGAAATCAGGCACACCAAGAAAAACAAGAAGACCCCCATCCTTATTCTGGCCGATGAGACAGACAGCAAGGAGGAGCTGGAAAAGGCCAAGTCCTTGGGAGCAGGCAGAGTAATGGATAAAAACAAGATTACTCCGGAAGGAATGGCGGAGGAGTGCAACAAAGCGATCAGCTGAAAATTTTTTCGAATACAACTGCAAAATAAATATCCAAGAAGATATTTTGAATTTTGATATTCTTTAGAATTTAGAATTTAGGGATTTAGAATTTTATAATTATTTTGCGGATCTTGCTCTTCAACCAATCTGTGTTAAATCGGTTCGCATAAAACTCTAAAGATTAATTATTATGTATTCTAT
Organism: Candidatus Moraniibacteriota bacterium; assembly: GCA_034522495.1. Classification (GTDB taxonomy): domain Bacteria; phylum Patescibacteriota; class Minisyncoccia; order Moranbacterales; family DUUL01; genus JAXHLG01. The sequence goes on along the minus strand of JAXHLG010000002.1, from coordinate 1,002,459 downwards.
CAAAACGCCTCAATTTGAAGGTCCGCTGGATGTATTGCTGAAGCTGATTGAAAAGAACCGGCTGGACATAACCAAGCTTTCACTGGCCGAGGTGGCGGGTGAATATCTGAGCTATCTGGAGAAGAAACAGAAGGAGGGCGCAAGGCTGAGAAACTTGAGCGAGTTTCTCTGGATCGCTTCCAGGCTGGCCCTTTTGAAATCAAAAGCCTTGCTGCCGGAATTCAATCTCGAAAAAGAAGAAGAGGAAGATATTGAAGAACTGCAATTCCGCCTTCAAGAGTATAGAAAATTCAAAAAAGCGGCGGATGATTTGGGCGGGAGGCTTTTGGCGGGAAATGCCAAATGGAGCCGCCGGGAAGATCCCGGCGGAAAAAAATGGAAGCGCAGCCGGGAAAACAGGATCAACATAGACTCGAAGCTCTTGGCCAAAGCTTACTTGAATTCCAGAAATGATCTGACCCGGTTGCGGAATGAGTTGGAAAAAGAAGAGAAACGTTTGCCGGACGCCTTTAAAATAGAGGAGAAAATAGAAGAAATAAAAAAAGTCTTGAGCAAAAGAGCCCGGGTGGCCTTTTCCAAAACGATTTCCAACTGCAAAGACAGCGCCGAAGTTGTGACGGCTTTTCTGTCAGTGCTGGAACTGGTAAAGCAAAGAACCATAATTTTGGAGCAAGAGGCTCTTTTTTCCGAAATGATTATTAAAAACAGATAATTTTCCAAATCGCATCATGCCTGAGAAAAAAAATGACAAAATAAAGGAAGAAATAGAAGCAATTGTATTTTCCGACGCCCGGGGAGCGGAGATCCACTCGCTGGCCAAGCACTTGAAAGTGTCCGGAAAAATGGTCAGAGAGAGCATCGAAGAGCTTGCCGCGGACTATAAAAAAAGGGGCTCGGGCCTGTCTTTAGCGTGGGACGAGAAGCGGGTTCAAATGGCAACAAGCGAGAGTTTTTCGGATTCGGTTGCCAAGTTTCACCAGAAAAAAAATGAAGCCGCTTTGAGCGGGCCAGCTCTTGAAGTTCTTGCCATCACAGCCTACCGGGGGCCAATCAGCACAGCGGGAATTGATTACATAAGAGGAGTAAACAGCCGCTTGATTGTTAGAAAGCTGGCTATGCAGGGGCTGATAGAAAGAGAAGAGAACCCCGATGACTCCCGGTCTTTTCTCTACAAAACCGGCCTTGACTTCTTGAAGTCCGCCGGACTGAACAAGTTGGAAGATTTGCCCGATTATGATAAACTCTCCAAGGAAGAGCTGTCCGGGAGCGTATAATCACACCGCTTTAAAAATATAAATGTTTTACCTTATTTGCCCCGCACTGCGGGGCAGGCCCTAATTAATATTCATTTTGTTTATTTGAGTTTCTATCATTGCACCTTGCTTGATTGCTTAGAAGTATCCTTGTTTTTCATGCTCTTATTGCCAAGAAAGGGTTTTCAGTTTTAGGCTGTGGTTTTTCCCGCTACCTTAATTATGATAAATTAAAAGCGGGACCCCGCAAGGCGGTGGGCGATTTGCGTTTTGAATTTTGAGTTGCCTCATTGTCTGTGCTTTGTGTTTTATCGGGTCTATTTCTAATATTTCTAAAATCGTTTTAAAATTAGCTTAATTTAATTATTGATGAACAACAAAACAAAAATAAAATACTCTTTTTTTGCACTGGCGGTCTTGGGCGCCAGCAGCTGGTTTTTTGTTTCTCCTTCTTTGAAGTCGGTTCAAAGCATTTTTAACCAAAAAGAAAAGAGCGAGAAAGCGCTCGAGAAGAATATCAGCGTGAAAGGAGCGGAAGCCGGAGAGTTTGAAAACAGCGCCAATATTACTTTCGAGCAGCTGCTGATGGGGAGCCCGGAGGCGCCTCGCAAAATAGAGGAATTTGGAAATTTTTATGTGAGAGGCAAGGCCTCCATAGTGCTTGATGCCGAGACCGGCACGATTCTTCACTACCAAAACGCCAGAGAGAGAAGAGCCATTGCTTCTTTGACCAAAATTATGACGGCCATAGTGGTTTTGGAAGAAATTGATGATTTGAAAAATGAGGTAGTCACCATCAGTCGCTCGGCGGCCTTTGAGATCGGCACCAAAGTCGGATGTCCCAACAGCGGGTATTGTATTTCTAATAGATTAAGAGTTGGAGAGGAAATTTCGGCTTGGAATCTTTTTCAAGCGATGGTCATGAACAGTGCTAATGACGCCGCGGTGGCCTTGGCCGAGCATGTTGCCGGCAGTGAAAAAGAGTTTGCCAAGCTGATGAACAAGAAGGCCGAAGAACTCGGGTTAAGAGACACTCATTTTTGCAATCCCTCCGGGCTGGATGAAGATGATAATCCGGGCGGATGCTACTCCACCGCCTATGATATTGCCAGAATCGCGGTTTACTCTTTGAAATATGATGAAATTTGGGATACAATGAAAATTGACGGGAAAGAGATCTATTCAGCCGACGGCGAAATCTCTCACCGGCTGATAAACACCGACCTCTTGCTTGATCAGATGCCCAACTGCACGGGAGGTAAAACCGGTTTTACCTATGAAGCCGGCAAATCCCTAATGACCGGCGCCCATCACCCTCAGGATAAGGATATTCAAGTGATCGGCGTCATTCTGGACGATTACTACCGCTGGCAGGACATGAAAAACCTAATGAAATGGACCTTCCAAGCTTATCGATGGCCCGAAGACATTTAAGCATATTATCATTTTATCATTTAAACATTTAAACATCTAAACATCTAAGCATCTAAGCATTTAAACATCTAAACATCTAAACATCTAAACATATTATCATTTAAACATACGAACATTTTAACATTTTATCATTTAAGCATTTTGAAACCACTGAAGAATATAGAAATCCCCTTAAAATGTCATCCTGATGAAAATCAGGATCTCCATGAATAAGCCTTTTTTGCAAATTTATAGATTCTGAATCCCGTCAAGGCCGGACAAGAAAGCTTGGAATGGCATTCTTTAGTGGTTTCCATATTATCATATTATCATTTAAACATACGAACATTTTAACATTTTATCATTTAAGCATTTGAACCCCGTAAATTCTCCCGCAAAGCGGGATCACACGGGGCAAGGCATTTAAACATCTAAACATAATCATTTATATCTATAAATTTCAATCAAATAGTAGCTTAACAATGAAACAATGAGGCAATGAATTTAATTCCTAATATACCATTATACAAATAAACCAATAAACCAATTTCCCAATTTCCACAAATTTCAACTTTGTTCAACTTTATATCAATATACCATCATTCAAGATACAAGATTCATAATTCAAGATTCTAAACTATGCATCTCGCTCAAATTCAAACCATTCCCGAAGTTTTATCTCTTGCCAAAATAATCATTTTGGGATTTATGGCTTTTGTTTTCGCTATGGGGCTGACTCCCATCCTGAGCCACTTTTTGTATAAATACAAAATCGGCATCAAGATAAAAAGGAATTCGGTCAGCGGAGAAAAGCTTTCTTACGTAAACAAGCTTCATTCCCACAAGGAGGGAACTCCCACCATGGGCGGGATTTTGATTTGGGGAACCGTTTTGGTCCTGGCTTCAATTATGGTGCTTGCCACTCCTCTCTTGGAAGCGGTTTTTGATAGTCAGTGGGCGGGCAGGTTTAATTTTCTCAGCCGAAGCCAGACTTGGTTGCCGATGTTTGCTTTGATTGCTACTGCTATTCTCGGGTTGGCAGATGATTTTATGAGCGTTAAAAAAATCGGAACCAACAAGGGAGGCGGCATGAGGTTTGCCGTTCGCCTTACTTGGCTGCTGGTCATCTCGGCGGTCGGCGCTTGGTGGTTTTTCAGCAAGCTGGGCTGGGACATGCTTCATGTCCCCGCGGTAGGAGACTTTTCTTTGGGATTGTGGTATATCCCCTTGTTTATGCTGGTGATCATTTCCATGGCCGTATCTTCCAACGAGACCGACGGGCTGGACGGCTTGAACGCGGGAGTGCTCGCCCAAGCCTTTGCCGTTTTTGCCGCCATTGCTTTTTTCCAAAACAAAATAGATTTGGCCGCTTTCTGCTCCGTTGTCGGCGGAGCTTTGATGGCTTTTCTCTGGTTCAATTTTTATCCCGCCAGGTTCTTTATGGGCGACACCGGCGCGGTGGCGCTCGGGGCGACTTTGGGCGTGGTGGCCATGCTAACCAATTCCGTTTTGGTACTTCCTTTTGTAGTCTTTATTTACTTTTTGGAATCCGGCTCGGTGATTTTGCAAATGACTTCCAAAAAACTTTTCAAAAAGAAAATCTTTCTTTCCGCTCCTCTGCACCACCACTTTGAAGCCCTTGGCTGGCCTGAAACCAAGGTGACTGTCCGCTTCTGGATCATCAACGCCGCCATGGCTCTCCTGGGCCTCCTCATCGGCATCATGGGCCGGGGAGGTTGAGGCATTTATGTCAAATTTCTTTTGTGGTAAAATTAAAGTATCAGGAATTACGCGATTGCGCCTCTTTAATGTATAATTTAGCAAACGAAAAGCCTAAATGCGTAATTACTAAGTATAATAACAGATAATTTTTTTATGAGTAAAAACAGCAAATTACCTGATTTTAGCAAACTCTTTTGGTTTCTGGATTATCAAAAACTGGATGCTCAAAGGGATAGCAATCTGATTGTTCATCAGGTGCTTGCTTATGGAAGCCTCGAGGATATTTTCAAGCTCATTGATTTTTATGGAAAAGACAAAGTCCGCCAAGAATTTTTGAATGCAAAAAAAGGCCTTTACGATCCGGCCGTTTTGAAGCTAATCGCTTTCTTGCTAGACTGCGAAAACATCGAAAAGAAAAAATATGTAAAAAAGATCTATGAAACCACTGAAGAATATAGAAATCCCCTTAAAATGTCATCCTGATGAAAATCAGGATCTCCCTGAATAAGCCATTTTTGCAAATTTATAGATTCTGAATCCTGCCAAAGACGGACACGGCCCGTCAAAGCCGGGTAAACAAGTTCAGACATTCTTCAGTAGTTTCAGGAATTTTGTATTGTTCTGAAGCATCGGAAGCGAAATGATTTCGCAAAATCTAATAGGGAAGAAAATAAAAAACAAATAGTTGTTTTTATCTTCAAGAGAACAAAAACACCCAATCCTCTCATATAGAATATACCAATGAACGCACCTTGGTATGTTCATTTTTGTTTGGGTATTATATAAAAGAGGTTTAAAGTCTAGAAATTTTTGGCCTTGTTTTGCATAAAGTTAGTTAAATTTTAAAACTGGACTATTTAATCCCTTAAATTTTGTAAAACTGATCAAAAAAATTGGAATGATTTAAAATTTAAAAAAATGAAAAAGGAAATAAACATCAAACCATTTCAGGAAAAATTAAATATGGGATATTGTGGCCCAGCTAGTTTGAAGATGGTTTTAAATTATTATGGCATTGAAAAAAGCGAGGATGAACTAGCCTCCTTAATGAACTGGGATAGAGATTTAGGGGTGAGTGATCAAGGCATTGAAAAAGCCGCGGAAAGTTTTGGTTTTAAAGTAGAAATCAAAAATGAAAGCACTTTTGAGGATATTGAAAAATGGTTAGACAAAAAAGTCCCTGTTATTGTTGATTGGTTTACCAGAGGAAGACAAGATTACACTGAGTCAGATATTTGTGATGGTCATTATAGTATTGTTTCAGGTTTAGACGATGAATATATCTATCTTCAAGATCCAGAAATTGGCTACGAAAGAAAAATAGAAAAAGATGATTTTATGTTGGTTTGGTTTGATTTTACCGGTGAAACTATTAAACCGAATGAATTGATTATTCGACAAATTATTACAATTTATAAATAACAAATAACCTCTTGTTTTATATGAAGCCATTTTTAATTTTTCCCTATCACGACCCGCAAAAAAAGTTTAACTATCATTTAAATAAAAACATTGGATTGCTCAAAGAAATTTTTTCTGAAATTTTAGTTAGTGCAACTTTTCCAACCATTAAAGACAATCAAGAAGGTATAAATTTTTTGAAAAAAAATGGTTGTATTGTATTCAAAAATGATGAGAATACCCAAATAGGGGATCATTTTAGAAGCGGACTGCAGCTTTTCTTAGACCGGCCCAAGGATGGCTATGCTTATTTCGGCTTTATTGACAGGATTATTTTTGATTTAGAATCGAAGCACAAGGAATCCTTTATCAAAGACATTTCAGAGGAAACCTCTAAAGATCTTGTAATTTTTGCCCGCTCAAAAAAGGCCTGGGACACCCATCCCAAGGATTATTACTTAATTGAAAAAATAATAGGAGACACCGGTAAAATTTTATTTGATAAAGACTTTGATTGGGTTTGGTGCGGAATAAAACTAAATAAATCAACTGCAAAAACGATATTGGAAAAATCAACATCAAAAGACTTCTCCGTGATGCCGGAATTTGTATTAGTTTCACTTTTTAATAAATTGAAGTTGGAAAATAAAGAGGTTGAGTGGCAAGAATGGGAAGGGTTCTTTTGGTCAAAAATTCAAAATAAGAGAACAACAAAAGCTTTATCCAAGAAAGAAAAAATCTTTCGCTTAGGCTATGTCAATAACTCAATTCACTTATTCTTAAATAGCTGAATTTCTTTTTCCTCCATATAACTTTGAATTACAGAACTAACTCCGCGAACCGATTCATTAACAAAAAAAGACCGAGCTAAATTGTGAATTTAGCTGGAAAGTTAAACTGTCCCCCTTGACAGGATAAAAAACTAATATTATACTTTACTTAAGTAAAGTAATTTTATTAAAATTAGGATTATGAATAAAAATGAGGCAAGGCTTTACGATGCCTTTCTAAGCCTAAAAGATAGAAAGGAAGTGGCTTGTTTTGCGCGGGACTTGATGACTGCAGCTGAAATTAAAGAATTTACGAATAGATTGAAAGCCGCCGGCATGCTTAAGGTAGGCGAGTCATACTCAAAGATTGAAAAGGAAACCGGTTTGAGCTCAAGAACGGTCGCCAGAGTGGCGCAGTGGCTTAACGACGGAAAAGGCGGGTATGATCTAGTGTTGGATAGACTTGGAACGCTTCAGACATGGGGTTCTGTTTTGAGAGGGAAAGTTCAAGAAGTTAACAATAAAAAAAATCGAAATGAGAAGGGCTAAGAAAAAATACCAAATAGGCGTTATCGGGTCTGCCGGGAAAGATGATTACAAGAATGGAAAAGGTGCTTCCAAGAAATTAATGGCTGAAGCGGAAAAAATTGGACGTTTACTGGCAAAGAAAAACGCTGTGGTTGTGACAGGCGGAAAAGATGGCATCATGGAGGCAAGTTCAAGGGGCGCCAAAATAGAAGGCGGGTTAACGGTTGGAGTTATTAAGGGGAGATGGCGCTTCAAGTCAAATCAGTTTGTTGATGTAGAAGTTATTTCAGGGATGGAAGTGGATGGTTTTGATGAGCTGCTTTTGGTTAATATGTGCGATGGATTAATAGCGCTTGGGGGTGGTGCGGGCACGCTGGAGGAAATCGCTATTGCTTATCGCAACAATAAGCCGGTGGTTGCTGTCAAAAATCAAAAGGGGTGGGCGCAGGATTTAGCTGAAAAGTTTTTAGATGAAAGAAGAAGAATTAAAATAGAGTCGGCAGAAAGCGGTGAAAAGGCAGTAGAAAAAATTTTAAGCATGATAAAAGATAAAAATGGTTAAAGCAATTTTAAAAACAAGCCTGATTTTACATAATCACGACAAACTCTTTCAAGAAGAGGTTTGTTGTGCGTGATTAATGTAAATCCTCCTGCGATAAACCCCTTCTTGAAAGAGAAGGGTTTTTTAGTTCCTTAAAAGCAAACAAAGGGAGGAAAATATGCCAGGCTGCCTAATTAATGACGTGGAAGACCTGCGTCTTCCCGAAAAAGAGTTTCAGGAAGACTTTGGATTAACAATTTTAAGAGCTGATGAGATGACCGAAAATTTATTGGCAAATGATTTGTGGAACAATTTGTCACGGGCTGAAAGCTTATTAGTTTTTCCCGGGAACGGGGCATCAATTGTTGAAAAGTTCATTTTGAGGAGCAACTTTGAATGGCTGGATAAGTGGAGAAATAAGGAAAAAATTTTCTCCAAAAGAGTTTGGTGTCCAGGGGAGGATCCGCGGATTTATGCAGAGAAAATATTTGGGGATAAATTTTTTCTGGGAATCAAGGATGTTGTCATAATAGATGATGTAATCTCCTCAGGCAAAACGATTGCTAAAATAATGAAGGAAAATCAACCTTTTATACCCAATGCGAGGTGGCATGCCATTTCTTGGGTAAAGCAGCGCTCGGCCTCCGGAAAAAAATTTTTCACGCTTGATGCGGCTAAATTTGCGGGGGAACCTAACAGAAAGGCGCCGGTAAATTCGATTTCCACTCTCTTGAGTGACGATAAAATTGCTCGTTCTTTTGCAAAAAGAAACTTCGCCGGACAAGCAGATCGCTTCCTGGACTTGTTGGCGCAAATTTACTGAAACCAAAGAGGAAGGCCAATGATGCCTTCCTCTTAAAATCAAAAACATTGAATTTCACATCTAATTGAGCGAGCAATTTATCAAAGATTCCCTATTCGATTAACTCTCATGTTTTTAAATTTTTTACGTTATACTCTCAAATGCCGGTTAATTTCAACTTATTATGATTCATAACTTTTAATTAATTTAAATGTCTAAAAAAACAGGAGGAAGAAATATGTCAAAAGAAATAGTTAAGCCTGAAAAACCTGCCGGGTTCATAGATTATTTAACAAGAGACTACCTGACAAAAGAAAGAATTCTTGCAAAAGGACAAGAAGTATTTCGCTCTCATGGCTATGATCCGATAGAAACTCCTAGAGTTGAGTTCTTAAAAACACTATCAAGCGAGCAGAGTGACACTGGAAAACAGATCTTCACTATAGATTCTTCTCAAGACAGCCAATCATTGGCGCTTCCTTTCGACCACACTGTTCCATTTGCGAGATTGATTGCGAGCTATCCTTATAATAGCAAGGACAGGACAGGGATTGTTATGCCATGGAGAAGGGTTGCCTGTGGCCCGGTTTTTAGAGGAGAAAGACCGCAAGCTGGGCGTTATCGTCAATTTTATCAGCTTGATGCTGACATAGTTGGCACGTCATCTATGATAGCAGATGCGGAAATAATCAAGATGATGTATCTGTCTTTATCATCTCTGGGTCTAAATGATTTTTTAATCAACATCAGCAATAGGAAAATTTTAAATGGACTAGCTTTTGTGGCTGGGATTAAAGATAGGGAAAATGCGAGCCGTGAAGACATTGTAAAACAGATGTTTAGGATTCTGGACAAAGTGGAAAAAATCGGCAAAGAAAAAGTTCTTGAAGAATTAGGCAGGAAGCCTGGAAATGACTCGCCAGACAACCCCGCTCTCCCTCAAAAAGCTTTGAAGAAAGTTGAGTTTTTCTTGGACTTAAAAGGGGAGAACATAAAGCTGCTTAAAGAATGCAAGAAAATGTTTAAAGGAGTGGCAGATGCCGAAAGGGGAATAGAAGAATTAGGTAGGATTCTCGATTACCTGGAAGCAATGAATGTTCCGGAAGAATATGTAAAAATCGATTTTTCTATTGCGCGCGGGCTTGATTATTACGATGGTCCTGTGATGGAAGCTACCCTCAGCGATCTTCCCGAAATCGGGAGTGTTTTTTCCGGTGGACGGTACAATGATCTAGTCAAGCGGTTTACAGGAAAAACTCTTCCGGCAGTCGGCGCTTCCATGGGGGTGGATAGGGTTTTGTTGGCGATGAACAAAAAGGGTCTTGCAAAAAATGATAGAGTAACGATTACAGAGGTTTTAGTTTTAAGGCTTGATTCCGAGTTAAATCGTGAATACATGGAAATTGCTGAGGAAGTTAGAAGCGCTGGCTTGAATTGCGAAGTGTCGCTTCTTGAGGATACTTCTTTTCAAGGGCAGTTCAATTACGCATTAAAAAGAGGAGTTGAGTATGTTATAATTGCTGGTAACGAGGAATTGAAACGAGGTGAGATTCAAATAAAGAATTTGCGAACAAGAAAACAGGAAAGTCTCAGAAGAGAAGAGATAAAAAAATATTTTTAGTTATTTTGTTCCTTTTTATTTGTGTTCAATGGGGAGCGTAGCACAGAGGATAGAGCACCGGATTGTGGCTCCGGGCGTCGAGGGTTCAAATCTCTTCGCTCCCCCCAATTTTCAAATGGCGATACTATCATGTATCGCCTTTTTATTTTGAAAAAAATATGAATAAAGCTTATAATAACAAGTGGAATCGCCCAGCTGTTTCACTTTTGCTTTACAGTTTTCGGGGGTTGGAAATGGCTTATTGTGGGTAAAAATTGGATTTGGACTTTCAGGGTGTTTCACGTTTGCTTTACAAAATTGAAAAAGTATGCTATAAGGGAGACAGCATTAATTTTGTATTGTTATGAAGCATTGCAAGCGAAATGATTTTGCAAAAGCTGAAGCCTGGATTTTTTCCAGCGGGGAAGGCGCGGGGTTAGCGCTTGATTTTAAATTCAAAATTGAATAACCAAAACAAAGATCAGCCGGGGCAAGGTTGATTTTTTTAAATCCCGGGAATCGCCAATTTAATGAATCGTTTTTCAGTTCTCCAAGGCTAAGCCTTGAAACAAAAGGCTTAGCCTTGGAAAAATGGTTCTGAGTTTGAAAATTTACCAGATCAAAAAAAGGGCTTGAGAAGCGGTTTTCCCTCGAAAATCGCCTCCCAGGCTCTTTCCGGGGCGGTCCCGGAAGGGGTTTCTTTGAAAAAAATCTTGTTAACCAACAAAGATGAAATACAGGAGTAGTATATGTGTAATATTCTTGCAAATTCTGGTTTTCGGATTACTGATTCTTGCCCTAGCGCTTTTTTTCGAGCTCTTTCCAATTTAGGTTCTTTTAGTGAGAAAATAGCTATATTTTTTTCTCACACGAACGCTGAAGGAAATGTCTATCAGGCTACTTTTCTCTCTCTCTTTCAAGAAGTAAAAGAACTTTTTGTTTTAAGATATCTTCCCGATCATTTTGAAGACTTTTTTGAGCAAGGAAGATTAATAAAAAAAACGAAAGTTAAATATCTAAACAGTTTTTATTTTGGCGATATTGCCGAGATAACTCTCAAGGTAAAAAAGTGGAGCCAGCAACATAGAACCGAATTTGGAGGCGACGGCTTTATTCTTGAAGCAAGATTTCAAGGTCCGCGGGGTCTGCATACTATAATTGAACAGTGGATAGCTTTTGAATCTTCTGTTCCACATATGTATACATACAATCCTATTACAAGCGGAGATTTTCCATACATACTTCTAGTAACATCTCCGTATGTTGATTGTTATGGGCATTTGAGTGTTTCAAAGATTGCAGAACTTTTTGGAGCCACGAGGGAAAAGCTAGCCGTAGGCTTCTTTTCCGGTTTTGTTGAAGATGTTAAAAGGGCAAAGTATAGCTTGGTTACCCGCAACGCTAATTACAACTACTACAAGCCTGTTTTTAGGGGTCAAAAGTTATACATTCAAATGAGGGTATTGGGAATGGGAAGAACAAAGGCTAGCTTTATCTTGCAGGCTGATTACACTACTAAAGATCTGCAAAATAAAGCCAAAGAAATAATAAATATCAGTGCAGAGCAGGAAATTGTTTATGTAAACAATAAAGGAGAAGTAGAAAATTTACCTGAAAAGCTTATGGCTATGGTAAGCTTTGCTTCAGGTCAAAATTGATACTATTTTAGGAGGTTTTGCCATGACAAAAATAGAGCAGGATGTGATAACGGATAGAATATTTTATGCAGTGGCCAAAGTAGGAAGCTTAGAAGACGAAGAAGTTTCATCGTTATCAAAGGCGTCAACGTTTGAAGACCTTGGTTTTGACTCATTGGCTATACAGGAGTTGATGATAGAACTGAGTGATGAATTTGAAATCGAAATATCCAATGAAGACCTTAACAATATCAAGGAGGGGACAATAGAAGAAGTCAAAAGGCTTCTTGAAGAAAAAATGAATCAATAGGTGAAGAGGAATGCTTAAATTTAAACACACCCAACAAGAGGCTTGTCGAATCGGCGAGCCTCTTTTTTTTGTAAAAAAATACAATTTGTGCTATTTTTATAATAAAGATCTTAAACCATTGAAAAATATAGAAATCTCCTTGAAACGTCATTCCGACGACCATCATCATAGCGGGGGTTGCTAAAGCGGTAAAAATTAGGATCTTTCTGAAATTGCGTTTTTGTAAATTTATAGACTCTGAATTTCGTTAGAGGAGGAAGCAGCCCGTCAAAGCCGGATAAGCAAGTTCAAAATGACATTCTTCCGTGGTTTCGGATCTAAATTTTTGTTTAAAATTGTTGTTAAACTCTAATTAAGCGAGGCAATGATAGCCATTAATATTTATAATTTTTTTCCGCTCTTAAGCTCAATTCTTTTTCTGATTTTGGGTGTTCTTGTCTTAATAAAAGATAGAAAATCAAAAACCAATATTGCGTTTTTATTCGTCTGTATATCAACATTTATATGGCAGTTCAGCTGGTTTCTTTTGTTCCCAACAAGAGACGCCGCCTCAGCGAGTTTATTAATAAAAATTGGCTGGGTTGGAATAATTCTGATTCCAGTTTCTTTTTATAATTTTGCGACATTTTTTTTGGGCATAAGAAATAGCTTGAACAGGATCTTCTTGATTATTGTCCATATGACAGCGGTTGCTTTCTTATATTTTCTTCTTTTTTCCAATTTTTTCATAGATGGTTACCATAATTTTTTTTGGGGACTTTATCCCAAGGCGGGTATGTTGCATCCGTTTTTTCTTCTTTTTCTTTTAATTATAATTGTAAGGATTTTTTATTTATTCTTTCTTTATTACTCCAGTCAGTCTTTAGCAAAATTGAAAGTATATCAATTGAAGTTTTTGCTAATAGCGGTAACTTTCTATATCTTATCTTCAGTTGATTTTCTTATTAATTATGGCATAGAAATCTATCCATTTGGTTTTATCTTTATTCTAATCTTTCTGGCGATAATTTCTTATGCTATAGTTAGGCATCGTCTCCTGGATATCAAGCTGGTGCTGAGAAGATCTTCGGTGGCGGGGGCTTCGCTGGGGGTGGTGATCGGTTCGGCGGTCGGGATTAAGTTTTTGAGCAGGGAGTATTTTCCGGATTATGGCCTGACTATTAATTTTTTGGTGCTGGCCGGCGCCATTTTTGCTTATCCGCGCTTGAGCGAGTTTTTTTACAAAGTGGCCAATAAATATTTTTTCACCTCTCTTTACGACAGTCGGAAGGTAATTCTTGACACAACGAACCGGATCCGCACTATTCTGGAAGAAAACAAGATCTATAAGCTTCTTGACGACACCTTTCGGAGAATTTTCGGCGTTGAAAAATTCGGGGTCTTGGATTTGGACGATGACGGGAAAAATTATACGATTAGCTACAACAGGGGCTTCAAGCTTGAGGGAAAGGAAAAATTTCCGGCCAACCCCACCCTCCACAAGGCCTTTATCGAAAAAAACAAATCTATTATCCTGGAGGAAGTCAAGGACTTGTATTACAGCAAAGACACCAAAGAGACAATTAAAATGATGGAAAAAGCGGGCGTGGAGGTCCTGGCCCCGCTGAATATTAAAAAAAGAACAATCGGGCTGCTGGTTCTGGGGCCCAAGGAAACCGGAGAGATGTTTAATAAAGAAGATCTGCAGCTTATGGAAATTATCGGCGGGCAGTCGGCCATATCCATCGAAAACGCCCAGCTTTATTCCGAGGTGGTCAATTTTAACGAAAAACTCAAAAGAGAAGTCAAAAAAGCGACCGCCGACTTGGAGGAAACCAACCGCAAGATTCGCCGGGCCAATTCAAAGCTCTCGGGCGCCTACAAAAAGCTCCGCCAATTGGACGAGGCCAAGAACGAATTCATCTCTATCGCCTCCCACCAGCTGAGAACTCCCCTGACTTCCATCAAGGGCTTTATATCAATGATCATGGAGGGAGACTACGGCAAGCTCTCTGCTTCCATCAACAGGGTGCTTAAAAAGATCTACATCTCCAACGAACGCCTCATCAAGCTGGTCAACGACCTCCTCAGCATCTCCCGCATCGAAGCCGGCCGATTCACCTTCAACTTCCGGAAGAACAACCTCCCCCAGATGGTTTCCAAAATAATGGACACCTTCGAACTGGAAGCCAAAGAAAAAAACCTCCGGCTAACCTACCATCCCCCCGAAAAAGAAATGGAAGACTTTATCTTTGACAAGGAAAAGCTCCAAGAAGTCATCTCCAACTTAATCGACAACGCCGTTAAATACACCCAGGAAGGAAAAGTGGAAGTATCCGTAAAAGACAACCCTGAAAAAGCCCGCATAACCGTCTCCGACTCCGGCCGGGGCATGGCCGGGAACGAACTGGAAGCCGTCTTTGAAAAATTCCGCCGAGGCAGCAAAAGCACCAGCGTGGACACCGAAGGCACCGGCCTGGGCCTCTACGTCTGCCAGAAAATAGTCACCGCCCACCAAGGTAAGATCTGGGCCGAATCCGACGGCCCCGGCAAAGGCAGCCGGTTCATCGTGGAAATTCCCAAAGACCTCAAGCCCTCGGAGGGAGAGACGAAGAAAAAAGCCAAAGAGAAGGAAAATCCTAAATCCTAAATCCTAAATCCTAAACAAATCCAAATTACCAAATATCGAAATTCAAAAAAGTTTTCTTCTCAGTGGTTCTTTATCAATATTTGAAGAATTAAAAGTCAAAACGCAAAATGTTTTATATTAATCTAATGATCATTAAAACAAGAAAGTTAAAGATGAATTTACAATTCATTCTCTGAAAAATAGGACAGTTTTGAATTTTGAGTTGTGGTTTTGCGCTTTGACTTTTGACTTTTGACTTAAATGCAATAGTTGTGGTTTTGCGCTTTGAGTTTTGCGCTTTGAGTTAAATGCAATAATTTATTTTCAAATTTGAACTATCAGGCAATTATAATCTTTAACCAGAAAAGAATGGATAAGCTACCGAAATTCTCTCTCTTCGTGCCGGTCAACAATGAGGAGGGGAATATCAAAAAACTTTATGGGGAGATCAAGCCCGTTATGGACAAAATGGGTTCTTGGGAGCTAATTTTGATCAACGACGGTTCCGATGACGGCTCCTTGGAAGAAATGGAAGAAATTCACAAAAAAAGCGACAATGTTATTGTAGTGGATTTGAAGAAAAATTACGGCCAGTCTATCGCCATGGACGCTGGATTCCGGCAGGCCAGAGGGGAATACGTCATTTCGCTTGACGCGGACTTGCAAAACGACCCGGCCGACATTCCGGCTATGTTCGAGCAGATGCAAAAAGAGAATTTGGACGTAATCGCCGGCTGGAGGAAAAAGCGCAAAGACCCGACCTGGATGCTTGCCATCACCAGAGTGGCCAAGATGCTGAGGAAAATTTTTATCAACGACGGAGTGAACGATTCGGGATGCACCCTCCGGATTTACCGCAGCGAGTATATCAAAGACATGGAGCTGTGGGGGGAAATGCACCGGTACGTAGTGGCTTTATTGAAATGGCAGGGAGCCAGAGTGGGCCAAAGAGCCGTCAACCACCGCCCCAGAACAGCCGGAATAACCAAATATAATTGGAAAAAATCCATCAAAGGCTTAATCGATCTCTTCTATATCTGGTTCTGGCGAAAATACTCCAACCGCCCCCTGCACCTCTTTGGCAGCCTGGGCTTGTTTTTGGTGATAGTCGGAGCGGTAAGCGCGGCCGAGACAGTTTGGATCTTCTTTCAAGGCCAATCCCTGTCTGATTCAGCCTGGCCTTTGCTGACAGCCTTTTTCTTGATTATGGGCATCCAGTTCTTCTTCTTCGGGGTAATTATTGACCTTTTAATCAGGAATCACTACAATACTTCCAAGGTGGAAGACAGATACGCCATTAAAAAAATTTACAAATAATCAACTCCAGCAACCAGCGATCAGTGACTCGATAATGACTGACAAACTATTAATGCTTAAATGTTTGCATGCTTAAATGCTTAAATGAATAAAATGACCAATGACCGATGACAGATGACCTTCCTCACTCAGAACTCAGAACTTTACGAACCTAGAACTCAAGTAACACAGAACTTAGAACCTAGAACTCAAAACCTAGAACTTTATAAACTCAGAACTGAGGCAACTTAGAACTCAAGTAACTTAGAACTTAGAACTTAAGCAACTTATAACTCAATGAACTCAAAACTAAAAACCAAATCTCCCCAAAGAATCCTAATGCTCAACTACGAATTTCCTCCGCTGGGCGGAGGCGGAGGCGTGGCTAGTAAGAAACTTGCCAAAGGATTTATTCACAAAGGCTATGAAGTAGACTATGTCACTAGTTGGAAAAAAGGGTTAAAAAAGAAGGAAAAGGTTGAAGGCATCAGTGTCTTTAGGGTAAGAACAATAGGCAGAAAAGATGACTCCGTTGCTTCAAACCTCTCCATGGTAAGTTATTTGTTCTTTGGATTTTTAGAGTGTTGCAGGCTTTGCTTAAGAAATAAATATGCATTTGTTAACACTCAGTTTGTTTTGCCGACTGGTCCGTTGGGATTTTTAATTTCAAAAATATTCAGACTCAAAAATATTCTTTCCATACATGGCGGCGATATTTATGATCCCTCCCTTAAAAGGTCGCCTCATAGGCATCGTTTTTTGAAAAAGATTGTTCAGTTTTTATTTAGTCAAGCAGATGTAATTGTGGCCCAATCTTCCAATACAAAGAATAATGCCATAAGTCATTATTCACCGAAGAACGAAATTAAAATAATTCCGCTTCCTTACGAAAAAACCAATTTATCCAAAAAATCAAGGGATGAGTTGGGCTTGAAAGGAGACGAAAAGTATATTGTTGGAATTGGAAGAATGGTCAAGCGAAAAGGATTTGAATATTTCATTGAAGCTCTATCGAAGTTGGATAAAAATGTAAAGGGGATCATCATCGGAGAGGGGCCGGAGAAAGAAAAATTATTAAAATTAGCTGACAAAAAAGGCGCGAAAAACAAATTGATTTTGCCTGGATTTGTTTCAGATGAAGAAAAATTCCACTACTTGTGCAATAGCGATGTTTTTGTCTTGAGCTCGCTGCACGAAGGCTTTGGCATTGTTCTGCAAGAAGCAATGGAGGCCGGCTTGCCGATTGTCGCAACCAACAATGGCGGCCAAGTGGATTTTATTGAAGAGGGGAAGAACGGTTACTTGGTGGAACCAAAAAATGCGGAAAAATTAGCGGAAAAAATTGAAGAAATTCTCTTCAATAAAGATACTAGAGAGAAAATGACAAAGAACAATCTCAAAAAAATCGATGATTTTAACTTGGAAAATATAGCTGATTTATATTTAAAGCTTGCAGATTAAATGAGTAAAAAAAATCAAAAAGCGTCGATAATTGTCGTGAATTGGAATGGAAAACAGTGGTTAGAAGGGTGCTTAGGCAGCCTTCTCAATCAGAATTATTCTAATTTTGAAATAATATTGGTAGACAATGGTTCCGAAGACGGCTCTCCCGAGCTGATTGAAGAAAAATTTCCAAGTGTTAAGCTGATTTGCCTTAAAGAAAATACCGGTTTCGCAAAAGGAAACAATGTTGGCATAAAAAAAGCCTTACAAGACCGAACAGCAAAATATGTTGCTTGCTTAAACAACGACACAAAAACAGAGAAAGACTGGCTGACCAGCTTGATCGAGTGCATTGAAAAATCTTCCAAAACCGGCATGGTTTCCAGTCTTGCGCTGTTTCCGGATGGAAAGGTGCAAAACGCCGGTTTGTTTGTTCAAAACAACGATCCTTTTTATGCCGGAGGGATGTCCATAGGATTTAATGAAAATCGAGAAAACTATCAAAAGAAAAAAGAAATTTTTGCCTCAGGCGGCGTGGCGGCGCTTTACAGGAGAGAGATGCTAGAGGATATCGAATATAAGGGAGAATATTTTGATGAAGATTTTTTTGCTTATGGCGAAGATGTCGACTTGGGATGGAAGGGGAGGCTTTTGGGCTGGAAGGCGTATTTATGTTCAAAAGCTGAATTAACGCATTACCACTCAAAAACCAGCGGAGCGGCTTCTCCCTTGAAAGCTTTTTTGATTAAAAGAAATGGGATTCTGGTGGTTTTCAAGAACTACTCCTTTGCGGATATTTTCAAATACATAAAAGAAGAATTGAAAACAAATGCAACTTATTTTTTCAAAAAGAAAAAAAATAGTTCAGTGCAAAAGCTATCAAAAAGCGTGGGAACCAAAGGAATGGTTCTTATAGTAATCAAGGCCTATTGGGGCGCATTTAAGATGTTGCCCATAATGATGAAAAAAAGAAAATTTATCCAAAACAAGAAAAATATTGACAAAAAAGAGTATAAAGAAATTTTTAGAAAATTCACCAATGAAACTGATTAAAAAAACAATAAGATTTTATCCCTATTTGATTTCCGGTGTGTTGATCTATCTGCTTTTCAGCAAGCTGGATCAATACAATTTTCTTGAACATATTGGCCAGTTGGGTTTCGGAGTAGCCGCAGTCAGCCTTGTAATGTTTATCGGAGTTAAGGCTTTGAATACTGCAAGATATTCATTTGTTTATAATATAAAAAAAAGCGGCCTTCTTTTCTGGATTTTATGTTTTTGTAATTTTATGCTCACCCTTATTCCTTTTCAACTGGGGGAGTATTCTTATGTTAAGTATTTCAGGGAGAAGTTTGGCGTGAATAGAATGAAGGGCGCCAATAAGCTAATTTTAATAAGAGTTTTTGACTACGCCGCCGTTTATTTGTTGTTTTTACTTTCCAGTTTTTTCGTTGTTGCGGAGGTGAAAAACAAGATAATATTTTACATCTCCCTTGCGACAATCGCCGGCTTGGTTGCAGGAGCTGTCGGCTTATTTGTAGTTAATAAATTCAAAAACAGCAAGCGTTTAAGAAATTGGAGGTTAACGGGAAAATTTATTGAGTTTTTTTCTATTACAAAAAAAGAATTTACGGAGAATTCCAAAAAAACTTTTGCCGCTTTGTTTTTCTACTCGTTAATTTATTGGCTTTCCAGGCTCGTATTCGGATACGTAATTTTTCTTATGCTGGGGTTGAAAATCGGACTGGGGCTTTTCATCTTTGTATCTTTGCTCTTGTTGCTTGTTAATCTTTTGCCGATAAAAACTTTTGCCAACTTTGGTATCTTCGAAGGCGGGTGGGCTTATTTTTTGGTGTCAGTCGGTTATGAGTACAATGACGTGTTGCCGACTATCGTAAACTATCATATCCTTATGCTTTTGCCGGTGTTTGTTTATGGCTTTCTGGGTCTCTTATACATCAAAAAAGCAGAGAGAAAGAAAGCTATTGAATAAGCTTATAAATTTCTATATTATCAAACTCTCTAACCAGTTTGTAATTATTTGCAAGGAAATTACTTAGAGGTTCATTGCTCTTGTGGTTTGCCGGACTGAAGAATGTTTTAAAAGTTAATCTATCACTCCCCAAAATAAAAACAGGGTTGTTTTCTTGGAGAAGAGCAAATATTTCCTCCTTTCTTTGCCTTGAGAAAGGAGGATATTTTTTTTCTATGCCGGGGTAGAAATAATGAGGCTCCATTCTTTCCCTGAAATTCCAGGGAGAGGTAAAGAAGGTCGCATTCTTGGCCCTAATTTCAGATAAAATAGCGGTGTCTCCGGAGAAAACCAAATCATCTTCGTCTGTCTCCGCGTTTATGTATCTTA
Source organism: Candidatus Moraniibacteriota bacterium (assembly GCA_034522495.1). Classification (GTDB taxonomy): domain Bacteria; phylum Patescibacteriota; class Minisyncoccia; order Moranbacterales; family DUUL01; genus JAXHLG01. The sequence continues at coordinate 982,773 of JAXHLG010000002.1, read as the reverse complement.
CAGCGCTTTCAAAATTTTTGAGATCATAGATTGTGTAGCTTGTCTTATTGCAAGCAAAAAGGTAGTTGGTAAACAAAAGGGCGGATAAGTTAATTGTAAAAATAAATATTAGCACCTTCGCCAATTTTTTGTTTTGAGCTGCGGCGTGTAAAAAGAAAACGAATAATATGGGGTAAATGGGGAGAATCATCAAAACCCGAGCCGGCATAACATAACCGCCCACGAAAAATCCAAGATACAAAATCAAGGAAGATATCAACAATATTTTCAGTTTATTGTTTTTTATATCCAAAGAAGATTTAGTCTCAAGGGCAAACTTGATCAAAAAGAACAGGTAAACCGTTTGTAATGCAACAGCTGCTTGAGTTTGGTTGATGCTTAAACGAGTAAAAAAGCCATTGTCGCTAAAGCCAAAAATGTTTGTTAACAGCAGCATAATTGTCGCCAGGATTAACAAGAGCGTCCTTTTTCTTCCTTGAAAGATAAAAACAGAAATAGCCAAAATAGTTGCCAGGAAATAAAACGCTTCTAAACCAAAGCCGCTCCAAAAACTGTCAATTGCGCTTTTGGAAAACAATAAATAGAAAATTGAAAATGAGAAGGTAAAAGCAACAGCCCAAAAATAGATTGTTTTAAATTGAATTTTTTCTAAATAAAATTTAGAAGGCAATTTTATCAAAAGAAGTCTTAAGAATAACAAAGATGAAAACATCAAAAGGAATGGAACGAAGACATCTCCTGTGATAATCCTGTAAATATGAGACGAGTCCGTTTGCAAAGAGAAATAGCCATGAAAGAAAACAAGCGGCAGGATGCTTACGGAAAGAAAAGCCAAGGCTTTATTTAAAAATTCTTTGTTGTCTTTAAGGAACATCACAAACAGGCTCGCCGGCACAATCAGCCAGAAGATCATGAATCCTTTATAAAAGATAACTGAAGCGCCCATAATTAGCGAGAGCAATATCAATATTTTTAAACTTTTTTTATTTTCTTGATATAATAGTATTAAGTAGATAATCAGAAGAGATAAAAATACCCAAAACTGATAAAAGGTTCCCGCAAAAATGTTAAAAGTGTTATTAACAAGCAAAATACCTGCAATTAAAGAGATTATTTGACAAGTCTTGTTGAGATATCTTCTTGATATCAAAAAAATCAAAAAGAATGCTCCAAGATTCGTTAGCGCCACCAAAATCCTTAATTTGGCAAGGCTCGTGCCAATGATTTCCAAAAAAGGGAGAAACAGAAGAACAGAGCCCGGCTCTCTTGCCCAAAAATCTTTGTAAAGGCTTAAATTTTCATGCAAAATCAATTTTGCCGCATAAAGAGCATTGCCCTCGTCTGTACCTACTCCCGTATTGATTATTTGGAAAAGCTGTATTCCGGCAAAGGCTGTAAACAATAAAACAATGACAACGTTTTCTATTTTAATGCCTTTAATTCTTTTGGAAGCCTTGTCTTTGTCAGTGCCAAGCAATTTAATAAGACAATCTTGGCGGTTGATGATAATTCGAATAAGAAAAAAAACAGAAAAAAGGAACAAGAAAGGGAAAAGCGTGTCGCTAATGGAAACATGGAAGGAAAATGGCGCAAAAATTATTTTGAATGCAATGAAATATAAGAGAGTTGATAAAACTAGGATATACCCGACAACCTCAAAGAGGAGCCTTTTAGAATCAATAGTCCTTTTAATTTTTTCCCAAAAAAATAAAAATAAGGAAATCAGCGGCAAGAAAAGCAGCCTTCCATAGTTGAAGTGGCCGGTCACGGAGCCTTCCTTTCTAAACTCAAACCAAGAAAAAACCAAAAAAACAACAATACTCGACACGAGCAGATGAAAAGAGAACTTCTTTATGTTTATTGAATTAATTTTTACCATAACATTTCTTTCAGCGTGTTAAGTTTTTCTCTCAGGCTTGTTTTTCTTTCAATCTCAACTCTTATCTTATTCTCTTCCGGCAATCCATTGATCATTGCAAAATAAGCCGAATCTTCAGGCGGAGCGCTTTTGTACTTATGAAGGCAGAGATACTCCCTTTCTTTTTTCTGAACAATTGTTTCACATTCAAATTTTCTTGCCGGGACGACTTCGGGGAAAGGATTTTTTTTGTACGCTCTTTTCGAGGTGAGGTACTGCTGCTTTATTAATTCCCAATGGATGGAAAGATCCTCGAAAGAACTGTCTTCAGGAGAAGAGTTTTTTATTTTTAACTCCGCGTCTCTTGGGTTGCTCGGGATCAGTAAAAAAACCTTTTCCTGGTCTATTTCGCCGACTTTCCACACCTCTTTCTTTACAGTTGCCAAGTTTAAATATACAATTAAAAAGACAAGAAAAAAGCCGGCTACGTATGGCAGGATATAAACGCATTTTTCCCATTTCATTTTTTTCCAATTTTCCATTTTTTTCATTAACGAAACCACTGAAAAATTGATTATTTTGAAAATTTTGTCATTCTGATGAAAATCAGAATCTCTTTACAAGGCCTTTTTTGGTAATCATTAAATTCTGAATCCTGCCAGAGGCGGACACGGCAAGTTCAGAATTTTCAGTGGTTCCATTAACATCAAGTTAATTTTATCTTATTATACAGTCAAGCTCAAGGGCAAAAAATCCCCAATGATTTTTTAATGCTGATTAAAATATTAAAACAAAAACTTTTTTGTTGTTATAAATATGGAGACCAAAAAAAATGATAATTGATTTTTTTGTACAATCTTTTTTGTCCGGCATTCTTTTCGCGGGTATGCTTGGGGTAGGCGCTTTGATTTTGAAGATATTTAAGTTTCAAGCTCACAACTTTTTTGTCTTTGGAGGCGTTGCTTTTTTCGTCTCGCTTTGTCTTTATGTAATCTTGTCTATAATACCTTTATATCTTTTTCACAACAGTAAATTTACTCTTCAACTCTTTTCCGTTGCTTATTTATTAGCCTCCTTTCTTATACTGGGATTTTTTTCCCGGCAATATTCTTGGAGATATTTAAAAAAGACAGCCATAAAACACAAGGTTGCTTTTTTTGCCCTTTTTTTAGTTTTGGGCGTTTTTTTTCTTCAGGTATATCAAACAGCTCTCTTCGACGAATGGCTTCATCGGCCGGTAGTGAAAGATTTTGTGACAAACGGGGATTTCCCCTTTGTAAACCCGTATAAGCCGGACAGCAATTTTATGAACAGTTATCACTACGGTTTGTATATTCCCGCTTCTTCAATACAACTGCTCACCGGTGTCACGGTACCTGAAGCATTGGATGTCTTGAAATTCTCTTTTGCGATTGCCAGCCTTTTTCTTATCTACGGTTTGGTTTTTGCATTCAGTGATAGGCGGAAATACGCTGCTTTTGCGGCGGTTTTAATTCTTTTTTGCGGCGGTTCCTTCTTTTTTTGGGACGGCTTTACTCTCAACCATCTGCGGATCTGGGGAGAGCCCAAAATTTCCTTCAACACCCCGGTTCTTTATTTAATGGCCGGCATAACGTGGGTAAACATAATAATAACGCTTGCTTTTATTTGTTTAATAGAAGGAGCTTTTTTCAGGAGAACGCTATTTGATTTCAAGAGAATTTTGCTCTTTATTTTTCTCATGGTGGGATTGTATTTGATAAGCGAACTTTTTGCCGCGCTTGTCTTATTATTTTTTGGTATTTCAATTCTGTATAGCTATTTTACCAAAAAACTTAGTTGGCAGAAAATGCTGCCGGTAGCGGCCGGAAGTTTGTTTGGACTTCTGGGGTTAATTATGTTTTTTGGGGGAGTTGCCGACGGCCTTATCGAGAGCAGCGAGAGAGCCAAAAGCTTTAGTGATATTTTAACGCTGAAGCCGCTTTCAGAATGGGGTTACCCTACCACGACCAGCGGGTCCTTAAGCTTCTCGAGCTGGTGGCTTGTCTACCTTAGAAATTACTTTTTGGAAATCATCCTCTTTGCCATTCTCGGATATGGACTTCTGAGCAAAAAAATATCATTCAGGGATTCGCCTCTCCTTTGGGCGGCCTTGTTTATTTGTATGTTTATCCCCTTTGCCTTCTCCTCGAGTTTCGGAGACGTTAATCTATCAAAATTCAAAGATTTGTGGCCGGTAATTTTATACTTGATATTTTTTTATTATGTTGCTGTCATTGACTACAACAAAAAAATATTGAAACCTGTTCTAATCTTGTTTTTTATCGGCTCTGTGCCTCTGTTGGTAGTTAATGCCTCAATTCAATGGAAAGACTCGGGAAAATCCGCTCAACTTCGCTGCCGGGAAAATAATCTTTGTTATGATACGAGAATAAAGGAAGGCTTGCGCAGCTTTGAGGCCGCTAATCCAGGTAAAAAGAGATTTTTGGCGGCAAATCAAGGGGAGGCTCAACAAATAATTGATATAACCAATTCCTACGCTATTGCATCAGGAAGAAATATAACCTTGAAGTGGCTTAAAACCAAGAAAATTGATTTTATCTATGAGACTTCCGGTCTTCGAAACAAGCTGTCGAAAGAAGCGAACGACTTGCTGAATGATCATACGCAAGTGATTTTTGAGAATGAAATATTTAAAATAAGGAGCACAGGAGAACTAATTGAAAAATACAAAAGAGAAGCTGAAATTCTGGGGAATTTTGAAAAGGAGCATCCGGGCGGCAAAACATTCCTGGCCGCCAACGGCGATGAAAAGTGGCAGCTCGAGAACGAAACCAACTCCAAAGCGGTTATTGCTCCCGAGGAGATAAGCAGGGAATGGCTGGAGGAAAAGGGAATTGATTTTGTCTATTACACCGACGCCATGAAAGAAAAGCTCTCCGAATCCTCCAAAAACCTCATCTGGAGCAATATGCAGCCGGCCTACAGCGGCGACGCCTTCGGAATCTTCCAACTGGAACTTTAATCCCCCGGCTGTTTACGAAATGGTAGAATAATCCTACCAAAACCGAAACGATTAAGCCACGAAAATTTGATGGACAACCAGTGACAAGTGACCAGTGACGAGTGACGAGTGACTATCCAATAGCGACCAGCGAATCTCCTCACTTAGAACATAGAACTTTATAAACTTAGAACTCAGTTTCAGTGACCAGTGACTAGTGACTTTTAATTCAGTGACCAGTGACTACTCAATAGCGACAGATGCCCATCTCTGCTTAATTAATTACTTGTTTATATGTTTGCATGCTTAAATGTTTAAATGACATTGGCTGGTGACTACTCAACAATGACCAGCGACTCTCCCCATTTAGAACCTAGAACTCAACAAACTTAGAACTTAAGGGCTTAGAACATAGAACTTTATAAACTTAGAACTCAATTTCAGTGACAAGTGACTGGTGACCAGTGACTTTTCAATAGTGACAAGTGACTTACTTCTGCTTAAATGTTTGCATGCTTAAATGTTTAAATGACAGTGACCGATGACCGATGACTTTAATTTTAGACCTCAACAAACTCATAAATCATATTAAACTATATCTGATTAAATTTTCGGATTATAATAAACTATAGTTAAGGAAATTTCCGGAATTTAAAAATTTGACAGGGTAAATATTTAAATGTAAACTATTAGTAATAATAAACATAACGCGCAGTTCATATATGAGTGATTTTTTAGAAAAAATATATAAATTGAAGCAAACTGTTTTTACCGTCGATGAGATTGCGATCATAACTCGGGAAACCAATGTCAAAGCGAAACTTGCCTATTATGAAGAAATTGGCAAACTCAAAAGAATCAGAAGAGGCATTTATTCGATTGATGAAAATTACAACAAATATGAACTGGCGTGTAAAGTGTTCACTCCGGCGTATGTAAGTTTTGAAACCGTTCTGGCTCAAGAAGGAGTGATATTCCAATACTACAAATCGATATCGGCTGCCTCATATCTCTCTCGGGAAATTGAGTGCGATGGTCAGAAGTTCAAGTTCCGCAAACTGAAACGCGGGATATTAAGCAGTCCGGAGGGCGTTATTGATAAAGATAATTATTTCATCGCCTCTAAGGAGAGGGCTTTTCTGGATATGCTTTATGTAAGCAAGAGTTATTACTTCGACAATCCCTCGTCTTTGGACTGGGACAAAGTTTTCAAGATTTTGCCCATATACGACAATAAACGTATGAATAGGGAAGTGAAGGAAATTCATAAAAACTTAATCCAAAGCCAATGACACTTGATATATCTGCCCATCGAAGCCTTTTGCTTCAAATATTGAAAGATATCTACACCGATACGGAAATTTCTCCGCATATGGGATTTAAAGGCGGAACCGCGGCCTATTTTTTCTATGGTTTGAGCCGCTTTTCCGTTGATTTGGATTTTGATCTGCTGGATAAGGAAAAGGAAGATCTGGTTTTTTCCAAAGTTGAAAAAATTGCGCAAAATTACGGAGAAATTAAAGACGCCAGCAAAAAAAGACACACTCTGTTTTTTGTGATTTCCTATGAGGAAAAATCGCAGAACATCAAACTGGAAATCAATCTCCGCGATTATGGATCCAAATATGAAATAAAGACATATTTGGGAATTCCTATGCAGGTTATGAACAAGGAAGATATGTTTGCCAACAAATTTATCGCCATGCTGGAGCGAAAAAAAGAAGCAAATAGAGATATTTTTGATGTCTGGTTTTTCCTTAAACACAATTGGCCGTTAAATAAAACAACAATAGAAGAAAGAACAGGCCTCGGTATGAAAAAATTTCTGGAAAAATGCATCCAAAAACTGGAAAAGAAAACCAATAGAAACATCCTGGACGGAATGGGCGAGCTTCTGGATGAAGAACAGAAAAAATGGGCGAAAGAAAACCTCCTCAACGACACAATTTTCCTGCTCAAGATCTCAAAAGAAAACGAAACCAAATCCTAAGATCGCTTTGTCGTCAAATGGTAATCAAAAATGATTACCAGCAAGTGAAATTTTGACATAACGGAAAACCTGCGGTTTCATTCTGCCAGTCGAAGGCATCTGCAAAGCTCCATTGCTTCATTTCTGCAACTTATTAAATTTAATCAGTTAAGGAAACAAGAAACATAAAAAAGCCAAAGCCACAGGCGAAAACTTTGAGAGTTTGGGGTGGTAATAGAGATATTTCCAAAGTTTGCAATTTCCTACTCAATCGTTTCATTTCATTGCGCTAATTGTCACAAAATGTTACAAACGAGTTATTAAAATGCGACGAAAGCGGTTAAGTTGTTGTTGCGGCTCGTTTGTTGCTAGGCGGGTGAACCAGCCGGGGCGGGTTCTTGGAAAATTGATGGAGATTTTGATACATCGCTAATGTAAAAAAATGGTCATTTTATACATCGCCAATGCAAGAAATTGGAAATCATATTAAACTATACCTGATTAAATTTTCGGATTATAATAAACTATAGTTTATGAAAATATAGAATGAAGTTGATCCAAGAGCGCTGATTCATTTCGGAAAGTCTACATTTATTGTAGACCTTCTGAAATGGTCAAATGGCAGCCAGCCGTTTTGCTGTCGGCACGCCATTAAAACGAAAGCTTGGGTGGTTAATTTAGAATAATTGGGTTGCAACCAAAAAAATGGAGAATAAAATTGGGTCACACCAAAATTAAATGCGCAAATGACCAGTGCCTATTTCTGCTCAAATGCTTGCTTGTTTAAATGTTCGTATGTTTAAATGCTTAAATGAAGCGTGCTTTCTCCACTTGCCCTCACTTTCAAACTTTCTTAATATTTTGTTTGTTAAAATGATAATATGCTAAAATGATAATATGATTAGCGCTTTCTACCCCCCCCTTTTTTTTGTTTTGACATAGAATTCGATTCATATTATACTGGTTTACAGTAAACTGTAAACTGTAAACTTTATGAAAACATCCGAGAAAATATTGGAGTATTTGGCAAAAAATAATCAAGCAACGGTGAATGAACTGGTTGATTATTTGAAGATAAGCAGGATGGCTGTATCAAAACAGCTAAAAAAACTAATAAATGAAGACGAAGTTTACAAAGCAGGGAAGCCTCCAAAGGTCTTCTATTTTCTAAAAGAAGCTGACAAGATAGACAGCAAAAAAAAATTGGATAAAAAGACGGCTGATTTTATTGAAGCAAACTATTTGCTTATCACTTCTTCCGGAGAACGCAAACAAGGACTCGACGGATTTAGGCATTGGTGCCAAGCTAATAATTTGCCCCTGGAAAAAACCTCCAAAGAATACCTCAAAGCTCTTAAAAAATATCAATCCTTGAAAAAGGAAGGTTATATAAATGGAATGGAAAAGTTCAAGAAAGCCTTCGAGGCGGTTAATTTAGATAAAATTTTTTATTTGGATTTTTATAGCATAGAACGCTTTGGGAAAACCAAACTTGGACAACTGCTTTTGTATGCCAAGCAAAGCCAAAGCAAGGAGCTGATGAGGGAGCTGGCGGATTATGTATGCGAGCCGGTGAACAAGCTGATTAAAAAGGAAAATATTGATGCAGTGGGATTTATTCCCCCGACGGTCAAAAGGGAAGTGCAGTTTATGAAAGAATTGGAAAAAAATCTTCATCTTAATTTGAAAAAAATTTCAATTATAAAATTAAAAACGGAAATTCCGGTACCCCAAAAAACTTTAAATAAAATAAAAGACAGGGAAGAAAATGCGCGAAAGACAATTATTGTTGACGAAAAGGGTAAATACAATAAAGTTTTGCTTATTGACGACGCGGCCGGATCCGGCGCGACTTTGAATGAAACCGCGGGCAAGATTAAAAGAAAAGGAGTCGCAAAAAAGGTTTTGGGCATATCAATCACCGGCAGTTTCAAAGGATTTGATGTAATTAGTGAAGTATAACCCCCCCCTCGCCAGGTTCAAGCGTCCTCGCTTGCAACCTTCCAGTTCTTCCGATTCATCGATTCAATTTCATCCACCCAATAACGAACATTGCCTCACAACCAATCCCCGATGACCCACTTCCAGCGACCAGTGACAAGTGACTTTCAATTCAGCGACCAGTGACCGATGACAAGTGACCTTTTTAAAACCTAGAACTCAATAAACTTAGAACTCATTTTTTGCTTAAATGTTTAAATGACGGCGACCGATGACCGATGACTCACTTTCAGTGACCAGTGACTAGTGACGAGTGACTAATCAACAGTGACAAGTGACTGATGACCAGTGACTCACTTCTGCTTAAATGCTTTGCCCCGTGTTCGCAAAGCGATTTTACGGGGTTTGTATGTTTAAATGCTTAAATGAAGCGTGCTTTCTCCACTTGCCTTCACTTTCAAACTTTCTTAATATTTTGTTTGTTAAAATGATAATATGCTAAAATGATAATATGATTAGCGCTTTCTAAACTTTTACACCTTCTAAACTAATTTATGAAAATTTCCAAAAAAGAATTACAATTTATTATCAACCAGGGAGAAGGCTATAACGTTGAGTTTAAAGAAAATTATTCCTCCGGCATTACCAAGGAGATTTGCGCTATGGCCAACGCAACCGGCGGTAAAATTCTTATAGGTGTTTCTGACGAAGGAGAGACAAAGCCGGTTAAAATTACGAATAAATTAAAATCCGAGATACAAGACTTAGCTCGAAATCTTGATCCGAGCCTAAGCATATATGTCTTGGAATCTGAAAAAATATTAGCAATTGATGTCCCGGAGGGAAGCGCGAAGCCATATTCCACGGGCGGAAAATTTTATTTGCGGCAAGGTTCCAACAGCCAGCAATTATCAAGAAGCGAAATAAGAGTTTTTTTCCAAAAAGAAGGGCTTGTTTTGTTTGATGAAAAACCCAATAATAAATTTGATTTGTCGAAAGATTTGAGCAAAGAATCCTTTGATAACTTTTTGCGTCTTTCAGGGATAAAGAAAATATTGCCCGCAAAAGCTATTTTGGAGAATCTCAACCTGATCTCGGCTCGCGGTGAAATAAAAAATGCCGGCGTACTTTTGTTTTCCAAAAACATAGGGAAGTTCTTTTTGCAGGCCACTATCACTTGCGTTCTTTTCCAAGGCAAGACCAAATACAAAATTCTTGACCGCAAAGAGTTTGAAGGCGATCTATTCAGCAACTATGAGAATGCGTTTAATTATTTGAGAGCCAAGCTCAACACCGAATTTATTATCAAAGGCGGCCCTCGCGAAGAAAAGCTAGAATTGCCCGAGGAGGCTTTGCGGGAGGCGATTTTAAATGCGATTGCCCATAGAGACTATTTTGTGACAGGCGCCAATATTCAGGTGTATATTTTCTCCGACCGGGTCGAAATCACAAATCCGGGCGGATTGGCAAACGGGATTACAATAAAAGAACTTGGCAAGAGAAGCCTTTCCAGGAACAATCTGCTTTTTGGCCTGATGCAAAGAATGGACTTGGTTGAAAAAATCGGATCGGGGATTTTGCGAATGAAAAAGGCAATGAAAGATTATGGATTGCATAGACCGAATATGGAAATTGACGAAAACTGGTTTTCGATTATTTTCAAAAGAAGCACGCAAAATATGAGGGAGAAAAGTTCGGAGAAAAGTTCGGATAAAAGTTCGGAGAAAATACTGCGCTTGTTGAGAGAGGACGGAACTTTGAGCGCGAGCTTTATTGCCAAGGAAATTGGCATATCCCCCAGGGCCGTTGAGAAAAACTTAGCAAAATTAAAGAATGAAGGAATAATCAAGCGCGTCGGCCCCAACAAAGGCGGCCACTGGGAGATTATCCAAGACATTAAGTAAAGCTCTCAAGAAACCCAAGCAAAAAACCAAAACCTCCAGTGACCAGTGACTGGTGACTTTTAATTCAATGGTAGGTGATTTAAAATCGAGCCCCGATGACAGCTGACCGATGACTCCCTCCCGGTGACGAGTGACTAATCAACAGTGACAAGTGACTTTTCAACAGTGACCAGTGACCTTCAATCAAACTTAGAACATAGAACTTTATAAACTCAGAACTTAAGTGCTTAGAACCTAGAACTCAATAAACTTAGAACTCACTTTCAGTAACCAGTGACAGATGACTTTAATTTTAGACCTCAACAAACTCATAAATCATATTAAACTATACCTGATTAAATTTTCGGATTATAATAAACTATAATTTGTGAAAATTGTTAAAAATCGGTTGGGAAAGATGAAAAAATAAAACCAGGGTTGGATTTTGTTCAAAAAAGCCCGACACAAGTTTATTCGAAAATTTGACACTCAATACATTTACATAGTATTATATTTGTAATAGTTCCTAAATTTAGGAATTAAAATAAGTAGAGCAAGAAAATGAAGTTTATAGATTTAAAAGAAAAACTGAAAGACCATATTTGTTTTTCGGTGAATGATATAATTAAGATAGAACCGGGTTTCCATAGCCAAAGGCTGAGCGAATGGCAGAAGAAAAAATATATTATTAAAATAGCCAAGGATTGCTACGCTTTTTCAAGCCTAGAAATAAACGATCATGCCCTCTTTGCTATTGCTAATAAACTATATGCCCCCTCATACATTTCTTTGGAGATGGCTTTTTCTTATTATAATTTTATTCCGGAAGGCGTTTATTCAATAACCTCTGTTTCTTCAAGGTTAACAAATAGTTTTGATACTCAGATAGGCTATTTCTCTTACCGCCAGATAAAACCGGAACTTTTTTTCGGCTATGAAATAATTTCATTCGGTAGCAATAGCTTTAGTATGGCCGAGGCTGAAAAGGCTGTGCTGGATTATTTCTATTTAAATCCGGATGTGGATAATGACGATAGTTTTGCCGAATTGCGCATTAACAAAGAATCTTTCTTGGAAGAAATTGATATTAACAAACTTAATAAATATTTAACTCAATTTGACAACAACTCGCTCGAGAGACGAATCGAGTCGTTTATTGCTTATCTAAAAAATGATTAGTTTAAAAGAAATTGAAAAATTCTACCCTCCTGTGCTTAGAAGATTTCCCGGAAACCTCTTGAGAGAATATTTGCAATATAAAATTCTGCAAATAATTTTTGACTCCAATTATGCAAACAAGCTTTGTTTTTTGGGCGGGACTGCTTTGAGGATTGTTCACGACAATAGGCGTTTTTCGGAAGATATTGATTTTGATAATTTTTCTCTTAATGAGGATGAATTTAAGGAGATTTCTGAACTGGTCAGGAAAAGATTAGAGCTTGAGGGCTATGAGGTCGAGATAAGAAATGTCAACAAAGGAGCCTTCAGGTGCTATTTGAAATTGCCAAGATTGCTTTTTGACAACAACTTGTCAGGCCATAAAGAGGAAAAAATTCTAATTCAGCTTGATACCGCTTCCCATGGCTTTGACTATACTCCTGAAATTAAACTGATAAACAAATTCGATGTTTTCTCCCAAATAAGAGTCACGCCCCAGGACATTATCCTATCTCAAAAAATCTACACCATTTTTAACAGAAAAAGAATGAAGGGCAGAGACTTCTATGACGTAGTTTTCCTTTTTTCAAAAACACAGCCTAACTATGACTACCTAAAAGAAAAAATGAACATCAAGAATGGCAAAGAACTTAAGAATAAACTGAAGACGGAAACAGAAGGTGTTGATTTTAGCGGCCTGGCAAAAGATGTGGAGCCGTTTCTGTTTGACCCCGCCGATTCGAAAAGAGTGAAGTTATTCAGGGAATTTGTGGAAGAATTAAAAATTTGAAGCCAAACACTCCATAAAAATCAATAATAATGATTTGGTTTTCGATTATTCTCGAGAGAAAAGCTAATTATTTTGGCAGAAGAAATAGAAAAAACTACCCAGAAAACTACCCAGAAAATTCTAGAGATAATAAGAGAAAATCCGAATGCGACAAGAAGGGAAATAGCAGAAAAATTGGGCGATATAACACCGGACGGAGTTAAATATAATCTTGAAAAACTCAAAAAAGAAGAAAAAATTCGCCGTATCGGCCCCGACAAAGGCGGCCACTGGGAGATTATCCAAAACATTAAACAAAACTCTCAAAAAATCCGTTCGAAAATCTCCCAGTGACAAGTGACTGATGACAAGTGACTAATCAACAGTGACTAGTGACCGATGACAAGTGACTCATTTCCGTTTAGATGTTTGCATGCTTAAATGTTTAAATGACAGCGACCGATGACAAGTGACTTTAAACTCAGAATCTAGAACTTTATAAACTTAGAACTCAATTTCCTGCTTAAATGCTTTGCCCCGTGTTCGCAAAGCGATTTTACGGGGTTTGCATGCTTAAATGTTTAAATGACAGTGACAAGTGACTTTAATCTTAGAACATAGAACTCTCAACTTAGAACTCAGTTAACCTAGAACTCAATAAACTTAGAACTCACTTTTAGTGACCAGTGACCGATGACTTTTTTAAAACCTAGAACTCAATAAACTCAAAACATAGAACTTAGAACTAAACCAATGAACATACTCTTTCTTAAAAATTTACCCGGATATATTTTAAAGATAAATAAAAGATAGAGTGCACTAATTGCAATAAAGACAAAATGGTATTTTTAATGTATAATTATTTTGTTATTATTTAATTACAGGTATTCAACAACGTTTTTAATTGTGAATAAATGAAAGAATTTCTTAAAAAGTTTTTATATATTTTAGGGGAAAGCAAGAAGAAGCTTTTTTTAGTGGCTTTGCTTTTTTTGGTAGTTGCCGGATTGGATTTTCTTGGGATAGGCATGTTTATACCACTGGTTTCAATTATTATGTCTCCGGAAAACATACAAGAACAATTTTTATTTCAATATGTTAACAGGAAAGTGGATATTGAAGTGGGTGCTTTTAGCTTGTTTTTGTGTGTTGGAATACTGGTGATCTTCTTTTTGAGAAATGTTCTTTTTTTGGCATCCAATGCTTATATATTCAAGTTTAGCTTTTCCCAAATGGCTCATTTAAGGGAGAAGCTCCTGAGCTCTTATATGAACTTGCCCTACGTTTGGCATTTAAAACAAAATTCTTCAAGAATAATTCAAAATATTAACTCTGAAGCGAATCAATTTTGCAATTCTGTATTATTGCCATTTCTAAAACTATTTGGCCAACTCATTGTTCTACTATTCTTGTTATTTTTAATATTGCAAGAAAATGTTTTATTCACCCTGGGTTTATTTTTAGTTCTTTTCATTGTTTTCTTAGTTTACTTTTTCTATACAAAAAGAGTATCTTCAAGGCTGGGGAAGGAAATTTCTCTGTCCAATGAAGAAATCATAAAAAATATTAAGCAGGGGCTTGGAAGCATAAAGGACGCCAAGGTGACAGCCAGGGAAGATTTTTTCAAGGAGAATGTTCGCAATGAAGCAGATAGGTTCGCTAAAGCGAATACAAAGCATCAAATTATTAATTTTTCCCCAACAAGTATAATTGAGCTGGTGATAATAACATACATCATTGCCTGGTTCGGGGTTTATTTTGCCTTAGGCTTTGATGTTCAATCCCTGATTCCTTTGTTGACAATAGTGGCGCTTGCGGGTTTGCGTGTGCTTCCCATGATAAGCCAAATTATGCAAGCAGTTAATAATTTCCATAGGTCCGAATTCTTTCTCAATAAATTGTATAATGACCTTGTTGATCTAGAAAAAATCGGAAAAGATGTTGCTTCGAAAAAAATAAAAAATTTCCAGAGAATAGAAATTAAGAACCTTTATTTTAATTATGATGAAGAGCCGATTTTGAAAAATATAAGTTTTGCCTTTAACAAAAATGACATAATTGGAATAACCGGTGAAACAGGCTCGGGAAAAACCACTCTCATTAATGTTTTATTGGGACTACTGAAAAACAATGAAGGCAAAATAATGGTAGATGGCAAAGAGTACTCGAACAAATATTTGCGCCACCTAATGGCTTATATCCCCCAGGACATTTTTTTGTTGGATGATACTATTAAAAGAAATATTGCTTTTGGAATCAGAGATAAAGATATAGATGAAAAGAAGGTTGTTGAATCTTTAAAAGCTGCCCAGGTGTATGATTTTGTGGAAAAGTTACCTGAAAAAACGGAAGCCATAGTTGGAGAGAACGGGGTGAGGCTTTCCGGCGGGCAAAGGCAAAGACTGGGAATTGCCAGGGCTTTGTATCATGATCGCAAAATCTTTGTTTTTGATGAAGCGACTTCTTCTTTGGACTACAAAACTGAAAAGAAAGTTCAGGAAGCTATTATGTCGCTCAAAGACAAAAAAACAATCATAATGATTGCTCATAGATTGAGGACTTTGGGCGAGTGTGATATAATTCACATTATTAAAAATGGTCAGATTGTTAAATCGGGCAATTATGCTGAAATAAAGGGTTATTTTTCTGAGTCTGCAGAATAGTTTATGCTGATTATCCGGACATTAAATCTTGTAAATATGAAAAAAATTAATGTAACCAAGCCATACTTGCCCAACAGAGAAAAGTTTGACAAGTATATTGATCAAATATATCAGTCAAACTGGCTTACTAACAACGGGCCTTTGGTTCAGGAATTAGAAAAAAGGCTGAGAGATTATCTGGGAGTTAAGAATATTGTATTAACCGCAAACGGGACATTGGCGTTGCAAGTGGCTTACAAATTACTTGACTTAAAGGGGGAAGTGGTGACAACCCCTTTTTCTTTTGTTGCGACTTCAAGCTCTCTTGCCTGGGAAAACTTAAAACCAGTTTTTGCTGATATAAACGAAGATACTTTGAATTTTGACCCCAAGCAAGTAGAATCAAAAATAACTGATAAGACTGCAGCCTTACTGCCCGTTCACGTATTTGGCAATCCGTGTGAAGTGGAGAAAATAAAAGAAATTGCCGACAAAAACAATCTTAAAGTTATTTATGACGCAGCTCATGCTTTTGGTGTGAAATATAAAAGAGAGAGCATTCTTAATTGGGGAGATGTTTCGATCCTGAGTTTTCATGCAACGAAAATTTTTCATACTATAGAAGGGGGCGCATTGATAATCAATGATGATGAGCTATATAGAAAAGCTAAGCAGATGATAAATTTTGGTTATGAAGATGGAGCTATAAAATCTTTTGGTGTTAACGCAAAAATGAATGAATTTTCCGCAGCTATGGGCTTGTGTTTATTGGATGATATAGAGAAAATACTAAGCTCAAGAGAAGAAGTTTGGGAATATTATTATCAAAACTTTAAAGACATTTGCGCTCTTCAGAACAAGACTAAGAATTCGACCAACAATTACCACTATTTTCCAATCATATTGAAAAGCGAAGAGGAAAGAGAGAAAATACAGGAGAAGCTAAGCCAAAATGGAATCTATCCAAGAAGATATTTCTGGCCGTCTCTTGATTGTTTGGACTATTTAAGCCAAAGTAATGATGAATGCAGTAGCTCCAAAAATATTTCCGAGAGAATTCTTTGCCTGCCTATTTATCCGGAATTAGACAAAAAAGATCAAGATAGAATGTTAGAAATAATTATGAATAATTTATCTATTTAGGGCAATGCTAGTAAACAGTACTATTTTTTGTTGAATTTTAAATTATAAGGAGAATATTTATTCTAGGATTTGTATTTTTTAGGAATAGCAATTATTTTTCTTGGGGGAATAAATTAGTTAACTAGCCGTTAGAAATTAAATTTAATAATTTTTATGAAGAAGAGATATGTTATTGGAGTTTCTTGCATAGGTAGCGGAGTTGGTCAGTCAGTCATTAACTCTTTAAATTTGTCAGGTTTGCCGATCAAAACTGTTGGGTTTGGGACAAATCCCTTTGCTTATGGTGCGTATGATTGCGATACGTATGATTATACATTAAGCATATATGATGTAGGATATGTTGATGATTTAATTGATAAATGCCTTAAATATAAAGTTGATTTAGTTGTTCCGGGACTTGATGATGAAGTAAAAATTTTATCTGAGAATAGAACTAAATTCGAAAAGGCTGGAATAAAGCTTTTATGTGCGAATAAGGAGTTGATTGCTATTTGTCGCGACAAAGAAAGAATGAGTAATGAGTTAAATAAAGTTGCTGACATTTTTGTTAAGAGTTTTAACAAGAAGTCGCTTAATCAGAATATCAATTCTGGAAAAGTAAAATTTCCTTTTATTGCAAAGCCTAGAGGTGGTTTTGCGTCAAAGGGAGTTGAAATAATAAGAAGCAAAAAGGATCTTTTAAAGATATCTGAAGATCACATAATTCAAGAGTTGGCTATTCCAAAAAGAGACGACCCCAACTATGATTTTTACATGGAGCAGATAAAAAACAACCAAAATCCTCAAATTTCTGAAATTTCTATTCAAGTAGTCTATTCCCCGGCGGGCAAATTAATGGGTAGGATGATTTCTTATAATAAACTTAATAATGGTATACCAATAGAGATTGTCCCATGTCAAAATGACTATATATGGAGTGTTATTGAAGAAATTTTGCCTACTCTGTTAAAGATGGGATTAGTAGGCCCTCTAAATATTCAAGGAAGATTAACAGAAAAAGGATTAAAGATATTTGAAATGAATCCACGATTTACTGGAATTACTGGATTACGTGCTTTAATGGGTTTTAATGAAGTGGAGGCTTGCGTGAAAGAGTGGTTGGGTATTGATAAGGGTAAAAATAAGTTAATATTCAATTATAATCGTTTTGGAGTCAGGCAAACTGCGGATAAATCCATTCCACTCGAACGCAATCAAGAGGTATTTAACCTTTCAAAGTATTTAAACGGTAGTGAAATGAAAGAGAAAAAAACGCTTTTTATTACAGGTGCGTGCGGTTACCTAGGTCAAAATCTTATAAATAAATTAAAGGAAAGCAATGATTTCAAAATCTGGGCTTTTGGCACGAATAAAAATAAAACAAAAAAATTGTTGACCGGAAAAATTGAAAAGGTTGTCGATAATAATGATTTAGCTAATGGAAATTTTCATTTAGGAAATGTTGATATTTTGTTGCATTTAGGCTTTGCTCGCCCGCATAATACGGATCAGCAAATTGCTGAAAGCCTTAGGTTCACAAGTGAATTATTTACTAAGGCGGCCTCAAATCAAGTACCCGCCATTATTAATATTTCCTCTCAAAGTGTATATGGCTTAGATAATATTCCACCTTGGAATGAAAATACACCGGTAGCACCCAAAATGGCATATGCGCAAGCAAAATATGCTACTGAATTATTGCTTGAGTCATTCAAAGACACGCACAGTGTACTTTCTTATAGCTCTTTAAGACTAGGAACACTTGCCGGAGGAGCTCCAGGTTTGGTTGAAACAGATTTTCTTTCGAAAATTTCCAGAAAAGCATATGAAGGCAAGACAATTGAAATTACTGGCGGCATGCAGCAAATGGAGCGCTTTGATATCCGTGATGCTGTTGATGCAATTATTGCTCTTCTAAAATCCGACCCTGTTAAATGGAAACCTGTCTACAATCTAAGCTCGGGAGAAAGATTAACGTTAAAAGAAATTGCTGAAAAAACAGTAGAGATAGCTGCTAAGCTAAATGGAGGGAATAAAAGTAAGATAAAGATTGAACCTACTGAGGTTGAAATGAATTTTGGGATGGACAGCGCATTGTTTTACAGTGATATGAACTGGAAACCAAAGTATAAAATTGAGGACTCAATTGAATCGTTGATAAACCATTTTAAAATTAATACATAGTGATGTCTTTCAAGAAAAACCCGAATTTAGAGAATATTTTACGACAAATAAATAGATTACTCGAACCAGTAGAGAAAGAACAAATACGATTAAAAGGGAATGATTTTTCAATGCCAAGCATTTTACAAATAGGTTCACCACGCAGTGGCACAACCTTTTTTACGCAATGGATGGCATCACATGGATTGTTTTCTAATCCCACCAATTTTTTATCACGGTTTTATGGAGCGCCATACGTAGGGGCTTTAATTTATGAAATGCTTATTAATCCTAAATATGATTACAGGAATGAGTTTTTTGACATTGCCAATACAGTAGAATTTAAATCAGAAATTGGAAAAACTAAAGGCTTTAACGCGCCACATGAATTTTGGTATTTTTGGAGAAAAAACTTTAATTTTCCGGATGTGCCAGCTTCTAATGATGTGTTTTTGAAAGGTGCAGATTTTAACTCTTTTAATAAAGAATTAAGTCTGATCCAGAGGGCATTTGATAAGCCATTTATAATTAAAGCTCACATTGTAAATTGGTATTTAAGAAGCGTTGCTGATCATATGAGAAATGCTATTTATATTCACATTTTTCGTAATCCGGTTGCAAATGTTCGTTCACTTATGAGAGCCAGAAAAAACTGGTCAGGTGATATTAATAAATGGTTTTCATGGAAACCACGAGAATATGAATTGATAAAGGAGATGGATGTGTATCATCAGGTTGCCGGGCAAATTTATTTTATCGAAAAAACTATCATTGAAGATCGAAAATATTTAGGTAATAGATATTTAATGTTTTCTTATGAAGAATTGTGTAACAACCCTGAAAAGGTCTATTATAAAGTTCTTGATAAAGTGAATCAGTTTAGCAAAAGTAAAATCGAAAAACCATATAAAGGAAAAAAGAGGTTCACTATTTCAAACTCACAATCCGAATTTGATGATAAAAAAATTAAAAGAGCTTTTCAGTATTTTGTAGATAATTATGGTGAATTGAGATTTTAAATTTAATATCTATGTAAATTATAATGAAATATTTAAATATTATAAAAGCATATAATAAATTTTATAAAAAATGAAAAAAGAAATAAAACCAATATTTATAATGGGAGCACCAAGAAGCGGAACAACTTTTCTAGCTTCAAGTATATCTTCAAGAGATGATATTATAACACTTCCCGAAATGCATTATATGCATGAATTATTAAGAGAGGAGCTAATATTTGGAAAATTAAATAAAGATTATATAAAAGAATATCTTATGAATCATGTTATGTTTTATGATTTACAAATTCATAACAATATAAATAAAATAATATCAAGAGATGTAAAATATACGATATTTAATATTATAAATGAATATAATACTAAAAATAAAAATAAAAAATTTAAATATTGGGTAGAGCACACACCTCACAATTATAAACATTTTAATTTGTTAGTGCATACTTTTCCAGATGCAAAATTTATTCATATCGTTAGAGATGGAAGAGCTGTCTATAACTCTACAATTAAAACAAATTGGGGTTATAAGGATATCCTTAAAGGAGCAAGGGATTGGAAAGAAAGGGTTGAAGACTGTTTATTATTAAATAAATTATATCCTCAAAAAGTAATGACTATAAAATATGAAGAGTTAGTTTCTGATCCCAAAAATGAACTTAATAATATCTGTAATTTTTTAAATATTGAATATAAAGAGGCTATGTTATCTGGAAAAGGTTTGATTAAGCCTAGTTTTGCAATAAAATCATCAAAAGTTGGTAAAAAAGCAGATACAAAAAGCATTTTTCTTTGGAAAAAAGAATTAAAACAGTACGAGATTAATTACTTCAATAAAAACAATCAAAAATTATTAGAATATTTTAATTATGATGTCGATTATAAAAACCTAAAAGAACTAAAATTAATTAAAAAATGTTTTGTTTTTTTTATAGGATTTGTAAAAAGATTATATTATAGAAAAAAATTCAAGAAACAGACAGATAAAGTTTTTAAATAATTACTAACAATAAAACAGGAAAAATCATTACAAGAAAAAACTTTAATTAAAAAAAATAAAAATAAAATAAACTTACAGCATGATTAAAAAAATTTACAAAAAGATAGATTGTGTAATAATTTAATTGTTGTTACAATTAACATATTGGCAAATATTATTTTAATACCGAAAATAGGCATAGTCGGCGTGGCCATAGCAAATTTTTTAACACAATTTTTGGGAACATGGGCGTCTTATTTTTTATGGAAGCCGCTAAGGGCAAGTACGTGGGCAATAATAAAATCAGTTAGTCCGATTTATTTGATAAGTTATAAAGTAAAATAAATGAACAATTTAGCGCCGATTGGCTTGAGTACTTATAAGAGGATCAATCATCTAAAAAAAACAGTAGAGGCCCTAAAAAATAACAAATTAGCCAAGGAAAGTGATTTATATATATTCTCTGATGCACCGAAAAAGGGAGACGAGAAAGAGGTTGCAGAAGTTAGAGAGTATTTAAAGAGTATTAATGGCTTTAAGAAAATGCATATCTTCGAAAGAGAAGAAAATAATAGAGTTTACAACAACAGGGAAGGGGCGAGGTATCTATTAGATAAATATGGTAAGATTATTTTTTTGGAAGAGGATCAAGTATCGCATCCAATGTTTTTAAAGTATATGAATGATGCTTTAAATTTTTTCTATAATGATAAAAAAATTTTTGCAATATGTGGATATTGTGTTCCAGTAAAATTTAAAACAAAACATGAAAATAATTTTTTCTTGAGTGTATACTTTGGTCTTCCTTATGCTACTTGGAGTGATAGAGGGCGTACGAAAGTAGTTGAAAGAAAAGATCAATATATTGAACTTAAAAAAAATAAAAACTTAAAGAAGAAAATAAAAAAAACACACCCACAATTAATAAATGCACTGAAGTTAATGCATGAAGGAAAGTTGGACGCTGGAGACTATAAAATAAATTTTCATATGAAAAAATTTGATCTATATTGCATAACTCCTGTACGATCAATGATTAATAATATAGGATATGATGGTAGCGGGGTGCATTGCGGTAAAACTGATAGGTGGAATGTGAATTTTGATAATGTTGAAAAAATTAATTTTATCAGTGGTTATAAATATGATAAAAGAATGGATAAGGAAATTTATATGTATAAGAGAATGTGGATAAGTAAGTTGCCATTATTATGCAGAAAAACAATGTTTATTATTTCTATTATTTTAAAAAAATTAAAAATTAAATAATAATAATATGCTTAATTTATCCGAGTTAAATGATATTTATTTTAATAAAAAAACGATTTTGAAAGAGAATTTATCTGCAAGTGTGCTGTCAAACTTATTGGATGGCACTTATCTTCCTATAACTGATTCCTCTATTGACTTATCTTCTTTGCGATTAATATTGAATGATATTGTAGTTAACAACAGGAGGAATATTATAGAGTTTGGATCTGGTATCTCAACAGTAGTTTTCGCAAGATTATTTAAGAAAAATGAAATAAGCGGAAAAATTTATTCAGTTGATGAAAGTGAAGACTGGATTAAAATTTTAAAAAAAATTATTAAAAAAGAGTCCTTGGAAGAGTATGTAGTATTTATCAATGCTCCCCTTAAAAAGAATAAGAATACAAAGAGCTTAGGTGGTTTAAGGTGGTATGACGAGGATATTTTGAATCAAAAAATTGAAAATTGTAAGTTTGATTTGGTTTTTGTGGATGGTCCTTGTGCTTACAAGGAAAGCATCAAGTTCAGCCGTTATCCCGCCTTGCCTTTTATTTATAAAAAATTAAATTCAAGATTTTCTGTTTTTTTGGATGATGCTGATAGGAGCGGAGAAAAAAAATCTTGAGTTTATGGGAGAGGAATTGCAAAATTAAATTTAAAAAATTTAACAGAAATTTAGGTTTTGGGTTCAAGGGAGATGTTTACAATATAGAATTTTAGATTTTATTAAATGAAAATTTTACACATAGTAGCAGGTGATCTAAATGGCGGGGCGGCAAAAGGCGCTTATTGTTTGCACAAAGGCCTTTTGGAGCTGGGGCTCGATTCTAAAATTTTAACGAATAGTGTAACAACATTTGGGGATGAGCGGGTGGTATCGGTGGCGGCCGGCAAGAAGGGCAGAATAAGAAACATGATAAGGGGGCAATTTGATTCTTTGTCAGCGAGCTTGTATAGGAAAAGAGAAAAAATAATTTTTAGCACGGGTTTTTTTGGTTTTGATTTTACAAAAACTAAAGAATACAAAGAGGCTGACATAATTCACTTACACTGGATAAACAATGGCTTTGTAAACATTAAACATCTTAGAAAAGTAAAAAAACCGATTGTTTGGACAATTAGGGACATGTGGCCGATGACTGGGGGGTGTCACGTTGCCGAAGCTATTAATTGCAAAAAATACAAAACTAAATGTGGAAAATGCAAACAATTAAAATCAAATTGGTCTTTTGATTTATCTTATATTGTTCATAAAAGAAAAAGAAAATATCTTCCTAGACATACAAAAATAGTAGGAATAAGCAATTGGATCGCTGAAAAGGCGAAAGAAAGTAATTTATTTAAAAATTTTGATGTTAGCATGATTAATAATAACGTGGATTCTAATATTTTTTATTCCGTTGAGAAAAGAGTTGCAAAAAAAATTCTTAACTTAAAGACTGATAAAAAGGTAATTTTAACAGGAGCAGGCGATAATAGTAATCACTGGAAGGGTTTTTATAAGTTCTTAAATGCCACGAAATCATTAGATAAAAATAAATATTTATTATGTTTTTTTGGTAAATTAAACAATGATGTAATTAGAGACATTAAAGAGACGGGCTTTGAATATAAATTATTTGGTTATATTCAAGATCAAATTTCCTTACGACTTATATATTCCGCTGCTGATATCTTTGTGGCTCCTAGTATAATGGATAGCTTCGGAAAGACCTTAGCCGAGTCAATGGCGTGTGGAACACCAGTTGTTTGTTTTGATTCCACTGGTCCAAAGGACATAGTTGATCATCATTTAAATGGCTACAAGGCAGAACCATTTAAGCCAGATGATCTTGCTCGAGGTATAAAATGGGTCTTGAATGGCAGTGACTATGAAAAGCTTTGCCAAAACGCCAGGGAAAAGGTAGTGAAAAATTTTGATTCCAAGGTTATAGCAGGGAAGTATAAGAGTTTGTATAAAGAAATTTTGAGAAAATGAATTTAATAGATTAAAAATAATTTTATATAATGAATGAAACTATTTCAATAGCCACTCCCTCTTTTGAGCCATTTATTTATAAAAAATAAAATAACCTATGTTTACAATTTTTACTATCCCAAAACCATTTAAAGATCCGCATATCAATATTATACAAAGAAATGCTATTCAGAGTTGGAAGGAGCTTGCGAATTGCGAAATTTTTTTAATGGGTGATGATGAGGGCGTTAGAGAAGTTGCTGAAGAGCTTGAAGTTGGTCATATTCCAAAAATTAAAAAAAATGAATATGGAACGCCTCTTCTTGATTCAGCTTTCAAGATCGCCAGAGAAAAAAGCTCTAAGGATTATCTGGTATATATAAATGCAGACATCCTATTGACGCCTGATTTTATAAATATAAATAATCATTTGCCACAAAAAGATTTTTTGATTGTGGGTCAACGGTGGGATGCAGATATTGATTATTCTATTGATTTTGCTGATAAAAATTGGCCGGAAAAGGTTTGGGATAAAGTTAAAAAGGAAGGAAAGATTCACACTCCAACTGGAAGCGATTATTTTATTTTTAAGAAGGATTCTTTTTCGGATATTCCTTCATTTGCTGTAGGCAGGGTGGGATGGGATAATTGGATGATATACAAAGCAGTGAATTCAGATATGCTTTCGATAGATGCTTCAAAATTTTATAAAGTTATACATCAAAATCATGACTATAGACATTTAACAATTAAAAAACAAGGAGTTTATTCTAATCCGGAAGCTCAGAAAAACAAAAAATTAGCAGGAGGGGGTTATCACTTAGAATGCACCGAATATAATTTAACAAAAAGAGGATTAAAAAAGAAAATCATTGATTTTAGGAGAATAAAGAAAGGTGTAATAAAAATTTTATTGAAATTTTTGAGAAAAAATAAAAAATGAAAATATCAGTTTTAATTCCAGTATATAATGCTGGCAAGTATGTTGAAGATGCCGTTGATTCTGCCTTAAAGCAAGAGGAGGTTGAAGAAATTATTTTAGTGGAAGATGGATCTCATGATAATTCTCTTGCTATTTGCAAAAGAATCGCGAAGGAAAATGGAAAAGTTAAATTGTTTCAGCATCCGAGAGGCAAGAATCGGGGAGCGGGAGCTACTCGAAATTTGTGCATCAAAAAAGCCACTCAGGAATATGTGGCATTTTTAGATGCGGACGATTTTTATTTGAAGAATAGATTTGAGAGAACTAAGGAGGTTTTTAAAAACAATTCTGAAGTTGATGGGGTTTATGAGGCTATTGGTGTTCATTTGGAAAATGAAAGAGGAAAGGAACTTTGGCAGGAGAGGAGAGGAAGGGCGCTGACTACTGTTTCTGAGGTGGTCGAACCTGAAAACTTGTTTCTTTTTTTAGTATTGGCAGGCAAGGGTCATTTTTCTCTGGATGGTTTGACTGTCAAAAAAGAGGTTTTGGACAAAGAGAGGATTTGGTTTAATGAGAATTTGGAAATTTCTCAGGACACCCATTTCTGTTTAAGGTTGTCGTTGCTTAAAAATCTTTATCCCGGAAGCATTGATGAGCCTATTGCGAAGAGAAGAGTGCATGGAGAAAATAGGATTACAAAAGTGAATAGCAAGAAGATGATTGGTTATCAAAATTTTTTGTGGCAGTCTCTAAAAGATCAGTTTAAAAACAAGAAGATTGGTTTTTCAAATAAAGCGATTATTTCTTTCATGGATTATTATTACAACAAGCTGGAAAAAATATCGAAAAATAAAAATGAAGTAAACGCAAATCTTTATTATTTTCCTTTGTTAATTATATTTTCTCTTAAAAGGCCATTTAAAGGCGTCAGTGTTTTCTACAACACTTCAAAATATTTGATAAAAAGATTTTGATCGTGGAGTGGATGTTTATTTTGTCCTATTTTCTTAATCAATGTTTTGCTAAATTTTAAATACTATTTTTTTTGACATTTCCAGACAGTTGAATAATTTAATTTTTCATCTAAAAAACAGTTGGATGTTTCGCTTATTTTATTATCCTCTGAGAGATCTCCCTGCTTGCTTGATAGTAAGTAAAAACTTCTTGGCGTCTGATTGCCGTGAAGGAAGTCGTCTTCATCTTTTACAATCCGCCTATTATTTTTGGTGTATAACCAAAAATTAAAACTAAAGGGCATGTCTTTTAATACTATTTGAGAATTTGAATCTATGCTTTGATTTATGTAATCTATTGCCTCAAAGGCAGTTTTTTCGCCCTTGTTCTTCGATGCTTTTTGAATTTTTAACGCCTCGTTTTTGTGGAGCGAATATTTGAATGTATTTATAATGCTCTGATTGTTGTTTATAGTGAAGAGAGAGGGAATGATAAAAAAGATTATTATGAATAAAAGATTAACCATATTGAACGCTTCCTTTTTCTTGTATTTTTGGTAGAAGTAAATGAATATAAATAAAGTCAAGGAAGAGACTGCCAGCAAAAGCAAGAAAGAATTTAGTTTGTCAAGGTAGTAAGAGTTTGAATTGGTTAAAATAGTTATTTTATCAAGCAAACTCATTAAGCACTCAACCATGTAATCTCTGATTGTTGGAATAAACAAAATCAAAGGCAAGGTAAGCAGGAACTTCAAATGAGTTAATCTTATTTTTTTCAAAACATCCAAAAAAACTTCATAGTTCATGGCTATAAAGATTGCGACAAAAACGGATAAAATCGCGGTGTATCTATATCCCAAACTCAAAACATAAGCAAATTTATGGGGATTCAAAAAAAACGGATCAAAAAAGACAAAGAAGAAAAGGAGGATGAAAGGTAAATTTATTTTTGAGAATTTGTTAAACCTTGTTTTTTTAATTAAAGAAAGGATTAAAATTACTAAAAATAGCCAAAAAATAAACCCGAAAAACTGTACTTGAGTGAAAGCCTGGAGTTTTTTTGTGACAAGTGTGTATGTTTTGAAACCATCCTTCTCGCCTCCTTTTTCTGTTGCATCCTTTTCTTTCTCATCTCCTTTTTCTGTTGCATTCTTTTTTCCTTCTCCTGCGAGGCGAGAGTTGAATTCCTTGGAGTCATAGGTCTCATTTCTATTTTCAAAAGACAAGAAACTTTTTTTGAAGATGAAATTTTGATATTGTGTTACTTCGCCTCCGCTAAAAATAGCGAAAGTTATGAAAATAATCAAGATAGTTAAAAGCTTTCTCTTAAGATCTGTTTTTAAAGCAAAAATCCCAATCAAAAAGATAATTCCGGAAATAACAAGCCCCGTGTAGTTAACAAAACTCATCAGTCCGCACAAAATTCCAAGGAAAATAGCGGGAGGCCAGGACTTGTTTCTAGTTATTTTATAAAGCAGAAAAAGAGAAGCGGAAGCCAAGAAGGCTGTTAGCATGGTTTTGTAATTGGAATAAGAAAGTTTGGTGAAGAAATAACAAGATAATAATAAAGAAAGGCCGATGATGACATATTTTGATTTATTTTTTTTAATTATGTAGGCCACAACTATTATGCAGAGCAGAAAATAATAAGAATAAATGAAATTGATTGAAAAGAAATTAAACGAATTAGGGGAATCGTTTTTGTAAAAGAAGGAATAAAAAATAGGGAGCGCCGGTCTTATAGCTTTATTCATTTGAAATTCATCCTTTGGTCCATATAATGGATTGTTTTCATTGAAGTCAGAAAAAGTGTCCTTCTTTAATAATTTTTCATGCGAATGTTCTTGACTATAAACAAAACCTTGCTTTAGGTATTCAACGGCGTCTGTGTAGGTGGTGGGATAGAAAACATTTCTTGCGAAGGTAAATAAAACCACAAACAAAACAAAACCAAGCAAGATTTTCTTGTAAATATCTAATTTTACTGTCTTTTCAAAAACTTTTATTGCAAAAGGAAAAATTTTTTTGGGATGTAAAATCTTTGCCTCTTCGTAAGATAAAATAAAGAGAATCGCATAAAAAGTGTATATAATTATTGCATAAAAAAACCATTCTTTTCCCGGAAAAAATGAGTATAAATAATAAAGAACAAGAGAAACTAATAGTGGGGAAATCCCAAATCCCAAAATAAAAACAAGACTTTTGTCTAAAGTTTTTTTGGCAAATTTTTGGATTATTAAACTCAGTATTAGTCCCGAGATAAAATAAACAAAAATAAAATTAAGAATGTCTATAAACATGATTGCTTTATATCTTAACTTTTTTTAATACATCCTCCACTCTAGTTTTTTGGACTATTTGCCAGGAGTTGTTTTTTTTGTGGAGGTTGTTTTGGAAAACTTTTTGAATAGCTTGGGTGATGGCTTTGGAATTGTTGGATGGGATTATATAACCATTTTTGCCCTCTTCTATGAGATCCACGCTGGCGCCGGTTTCGTGGGTAGTGATAATCGGCAATCCGCAGGCCATGGCTTCGTTGATGGCCAGACCCCAGACCTCCTCTCTGGAGGGGAGAATAAATAGATCTGAAATGGAGTAGAACTTATAAAGTTCATTATACTGAATAAAGCCAGTAAAAAAAACATTTTGAATATTTTTATTTCGAATAATTTCTTCCATTTTTTCCTTTTCTCGACCTTGGCCCAAGACGAGTAAGGAGACATTTGAGTCAAGTTTCGTATAATTATTAAAGCCGTTTAAAAGTTCAAAAATTCCTTTTCGCTCAATCAGTTGTCCAGAGAATAGAATAATTTTATTAGTCTTGATGCCGAGTTTTTCTTTAAGTTTATTTTTTTCTTTCCGACTAAAATTTTCTGATTCTTGACTGAATTTGTCAATGTCTACATTGTGAAATATTATTTTAATTTTCTCTTTTGGTGCGTCTAATGAAATAAGATAATTTTTAGCTCTTGTTCCGTAGGCAATAAAATTATCGGTTCTTTTGAGGATGTATTTTACCATTGGCTTAAGTAATGTTCTTCTCCAGCTTTTTTCATATTTGGTACTTCCGGACCAAAGGGTAAATTCTTTCTTGTTTCTCTCGCACCACCAATTAGATGCATAAGCGGCGAAATGATCCCATCCAAAGCAAATAATTCTATTTGGGTTTTCGTCATTTAAGTATTTTATTATTGATGTATTGATAAAAAACGTGTTTAAGTCTTTCCCAGTAATTCTGATGGCAAAATTATCTAAAATTTCATAATCAAATTTCATATCAAAATCGGCTTTCCAATTTCGGTTTTTATCGCTCACGCTCAGAAATAACACCTTGAAATCGATGCCATTTTTTTTATAGTAATTATTTAAATTATCGCAAATATGTACACAGACCGGGCTAATGATATTATTTATTAAAATTACCTTCTTCATTTTTTGACAATTAATGTAATATTCGGAGTTAAAATTTTGGAATAGCTTCCTCCGTTGATTATACTCAAAACTAGGATAAAAAAGTGCAATGTTTTTTGCAGAGGTATTCTTATTTTGTTTATTAAGGAATAGGGAGGAATTGAAAATGGTTTAATTTTTATTTTTGATTTGGATATATCGCATTTCATGGCTAGCTCCATTAGAGAGTTGTCCGTGAAGCTCGTTTCATGAGTGATATCTGCATATCTTTCGCATAGAGTGAAAGGATTAGCCATATTGGGAACTGTTAGCGCTATGACTCCACCTTTTTTTAAATGTTCGTATAGTATGCTCAAAAAAACTTGTTGTTCTTCCTTTTTTATATGTTCTAATACTTGTGTTCCTATTATTAAGTCGTAAAGACCTAATTCTTTATCAATCTTTTTTATATCATTAGCCTCAAAAGTATTATTTATTTTGTAATTATCGGATAAATATTTAAGAATGTCTTTGTTATTATCCAATAAATCTACATGGTTTATTCTTTGCGAATTTAAATATTGGATATTTTCTCCTAAACCTGGCCCAACTTCAAGTACCTCCTTTTTATCATCTTTTGATTTTATATAGCTTCCTAAGTTATATTTTGTATAATCGATTTTTCTCTGAAATGTTTGAGGTGATGATATCTCTTGAAGATATTTAAGATAGTTTTTCATTGGGAAAAATTATTAATAATTTTTTCTAATTTGTTAATTGTCTTCAACTCATCATATTTTTTTGTTTCCCTTGTTGCTAGCCTCTGCATGTTTAGAAAATTGTTTTTGTCCATTTTGATTATTTTTTTAATGTATTTTTCTAGTCCGTCTTGATTGTTGTATAAATATCCTGTTTTCTCTTTGGTGACTGTTTCTTTTGGACCACCGCTATTGTGAGCAATCACGGGAGTGCCGTGCATCATTGATTCTATCGGGACCAGGCCAAAAGGCTCGTTTTTAGAAGCGATTATAGTAGCAATTGCTTTTTTGTACAAGTCAGATAATTTATTGTCACTTACTTTGCCTAAAAATTTTATTTTATCATTAAGTTTCTTATCTTTGACTAGTTTTTGTAGTTTTTCTTTTTCCTCTCCTTCTCCAGCTATTATTAATTTATAATCAGGGTATTTCTGGCTAATTCTCTCGAAAGCGTTTATTATTGTATCAATATTTTTGAATTTAGTTAAGCGGCTTATGGTGAAGAAATAGTTTAATTTTTCTTTCTCTGGTTTCACCTTCTTAATATTTAGTGGAGGATGGACAACAAAATTACTACTTTTTTTATATGCCTTTTCGTACTGATTGGCTGTAAAATTGCTATTGCAAATAACAATGTCGTTATTTTTTTCCAAGGAGATATCTATTTTTCTAAGTATTGGATTTAATAATTTCGCCCCCATTCTCATTAGGGGATTTTTAATAGCGTTGATCCAGTCCTTTGAGTGGATGAATGCGCTTGGTTCATGACAATACCAAACAACTTTTTGATTCTTGTTATTTTTTTTATAAAGCCAGGCCCACCAATTGGACGGTAAAACATGAGGAAATAAGATGCAATCTTCATGTTTTGCCAATTCTTTATTTATCTTATTTTGCCAAAAAGGGAAAAGCATCCAATATGAAATGGAATTACTGGTAGGAATTTTTAGTTGAATTATACTTAATTCCTTATTTTGTTCCAAGAAATCTCGTGATGCTCTTGCACATAAGATTTTAACAGTGTGGTTTTTTTCTTGCAGTCCTCTTGCGAATTTAGTTACTACATTAGCTGCGCCGCCGGGTTGAATAAAATGGGGAAATAGAAAAAGTATTTTCATAAATTAGTTTATAAAGTTCTATGTTCTGGGTTGAGAATTTTGGCTTAGCGGTTTGTTAGCTCCAAGAGTTTATATATATTTGTTATCTTATAATAATTAATCGTATAGGAATTTCAAAAAATCCTATACACCGCTGATTTCACGCAGATTATCACGCAGATTTACGCTGGATGCTAAATGTGCGAAGCTTAATTTAACTTATGCTGCAAGAGGGGGAGGGGGTGGTTTTGGCCGTATTTTTGGGCTAATCTTAGCTGGTCTTGGAATTGTTTTATTTTTTATCGATGCTTTCTATCCACAAATTGAATTTTTCTACTCGAGCGGCGTTTTTGGGGTTGATTAGCAGGGGTTTTACGTCTTGGGCTAATTCGGATAATTCTTTGTCGGAAAAAAGGTTCTTCATCTTTTTGAGCAGGTTTTCTTTTTTGGATATTTTTACCACCTTGTAGAGATACTGAAAATCCGGGTTGGTTTGAGAGAAGAGGTAAACAACGTCATATATATCTCTTCCCTTGCTTCTTTTTCTATTGAATAACGCTTCTATTTTTTGGGATAAAATCATTTCTTTGGAGTAAGTTTTGATTTCTGTGAATATGTCGGCTTTTGAGATTACGCGAGTGTCTATTTTGCCAAATTCTTTCACGCAAAAGCTGTCCAGCCTAATGAGTATTTTCTCGTCTTGAAGGGGAGAGAGCTTGTTGTTGAATAGTATTTTGGGAAATTTTAAGTAGCAGTGGTACACGTCTTTGAAGGTATTGCGGAATTCAACTCGGAGGCCGTCTCTTTCTAATTCTTTTTTTATGTAATCCGTTAATTCGTCAAATTCTTTTTTGCTTAATCCGCAGTTGTCCAAATCCAAATCTTCGGAAAACCTGTCTCCGCCGAAAACGATTCTCACTGCCGTGCCGCCCATAAAAACCAATTTTTCTCCATAAGGAGAAGAAAAGATTATATCCAGAATTTTATACTGCAAATATTCTTTTAGAATTGATTGCGGGAATCGGGTTTCTTTTTCCGGATAGTGATTTTTTATTTCTTCA
Source organism: Candidatus Moraniibacteriota bacterium (assembly GCA_034522495.1). Lineage (GTDB taxonomy): Bacteria > Patescibacteriota > Minisyncoccia > Moranbacterales > DUUL01 > JAXHLG01. Next base: position 950,901 of record JAXHLG010000002.1, on the reverse strand, counting down.
AACGATATCATTTAAATATTTTACCAGGTTATTTAGACGGTTTTTGATTTGCGGGGCTTCAACGAGACGGATAAAGCTTTTTAGTCTTTTCATATTGATTTTATCTATATTAAGCCGCAAAGATTCAAAGTCGTTATAATTTTTCAAATCACTACGGAAATAAACAAGGTCGAACAGAGCCTTTTCTTTTTCGGCTATTCGAAAATACCTTTTTTCTTTGATGGGGCTTTGTTCTAATGTGTAACCACAAAAAAGTTTGGTTGCAATTTTGTGGTACCGGAAGTGTCCAAAATCATTTTCTATTTCTTCATTTCTGTAGTTGGAAACGCAAGTTATCAAGCCTGCGGCTTCGGGAATCATTTGATGGCGGGAGAGGGCGGCTTCCATAGAGATGTAGGAGTCGTTTAATTCATTGGATAGCAAAAAAGGATCGACACTAGCGTCGCTTAAGACGTAGACACCTCTTTTAGCCGGTTTTAGGTAGCCATTTTTTTTCCACAAAGAAAGCTGAGTCGGATTGACTTCACCATAATGGTTTCTAATGTCTTGCAGAGAGATGGAATTGAAATGGGAAAAATGTTTTTTGAAGTCTAAAAACCTCATAACTAAAGATTATAAAAAATTATAAATTTCTGTGTTGAGCTAATTTTAATATTTTTTAATTGAAAAGTCAAATTCGCGAATTTTTCGTGTTCTATGTGATAAAAGTCATCGGCCATCGGAAACTTATCATCAGTCATCGACAGATTTTTTAGTTATCTTTTCATTAATTCTAGGAGTTTGTAGATACCGGTTATTTTGTAGTAGTTGAATTTGTGGATTAGCAAGGAGAAGGGATGGCCTTGGCCATATTTTTTTGCCAGGCGGAGCTGGTCTTTGAATTGTTGTTTATCCACATCGCCGCTTTTGGAGTCTGAGTAGTAGCGGAAGTTAGCCAGGTAGTCATTAATGACTCCGGCTGGGTATTTCTGGCCGATTCGAAGCCAGAATTCGTAGTCCATGCAGAAGTTTTCTTGTTTATCGAAGTAGCCGAGATCGTCGTGGAGCTCTTTCTTCCAGAAGGTGGCCGGCTGGGAGATGAAGTTTTCAGTAAGCAGTTTTTTGTAGCTGTATTTTTTCAGCATAAAGTTTTTGTAGGCGGTGATCCACTTGCGGATTTCCCGGTCATTTTCGTCAATGATTTTGCATTTGCCGTAGGCCCATTTCTTGTCCGGGTTTTGCCGGAAGAATTCGGCGACTTTGGAGAGAGCGCCCGGCTCGTAGGTGTCGTCGGAGTTGAGGTAGGCCACGATGTCTCCCGTGGCTATTTTCAAGCCCTTGTTAATAGCGTCGGACTGGCCGTTGTCTTTTTCTGATTTCCAAGTGATTTTGTCTGAGTATTTTTTGAGAATATCCACCGTGCCATCGGTTGAACCGCCGTCCATCACGATATATTCAAAATTAGGGTAGTCTTGGCTTAAGACGCTTTGGATGGTGCGTTTGATAAAGTTGGCTTGATTGAATGATGGGGTTATTACTGAGATTTTTGGGTAGGGCATGATTTTGAGTTTATGTTAAAGTCATCGGTCATCGGTCGCTGTCATTTAAACATTTAAGCATGCAAACATTTAAGCAGAAGTGAGTTATCGGTCACTGGTCACTGGGAGCGAGTCATCAGTCATCTGTCATCAGTCATCGAAGCCAGTCATCGGTCAGTGGTCACTATTGGATAGTCACTTGTCACCGGTCACTGAAAGTGAGTCATCAGTCATCTGTCATCTGTCATCGAAGCCAGTCATCGGTCACTGGTCACTATTAAGGAGTCACTTGTCACCGGGAGCGAGTCATCTGTCATCAGTCATCAGTCATCAAAGCCAGTCATCAGCCACTGGTCGCTGGTCACTGGGGGAGGCTCAGCAGCCATTTCCAGGCGGGGGTGATTTGGATGGTTTTGCCGTCTATTTTTTCTTGGCCTTCTTCGTATTGAGTGAGGATTAAGCCTTTTTTGAGGTTGAGTTCTTGCATGCAGGCCAAGAGGGAGTTTATTTCTCTTTTCTTGGTGGCGGGATTGGAGATATTGTAAGAAACTTGGATGGCTGTCTGGGGCGTTTTGCCGTCGCTTATGACAAAGTCCGTTTCCAGTCCCCCGGGCGATTGCCAGTAGTTCAGGCTTTTTCTGGGATTTCGAGAGGTTTGCCTTAACAGTTCCAGGAAAACGGCGTTTTCCAATCTTTGACCGTAATTTTCCCTGAAGTAGAGGCTCAAGAAGCCAACATCTCCCAAATAGATTTTGGGAACGGAAAGATCTTGGGTTTTTTGAGAATAGCTGAATTTTTTTAAGGAGAAAATAAACATGGAGTCCTCTAAATTGCTGAAATATTCATACATGGTGCTTTTTCCGAGTTTGAATCCTCTTGATTTGAGATCGTTGTAATGCTTGCTGACGCTGAATTCTTTTGAGCAGGAAGCGACGGCCAAGTCTATTAGGGTTTTTATCAAACGAGTGTTGTTGATATTGTAGCGGTCTATCAGGTCTTTGAAAATAGTTAAATCGAAGTATTCTTTCAGGATTTTGAGCTTGTCTTCTTCGGATTTTTCCCGGGTGATTTCCGGGTAGGCTCCGTTTTTGAGGTATTCGTTGAAATAATGGATGATAGAAGCCTTCTTTTTGGAGGAGAGGTTTTGGGAGTAGTCAATGTTTTTGAATCGCAAAAACTCCCTGAAAGAAAGAGGCAGGAGGAGGGTTTTGAGGGAGCGGCCCCTGAGGCTGGCGGATATTTCTTTTTCCAGAAGGCGAGAAGAGGATCCGGTGATGCAGATTTCGGCGTTTAGCTCATCATAAAGACTGCGGACGGCCCTTTCCCAGTTGGGGATGACTTGAGGCTCGTCTATGAATAGGTAAGTTTTTTCTTTGGCGGATGCGGGATAGAGAGACCAATGCAGCTCTATGATATTTTTAAATTCTTTGTAGCTAACATCATCCAGCACCGGATTTTCGAAATTCAGGTAAATGATTCTTTCCTTGCTGATCCCTTCTTTTTGGAGTTCTTTCATTCTGTTGTAGAGAAGGTGGGTCTTGCCGGTTCTTCTGGCGCCTATGACAGCTTGGATTTTGGAGGAGGATTTAAGGCTTGTTTCTCTGGGAAGTACATTTTCCAGCTTTTTGTCTTTTGAGTCTATTAAATATTGCTTGATTATTTCCTTGTCCATAAGTACATAATTATAAATTATTTCCTTGTGTATGAGTATATATTATATTATTTTGTGTTTTTTGTAAAGGAGGGAGTGAGGGAATGTTCGGTGAATTTTGAATTTTGAATTTCGATTCAATTTTGAATAATTAATTTATTAATTAGAGAAAAGTCATCTGTCATTAGTCATCAGGGATCAGTCATCGATTTTAAGTTACTCGTCATCAGTCACTGGTCACTGGGAGTGAGTCATCAGTCATCGGTCATCAGTCATCGAAGCCAGTCATCGGTCAGTGGTCACTATTAAGGAGTCACTATTGAAAAGTCACTTGTCATCGATTTTAAGTCATCAGTCACTCGTCACCGGTCACTTGTCACTATTGAAAAGTCATCTGTCATTCGTTCATTTAAAATTCATTCGAAATTCGAAATTTAGAATTAGGAATTATTCCTGTACCATTCATAAGTCCTCCTGATTCCTTCTTCAAGACCCGTCTTATGTTGCCAGCCGAGGTTGTGGAGCTTGGAGACGTCGAGGAGTTTGCGGGGGGTGCCGTCGGGCTTGGAGGTGTCGTGAACGACTTTTCCTTGGAAACCGACGATTTGTTTGATGGTCTCGGCCAGTTCTTTGATGGAGAGGTCTTCTCCGGTACCGATGTTGACTATCTGGCTGTCTTGGTAGTTGTTCATTAGGAAAATGCAGGCGTCGGCCAGGTCGTCGACATAGAGGAATTCTCTTTTGGGTTTTCCGGTGCCCCAAATGGTAACTTCTTTTTGGTTGTTTTCTTTGGCTTCATGGAATCGGCGGATGAGGGCCGGGAGGACGTGGGAGGTTTCCAGGTCGAAGTTGTCGTTGGGGCCGTAGAGGTTGGTCGGCATCACGGAGATGAACTTGGTTCCGTGTTGGCGGTTGTAAGCCTGGCACATTTTGATGCCGGCGATTTTGGCAATAGCGTAGGGCTCATTGGTCTGCTCCAGCGGGCCGGTCATTAGGTATTCTTCTTTTATCGGCTGTGGACATTCGCGGGGATAAATGCAGGAGCTTCCCAGGAAAAGCAGTTTTTTGACACCGTGTTTGTAAGCGTTGTGGATGATGTTATTTTGGATTTTCAGGTTTTGATAGATAAAGTCGGCGGGGAAGTCGTTGTTGGCTTTGATGCCCCCGACTTTGGCGGCGGCCAGGAAAACATATTCCGGCTTTTCTTTTCGGAAAAATTCTTCCACCGCTTTTTCATCCATCAGGTCCAGTTCTTCTTTGGTTTTGCAGAGCAAATTTTTGTAGCCGTGATTCTCAAGATTTCTCTTGATAGCGGAGCCGACCAGGCCGGTGTGGCCGGGGAGGTAGATTTTGGAGGAGGAGTTCATAGAGTGCAAGTTAAAAGTTACTTAATTGTAAACAAGTTGAGAAAATCATTGGTTACTAAAAGCCAGTCATCCGTCATCAGTCATCGGGGATCGATTTAAGTCATCTGTCATCTGTCATCGATTTTAAGTCATCCGTCATCCGTCATCGGTCATCAAAGCCAGTCATCGGTCATCGGTCATCGGGGATCGATTTTAAGTTATCCTTCATCCTTCATCTGTCATCGATTTTAAGTCATCGGTCATCGGTTGCTTGTTGTGCGTCATTAATTATCTTCTTTCATTTTGCGATAAACTGATTTGACGAATTGGTTGATTCTTTTGTTTAAATTTTCGTATTTTGCAAAAATTTCTCTTGCAGTGTTTTTCTCTAAGTATTCCAATTCCTGAGATAGAAAGAGAAAATTTTGAACCTCACAGACTGAGCCTCTGGCGTTGTAATAAAACCTAATCTTTTCTTTATAGTGATATTTGCCAAAACCCTCGGCTATATTAGCGCCCACCGAACTGGTAGCCCTTCTTATTTGATCAGTGATACCGAATTGTTCGCATTTAGGAAAATTTTTGGTGATCTTGTAAATCTCAATACATAAATTATTTGCTTCTTTCCAGATCTCCAGATCGTAAAAATGGTTGCTTTTTGCCATATATTGGAAATAAATTTTATTGATCCCCGGTGACTAGTGACAAGTGACGCGCTTGGCGCTAATAAGTTTCTTTCCCGTTCTTTAACAACTCTAAATCCGATTTGACCATCATTTTGATAAGCTTGGAGAATTTGGTTTTGGCTTGCCAGCCGAGTTCTTTTTTGGCTTTGGAGGGGTCGCCGATGAGGAGGTCGACTTCGGTGGGGCGGTAGTAGCTGGGGTCGATTTCAACAATGGTTTTTCCGGTTTTTTTGTCTATGCCGACTTCGTCTTTGCCTTTCCCTTTCCATTGCAGGTCTATTTCAAGGGCTTTACAGGTTTCTTCCACCAATTCTCTGACGGAATGGGTTTCTCCGGTGGCGATGACGTAGTCTTCCGGTTTTTCCTGCTGGAGCATCAGATACATGGCTTCTACGAATTCTTTGGCGTACCCCCAGTCTCGTTTGGCTTCCAAGTTGCCGAGGTAAATCTTTTCCTGCTTGCCCAGCTTTACTCGGGAGAGGCCCATAGTGACTTTGCGGGTAACAAAAGTTTGTCCCCGGCGGGGGGATTCATGATTGAAGAGAATTCCGTTGCAGGCGTACATGTCGTAGGCCTCGCGGTAGTTTTTGATTATCCAGTAGGCGTAGAGCTTGGCGGCGGCGTAGGGGCTTCTGGGGTAGAAAGGGGTGGTTTCCTTCTGGGGCACTTCTTGGGCTTTTCCATAGAGCTCGGAAGTGGAGGCTTGGTAAATTTTGACTTTTTCTGTCATGTCCAGGAGCCGGATGGCCTCGAGAATTCTCAATGTTCCCAAGGCGTCGGAGTTGGCTGTGTATTCGGGGGTGTCGAAAGAAACTTTGACATGGCTTTGGGCGCCGAGGTTGTAGATTTCATCGGGGCGGATTTTTTTTATGAGGCGGATGATGTTGGTGGCGTCGGTCAAGTCTCCGTAGTGGAGGAAGAGCTTTTTGGCGTAGTGGAAGTCTCGGTAGAGATGGTCAATGCGCCAAGTGTTGAAGGAGCTGCTTCTTTTGATGATGCCGTGGACTTCATAGCCTTTTTTGTAAAGCAGTTCGGCCAAATAAGATCCGTCCTGGCCTGTTATGCCGGTTATAATCGCTTTTTTCATTGTTTTTCTTCTGAATTGTTATTAATATCTTCAAGCGCTTTGTCGCGGGTCAGAGTGGATATTTTATTTTCCAGCCTTTCGATGGCTGAGAGGAGTTTGAATATCATAAAAAAGGTCAGCAGGAAGCCGATGAGGATGACGGCGTTGATGTTTCCCTCAATGCCGATAAATTTTGCTATCGCCATGGTGGTTTTGGGAAAGATTGCCACGATTGCCACGCCTCCCCAGACCAGGATTCGGATTATCAGCTTGTATAAATTTTGACCGGCTTCGCGGCTAATATATCTGTAAAATCCTTGATAAATCATTATTGCCGAGAGGGCAACGACGATTATTTGATATAGTTCGAGGGACATAAATTAGTTCTAAGTTTTAAAGTTTATACAAAAGTCATCAGTCATCAGTCATCGGGGATTATTAATAGTTACTGGTCACTATTGAAAAATCACTAGTCACTTGTCACTGGTTACTAGGCGTGAGTCACTGGTCACTAATTTGAGTCATCTGTCATCTGTCATCGGGGATTATTTTTCGTTATTCATTTTATAGTAGGCCATTGCCATATATTGGAGATAAACTTTATCGATCCCTGGTGACTGATGACGGATGACGCGCTTTGCGCTAGTAATTTTCTTGCCCTCTGCCAAGCTTCGATATCCTCAAATTTCTCAAATCTAGCCATGCTTTCAACTCAAAACTTAGAACTCAATAAACTTAGAACTAAGAACTAAGACACTATATTCCATATCAGCTTATAGACGGTTTTGAAGCCGTTGGTGATGGACTGCTTTTCTGCTTTGTTCATCGAGTAGTCGGTGTATCTGACTTCTATGGGGACTTCTTTGTATGGCAGTTCGTTGTAGTAAATTTCTCTTATTATTTCGCTTTCATATTCATAGCGGTCGGCTCTGGTGTCTATGAGAGCGGTGGCTTGGCGGGAGTATGCCCGGAAGCCAGATTGGCTGTCGCAAACCCAAAGCCCGGCTACGGACCAGGTTACGATATTCCCAACCAGATTGCAAGCCTTTTTGAATGCCGGCATTTGCTGGCGGTTTTTCAGGCGGGAACCGAGGCAGACATGACATTCTTTGTTTCTTATTGGCTCGATTAAAGCTTCTATGTCATTGGGGTTGTGTTGGCCGTCGCTATCCATGGTCACAATTATTTCGGCTCCCAGCATTTTGGCCGCTTCGATGCCGGTTTTGGTGGCCGCGCCTTTTCCGCGGTTGATTTTGTGGCGCAAAGCCACCACTCCGTCTCCGTAGGCCCGGATTTTTTCATAGGAATTGTCTGCGCTGCCATCATCCACGGCAATTATGTTTGAATATCCCGCATCCTGGATTTCTCTCAAAACTTCTCGAATGACTTTTTCTTCGTTGTAAACGGGAATGACGACCGCCACTTTGGCGGTTGAATTTTTAATTTTTAATTTCGAATTTTGTCCGGTAGTAGAATTTTGAATACTCAATTTTGAATGGTTATTTGTTATGTGGTCACTGGTCACTATTGTGAAAAGTCACTATTGAAAAGTCACTTGTCACTAGTCACTCGTCACTATTGTAAAAAGTCACTTGTCACTTGTCACTCGTCATTGGAGTGAAAGCATGGTCACTATTAGATAGTTACTAGTCATCGATCACTTGTCACTTGTTTCCTACGGATTTGATGAATTGATTTATCCTTTTTCCTAAATTATCATATTTGCAAAAAATTTTGCGGGCATTTTCTTTTTCTAAATATCCAAGTGATTGGGATAGGAATATAAAGTTTTGTGTTTCACACGTCGACCCCCTGGCGTTATAGTAAAACTTTATCTTGTCTTTAAAATGATACCTGCCGAATCCTTCTGCAATGTTGGCTCCCACTGAGCTGGCAGCTCTCCTGATCTGACTGGTTATGCCGAATTTTTCACTCTCCGGAAAAGCCTTGGTCAATGTATAAACTTCCACGCTCAGCTTATTGGCTTCTTTCCAAATCTCCAAATCATAGAAATTTTTAACCAGCTTTCTCTCATTGTTTTTCATAGTGACTAGTGACTAGTGACAAGTGACTTTTCAATAGTGACAAGTGACTTCTAATTCAAAATTCAGAATTATTCTGATTATCCAAAATTTCTTCCGTTATCCTATTCTGGCAGGTTTGTTTGATTTTTTCGTCTGATATCTTTTCACATATTTTATAATCTTTTTGGCTCACTGCCAAGTCTTTGTAGCAGTAGTCTTTTTCCAGGCCGGAAAGATCATCGCAGTCGCCTTCTTGTTTTTCTTGGATTTGAGTTAGTCCGCAATATTGTTTGCAGTATTCCAGTTTTTCCGGCTCGGTGATGCCCTGGCAGCGGTTGTTGCAGTTTTTGATGGTGATTTCGTATTCTCCCGGAACCGGCTCTTTTTGTTCTTCGAGATTTTCCAGTTCCTTTTCTTTTTCTTCTTGTTCTTTTTCTTCCAGGGACTTTTGTTTTTCTTGGGTTTCCTGCTTTTCTTGCCGGATTTTTTCTTCTTGGCCGGAGAAGTATCGCTTCTTGACGGTTGGGTAAGCCCAGACGGCAAGGCCGACGAGGGCGAGGAGGAGGATTATTGTGATAATTTTGTTCATGTGATTAGTCATTAGTTCTAAGTTGCATTAGTTCTAAGTTTATTGAGTTCTAAGTTCTAAGCGCTTGAGTTCTAAGTTTGAGGGAAAGTCATCTGTCACTATTGGATAGTCACTGGTCATCGGTCACTGGTCACCATTATATAGTCACTTGTCACTTGTCACTTGTCACTGAAAGTGAGTCACCGGTCACTAGTCACTGGTCACTGAAAGTGAGTCACTGGTCGCTGGTCGCTGACTTGTTTCCTACGGATTTGATGAATTGGTTTATTCTTTTTCCTAAATTATCATATTTGCAAAAAATTTTGCGGGCATTTTCTTTTTCTAAATATCCAAGTGATTGGGATAGGAATATAAAGTTTTGTGTTTCACACGTCGACCCCCTGGCGTTATAGTAAAATTTTATCTTATCTTTAAAATGATACCTGCCGAATCCTTCTGCAATGTTGGCTCCCACTGAGCTGGCAGCTCTCCTGATCTGGCTGGTTATGCCGAATTTTTCACTCTCTGGAAAAGCCTTGGTCAATGTATAAACTTCCACGCTCAGCTTATTGGCTTCTTTCCAAATCTCTAAATCATAGAAATTTTTAACTGGTGTTCTCTCATCATTTTTCATAGTGACAAGTGACTAGTGACAAGTGACGCGCTTGGCGCTAAAGAACTTCCTCTTCATTTCTTCTGATTCTTTCCGCTGTTTTTTTCATCAAGGGGAGGAATTTTTGGATTTCCTGGTAAATTTCCTCGGCTTGCTCTTCGGAGTAGGTGTGGGTGGAGAGGTTTATTTTTTCTGCCATGTCAAGCAGAGTTTCTATTTCTTTTTCGGACAGTTCAAGGAGCCGGCGCGCTTCTCTGATGCAGGAATTGGGCGAGTGGCAGTCAATTTTTTCTATCTCTTTCAGGTAGGATTTGACGCATTTCCAGAGGAGTTCGAAGGTGAATTCGAATCTTTGGATGGAGGCGTCTCTGTTGAGTTCTGTTTTTTCCGCTTCGGAAGCCTCTTCTAGTTTTTTGAGCGCTTTTCCAAGCTGTTCCAATTTTTCTTTTAAGTAATCCATAGAATATTTCCTTTAAAAATTTTATCTTTAAATTTTTTATCGACTTTATTGAAGTTTATCAGGTCAAATTTGTAGGGGAAAGTGGTGTTCTCCAAATTTTCTTTGGCTTTTCTGATCTGGCTGTCGGCAATTTCGCCGTTAATTACGCCGATGTCCACATCGTTAAAAGTTCGGCTGTTCAAACAGGAGCCGAATATAAACAAATCCACCTCCGGAGGCAGCTCCGGTTTGACATTTTCTTTTATCATCTGTATATACCTTTCTTCTATTGGCATAAATTTGTCATTATTTGAAACCACTGAAGAATGTCATTCTGAACTTGCCGTGTCCGCCTCTGGCGGGATTCAGAATCTAATGATTACCAGAAAAAGGCTTCGTAAAGAGATTCTGATTTTCATCAGAATGACAAAATTTTCAAAATAATCAATTCTTCAGTGATTTCATTATTTACTCTGAGATTGGTTTTTGTTCCATTCTTTTGAATTAATATTGAAATATATTTTCCAGAAATTGGCTGATTTTTGGCTGATTCTTTTTGATTTTAGGAGGGCGGTTCTTATCTCTTTTTCTTTATAGAAAGACATAATCCAGTTGAAGTCTTCCACGTCTCCCAAATCCAAAACCCTTTCGATTATAAACCGCTTATTTTCCAGGGGATCAAGATTGTCCGCATCCCAAAACAAAGAAGTCTTTTTTAGTGTTTTCATAAAAGTATTGTAGCATTTTTAGGTGTTTTTGACAAAGGTGGAGAAAATAATCGGTTGATTGGCGATCGGAGGCTGAACCTCCAGTGGAGGTTCAGCCTCCACGCTTTAGCATTGAAAAGACATCGGTTATCGGGGATTGGTTGAGCCTGGGAAATTATTTGGACCTCATAGCGGAAAATTATAAAAAAATATAATCTTTGGTTTTGAGCTTTTCGGGTTTCCGATTTTAGGGGACTGTTTCCAAGCACCATTCCTACTGCAATTCCACCTTTTTTGCTAAATTTTCCAAAAATTTTTTTGCCTTAGCTAAGGCTAAAGCTGCAAAAATTGTTTGAAAAATTTATTTAAAAAATTAGAAATTTCGTAACGAAATGGTATTTGAAAACAGTCCCTTCAGAACTTCACGAACGGCAGGGCGGAGGCGGGGATGAAATAGGTTTCGCCTTCCTTTTTAATTGTGTTTTTGGTGATTACGATTTTCCTGTTTACTTTATCCGGGTAGCGTTTTTGGAAGTTTTTCATGGCTGTCGGAGTGGAAACTTTGGTTCTGTATTTTACTTCGCAGAGACTGGTTTTTCCATCGCTGTCATCCAAGACAAAATCAATTTCCGCTCCCGCGGCAGTGCGGTAGAAATGGATCCGGTCTTTCTTGAATTGAGTTTTTAGGGTTAGATAGGAAAAATTTTCTATTAGGTCGCCTCCCGGAGTTTCCGCGGGAACAAAGGAGTTCATCAGATAGCTTTTGATGCCGAAGTCGAGCAAGTAGCCTTTCGGCATTTTGCTTATTTCCTTTCTAATGTTTCTGTAATAGGGCGCGACAAAGTCCATAATATAAGTGCCGGCGAGGATTTCCAGGTAGTTTCCGACTGTCAAAAAGGAGGCGCCTATTGTGTTTGACAGTTCATTTTTATTAACAAGGCTGCCGATCTGGCCGGAGATAATTTTGATTAAGCTGTTGAAGGCGGTTATGTTTTCGACATTAAGGAAGTCGACAACGTCTTTTTCTATATATTTTTTGAGAATGGACTCGAGAACCATTTCCTTGTCTGCAGCATTTTTGGTGGTAATTACTTCAGGGTAGCCGCCGAATACCAAATATTCTTTTAGGATGAGGTCGATTCTGGACTGGAAAGTTTCATAGAAGATCTTTATTTCTTCGATGTTTTCTAAGGGAGTCCTTTTTGTTTCCGCTGAATAGAAATAATCGTAATATTCTTTGAAATTTATCCTTTCTATATTGAAATCCAGGGCTCTGCCGGTGAGGAATTCCTTGTTTTTGGTAATTTCCAAGGAGCTGGATCCGCTTACGATCAATTGCAGATTTTTCTTGTTCTCGTCAAAAATGTTTTTCAGGAATTGCCCGGCTTGTTTGATGGTTTGGAATTCATCAATCATGACGTAGACAAACTTATCCGGAAAGCCGGAATTTTGTTTTAGGAAAAGTTCTAGGGAGGCGGGGGAATTGAGAACCTGGGTGTTTTTCGGATCGTCGGCTTGCAGGTAGAGGACATCTTTTTCTGGCTGATTTTCTTCTATATGAGACTTAATTTGCTTGAGCAGGGTCGTTTTTCCCACTTGGCGGGCTCCTTTAAGGACTAATATCTTTTCTTTTCCCAGCCAGTGAAGAATTTCTTCGGTTATTTCTCGTTTTATCATAGATTTTTACTAAGGTTTAACTGCTGGAATATTAACATACTTTTAATAAAAAATCAAATAATTTTCAACATACGGTTTATAAAAAACCTGGTTATTTTCAATGTGGTGTGGGTTGAATTGTTGGTTTTATAGATTATTTCCTTATGCATAAGTACATAATTGTAGATTATTTCTTCGCGTATAAGTACACAGTTAAGTTCTAAGTTTATAAAGTTCTATGTTCTAAGTTTGTTGAGTTCTAAGTATCTTAGTTCTAAGTTTATAAAGTTCTAAGGGCTAGGTTTGAAATAAAAGCGTACCCCCCTAGCCTTGATTTTTCAGGGTACTGATATTACACTAATCGGATTCGCTATGAATCTATTTTTAAGCAATTAATGTAATTTCAGTACTATGAAAAAGAATGAGGCTAAAAAAAATTTCAGCAAGCCCATAAGATGTCCCGGGAAGGAAAAAGCAAGATTCAAATAAGCAAAGAACTGGGAATAAGAAAAGCAACTATTATAGAATGGCTCAAGCAGGACAAGTATCAAGACAAGAGAGGTTGGAAAAAGGACAAAGCAAGGAAATACACGGACAAGCGAGTCGGGGAAAAAATCTGCCAGCTCAGGGAAGATAGAATATTGGAAAAGAGTTACTTCATCGGCAGCGAATACCTGCAAATGGATTATGCCAATAATTATCCCTGCGAAGAGCTGCCATCGGATTGGTTTATCAAAGAAACAATCAGGAGAAATAATCTTCAAACCAGGAAGCCGAAAAAGAGAAAAAAGGGCGGAGCGGAATATTTGCTTTTTCCGTCAAGATCGATCAAGAGTTTGGGACATATCCACCAATCCGGAGATTTTATCGGAAAGAAATATATTAGCGGGAGATCCGAGCCTGTGAACATACTTTCTACCAGCTACTACTTTCCCTTCAAGCTGTATGAAATAGCCAGACTGCCGGCGGAAAAGGCTGTATATGCGATAGAAAAGCTTTATCTGCAATGGCAGATTTATCCCATCCCCGATGTATTCCGTATGGATAACGGGCTGCAATTCAGAGGAACAGCGAGTGGCAAGAGATCATTGGGAAAATTTGTGATCTTCCTCTTGAACCTCGGTGTTACTCCGTTGTTTGGAGCTCCGTCAAAACCTTGGAATAATCCTCACGTTGAAGGCCACAACAGAGTTTTCAATGAAAAAGTCTGGAAAAGAAACCATTTCAAAGATTTAAATCAGATTGACAATGAATGCGATAGATTTAATGCTGAAGGAAAAGAACTGTTCCGATTCAAGTATTCCAATTTTATCATAAACAATTATCAATTATGCAATTTTCTTGAAAAGAAGCATCAAATTAAAATCAACAGATTAGAGACAGTTAAAAACAAGAAAATCTGTTTTGTCCGTTTCGCTGAATCTTTTGAAGAAAAAGGCAATGCATTTTTTACTATTATGAATGAACAAGTTGCCGTTCCGGAAAAATATACCCATCAATTTGTATTCGCTGAATGGTATCTTGATAAAGAGGAATTGATAATTTATTCAGAATACAAGAAAGAACGAACAATGATCAGGAAAATGAAATTTGAAATAAATTGCTAGTACGGTTTTATATCAAATTAAGCATTATAAAGTTCTAAGTTCTAAGTTTGTTGAGTTCTAAGTTGCATTAGTTCTAAGTATCTAAGTTCTAAGTTTATAAAGTTCTAAGTTCTAAGCGCTTGAGTTCTAAGATCGGAGTTTTTTGATGAGGCCGGAGAGCATTTTGGAGATTTCAACGGTTTCTTTGTATAATTCCCGGAATTTATCTTCATTGATGTAGCCGAGATCTAAGGCCGAATAAAGCATTGATCTAACTTCGCTGCAAGATCCTTTGGATATGAAAAGGAATTTGCAGAATTCTTTGTTGCCTTTTCTTTCAAACCCTTCCGCAATATTGTTTCCGATTGACAAAGTTGCCCGCTGGATTTGGTCTTTAAACGAAAAGTCTCTGTTGTGCTTGAATTCTTTATAAATCTCACAAGTTAATTTTCTTGCCCTCTGCCAAGCTTCGATATCCTCAAATTTCTCAAATCTAGCCATACTTTCAACTTAGAACTTAGAACTCAATAAACTTAGAACTCAATATACTTAGAACTTAGAACTCAATAAACTTAGAACTTAGAACTAGTAAACTTTTGTTATATCAATGTTCGTGAAATAGTAATTGAGGATTTTTTGCCAATCCCAGCCTTCTTCGCCGGCCAGTTCCAGCGAACCGTGGGCGGAGAGACCGACCATATGGTTGCCGGCGTCTACCAGTTCTTGAGTTGACATAGTCGGATGTTTTCCATAGGGGTCTTTGACGGATTGACACCAAGGATAGGCCGTTGATCCCCATCTTTCTTCAAAGCTTCTGGTTCTTCCATCTGTCCAGGAGCTGTAAGGTGTGAGAGCCACATCGCCATCGTGTTTGACAATTCTCCCCTGGGTGTCTTCAGCGGCTTGTTTGACCCTGGCGTGATCTTTTTCGTAGTCATAGCCTTTATAGAGCTGGTTGCCGGGGGTGGCGTTGACGTCGAATCCTTCAACAGCGTATTTGGTGCTGTAGAGAATTTTCCAATAGCCGTAGGTTCTGAAAGAGGTTACCATGACGCGGTTGTGGTTCATGTCGCCGGTTCCCCGGAGCTCCCCGTCTCCCCAGACGTATTGCTCTAGCGGAAGAGCGTTGATGACCCAGATTTGCTCGTTGGTGTCGTTGTATCGCAGTTCTATTTTGCCTCGGTATTGGTCGTAGGGGGAGTCGGGCTTGTAAACGTCGAAGATCATGGAGGAATTGTTGCCGTCGGCGGCTTCGAAATAGACGACTTCCTCGGAGAGAGTTTCTTTTGTGGATTCGTAGATTTTTAACTTGCCGTCGCTGGCGTAAGTCACTCTTGTTTTTTCATCGGCGTTGACCCTGGCCACGGTGGTTCCGTTGTGGTTTTTGATTTTGTAATCCTTGTTGGCCTTGATTTTGAACGGAGTTTCTTGGAGGCTGTCTTCGGTATAGTACCAGAGCCCGACTTTGATTTCCGGGCCGAGGGAGGTTTCGGCATAAATTGCTTCAAGGCGGGCTTTTTTCTGCTCGTCGATGGTGTAGAAATGGTCGCCGGAGCCGGAATCCCAGAAGCGGTGGGCGGCGGCGGTCGAATCTTGAGCGGAAGAATGAGCGTAGAAAGCCGCGCCCTCATATTTATATTTTTGGTAATTGGCTTGGATGTTGCTCTTCTCGCTCTCGGAGATGGTGTAGAAGTGATCGCCGTTGCCTGTGTGGTAGAAGCGATACACCGGCTCGGCGCTGCCTGTTTTTGATTGATAGGCGTAGAACTTGATTCCTTCGTATTCGTAGTTTTTCAAGTTGTTGGCCACGTGCTGTTCTTCGGATTTGCTGATGGTGTAGAAGTGATCGCCGTTGTAAGTGTTGTTGAAGCGATAAACCGGTTTTTTGGAAGAGCCGGAAGATGGGTAGGCGTAGAAAGCGATGTTTTCGTATTTGTAGTTGTCCAGATTGTTGATGATGCGGTCTTTTTCGCTCTCAGAGGTGGTGTAGAAATGGTCGCCGGTTTTCAAGTTCCAGAAGCGATAAACTGCCGCGGCGCCGGACTGCTTTGAGGAGTAGGCGTAGAACTTGATACCTTCGTAGTCGTAGTTGGGGAAGTTGCTGATAATGCGGTTTTTTTCGCTTTCAGAGATGGTGTAAAAGTGATCTCCGGTCTTGGAGTTGTAGAAGCGGTAAACGGGCTTGGAGCCATTCTTGGCGGAAGCGTAGCCGTAGAAAGCCACGCTTTCGTATTTGTAGGGGTCGTAGTTGTTGATAACTTTTTTCTTTTCCGCGTCCTTGGTGGTGTAGAAATGATCTCCGGTTTTTCTGTTCCAAAAACGATAAACCGGCACCCGGTCGCTGCCGGAGCTTGAGAAAGGGTAAAAAGCCACTCTCTCGTATTTGTAGTTGGCGGCCTGTGCCGGAAAAGAGAAAAGCGCGAAAGCGGCTGCCGTTAAAATTATTGTTTTTAGATATTTGTTTCTCATGACAAAAAGATTTTAACATAAAATTGATAGGAAGAAAAGTTACTCTAGTTCTAAGTTTATAAAGTTCTAAGTTCTAAGCACTTAAGTTCTGAGTTTGTAAAGTTCTATGTTCTAAGCACTTAAGTTCTAAGTTCGTTGAGTTCTGAGTTCTATGTTTGATTGAAAGTCACTAGTCACTGGTCAATTTCATTTAAACATTTAAACATGCAAACATATAAACAGAAATTATTTATCGGTTGATAGGCGATCGGTTATCTTTTTATTGTGATTGCGGGGGCAAGGGGGGGGGCAAGGTTCAACCTTCGGCGGGCCGAAGGTTGAACCTTCGCGCGTAAGGATGTTCGCAACTTTCAACTTTTTGCTGGAGCGGGCCTCCCGGCCCGGTTCATTGATCGTATTGGAACTTCAATCTGGATTACATGTTTAGATGTTCGTATGTTTAAATGAATTATGCTTTCATATTATTTTTCGTTTGCCGGTAATCTTAAAAAATGTTAATGTTTGGTAAGGGCGAAAGCAAAGCCGAAAGCAAAGCCGAAAACTCTTGACGGAGGCGGGCAATTGAGTTATTATGTTTCCATAATTCATAATAATTTATGAAATTAAGAAATGAATTTTATTGACTTTAAAGAGGCTGTTAGGGATTACCCGCTTTTCAAAACCAGTGATTTGCGGCTTATTGTGCCGGAGGAATACAGCCGGTCGCTTTTGAATAATTTGAAAAATTGGGAAAGGAAGGGCTATTTATTGAAGATTCGCAAAGGCCTATATCTTTTAGGGGAAATGAAGAGCCAGGTTGATCCTTCTGTGTTGGCAACCAAACTTTATTTTCCTTCCTACGTCAGCCTTGAGAAGGTTTTGGGCGATTACGATATTATTCCCGAGGCTGTATTTAGCGTGACTTGCGTGACTTGCAGAAAAACCAAAAACTTTGACGTTGATTATTTTGGCAGGTTCAGTTTCCAGAAAATCAAGGGCTCGGCTTTTCTCGGATTTGAAATTAGACAGGAGAAAGGCGTTTCCTATTATTACGCGCTTCCGGAAAAGGCTCTGGTTGACTTTTTTTATCTCAACCAAAGCAGGATGGACGGGACTCGGGAAAATTTTGAAAGCTATAGATTCAATGAAGAATTTAATTACAACAAGGGCAGGCTTTTGAAGTTTGCCAAAGCCTTCCAGAGCAAGAAGGCCGCTTTTTTGACTAATCAATTTATTAAATTTTATGCTGCCAAGCAATAATTTTTTTCAAAAACACTGCAAGGAAAGGGGTATTCCTTTCCGCAAGAAAGAGATTTTGAGAGAGTATTTGCAGATGCAGACCCTGCAGGCGCTTTCCGTGAGCGGGTTCAATGACAGTCTTTCTTTTCTGGGCGGCACCGCGTTGCGTTTTGGGTTTGGGATTGATAGATTTTCCGAGGATTTGGATTTTGATTTGTTGGATGGGAAAAATTTTAGCGTTGAGGAGTTTGATAGGGAAATTCGGGATAAATTGAAGTCCTTTGGATTAAAAACGGACACGAGGGTGAGGGAGACAGAAAATATTTACATTCTTTATCTAAAATTCAGGGATGTTTTGAGGGAATTCGGGTTTAATGTCCCCAGAGACCAAAAACTGCTTGTTAAATTTGAAATTGACACCTCTCCTTTAAAGTCCATTGAAACTCAAACCATTCTTGTGGACAGTTTCAATGAAAGATTTCCCCTGTTGTTTAATGACAAGAGAACCCTTTTTGCCCAGAAATTTGTCGCGTTGGCCAACAGGCCTTACCAGAAGGGGAGGGATTTCTATGACTTGGTCTGGTTTTTGGCGCAGAAAGACTTGGAGCCCAATTACAAGCTCTTGCGGGAGAAGGGGTATGAGATTGACGATAAAAAAGAGTTTGCGCGGGAGCTGCGCAAGATTATTGAAGACTCCGACTTGAAGCAGGCGGTCAAAGACGTAGAAAATTTCCTCTTCCACCCGGAAAAGGCGAAGTGGATTTTGAATGTGGGGGAGTATTTGGAGGGGTGGGAAGCGCAATTCATTTAAACATACAAACATACAAACATACAAACATACAAACATCTAAACATCTAAGCATACAAGCACAAGAGTGGGAAAGTGGAGAAAGTGAAGGCAAGTGGATAAAGTTGTCGGCAATAGGAGTCTGAACCTCCAGTGGAGGTTCAGCCTCCACGCTTTTTCAAAGTCATCCGCCATCCGTCATCGGGGATCAGTAATCGTACAATCATTTAAACAAGAAATTGAGTTCTAAGTTTGATTGAAAGTCACTGGTCACTGGTCACTGAAAGATTGTAAAAGCGTGGGCAAAGAGAGAAAGCCATTTCTGTTATCGGTTATCGGGGTTCGATTTTTTAAGGGGAAAGTTTTTTGAAGAACTGGAAGGTTGCAAGCGAGGACGCTTGAACCTGGCAGGGGTCGTCAATAATAATGGGAGATTGGTTTATTTGTAGGGAATTTGAGATGGCACCTTCAACACACCTTCAAGGTGTGTTGAATCATTTTCAGCTGGAGCGTGTTTCCCGGCCCGGTTCATTAATTTTATTGTAATTTTAGGCTTGATTACATGTTTAAATGTTTGTATGTTTAAATGAGTTGCTACTGCCCATTTGCATAAAATATTTATAGATGTTAAGTTTGGGGGAGTTAAGAATTAAGGTTGAGGTATGTTTGGAGGAAACACTGAACAAGATTTGCATATTATGATTACAATGGTGGCTACTTCTTTCGTCTTTGGCTTATTTATTTATTTTTTTTCTAGGAGAAAAATTTTAAGTTTATTTGTTTTTTCATCTCTGGCTAATTTGTCAGTTTATTTGACTTATGCAATAGGGTCATTAGTTTTCAGATTTTATGATCTAAGATGGCTTCAAGACTTTTCTATTTATATTTGGCCAATAATCAATTTAATATTATTCGTAATTCTTTTAGGTTTATTTGTAAAAAATGTTATCCGGAAAAATAAGCGCTAGCGCTTGGAGGGGATTGTTTTTATTTGCTTTGTTGTTAGGTCTCTTATTCTGCTTCGGGCTTGTCGGCGATTTTGGAAAGGCGGAAGCGGAAGCCGGGAGGGGAGCTGGAATTGCCAAGCCCGAGGAAGTGATCGAAATAGAAGGACGGAACAATGTTTGGAGCGGAGAAAAGGTGATTGAGGAAGCGGTAGTGATAAAGGAGGGAGCTTTATTGAGGATACAAAAGGGAACCACTATTAAATTCAAAAGAGAGGAGGGCCGGCCGGCCCCCTTTATTTTGATTGAAGACGGAGGATTACTGGTGGCTAACGGCACTGAAAAAGACTGGATAAAATTCACTTCCGATCAAGAGAAAAGCGCTTTTTCTCTAATTTTTGAAGGAAGCAATAGAGGGAAGGGTTTTAGCGGATATCTTAGATATGCTCAAATCAGCAAGGCCGGCGGAGTTTATGAGTATGAAGCGGAGCCAAGCCAGCAAGTTAGGCGGTCTTTCCCGCTGGTCCCCAAAGCTTTGGCTCAAGAAAAAGAAACTAAAAAAGAAGAGAGGTTTCCCATTCATCATCTGGGCGGCAATCTCTTGATGGAAAATTGCCGTTTTTTTGATAATAGAAATACGGATGTTTTCATCAGCGGCAAAAACATTCATCCAGACAATTTTTCTTTCAGGCAGGGAGAGTTGGTTCAAATTATCAATAGCAATTTTGAGGGCAGCCAGCAGGATGCGGCTATAAGGTCTGATTTTGATTGCGGGGAAAACAATCCGGCAAAGTGCGAGGAGCTGTTTTTGCTGAAGAACAATTGGTATGGATCTCCGTTTGGACCGGATTTGGTTGATCGAAGCTGGCAATATTATGACGAGCATCAGGATACCTACATTTCTCCTTCCGGGCAAGGAAAAAAGGTAGTGGGGAAGCATCTCGGAATAGAAGGATTCAGGGCTAAGGACTTGATTGCCGATCCCCTGATTATTATCCCCGGGTTTATGGGCTCGGCCGAGGAAATGATCGGCAATGATTTGGTAATGGATCCTATTTTGCATTCCTATGACGAGTTAATTGATTCACTGCAAGACAATGGCTATCAAAAAGGAGTGAATTTATTCACCTTTCCTTACAACTGGCGGAATTCCAATGTCATGACAGCCGGCAAGCTGTCTGAAAAAATCAAAGAGGTGAAAAAAGAAACCGGGGCGATGTACGTAGATTTGGCGGCCCATTCCATGGGAGGCTTGGTGGCCAGGAGCTACATTCAGGGAAAGAGTTATGGTTATGAAGTGGATCAGTTGATTACTCTGGGGACGCCTCACAGGGGGTCGCCTAAAGCTTATTTGATGTGGGAGGGCGGAGAAGGATTTTTTACTTGGAAAGAGAATCTCATTAAACATCATTATTCCCGAGAAGCTAAACACAACGATTACGATGACCTATTTTCTTACATAAGAAATGAAGTGCATTCCGTGCGAGAATTGCTGCCGGATTACGATTACCTTTATGATGTTGGAAAGGAAGAGATGCGAGAGTACCCAGAAGACTATCCCAGAAACTATTTTCTGGAAGAAATTAACCAACCCAATTCCATTCAAGATTTCAGAGAAAACAGGTTGGTTAGATTCACAAACATTGTTGGCAAAATGGATGAAGATAGAACTATTACCGGTTTAAAAGTAGAGGCGTCGGGCGAAGTTGGGAGCACTTGGGAAAATGGCCGGCCGGAAGACTTTGGCGACAAAGGCACCGACCAGGGTTTGGAGTTTGGGAGGGGAGATGAAACCGTGCCTTATGAAAGCGCTAACGGAATTCCGGCCGATCAAGCCTTTGAAATTAAGTCTGTTCATATTGATTTGCCAACCACTTCCCAGTGTAGGATTTTCAAAACTTTAAGTGGAAAAGAGAATTGCGATTATGATACTGACTTAAACATCACCAATGTCTTTTTATTTAATGTTCATTCCCCGGTCGATATTCAAGTGGTTTCGCCTTCGGGAAAGATTGTCGGGAAGGATTTTGAGTCGGGGGAGGCGGTGAATGAGGTGGAGTTGGCGTATTATTCGGGGTTTGACACGCAGGATGAATTTGTGACGATTCCCAATTTTGAGGAAGGGGAGTATAAAATTAAAACTCAGGGAACCGGCGAGGGGGATTTCCGGATTGAGGCGGTTTCTTTTGTTGAAGATGAAGACGGGGAAGTGGAGGACAAGGTTGAGAAGGTTATCGAGGGAACAGCTGTTTCCGGAGGAGAGCAGGAGTTTGATTTTGTAGTGGAAAGTGAAGAAAGTGAAGAAAGTGAGGGCAAGTGTGAAGGTGAGGAAAATTGTGACCAGTCATCGGTCAGCGGGGATCAAGATGAAAATGAAAAGGAAAGTCGCCGGTCACCAGTTGCCGGTCATCAAGATGAAGATAATAAAGAGAGTGATAACGGGGGTAATGAGGATGAAGAAGTGGTGATTGGCGATGAGGCGGCCAGTGATGAACATGAGTGTGAAAGTGAAGAAAGTGAAGGCAAGTGTGAAAGTGGGGAAGGTGGTCAGGTCATCGGGGAACAAAGCGGTAATGATCAAGAAGTCGGAGACAGCACAGCTGAAGAAGATGATGAAAGTCACCAGTCATCTGTCACCAGTCACCAGAGCGATGGCAGCGCGGGTGAAGAAGAAAACGATCAGTCATCGGACGGTGAGGATCGGGATGAGGAGGGAAATGAAGAAGAAGACGAAGATGGGGATGAAGATAAAGATAGTGAAGATGAGGAAGATGAAGAGGAGAGTCATCAGTCAGCAGTTATCGGGGATCAAAGTGAAGGGAGCGCGAGCTATACAGCCGCAGAAACTGAAGGCGATGGAGAAAAGAAGGAGGGTTATCAGCCATCGGCTATCAGTGATCAAGACAGCGGAAATGAAGATGGAAGGAATCGTTCAGGGCAAAATAATCAAGAAAAACCGGTGGTAAAAGGAGAGAAAACCGAGAATGATCTTAGGGTGATTGCCGGCATCTTGTTTGCAGGGCTAGTTGCCTTGATTTTAACTTGGACTGTTGGCAGGGGGGAGTCGTCTAAACATATAAACATATAATCATTTAAACATACAAACATACAAACATACAAACATTTAAACATTTAAGCATCTAAGCAAAAAAAGTCACTGGTCACACGTCACTAGTCACTGATTTTAAAGTCATCTGTCATCTGTCATCGGGGATTTATGGACGTGTAGTGGTGTATGAGTGTATTTGTGTATTGGGAGATTCGGGAAAAGATTTTTGAATGCCACCGCTATAGCGGCAAAAATTGGAATTTTAGTATTGTTTACATGTTTAAATGTTTGTATGCTTAAATGGCTAGCGCTTTCGTGCTCTTTTTATTTGACAAGGTTTTCAACTATTGCTATATTATTAGCAGTCATGTTGTTTGTTTGCTAAGAAAAAAAAGAAGTTTAATTATTAAATAGAAAAGTTATGAAAAAACTAACACCTCTGGGAAAAAACATTTTAGTCAAAGTCGGCGAAGAAGAGAAAACCACCGATAGTGGAATCGTTCTTCCGGAAACCAGCTCGGAAGAAAAGCCGCAAAAAGGAAAAGTGGTTGCCGTTGGAGACAGCGAAAAGATCCACAAGCAAATCAAAAAAGGCAGCACGGTTGTTTTTGCCAAATTCAGCGGAACAGAAATTGAAATAGACGACGAAGATTATCTTATTCTCAAGTCCGAAGACATTCTGGCGGTTGAGGAATAGGCGGAAAGCGTAATTTTTTCTCAAGCTCGGGACATTCCCCGAGCTTTTTTGATCTTCCGAATTGAACACATTGAAAGCGTGGAGGCTGAACCTCCAGTGGAGGTTCAGCCTCCATCAACGCCATTAAACCAATCTTCCATTCTCCGTCTTATAACACGGCATTGACATGAGTTGATTATCTTATTATCATGAAAGCACTTAAAAGCTTTTTTATAAAAATTAAAATGAAAAAATGAAAAGAATAAAAATTGAAGCGATGTTATTTGCCGGAGTCTTTTTGCTGGTTTCTGTGGCTTTGGCGCAAGCCCAAGGCGGACCTCCCTCAACGTTGCCTTCCGAGAATCAGGGTAGCCAGGGAGACGGGGATGAAGCGGAAACTGCTAACTCCCCAAGCGGAGAAAGCAATGCCGGCGGAGTCAATAATCCGGCGGGCATGGGCAATGAAGCCGCCGGGAATGCCAATCAACAAAACACCGAACTAGAAAACCAAGGCGAGGGCCAAAATAATCGAACTCGTGTCCAAGAACTGGCGCCGGAGAGCGTGCCTCCAGCGGGCGTAGGCAACCAAGAGGAGGATAACCCAGGCCAAAACAGAGGCGCTTCCAGTCAAGCTATCCAAAAAGCCCAGCAAAAAATGCAGGAAGGCTTAAGTAAAGCGCAGGGAAATCAAGCTCAGCTTCATCAGCAGATTTCCACCGAGGTCAGCCAAAAGCTTCAGCAGGTCGCCCAAGGCGAGGAGCCCCAAGTGCAGAACCGGATTCATCAGGTAGCTCAAGAACAAGCCCAGCTGGGGCAAGAAGTTTCTCAGTCCGTGGAAAAAGTGGAAAAGAGAGGCGGTGTTGCCAAGTTTTTCATCGGAAGCGATTACAAAAACCTCGGACAACTAAGAAGCAGTTTGGCCAAGAACGAAAACCAAATTCGGCAACTAACTCAAACTCTTGATGAGATAGAGAGTGAAGAGGATAAGCAAGTGGTGAAAGAACAAATTGCGCTCTTGATGGAGGATAGGGCGCAGTTGAAGTCTTTTGTTAGGGAAAATGAAGAAGGCTTCAGCGTTTTGGGCTGGGCTTTCCGAATGATGAATGGATACGACAAAGACTCCATTGACGAGCAAGAGGAACAAGAGCTGGAGAACGAGGTGGAGGAAGCCTTGGAGGAAGATGAATTAGAAGAAGAAACTTTATAGGAATAAAAAGAAAATAGAAATGCAGGACTGATTTAGCGGTTTTTGGATTTGTATAGAAATTATTAACCGTTTTGCCGCATAGGGTTTCCATTGATTGAAATCACGCGGCAAAGGAATAGCGCTCCAGCTGAGAGCTTGTGCAAGAACCTCTATTTCTTTAAAAACCGGGTTGCTTATGCCCGGTTTTTTGTTTGGTTGAAAATTGCAGATATCCAGATTCCGGCTTCCGCCGGAATGACATTGGTGCTTGAGATCTTTTATTGGATTATAATTACTTTACAAAGCTGGATAGATTCCGGCTTCCGCCGGAATGACAGTCGGGGGGGGGATTGATGTTTTGAAATTGTTTCATCAGATTTCGGCTTTTGCTTGACTGGCGGTAGACTAGCTGGAATGACTGTTCGTGCTGAATACTTCTTACCTGTCATCCTGACGAAAGTCAGGATCTTGGATTTATACGATTGACTAAAAACAATGCTATAGAGATTCCGGCTTCCGCCGGAATGACAAATTTGATAATTTTTGTTTTACCTGTCATCCTGATGAAAATCAGGATCTATGCCTTGCAATAAGTGAAAATGCAAATCTTCCCATTTGGTGTTGAAACCATTGATTAAATCTATTTTCCATTGCCTTTTCCAGTTTTTGATCCTTTTTTCTCTTGCGATAGCAGCATTTACATCTGAACATTCTTCATAATAAATTAAACAATCAACATTATATTTTCTAGTAAAACCCGGAACTTCTCTTTTTTTATGTTCCCAAACTCGCTTTAATAAATTGTTTGTTATTCCCACATAAAGGACATTTCGTTTCTTGTTAGTGAGTATGTATGTGAAGTAGCTTTTCATTGTATTTCGATTATTTTACAAAGTTGGACAGATTCCGGCTTCCGCCGGAATGACAATCGGAGTGAGATTGATTATTGGTTTCTGCTAGATGTCGGTTTTTTCTTCATTATTTTTTAAATTTGTCATCCTGACGGAAGTCAGGATCTTGGATTTATACGATTGAGTAAAAACAATGCTATAGAGATTCCGGCTTCCGCCGGAATGACATTGGTGTTTGAGATCATTTATTGGATTATAATTAATTTACAAAGCTGGACAGATTCCGGCTTCCGCCGGAATGACAAATTTGATGATTTTTGTTTTACCTGTCATCCTGACGGAAGTCAGGATCTGCTTCTTTGCCCCTAAAACCCGAGGAAGCCGATTTTGCTTATTAATAATTCGGAAGTGAGGGCGTTTTCGCCCAGGTAATAAAGTTTTTGATTGTTTTTGTTGTAGATGACGTCTTTTTCTTGGAACTCGGTCTCGGCTTTGGAGATATCAACCATGTTCAGGTGATCTCTTGGGTCTGCCTCGGAAGATTTGATGGTTTTATCTACGGTAAAGATTATATTTTCGTAGTTTTCCATCCATTGGACGTTTTTTACGGGAGAAGAAAAACGGGTTAAAATTATTTTTTCGCCGCTTTCCCTTTTGGGCTGGATTTTCCAGTCCCGCAGCATGCGATACCAGACTTCATGGCTGTTCCACAAAAGCAGTTTTTTCCCGTCGTCGGAAAATTGAACGTCAGTAATCTTGCTTGATGTCTCCAGCCTCTGGGTCTCGTTTTTTTCGGGGTTTTTGTTGAAGAGCAGGCCTTTTCCGGTTTCCGTTTTTATGAACAGCCGGTATTCGTCATAAACGGTCAAGCTGATAAATTTATCTTTGTAGTTCTCCGGCAGGAAGCGGCTGTTGGTTATCTGGGTTTTATTCTCCAAATCATTCTGGCTGACTTGCCAAACAATATTGTTGGGGAGCTGAGTGTAATAGATCTCGTTGCCCGCAAAATCAAAACCGCTTACATTTTCGCTTATCAAGGTCTTGTCTTCAGGGTTTTTGTAGTCAAAATGATAGAGGTTGTGGTTTTGGGTGAGTATTATTAGTTCATCTTTCTTGTTGAACATCCAGCGGACCTTTTTGATTTTTTCATTGCCCTCAGTTTCGACTTCGATTTCCTCGCCGGCATCCGGAGCGCTCTCGGGCTTCTCAGTTTTCTCAGCTTCAGGCTGCTGGTTAAAAATGTTGTTTAAGACAAAAGTTTTTTCAATTTCATCTTTTTTGAGTTCCGCCAGCAGGTAAGTTTTCTCTCCTTTGTCATTTTTTAAAGGAAAAAGAACGCTTTCGTTGCTGGCGTTCCATTCGATGTTTTCTCTTTCTTCAAGGAAACTGTATTTCTGGGTGGAATATAGCAATGAATTTTCCTCTTCCTCGGTGTCTAAAAGGTAAATTTGATTGGTCTGGGCGGCTCCTTGGCCGGAATCCTCCTCGGCGCTCTGCTCCTTGTTTGTCTCAATCTTCTCTTCCTTGCCGGTTGCAAAGTAGACGATTTCCTCAGGGTTTCTGGGAGAGAGGAAAAATTGTTCTATATTGGAAGCTTGAAAGGTGTTGCTTTCTCTAATGTTTTCTTTAGGGAAAAGCAAAACATTCCAAAATTCGGTGGAAACTCCGGAGTGGACGTCGATTTGCTTTCGCCATGCGGTGTAGCCTTCTTTTTTGCAGGCGAGACTGTAGGTTCCGGGCTTTATGCCGTTGATTGTGTAGGCGTCGTTGAGGACGTTGTAGTGTTTATTGGTTTGTCTTTCTCCGTCCAGGTATATTTCGATATCCCTCGGCCAGCTTTTAATGGTGACGGAGCCGCTGTATATGAATATGCCGTTTTCCAAATTAAACCTATATCCCTTGGCAAACAAAACCACCACCGGCGCCACCATCATAAACAGAACTATAAAAAACGACATGAAAAGCCTTCGTTGCATCAAAGTCATTTTTTCCCTTAATAATGGTTAATATCAACGTTTAAATTTTAGCATTGAAAGCTTGGGATGTCAAAGCTGCTCCATTGTTTTATTGTTCTATTGTTAAATTGCTTATATCCATTGCTCCATTGTTATGGAACAATGAAACAATGAGACAACAGAATAATGAATATTTCATACTAATGACTTAGTTTATGTTTAAATGTTCGTATGTTAAAATATTAACATGACATAACATGACTTTCCCCTTGTTTTTTATTTAAATATTTGATACTATTTTCTTATGAGCTTAAAGAATAAAACCAGAATAAAACTTTTTTTGGTGGTCGTTTTGGCTATTTTTGCCGGCTTGGTCGCCAATCCGAAGCCTACGGGAGTGGGCTGGCTTGACAGCGCTTCCGATAAGTTAAAAATCAATCTCGGCCTGGATTTGCAAGGAGGAGCGCATCTGGTGTATGAAGCGGACGTTTCCAGGGTGGAGCAAGGCAAAGAAGGAGAAGCGCTGGACGGGATTCAGGATGTTATCAAGAAGAGAATCGATGCGTACGGAGTTTCCGAGCCGGTGGTGCAAACATCCAAGGTAGGCGGCAGCCACAGGCTGATTGTCGAATTGCCGGGAGTGGATGATATTCAAGAGGCAAAAAATATGATAGACAAAACGCCGATTTTGGAATTTAAAGAAAGGAACGACGAGGCTGAGCTTTCCGAAGAAGAAAAGGAGCAAATCAGTCAACAAAGAACAGAGGCGGAAAAGGAAGCCTCTGAGCTTTTCGAAAAAGTTAAAGCAGGAGAAGATTTTGCCGAATTAGCCAAAGAGCATTCCGAAGATCCAGGAAGCGCTCAGAAGGGCGGCGATCTGGGATTCATCAAAAAAGGAGACATGCTAGAATCCTTTGAAGAGGCTGTTTTCAGTGAAGAGCTGGAAAAAGGGGAGGTTTACCCTGAGCTTGTGGAGTCTTCTTTTGGTTACCATATTATAAAGAAAACAGATGAGAAAGAAGAAAATGGAGAAAGAATGGTCAAAGCTTCCCATATTCTTTTTCGTGCGCCCAATCAGGAGCAGATTCTGCAGCAGAAAAAAGCCCAGTTTATCAGGACTGGTTTAACCGGCCAGCATTTGAAGGAATCCAGCGTCAGGTTCAATCAGCAGACTGGACGTCCGGAAGTCGGCCTCAAATTCAATGATGAAGGCAAAGAGTTGTTTAAAGAGATTACCGAGAGAAATCAGGACAAACAAGTAGCTATATTCTTAGATGGAAGCATTATCAGCGCGCCTACGGTACAGGCGGTTATTCGAAATGGAGAGGCGGTTATTAATGGACAATTTACTCTCGAAGAGGCCAAGCAATTGGCCCAAAGGCTCAACGCGGGAGCTTTGCCCGTTCCCATCAAGCTGGTAAGCCAGCAAAGCGTGGGGCCGACTCTGGGAAAAATATCTTTAGAAAAGAGTCTCATTGCCGGTCTTTACGGCCTGATTGCCGTGGGAGTTTTCATGATATTATACTACCGGCTTTTGGGGGTGATTTCCGTGGTGGCTTTGGTGATCTACACAGCTTTAATGGTATCTATTTTCAAACTGTCTTCTTTGACTCCCATGGCTATTACTTTAACTCTTTCCGGAATCGCGGGGTTCATTCTCTCGGTGGGAATGGCGGTGGACGCCAACATCCTCATCTTTGAGCGAGTCAAGGAGGAGATCAGGAAAGGCAAAAGTTTGCGTGTGTCGGCTGAAGAAGGGTTCAAAAGAGCCTGGAGTTCCATCCGGGACGGAAACACCTCGACAATTTTAACAGCAGTTATCTTGATGATTATGGGAACCGGATTTATCAAGGGCTTTGCTATCACGCTGATGATCGGTATTCTTTTCTCCATGTTTACGGCAATCGTGGTGACCCGCTTGATTTTGCAGTTTATCTTAGTGGAGAGAATGGAGAAATATAAATGGCTGTTTGTTCCCGGGGCGCGGAAAAAAGAACAAAAAACAACGGAAGAAAAATAAAAATTGAACAGAAATAAAATGAAAGATATCTTGACAAGAAAGGAGGTGCAAGCATGGTTAGTTTTCATAAAATAATGGCGGACGGCTTTTTTGTGATTGCTTTTCTGGCAGCTTTTGCCGCGATGGCCGGCTGGCTGGTTACGGATATTTGGCTGGCTTCTACCCAGTGGGTTTTGATTGGAATCTTTTCTCTTTTAGTGGCAATTTATACCAGAATAAGCGAGAAAGATGATCAAAAAATCCTCAAAGAATACAAAAAAGAAAAAGATTCCGCTAAGAAGAAAAAGAAATAACTTCTTAATGTATGCAAGAAAAGAAAAAGAAGGAGGAAAAGAAGCTGGCGGTGTTTGACATTGACGGAACTATTTTTCGTAAAAATCTTCACTTTGAATTGCTGGATGAGCTGGTCTATATGAAGATATTCGACAAATCTGTTCGGAACGAACTGGTCAGGCTTTATGGCAATTGGCTTAATCACGAGGGAACTTACGAAGCCTATAGAGACAAGCTGGTGCAATTGTATGAAAAACATCTCAAGGGGTGTTATCAAAAAGATATAGAAAAAGCTTCCAAAAAGGTGGCCGATTTCAACGCCAAAAGAGTTTATGTTTATACTCGGGATTTGATAGAAAAATATCGGGAAGAGTTTTGCATGATTGTCATTTCCGGCTCACCGGAAGAAATTGTCAAATGCTATGCCGAAATTTTCAACTTCAACGCTCATTTCGGAAGCGTCTATGAGGTGGACGAAAACGGAATTTACACTGGCAGAACACTGTTTGAGCCGACCAAAGACAAGGGAGGTATTGTAGAAGATTATGTTGAAAGAAAGGGAATTAGCTTGGATAATTCTACCGGCGTCGGCGACACTGAATCGGATGCCAAATTTTTGGAGTTGATGGACCACCCGATTGCGTTCAACCCCAACCGGCAACTCAAGCAAATCGCCGAAAAGAGCGGCTGGAAAGTCGTAGTAGAAAAGAAGGACGTGATATATGAGATATGAGCACATAATTTCAAATTTCTAATGTGTAATTCCTAATAAAATATCCAATTTCCAATATAACAAAGGGATTGACGCAATTAGTTAGCTTGTTTTAGCAACGCATAATTCATCGTATAGGAATTTCAAAAAATCCTATACCCCGCTGATTTCACGCGGATTATCACGCAGATTTACGCGGGATGCTAAATGTGCGAAGCTTAATTTGTAGAGACCACTGAAGAATATAGAGATCCCCTTGAAATGTCATCCTGATGAAAATCAGGATCTCCTTGAACAAGCCATTTTGCATGTTTCTAGATTCTGAATCTCGCCAGAGGCGGACACGGCCCGTCAAAGCCGGGTAAACAAGTTTAGAATGACATTATTCAGTGGTTTCATTCATAATACATAATACATAATACTGATCTATGAATGAATTTTTCGAGTTTTTTATAGAGCGCCTCCTGTGGCTGTGGCTTCCCATATATGCTTTGTATAAAGTCACCAGGGATATATTGGAGCTGGATTGGAAGATAGACCAGGAATAAATAAATCACAATATCTTCCATGATAGCTTTTTAGGGTCTAGTCGAATTGATTTGCGAAATTAGTGATTGGATTGTTAAATTGCTCAATTGTTATATTGTTAGGATCGTGGATATCCGGTTTGTAATCTATTTTATGAGCTTTAAATCAATAAAAATCTTTTTAATCTATTATCTTCCCCCTATAATATGGATGGGGATTATTTTTTATTTGTCTTCGATTGCCGGGCTGAAAACGGGCGCTATTATTCCGGTGGAAATTGTCTTGAGAAAAGCTGCTCACTTATTTGAGTATATTTTCTTGAGCTTTCTTTTTTGGCGAATATTTTATTGGCGCTGGAAGCTCAGCGCTTTCAAGTCCGGCGTGCTGGCTTTTTCTTTGACGGTGATTTATGCGGCAAGCGACGAGATCCATCAGTCTTTTGTGGAAAACAGGGCGGGCAGAGCAACCGATGTCGCGGTGGATGCAACCGGCGGCTTGCTGGGCGTTATCCTCAGCAAAAACCTTTTTGCTTCGAAGAGGCGGTAAGATTCCTGAGTAAGGATTGATGAAGTTCAACCTTTGGCCGGTCAATGTTTGAAACTTGAGGAGGAGGGCAGCTTCTCTTGTTAAAATGTTAAAATGACAATATGTGAAACCGCTGAAGAATGTCATTCTGAACTTGCCGTGTCCGCCTCTGGTGGGATTCAGAATCTAATGATTACCAAAAAAGGCTTTGTAAAGAGATTCTGATTTTCATCAGAATGACAAAATTTTCAAAATAATCAATTCTTCAGTGGTTTCAATATGTCAACATGATAATATGTTAATATGACAATCTCTTGGCTAATTTATTTTCTAATAGCTTTTCTTATTTCCTCTTTTCTGAGCTGGGGCTTGTCTAAGCTGTCCAGAGCTAAAGGAAGAAAAAATGCGTTTTATTGGCGGCTAGGGGGCTTGGCTATTATTGCTTCTTTTGTCGTCGGCGTTCTGCTGAATTCCGAAATAGTCATAACTCAAAAGATATCGGCCATTTTGATTTCTGCCGGAGCGATTGCCGCTTTTGGACTGCTGGATGATAAATTTGAATTCTCCTGGAAAGTTCAACTTCCTTTCCAGGCTCTTCTGGCCTTGGCGCTTGTCTGGTTCGGGTTTGAGGTAAACGCGGTCTCCTTTGCCGGAGAGGAGTTTTTCCGCATGGACTATTTGCAGGTGGAATTTTTGGGTGCTGCCTTTTCTTTGGTGAGCGGATTTTTTATTTTGATTTGGCTTGCCAGCATAATTAACGCAGTCAATTGGCTGGACGGAACGGACGGATTGCTTTCCGCGGTGGCGGCGCTGGCCTTGGCGGCTATTTTTTTTGTAAGCCTCAGGCCGGAAGTGAATCAGCCGGCCTTGAGCATCATCTCGCTCATTGCCATTGGATCTATCCTGGGCTTTTTTATCTTCAATTTCCCGCCGGCCAAAATCATCGCTGGGACAAGCGGCAGTTATTTTGTCGGCATGCTTCTGGCGGCCTTGGCAATCATTGCGGGAACAAAAATAGCTACCACCATGGTTATTTTGATTTTGCCGGTGGCCGATTTCTTGTGGGTAACCGTGGAGAGAATCAAAAGAGGGAAGTCTATTTTTGAAAAAGAGGAAAAAAAGACCCACTTGCATTACAAGCTTTTAAACGCCGGCTGGAGCGAGAAACAGGTTTTGTTTGGCTATTTTTGTTTTCTGGGGGCGGCTTTGCTGGCCAGCCTTTTCGTGGCCAGCCAGCTTCACAAGCTGATATTGCTGGCGGCGGAATTGGCAATGATTATGATAGTTATCTTCTCCCTAACAAGAATAAATGAAAAAAGAGAGAAAAAGAATTGATTTCAAGATGGGTTTGGCGGCAGCGGTTGTTTTGTTTTTTGTGGTGAGCGCCTTTTGTTTTTTAATTCTTCACCGCAGCGCCGGCTTGAAACCCGAGGCGGAAATAGTTATCGGCGATAGCTTCCCGATGGCTGTTGAGATTGCTCGAACCGGCGAGGAAAGATACAAAGGACTGAGCGGGTTGGACGAAATCAAATTTGATCAAGGCAAGCTTTTTATCCATCAAAGCAAAGCAAAACACCCCTATGTTATGAGAGGCATGCTTTTCGATTTGGACTTTGTTTTTATTGATGGCAGCGAAGTGGCTGATATTCAAGAAGGCGTTTCAAAAGACTACGAAGGCCAAATTTCTGGTGAAGTTGAATATGATAAAGTTTTGGAGTTGAGGAAGGGAACAGTGGAGAGTGCGGGCATTGAAAAGGGGGAGAAAGTGGATTTATTGAAGGCGCTGTAGCCATTAGCAATAGTGAGTTAAATATCTAATATCCAATATCCAATGACTAACAAAATTTCTAATTTCTGAATTTCTAATTAGGCATTTTATTGGTAATTAGTTATTGGAAATTAGGAATTTAAAAAGTTTTGTCCAAATAATTTTAATATATCATCCAAAGGCTTGATAAAATAAGATTGCTTATAATTTGTTTAGTAGGTCTTTCTCCGATTCTACCAGATTCATTCCTTCAAATTTTATTTCCAGGACGGAATTGGAGGGGCTTAGGTTGTAAGCCTTAGACAATTTCTTGGCCTCCTTTTCATCGTTTATTTTTATGCGGCCGATAGTTTCATTTTTCGAACTCGTGTAAATCACTGCGCAAAAAACAGCCTGGGGAAAGTTCTTACTGATTTCTTCCACTACGTAGGGAATGTCTTTTTCGTCTGAGTGGCTTTGGGCGAAGTCTTCGCCGGAGACCAAAGACCACATAATCTTTTTTCCTTCATCCCAATGCAGTCTGGCCATCACGCGGCCCCAAAGTTTGAGAAAGGACAGGGATTTGGTTCGGTAGAGATGGCGGACGATGGTGGGCTGGTCGGCTTCATGCTTCATCAGCCTGGCAGCGATGGCCATCGCCCTGGGTGAAGTGATAGGGCTTTGGAAGCTGTCGGTGGCCGATATAATTCCGGTAAGCAGGGATTGGGCAATATTGCGGTCCACTTGCTTTTCGTAGTTGTCCAATATCAGCTCGGCCAAAATCTCGGAAATGGAGGAAGCGGTGTTTTCTACCAAGTTAATTTGGCCGTAATTGTCGTTGCCGGCGTGGTAGTCTATATTGATTTTGGGAACCTCGAAGAACAAATCCGTATTATTGTAGTAGGTGTTGCCGAGGCTGTCCAAGCTCGGACTTTCGGAAATTATCAGCATATCGAATTTGAACTCCGCCGGCACAAAAGAAAAATCCTTGGGGTCGATAGACCCCTTTTCCGGAGTGACGTGAATGATGTACTGGTCATCTTTCTCCTCTGTTTTGACATTAACTATTTTGTTTTTCTTGGTTTCAAAAATCAGCTTGAAATCCCGCGATCCGGAAAGGGAATCGGTCAAATTGCTTGGTTGAAGAAGAAAAGACAGTCTGTCTGGGAGGCCTTGAGAATGGTAGATTCTCACGCTTTTGTTCATCTTTTCCAACAGGAAATAAAGCGCGAAAGAAGAAGAGATAGAATCGAAAGAATTGGAAGGTGGAATAATAATCAAGATATTTTCCGATTTTTCTATAGTTTTGGTGAATTCTTCCGTTGAGTTTAGCATAGCTTTTCGTGGCCCTCCGAATTAGTGTTAATAATTATTTTTGTATTAAGTATTTTGATTTCTTTAAGTTGTATCCAAAGGCTGTATAATTTTCTCTGAAGGTTTATCATCATAACATATCAAAAAAGAAATTCAATATTGACAAATTTTGTATTTAAGTGTATAATCAAGTGTTTAAAAATGAAACCACTGAAGAATTGATTATTTTGATATTTTTGTCATTCTGAATGCCACCGCTATAGCGGGGTGCCGCTTAAGCGGCAAAAATCAGAATCTCTTTGCTAAGCCTATTTTGGTGATCATTGGATTCTGAATCCCGTCAGAGGCGGACACAGCCCGTCAAAGCCGGGTAAACAAGGTCAGAATGACATTCTTCAGTGGTTTCAAAAACTGTTCTTTATATCAAAAAACTCTCACTTAGGAGGTAGGGATATGAGAAAAATGGTTTTTTTCTTGGTAATATACTTTTTTGCTTTCTTGCTTTCGTCTTGTTGTCCACCTCGCTATAATAATAACAGGAGTTACTATCAAAGTCCAAATTATCAAGTTGATAGAATGAATGACTTATTGAGGGAAATAGAATATGCAGTTGATAATGTACAGGAAATAAAATGGCGGCTTGAGAACTTTGACTAATCTATTAATTGGAGGGCTATGAAATGATTACAAGAGTTATAACCTTTTTTAGTTTGCTTTGTCTCCCTTTATTAGTGATAGGGTGTGCTAACCCTGGTTACTATAATATGCAAAAAGGCGCTGCAGCTGGAGGCGCTCTGGGGGCTATTACAGGTCAAATTATTGGAGAAGACACTGAGAGTACTCTTTGGGGAGCTGGCATTGGGGCTGGCGTAGGTTCTATTATTGGCAATATGTTTGATCAACAAAGACAGATGCAAAGAGATTCTTATTTTCAACAAAAGCTTAAAGGTCAAGGTCAAAGCTATCAATCACATCCAAGTGGTTCTTCGTATGGAAACTATGGAACACCATCTCAGCCCGCAACCGAACCACCAAGAGGAAGGTGGGTGCAGGTACCAGGACATTGGGGATCCGATGGTTGGGTGCCAGCGCACAATGAGTGGCACCCTACTAATTAACAACTCAAAAGAGTTGACCGGAGCCGATTTGCGAATTTTCGCGAACCGGCTCCTTTTTATTTGTTTGATTTTTTGCCATAACATTAAGCCTTGTTACGTAGCATGTTACGTAACAAGAAAAACCCAAACCCAAGGTTCAACCTTCGGACCTCCGAAGGTTGAACCTTGGGGAATTTTGATAACAAAACTTAACAATGAAGCAACTTTTCCAATTTACCAATACACTAATACACTAATTTCCAATTAAAATTTTTCAAAATTTTAATTTCTCTTGACATCCTCCGCTTTCTTTGCTAACTTTACTAAAGCAAGCTTCGAAACAGCACTTTTCTTTAATAATTAAATTTAAACCAAGGTCAGAAAATAGCTAAAAAACAGCATATTTTCCAAAGACAATCGATTTCAGCTATGAAGTTGAGATGGGTTGTTTTTGTTGGTTTGTTTGGAGGCAAACTTCAAACACGCGGAATTTGCGCGGATTATAACAAGACGCGGATCGAACGCGGGAATCCCTCGAAAACAAAGGACATTGAAAACAGAATAGATAAATAAACCTATCACAATTTTTTGCGGTTAGTCCATCTGGAAATTTATAATTTATAATTTGAAATTTTTATTTCGAATATGTAATTATAATTCCAGTTAATAGAGCCAAACTAAAAGAATCAAAATTCTTCGATATACTTTATTAGTTGTTTGCTCAACTAATAAAATTTCTTTTCGAGAGTTTGATCCTGGCTCAGGATGAACGCTGGCGGCGTGGATAAGGCATGCAAGTCGTATGCCTGTTGCTTCGCAACAGAAATCCCAAAACACAATATACAAAGCCCAAACAATATCCAATATCCAATTTTCAAATGAACAAACAATAGAAAAGTTTGTAATTTGTTAATTTGAATTTGTAATTTGTTTGTTAATTGTTGCTTGTAATTTGGTGATTGCTGCTGCAAAGCAGCAGGCATGGCAAACGGGTTAGTAACACGTAGGAACGTACCCTCGAGTTGCGCATAACCCATCGAAAGGTGGGATAATTCGCAATAGTCTTTTCGAAGTAAAGCTGTACATAGCACTGAAATCCTAAATTCAAAATCCTAAACCCTAAACAATCATCAAAATTCAAATGACAAAAAATAGAAACATTATAAATTTGAATTTGTTTAGAGTTTAGAGATTAGAGTTTAGAATTTGTGTGCTGTGTGCAGCGCTCAAGGAGCGGCCTGCGTCCTATCAGCTTGTTGGTGAGGTAAAGGCTCACCAAGGCTATGACGGGTAGGGGGCGTGAGAGCGCGATCCCCAACATTGGCACTGAGACACTGGCCAAACACCTACGGGTGGCTGCAGTCGAGAATCTTCGGCAATGCACGAAAGTGTGACCGAGCGACGCCGCGTGCGGGATGACGGCCTTCGGGTTGTAAACCGCTTTTTTGAAGGAAGAAACCGTGCTTCACTAATGTTCAGCACGGGGATTTCGAATTTCGAATTTCGAATTTCGAATGAATTTTTAATGATTTAATTTTAAAATTAGAATTTTTTCATTTATTAATTGATTCAAAATTCAAAAT
Source organism: Candidatus Moraniibacteriota bacterium (assembly GCA_034522495.1). Classification (GTDB taxonomy): domain Bacteria; phylum Patescibacteriota; class Minisyncoccia; order Moranbacterales; family DUUL01; genus JAXHLG01. Next base: position 914,108 of record JAXHLG010000002.1, on the reverse strand, counting down.
TCAAAATTCAAAATTCTCCGTGCCGAGTGTTAGCGAGGCACGGATTGACGGTACTTCAAGAATAAGAGGTTGCTAACTGCGTGCCAGCAGCAGCGGTAATACGCAGACCTCGAGCGTTATCCGGATTTATTGGGCGTAAAGGGTGTGTAGGCGGATATGGCAGTCAGACGTCAAATCATCAAGCTCAACTTGGTGGCTGCGTTTGAAACACCATATCTAGAGACAGGCAGAGGTTAACGGAACTCATGGTGTAGCAGTGAAATGCGTTGATATCATGGGGAACACCGAAGGCGAAGGCAGTTAACTGGGCCTTGTCTGACGCTGAGACACGAAAGCGTGGGGAGCGAAGGGGATTAGATACCCCCGTAGTCCACGCCCTAAACGTTGTGCGCTAGGCATTGGAAGTTTCGACCCTTTCAGTGTCGCAGCTAACGCGATAAGCGCACCGCCTGGGAAGTACGGCCGCAAGGTTAAAACTCAAAGGAATAGACGGGGATCCGCACAAGCGGTGGAGCATGTGGTTTAATTCGACAATAAGCGAGGAACCTTACCAAGGTTAGACATCCTGCTGCACGCCCTGAGAAACCAGGGAAGCCTACGAGGGTGCAGGACAGGCGTTGCATGGTTGTCGTCAGCTCGTGCTGTGAAGTGTTCCATTAAGTTGGGTAACGAGCGCAACCCCTGCCGTGTGTTACAAGTGTCACACGGGACCGCCCAGCACACTGAGCGTAAGCTCAGAAATTCGAAATACTAATATCTAAATTCTAAACAAGTTCAAAATTCCAAATTTAAATGTTTTAAACGTTTTGAGAATTTGAACATTAAAAATTGTTTAGAGTTTTGGATTTAGGATTTAGGGTTTCTGTTCGCTTGCGAACAGCGTGCTGGGAGGAAGGTGGGGACGACGTCAAATCAGCATGGCCCTAGACACCTTGGGCGACACACATGCTACAATGGCCGGTACAATGGGTAGCGAGACCGCAAGGTGGAGCCAATCCCAAAAAGCCGGTCCCAGTTCGGATTGAGGTCTGCAACCCGACCTCATGAAGCCGGAATCGCTAGTAATCCCGAATCAGCCATGTCGGGGTGAATACGTTCTCGGATCTTGTACTCACCGCCCGTCACATCAGGGAAGCCGGAAGTGCCCGAAGCTCCCAGTTCACTGGGAACCACGGCAAGTTCGGTAACCAGGATGAAGTCGTTGGATTATCCTAATCGTTGCGACCTATAGCCGCGAGGTTATTGAAAAATCTAACTATAACGGTGGAGCCTAAGGCTTATTTATGTTATTATGAATTCATAATAAGCTAAGGTAATACCGTGGGAAGTCGAGGAAGAAATGGAAACTCAAGAGAGGTTTGGGAATTCAAAGAGAGCTTAAAATTGACTAAACTACAGAAACAAGTCTTAGTTGGTAAAATTTTAGGCGATGGTTGTCTTGTCCAAACTATTACGGGAAGAAGTCATAGACTTCAAATTGAGCAGTGTATTAATCAAAAGGAATATGTTTATTGGATTGCGAGTATATTTAATGAATGGATATTCTCGGAACCAAGGCTTGTAAAAGCGCATAATTCTTTTATGTTTAGGACTGTTTCTCATCCCCAAATAACTGAGTTTCACAAAATATTTTATTCAAATGGAATAAAACTCGTCCCTAAAAACATCGGAGAATTGATGGTTCATCCCATCAGTTTGGCCGTTTGGATTATGGACGATGGAGGGCTGTCCACCTCTAAGAAAGCTGTGACAATAAGTACTCACAACTTTAGTAGAGAAGACAACCAACTCCTAATCGAATGCCTGAAAAACAATTTTAGATTGCAAGTCAATTTAAATTGGGACGGCAAGGGTTATCGATTGTATATTCCAGTCAAGGAAATCCCAAGACTCAAAGAACTTGTCAGTTCTTATGTCTTGCCGGTAATGAAATATAAACTTCCTTTGACCCCGTAGAGACTACACGTTAGCTCCTATTTGGCAATAAATAGGATGAAGATATAGTCCATGCCACTGGAAACACGTGGAATAACATGAACAAGGCATCCGTAGCGGAAGCTGTGGATGGATCACCTCCTTTCTAGGGAGAAATTGACAAAGTCAGAAAGATATTTCCCACAAAAGCAATTGTTTTTTCAAACAGTGCTCGGGAGATATGGCTATTGTCCGACGGTCGAGTCCCGATTCACTCGGGATGACGTCAAGGGCTTAACAGAGCCAAATAATCCTGTCGTTCTCGAATGACTGGATGAATCTGTAGCCGTGTTTGAGTACGAACACGCTTTGGCTTTCGGGCTAATCGCAAAAAGTTTTGATAGGGAATTTATATATACATCAATCCGCCTCGCGCGGAGTGGTTCTTATGAAAACGGGGCATATTGCCCTGTTTTTTTGTAGAAAAATGATTCAGAATTTTATTTTTCGGGCTGTTTCAATCGAAGCGATTTCTTGTTTAGGTGTGAAATTTTATGGGCTAACTTTTATTGTTTTTGTATCTTTGAAACTAATTTTGTATAATGATTATTAAGCAAAAAAATAAAGAATGAAAAAAATTATTATAATTGGTTCTTGCGGAGCCGGGAAATCGACTTTTGCTAGAAATTTACACGGAATTCTTGGAATTGAGGTTATTCACCTTGATCAACATTTTTGGAAGCCAAAGTGGACGAGAACAGAAAGTGAAGAATGGCGGGCGAGAGTTAAAGAGTTGATGAAAAAAGATTCTTGGATAATGGATGGCAATTATCGAAGCACGATGGATTTGCGCTTGCATCAAGCTGATACAATAATATGGCTTGATTTTTCACGATTGAAATGTTTCTGGGGAATATTGAAGAGAAGATGGAAGAATAATAGGACAGATAATCTAAATCAATGCCGTGAAAGGATTACTTTTGAGCTTGTCAAATGGGTTCTTTGGAACTTTCCAAGATACAACAGGAAAGATATCATTAAGATTACAGAATCATCCAAGGAAAATAAGAATGTTTATATTCTTAAATCAAAAAAAGAAATTGGAATCTTTTTAAAAAACATAAAAAAGGATAAATAACCACCTTGGCTTCTTGTGATGCAAGGGTAATACTCAGCAGAGTTCGCTAAAGGATAAACGAAAAATAAGTTACCGAAAATCTGATCTAATAGCATCTACCGTGGTTTAAATCTTGCAGAAGAATTATAATTAAAGTATGAATAATCAAAATCAATACAAAACCATCTTTTTCGATTGGAATAAGACACTTTCCAATTCTTTGTTTTGGGAACAGCTTGCTGATCCGAATCACCAGAGGCATAATTGGCATAAAGATATTATCAATTTTGTTTTTGTTGAGAACAAACATTTGATCAAGGATTGGATGAGGGCTAAAACTAACGAGGAAGAAATTGTTGACATGATTTCAGAAAGATTTGGATATTCAAAAGAATTATTAAGAAAGGATTTGGAGCAAAGTTGTCGGAATATGCAATTGGTTGATAATGAAATTTTGCCATTGATTAGCCAAATTAGAAAGAAAGGAGTTGAGTGCGTAATTGCTACCGATAATATGGACACCTTTATGAAATACACCAAACCTTCTTTAAGCTTGGAAAAGCATTTTGATGATTTCCTGGTTTCTTTTGACAAAAAAATGCTAAAGTTTAATGTTGAAGAAAACCCCATCCCTTTCTTTGACGACTATTTAAGAAGCAAAAAGCTTTCTTATAAAGATGTTTTGCTAATAGATGATTGCATTGATAAAAGCGGAGTATATGATAAGCTTGGGTTAAAGATATGGAAAATATTGGGAACGAGATATTTACTGGAAAAGTTGAGGTTATTAGCGAAGTAAAAAATGCAATGAAATACAACTTTAACCATAATTTAGAAACTGAAATAAAGCAGGCAAAAGAGGTTGCAGGCGATTTAGATTGGTATAAAGAAAATGGATATGAAGCTATTTTGCCTGTTGGAATATCCAGAGAAAGCAGTGATGAGGAAATAAAAAAGGCAGTAGAAAAAGAATTCTCTGAAAACGAAAAGAACTTTGAAGAGATTCAAAGAGAAGTACAGAAGCTGCTAAGCAAGCATAGCCTAAAATTAGATTCTTTTTTCAGCGCTTTTGAGTATGAAACGCCGAAATCAATCCAGTTGTTTTTTACCGCTTATGGAAGCGGAGGTGGGTATGATTTGCCGGATAAGGTTTTTGTTCTAATGTCCGACTCCATTCAAGACATATTTGAAACAATAATTCACGAAACGGTCCATCTAATCATAGAGAAGCCTTTAATTACAAAATACAATATTCCTCACTGGCAAAAAGAAATGCTGGTGGACATATTATGCGAGAGTTCTCTTTTGGATGGAATTTATAGAAAAAATCAAATTCAAAATGACAGCGAGCATATTTCGCTGGACTACATTGAGAAAATGAAATTTAATAGAAAAGATACTTTAAATTATAAGCCTTTTTTGAAATAATATGCCGAACAAAATTGAAAATCGGGAAGAATTATCAAGAAAAATTGCTTTTCAAAAATACGGGAGGAAAATTGAAGAGACTATCTTTAAAATGCCTGATGGAGAGAATAAGGATTTTTATTTGAAAAAAGAAGGTCCAGCTACGGGAATTTTAGCTCTTACCAAAGACCAGCAGGTAATTTTAGTTAAACAATTCCGACCAGGTCCGAATGAAATACTCAACGAACTTCCAGGCGGGTATGTTGATGAAAATGAAACACCAGAGCAAGCGGCGGAAAGAGAACTTCTGGAAGAGACGGGTTATAGAGGAAAGGCGGAATTTGTAACCACTGCTTATGATTGTGCCTATTCCACAATGAATCGGCATTGTGTTGTGGTTAAGGATTGCGAAAAAGTCGCCGAGCAAAATTTGGACAAGTCTGAATTTGCCGAAGTTGTTTTGATGAATCTTGATGAGTTTAGGGAATTACTAAAAAGCGGAAAAAACACCGATATTGAAGTTGGCTATATCGGCTTGGACTATCTAGGATTGTTGTGATTTTTTACCATAAAATAACTCTTTATCAGAGATTAAACAGGCGCGAAGCCGGTTTTCCTATATAGATAGTAGGCAAGAAAACTTGTTGACTTTTCTTATATAATCTTATATAATCTTATATAGTAAATATATAAGCTAAATTATGATAAAAAGCAACAGATTTGATCATCGACTTGCTAATATTTCATCGGAAACATGGTCAAAGATAGCTAAAATAGATGAGATCAAAGGCCGTTGGATTGGGGGAATTAATTTAAACCCTCAAATTTTAGGCCGTCTCAGGAAGTCGGTTTTGATTACTTCTGCTGGCGCTTCCACCCGTATTGAAGGATCAAAACTAACTGATGAAGATGTGGAAAAGCTAATCCAAGGCTTGAAAATTGACAAATGGAAAAGCCGGGATGAACAGGAGGTTAGAGGATATTATGAATTGCTTGAAAATGTTTTTGCTTCTTGCTTGTCCGCCGAAGCCAAAGCGAAGGCGGGGGAAACGCTAAAGTTAAGCGAGAACTCTATTAAACATTTTCATAATGAAATACTAAAGTATGTTTCCAAGGATGAAAAACACAAAGGCGAGTACAAGGGAATGCCGAATAATGTAGTGATGAAAGATGAGAAAGGAAATGAAATCGGGACTGTTTTTAAAACTGCTCCCCCTTATCTTACTCCCAAAAAGATGCAGGAATTATTGGATTGGACGCAAAAAGCGCTCGAAGAAAAGAAGGTTCATCCGCTTTTGGCGGTAGGAAACTTTGTTGTTGAATTTTTAAACATTCACCCATTTCAAGATGGGAATGGAAGATTGTCCAGAATTTTGACAAATCTCTTGTTGCTGAAAGAGGGATATTTATATATGCCTTATGTTTCTCACGAAAAACTGATTGAAGACAATAAAGACAGTTATTACATAGCTCTTCGCAGAAGCCAAAAAACATTTGGCGCAAGAAATGAAAATATCACCGATTGGCTGGAATATTTTTTGGATATTTTTCTCAAACAGTCAGAAATGGCGGTTGAGCTTTTGGAAAGCGAACAAGTGGAGAAGCTATTGTCTCCAAAACAATTATCTATTTGGGATTATCTACAGACTGTTTTTGAAGCGGCTCCGGGCGAAATAGCAGAAAAAACCGGGGTTGCCAGACCGACAGTCAACCAGGCGCTAACAAAATTGCTGAAGTTGAAAAGGATAGAAAAAATCGGCGCAGGCAGGGGAACCAGATACAGGAAACTTTAAACAATTGGCAGAATTCCAGAGTGTGTTGCATTTGATTGATTATTACAAGCCTGCAAGGGTGCTTTTTGTTGTTTTTGGGTTTAGAAAAAGAAATTTTTTTGGAATGACTTTTTTGACTTCTCGTTGATTTTGGTTTAATATTTTGGCAAGGTTTTTTTGAAGAAATCTTCAAGCAGAGGGGGTTTTATGCCAAAAAGAAATGGTAACAAAAGGAAGGCTGAGAAAAGGTCGGATCCAGTTACGTTAAGGCAGATCATTAAAGAAGTAAAGGCTGAGATTGATTGCCTTAGCAGAAAAGGTGATTGTCAGGAGAGACTCCAGTATTTACAAAAAAGGACATTGCCAAAGCTGGAAAAAAGGCTAACCAACATGGTGTAACCCATTGTATTAAGAGGCGGCGAGCGCGTCGCCTCTTTTGAAGTTATTTTATTATGTTTACAGTTCTTTAAAAAAAAAGGGGGGGGCTTATGTCAGCATCCATTTTTTTAAATAGATCTTTAGCTTTTTCTGTGGGTTTGATCTTCTGGGCGCTGAGGCTGTTGGCTGAGTTGCCCGGCGATGTTGGCAGCGATTTCGGCCGGATGGGGGCGCTCTTTCTTGCTCTGGGGATTTGCTTGCCGGTGGCTACTGTTTTGGTTTTCTATTTTCTTAATTTGAGTATGTTCTGGGTCGATAGTATCTGGGCCGGATTAATTGCTGGATTTGCTCTATATTTAATTATCGGGCTCATAGCGCATTTGGACATAAAAGCTGCATGGGGTATAGGTATTATTGACTATTAAAAATTTCAACGGGATACGCTTTGAAACATTGCGTATCCCGTTTTGCATTTTAGAGCCAAGTGGTATAAACTTAAAATAAAGAAGAAGAAACCACTGAAGAATGTTATTCTGAACTTGATTCAGAATCTATAAATTTGCAAACGTAGCTTATTCATGGAGATCCTGATTTTCATCAGGATGACATTTCCAGGGGATTTCTATATTCTTCAGTGGTTTCAACAGAAATCATTTTCTAAAGTGTTATTTTTAGTTTGCTTCTGAAGTTATTAAACAAATTAAATCAAATCTATGATCCCGCAAAAATTAAAAGCCGGAGATGAAATAAGAGTGATAGCCCCCTCGATGAGCTTGGGCTTGATTTCGGATGATGTAAGAAAGATTGCTCAAGAAAGACTGGAAAAGATGGGGCTTAAGGTCACGTACTCCAAAAAAGCTGAGGAAAAAGACGAATTCATTTCTTCGTCTATCGAATCAAGGGTCACTGATCTGCATGAGGCCTTTTTGGATAAAAACGTGAAAGGAATTTTGACGGTGATCGGCGGCTTTAATGCGAATCAGATTTTGAGTTATCTTGATTATGATTTGATAAAAGACAACTCTAAAATTTTGTGCGGATACTCTGATATCACCGCTTTGGCCAACGCAATATACCGCAAAACCGGGCTGATTACATATTCCGGCCCCCATTTTTCCACTTTTGGAATGCAAAAGGGCATTGATTATACCATTGAGCATTTCAAGAAATGCTTGATTGAAAATGAGGCGTTTGAAGTTCATCCTTCCGGCCGGTGGAGCGACGATGCTTGGTATAAAGATCAGGAAAACAGGGAATTTTTTGACAACGAGGGATGTCTTGTTATCAACGAAGGCCAGGCAAAAGGCAAAACTTTGGGAGGCAATTTATGCACTTTCAATCTCTTGAACGGTACTGAATTTATGCCCAATCTCGAGGATTCGCTTTTGTTTATTGAGGATGACGATGCAACGGGGGAATTGTTTGAGGTTGAATTTGATAGAAATTTGCAGTCATTGATTCATCAACCCGGCTTTTCCAAGGTGAAAGGAGTTGTCATCGGCAGGTTTCAAAAGAGCGTGAACATCACTAAAGATAAATTGGTAAAAATTATTAAAAGCAAAAAAGAATTGGAGAATATGCCGGTAATTTATGGCGCCGACTTTGGCCATACTACTCCCCAATTCACTTTTCCCATCGGCGGAGCCGCCGAGGTTTCAGCTCGCGGGAAAAACGTAAAAATTGAAATTGCAGAGCATTAAGACAAAAGGACTTTGTAGGCGTTGCTTCAAACTTTAAGTCTTGAGAAAAAAGATGCGCAAAGATTCAGAAAAAAACTATCATAATGCGAAAGAGTCCTCTCGTGGCCATCATCGTGGCCACGATAGTGGCCACGAAGGCGGAGAGCACTCCGGGCACTCGGTGAAAGAGTTCAAAGAGCGTTTTTTCGTGTCGCTGGCGCTGACTGTGCCGGTTTTGTTGCTTTCGCCATTGGTTCAGGATTTTCTGGGTTTTAGTTTTAAGTTTGCCGGAAGCGAGTTAGTGTTGTTTTTGCTTTCCACGGCAGTCTTTTTCTATGGAGGCAAGCCTTTTTATATGGGGGCGTATCGAGAATTGAAAGAAAAAAATCCGGGCATGATGACGTTGATTGCTCTGGCGATTGTGGTGGCGTATATTTACAGTGGGGCAGTGGTGTTTGGATTGGAGGGAAAATTTTTCTTTTGGGAGTTGGTTACCCTGATTGATGTGATGCTTCTGGGCCATTGGATCGAGATGAAGTCGGTGGCCGGAGCTTCCAAGGCGCTGGAAAAGTTGTCCGCCCTTATTCCGGATAAAGCGCATTTTAAAAAAGACGGGGAGTTTGTCGAGGTGGAAACCGGGCGCTTGGAGAAAGGCAATGTGATTTTGGTTAAGCCGGGAGAGAAAATTCCGGCTGACGGGGTTGTCGTCAGAGGAAAAAGCTTTGTAAATGAATCTATGCTGACGGGCGAGTCCAAGCCGGTTGCCAAAACCGAGAGTGAAGAAGTAATTGGCGGTTCTGTTAACGGGGAGGGCTCTTTGGAAATAGAGATTACTCAGGCAAAGGAGGACTCTTATCTTTCCAAAGTGATGAATCTTGTCCGGCAGGCTCAATCTTCCAAATCCAAAACGCAGGCTTTGGCGGATAAGGCCGCTTTCTGGCTTACCATGATAGCCATCGCCGCCGGCGCGGCTACTTTTGTTGGCTGGCTTGTTGCTTCGGGCGAGTTGGCTTTTGCCATAGAAAGGACGGCAACGGTTTTGGTCATTACTTGTCCTCATGCGCTTGGACTGGCTATTCCCCTGGTGGCGGCCGGCTCAACGGCCATAGCGGCAAGCAACGGGCTTTTGATAAAAAACAGAACTTCTTTTGAGAACGCGAGGAAAATTACCACGGTGGTTTTTGACAAAACCGGCACTTTGACAGAGGGCGTTTTTAAAGTTAAGGAAATTATTTCAATCAAAAAAGGATGGAGTGAAGAAGATGTTTTGAAAATAGCGGCGTCATTGGAAAAAAACTCGGAGCACCCCATAGGCAAGGCTGTTGTCGCCAAGGCCGAGGAAGCGGGAATTGAGCTTTTCAAGGCGGACAACTTCCAAGCAATAAAAGGAAAAGGAATAGGGGGAAAAGTCGGCGGCAGGGATATAATTGCTGCGGGGCCGGGATATCTTGCCGAGCTTGGGCTGGAAAAACCCCAGGAAACAGTGGGAATTTCCGGCACTGCGGTTTATTTGATTGAAAAAAAGAAAAATAAAAAGGAAATTTTAGGCTTTTTAAGCCTTTCCGATTCAATTAGGAAAGAATCCAAAGACGCGGTAGAGGAGTTGAAAAAGAAAGGAATTAAGATTTGGATGCTAACCGGAGACAATGAAGAAACTGCCCGGGAAGTCTCAGAGGAGCTTGGCCTGGACGGTTTTTTTGCCGGTGTTTTGCCGGAGGAAAAGCAAGCCAAAATAAAAGAGCTTCAAGGTAAAGATGAATATGTGGCCATGGCCGGCGACGGCATCAACGACGCGCCGGCGCTTGCCCAGGCCGATGTGGGAATTGCTATCGGAAGCGGAACGGACGTTGCCGGAGAAACCGCCGATATAATTCTTGTCAACAACAACCCGGGCGATATATTGACCCTGATCAGTTTCGGCCGGAAGACTTACAAAAAAATGATCCAGAACCTCATTTGGGCTACGGGATACAACGTGTTTGCTATCCCTCTGGCGGCCGGAGTCTTGGCCGGCTATGGAATCCTGCTCTCTCCGGCGGTCGGAGCAGTATTGATGTCTTTGAGTACCGTGGTGGTTGCGGTTAATGCCAAGATGTTAACGGTTAGCGAATAGTTTTTGAAAAAAGCGCCTTAAATAAGTTTTAAAATTTATTCAATAAGCGAGAGGAGTTAATAATCTTTTCAAGAGAATACAAATTTGATGCGCACAGCTTAATTCAAATGTTCATTAAAAAAATCCAATGTTCGCTGCATAACCATACTTTGGGCGGAATAAAATGTGTGGCCTTCCTCTGGGTATTCAAAATAGCGGATGTCTTTCCTGGCAGATTTAAGCATTTTGGAAAGTTCCTGCGACCAAGCAACCGGAACTTGGTTATCCGCTTCGCCTTGGTGAAGAATAATGGGAGAAGATACCCGATTGAAATAATTTTTGGCGCTCAAGGTGTCCCAAAGTTCCGGGTTTTCTTCGGGCTTGCCGTAGAGATCGACAAATTCTTTGGCGGTCTGGGACCAATCGCTGACAACCCATTTGTTAAAATTGACCTTGTAATCGGAATGAATGGGAGCCAAAAGGGCATAGGCTTGGGCGATTTCAGGCTTTATGACCATGACGTTGAGGGTTACTCCGCCGCCCATGGAATGGCCCAGCATCCCTATTTTGCTTCTGTCTATCATCTCCAAGTCCGACTTTTTTAAAGCTCGGGTAGCGTTTATCACGTCTTCGACGTATCCGGCTCTGGGACGGATTTCATTATTCGGGTCAAAATCCGAGTAGGCATGATTGCGATAGTCGCTGTGCAAGACCGCATAACCGTGGCGAGCAAAAAAATCTTGTTCCCGCTTCAAGCCCTGTCCATTGGTATAAACTTCAGGATCGATATATCCGTGATTGAGAATAAGAATGGGAAAAGGACCTTCTCCTTTGGGGATATTCATAATTCCGGAAATAGTGAATCCCTCGCTTTGGTAGGTGATGGAATGCCTTGTGTAGGCGTTGTTGTTATCCAATACCTTGAAGAGTTTCAAGTTTTCTCCCGAGTATTCTTTTTTAGCCATTTTTGGAATGGAGTCCGGATGCTCCCGGAGAAATTCCGGCTTTGGATCCGGGGTATTTTTCTTTGAATAATTAACTTGCGGCTTGACATCCTCGGAAAAAGCTTCTTCTTTTCCCTTATCTTTGAATATCAAAAAAACAGCCAAAAAAACTGCAAGAACTGACATTAATAGAATTATTTTTTTCATATTCAAAGCGTTAAGAAGGAAAATTTATCGGCGTTTTTTTTATTGATTTATGCAAAGGCGGAACTTTTTCACTGATTAATTTATGCCGGGAAACCACTGAAAAATTGACTATTTTGATATTTTTGTCATTCTGATGAAAATCAGAATCTCTTTACGAAGCCTTTTTCTGGTAATCATTAGATTCTGAATCCCGCCAGAGGCGGACACGGCAAGTCAAAGCCGGGTAAACAAGTTCAGAATGACATTTTTCAGTGGTTTCTGCCGGTATTTATTTATTACGGTACCAGAGAAATTTTTTGTCTCCAAATAATTTATCCATCTTAAAGTTGATTATCCTCTCACGCGGCTATTTGATTGACTTTTTTGCTAATTTATGGTACAAGAATACCTCAGTTCTTTTTAGCAGGCTTTCATTAATCTTCAGCGAGGAGAAAAAGTATGCACGCATCTTCTGAGGCTGAAAGGTTGTTGGCCCATTTAAAAGGTTTTTTTGAGTTTAATTTTCAAGGCTTTGCTTTTTATGCTCCCAAGCTTTTGGGGATGAGATGCGCGTTCTACAAGAATTTTTCAGAAAAAAATCTTTCCATTGTTGTATTTATTCCCTGCGTGGCAACAAAAAAAGGGCTAATTAAAAGGGGCGATCTGGATGCTATCTTGAAAACCACCAAGGGCTTTAATCGAGTGGTTTTAAAAAAGACTCAACTTCAGAACGAATGGTCGCGTATTTTATTCGAAAAGGTAAATATTTTAGAAAACTTGGTGGAGCAGATTGATAGATGTGGAAGGTGTGAAAACTATCTTATTCCCCTGACATGTAAAGGAGGTAAATTTGTATCCATGAAATGCTTTTCTTGCGGCCGGTGGTCAAGCACTGCCTACGGCACCGGTCTTAAAACCAGGCTTCACAAGCACCTCGCAAAGGAGAGTGAAGCCAGGGCATAGAACAATAGGCCACCCTTAAGCCGTCCAGACAGAATGTCCGGACGGCTTTTTCATTGACTTTTTTTGAAAAAGAATTAATATATAGATAAACCGATGCATAAAAAATAAACAAAAAAATGAAAAAACAAAGGCTGAAATTAAAGGTCGATTCAGTCTTTTCTAAAAAAACTTTTAAAATTAAATAAAAAAATATGAAGAAAATTATAACAATTTTAGTTGTTTTTGGCCTTTTCGCCGGAGTTGGTCTGGTGATGGCTGGAAAGGGTAACGAAAATACTAATAGCAAAAAAGAGAAATGCACCACTATTCAAAGCGGGGAGATTGAGTCTTCAACTGGAGAGGTGTTGACAACAGGGTATGATGAGTATGGGTATAATTATCAGGCTCATATGTTTAATGGTTGGTATGATAACTATTTGAGACCAGAAGTTATAGCCCAGGGAGGCACCAAATTAATGATGAAATGGAATGATGCTTGGTTGTCAAATAAAGATTGCGACGGGGATGGATTGCTAGATAGGCATCTTGGATATGACAGCTATATCGGCTCGGGGGCTTGGTTGACTAATCATATGAGCGGGGAATATGAGGGAGAAGATGGAAAGAAGTGCAAGTGGACTTATTTTACTAAAATTGTAGCAGCTCCAGAGGATGCTTATAATTCTTGGAATGTTGAAGGTGATTGGGTTATAAATGCCCATGGTAATTCGCATAATATGACCATAACAAGCCAGGATTCAGAGGGTAATTTTGAGGGATATGGCAACTATCAAAATGGACCCCAGGAGTGGAAGATAGAAGATGGCAAGGTAGATGGCGATCAAATATCGATGAATTGGGTTTATAGCAATAGCAGTTATGAAGCATATTTTGAAGGCACAATTAATTCAAAAGGAAATCTTGAGGGCACCTTTGATGACACTAGCGGTCATGTGGATTATGCGTGGGAATCAGAAGAAGGAGTGGCTGAAAAATATTGGTACGCGGAAGATGGAACTGAAATTGGACTGGTCATTTGGGGTCAATTTGCAACCATTCAAACAGTGTCTAACGATACTTGCGGCGGAGAGCATGGTGTTCAATATCTTTCACCTGCGCGGGCAGGGCTAGGAAATTGGTAAAATTGCGACTCGCTCTACAAAAAACAATCCCGATCAATCGGGATTGTTTTTGTTTTGGAGGTTTTGCGATAAGTGATATTTTTAAATTGAAGAATAAATGGTATAATACTTTCAAGCTATCTTTAAAGAAAAAGTTAAACAACTGATGTTACGCGCTTTCGTTAAATTGCTTCAACCTAGTCTAACACACCTTCAAGGTGTGTTAGACAGGTGTGTTAAGTAGATTTGCGATTTTATTAGACATGCGCGCAACGCGGTTAACGAAAATTAAATAAAAAATGAAAATTAAAAAAACAGTTATTGCTTCATTGTCAGTATTAATTTTAGCCATTTTGGCAGGCGGTTATTATGTTTATTCCATGGGCTATTTCCAGGATGAAAACGAAGAAAGAGAAATTGAAAAAACCGGCGGCTCCATGAGTGATATGCCCGAACCCAAAAGAGAAATGCTTGGCGGGGAAAGCGAGGAAGCTGAAAACAATAGTTCAAAAAGCGGCGGTTTAACCGCCGAAGAGAAAAACTTAATAAACGATGTTCCGGAGAGGAAGCAAGAGGACTTTTCTCAAAAAAAGGAAGAAGTCAAAAAGACAAATCCCGCAACCGGACCGTTTAGTTTTTCGGCCATCGGCGACAGCGAAAAGTGGTCGGCGCCTGAGGGTTTCCAGGAACGGGTTTTGGAAACTTGGGAGAAAGCGGCTGAAATGGAAAATGATCTGGTGTTTTTCACCGGGGATGTTCTTGTGACTAACGCTGAAACCAAGCAAGAAAACCGCGAAAGGGTTCAGAGTATTAAAAATCAAATGGACGAGATTTTAACCGAGACTAAATACCATGTTGCTTTTGGCAGCCATGATTTGGAGTGTGGAGAGGAGTGTTTCAATCTGTGGCAAGAAGTCTTTTTTAATGTAAAAAATCCGCAAAACAAGAAAAACACAGCCTATCTTTCTTTTGATTATTCCAATACTCATTTTGTTCTTCTATCCAATGACTATCCAGAAGAGAATTCTATTGATGAGAAGCAACTCAACTGGCTGGACAATGATCTACAAAAAACGCGGCAGGAAAACGTTATCGTTTTTGCCCATATTCCCCCGGTTAATTTTTTTGAAGAATCCGCGGAAGATTGCCATGACGTGAGCTGCAACGAGGAAGACAGTGCGGCAATGATGGAAATCTTCAAAAAGCATTCGGTGGATTTGGTGATTTCCGGCCATGAGGAGGCCTTTGACCATCAGATCAAAGAAGGGATCGATTTTGTCCTAAGCGGCAATGCCGATGGAGGCGAACCGCGATACGACGGCGTAGTAGAGGGCAAGAACTTTGCCTATTTCCAAGTGGATGGGGAAAGGATTACTTTAAAAGGAATAGATGTAGATGATGATTCGGTGATTAGAGAAATTAAAATAAAGTAAGTGTAATTATAGGCCCTTTCTTTTGTGCGGTGTTTTTTTAGTCTTGTTTCTTGAGTGATTTATAAAGCTTTGATGATAATAGATATTCCCAAATTTTCAAACAAAAAAAGCCCCTTTCAGGAGGCTTTTTTGGAAAAATGGAATTTTAGCGATTGGATAAAATGGAAATAAGCCAGTTCCAGATGTTTTTCTTTTCTTCTACTACTTTTCCTTGTTCGTCCACCTTAACTTCAGACTCAATCTCTACGGGAAATAGGAAGAACAATTTCTCTTTATGTTTAACGATGGCTGTATCTTCTTGAGTGGACACCACTTCTTCGTAGTCATCCAATGTTTTCTCTTTTTTCTCCTCACTCTCTTCTGTTGTGGATTTTTCTGAATCTTCTTCTGAGCTTTCCTCGCTTTCTTCTGAAGTCTCGCTTTCTGTATCCTTCTCTAATTCTGCGCTTTCTTCGCTATCTTCAGATCTGCTTTCAATGCTATTTTCGCTTTCTGTTTCTTTGTATAAATATTCACTTTCCTCGCTCTCCTCTGATTCTTCGCTATTCTCTGACTCTTCACCATCTTCAGATTCCTCGCTTTTCTCACTATCTTCAGATCCTTCACTGTCTTCGCTTTCCTCCGATGCCTCGCTACTTTCTTCGGATTCTTCCGACTCCTCGGAGCTTTGTTCATTGGCTTCTATTTTCTTGAGAAGCGATGGGCTCTGGGTGACAATGTTTACGACCAGTGCTAAAAAGAGAACAGCTGTAAGCGATAGCAGAATCTTTTCGGTTTTTGATTTTAATTTCAACATTTTTTTTGTTAATTTTAAATAACACTAATTTAATTTCAACTATTATTATAATATCATATTTTTTCATTCCCTCCAATAGATTGTTTCACGTTTTTCCGGTGAAGGCAGTGTTTTTTTAGATTTATGTAACCCAGCAATCCAAGAGCGAAAACTTCCAAAACTTCCTCAGTCAATCTTATCAAATGAAGGAAAACCTCTTGTCCGTAGGCGGTCAGGGAGAAAACAACTGAGGAATTTTTTTGAGTAATCCCGTCGATAAGATCTAAAAATACAGCTATTCCCAAAAGGACCAAGCCAAGGATTACAAATCGGCGGTTTCTCTTGGAGGAATTTTTCCAAAGAAGCCAAATGAAAACTCCGAGAGAAAAAAACAGTAGAGGGAAATATAGGATAATCCAACTGTAAGACGGAAAAGAGCTCAATTGGTCGATGTTATTAACTAGATAGCCAGTAAATCTTTCGTGAAAATAAGTGGCATCATCCATACTAAAAAAGAAGAATATAACAGAGAGGAAGTACCATTTTTTATTTCCGGTTTCAAGGTAAGCGCTTAAACTGGAAAGAGCAATAAAAAGAAAAGTTAGAGCGCTTATCCAGGTAAGAGGGGTTTGTTCTCTGGTTGCCAAAAAAATATCGCCCAAAGAGTTCTCCGGATAATAGAAAAAAAATAACAAATCCAAAAGTATTAAAATCAAAACCAGCCAAAAGCCTGTTTTGTAAATTCTTTGAAGGAATTCAAGAGTTAAAAACATTTTTTAGAATTTGTCTTTAAAAGGGTAAAAATTTGCAACTCTTCTTGTTTTTTAATTCCCCCAATTTTTTTAGGGGAAATGTTTTCGAATTTTTAGATATCCGAAACCACTGAAGAATGTCATTCTGAACTTGTTTACCCGGCCTTGACGGGCTTGTCCGCCTCTGGCGGGATTCAGAATCTAATGATTGCCAAAAAAGGCCTTGTAAAGAGATTCTGATTTTCATCATAATGACAAATTTTCAAAACAATCAATTCTTCAGCGGTTTCATATCTCTAAAATATAGTTTAAAATGTTTCCTATTTGAAATCAACAGTTCTTTCTCAGAAAAACTGTTTGCCAAAATCTAAGAGATGGAATAAAATAAAATGGGAAAGAAGTTGAAAATGAAAAATTGATTATTTTGATATTTTTGTTATTCTGACTGCTGTCGCTATTGCTTCTATATTGGATTAGGCTTGCCTAAAGCATATCTGATGCAAGCGCGCGACATCAATTAAATCAAATATATGAAAAAAAACTGCGGCAAGAATAGAGGGGGTATCAAGGTGGTTATTGTTTTGATGGTCGGAGCAGCTTTTCTGGCGGGAGCGTTTTTCCTGTGGAGGGAGTTTGAGGCAATAAACGGAGTTCGGCTTGGCTTGCAAGAGAATTCCGGCCTTCAAGAAAACAACAGGGATTCTTCAAAAAAAGAGAAGGAAAAGGATTCGTTGTCCGTTGAAGAAAGCGAGCCTGTTTCGGAAGACGAGAAAGAAGTTGATAGCGGGAAAGATGCAGCGCTAGAAGAGTTTGACTCCGAGCTGGTCAACCTTTCTTTTTCTTATCCGAAAAGTTCGGCTTATCGGGAAGAGGATTTGTTCGCTCAAAAGAACAGTCTTTTGGGTAATCTCGAACACTCGGGGAAAAAGGTGAATTTTTCCGACAAGAACAATTTGATGCCGGAGTTTAGCGCGGTTACCGAGGATTTTTCTGCTGATGATCTGGTGACGCATGATTTGATTGAGGGAAGCTTGGCATCGAAAGAGTCTTTCCAAGTGAAAGGCTATGAGCCGGATTATTCAAAAGTGATAGAGAAAGAAAAAGGTATCTATCAATTTATCGGATATAAGAATCAGGAATGTTCGCCGGCGGTCAATTCCTATCTTTTTGTTTCTCCGCCGGAAAATTCCAATCTTAAATATATTTCTTTTTATCTGGGTTCGGCCGGCGAGTTTGATTCGTCTTCTTGTGTGCCGGAAGAGAGCTTGATTAAGAGTAAAATAGAAGAAATAGCAAACGGCGGAATAGAAAAAATCAATCTTAAGCTTCAATCAGCTTTAAGGGTAGCAAAAACTTTTGTTACCAGTTAAGGGACTGAATCAAAAGTAAAAAATATTTTTCAAATGCCTTGAAATTGATTTAGAGTTTGAGTAAAACACTACTGAAAAGATCATCAAAACTAACTTTTGAAAACAAAAAAAGGTGAAATTTGAGACCGGAAGAAAAGATAACCGGAATCGTAATAAGGGGTGTTTTGTTGTACCGCTGAAGAATGTCATTCTGAACTTGTTTACCCGCCTCTGGCGGGATTCAGAATCTAATGATTACCAAAAAAGCCTTGTAAAGAGATTCTGATTTTCATCAGAATGACAAAATTTTCAAAATAATCCATTCTTCAGCGGATCCTTTTGTAAATTTTAACTGTTTCTAATGAACAATAAAACAAAATTATTTATTTTGGCCGGTCTTTTAATTGGCGTTTTTTCGGCCTTGATTCTTTTTCATAACCCTAAAGCCGAGGATCCCGGGGAAAACGGCGATCCGGAAAGTCGGGAGTTGTCCCAAGTCAATCCTGAAGCGGGAGGAGGCGGCTTGGTTTCCGATCGGAAAAAGGAAAAAGAAACTTTGCCGGAGATGGCCATTGAAAAGCTCCGAAAGGGAGAATATTCCGGCGGGGAATTTGCTGTCAAAGAAGAGTTGGAAAACGGTAGCAATTATAAGCGCTATGTGGTTTCCTATCAGTCCGAGGGGCTGGAAATCAAAGGCTTGCTGACTATTCCCTTGGCTTCCGAGCCGGAAGGGGGTTACCCGGGGATCGTTTTTGTTCACGGCTATATCCCTCCCAAGCAGTACTCCACTGTGGATAGCTATCCCACCTATCAAGCTTCTTTGGCCAGGCAGGGTTTTGTGACTTTCAAGCCGGATTTACGCGGCCACGGAGATTCCGAGGGGGAGCCTTCCAGCGCTCATTTTTCTGAGGATTATTTGGTGGATACTCTTCACGCGATTGCTTATCTGAAGAATCACGAACAAGTTGATCCGGACAGGATCGGCTATTGGGGCCATTCCAACGGCGGGGAGATCGGCTTGAGAACGGCGGTGGTCAATGAAGATGTGAAAGCTTTTTCTTTGTGGGCCGGCGTGGTCGGAAGCTTCGAAGATATGCTGGAAACCTACAACCAAGACATTTCCTTTTTGGACTTGGAGGAAAGGGATATCTCCCTGGTAGAAGAAAAAGGCTTGCCGAGCGAGAATCCGGAATTTTGGAGCCAAATCGACCCCCATTACCATCTGGAAAACATCACGGCTCCCATTGAGCTTCATCATGGCAGCGCCGATTCCAGTGTCCCGATAGAACTTTCCGAGAGCCTGAAAGAAGCTCTTGAGAACGCCGGCAAAGAAGTAAAGCTCTATAAATACTCCGGGGATGATCACAACATCAGCCAAAACTCTAACCAAGCCTTCGAAAGGACTATTCAGTTTTATGAGGAGAATTTGTGAAAAACGGGAATTGAATTTTATCTTACTGATTTACAATTATTTAAGCCATCTCTGATGCCAGCGCGCAACATCAGTTATTTTCTATGAAAAAAATATTCTATGCCATATTGGTGATACTTATTTTAATTGCAGCTCTCATGGGGACGCTGAATTTTTGGACCGGAGGATGCGGGTTGTCTTGTTTTGAGGGTAGTGAAGATTGGAAGAACGATAATAATACTCTTCAAGTAAAACCCAAGCCTGAAACCTCCAATGCTGAGAATAACGATAACAACGCCAAGGATTTAGAAGAGGAAGGAGGAAGAGTTGACAAAGGCAGCGATGCCGGAGCGGAGAAGTTAGTGTTGCCTTTGGATCAGCCCGAGGAAAGAATCACCAAGAAAACTTTCGGGATGTACATAACGCCTCAAAACTCGCCGATTGAAAACGAGAGATTTCGGGGCTATCACACCGGCGCGGACTGGGAAGCTTTTCCTGCAGAAATTGGCCGAGAAGTTTCCATTAGGTCTATTTGCGGGGGTGTTCTTTTGGAGAAAAAATATGTTTCCGGATACGGCGGTGCGGCTATAGAAAGGTGCAGCCTTGGAGAAGAGAAAATTACTGTTCTTTACGGACATTTGGATCTTGAGTCGATTTCGGTTAAAGAAGGGGACATGTTGAAAAAAGGTGAAAAAATCGGAAATTTGGGAGCGCATAAAAGCGAAGAAACCGATGGCGAGCGCAAACATCTCCATTTGGGAATTCATCGGGGCGGAGGCATTGATTACAGGGGGTATGTCGATTCAGCAAATGAGTTAAAGGATTGGATCGATCCCTGCATATATTTCTGCCCCGGGCTTGAAATTTGATTCGCTTCCTTCTTGTTGAATTTTGTCAAGCAACCTAAGGGAAGGAATGAAAAATTATTCATAAACCGGCGTATTACTAAAAGCGGGCATGAGTCAGCGAAACTTTGCCCAAAAACTTAGAAAGCTTTTTAATCACCTCAATTTTTTGTTCTTTGTTTTGTTCTTTGTGCTAAGAAAAAGCGGCAAAAGCCGCTTTTTCTTGTTTGCGTCCAGAGTCAGAATTGCCGGGAAAAGACTGGTTGATTATAAAACCGGTCTTTTTTTAAAAAAGAAAAAAATGATATAATTTTTACAAGCAAAGCGTAAAAAAATATACCGGAAAAATTTCTGGATGCGCTTATTTGCAATTAGTTGAATTTTATTTTATGACACTGGTTAAAAATTATAAAAAAATTGGCAAAGACAAGATTCAATGCATTGCCTGCAATCACTATTGCGCGATTAAAGAAGGCCGGGTTGGCACTTGCGGCGTGAGGCAGAACTTGGGCGGGGAGTTGAAGCTGCTGGTTTACGGAAAGGCGGCGGCGGTCAATGTTGATCCGATAGAAAAAAAGCCTTTGTATCATTTTTTACCCGGCAGTAAGAGTTTTTCTTTTGGAACTGTGGGATGTAATTTTCGATGCGACAATTGCCAGAATTTTGATATATCTCAAATTTCCGGATTTAAAGGCCAATTGGAAAAGTACAAAAATATGCGCCTAGGCTATGATTTTCCCCCGGAAGAAATAGTTAAAAAGGCCGTGGAAAACCATTGCCGAAGCATTGCCTATACCTACAACGAACCGACGATTTTTCTGGAATATGCCTTGGATACTATGAAGCTAGCCCGAGAAAAAGACTTGAAGAATGTCTGGGTTTCCAACGGATTTATGTCGCCGGAAGTTCTTGAGCAAATTCTTCCTTGGCTGGATGCCGTTAATGTTGATTTAAAGTCTTTTGAGGATGAATTTTACCGCAAACACTGCGGAGCTGGATTGGACCCCGTGCTGGAGAACCTGAAGAAGATCGCCGAGTCAAAAACCTGGCTGGAAGTTACTACGCTGTTGATTCCCGGTCTTTCCGATGATAGGGAAAATTTGCAAAAAATAGCCGGATTTATTAAAAATGAATTGGGAGAAGAAGTGCCTTGGCATATCAGCGCCTTTTCCGGGGCTATTTCCTGGAAACTGCGGGACTATCCGGAAACCTCGGCGGAGAAAATGAAAGAAGCTTATCAAATAGGATTTGAAGCTGGGCTGAAGTATGTCTACGCCGGAAATATTTCTCTGCCCCGTACGTTGCGGGGCTCATTGTAGTTTGTGTTTTGTCCATTTAAAATCTATTGTCAAATTTGAAACTCCCCACTCTCTCATAAATCAACAAAGCACAATAACCAATGAACAAACAAAACACAAATCACAATTTTTAAAAACACAAACTGTTTAAAACTCAAAACTCAAAGGTTAAAGGTCAAAGCCACAGCTCAAAACCCGAGATATTAAATCCAAATGACAAAGCTCAAATGATAAATCAAGGACAAATGACAGAAACGATTGTTTGAAAATTGAAAATTATATTAATAAGGATACAAGGTACAAGGATACAAGATACAAAAAAATTCTAAATTCATCACCGCTTTGCGGGATCCCGCTTCAAATCAAATATATGAAAGGTTGCGTGAAATATTCAATATTCAAACTGTTTGTTTCTTTAATTTTTGGTCATTGATATTTGTTTGTATCCTTGTTTCTTGTATCCTTGTATCCTTAAACTATTGAGGAATTTGAAATTTCCTCTCCTAAATCCATAAAATATAAACTGTTTAAAATTACTACCGCCCGTTTTCCTCGAGATTCATAAAGGTAGCGGGAAAAGTGCTAACATGATAAAATGCTAAAATGATAACATGCTAATATGTTAATATGATAAAATGTTAATTTTCTCAGCCATTACTCCTCATCCTCCCATCATTATTCCGGAAATTGGTTCCGAGGGTGATTTGCGTCAAGTGAAGGGCACGATGGACGCTATGAAACAGTTGAGCGGGGAGCTAAAGAAAGAAGATCCGGATACCATCATTATTGTATCTCCCCATGCTCTTTTGCATCCGGAGGCTTTTGGCATTAACGAATCCGATTCTCTGAAAGGAGACATGTCTCAGTTCGGTTTTGAGAAAAAATTTTTATTTGACAATGACTTGGAATTAGTGGAGAAAATAAAAAAAGAAGCGACAGAAAAGGACTTGCAAATTAATTCTTTTCAAGAGAAGCTGGATCACGGCGCTTTGGTCCCGCTATATTTTCTAACAGAGGGTATTCAACCCAAGATAATCCATCTGGCTTTTTCTTTACAAAGCAGGGAAAAGCATTATCAACTCGGGGAAATTATTAGAAAAATTTGCGGCGATACAAACGAAAAAATTGCTTTTATTGCCAGCGGAGACCTTTCTCATCGCTTGTCCCCGTTTGCTCCGGCGGGATACTCTCCCCAGGGCAAGATTTTTGATGACCAATTGATTGAACACCTGGAAAAAGCTGATGTAGATGGAGTGATAAATATGAATAATCAGCTTATTGAGGACGCCGGGGAGTGTGGATATAGGTCGATATTGATTCTTTTGGGAATGGTTGGCAAAGATTTCCATTTTGATAAAAAAAGCTACGAAGGCCCTTTCGGGGTGGGTTACTTGGCAGCTAGAAC
This sequence comes from Candidatus Moraniibacteriota bacterium, assembly GCA_034522495.1. Taxonomy (GTDB): domain Bacteria; phylum Patescibacteriota; class Minisyncoccia; order Moranbacterales; family DUUL01; genus JAXHLG01. The sequence goes on along the minus strand of JAXHLG010000002.1, from coordinate 891,288 downwards.
CAGTTGAAGGCGATGAGTTAGGCTTGTTCAAAACATATCTAGCGTAAGAGCGCAACATCAGTAAATAATTAGCGGCTTGAAATAAATCCGTGGAATCCAAGGTTCAACCTTCGGTCATCCGAAGGTTGAACCTTGTTTTACAATAAATGTTAAATAAAAAAATGAATAACTACGTCAAACTGGCCTGGCAAGCCATGGAAAAATATATAAAAAGCGGAGAAAAACTGGATGCTTCTTCCATGAACCTCCCGAGAGAATTTTACAATAAAAAAGGAGGCGTTTTTGTGACTATCCGCAAGGGAGGACAACTTAGGGGCTGCATAGGCACTATTGTGTCCACCAAGGAAACCCTGGCTCAGGAGATTATTGACAATGCCGTTTCCGCCTGCGCGAGAGATCCGCGTTTCGACTCTGTTACAGAAAGCGAACTGCCAGAAATCGAATGCGAGGTCAGTCTTCTTTCCGAGCCTCGACCGGTAGAGAACTTGGAAAATCACGAACCGGAAAAGCACGGAATCATAGTTAAAGCCGAGGACGGCCGGAGCGGGTTGCTCTTGCCGGACTTGGAAGGAGTTGATTCAACGCAGAAGCAGGTTGCCTTGGCCGCCCAAAAAGGCGGTATTGACCCTTACTCTGAAAAAATCCAATTGTTTGAGTTCGAAGTGGAAAAGCACAATTAATTTTTTGTTTTCGCCAACGAATTTCTAGAGTTTGTCTATTTTGCATAGATATGTTTGATTTTGGCAAAGTGTTTTTGGCAAACTTGACTGTTTTTAAGGTTGTTTATATAATGTTTTCAGTTTTGGAAAATGCTTAAAAATTAAAAGGAAGGATTATGACCGGTCAAAAAGTTCTTTATCGTGCCAAGTGGAAGTATCGCGGAGCTCACGAGTGCGACGCGGCGGTGATTGCATGTATTGATTTTCGTTTTTGGCGAGAGACAGCGGAATTTGTGGATAATTATTTCGGCGCTATTTCTTATGATTATCCCGGTTTGCCGGGAGCGGCTAAAGCGATCAATGAATCAAGCGGCGAAGATTTGGCATTCTCTTGCGTCGGCGTGCCTTGCGATCTTCACCAAGTGAAAAAAATCATTTTGGTAAATCATGAAGATTGCGGCGCTTACGGTGGGTCAGGCAAGTTTGACGGTGACAAGGAGGCCGAGCAAGAGTTTCATGAAGATGAGTTGCGCAAGGCTTGGGGGCTTATCAAGGATAAATATCCCGAAAAAGATATTCATTTGGTATATGCCAGGATAGGCGGTGAAGGAAATGAGCTTGAATTTTTGGAGGTGGATCTTGGAGAATAACTATAGTAGGAATTACGCACTTGCCTCTTTATTGCCTAAAAAAAGAGAGCAAAGCAAGGTTTGGTTTTTGCATTCGATCGAAAAAATATTTTAGCAGCAAAAAAGGTTTTCTATTAAAAATATCTTAACAAGCCTGAAAGGCAAGTGCGCATAAAACCAAGCCTTGCTTTGCTCTCGGCATTGCCAGAGAGTAATCGCGTAATTCCTATATAGAATATTATAGTTGCAGAAAGTTCAAAACCGACTCTCTTGAGCCGGCTTTGTTTTTAACTTTTCCCCCTTAACAAAACTTAATTGATTTGACTATTTTTCGCGGAGGAATGGCTTGACGGTTTGGTAAATTCGGATGAGTTCGTCTTTCACTTCCGGACTGTCATAGTCTGCCTTGTGGGCGGTTTGACCGGCGTAGCGGACAGGGCTTTGGTCTAAGTGGAGGTCAAAGATGAGGTTGTCGCCCTCCTCTTTTAGATAAAGATGGAAGCGGGGATAGCGGCCGCCGGAAATGTTCTGGACGTAGCTGTTTTTGCCGGTTTTTCGGTCTGTGATAAATTTGTAGCCGGCGTTGCGAAGCATGTCAGAGGTGTTTCTGGAGAAATTATAGGGAATTTTGAATTTCATAGGGTAGTTTTTTGTAGTAAATATTTAGATATAGGTATTGTAAATAAAAATTGACTTGGTGTAAATCCATTTTTCTGTTATAATGAAAAAAATTAAGTCGAACATATGAAAATAGGAATTGATGCAAGATGGATATTAAACCCGGAAAAAACTCCGGAGATTGGGGTAGGGCATTATACTTATCAACTGGTAAAAAATTTGCTAAAGATTGATAAGAAAAACGAATATACCTTGTTTTTTGATTACCGGGTAAGAGAGAAGGACGTGAAGAAGTTTTCTCAAAAGAATGTCAAGATTCAATATTTTCCCTGGTCGGACTACAAGAAATATTTGCCCGGGGCCTACAGCGAGATTTTGGGGCTGGCCACTTTGGGACGGGAAAAGTTTGATGTATTGCATACGACTTCGCCGGATGCGCGAGTTCCTGTCGGCTACAGGGGGAAGGTGATTTGTACTTTTCAAGACTTGGCGGTTTATGAGCAGCCGGAATTATTTCCCAAGGCGAAGAGGTTGAAGGCCAGATATAACAGGAAGGCAATGGCCAAAAGGGCTGATAGGATTATTGCAGTATCGGAAAATACCAAAAAGGATTTGAAGGAGTTTTTGGAAGCTGACCTCAAAAAGGTGGAAGTGATAAAAAACGGAGTGGACAGTCGGTTTTTTGATATAGTTAACAAGAGGAGTGAACTGAAAAAGCATCTCCAAAAAAAGTTTGATATCAAGGATAATTTTGTTTTTTTCGTCGGCACGATTGAGCCCGTTAAGAATATAACCAGGTTGATGCAGGCTTTCCGCGCCCTGAAAGACAGTCTCAAAAAACAAGGCAAGTTTTCGGACTACCAGCTTATTGTCGGCGGGAAAAAAGGCTGGCTGGCTGATAAATATTATCAAATCGCCAAGGATCTGGGTATTGATGAGGACATCAAATTCTTAGGCTATGTGGAGGGAGAGGATCTAAAAAGCCTGCTATCGGAAACCAAGTTGTTCGTTATGCCTTCTCTTTATGAGGGATTTGGAATGTCAGTGCTTGAAGCGATGGCCTCCAAGGCGCCCTGCCTCGTTTCCAATATAAATCCATTGAAAGAGATTGCCGAAGGAGGCGCGGAGTTTGTGAATCCTTATGACGTGGAAGGGATGGCCATCAAAATGGAAGAAATGCTTGAGAGCGGCGAAAGCAACAAAAAAATGGCGCAGGAAGGCCATAAGATCGCCAAAAAGTTTTCCTGGGACAAATGCGCCCGGGAAACGCTCAAGATGTATAAAAGTTTTGAAGAAAAATCAAAAAAATAAAACATCTAACGCTGTGCACTGGACAAAAATGTTTTTTTTGTTATAATTTTTTTATTGTAAATTTTTGGTTGAGAGTAGCTATTTGGTAAATTTAAATTTCGGTTAATTGTCAATTGCGTAAAGTCCCGCCTTGAGGGACCACGCAACTTTACGTTGTCAAATGTAAATTGTTAATTTCGGACGCTTAGCTCAGTTGGTTTAGAGCGTCTGGTTTACACCCAGAAGGCCGCTGGTTCGAATCCAGCAGCGTCCACGGTCTAGTTGTTCGGTAATTCAGTTAATTGTAAAATGTTAATAGTTAATTGTTGTAGAGGGCCGTTAGCTCAGATGGCTAGAGCACCTGTTTTGCACACAGGAGGCCGCCGGTTCGATTCCGGCACGGTCCACCAATTTTCTCTAAAAATCAAGGCCAAAGGCCGCAGATTTTTAGTTAGAAAATTGAGTGCCCCGCTGGAAAAATGCCTCTTGAGAAAGAAAATCCTTGAAAAGCGAATGGCTTTCCCAATTTTACGCAATATGCGTTTAGCGTATTGCCCTGAAAGTACAAGCATTTTGGATAGCGGGGCTACTCCGAACAATTAACAATTAACTGCTTAATTTGATATAAAACCGTACTAGCAATTTATTTCAAATTTCATTTTCCTGATCATTGTTCGTTCTTTCTTGTATTCTGAATAAATTATCAATTCCTCTTTATCAAGATACCATTCAGCGAATACAAATTGATGGGTATATTTTTCCGGAACGGCAACTTGTTCATTCATAATAGTAAAAAATGCATTGCCTTTTTCTTCAAAAGATTCAGCGAAACGGACAAAACAGATTTTCTTGTTTTTAACTGTCTCTAATCTGTTGATTTTAATTTGATGCTTCTTTTCAAGAAAATTGCATAATTGATAATTGTTTATGATAAAATTGGAATACTTGAATCGGAACAGTTCTTTTCCTTCAGCATTAAATCTATCGCATTCATTGTCAATCTGATTTAAATCTTTGAAATGGTTTCTTTTCCAGACTTTTTCATTGAAAACTCTGTTGTGGCCTTCAACGTGAGGATTATTCCAAGGTTTTGACGGAGCTCCAAACAACGGAGTAACACCGAGGTTCAAGAGGAAGATCACAAATTTTCCCAATGATCTCTTGCCACTCGCTGTTCCTCTGAATTGCAGCCCGTTATCCATACGGAATACATCGGGGATGGGATAAATCTGCCATTGCAGATAAAGCTTTTCTATCGCATATACAGCCTTTTCCGCCGGCAGTCTGGCTATTTCATACAGCTTGAAGGGAAAGTAGTAGCTGGTAGAAAGTATGTTCACAGGCTCGGATCTCCCGCTAATATATTTCTTTCCGATAAAATCTCCGGATTGGTGGATATGTCCCAAACTCTTGATCGATCTTGACGGAAAAAGCAAATATTCCGCTCCGCCCTTTTTTCTCTTTTTCGGCTTCCTGGTTTGAAGATTATTTCTCCTGATTGTTTCTTTGATAAACCAATCCGATGGCAGCTCTTCGCAGGGATAATTATTGGCATAATCCATTTGCAGGTATTCGCTGCCGATGAAGTAACTCTTTTCCAATATTCTATCTTCCCTGAGCTGGCAGATTTTTTCCCCGACTCGCTTGTCCGTGTATTTCCTTGCTTTGTCCTTTTTCCAACCTCTCTTGTCTTGATACTTGTCCTGCTTGAGCCATTCTATAATAGTTGCTTTTCTTATTCCCAGTTCTTTGCTTATTTGAATCTTGCTTTTTCCTTCCCGGGACATCTTATGGGCTTGCTGAAATTTTTTTTAGCCTCATTCTTTTTCATAGTACTGAAATTACATTAATTGCTTAAAAATAGATTCATAGCGAATCCGATTAGTGTAATATCAGTACCCTGAAAAATCAAGGCTAGGGGGGTACGCTTTTATTTCAAACCTAGCCATTAACAATTAACAATTAACAATTAACCGGTTTTTTTAATCACGAGGATTTGAACTGGGAAGGGGTTCCGTCAAAGCCGGACAGGCGGGAAACGGTAGTTTCTCGTGTAGCTTGCCTGATGCCAGGCAGGCAAATTGAGTGTCAAGTTGCTTTCCAGTTTTATTTTGATTCAGTTAATTGTTAAATGTTGTATCCGGGCGATTAGCTCAGTTGGTTAGAGCGCTACACTGATAATGTAGAGGTCCCAGGTTCAAATCCTGGATCGCCCACAGCAAGTTTTTTTTGATTATTTTTTCAACCGAGGGTTATTTTAAAATTGATTTGAACCGGGAAGGGGCCGGGAAACGGTAGTTTCCCGTAGAGGAGAGCAGCGAGACACGATAGTGGCGAGCGTTGAGAACCGTGGGTTCTCAAAGACGGTGAAATTCCTGGATCGCCCACAGCAGGAGATTTTGTTGGTATGAAGAAAGAGCCGCGGTTGCGGCTCTTGATGTTGTATGAATCATATTACTCCAAAAGAAATTAAATTGTTTTTCAACTTCTCTGTCGAATCCAGCCGGCAGAAATATCTGACGGCATTACCGCCGAAGGCAATGAAGCTTTTGACGTTGGCCGGATTATTGTCTATAAGCAGCACCTCTTTTGGCGGCCTGCCTATGATTTCTGTGGCTTTTTGCCACATGGCCTCTTGGGGCTTCAAAGCCCCTACCCGACAGGAGAGTATGCAGTTATTTTCTTGAAAATAATTTTCGATCGGGATTTTTTCCAGGCAAATGCTCCAATGGAGTTCTTCCATATTGGAAATAATAAATTTCTCAATGTCAGAACCCAGGTGTTGCAACACCTGGGTTTCAAGGCCACTGTTGGCCTTAATTAAGTCTCCCCAATCGCTTCTTGATAATGTTAAATTTTCCAAAAAATTTTCAATGTCGGCGTTGCCTTGAAGAGATTTTCTAAAAAGGTTTTTCAGGCTGGTAAATGTTTGGCTGAGGTAACTTTTTTTAAAGGACTTTCCAAGTTTGAGCATCAATTGTCTTAGTTGGATGTCTCCAATAACGCCTCCTACGTCAAAAGCGACTGCTTTTATACTCATAAACAACCTCCTTTTTTGTTTCTGGGATTATACCTTAAAACAATTTATTTATCAAGTTGCGCTTGATGTTTGGGTTTAAATAAGGTAAACTGAAAATTGTAAGATTAATGTTTTATATATGGATAAAAAAAGCCAAATACCTGAATACGATTTTAAAGAAATCGAACCCAAGTGGCAGAAATATTGGGAGGATGAGAAACTGCATCAGCCGGACATGGACAAGGCAAAGAAGCCTTTCTATAATCTGATGATGTTTCCGTATCCGTCGGCGGAAGGATTGCACATCGGCGGAGTTTCTACCTTTACCGGAGTGGACACCTTTGGGAGACTGAAAAAAATGCAGGGATACGATGTTTTTGAGCCGATCGGCTTGGACGGATTTGGAATTCACAGCGAAAATTATGCCATGAAGATCGGGGAGCACATCAAAGATGTTTCGGCTAGAACCGAGAAGAATTTTTACCGGCAGTTGGCTTCCATTGGCAATATGTATGACTGGTCGAAAACGGTGGAAACCTACAAGCCGGAGTACTATAAGTGGACTCAGTGGCTGTTTTTGCAAATGTACAAAAAAGGTTTGGCTTATCAAAAGAAAGCCAAAGTGAACTGGTGTCCCTCGTGCAAAACAGTACTTTCGGATGAGCAAGTTATCCAAGGCAAGTGCGAGCGCTGCGACAGCGAGGTGCAAAAAAAGGAGTTAAAGCAGTGGTTTTTCAAGATTACCGAATACGCAGAAAAGCTGCTTAAAAATCTGGATTGGATTGACTGGCCGGAAGACGTGAAAACCAATCAGAGGAACTGGATCGGCAAATCAACGGGAGCTATCATAGAATTTCCAATTTCCAATTTCCAATTTCCAAATAAATTCAAAATTCAAAATTCAAAATTCAAAATTCGAGTTTTTACGACCAGGCCGGATACGCTTTTTGGGGCGACGTATATGGTGGTGGCGCCGGAACATTGGTTAATTTCCAATTTCCAATTTCCAATTTCTAATTCCAATGAAGTTCACGAATACGTAAAAAAGGCTCTTGCGAAATCTGAGCAAGAAAGAAAAGCAGAGGAGGGGGTGAAAACTGGAGTGGAGATCAAAGGCTTGAAAGCTGTTAATCCGGCCACTGGAGAAGAAATCCCCGTCTGGGTGGCTGATTATGTTTTGACTGACTATGGAACGGGGGCGATTATGGCTGTTCCGGGGCACGATGAAAGAGACTGGGAGTTTGCGCAGAAATATGGATTAGAAATAAGAAAAGTTGTTTGTCCCTTGGACAAGGATGCAAGATACAAGAAACAAGGTACAAACAAATCACAAATCACAAATCACAAAGATGGTTTCTATAACAATGAATGTTTTTCAGGGGAAGGAGTTGCGGTGAGTTCGGGTTTTCTCGATGGGTTGGAGACTTTTGAAGCCAAGGAGAAGATGATTGAGTGGCTGGAAGAGAACGGGCATGGGGAGAGATCGACGGATTACAAGTTGCGGGATTGGTGTATTTCCCGGCAAAGATACTGGGGTCCGCCGATTCCGGTGGTTTGGTGCAAGAATTGCGCGAAACCGAAGGCCTTACTGATTCACGGATTTGAAGCCGATGGAGAAAGTAATTGGTTCCTGAGTTTGAAAAAACAACTGGAAGAGCAAGGCTTTGAGGTTTTCAATCCTTCTATGCCTAAGAGCGAACATCCGGAATTGGAAAACTGGCTGGAGGCGCTGCAGCCTTACTTGGATAAATTAAATGAGAACAGCATTATTGTTGGTCACAGCCTAGGCTCCAAAGCGGCTTTACACCTCTTGGGTAAAACTCATAAAAAAGTCTCCAAGCTTTTCTTGGTGGCGTCTGCTATTGGTAACCCCAAAAGAAATTGGGATAACGTGCGGGAGAAGATGCCGGGCGCGGATGTAGAATCTTTGCAAAAATTCTGGCAGGCTGAAATTGACTGGGAAAGCGTTAATCAAAGCGTAGATAGTAGTTATATTATCTTATCTAAAGATGATCCGGTAATTGATCCGGAGCATTACAAGGTAGCCAAGTTGAAAGATAAAAAGATTGAAATTTGGGAAGGATTCAAACATTTTTCAAAGAAGCGAGTGCCTGAATTGGAAAAATATATTTTGGAAAACTCCGAAGATCTTCCCAAGAAAACCAAAAACGAAAAAGCCCCTGTGCCGGTGTCGGAAAAAGATTTGCCGGTGGAGCTTCCCGATATGGAAGATTTTTTACCTGAGGGCAAAGGCAAGGGGCCGCTGGCTAAAAACGAGGAATTCGTCAAAACCAAGTGCCCGGTTTGCGGCGCAGAAGCGCAGCGAGAAACGGATGTTTCCGATCCATTTGTGGACTCCAGCTGGTATTTCTTCCGCTATCCTTCCACAGAATTCACTGACAAGCCTTTTGATGGGGAGCGGACGCATAAGTGGCTGCCGGTGGACAGCTATATCGGTGGGAAAGAACACACGGTTTTGCATTTGCTTTATTCCAGGTTTATCACTATGGTCTTAAACGATCTTGGGCACATCGACTTTGACGAGCCTTACAAGAGATTTTTTGGCCATGGATTGATTACCAAAGACGGAGCCAAAATGAGCAAGTCCAAAGGAAATGTGGTCAATCCCGACGAGATGATCGAGAAACACGGCGCCGATACCACCCGGCTTTATCTTCGATTTTTGGGGGATTTCGAGCAAGGCGGAGATTGGCGCGATAGCGGGGTAGAGGGAATGTCGCGATTTGTAAAGAAGCTGTGGCATACTTTCTTTGAAATTTCCGGCGAGGGTCAAGGCGTAAAAAAAGACTACATGATAGACCGGACAATCAAGCTGATCGGCGAAGATATTGAAAGGCTTTCTTTTAACACTGCCGTGGCCAGGTACATGGAGTTTGTCAACTGGGTCAGGGATAATAAAGATAATTTTAATAGGGAACAGGCTTTGAAGGTCAAGAAAACCCTGGCTTTGACCTTGGCTCCCATGGCCCCCCATCTAGCCGAAGAATTCTGGAGCAGCCTCGGCGGCCAAAAATCCATTTTCACCGAAAAATGGCCGGAGTACAATCCGGTAAACATCCAATCCGATGAGATCGAACTGGTAATTCAAGTCAACGGGAAAGTCCGGGACAAATTCCAAGCCGACGCCGAAATATCTGAAGAGGAAGCCAAAAAGAAAGCCTTGGAAAGCGAGAAAATTCAGAAATATCTTGCCGGTAAAGAACCCAAGAAAGTGATTTATGTGAAGGAGAAGTTAGTGAATATAGTAATTTAGTTCAAAACTCAAAACGCAAAGCGCCCACCGCCTTGCGGGGTCCCGCCGTCATCTAATTACAGAAGGAAGGCGGGAAAAACCACAACTAAAAACTAAAATTTTTTATTAAATATAACAGGTTTAAAAAGTTATTATGAATTCAGAGAAGGAAAAGTTACCACCAGAGTTTATTAAAACGGCTAAGATGTGCGGGATGGAGGAGTTGCTCAAAAGCAAGGGGAAGTTTTATGTGGAGAAGAATAAAGTTTTGGAGAAAAGTTTCCCCGAGGGGGTGGAGGCGGCTTCGCAGGAAATGGATCAGGGTGTTAAGGCTAAGATAACTATCAAGAAGGGTTACAAAATCAAAGAGCCATTGTTTTTTTGTTTTGGATTAAGCGGAGAAGAAGAAACCCAGCAAATTTACCCCGAAATTGTTTTGGAAGAAGGGGCGGAAGTAAGAATTTATTCTCACTGCACCTTTCCCGAATCCAAAGAAAATCGGCATGAAATGGAAGGGTTTTTTCAAGTTGGAAAAGGCGCCAGGCTTTATTATGAAGAGCACCACTATCACGGCAAAGAGTCCGGAGCCACCGTGGTTCCCAAGTTGAATGTGGAAGTGCAAGAAGGCGGAGTTTTTGAAAGCGAGTTCAATCTGGTCAAGGGAACGGTAGGGAAAGTAGATATTCAACTGGAAGCGCGCCTGAAGAAAAACGCCAAAAGCGAAATTTCTACCAAAGTTTTTGGGCAAAACGCTCGGGATGATATTAAAATTGAAGACAAGGTTTATTTGGAAGGAGAGAACGCTAAAAGCCTCATCAAGATGCGCGCGGCGGCCAAGAACGGAGGAGCGGTTCTGATGCAGGGAGAGACTTATGCCCAAGCTGCAGGCTGCCAGGGCCATGTGGATTGCCAGGAGATTGTGGTGGGCAAAGAATCTACTGCCAGGGCGGTGCCGATTGTGGAAGTAAGCCACGATGATGCTCGCGTCACTCACGAAGCTTCAGTCGGCAAAGTGAACCAAAAAGAGCTGGAAACCTTGCTAACCAGGGGCTTAAGCGAGGAAGAGGCGACGGAATTGATCATAAACGCGCTGATGAAATAAATGACTGATGTTGCGCGCTTATACCGGGTTTGCTTGAAACGAGCCCAATCCAACACACCTTCCAGGTGTGATGCATCACAATTGGAAATTGTGCGAGATAGGAGAACCATGGTTCAATTCTCGATTTACCCCCAAGAATATCTATGCAATATTAAATATTTGTTGTGAAAATTTTTATGATGAAGCTAAAAACAAAAATAATCCTATTTTTAATTGCGTTGATGGTCTTGGGAGGGGCGACGGTGTTTGTTTTCGAGGGAGTTAGCATATCCAATGAAGAAAAGCAAGAGGCTCCACTCGGGAATGATCCGCGTGCAAACCAAGAAATCGGGAATAAAGAGAAGGAAAAAAATATAGAAAGGAAGAAGAAAGAGGGAGTTCTCAGAATCGGTTGGTTGACGGATGTCCACCTGGGGATTAATTGTCACGAGGAAAAGCTGCCCACTCTCGCTGACGAGGTAATTGAAGAGGTTTATCCGAAATTTGAAAGAGCGAACGCGGATTTTGTCGCTATGACAGGGGATATGGTAGATGATTATCACGTAAAGAGCGACCAGGTGCTGAACTTTCACAGAAAGGTGAAGGATATGACGGGCGAATATGATCTAGAAACTTATTTTACCTTTGGCAATCATGATGTTTGCAAAGTTAGCAAAGAGGATGTTTCGGAAATTTATGGTATGCCGGATAATAAATATTCCTTTAAAAAGGGAGAATTGACCTTTATAGCCTTGGACCCCCAGTTCAACAAAGACGGAACTTCCTATGAAAAAGACCGCTGTTTCTACAAAGGCTACATTCCCGAAAGCCAGCTTGAGTGGCTGGAAGAAGAGTTGAGCAAGGCGGAAGGGAAAGTTGTGGTTTTCTCTCATCAGCCTCTGACGAAAGTGGGCGAGAGTGTCCAAGACATTGAGGGGGTGGAAAATGCCGATCAAGTGAGGGAAATTCTTGAGAGCTCCGGCAAAGTAGAGGCGGTTCTCTCCGGACACCACCAGGCCAACAAGGAAGAAGAGCTAAAAACAGTCAATGGGATAAAACATTTCATTCTGCATTCTCCCATATTTCAAAAAACCAGGTATTCTTATGCTGTAATAGACATTGATTCGGCTACCGGCGAAATCAGGGTGGATAGATTTATGGATGAGAACAGTGAAGCCGTCAAGGCGGAATTTGAAAGAAAAAAAGATAAATACGACGGCAAAGATGAAGAGCAGGACTATAAAAAAATAAAACAGCTGAAAACCCAAAGCCCTCAAGAATACCAAGACCTCAAAGAAAAATACCTCTCCGGCAAGGAAATATCTTCCTTTCCCGAGCACGTCAGACAGAAAATAAAAGACTTTGAAGACTACTGGAACTACCAAAAGTATCTGGACGCCAGGAAAGAGTTTAAGGGGTATTAATCAATTGATGCTACGCGCCTCTTGTTAAAACTATAATTGCTTCGAGCAGAGGTTTAGCCTCTTTGGCGAGAATTGATAAATGCATCCATATTAGTCTAAGTAGGGTCTGCCCCGCATTGCGGGGCAAATAAGGTAGAATGTTTATATTTTTAAAGCGGTGCGTAAAATTATTTTCCTTTATAAATGGGATTTTGGTCAAAATAATTTTTTCCCGCAAAGCGGGAGCAGCAGATTTTTTTCAAAAATCAGTAGCCCCTAAGTAAAAAGTAGGCGTGTAACATCAATTGATTAGTCTAGCATAAAATATAGCTAAAATAATTTTATGAAAAAAGTAATTTTAGCAGCTTTACTGCTGTTGGCGGGCGTTTCTACCTATCTTTTATACAATGGTCAAAACAAAGACAAAGAAGAGTCTGTTAAGAAAGAGACAAGCAAAGCAGATAAAGAGGTTGATATAGAGGACGATGGATTTGAATGGCACTATGTTCAAGACAGCCAGAACGTCAACGGAATCATAAGCAAGGGAGAGGCGGAAGAAGTCAATATTGCCTTAACGAAGGAAGGCAATCCGGTCGTCGCATACGAAAACGATGAAGAGAATGATAGAATTAGGGTGAAAATTTTTGAAAACAAAGAGTGGCGCGTATTAAGCGATGAAAAATATCCACGCGGCATGATTAGTTCGGGAAAAAGCTCCAACCCAACAATAGCGGCCAAAGGCGAAGATATTTACGTTTCTTTTGTTGAGCAAGAGAAGAACAAAAAAGCTGTAGTCATGAGGTGGAACAAAGACGAAAAGTCTTGGAAGAACTTAAACTTGAGCAATTCGGAAAACAGTCATGAACCGAACTTAACTTTCGATAAAAACGAAAAATATTTGTATGCCGTGTATTCAAAAAAAAGCGAAAAAAGCGGTTTAGGCCAAGCAGTGATAAAAAGCTTCAATGGCCAAGAGTGGAAAGAAATTTCAGGTGATTCTAGTTTTTTTTATGATAATCCGGGTTCAACTGTAGATGAATTTGATATCAAGAAATCAAGTATAGACAACTCTATTTATATAGCTTATGAAGAGCAGCCCAAGGAAGGAGATAGAATCATCAGGGTAAAAAAGTGGGACGGTTTAAATTGGAAAGACTTGGATGGCAGTGAATATTTTAAAAAGAGAATTGGAAATGCTGGAGGGTCCAGCCCCTCTATTGATGTGGCCAAAGAGGATACTTTGTCGCTTGCCTTTATTGACAAGAAAGAAGATTTTTTGCGCGTTTTTCAATATAAAAACGGCGAATGGCTTTCTTTGGGAAATAACGAGGGCGCGGTTAATGATGAAGTTTCCGGAGAGCCGTATGTTGCGTCTTTTGAAAACGCCTTATTTGTAGGATATTCAGAATATAAGGAAAATGTTTATGCGGGCGAGCGGAATAACAAAACAAGCCGGGATGATAGATACAAGGATCTTTGGCGAGTAAGGGTGATGAAACATCAAGATGGGAAATGGAGCGGTTGCTCGGCTCCGAATTTTGCCGAAGGATACATTTCCGAAGGCGACGGAAAGGGGGATCCGGCCATGGCCGGAGATGAAGATGAATTATTTGTTGTTTTTAGCGACGAAGACGATGACTATAAGGCCAGAGTCATGAAGTATTCAAGCAAATGACCAGAAAAACAATTTATAAACATGACTTATTAAATTTTAGTTGAATTGCTTTTTATGATAAAAAGAAAAAAAACGGTTTTTCTTATATCGGCGGGAATCATTTTGGCTGTTGCTGTTTATTTAATTATTTGCTGTTTGTTTGACGCCTCTTTTCTGTCCTCTGAAAAAAGTGGAAAGTCGCTCAAGATCGGCTGGATAACTGATATTCAACATGGAGAAAAAAACTATGGCGACAAATTGTCCACCTTGGGTGTGGCTGCCATTAATAACTTCCTAGATCATTGCAATCAAGAAAGTGTAGATTTTGTTGTAAGTACGGGGGATATGGTAAGCGATAGGAACATAAAGGATGATGCAGTCTTGAAGTTGCATGAAAGAGTCAAGGATGAACTCGAGGCTTTTAGGGGAAGTGCTTATTATGTTCTAGGCAATCATGATGTTTGCGATGCGGATAAAGATAGGGTTGTCGATTTATATAATATGCCAAACAATTATTATTCTTTTAAAGAAAGGGGAATTAAATTTATTGTCTTAGATCAGCAATTTAATGAGGATGGGAGCTCCTATAAGGACGGAAATTGCTATTTTGGCGGCCATCTGCCGCAAAAAGAGCTCGAATGGCTCAAGAATGAAGTTGACTCTGCTGGTGGAAAAGTTGTAGTATTAGCGCACCAGCCCCTCATTGACTTTGGCGGTGAAAGCATGATGAAAGCAAAGAAAATAAGAAATATTTTTTCTAGCTCCGGCAAAGTGATAGCCGTATTGCAAGGTCATATTCAGCCAACGGAAGAACAAAAACATCAATTGGTAGAAGGCGTTCATTATTTTACATTAAGTTCGCCGACCTATGTTGAAACAAGGTTAAATCATGCTATAATGGAAATTGACTTGGAGAGTTACAAGATTAAATTAAATAGGCAAATGGATAAAAACAATGAGTTGTTGGTTGAATTGTATCACGAAGCGAACGATAAATGCGGCGCCATTGAAGATGAAGACACGCATGAATATATAAATAATTTAAGTTGGTGGAATAAATTCAAAATCTGGTTTCTTTATAAAAGATATGGAGATGAAAAGTATTGGAACATTGACAGCTTAAGAGCCGATCAAGTGTCCAATATAAAAGCTTATGCCGATTCCTTATGTTATGATAATTTTTTACGTCTGAGGGAAGAATTTAAAGGGTATTAAGTTAACGGATAAATTAAAAATGCCTTATATAATAAATAATATAATGAAATGAACAAAAAAGACTTTGAATTAACCAAGGAATCCAATATAATGGAGACAATCCAAAATTATCCAAACGCCGTAGAGGTTTTTGCCAAGCATGGGTTGCCCTGCGTGGGGTGCGCCGCCGCTCAGTTTGAAAAAATTTCCGACGTAGTGGATGAATTTGGCGTTGACGCTGATGAATTGATAAAGGAGATAAAAAAAACCGATAAAAATTAATCACTATTTATGGCAGTGGAGCAATTGTCAGCGGACGCGTTTGAAGAATTAATCAAGGACAAAAAAGTCCGGCTTTTGGACGTGAGGGAAAAATATGAGTACGACCAAGGGTGTATCAAAGGATCGGAGCTGGCCCCGTCCACGCGCTTTCGCGAGGCGCTGGAGAAGTTGAAAGTAAAAAAGAACGAAAAGGTGGCTCTTTATTGCCGCACCGGAAGCCGGAGCGATTTTCTGGCCAGGCAAATGGCTCACGACGGCTATAAACATATCTATAATTTGGAAATGGGCATTGCGGAGTGGCTGGATTATGGGAAGAAATTGGTGAAATGAGAAGCGGGATATGGGAAATGAGATTTTCAGTTTGAGAGATTTATTGCTTTATTGTTTCATATACATTGTTTTATTATTAATTTATTGCGTTGCAAATTTAATTTTTTCAACAATGGAACAATTTAACAATGGAACAATAAAAATTTTAAATAAAAGAGGATTAAAACAAAAATAATTCATTGGAAATTGTGATTATATGATTAGGAAGATTTTTGATTGTTTTAAAAACGGAGAAACTGCTTCCAGCACTATTTCGGGAGCGGCGCTTTTGGTGGCGGGACTTGGATTGGCGAGCCGTTTTTTCGGGCTTATCCGGGATAGGATTTTGGCTTCCAAGTTTGGAGCCGGAGATGAGCTGGATATTTATTACGCGGCTTTCAAGATACCCGACTTGGTTTTCAATCTGCTAATCCTGGGGGCTTTGTCGGCGGCGTTCATTCCAGTTTTCACTTCTTTGCTTTCCCGGGATAAGGCCAAAAAAGCTTGGCAATTAGCCAATGAGGTGCTTTCTTTAGCCGTCGTGGCTTTGGCTGTCATGGCCGCCGTATTGTTTTTGCTGGCGCCCCAGCTGGTTTCACTGATTACTTTCGGCTTCAGCGAAAGCAAGCAGGAAATGGTGGCGGTTTTGACGAGAATTATGCTTCTAAGTCCTTTTCTGCTGGGATTGTCCGGTCTTCTGGGAGGCATTCTCAATTCCTTCAACAAGTTTCTCTTTTATTCTTTGGCACCGGTTTTCTACAACGTCGGTATCATTATTGGCGCCTTGTTCTTTACTGAACATCTGGGAATAGCCGGGCTGGCCTGGGGTGTTGTGTTGGGGGCGCTGCTGCACCTCTCCGTGCAGATTCCGGAAGCTCTTCGGTGCGGGTTGAAGTTTAAATTTAATTTTAATCTCAGAGACCCGAATCTAAGAAAGGTTGTCACGCTTATGATTCCCCGGACAATGAGCTTGGCGGTAGTTCAGATTAACTTTTTGATTGTGACGGTTCTGGCCTCGACTTTGCACGCCGGCAGTTTGGCTATTTTCAATTTGGCCAACAATATTCAAAGCGTCCCCCTTGGAATGTTCGGGATCTCTTTTGCCATAGCGGCGTTTCCTACTTTGTCAAGCTCTTGGGCCAAAGAAAAAAGGGAAGAGTTCATAAGAAATTTCTCCTCCACTTTTAAAAAAATAATGTTTTTGGTGATTCCCGCCTCTGTTGTGTTTATAGTCCTCCGGGCGCAATTAGTCAGAATCATTCTGGGCTCGGGAAGATTCGACTGGGAAGACACTATTTTGACTTTTCAAGCTTTGGGAATATTTTCTTTATCTTTATTTGCTCAAAGCCTGATACCTCTGCTTTCCAGATCGTTTTTCGCTATTCATAACACCAAAGTCCCCTTTTTCACCGGCTTGTTTTCAGAAGCCGTTAACCTGGGTTTGGCGCTTTTGCTAATTGAAAAATATCAAATTCTGGGCTTGGTTTGGGCTTTTTCCATTGCTTCCATTGTTAACATGCTTCTGTTGCTCCTAATTCTCCGCAAAAAAGTAGGCAACTTGAATGAGAAAGAAATAATTAGGAAGGTTTGGAGAGTGATATTGGCTACCCTGGTCATGGCCGCCGGTATCCAGGCGGGCAAATATCTGATAGCTTATTTGTTGAGCCAAGCAGATATTGCTGTTTTTGGCTATGGAATAAACATGGAAACCTTCCTGGGCGTTTTTGCTCAAGCCTGCTTTTCGCTATTGCTCGGCGGAGCGCTCTTCCTGGCTGCCAGCAAAGTGTTGAAAATAAAAGAGCTCGATTATTTTATTCGAGCCTTCAGAAAGAAAATGTTTCCTCCGAAAAATTTCAATGGGTATGACAGGGATCAAATTGGAGGGATAAAATAAATATTATGCAAAAAATTCGTCTATTTCCTGATGAGCGATTTTTTTGTCTTTTTTGTACTTATTTTTTAGTTTTCTCAAATACTTAGCCATAATGGATCTTTGACCCAGCTTGCTTTCGACTGAATTCATTCTCAAAACCAGCTTCATGGCAAAATAATTTTTTATGGACCTATCTATCGCTATATTTTCTTTGTTGATAATACTTTTCACATTTGCAAGGTGTTTCTCATAGTGGAATATTTTTCGATAATAATTTCGAGTTTCTTCAGGCCACTGTTCTTCATCTCTCCCAGCATCTTTGATTGCAGTGGGTCCGGCGTTGTAGGCAGCTAGAATCATTCTTTGAGCTTCTTTTATATTTTTTTGATTGTAATCATTTTCGCCGATGTGATATTGGTTTAGAATTTGGCTGAGATAGAGCTTCCCAAATGCCCTGCTGTATTCAGGGTTTTTATTTAGTATTTTCATCAAGTCATCATACTCTTCTTCGGAGACTTCGTCCATATTCGGACCATCGTATTCGATAATTCCTTTTCTTCCCAAGTAGGAAAGATAGCGGAAGCCATCTCTGAGGGAGATTTCCGTGTTTTGCATTATTCCAACAGCGCCGGCTTGAGAGAGGGCGCTTATACGGTAGGTTGATTCTTGGATTTGTAGGGCGATAATCAAATTATCCGTAAATAAATCTTTTGGGAAATATTCATCCGGAATTTTATGGAAGGCTTGCAGGACTTTTTCAGCGGTCGGGTGAGTCGGGTACTCGGATTTTTCTGGTTCAAGAGGCTCCTCTTCTTGGCTTATTTCTTCTTCCTCATTCTTTTGCTCGTCTTCTTGGATGTTGTTTTTATTTTCTTCCTCTTGTTTGGATTTTTTCTTTTTTATTAACTCAATGTTGCTTAAAACAATGTGAGTTGCTCCGGCGGACAATCCCATCACGCCAAGCAATTTAAGAAATTTTCGGCGGTCA
This sequence comes from Candidatus Moraniibacteriota bacterium, assembly GCA_034522495.1. Lineage (GTDB taxonomy): Bacteria > Patescibacteriota > Minisyncoccia > Moranbacterales > DUUL01 > JAXHLG01. The sequence goes on along the minus strand of JAXHLG010000002.1, from coordinate 873,036 downwards.
ATGCTGTTTTCTGAAGAGCTTGTTCGGGGCTGTTCGCTTTTTTTCGAATAATTTTCCATTGATGTGGTTAATTCATTATCTTCGGGTTATTTTTGATTAGTTTTCTTATCACAAAAGGGAAAGCCATAGTTGCCGCAAGCGCCATTACGACCAATCCCGAGTAAAGCTGATCCGTGATCAAGCCTCCCTTGAATGCTACAAGCGCCAGCGCCAAGCCGATTGCTCCGCGGCTATTCATTCCCCAGCCGACCAGGTAAAGCTGCCTCCACCTCAGATCCGTTAAGGGCTTGGAAAGAAGAGTTCCGGCAATGGTGGCAGCGGGTGCCAGAATCACAATCAATAAAACAATGGAAGGATTAAGAGCCAGGGAAGATAGATTAAAGTTTAGTCCCAAGGAAATAAAGAAGAAAGGAATTACAAGCCATACCAGAGGAATCTCGATCATCTTAATAAACCTTTTGCCTCTTCCCAGCAATTTGTGAACAAAAAGACCGATCAAAAAGGCCAGTATAGCCGCAATAATTAAGATGTCTTCCAGGGGATTGAAATTGCCGAACCAGAAAGCAATAATCATAAAGGCCGACAGCCCGATTAGGTCATCAATTATTCCGGCGCCCATCAGAGCGGCTCCCACCTTTGTTTTCAGTTTCTTCAATTCAATCAACACTCGAGCCTTGGTTGCTTCAGCGGCGATGCTCATGGAAATTCCCATAACAGCCGCAGTCACAGCTTTGAATCCAAGCAGGGAAAAAACGCTAAAGCCCACAATAAAAGGGAAGACAGTAGCCGCAAAAGCAATCACGAAAGCGTCTCTTCTTTCCTGATACAGTTCTCGCCAAGAGCTTTCCAGGCCGGCCAGGAACATCAAAGCTATCAAAGCCGCGTTGCCGATCTTTTCTATAATTTCAACATTGTTGCCGATAATAATGGGCTTTATGTCCGGCAAACCAATCACCAGACCCGCTATTATCAAAAAGACTACTGATGAGATGCTGGTCTTTTTGGATAATAAGGTTAGAATTGCCGATAAGGCGACAATCAATAAAGCTGAAAACGCCAGATGCATAATATTTATTTATGTTTTGTTTAAATTTTTTTTAGAATTTAAAATCAATGCGAAACTCCAGTCCCTGATCATAGAATCCCAAATTTTCATACATTTGATGCACCTTTTCCCGACTGTGGCGACTGGTGGCGATAAGCTTGTAGCAACTGTTTTCCCGAGCCTTTTCAACAACTGCTTGCACCAGCTTTTTTCCAATTCCTTGACCTCTTGCTTCTTCTTTCACGAAAACATCTTCCATAAAACCGAAGGGTCTTTGGTGGAGGTCATTTTTCATCACATACAAAAAAGCCCGGCCAATCTCTTTTCCGGATTCATCTTTGGCGGAAAATTTTACTCCGAAGGATTCAATTTCTTCTTGATTTATATCCATCTGTTTTTTAGTTAAGGAAGAAACTACTGAAGAATTGATTACTTTGATATTTTTGTCATTCTAAATGCCACCGCTATAGCGGGGTGCCCCGCTCTGCGGGGCAAAAATCAGAATCTCTTTAATAAGCCTTTTTTGGCAATCATTAGATGCTGAATCCCGCTAGAGGCGGACATAGCCACAAGCAAGTCCAGAATGACATTCTTTAGTGGCTTCGACGACTATTGGTTATTTTATCATAAATGCAGATTTGCAAAAAGGCAAAAATTTACCCCGCTTCAAGAGAATTGATGAAGCGGGGCTGTAATTAAGGAAAATAATAAAATATGAGCCTTGTTGCCACTATTGCTAACAAGATTTTTTTCACAATGGAGTTTGAGACCAGAGATAGAAAAATCCGATAACAAAGAACAATATTAAAACTATAACAGAACCTAATTGCCAACTGAAAATGCTCTCTTTTCTAAAAGAACTCATAACAATCTCCTTTGTTGCAGTTAAAAAATCAATTCAAAAACAAAATAAAACCGTTTAAGATGGCGGCAAAAAGGGTCCAAGCCAAGTAGGGGAGCATCAAGATTGATGCGAGCCTGTCCTTTCTTCTCATAATCAAGATCAAGTAAAAGATCAGCAGGTTCAAAATAATAATATCCAAAAATGCGCCGTTTATAGATTGCCACCGGAAAAATATAATAGACCAAAAAAAGTTAAAAATCAAGTGAGCGAAGAACAATAAATAAATTTTTTCTTTCTGAGCGCTTTCCGCTTTCCAAATCCTGTAAATCGCCCAGCCCATTAGGAAATACAGCAAAGTCCAAACCGGTCCGAAGATCCAGCCGGGAGGATTGAAAAAAGGCTTTTCCAGATTCAAGTACCACTGAGAATCGGCCGGGCCTGCCAGCAGGGCGCTAGTGATGCCGACACCCTCGCAAAGCAAAACGAAAAAAATAAACGCCAAAGAACTTTTCATATTTTTGATTTTTATTTAAGAAACCACTGAAGAATATAGAGATCCCCTTGAAATGTCATCCTGAATGCCACCGCTATAGCGGGGTGCCCCGCTCTGCGGGGCAAAAAGCAGAATCTCCATGAATAAGCCATTTTTGCAAATTTATAGATTCTGCGTCCCGTCAAAGCCGGACAAGCCCGCCAAATCTGGGCAAACAAGTTCAGAAGGACATTCTTCAGGAGTTTCGTTTAAGTTATTTTAATCTTACTGCTGTTTGCCCAATAAGTCAAAATTCTTTTGAAAAATTTTAATTCTATGTTACATTTTTTCTTGTCAAGTAAAGAATGTTCAACAAGAAGGAGGTGCTTGTGCCCAAAGAGGAAAGCAAAGATTTTAGGAGCAGGGGAGTGCATCTTTGGTCTAACCCTAACTCAATGGCGGATCGGATAATTGCTGAAGGAGATGAATCTTTGAGGGAGTTAGCGCTTAATCACTTCATAATTCGTTCCGAAAAGGAAATCGAAAGTTTGGGGTTTAATCCCGAAGCCAATCCGGAAAAATCCAATGGCGAGTTTCTGTTTTTTGTAAAGGGAAATTTTTTTCTCAAGTTTAGAGTCTTGGGAAAGCGCACCGGAGATAGTTCTTTGATGCTGGAAGAGGTCATAAAAAGAGAAGAATAATGGAAAAATAAAGCCTTCCCAGCGGGAAGGCTTTCAAATTTTTTGGTAGCCGAATCGATTCAATTTTTCCTCAATATCCCCACATCCCTTCCCGCACAACATCCCGCCGGCGATGAAGTCTTCTTGGGTGACGTCGGCTAGGCAGAAGTCGGGCATGACAAAGATTTCTTTGTCATTGACGCTCTCAAATTCAAAGTCCACCAAAACCAGTCCCTTTAAATCATCCTGGAATACATCAATTTCGGCGGTTTTGCCTTGATGATTATAAGAATATCGAACTTTGCGGACTCTTTTGCCTTCGACTTGATTGTTCAGGGCATCGAATTCTTCTCGGCTCAAAATAATGGTTTCCTCGGTCTGCGCTGAAGCGTCTCCTCCTTTGACTGGCTGTTTTTTGGTCATTTCAAAATTACTTCCATTTTTCCTCAGCCTTAAAACAGGGTGTGGATCAGTTTTGGGAATATAAACATCGATCACCTCTTTGAAGGAGCAATCTTTTAAACCTTTCGGCAAGTATTTGGCTAAATATGTTTTTTCCAGTTCAAGCATGAGGATAAGTATAATAATTTATTTTGACTTTTTTATATTTCTGAATTAAATTAATAGCAAAGTTCTTTCATAGTATAGCATAAAAAAATATAGAACAATAGGAGGCGGGTTATGGAACAGTTGTATAATTTTGCTATCGGCTACTGGTCTGTAGCATGTTTTATTGGAGGCTTTATAATAACCCTTTTGATAATCGGAGCGATTGGCTTTGCGGTTTGGCTTTACTTTGTTAACAAATGTCCGAAATGTGGGGGATTGGGATTCGAGGAAATGTTTGGCGGCGCTGATGGTTCTGTATGCGTGAAATGCGGGTGGATTAAAGAGTCGGATAATTCACATTGAGAAATGGGTATTATTGCTGAATGGATTAAAATAAATATATATTTAAATCTATATTTAAATATGGATTTAAATTTGCCAAAAAGAAAGGGCCGTATCAGCTGATGCGGCCCTTGTTTATTTTGATGATAGAAAATCAATCCAGATGAATGGCGGTGCATTTCGTACAGGTCACCCCGATTTTTTTGAATCCTTCGCCCGGGATTACCAGCTCCGTTATGTCATAGTAATCCTTGCAAGAATTGCAGCCGCACGCGGAGCATCGAAAAGCTCCTTCTCGTCCCCGTGTACATTTTTCCGGATTTGTCAATTCTTGACTGGCTGCTGGAGTGGGCCTCCCGGCCCGGTCCGCTAGCTTGAGGCAATAAAGCTGTCTTGTCATGCAATGCTTATTGTGTGCAAAAGGGAGTTTGCTCAAGCGATATATTGACATTTTCCGGCTATGTGGTATAAAACAAGTTAAAATTAGGAAATCAATGAAGAATGAATTATTTTAAGATTTTGTCATCCTGATGAAAATCAGGATCTCCCTGAATAAGCCATTTTTGTAAATTCATAGATTCTGAATCAAGTTCAGAATGACATTCTTCAGTGATTTCAATTAGTTCTTTAGCAATCAACTTTAATAAAAGGGAGGCCGGCTGTGAGGAAAATTATAAATATATTGCTGGGGGTCTTGCTGGGTTTTACTTTCTATTGTTTAATTTTAACAGTGTTTTTTGTTCCTCCGCAGGAAGGCGGCTGGGCTTCCGATTTTGATTTTAAGAGTTTCTCGCAAAAGGACGCATTAACCAAAAAGGTTGAATGGAGGATTTGTCCTCAAAAATTCTCAGTCATCGCCAAGCTGCCGGTGGCCGAACTGGGTATTGTTCGCAAGGTCAGAATTGTCGATAGCCGTTTATGTGCCAGAGCTTACGAGGACCTGTTCAGTTATTATCAATTTGAGCTTCAGGAGAGCGAGGCGGAAAATCATTTTTTGTCTCTATAGCCAAATTTGCATATTTTTGCGGTTTTGAGTGAAACCAAAAAAGGAGGAGTTTATGTTGTTCAAAGATTTGCCAGCAGGAAGTCAGTTCATTTTCAAAAATGCGGTAGAGGCGGGTGATGGAGATAATATTGATATAGGCGTCACAATCTATATCAAGCTTCGTGATCCTATATTTCAGGATAAACCTAATAATCCAGTAACTGCTGTAAGCAAAAAAGGAGTTCCAATAACTATCACTGATGATGTAGAAGTGTACTTGCTTCAATAAATTACAACGAAAGTCTGTCTTGAATTCAAGGCAGACTTTTTGATTAACTTACATCCTAACTAGGGTTGCTTTTGTATTCTTTTATATATTCCCGATGAATATTTAAAATGTCATTAAGAGGCAATTCATTGATGGGGAAGAATTTGGCCGACTTTATTTCTTTTTCATCAACTTTGATTTTCCCTCCAACCAGTTGACAGTCAACGATGATGTCAAGGATAGGCTTTTTAGAACCATAGTGAATCTTTAAAATATCATTAACTTTTATATCCAGGCCGGTTTCTTCCTTGATTTCTCTCTTGATAGCCGTGTAGGCGTCTTCTTTTTTCTTGAGAAATCCTCCCGGTAGTGACCAGTGGTAGTGATAAGAATGCTTCAAAAGAAGAATTTTATCATTTTTTCGGATAAAAGCGACCACTCCCACAACAAACTTGTCCGCATAAAAATATGAAATGAGCCATCTAATTTTTATTGGCAATATTTTGTAGATTATAAAAAGTAATTATTAACTATGGACAATGAATTTTAATTATGGTAACTTGCGCTTAAGCTAGTAAGCAAGTTTATCGTTAATAGAAGCTTATTGAAAAAAGGGGGCTGTGATGACTGAAGAAAAAAATGTGATTATAATTGTTTGTCCTCAATGTTCGGAAAAGTGGAGACTAGAAGTAAACTTGACCAACCCTGCAATTCGCATGATTATTGAATCTTCATGGTTCACCTGCAAAAAGTGTAGCCATAGATTTAAAGTTGAAGGTAATATAGAAAACAATTAAATTAAGATTAAACAAGAACAGTTAATCTTTAAGCCACTAAGGAGAATCCTAGTGGCTTTTATTATTTTTCCATTGCTTGCTTTCTTGATTCATCCGGCATTTTTTCAATGGCGTAACGCAGAGCGGTTCGAGGCATTTGCTGCTTATGCTTCATCACAAAATCAAAAACTTGCTTTTGATGATGCACGGAAGCGGCCTTGAGCATCCAGCCACAGCCTTTTTGGACCAAGTCTTCTTTGTCTTGCAAGAGATTTTCCGCTACTTCAAAAATATCCGCCAGGTTTTGCTTGGTGGCATAAAAACCGTCGATTGTGGCAATAAAGCTCACTGCCGAAGCTCTTCTCAGCCACATATTCCCGGAGCGAGACCAGCTTTTTACCTTATCAATTAATTCCGGATATTTTTCAATCATGGGCTGAATCACGTGCAGGCAAAAATCATCCACTTTAGCCCAATTGTCCATATATTTTCCCAGCCACTCCTCAAAAATTTCAAAGTCTTTTTTCTCAAAATGTTTAGATAGCTTGCCAACCCATTGGATAGCGATAGTCGCTTCTTCATTGAAATTGCTTTTGAGCAATTTTTCACTCAAATTAAAATTTTCTTCTTTAGAGAGAGTTTTGATTTGTTTGAAGTATTTGGCAGCGATTTTTCGCACAATCGGAGTCCTTACCTCATAGCAAACAATTTTTTCTTGGTGGAATTTCTGACTATTTTTCCGAAAATTCTTCTCGGCACTTGTTTTGATTTCTTGACGAATTGCTTCAATGATCTTATTTGTCTTCATTTGTTAGCATCATTTTTAATTAACTCCACAATCTCCGGAAATTCGGGGATTTTGAAGTGGCCGTTTTTGCTCTCATAAAGGATTATCTCTGCGTTTTTAAGCTTCTTGCGATATTTTTCCGCGTGGGACGCCGGCACCACGTCATCGTCTTTGGAAAACATTAAATAAAGCTTCCCGGAGCTTTTCCCCAGCAAGGACAGGTCGGATTGCAGTCTGAATCCGCCGGCTAGGTCTTCGCCTATCAAAGTATCATCGTAAGGCGGGGCAATCAAGTAAGTGGAAAGAATCTTTTTGGGAAATTTGTTTTCCGATAAGTATCTTGCCAAAAAAGTTCCGCCCAAAGATATGCCGATCAAAATAATACCATTCTCAAGGAAAGGGAAGTGCCTTTCAAAATGAATTTTCCATTCCTCGTATTTGGCGTTTTCGCCCAAGGGCATCCGGGGCTTGATGATTTCAAAATTTCCCCCTAAAGATTTTTCCAGAAAATCATCCGTCCACTTGGTTATTTTTTCAATGTCAATTTCCCGGGTTTTCAAATATTCCAGGTAATCCCGTTTATTCCTGAAAGTCATCCCTCCGTGGACGATAAGGACTTGGGTTTTTTTGTTCATAGATGTTTTAATTTATGTATTTTCTCAGCTTTCCGGCATTATCTCTAACCTTATTAATACTCGTTTCATCTGTCATATTCTCTTTGGCGTATTCCATAATCGGCCGGACTGATTGGGTTGTCAACTAAAATCTCAAAATTATCATATAAATCCTCCAGCGCTTAGTAATTTTTGCGTTAGAGCTATATGAGTAATTGGAGCAGCCATTGTTTTTGCTAATTAATAAGATTTTTTAAATCTTTTGCGCAGAATTTCAGATAATAATCAGTCGTTTCTTCAAAGTTTAATTCTTCGATTGGATTAGACTGGCCAAGCGGAGCCAAAACGCAATTCAGCGGATAAATGCCGTTTTTTCCGGCGATGTTTTCAGGGCTGCCTAGAAAGGTAAATGGAATCGAGGTTGAGCATGATTTTAAATCATTGTCATTGCAAACGGCAAACCCGCGCTTCAACCAAACTGTTTGATTTTTGCTGACAAATTCGCCTTGAAGAATTTTACTGGTTAATTCTTTTGAATTTGGATCGCCTTCTTCGTTCTTGTTGAGACTAAAACCGTCATCTATTCCGATTACTCCTGAATATTTTTCTTTTTTGCCAGTATTCAAATGACTCCAGTGTTCTCTTGCTTTCTGCTCAGCTCGCTCTAAAATAGAGCCTTTTTCCATAACTTCATATTCGATGTTTACCTCCTCAAGACTTTCAAAGGAAACTCTACTTTGCAAAACCCTTTCAAGCAAGGCCTTCGTTATCTCGTATTTGTCACCATTTTTCGTGGCGATTAAGTATGTTTTCATTGAATTTTAATTTAAAAACTCGTCAACATTCAAAAACCTTATTTCCTCCCTGGTCTTTTTTAGGTCTTTAATGGTGAACTCGTGAGTTTCTTTGTCAAAAGCCTTGCAGCAATCTTTGACTATTGTTATGTCGAAATCCCGGTCATAGGCGTCTTGAGCCAGGCTTCGGACGCATAAGTTGGTTAAAATACCGCAAATTACCATTTCGCCGACTCCTTCCAGCTCTTGTTCGAGTTTGGTTTTGTAGAACGGACTGATTTTATTTTTGGTGATAATTGCATCGGATTCTTGTTTATTTACGCCGTCAATAATTTCAACATTCTCTGAATTTGGAGCAAATTCCTCCTCGGAGTCTTCTTCTACGTGCCGGGTAAAAATTATTTTATACCCACTTTGCCTGCAATAATCAATCAGTTTATTTGTTCTTTGGATTAAATCGGAAACATCGCCGACAAAATAATCCGATTTTTCATCGATCCATTGTTTTTCAAAATCTACAAGAATAAGCGCTTTGTTATTCATATTTTTGATTTAATTCTTATGTTTTTAATTCTTTGAAGATCTCCATTTTTGGAGCCGTGATATAATTTCATTATCTCAAGATAATTAATTAAGATGCATTTATAATTTAACATTCTCTTTGTTGCAAGGCAATTTTTGTAACAAGATTTACTCGCTGCTGGCTTTTCGAAGCCGGTCCATGATAGCGCTGCCGAAGTTGTTGTCGTTAACTTCTTTGATAATGATTAGGTCATATCCGGTTGCGTCGGATTTGCGAAAATCTGAAAACATATTCTTTGCCATCTCGTTTTCGTTTTTATAGCTCAGGACCCTGATTTTTTTCCGGGAAAACTTTTCAAGAATTTCCGTTGTTTCGCTCTCATTTTTCACCAGAAGCACCTTGGCCTCGGGGGCGTAGTGCTTGTACTTCATGCCGGGTGATTTAGGCTTTTCTAAGTTTGCGGGTGATTTTTCATTCAGTTTGCCGATCGTTTTCTCCAGCTGGCTTCTGGTAATTTTGCCGGGTCGCAGAATGGCGGGGTTTTTCCCGGTCAAGTCAACAACGGTTGATTCGATCCCGATTTGAGTTTCTCCGCCGTCAATCACTGCCTCGATTCTTCCGCCTAAGTCGTCTAAAACATGGCTAGCGCTGGTAGGGCTGGGTTTGCCGGAAAGGTTTGCCGAAGGAGCGGCCAAAGGACGGCCGGATCTTCTGATCAGCTCTATGGCAATATCGTTTTCCGGTATTCTGATGGCTACGCTTTCCAGCCCGCCGGCGATGATGTTGGGAACTAGTTTGGATCTTTTCAAGATCAAAGTCAGCGGCCCCGGCCAAAATTTATTCATCAGCTTCTCGGCTTTTTCCGGTATTTCTTCTGCCAGGGATTGCGCCTGCTTTATGCTTGATACATGCAGTATTAGAGGATTGTCCTGAGGCCGTCCTTTGGCAAGAAATATCTTCTTGACTGCGTTTTCGTCTAAGCCGTTTGCGCCCAGGCCGTAAACGGTTTCGGTGGGAAAAGCTACCAGCCCGCCCTTTTTGATGATGCCTGCCGCCCTGGTTATTTTTTCAGTAAAATCCTTGTTTGATTCTATCTTAATTACTTGAGTATTCATAACTTCATTATGCCTTTTTAGATACGCCGATTAGAATAAATCCTATTCCCGAGAGAAGGGAAGTTATATCATACGTCAAAATCCTGGAATCATCAAGAACATTGCCAAACCCGTTCAGTAGAACATTTCCGAGTGCCTGCCATTTCCGCAGCCGAGATCAAGAACAATTTTACGCTCAAAATTTTGCGGAATTAAACTATTGAGAAAATTGTCTTCTTCATTCTCGACTTTTCCCTCGGCGTTTCGGCCGACGGTTTCATAGTAATCGCCAGTGGTTTTCCTGTCGTATATATCTCCAATTTGGTTAATTTTTTCCATAAAAGAGAGAAAAAACATTAAAATTATGAGAAACTTGCAAAAATCAGCCGAGCAACTTTCCCTTTATAGCCTATCAGAAAAATTACTTAAAACAAATTATGGTAAAATTCTTGCCTACCAATTGAATTAAGGTGTTCCAATCTCTTTTTATCACTTCGAAAATCAGAATCATCATGAATAAACCAGCCGACACTCATAAAATCAACCATTTTCAAATAATCAAATAAGCGCCTCTTTTCATTTTCATTTAATTTTCGATATTTGCAATATTCTTTCAAGAGCTCTCTTGCTTTTTTTAAATCCAGTTCCTTTCCAGGTGGCCAGGCCCAAAAATAAAGCATATTTGCAACATCATATAACAGGGGAATATAACTTGCATCATCAAAATCCAAAACCGCACTAATCTCATGGTTTTTATGCAGAAAATTAGAAGGATGCGTATCACAATGACAAACTCCTTTGGGTAAATTGTTAGGCAATTTCAATTTTTCTAATTCAGATTTTAACCAATCCAATCTTTTCTTTGCTTCAGCTTTGGATTTGATTTTCTTTGAATTTGAAATTGCGTTTTCCCAACAAGATTTTGGATCATAACTATCACGAGCTTGAAAATATTTTGGCTTGTATCCAGCCGTTATTTTGTGGAGTTTACCGATTGCCTGTGCAATCAATTTTGGATTTATATCCTTTTTATGCTCGCCCTCCATAAACTCAAATAAAGCAAACGGTTTATCTTTGTGTTTTCCAATAAAACTTCCGTGGTTATTTCTTATTGGCGCTGGGCAGGGATAAGAATGCCTAGCAAGATACTGTAATACATTTACTTCGAACAAAGCATACCTTTTAGACCTGCTTTCATAATACCTAAAGACAAGCTTATCTTTTTCAGTCTCAAGCAATAAATTTGTTTGGACAGCACCAAGTTTGAATGGTGTGAAATTTTTAATCTCTTCCAAATTATAATTGGAAATAATCTTACCGAAATCCTTTTTTGAAAATGTTGTTTTAACTGCCATGTATTTAATTAATATTTTGTAATATATAAAATGTGTGCTTTAAGCCAAAAGCGGAAATTCTGCTGAAACTGTACTTGGGTATCTATTAGGGGATGCTTTTGAGTTATTTTAGTTTATTTTCAAGAATACTTTTATTATATCTTGAATGGAAAACTGCTTGTTACTTCTGTAACAGCAAATCGCTATAAGAAACCGGAATTAAACCTTCTTGGGAAATCTCAAATAGATCAAGGAAAAATTGACATTGCTCAAACAGTCTTTCCTTTTCGATTGAGCCGTCATTATCAATGGCTTCAATTTCAACAAATGTTCCCAGACCTTTGACTTTATCAATGTGAAATTTGACATTGTCTATAAAATAAATTTCTCGTTTCTTGTCAACTACAACTAAAAGCCCAAGCGCTTTGGTTAAAATTTCTTTTAGTGAAGACTTAGGGGAGGATCTGAATAAAGTTATATCGGATTGTTTCGGTCCTTCCTTGTTTTCTCTTTGGTAATGAATTAAATAATTTTCAATTTTTCCTTCTCTTAATTTCAGTCTTCCATTTTTGGCTTCAAAATAAGTATCAATTTGATGATCAGTTCCTTTAAAAACGGCTTTTTTTGATTTCAAGATTTTTCTTATAAACTCTTGCTTATTCGATTTCGCTTTTATTTCAATGCTTGTGCGTGCCATGTTTATTTAATTTTAGTTATCTATTAAAATATTTTGATAGGGCTTGTTTTCAATTTTATACAAGAATGCCTGATATTCTTGTCTCGCTTCCTCGCTGCATTATAAACTTGACTCAGGTTTAGGCGTCCTCGCCTGAACCTTGACAATTCTTCCCGGACTCAGAAAACAGAATCGCTTCGGTTTCGGCGAGTCCGTCTGCATCGAACAAGTGCTTTCGGATAATGATGCTTGAACTTGGTTAAGGCGCTCCGTCTTCCTAGTTTTTTTCAGTTATCATTTATTTTTTGTCTGTAAACTCAATAACATTTTTTCCTCGTCTTTTATTTTCTGGTTCTAATCCCATAATGATGTCAATAAAATCTTCATCGTGGCTAATTCTATTGAATGTTTTTCTGTCAACGAAAAATACTTGCACGCCATTTTCTATCATCGCCTCTAACGCTGATTCATAATCAGTTTTTTCAAGCGGGGTTACGGGCTCTTTGCTAATCCACTCATCTTCCCCCATGCCTTTATGTGGATGACAAGTAAAGCTATCGCTTGAAAATTTATAGATAGAGCCGCCCTTGTCGCGCTTCATATAATGTTTTTTGTCTCTTATTACCATATAGGGCACGCCGTTTAGTTTTCCGATCTGAGTCCAGCTATCATTAGTCTCGCTAACCAAAAAGGTGGTCGCTAATGCTAAATCTGGTGTTGCAAAAATGACAGGTCCTTCTTCTGTATCACGAATGTTTTTTTCTCGCGGTACAAACTTTTCAATATCCCTATTTGATGAAGCGTGATACAAAAAAGGTGGCTTTTCTTTTTTTTCGTGGGAAAAATATTTTTCAAAATTTTCCATAAATAAATTTTATTTATAAAAGAATCACTTAACGGTCACTATGTTTTACGCGAAGTTCTTCTGAGGATATGTATAGACACCAGTGATGCGGTACCGCTAGCTGGATGATTTGTGAGAACACCGGCGGCGAGATTGATCCGTATATACTTTATTATCGGATGTATATATAGCGTGTTGGCCGATAAGCCATCAAAACAAATACTTTTAGGAAACGGGGAGACAGATGTCTCCCCTTGGGAAGCTCAGCTAGGGTTCGTAGTTTTAAGGCGCTTAAGTATTTTTTGATAAAAATCCTCCGGGTTTTCCATCAAAACTTTGTTTAATACACTGACAGAAGACTCCCCTCCTCCTTTGAGCATTCGACGACGATAATCTTTCCTGGCTTTTTTTAAGCTAAAGAAAAAATATTTCATTCTGCCTCCTTTTTAAAGAATGAGCTTCCTAAAAATATTTGTTTTAAAGGAGCGGTCTCTTTGAACAGCGGGACTGAAAGAATAAAAATATTCGCTTAACGTTTGAAACAACTGAAGAATTGATTATTTTGAAAATTTTGTCATTCTAATGAAAATCAGAATCTCTTTTTAAAGCCTTTTTTGGTAATCATTAGATTCTGAATCCCGCCAGAGGCGGACACAGTCCGTCAAAGCCGGACAAGCAAGTTCAGGATGACATTCTTCAGTGGTTTCACGCTTGGTTGCTTGAAGTTTAACATCAGTCAATAAGAAAATAAACAAAAGTTTTGATATTAATCATCTGCCGGCATCAATTGAGATTATCCTCTAAACCCGACACACTATAGGTTGTCGGGTTTATTTTTGAGCAAAGGTTTCAAAGTTAGGGCAACTGATTTTTTAGATCAATACGGCGGCTCTACATTGAGCCGCCATGATAATTCAATCTGTAGATTTCTTGTCCTTCGTGGAGAATTCTTTCGGTTCCGGTGAAGTTATGAACATCGCCTATTGATTCGTCAATGTATTCAAAACCGCCGCTTTTAAAATTACTTGGCCCTCTAAACGGCCGGTCTTCCTTGATTTGCCTCATCGCGCTCTGGAGAAACTTGTAAACATCTTCATCGGAAACTTTATCAGAAGACATTTTTCCAAAATAGTTCATAGACCAAACAATTTCTCCGCCTTGCCAAACGATTTCTTCTCCAAAAAAAGGATTGAAACCATAATATCTATCACGATATTTAAAATCGCCGCTTCTAAAAGTCAGCTCTTTTGATCCATCTTCCAAAATTTTTTCGTTGCTTTCTTCCTCGCTTGCGTAAGTGGCCATTTTGGCCTTGATAATGAAGTCAACTAATTTCATAAGTCTAAATAAATTATGTTTATGCAAAAAGCAACAAGACCGAGAGCCGGTGTTTACGCGAATTTCTTTGGAAGAATCTTGTACAAACAACAGTTGTGCGATGCCGCAAGGTTGCATAATTTGCGCGTTAGCGCTTGTCGACACGAAATTTAATTGTAAGATTGAAGCGAAGTGCAATGAGCGAGCCAGTTTTCATTATTAAATAATGTTACTGATTTTAATTACAATAACCGGTAGATTTATCATAAGATTTATTGCCGGGGCAATCGCAAGTATAAAGAAAGTCGCCATCTGATTCCTCACAGTTATTTTGAACGATGTCATTATAGAATGCGTAATCGCCGTATGGCAGGCCAACAGATGCTGCAAAAGCATCACCGTTCGGCTTGCCCTCTGTTGTTTGGCAGAACCCCGTATTTTCATCGTACATTGCTTCTTGTGTTTGCCCTAACTCTTTTTCAATTGGACATACGCAAACGCCATTGTCGAAAGAACCGCCGCTTAGCTCGCAGTTGTATTCAACTGCTCCTTGCGTTGAAGAAGTGTTTGTTTCATCTTTATTTTTAACCTGCTCTTGTGTGGGCTTGGAGGTCGATACCGACAGTTTCTTTGTTTGCCATAAATAAACTCCTGTGCCGCTGATCAACGCGGCAACGATGGCGATCAGGATCATTTTGCTTGCTTGAGACATAAATGTTTTGTTAATTATCGAATTTATTTTATATGGAAATTAGTGAAATTTATGCCTAATGGTCATTTTTTACGAGAATTTCTTTTGAATAATCTTGTACAAACAACAGTTATGCGATGCCGCAAAGCGACAGAATTCACAGAAACACCGGCTGTTATGCAAATCAGGGCGCCTGTCCGCCCTTAGCGGGAGAGCGATTTCGCATAACATTTCAGTATATCTGATGTTTATCGTAGCGACAGTGAAGACAAATATGGGTTGAGTGATGGCAGGAGCGAGCTAGTTATACTGTGTTGCATAATATCAGGATTATAAGAAGGTTCGACCGCGGGGAGCAATATGGGTGAAAAAACTGCAAGTTTCTGGAGCCTCCAAGTCCTTGTTATATTACTCGAAGGGTTGAAATTTAGTGCAACGTCCCGAAGGGAAATTTCAGAGTTCAGGAGCCCGCGCGTTTTACTTTTTATATTTTCTAATCAGAAATATGGTTATAAAAAATAATACTATTGCAATACCCGCGATTGATGCAATTAAAATAAAGTTGGAAGTTTGTTGAACATAATTAGAACTAGGATTTGTTGGTGAATTACCAGTTCCTAAATCTTGCAAATCCTCTTCTGCGTTGGCGAGAGGTTTTGTTCTACTGCAAATATCAGTACTTAGTGTATCTTCTTCACCGTAAGCATAAACAATATATTCCTCATTTTCTTTAAAGGAATATCCGCAGCTGGCTTCGTCTCTTGCAGTTGTTAGAACAAGAGTTTTGTAATCGGGACCTTTCCAAATTTTTGAAACTTCAAATGTGACTTTTACAGGATCAGCACTACTAACAACTAGCCCGCTTGGGACATCTACATCAATAACTTTGCCAGCAAAAACTGCAGTTGATTGTTCAAGCGATTCTTGCGGTGATGCTGGTTGAACACACGAGCAAGCAGTAACAATAGCTGTATTCACAACAAACAAACTTCCCATGATGAATAGTAATAAGATTATTTTTTTCATATTATTTTTAAATTTAAATTATATATAAATATTATCATAACTTCTAAATCGGTTGAAGTTGGTAAGCGAGGGACCCCGGTCTTTTAAGGGAGGTTTTTGCGAAACAAAAATTTGGGAGAGCGAAGTGCAACGAGCGAACCGCATATGCTGTGTTAGGCGAGCCGAACGAAGCGATAGCGCAACGGGGTGCGGAGTGAAACGGAGTAAGTTGAGGACTTGTCATTTACTAAATTTTAGCGGATAGAAAAACTGTATTCTATTTCTTAAGAAGCTTTTTTCTTATGTAAATATAGTAAGGTACAATAAGATGTTTCATTTTATTAATATTAGGACTTTTTATTAATTGTTTTCTCAATGAAGTGTCTTTGTATTTATTTGTGAGGTTAATGAATTCATATGAACCATCCACTCGTGTCCGGTTCACAAATCCCACAAACAAGCCTGTTTTCTGCCGCTTCTTTTAAAATTTTGCAATTCAAGATCACTAAACAGCTCAACCATGGGAGTTTTAGTTAGGACTGACACGTTCAAAATTTGTAATATTTCGTAGAGGTTTTTTTCAATCCTCCATTGTTTTTTGAAAATGGCTACTACAAGATAAGCGCAGATGGCAATGCAGATTTGGGTTTTTACCGCGTTCTCTGAGCGGCCCCAGAAGGCTTTGATCTTGAGATGCTGCTTGATCCATTTGAAAAACAATTCAATTTGCCAGCGGTGCTTGTACAGGGCGGCTATTTTCTCAGCAGAAAGATTAAAATCGTTGCTCAAGTAAGTGAAATACTTTTTGCTTTCTTGGTCAAAGAATTTAATCCTCCTTAATTTCTCCGGATACCTCTTAGAGCTTTTCCAATTGCTAAGCTTGATTATCTGATCGCAGCAAATCCCTGTTCCTTTTTCCTTCCTGTTGGAATAAATTCTTTCAAATCCCAGACACTCCTTGGCTCTGATAACAAAGAAGGCTCCTTTTCGGTGAATTTTGTAAAGCCTGCCGTAATCTATGTAGCCCCGGTCCAGAATGTAATGCGCTTCCGGCTCAATTTCGATCGAATCCAGGAATTCCAGATCGTGCCTTTTGGCGCTAGTGATTTCAAACATGGCGGGAATATTGCCGTCAAGGTCCATTTGCAGATTCAGCTTTACCCCGGCCCTTACAGTCTTGAGCTTGGCCCAGGAGAAAAGAGAAAGGCAGAGTTCGATCACCGATGAATCTATAATGTAGCAAGCCCCGTTCAGTTCCAAATTAAAATTGTCATCGCCTGCATACAGCTTCCTGGCTTTATCAATCAATATTCCCGCCAGGTCCCTGTAAATCCTCCAATCCCTTTTTTCGCTGGCATCGGAAAGAGTTGATCTTGAAATAATGCTGGAAAAACCCAGGTTGCGGATTTTTCCCTGCTGGGAGCTCAAGCAGTTGACAACGTCCCGGAGGCTTTCCCGATGAGAAATCTGCCCGAAAAAGAGAGCTAGGAATTGATTCCAGCAAGTAAGTTTTTTTACTGCCGAATTGCCCCGGTATCTATCCACGCAGCGGTTGAATTCATAACGGGGGATGTGATCTGCAAGCTGAGAAAGAACATATTTTCCATGATACATTTGAGTAATTGATAATTGCTTAAAAAACAATATCAATTATCCCATTATTTCCGTTCAAGCCAAAAAAAATTCTTGTCCCTTGATTTTGGCTCTGGAAAGCCAAAATCAGGAGATGAGAAAAAAATTAACCGGACACGAGTGATGAACCATCACTAAATTTATGAATTAAAAATTGATTATAAGGAAGTGCAAATATTTTTGCTGAAATAGCTTCGGCAAAATATACTGCAAAGGGAAAAATTAGTGTGGGTTCGAATTTGGGAGAATGCTGCCAAATATTGTAAGAAAAGTCATCGCCTCCTATCCATCCACCATCCTTAATTTTTGGATAAACTTTAATCAAATCAGTTGTTATTCCCTTTAAAGTATGATCACCATCTATATATGCAAAATCAAGACTTTTATCCGGTATTTTATCAATAACTTCAGTAGTTTTACCCCTTAATATCAATCTTTTTTCTTTTGCAAAATTAGTTTTTTCTATTGTTTCATCATAAAATTTATTGAATGTTTCATCATCTTTATTTGCTGGTTTATTCCAATGATCTAAATGTTTCCATGGATCAATCATACTATATTCATTGATATTCTCACATTTTTTTAATATCTCGGCAGCGAAATCACCTTTGTAAACTCCTATCTCACAAATATTTTCAAGTTTTAATTGGTTGATAAAATTAATCCAAAATTCTAATCTTGAATTTGAATTTGATACAATTTTTTTTATTAATTCTTGTCTATTCATACGAATATATAATAATTATATTATATTTATAAATCTATGTTTTACTTTCTGCTTATTAATTATGTAGACAAATCCTCAATCTCGCTCAATCGCCGGCGGTATATTCGAAGTTTTGTGAAGCGAACTTGCTCGTGGAACAAAATTTAGGATATGCCGAGTTATGCGATGCCGCTCGCGAAGCGAGAGACGGAACATCGGGGATATGCGAAATCTTTCTGGAAAGAAGTGAAAGAAAAATTTGGGTAAAGCTCGGGCTGAGGACTGAACCGTATATCTCTTGTTATAAGCCCTGACGACCGGAGGAAAGAGAGTGCAACGTGGTTCGAGCGATAGCGAGAAGCTGATTTTTCAATTTACTTATAAATCCCACATTCCATAATTACACCTTCCTTTGTTTCAAAATAATGATAACCTCCGTTGTTAAAAGAATTATGTAATTCCTCTGCTGTTAGATTTTTTGGAGTATATTGTTTTGTAAAATGGTATTGTTGTCCATAGAAATTCTGAAGCATCTTGTTCATCAAAGAAGATGCTTCCCAAGTATTATAATCTTCATATGGAATTTCAGAGTTGAGACACCTTGCTAACATAACATCGTACTTCATCTCTCCAAAAAATTTTCCAATTTGGAATGTGACTATTAATAAGAATATCACAATAATAATGTAAATAATTTTTTTGTGTTTCATAATATTATTGTGGGATTAAGAATATTTAAAGCTTTTTAAAAATTGAAAACTCAATTACGTCTAACATCAGGATTATGGGAAGTCGGGCGCAGCACGATTTGGGCGGAGAAGTCTGCAAGACTTAGTAACCTCATAATCCTTGTTATATTCCCCGAAGGGCTGAAATTTAGTGCAACGCCCCGAAGGGAAATTTTAGAGTCGAATTTTCACTTTATAACTTTGAACGTAGCTATCTCGAAGAATTAATGATTTGGATATACTAGTAAAAAACTATTAAAAATTGACTATAAAATAAAAATTGTAGCAATGAGAAAATAAATTAGTACACTTAGCATGTCTTGGATGATTGTTGTGAAAGGGCCGCTTCCTATTGCAGGATCTTTATTGAATTTCGTAAGTAAAAAAGGTATAAGCAATGCAAAGGTTGTTGCCACAAGGATAGAACAAAATACCGCAAAACCTACAATTACTCCTAGTAAGGAGGAATTCCAAACAATTAATGAAGTGAGACCAATAACTGCCCAGCATGCTACGCCTATAAAAAATGAAATAAAAATTTGTTTAATGCTGTATCTCCACATTGAAATTTTTTGACCCATAGCCAAGGCGCGAATATATAGAGTTTGTGTTTGTGAGCCTACGGCGTTCGCAACATAAGCAACCAAAGGAATAAAAGCTGCAAGAATCAATTCTTTTTCAAGCACGCTCTCGAAATTAGCAATAATTCTCGCAGCGATAAGACCGCCTAAAAGCCCTACAATAATCCAAGGCGTTCTTAGTATAAAATTTTTAAAGATAGAAACATCCTGTTGGTTATATATATTTTCAGGGATAATACCTTCAATATGCATAAAATCTTCCTGACCTTCCTTGTTGAGGATATCAAGAATAGTATCGCTTGCAATAACTCCAATAAATTTATTCTGTTCGTTAACTATAGGTACAGATTTAATATTATTATTTAATGCCAAATGTACAATTTTCTCAGGATCAGTATCGGGATGGGCTTTGACAATTTTTGTGATGAAATGATCTCTGATCAAGGAGTCGGGAGGAGATTTGAAAAGTTCATGAATAGATATTACTCCTTTAATAACTTGGCTTTTTGTTAGTACGTATATATAATCAATCGTGTCAAAATTACTCATTTTTTCAAAGAGATACTCTTTTACGTCATCAATTTTTTGATTGGAATGACAAACTGGAACTTTTTTAGTTATCTCTGGATTTGATTGCATAATTATGTATAAATGATATTTGTATATTATAAATGTTACTAATTTATTTCTGGATAGCTACGCTCTTTACTAGTTTTTTAAAAAGTGAAAATTCGATTGAATATAACGTTCGCGTGTATCTGAAGTTTTTGTGAAGCGTTAGCGGAACAAAAATTTGGGCGATGCTAGCAAAATAATTAATTTTTTTGTATGACATTATTTAAAAACAAGCAATCAACTAATTCCTTCAGTTTAGTAATAAGACTATCGTAATTATCAAGCTCGACATACTTGATTAATTGCCCACAATGAACAACCTCATTTCTTTGATTATAATCATCAATTGTTGAGAAAAGTTTTCTCAATACAATTTTAGCTTGTTTTTGATCTTGAATTTTTGAAACAAGTAAATTTTCAATCTCACTTTCTTTGGTGCTAAAAAAATTCCTTAAGCTATGTGGACGTTTTCCACCATTAATATCTTTAAATAAATCAAGTTTTTCGCAAATGTGCCACAAGCTATTTTCATAGTATTTAACCAAAGGCAAAAGTAATGGTGCATAATCACTTAACTGCCAACCCTGTGAGGAATTTTTAATATGATCCTTAAGGTATTCATAATCAGTTAAAAAATCGTCATTATGATTTGCTTGTTTCAAAAATTCATACACTTCATTGCCCAATCTACGAGCTAAAACATTTGAACCAAGACCTGTTTTTTTCCACGTTGTCATACAAAAAAATTAATTATTTTACTAAAACGAAGCCGGATATGCCGTGTTGTGTACAGTAATAATTTAATCAAATTTTTTGACTATCAAATAAGCTATAAATAAATAAAGGTTAATAAAAATAATCCACATTAGTAAGGCTCCCAACATACCTGCAAATTCTGTATAGCCCACCGAGGTAAAAGCTGCACTTATAAAAAAGAGTCCCATGCTTATACCAAGAATGCCCACGGTGTACTTGCCAACTCGTTCTATTGCATAGGAAAACTTTCCTTTTTCCTTTAATAAAAAAATGGCCACAAAAATTATCAAATCTACAAAAAATGTATAAGTAGCTACAGTTTTGATAAATCTAAAAAATTTATTTATGTTATATGCTTCAAAGTTATATGAGATAGCAAAATATAGTGCTATAAATATAACCACTGGTATTGCAATTGCATAATATATCGCCTTAAGTGTTGTTATTTTTTCATCCCTTTTCATGATTTAGTTGTAGCTAATTATTTTTTTAACGTGAATGTTGTTTCCGATTGATGATTAGTTGACTTTTGCTTAGTTTCAGTTTACCATTAACGGGCATAAAAGCAAGTGATTTAAAGATATTATGAATCAAAGCATAAGAAATTTTGCATAATTGCACATTTAATGATTTTCGGTATAATTAAATTATGAGAAGAAAAATAATTATACCCAAAAAAGAACTTAAGAGACTCTACTATAAAGAGAAAAAATCTAAGTATAAAATAGGGGCTATTTATGGATGCAGTTTCAAAACTGTTTTAAATAGAATGAGAGAATGTGGAATGAAGCCATTACCGAGGTCGGTTATTCAAAGTAAGTATGAAAAGAAAGATTTTTCTGGAAATAAACTAGAAAAGGCGTATATTTTAGGCTTTAGGGTCGGTGACTTAAATGTGTATAAGACAACTGAAGAATCCAAGGTGATAGTAGCTCGTTGCAATACAACCATGACGGAGCAAGCGGAATTGTTAGAAAAAATTTTTTCTAAATATGGGAAGGTGAGCTACAACAAAAAAGGAAAAGAAGCTTATAGTGTCAACTGTTTTTTAAATGATAGTTTTGATTTTCTGTTACCTAAAAGTTGTGATGTTGAAGATTGGATAACTTTGAAGAATAACTATTCAGCTTCTTTTGCCTCTGGATATATTGATGCGGAAGGGAATATAGGTGTTTATGATGGCAGGGCAAGATTCAAAATTGACAGTTATGACAGAGAGATTATTCACTGGATGTATAAATGGTTTGTAAAAAATGACATAATATGTCCAATACCAAAGAAAATTTATAAGAAAAACCAGGTTTATAATAAGAGTAAGAATTATAAGTATAATGAAGATTTATGGAGATTAAGGGTTAGTAATCAAGAATCATTGAAAAGACTGTTTGACTTGATATATTCCTTCATTAAGCATAAAAAAAGAAAAGAAGATATTAAAAAGTGTTTAAATAATTTGAATGACAGAAAAAAGAAAAAATAACATTAGGAATTTTGCGATTTTGGCTCATATCGATCATGGGAAGTCGACGCTGGCTGATCGGATGCTGGAGATGACCAAGACGATTGAAGGCCGGAAGATGAAGGAGCAGCTTTTGGATACGATGGACCTGGAAAGAGAAAGGGGGATTACTATCAAGCTGCAGCCGGTGACCATGCGTTATGAATACGCAGGTAAAAACTCAAAAGTCAAAAGTCAAAGCCACAACTCAAAGCCCGATAGCTATGAAATTCAAAATTCAAAGGAGGAGAGCGGTCAAAATACAAGTGAAAAAAGTATTCAAGATTCAAGATTCCCACCGCAGAGCGGGGTCCCGCTTTCGAAAGAAAACAAAAAAGTAGCGGGAAAGATTCAAGATTCGACATACACACTGAACCTGATTGATACTCCCGGGCATGTGGATTTTGGGTATGAGGTTTCGCGGTCGTTGAAGGCGGTGGAGGGGGCGATTTTGCTGGTGGATTGCACTCAGGGGATCCAGGCGCAGACTTTGGCCAATCTTTATCAGGCTTTGGAACAGGATTTGGAAATTATTCCGGTAGTGAACAAGATTGATCTGCCTAACGCTGAGATTGAAAAAACCAAAACGGAAATCAAGCATCTTTTGGGGTGCGGCGAGGAGGAGATAATTCTGGCCAGCGGCAAAAGTGGGGAAGGAGTGGAAGAGATTATGAATGCCGTGGTGGAGAGGATTCCGGCGCCAGAGATTGTTGAGGACGCGCCTTTGCGGGCTTTGATTTTTGATTCCAAGTATGACTCTTACAAGGGAGTTTTGGCTTTTGTGCGGATTTTTGACGGAGCTATCAAAAGGGAGGACAAGATTTATCTAATGAGAGGAGAAAAGGAAGCTCATGCGGTAGAAGTGGGGAAATTTTCTCCGGACTTGAAGCCGACCGGCACGTTGGAGACTGGCGAGATAGGCTATATTGCCACCGGGCTGAAAAGCGTGGAGCAGTGCAGGGTGGGGGACACTTTGACAATTTCCAATTTCCAATTTCCAATTTCCAATGAATCTAGCAAGACTGAATTAAAATCAAAAAAAACCACAGTTGTGCCACTTGAAGGTTATCGAGAGGTGCGGCCGATGATGTATGCGAGTTTCTATCCGGCGGAGGGGGAGGATTATAATCAATTCCGGGACGCGCTGGAGAAGCTGAAGCTCAATGATGCGGCGCTTGACTTTGAGGGGGAGAGTTCGCCGGCGCTGGGGCGAGGTTTCCGGATCGGGTTTCTGGGAGTGTTGCATCTGGAGATTGTCAAGGAGCGGCTTTCTCG
The DNA here is from genome assembly GCA_034522495.1 of Candidatus Moraniibacteriota bacterium. Lineage (GTDB taxonomy): Bacteria > Patescibacteriota > Minisyncoccia > Moranbacterales > DUUL01 > JAXHLG01. The sequence continues at coordinate 849,605 of JAXHLG010000002.1, read as the reverse complement.
AGAGTTTGGATTTGCTCCGGTGATTACCACGCCCAGCGTGGTTTATGAGGTGGAAAGAACCAATGGGGAAACAATGAAAATTTATTCGGCGGCCGAGATGCCGGACAAAACCGAAATTAAAGAAATTCGGGAACCCAGGGCTAAGCTGGAGATTATTACGCCGTCGAGGTTTATCGGCGATATTATGGAAGTAACTCAGTCCACTACCCGATCCGAATATATTTCTACTGATTATTTGGATGAAGATAGAGTAAATTTGATCTTTAACGCGCCGCTGGCAGACATTGTCATTAATCTTCACGACAACATCAAGTCAGCTACCAGCGGGTTTGCTTCTTTCAGTTACGAGCTAACCGACTACCGGCCGGCGGATTTAGCGCGGCTGGATATTTATGTTGCCGAAGAGAAAGTGGATTCTTTTTCCCAGGTGGTTCACGAGAAGAACGCTCAAGCCGAGGGCAGAAGAATTGTTAAGAAACTCAAGGACGTAATTCCGCGCCAGAATTTTCAAATCAAGCTGCAAGCGGCGGTGGGGAGCAAGTTTCTAGCCCGCGAGAATATCCAGGCTTTCCGCAAAGACGTGACAGCCAAGCTTTACGGCGGAGATGTGACTCGAAAAAGAAAGCTCCTGGAAAAGCAAAAGAAAGGCAAGAAGAAGATGACTCAGTCCGGAAAAGTGGATATCCCGCAGAAGGCGTTTTTGGAGGTGTTGAAAAGGTGAAGGTCATTTAAGCATTTAAACATGTAAACATCTAAACATGTAAAAAATTCAAACATTAGAGCATGCAAGTTGTGTGGGCGGTTGGTTGGAGTTAGTAGGAATTGCGAAATTATATTCGCTGGCGCGAATGAAATTGAGAAATTGCAAAACTGGTTTTATTTTTTAAAAGTTGTTTACCGGGCAAGGTTTTTGGTTTATAATTCAGTTAGCAAGCGAGGAAAATTATTTAACTCTCAATCCCCGGAAGGCTTTCCGGGTTTTTTATAAATAAGGCAGCATGGGTTGCAAAGGGGGCGAAGCATGAAGGAGATCAAGCTCTTTGAAAATGAATTCGATGAAAATGGCGCTCTGGAAATCTTCACTTCCGCCGATGCGGAAGTTTTCAGAATTTTTCTGGAGCATATTTATAGCTGCAAAGCAACGGAAATAAAAGAGTTAACGGAACTGAGAAAAACCGTTCCTTGTAAATATCACGTCAAAAACATCCTTTCAAGAATGCATGAAGCCGGGCTGATAGTTATAAAGATGGAATTTATAAGCGTATCAAAGGGGGCCGGCTTTCAGCAAAACACCTATTACGAAATTTCCGCGGAGGGAGCGGAATTCTTTGAACAGTTTCTTATCAATGCATAAAAATAATGGCCGGCAAAATTCTTTGCCGGCCTTGACTTTATAGCTGAATTAAGTTAGGATATCCTCTTCTTGGGTAAATTTTTTACATTTTTTTAAAGGGGGCAATTATGAATTGGGAGTTGTTCTTTATAATGCTTTTTGAAAGCTTTGAGAAATTTTTGTTTGAGCAGCATACTATTAGAAAAAGAGTGATTTGTTTGTATCTGGCTGGAATTGAAGATCATCTCGGGATGGTCGATCCAGAAAATGGGAAAGACAGGAGTTTCTTGGAAGATTTTGTCCATTATGCAAACATCTTTCTTGAGGGCATTGAAGAAAGTAACCTTCCAGAATTCAAAAAAGAAGTCTTGGCTTATTTGATCGACGTCAAAAGTCAAGCCGAAAGATTGCTGGAAGGACAGGAGAGAGGTGCTTTATGATCAGTAAAACTTTATCAAACAACCGGATGCGTTTGAATCAAACTTGTCCGGTTTTTTATTGCTTAAATTTAAGATTTGTGGTAGAGTAACTCTCCAAAGGGGGGGAGTTCGTTGAAAAAGTTGTTTTAATATCTTTTCCAGTTGAATGAACAAACGAGGAGGAAGTTTCATGAAAACATACAGAGAATATTTCAATGAAATGGTCGAAATTATTTCCAGCAGAAAACCAAGCTTAACAGAATTGAATGGCATTTTAAATCTCTTGCTGCAGAAAATTGTAAATGCACTGATAAACAAAACGCATTCCGGTTTTTTGTGGGAGATTGCAGAGTTTAATTATGAGCTTATCAGGTTCAATAATCGGAAAAGCTATTATTCCGGAAGAAACTGGATGCGGTCGATTTGGGGAATATCTTTTCAGCAAAATTTGGCATATCTAGTTAATGCTGTAAAAAATATCCTTTTAATCTTTGGAAAGAACATAGCAGAGGAGGATCTCAAAATTATATTCAAATGGATGATTAATCAAGACAAGCCCAATGTGGAATTGTCTGATTTGATCGAGATGGCCTATCGATGCGAAAAGGATGTGTTTTTTATAAGTTTGTTTGGGAGTGCTTTTTCTGCCGCCTACCAAGAGGTTTTCGATGAAATTTTGGAAGAGCAACAAGGAAAGGGGCAAGGGATAAACCTATAATTTTTAATTTAAACTTTAAGCAGCCGGAAATCGTTCCGGCTTTTCTTTTCAATTTTTTGTTTCGTGGCCATTATCGTGGTCACTATGATGGCCAAGAAAATTGGTGGACCGAGCTAGGAAGCTCGCTCCAGCGAAAAGGCCGGGAATCTCTCGGTCTTTTAAAATTGCAGAAAAAGTAGTAAAATGGGTTAAAGCAACAGGATTGCTCCATTGCTAAATAACTGAATCAAAACCATGAAACGCGTTTGATTTTTTGCTTTAGCATAATACATGATACATGATATATACAATAGAAACCACTGAAGAATGTCATTCTGAACTTGCCGTGTCCGCCTCTGGCGGGATTCAGAATCTAATGATTACCAAAAGTGGCTTTGTAAAGAGATTCTGATTTTCATCAGAATGACAAAATTTTCAAAATAATCAATTCTTCAGTGGTTTAATATAATATATAATACTTCGTTATGAATAACGATAATAAGAACAATTGGATTAAAAGCTTGGCTTTGTTTTACAGAGTTTCGGGGTGGATTGTGTTTCCCGTGCTGGCGGCGGCGCTTGTCGGCAAATGGCTGGACGAGAAGTATGACAAGGAGCCGTGGCTTTTCTTGACGAGTATCGCAATTGCGTTTATAATAACTTGTGTTGGAATTACCAAGGAAGCCCTCAAGGCGATTAAAGACGCAGAAGACAAAAATAAATAAACTCAGGAACACAGCGAAAAGCGAGTCGTGTTTCTGTTGGATTTATAATTGGCTAAACTTGATTTGAGATGTCGGAAATAAAGGATCAAATTGCAAAGAAACAGGGGGAGAGCGGAGCCGGCGGGAGCGTCGCCTCCGGAGAAACGCACGAAGAAATTCATCACGAGAATACTATTTTTGCTGAAACCTTATTTCAAGTTAAGGGATTTGAGGTAACCAATTCTTTTTTGAGCAGTATTGTTGTCACCTTTGTTTTGGTGGCTTTTTTTCTGGCAGCGGGCTGGAGGATCAGGAAGGTTCCCCGGGGAGTGCAGAATTTTTTTGAAATTATTTTAGAGGGAGCGCTCGGGTTTGTGGACAGCATTACCGGAAACCGCAAAACCTCAGAGAAGCTCTTGCCGATTACGCTTGCTCTGTTTCTTTTTATATTATTGAATAACTGGTTTGGAATTCTCCCCATCATCGGGACAATTGGCGTGGTGAAAGCTCATGGGGGAGAGGAGGCTTTCGTGCCGTTTTTTCGGGGCGGTACGGCCGATTTGAATATGACGCTGGCGCTTTCCTTGTTTGCGGTGGTGACCTCTCATATTATCGGAGTGTTTTCGGTAGGCTCTTGGAAGCATTTCAATAAATTCATCAATTTTGAAACTCTGATGGAAATTCCCAAGAAAATAAGCAAAGACAAGAACGTGTTGTTTGTAAACCCCATTAAATTCGTGGTAGGCTTTATGGAGATAATCAGTGAGTTTGCCAAGGTGGCTTCATTGTCTTTCAGGCTTTTTGGAAATATTTTTGCCGGTGAAGTGCTTCTGGCATCCATGGCGATGATTTTTGCTTTTGCGATTCCTTTGCCTTTTATGTTCCTGGAGGTTTTGGTGGGTCTTGTGCAAGCGGCGGTTTTTGCTATACTGACTCTTGTGTTTATGAGCATGGCGATGGAGGCGGAACATTAATTTAGGAAACTCAAAACTCAAAACTCAAAGTGCAAAGCCACAGGTTAAAACTTAAAGCTATTATTGATATTAAAGTTTTGTGCTTTGTGGATTGGGATTTGTGTTTTTAGGAGTAATTACTTATAATCTAACTATTAATAAAGTAAATTTATGGAAGGAGAAGTTGTAAAACAAGCAGTTGACTTGACCATGCTGGCCAAGGGATTGGCCATCGGACTCGGGGCATTGGGCCCGGGCTTGGGAATCGGAATGATCGGAGCCAAGGCAATGGAAGCGATCGGAAGAAACCCGGAAGTTTCCGGAAAAATCATTGCGCCCATGCTTTTGGCGGCCGCTTTTGCGGAAGCTATCGCTATTTACGCTTTGGTGGTGGCCTTCACCATTAGCTAGTTGATGTTTTCATAGGGTTTCGCTTAGAGCGGAACCTTGTTGAGAGCGTCAGCTTTTAAAGTTAATCAGCTTAAAATATTCTATGGAAGCGATAATTGAATCTTTTCATTTAGATGGGAAAATACTGTTGGCTCAAGCCATCAATTTTGCGATAGTTTTATTTGTGCTGTATAAATTTGCTTACAAGCCTCTGCTGAAAAAGATGAATGAAAGGACCGAGGTTATTCAAAAAGGCTTGGATGATGCCAAAAAAACTCAAGAGCAGCTGGAAGAAGCGGAGAAGGTGAAGGAGCAAAAAATTAAGGAGGCGTATAAAGAAGCCAAAGAAGTGATGGCGGAGGCGCAAAAGAAGGCCGAGAAAAACAAGCAAGAAATTACCGAAAACGCAAAAAAAGAAGGGGATAAAATAATGGAAGAAGCCAAAAAACAAATTAAAAAAGAGAAGCAAAAGATGTTTAAAGAGGTCAAGTCTCAGGTGGGCGAGCTGACTGTTTTAGCGCTGGAAAAAACATTGCAAAAGAAAGTAGGCAAGGACGGAGATGTTGAATTGGTAAAGGAATCTATCAATGAACTGAGAGAAGAGCTGGAAGATCAAGGGGAGGCGAAAAATAGGGGATAGCCTCAGACTAGAAATTAATCAAAATTATGAAAGTAACCAGCAAACAATACGCCAAATTCTTATACGATATCGCTTCCGGCAAAGAAGCGCAGCAGGGGGTATTGATAAAAAAGATCGCCAAAGTCATCAAGAAAAACAGGGATGAAAAGAAATTGGAAGAGATTGAGAAAATATTCAGGCAAATCCAAAAAAAAGAAGAAGGCATCGTGGATGCCGCTGTTTATTCCAGAGAGAAAATGAGCGATGATCAAATGATGAAAATCAAGGAAAGCATCGCGAAAAAGAAAAATATTGCTCCGGAAAATGTCCATTTAGCCAACCAAGTTGACGAAGACATTAAAGGCGGCCTCTTGATAAGAGTGGAAAACGAGATATTTGACGGGACCCTGAAAAGCAAGCTGGAAAGAATGAAAAAAGCCGTTACAAGCTTGTAAGCAATTTATGATTTTTATTTATCGTATAGGAATTTTAAGAAATCCTATACTCCGCTGATTTTACGCGGATTACAACCCCGTAAAACTACTTCGCAGCAACGGGGCAAGCACAGATTTATTCGGGATGCTAAATGTACGAAGCTAAATTTATATATAAACCGATAAAAAGAGATTATGAATAAAGACTACATTATTGAAAATTTAAAAAAACAAATCACTGAAGCGGATACCGGCATGGAAACCAAGAAGGTGGGGAAAGTGGTGGAAGTCGGAGACGGCGTGGCAAAAATTGTCGGACTGGATGATGTTATGATGTCGGAAATGGTAAAATTTGAAACGAGGGGAGATTCAAAAGAGGAGGTGTACGGCGTGACTATGAACCTGGAAGAAGGAGAGGTCGGGGTGATTGTTATAGGAAGCATCGATTTGATCAAAGAAGGAGACACGGTTGTTTCAACCGGGCAAGTACTTTCCGTGCCGGCCAATGAAAAGATGATAGGAAGAGTTATCAGCCCTATTGGGGAGGCTATCGACGGCGGAGAACCGATTGAAAGCGAAGAGGTTTATCCTATAGAGAAAATTGCTCCGGGAGTAGTAACCAGGGAAGAAGTCAAACAGCCGCTCCAGACCGGGATTAAATCCATAGACGCCATGATTCCTATCGGGAGAGGCCAGAGAGAGTTGATTATCGGAGATAGGCAGACCGGAAAGACGGCTATTGCTATTGACGCGATTATTAACCAAAAAGATCAAGACGTTATTTGTATTTATGTAGCTATCGGTCAAAAGAAATCCAAAGTGGCTCAGATTGTTTCCAAGCTGGAAGAGCACGGCGCGCTCGATCACACGGTGGTTGTGCTGGCGGGGGCTTCCGATCCAGCCGCTTATTCCTTTATGGCTCCTTATGCCGGATGTACTATTGGAGAGTATTTTATGGATCAAGGCAAGGATGTTTTAATCGTCTATGATGATTTATCCAAGCACGCGGCGGCATATCGCCAAATTTCACTTCTTTTGAGGAGGCCGCCGGGAAGAGAGGCTTATCCGGGAGATGTTTTTTATCTGCATTCCAGGCTTTTGGAAAGAGCCGCCAAATTGAACAAAAACTACGGAGGCGGATCGCTTACCGCCTTGCCGATTATCGAGACTCAGGCCGGCGATATTTCCGCTTTTATTCCCACCAATGTTATTTCCATCACAGACGGGCAAATATTTTTGGAGGCCGATTTGTTTTATCAGGGCTTTAGGCCGGCGATTAACGTGGGGCTGTCCGTTTCCCGCGTGGGATCCTCGGCTCAAATCAAGGCTATGAAAAAAGTGGCCGGAAAAGTCAAATTGGAACTTGCGCAATTCCGTGAATTGGAGGCTTTTACTCAGTTCGGCTCGGATTTGGATGAAAGAACCAAGCAAAAAATCGAGCGGGGCTATCGTACCCGGGAAGTGTTGAAGCAAGATCAGTACGCTTCGCTTCCGGTGGAGAAACAGGTAGTGGTTATGTGGGCTTTAAATAACGGGTATTTTGATGACATAAAAGTGGAAGAAACAAGAGAGAAAGAAAAAGAAATGCTTCAATATTTTGAGGAAGCGGGCAAAGAGGTTCTGAAAAAGATCCGGGAAAAGAAAGAGTTGGATGAAGAGCTGGAGTCGGAAGTCAAGAAGACGGTGGAGGCTTTCAAAAACACTCTGCCAGCAGAGGAAGAGGCTGAAGAAAGCAAAGAGAGCGGAGAGACTCAAGAAAGTCAAGAAAAAGAAGAGAACAAAGAAGATGAGAAAAGTGGAAAAAGTGAAGAAAGCGGAGAAAGTGAAGAGAAAAAGTAATTTATTGGATGTTTTTCATTAGCAATTAGAAAATTCTGTTTAAATGACAAATGTCAAACTCGCACAAATGTCCCCGCAAATTCGCTTCGCTCAAACGGGGCAGGCAAATCAATGACAAATGACTGAATTTCAAATTAAATCAGTTCTTTCAGCCTTAAAGGGTAAGCCATATTTCAGTTGTTTGAACTTTAGGTTTGATTTGTCATTTTAACATTAGGATTTAAGATAACGGGTTTTGAGTTGTGGCTTTGACTTTTGAGTTGTCTAATTTGAGATTCCCACCGCAAGGCGGGGTCCCGCTATCAAATGAGAATAAAAAAGTAGCGGGAAAGATTCAAGATCCTAGCTCCTAGACTCAAGATACTAAATTCATAATACATTTTATGTCCAACAGTACTAAAGAAATTCGCCGAAGAATAAAATCTATTCAGAATACCCGGAAAATAACCAGGGCAATGGAGATGGTGGCAGCGGCCAAGATGAAAAAAGAAGTAAACAGAGTGCTGGCCATAAGAAGCTACGCGCAATCGGCATGGAATGTTCTGACCAATTTGTCCAAAAGCCTCCGCAGGTATCAGCACGGTCTTTTGGAGGTTAGAGAAGTTAGGAATATTTTAGTAGTGGTAGTGACTTCCAACCGGGGTCTTTGCGGAAGCTACAACTCCCAGCTTTTGAGCAAGGTTATGAGCCAAGTGAAGAAACCGAGCTTGATTAAAATTAACCGCGTAGCCGGCAGGAGAATTCATTCCAAATACAATGATGAAGACATTAAATTTGATTTTGTGGCGGTGGGGAAAAAGGGCTTTGATTATTTGACTGCCAGAAACTACAATGTAAACGCCTTGTTTGAGGACTTCAATTACAGTCCCAGCCTAGCAGACATTAGATCGCTCGCCAGAGTGATAATTGATGACTATTCAGAGCGGAAATACGATAAAGTTATTTTAGCTTACACCGACTATATTAACACCATGAATCAACAGCCGAGACTGAGGCAGCTATTGCCCATCTCCAAGATCGACTTGGAAAAGCAGATAACTGAGATGAGCGGAGAGGATTTCACGCTGGAAGAGGAGGAAGAAGAGAAAAACCCGATTAACTACAAAATCGAACCGAGTCCGGAACAGGTGGTGGAGCATATTCTGCCCCGGCTGGTTGAAATGCAGCTTTATCATGCGATATTGGAATCCAACGCGTCCAAGGAATCGGCCAGAATGATGGCGATGAAAAACGCCAGCGACGCCGCTTCGGATATGAACGAACAATTGCAGTATTCCTACAACCAGCTCCGCCAAGCCGCCATTACTCAGGAAATTACCGAAATTACGACCGGAAAGCTGGCGCTGGAGGAGGAGTAGGGTCATATAAACATCTAAGCATTTAAACATTTAAACATACAAACCCCGTAAATTCGCTATCGCTCACACGGGGTAAGGCATCTAAGGATACGAACATCTAAGCATCTAAGCATTTAAACATTTAAACATTTAAGCATATATAATGAGTAAAAATATTGGAAAAATTTCTCAGGTGGTTGGTCCCGTGGTAGATGTGGATTTTGAAGAAGGCGGGTTGCCGGCCATTAATGAAGCTTTGGAAGTTGAAGCCAAAACCCAGGAAGGAGGCAGGATAATTCTCGAGGTGGCAAAGCATTTGGGCTCCAGCCAAGTAAAGACCGTAGCCATGAGCTCCACCGACGGGCTCAGGAGAGGCATGCGGGTGGTAGCGCAAGGCGCTCCGATTTCTGTGCCGGTAGGCCAAGCAACGCTGGGCAGGATGTTTAATGTTCTGGGAGAAACCGTGGATGGAGTGAAGGAGAAAGTGGAGGCCAAAAAGCAATATCCGATTCACCAGGAAGCCCCCGGCTTTTCCAGCCAGTCAACCAAGCAGGAAATATTGGAAACGGGCATCAAGGTAGTGGATTTGATATGCCCCTTCTTGAAGGGAGGAAAAGTCGGACTGTTCGGCGGCGCCGGCGTGGGCAAAACGGTTCTTATCCAGGAATTTATTAGAAACATTGCTCAAGAGCATGGGGGTTATTCGGTTTTTGCCGGAGTAGGAGAAAGAACCCGGGAAGGAAATGATTTATACAATGAAATGAAGGATTCGGGCGTCTTGAACAAGACCACTTTGGTTTTCGGCCAGATGAATGAACCGCCGGGAGCCAGGCAAAGAGTGGGACTTTCCGCTCTTTCCATGGCCGAGTATTTCCGGGATGAAGAAAATAGGGATGTTTTGTTATTCATAGACAACATTTTCCGCTTCACCCAGGCGGGAGCCGAAGTTTCCGCCCTTTTGGGACGAATTCCTTCTTCAGCAGGCTATCAGCCGACTTTGGCTGAGGAAATGGGAAAATTGCAGGAGAGGATTACTTCCACCGACAAGGGATCTATTACTTCTATTCAAGCGGTTTATGTGCCGGCGGATGATATTACCGATCCGGCTCCGGCAACCACCTTTACCCATTTGGACTCCACAGTGGTGCTCTCCAGAGCGTTATCCGAACTGGGCATTTATCCGGCAGTGGATCCGCTTGACTCCAATTCCACTATTCTTGACCCCAAGATTATCGGAGAGGAGCATTATGAAGCGGCCAGAGGAGTTCAGAAGGTTTTGCAGAAACACAAGGATCTCCAGGACATAATTGCTATTCTCGGAATGGAAGAGCTTTCTGATGAGGATAAGCTTACAGTTTCCCGAGCCAGAAAAATCCAAAGGTTCTTATCTCAACCTTTTTTCGTGGCGGAACAGTTTACCGGCCAGGAAGGAAGATATGTTTCCATCAAGGATACGATAAGAGGGTTTAAGGAAATTTTGGACGGCAAACATGATGACAAGAACGAGCTGGACTTCTATATGAAGGGAAGCATCGAAGAGGTGGAGGAAGCCGCCAAGGCCAACCAGAAAAAGGAATAGGGCAGAGCCGGCCAAAGCAAATAAATAGCCGGCCAAAAAATTATTACCATATTACCATATTACGTTATATGGTAGTGTAAGATTATCAATTATATTATGAAGAAAATTAAATTAAAAGTGGCGACTCCGGAGAGAATTATCTTCGAGCAAGAAATAAGCCAAATTACATTGCCTACTCAAGAAGGGATTATCACCATTTTACCAGATCATATCCCCCTGATGTCCAATCTGGTATCGGGTGTTGCTTCATTTGTTGAAGAAGGAGAAGTAAAAGAGATGGCCATTTCCGGAGGTTTTCTGGAATTGCACAGCAATGAGCTGACCATCTTGGCAGATACCGCCGAGAGAGCGGATGAGATCGATCTGGAAAGAGCTGAAGAGGCTAGAAAAAGAGCAATTGAGCAAAAGCAAGAACAGCGCAAATCTTTCGATGAAAATCAGTTTGCTACAGTTTTGTCAAGAATTGAAAAAGAGTCGGCCAGAGTTAAACTAGCTAAGCGATACCAAAGAAGAAGCAAGAAAAGGATACACTTGAATAATCATTAGCGAGAGGAGGGTAGCTTACAATTGCTGGGCTAGCGTTGCTTGCTTAATTTGAGCTGGAGAATTGATTTATGATTTATGATTTAAGATCTTTTGACTTTAGAGGATGGAGTAACAAATTATAAAATATATATTTTAATCTGTATTTAAATCTATATTTCTTTTAAAGGGATTTTTTGAAGGAGAGAAGGGCTTTTTGGACTTCTTTTTTGCCGGAGAGGGAGTGGTATAGCAGTCTTAGATAAAACATTATCCAGAAATAGGGTTTGGCCCAGGAGGGGTAGTGTTTATGGAAGAAAAGCAGGCCGCTTTTGACTAGGTGAAAATTTTTCAAGGAATCATTGGAGGAGTGGGATTCTTGGTGAACAACTTCGGCTGACGGGGTTGTTTTTATTTCGCAGCCGCCCCGGCGGGCGCGCAAGCAAAGATCCGCGTCTTCATAGTATAAAAAAAACCGCTCGTCAAAAGCGCCAATTTTTTCCAAAGTTTCTTTTTTGACCAGCAGGCAAGCTCCGGTTAAGTAATCCAGTCTCTCTCCCTCTTTGGCGTGAACAGCTTTCATTTTTAGCCAATCAATTTTGCCTCTTTGAAAGATTATGTTTCCGGCCTTGTCTTTAATAAAAGGAGCGATCAGGCCTGTTTTGTCATTTTTTTCCGCCGATTGCGCCAAATTTTTTATGCAGTTTTTTTGCGCAACAGTGTCGGGATTTAAGAAAAGATAATAGTTGAAACTGGACGATTTTTCAGCTATTTTCAATCCCTGGTTAACAGCGGCCGCGAAGCCTTTGTTTTGTTTATTTTGAAAAAAATGCGTTTTATCATTTTTGTTTTTTTTCACCTCCGATCCCGTTTGGTCGCAAGAGTTATTATCTATGATAAAAATTTCAGTTTTATCAAATAAATCAGTGTCTTGGGAAAAGATGGAATTCAAACACTTGGAAATAGTGGCTTGATTATTATAAGTAACAATTATGATTGCCAGTTTTTTCATTGTTGATCAAAATCTTTATTTTTGTTTCTTGCCGAAAGAGCAAGACTTTTAATTTCATCCCTGGAGACAACCTTGAAGGCAAGCAGTCCGCCGAAATAGACCAAAGGAGAGGTGGCTAGCAGAAGAAAGAAGTGCAAATCTCTCAATATCCATAAATAGCCGGCCATAAGCAAGCCGGCCAAAATCATAAAAGGCAGTTTTTCCACCTTCGGGAAAAAGTTAATTTTTTTGAAAATAAAGAATCCCGTTAAAACCACTACCAGCAATTCGGTAATTACGGAAAGAACGGCCGGAACCATGTAAGCGTTATCCGGGAATTGAGGGATGAAGTAAAGATTGGTGGAGATGTTGAAGATGGCGCAAATCAGCAGGGCGATAAACATATATTTTTGAAGATCCGCGGCTATGAGGATATTGATAAACAAATTGCCGAAAAAGATTAATGCCAAAGCAAAAATGACCACTTGCAGAACGGCCACGGAAGCCTGAAATTCAGGCCCCGCGATTATGTGGATGATTCCATCGGCCAAAAGCACTCCTCCCACTACCATGGGAATGGTTAAAAGAAAAAAGATTTTGTAATTTTCGTTGACAATCCTTTTAAACTTATCTCTGTTTTTGTTCAGATTGTAAGTAAAAAGCGGCATGGTTAAGCCTACGATCATAGCCGGAAAGAAACTGATATTTTCTATGACTTTCTGGGCGGCTCCAAAAATGCCCACATCTTCAGCCGGCCGCAGCAGGGAAAGCAGGATGGTGTTGGAGCGGAAGTAGACAAAGGTCAGAGCCGTGCCGATGCCGATGGGGATGGATTGCTTCAAGAAGTATTTCCAGTAAGAAAAGTCAAAAGAAGGTTTGAAGCGGATGAACTTGCGGGACATTAGAAAAATAAACAAGAAATTGATAATCATATTGGCTAAGAGCGTTGAAATGATGAAGTAGAAGCTCCAGTTCAATTGAACGCCGATGATTATCAAAATAACTTGAATAACTTTTCCCGCCAGTTCCGCCCCGGTAACTCGATCCATCTTGAGTCTTTTTTGGAACAAACCGATCAAGACTTGGTAGCTGGAGGAAAAAACATAAGAAAAAGCCACCAAAACGATGGCCATTTTTAACTCGATGGGATACGGCAGCGCCGGCACTAAGATTGGCACTACTGCCAAAATTAGCAACGATAAGATGATTCTTATGCCGATGGCGTTGGATACGATCTTTTTCTCCTCGGCGCCCGGCTTGGAAATCCTCATGGCCGTGGTCTGGGGGAGCCCCCAGTCTCCGAGCGCGCCGAACAAGGGCAGGAAGGCTAGGGCGGTTGCATACCATCCAAATCCCTCCTGACCCAAGTGGCGGGTGATAAATCCGATGCCCACCAGCGCCGCCACAGTGCTCAAAACTTTGGCTACAGATGAAAAAGCTACATTGTAAACGATTTTATTGGAAGTAGACATGGATTTAACTCAAAAGTCAAAACGCAAAAGTAAAAACTGCTAAAGAAAATAGTAAATTAGGAGATTGATTTTAAAAAATACACAAAGCGCAATATACAACGTAAAGTTGCGTTGCAACAACGTTGCTTTACGCAATTAACAAATAAAAACCAAATTACAAATTACAAAATACAAACAACCTCGTTTGTGTTTTTAAAAATTGTGTTTTGTGACTTATTTGTTCATTGTGATTTGTGTTTTGTTAATTTGAGAAGCTATTACTGAACTTAAAAATTCTTTGTTTAGAATAAATATTATTTTGACTTAATAACAACCCTTCTTTCCTCCCCTTCGCCGGCGCTTTCGGATTCGATGCCGTTCCGGTTGGCGGCTTGCATATGAACCAGCCTTCTTTCGTAGGCGTTCATAGGCGGCAATTCTTGCTCTTTTCCGGTTTTTTGGGCTTTGTCGATGGCCTCAAGAGCTTTTTCAATAATGGCTTCTTTTTGATTTTCAATATAGCTGTTGACATCTACTGTAAAATTAACTCTTTCTCCCAGTTTTTTGGCCACAATTGCTCGGATGATATGCTGCAGGGCAAATAGGTTGTTGCCGGATCTGCCGATCAAGTTTCTCGAATCCCGGGTGTGGATTTGGACATGGACGGAGTCGTCTTCCGGCATGGCATCATTGGCTATATAGATATTGGCCTGTACTTCCATCTTATCCAAGATCTCTCTGGTTACTCCTTCCATTATTTTTTTTCTTTCCTCAAAACCCATAATTTGTATGTTAAATATTATTAATCTTTATCGTATAGGAATTTCAAAAAATCCTATAATCCGCTGATTTTACACGGGACGCTAAATGCGCGAAGCTTAATTTTTTCCAATAAACCTGCGGGGAGGCTCTGTTTTTCTCAGCTGGCCGGTTTTGCTTCCGCTTCCTTTTTCTCGTCTTTTTTTATTATGTAATATTGCTGGCCAATCATGAACATAGTAGTTATCAGCCAATAGAGCGGCAAGCCGGCGGGGAAACTGATTCCGATGATGAAAGTCAGGAAGGGTCCCATGTAAAGCATTTGCTGTTGCATAATTTCGCTGAAATTGGGCTCATTCTTCTCTTTTTTCTTGGTGTCTTGCTTGGGTTTATCCTTTGCTTGTTTCTTCATCATCATTTTGGCTTGCCAGAATTGGAATCCGGAAGCGATTACCGCCAAGGGGATACTTTTCTCCATGATATTAATTAGCCCGAAAAAAGCCATTTCATTGAGGTGGCCGGGATTTTCCACAAAGCTGTATAAAAGCTGGGAGCTTCCGTTGAAATCCATTACACCCAAAAAGACGCGATAAAGAGCGATCAATATTATTAACTGGATAATCAGGGGAAGACAGCCGGCGGCCGGGTTGACTTTCTTTTCTTTGTAGAACTCCATTATGGCCTGGCCTTGTTTTTGCTTGTCCTTCTTGTATTTTTCTTGTATCTTTTTGATTTCCGGCTGCAGTTCCTGCATCTTCTTTTGCGACTCGATGGACTTTTTGGAAACGGGCAAAAGAAGGACCCGGATAATAACTGTGATAATTACTATGCTAATTCCCAGATCGGGAACAATATTATATATCTCAATAAGGAAATTGAAAAGGGGCTGATAGATGATAGTGGTAAAAAAACCTGTTATAACTTCCATTTATTTGTTTTAATGATGAATAATTAAATACGTTTATTGCTATTGCTGTTTCAACAAAGATGCTTGCTCAAGGGTTTTTGCCATTTTTTCTTTGGTTTGGCTCAACATCAGTTCGTCCTTGAAATTCTTATCCAAAAAAAAGACTAAATCATAGCCGGGATTGATCTCCGGCAAGAATTCTCGCGCGGATTCCCTCAGGACTCTCTTGGCCCTGTTTCTTGAAACGGCTTTTTTAGAATAACGCAACCCTACGGAAAAAGCAATGCGAGTTTGCTCTAAATTGTTGTGAGCATACCTCAAAAACAAAAAACTGCTTTTTACAGTTCTTCCTTTTCTAAAAACTTCTTCGATATCTTTTTTACTCTTCAGTCTTGATTCGGCCGGAAGCATATATTTAATTGATTTTATGTAAAGTTGAAAAATCCGTTCAAAAATTATTGAACGCTGCTTATCGCTTTTCTTCCTTTGCTTCTTTTTCGCTGAAGAACCTTTCTTCCGCTTTTGGTGGAAGATCTATTCAGAAATCCGTGTACGCGGGCCCTTTTTCTCTTTTTGGGCTGGTAAGTTCTTTTTGGCATAAATTTCTCTCAAAAATTATACTTGACTAAAATCTAGTTTACCAAGATAATTGTAAGTAGTCAATGAAATGTCGCATTACATTTTATCATATTATCATATTAACCCCGTAAATTCGCTATCGCTCACACGGGGCAAGGCATTTAAACATTCAAGATTCAAGATTCCAAATTCGAGACTCAAGATTCATAATACATAATACATAATACATTCTACTTGATACATAATACTTAATTCATAGTGGCTATGTTAATGAGAAAGAAGAAATTTCTTAAGAAAGTTTTGTGGATAACCGTTGGTGTTTTGGGGATTATTGGAATGATAGGCTTTACTTTGGTTCCTCTGTTGCAATCTATGTAGGGGGGGGCGGAGAAAAAATTATTCTTAAAACAAAAAATTGGAGGAGAAACACAAAAAAAGAAAAAAAGGCTTTAATTGGGGGTTTAAAATTGCATTCTTGGCTGGGCTGGGAGTGCTTGTGGTGATTTGTGTCCAGCTTTCGGAGGAAGTGTACAGGCAGAAGAATATCAATAAAGAAGTTCAAGAGCTTCAAGAAGAGATAGAAAAAGTGGAAAAAGACAACAAAGAACTCAAGCAATTAGTTCAATATTTCAACACCGAAGAATTCAAAGAAAAGGAAGCTAAAGAAAAACTGAACCTTGTCAAGGAAGGAGAAAAGGTGGTGGTAGTCAAGAAAGCCAGCACGGAAAACGCGGTTGCCGAAAAACAGCCCGACAAACCCGAAGTCTCCCTCAACAGACCCAACTATTACTGGTGGTGGCACTATTTCTTTAACCTTGAAGTTTAAAGAAACTCAAAACTCAAATGTCAAATGTCAAAATTACATCTAAAAACTGAAAACCAAAGAATCATTTGGGTTCCGAATTGCGTTTTGATTTTTTTGTGTTATACATTTATCATAATTAAAATTTGTCTTCGTTGTGATTTCCTGCTAAAAGGTTGTTAGAGAAAAGTGTCGTTTTAAATATTTACATTAATCTTTAGCTGCTAACGGGTTTTGAGTTGTGGTTTTGCGTTTTGACTTTTGCGTTTTGACTTTTTCATAATACGTGCTTCATAATTCATAATACTTAACAACAACCAATGGATTATTCCAATTTAAAAAAGGAGGATGGGGAAGTGATGGAGATAATTGAGAGGGAAAAGGAGAGGCAGGTTAAAGAGATGGAGCTTATCGCCTCGGAGAATTATGTTTCCAGGGCCGTTTTGGAAGCCATGGGGAGCGTTTTGACTAATAAATACAGCGAGGGCTACCCGGGCAAAAGGTACTACGGCGGGAATCAAGTAATTGATGAGGTTGAAGAGCTGGCTATTGAAAGAGCTAAAAAACTATTTGAAGCAGAACATGCAAATGTGCAGCCGCTTTCCGGGTCGCCGGCCAATGCAGCGGTTTATTTCTCTTTTTTGGATCCGGGCGACAAGGTGATGGGGTTGAAGCTGGACCACGGAGGTCATTTATCCCACGGCCACCCGGTGAATTTCTCCGGGATGCTGTATAATTTTGTTCAGTACGAGGCAGATGCCGAAACAGGCTATATCGATATGGAAAAAGTCAGAGAACTAGCCAAGAAAGAAAAGCCCAAGATGATAGTGGCCGGTTATAGCGCTTATTCCAGAGAAGTGGAGTGGAAAAAATTCCAAGAAATCGCCGATGAAATCGGCGCTTATACTTTTGCCGATATTGCCCATACCGCCGGGCTAATCGCAGCTGGAAAAATGAATAATCCCGTTCCGTTTTTTGACGTTGTCTCTACCACCACTCACAAGACCTTGCGAGGGCCCAGGGGAGCTATGATTATGTGCAAGCAGGAATATGCAGGCAAGATAGATAAAGCCGTTTTTCCGGGAATGCAAGGGGGACCGCACGATCATATTACGGCCGCCAAAGCGGTGGCTTTTCGGGAGGCTCTGCAAGAAGACTTTCAAGCTTATGCCGGTCAGGTAATGGCCAACGCAAAAAAAATGGCTAAAGAATTTTTAGACAAAGGATATAGGATTATCTCCGGGGGAACGGACAATCATCTTATGGTGGTGGACATGACAAGCAAGAACATCAACGGACGAGAAGCCGAGCAAATCCTGGAAAGATGTGGCATTTCAGTGAGCCGCTCCACTATTCCTAATGACCCCAATCCTCCCATGAAACCCTCCGGCATTAGATTCGGAACTCCGGCGCTGACAACCCGCGGAATGAAAGAGCCGGATATGGAGAAAGTTGTCGCCTGGATTGACAAAGCGGTGGAAAACAGCAACAATGAAGAAACGTTGAAAAACATTAAGAGTGAAGTGGAAGAGTTTTGCCGGCAATTTCCGATACCGGGAGTATAGTTGAAATTTGTAATTTGTAATGTGCAATTTGGAAATTCGTTAAAATTTAAGGGGAAGAAATTAAGAAATTAGCGCTTAGTGCGGAATTGAGAGATTATTTTAAAAATATACAAGATACCCCGTAAAGTCGCTTCGTTCCCACGGGGCAGGCAAGATACAAGATACAAAAAAATTCTAAATTCAAATATTCAAACTGTTTGTTTCTTTGATTTTGTTTCTTTGGAATTTGTTTGTATCCTTGTGTCTTGTATCCTTGTATCTTTAAGATAATTCGAGACTCATGATTCATAATACATACTTCATAATACTTCACCCATGAAATTAATTGATGGAAAAAAGATTGCCGAGAGAATCAAGGACGGAGTTGTCCGGGAGGTTTTGGCTATGAATGATCAGAAAGTTCAGAACGTTTCACGCCGGCCCGGCTTGGCGATTATAAAGGCGGGCAACCGGGAAGACTCCAATCTTTATATCAAAATTAAACAGGAAGAAGCTAAGAAAACCGGCATTGATACTCATCTTTATAAGCTTGAAGATTCAGAGGGCGAAGAAGTTTTGATTGATTTGATAAGCCATCTCAACCAAGATGAGGAAGTCGACGCTATTCTGGTCCAGCTTCCTTTGCCGGAGGGGTTTGATACGGACAAGATTATTTCCTCTATAAAACCGGAAAAAGACGCGGACTGTTTTCACCCGGAGAACCAAGAAAAGGTCAAAAAAGGCGAGAGCCGGATTCTTCCGCCGGTTTTCGGGGCTGTTCAAGAGATTCTTGAGGACATAAATTTTGATTGCCGGGGCAAAAGCGGGTGCGTTATCGGAAATTCCGCGGTTTTCGGGGAAAATCTTTGTGATTTTTTGAGCTTGAAAGGCTTGGAATGCCGATTTATGAATTTTTCCGGCTCCAAAGAGGATATTGCCAAAGTTGCTTCAAGAGCGGACTTGTTGATTTCAGCAGTGGGGAAGCCGGGGTTTGTTAACGGTGATTTTGTCAAGCAAGAAGCGGTCGTGATTGACGTGGGAATAGTAAACAAAGATGGAAAGGTGGCCGGAGACGTGGAGATTGAATCGGCAGGCGAAAAGGCGGCTTATCTAACTCCCGTTCCCGGAGGAGTGGGCCCGATCACCGTGGCGATGCTTTTGAAAAATACTTTGGAATTGCATAAGCATGGCCGTGCTGTCTGAAGATTTCAAGGCTCAACCTTCGGACATCCGAAGGTCGAGCCTTGAAATATTGGGGGCTTTTGCGCTATAGTTTTTTAGATTAAGATTATGAAAAAGAAAACAAAAGTTATGATCGGAGTTGGGTTGGCTGTGCTGGCGGGAGTGGGTTGTTTTTGGTTTTTTGGCAAAGATGAAGAAAAAAAATATTTAACCGAGAAAGCGCAAAAAGGAGAGATAAAAAAAACGGTGTCCATAACCGGTTCGGTGGTATCGGAGAAACCGGTAGGGCTTAATTTCGAAATAGCCGGCAGAATCAAGGAAATAAAAAAAGAAGCAGGGCAGGAGGCGGCCGAGGGAGAGGTGATAGCGGTACTGGAGGATAAAGTTCTTTCCAAGCAGCTGGAAAAAGCCGGAATTGCCTTACAGAAGGCTCGGGCGGAATCCAAAACTAACAATGACAGCGTGAGGGAGGCGGAAGAAAAAGTGGATAACGCCGAAGATTATTTGGAAGCGGCGGAAGACTATTATGATGAACGAGTAGAGGCGGCGGAGATGGAACATCAGAATGCGGCGGACTATTATAAAGATGCGTTAAGCTATTATGATAAAGTGGTTGAAGAGTCCGGCGAGGACAGTTCTACGGCAAAAAGCGCCAAAATGACCCTTACCAAAGCGGAAAGCTCTAAGGAGCAGTCTCAGCAGGCTTTGAAAATAGCCAAGAAAAACAGAAGATTGAATGTGGTTTCGGCTGAGAATTCATTGAGCGCAGCTGAAGAGCTTTTGGTTTCGGCTCAATCAGACTATGCTCAACAGAGTCGCGATGCTTCGGTGGCGGCGGCTCAAAAGGATTATGAAATCGCTTTAAACAAAGTGGAAGAAGCGTCTTTGAAGTCTCCCGTAAACGGCCTGGTTTCCGAGATTAATTATGAAGAAGGCGAGGTAATTGGAAGCGCGGCCGGCGGATATTTTGGAAAAGTTATTAGTAAAGATTTTCTCATAGAAGCCGATGTGCCCGAGTCGGATATTTCCGAAATTACTCTTGGGCAAGAAGCGGAAGTTATTTTTGATGCCTTTTCCAACGATAGAAAAATTTCGGCGGAAATTATAGATATTGAACCGGGAGCCACCCGCGTTCAAGACGTTGTTTATTATAAAGCCAGGTTTAAATTCGATGCGGAGAGTCTCGGTATTAAAGAAGGAATGACGGCCGATGCGGAAATATTGCTGGGGCGGAGGGACTCAGTTTTAAAAGTCCCGAAACGAGCTTTAGAAAAAGAAAACGGCAATTTTTTTGTAAAAACTCTTTCCGATGCGGGAAAAGCTGTCCGCAAACAAGTAAAAACGGGGTTGGACGGAGATCAGGGATATATAGAAATCAAAGAAGGATTGAAAGAGGGAGAGAAGATAATTGTATCTGAAAAGGGTGATTAGCATGTACTCGCGGGTTTATTTTTTAATACAGGAATTACGCGATTGCGCTTCTACAGCGCCGAGAGCAAAGCAAGGCTTGGTTTTATGCGCACATTCCTTTTCATCTTGTGAAGATACGCTTGAAAGAAAAACAATTTGCTTCTAAAATCTTTTTTCGAACGAATGCAAAAACCAAGCCTTGCTTTGCTCTCTTTGATATAAATAATTTGGCAAGCAAGAAGCTTAACCGCGTAATTACTATAATAATTTAAAACGGATAACTCCAATGGATAAATATAAAAAGATATTAATTTATGCGGCGATAGCCATATCTTTTTTTGGGCTAGTCTTGCTGCTTGCTTATGGCAATTTTCATAATTCCGCTTATAATCAGCCGGCCGGCAGTTCTAACGTAGAAAAAGAATTTAAAATAGAGAAAAACCAATCCGCGGAAGTTGTCGGCGAAAGATTGGAAAATTTGGGGCTGGTGCAAAGCAAGTATCATTTTTATTATTATCTTTGGCGGGAAAACCTGGCTTCCA
This sequence comes from Candidatus Moraniibacteriota bacterium, assembly GCA_034522495.1. GTDB lineage: Bacteria > Patescibacteriota > Minisyncoccia > Moranbacterales > DUUL01 > JAXHLG01. The sequence continues at coordinate 828,612 of JAXHLG010000002.1, read as the reverse complement.
AGATTCAGGCCGGCAATTATGTATTGTCTCCCAGCATGGCCGTGCCTGAAATAGTTGAGTTATTCACGGCAGGCAAAATAAAAGAGGAGTATAAAAAACTCACCATCCCGGAAGGATTTAGCAATAAAAAAATAATTGAACGTTTGGGAGAAGTTGCGCCCCCGCTGAAAGAGGACTTTTCCCGGCTGGTCAACTGCAAGTGCTTGGGCGAGCAGGAGTGCGCTTGCGATGAATTTAGCGAAGAATTTGATTTCCTCAAGAGTGTTCCCGCCGGGATAGATATGGAGGGCTATTTGTTCCCGGACACCTATTTTATTTATCCTGAAGAAAATGCCTCCGATATTGTAGAAAAGTTTCTTTCCAACTTCAACAAAAAGGCCGGGGAGAGCCAAGTTTGGGAAGCGGTAAATTCTTCGGAAAAGACGCTTCACCGGATAATAACCATGGCTTCCATTATTGAAAAGGAGGTGGCCGGATATGAAGATAAAAGATTGGTGTCGGGAATTTTTTGGAAAAGAGCGGAGGACGAGTTTCCGCTGCAGAGCTGCGCTACGCTGGCTTATGCCCTGGGGGTAAACAAAAAGCAATATTCCGCTCAAGACATTGAAACCCAATCTCCATACAATACCTATAAAAACCCCGGCTTGCCTCCCGGGCCGATTGCCAATCCGGGGATAGAGTCTATCCGGGCTGCTTTGAATCCGAAAGAAAGCGATTATTATTATTTTTTGAGCAATCCCGAGACGGGCCGGACGGTTTTTTCCAAAACCCTGGAGCAGCACAACCAAAACAAAAGAATTCACGGACTTTAAGCTTAAATCATGAAATTCAGTTTTGCTAATTTTCTAAAAATAGATTGGATATTGTTTTTTGCCGTGGCTTTCTTGACAGCCTCGGGGCTGTTGGCAATTTATTCCTTATCCATTTCTTCATCTGAAGAGGGAGCAAATAATTTTCAAAAACAGCTGATTTACCTTTCTGTCGGCCTGGTTTTTTTCTTGTTTTTTTATCTGGTGGATCATCGGGTGTGGAAAAATTACAGCAAATTCTTTTATATTTCGGGCTTGGCGCTTTTGGCGCTAGTGCTGGTTTTTGGAATTACCGTGAGGGGAACGTCCGGCTGGTTTGATTTGGGAGTGGCTAATTTTCAGCCCGTGGAACTGGTAAAAATTTTTTTGATTATCTATTTAGCTGATTATCTATCTAGGAAAAGAAACAAAAAACTCGGATTTAAAGAACTGGGATTTTCATTTTTTATAATGCTGCTTCCGGTGGTTCTAGTTTTAAGGCAGCCTGATTTTGGTTCAGCTTCCATTTTGGTGGTTATTTGGCTGTTTATGGTTTTTTTTGCCGGGGCAAACAAGAAACTGGTTATTTCCTTGATTGCGGTAGGATTAATTGGCTTTATCGCCGGTTGGAATATTTTTTTGCAGGACTATCAAAAAGACAGGATACACGCTTTTTTGAATCCCCAAAACGATCCCCTCGGCAGCGGGTATAATGTCATCCAATCCATGGTGGCGATAGGCTCCGGAGGCTTGACGGGCAAAGGGATCGGCTACGGATCGCAGAGCCAGCTGAATTTTTTGCCGGAAAAACATACGGATTTTGTTTTTGCGGCCATCGCCGAGGAAAGCGGTTTCCTGGGGACTTCTCTAGTTTTATTTTTCTTTTGGGTGCTGTTGTTTAAAATGAATAAAATTGCGTTGAACTCAAAAGATTATTTCGGCAAGCTTTTGGTAATGGGAATTTTTGGAATGCTGTTTTTCCAAATCGTGATAAACGTAGGCATGAACTTGGGGATAATACCCGTCGCGGGAATTTCGCTGCCTTTTCTAAGCTATGGAGGAAGCTTTTTGATTGTTACTTTTATAGCCCTGGGATTGGTTATGAGCGTTTACAAAAGAGGAAAGAAAGGCAATTTCGCTCCGGACGAAATAATGGAATAACCGACTTCGCGCGTCCCTGGTAAATTAGACCTTTTAAAGAAGAGTCAGAGGTTCGACTTCTGTGGATACAAAAATCGAACTGCTGACTCTTCATGATTGATGCTGCGCTTTCAAATGAAACTCGCCTCAAGCAAAACTAGTTCAACGGCCAGCTATCATTGTTAATATGATAAAATGTAATATGTTAAAATGAGATTCGTTCTCTTGCATCATTTAAAAAAAGTGTTAAGATAATTATAAAGAAGATATTATTTAAATAAATACTAGATAAAGCATATGAAAACAAAAATCAAAATTATATTATCAGCTGTGCTTGTTTTATTAGTGGCAATTGTGTTCCAGGTGGAACTTATGAAAAAAATTGAAGCGGCCGAGTTTTTGAATGGATGGATCTGGGGCGGTTCGGAGGAAGCAAATGATGGAACAATAGATGGGAACGAAACAGGCGTTGGCTGGTTAAGCGTTAATAGCAAGAATTGTGATAGCGACCTGGACGGCACTACGGATCAATGCGGCAATAATTGCGACACCGATGGCGATGATGTCTATGATGATCCTTGCCCGATTGCAAGTTACGGCGTCCAGATTCCGGCCGGCGACGGAGATGTAACGGGATATGCCTGGTCATCTAATTTGGGATGGATAGACTTCAACCCTCAGGATCATTGCGGAGTTGATTATCAGGCTAGCTCTTGTACTCCCGATAGCGGCAACGCAGGAGTTACTAGATCGGGAAGTCAATTGCTTGGCTGGGCGAGAATTGTGGGCATAGCTCAAGAATCCGCTGATGGAAACTCCGGAGGCTGGGATGGTTGGATAAAAATGAGCGGGACGGTTGATGATGGAGCAGGAACCCAATATGGAGTTGATATAAATAGTTTAAATAATGACAGTGAAGACTTAAACGGTGATTATGCTTGGTCTAATGAATTGGGCTACATTGATTTTGAAGAAATAATTCCTCCGGATATTCCTCAATTCAAAGTCTGCGATGGAGATACTTGGACCGATAACGGGGTAACTTATTATCTATTGAATAAGAATCCCAATGCTGACAATCATCCGCAAGTCGACTTGAACGCTTATTACGCAGAATCTTCTCAGGAGTTGAATTGTAGCAACACAACAACCTTGGGAGCTTCTAACGTGGATAGTGATTCAGATTTTACTCCTCAGGATGGTTCAATAACGATGGCCGATGAGGATCAAGGAATTGTGGAATCAAAAAATTTAACGGACATAAATGGCGGGGATCGGGCTGAAGTGAAGGTGGATTACACCAATTCTTCTACGGGTGAAAGCTATAATGATACGGCAAATATATGTATTTATGACTGCTCCGGCGCGACATCTAATTACTTTGTTGATAATGAAACATATGACTGCGGTTGCGGTGTAGAAGTAAACTCCAGGCGCGCCCGCGGTGAAGGCTGGAGAGAAGTGGCTCCGTAAGCTAAGCACAATCAATCAACCTTAAGTAAAAAAGGCTTCTTTTCTGGAGAAGCCTTTTTTTGTGAATAAGCCCTCAAAATCTTATGGCCGTAAAACGGTAAAAAACAAACCGCAGTTCTGTTTGCATGTTTGCAAACATGCAAACAGAATATTTTTTGAGTCGCGCATTTTTTTGCCCAAGGTTCAACCTTTGGCTACCCGAAGGTTGAACCTTGGCTACGCTGGTCGTGTTGAATTGTTTAGATGATTATATGTTTAGAGGGATTGTTTCCAAACACCGTTTTAGTACGAAATTTCTCATTTTTTAGATAAATTTTTCAAATAATTTTTGCAGCTTTAGCCTTAGTTAAGGCAAAAAAATTTTTGGAAAATTTAGCAAAAAAGGTGGGATTGCAGTAAAAACGGTGTTTGGAAACAGTCCCTTAGATGCTTAAATGAAATTTCCCTTGCCAATCTAAGTTTTCCGTATTACAATTGTCACTGTTGTTTGAAACTTAATATCTTTGCTTGACTGAGACAATTCAGCTAAGTAAAGCCTAAAAAAAATGCAAAAAACGATTATTGGTTTGGTGGGGGAGGTCGGTTCTGGCAAGGACACGGTCGGTGAATATTTGGAAGAAAAATACGGAGCCAAACAAGTCCGGTTCGCCGACCCGATCAAGGAGACTCTCTCCATCTATTTCGACAAGCTTTCCAGGGCGGATCAGCAATGGCTGTTTCTGGCTTTTCAGGAAAGATTCGGCGGAGACATTTTAAGCCGTGCGATTAGAAAAAAAATTGAAGAGGATCCCAATCCGATTATGGTGGTCAACGGATTGCGAATGCCTCCGGATTATGATTTTATCCGGAGCTTTGAGAACAATCATATTCTCTACGTGACTGCCAGTCAGAAGACTCGCTGGAACAGGTCTTCCAAGCGGGATGAGAAAAGCGATGATGACGGAAATTTTGAAGACTTCAAAAAAATTGATGAAAAACCCACCGAAGTTCACGTCCCCGAGATCGGGGCCAAAGCCGACTATACCATTGAAAACGAAAAAGACTTAGAGCATCTCTTGAGTGAAACCGATGAATTCATGCAATCCATCGGGTTGGAGAAGAAAAATAATTAAAAATTGCGAAAACTGAGCCTCCGGGTTCAGTTTTTTTGCCCAAAGTGAAAAAGTTTGGTATATTAGAGTAAGAACGTGAAATTACTTAAAGGTTGGCGTCATTAGCTTGATTTAGAATCTAGAAATTTTAAAATAATTCTTTTTGGGAAGGCCTGCTTTTTATCAAGGCAATATTATGATAAAAAATAACATAAAGCAATGGAGAAAGAAAAAGAAAAAAACAAACGACCTACTTGGGATGAATATTTTTTGAGCCTCGTTGAGCTTGTTGGTACTAGGTCAACCTGTGATAGAGGTAAGTCGGGGTGCGTAATAGTTCGAGATAAAAGGATTTTGTCGACTGGATATATTGGATCTCCCACAGGATTACCGCATTGCGATGATGTGGACCATGAATACCATGAAGTTATTCATGAAGATGGTCATAAAACAAAGCACTGCATCAGAACTGCGCATGCTGAGCAAAATGCTATTGCTAACGCTGCTCGCTTCGGCGTCTCACTTGATAAGGGAACGCTCTATTGTCATATGACGCCTTGTTACGTGTGCGCTAAAATGATTATTAATTGCGGTATTAAAAGAGTGGTTTGCAATCTTGATTATCATGCTGGACAGAGAAGCAAAGAGGTGTTCAAAGAAGCGGGTGTAAAATATGAATTGGTTAATGAGAAAATGGAAACCTATAAAAATATGTAAAAATTAACAAAATAAATATAATTAAATGAAAAAAATTCTGGGGCTGGCGGGGGAAATTGCCAGTGGTAAAGGAACTGTGGCTAAATATATAGTAGATAAACATAATGGATCAGCTCATCGCTTTTCCGGTATTTTGAGAGATTTGGCGGGCAGGCTTTATTTGGAGGAAAATAGGGATAATTTGCAGAAGATGTCTACCGCCGCGAGGGAGTATTTCGGACAAGATATTTTGTGCAAGACTATTTATCATGATGTCTTGGAGGATAAGCATAAACGTATAGCCATTGATGGAGTGCGTCGATTTCAAGATGTGGAAAAATTAAAGGAAATCCCAGGTTTTTATTTGGTTTACATTGAAGCAGATCTAGAGACTCGGTTTCAAAGGTTGAGAAACAGGGACGAGAATACCGACGATAAGGGGAAGATCTTGGAAGAGTTTAAGCAAGACGGCCAAAAAGAAGCGGAACTTCAGATCAAAGACTTGAAGAAAAGGGCTGATGTGGTGGTTGACAACTCCGGTTCCTTCGAAGATTTATACTCTCAATTGGATAAAATTCTTTAAAAGCAAGTAAAAATTTAGAAAAATAATATCATCAAATACTATCATATTACGTTATTACGTTATATGGTAGTAAAATTTAAGTGATATAAAAATTAATAATTTTAGTTGGTATGAAAATATTTATATATGACGAATTTACTCCGGAAGACAATGCTATGTTGCAAGCTCTTTATTCTCGGAGCCCCGAGAGCGTGGAGAATCATGTGGAAAAAGTAAGAAAGGCTGGTTCGGGGAACTTCATGGAGAAGTTCTATGTGGGTTACGGACACTCCAGTATTGCAGATTGCGGGAGCACTACTCTTTTTATTGAGGGGATAAGTATTTTGGCAGATAAGGCTATTCAAGATTGGCCTTTATACTCAGGCCAAGAAACCAGCACTCGCTATATAGATATGTCCAAGCAGCCCATAATAGATCCGCTAAAGACCAAGGAAAGCAAAGAAATTTTGGATAATTGGATGAACTTCTACATTAAAAGTCAAGAAGAGTTAAAGAAGTATTTAAGGGAAAAGTATCCCCAGCAAGAAGGCGAAGAAGACGGAATGTATGAGCGGGCGATAAATGCGAGAAGTTTTGATGTATTGCGCGGATTTTTGCCGGCAGGCATTACTACCCAATTAAGCTGGCACACCAATTTGCGTCAAGCTTGGGATAAGCTTTCCTGGTTTCGCTTTCATCCGCTGACGGAAGTTCGAGAAATTGCAGAGGAAATGCACAAGCAGCTTAAAAACAAATACGAGAAGAGCTTTAGCCATGAATTGGTTCAAGAACAAGAAGATTATAGGGAGTATGCTGCTAAAAAATACACATATTACTTGCAAAAAAACCCGGTGGATTTTGATTATTCTTTTAATGTAAACAACAAAGAACTAGAAGCTTATAGTGATTTGATAGAAAAGAGGCCAATGAAAGTCGGCCTGCCTCATTTTTTGAGCGAGCTAGGTAATTTGAGATTTGATTTTATCTTAGATTACGGTTCTTTCCGCGATATACAAAGACACAGGAATGGAGTTTGCCGAATGCCCTTGTTGACTACAAATCTCGGGTTTCATAATTGGTATTTGAATCAACTTCCGGAAAATTTAAAAAGCAAAGCGCAAGACTTGATTAGTAAACAAAAAGAAAAGATTGAAGCGTTAGATGCAGAAGAGGAAATAAAACAGTATTATACAGCTTTGGGATTTAATGTAGCTTGCCGAGTATCCTATGGTTTACCGGCAACTGTTTATGTGATTGAGTTGAGATCCGGCAATATGGTTCACCCTACTTTAAGAGAAGTGGCTCATAAAATGTATCATGCTTTAATAAAGGAATACCCGAAAATGAAAATCCATGCTGATTTGCAACAAGATCAATGGGATGCTAGACGGGGATTACAGGACATACGGGAAAAATAGAATCAAATTGTTCAATTGTTTTATTGTCTAGAATTTGCGAGTATCCATTTGGAACATTATTCATTTAAAGATAATATTGAAAAAATGATAAAAAAACAAAAGAAAGGAAGATTTATTGTTTTTGAGGGGCTTGACGGTTCCGGTCAATCAACCCAAGTGGATCTTTTAAATAAATATCTAAAATCCAAGGGAGAGAAAACTCATTTGACTGCCGAGCCGACCAATAACATCATAGGCGGTTTAATTCGAGGTCTTTTAACAAAACAATGGAGTCTAAGCAATACGGGGATGCAGCTTTTGTATTGCGCGGATCGAGCGCATCACTTGGAGTCGGAGGTTTATCCGGCCTTGGAAGCGGGTAACACCGTTATTTCGAGCCGCTATTTTTTCTCTACTATCGCCTTTGGAGCTTTGGATCCAAACAATAGTGTGGAATGGTTGAAAACTTTGAACGAAAAGTTTCCCGAGCCGGATGCAACTTTTTTTCTGCGGGTTTCGGCCAAGAAATGCATTGAAAGAATTGAGAATTCCCGCTTTCGCAAGGAATTTTTTGAGAAAGAAAAGAAGTTGGAAAAAGTGCTGAGGGTTTATGATGAGATTGTCAAGGACAAAGACTTTAAGACTTTTTACGTGATTGACGGAGAGCAGCCGATTGAAAAAGTGCATCAGGATGTTGTGGATGTTTTAAATAAAAAATAAATGGAAATGAAAATATTGATCAAGAAAATTGATCCGGAAGCAAAAGTTCCGAAGAACGCCTTACCGGGAGATGCCGGGCTGGATTTGTTTTCCGTTGAGAATATAGTCTTAAAACCGAGCCAGAAAGCTTCGGTTAAAACCGGAATTGCTGTTAAAATACCGGAGGGTTATACTGGGCTGATTTGGGACAAAGGAGGGATTTCTCATAAAAATGGCATAAAATCACTAGGAGGAGTTTTTGACAGTAATTATACTGGAGAATGGTTAATTGGATTGATTAATTTGGGAAATGAAGATTTTTCCATTAAAAGAGGTCAAAAAATTGCTCAGGTGTTATTTCAGAAAATTGAACTTCCGGAAATTGAGGAAGTTGATAAGTTTGAGGCGACAAATCGAGGCGAGGGCAGGTTCGGCAGTACTGGTTTATAGTTTGGATAAACATTAATGAGCTTAGTTTAGTATGCAAGTTTTAGTTTGGATCTCGGTTTTTATTGTCGGTCTGGCGGTTTTGATTAAGGCTTCGGATTATTTTACCGATGCGGCGGAGGTGGTGGGGAAGTATTTCAAGCTGCCGGCTTTTATTATCGGAGTGACTATCGTGGCTTTGGGGACTTCTCTGCCGGAAATGATGTCTTCCGTGATGGCGGTTATTTCGGGATCCTCGGAGATTGTGATCGGAAATGTAATCGGCTCCAACATTGCTAATATTTTTTTGGTGCTGGGTTTAACGGCGGTGATTTGCAAGGGAATCAAGGCTTATTATGAACTAGTGAGGGTTGATTTGCCTTTGTTGATGGCATCTTCTTTTTTTCTGGCCGCCGCTATATGGGACGGAAACTTTCATTGGGTAGAAGCGATTTTATCTTTGGCCGGGGTGACTGTTTATATTCTTTATACCATTAGCTCCGGAGAAAAGAAGAAAGATTCAGAAATTCAAAAGAAAATACAAGACGGAAAAAAACCGGAAAAGCTCCACTGGAAGTATATTTTGATTTTAGTCTCCAGCGCGATTTTCATTTTCTTGGGGGCCAAATACACCATTAACTCTGTGATTCAGCTTTCCCAAATTCTGCAAATCGGCACGGAAGTGATTGCCATTTCGGCGGTGGCGCTGGGAACATCCCTGCCGGAGCTAGCCGTGTCTATCAAGGCGGCCACCAAGGGGAAAGCCGAAATTGCTTTGGGCAATATTCTCGGTTCCAATATTTTTAACAGCTTTGCCGTGATGGGTGTGGCCGGGTTATTCGGCAATTTGTTCATACCTGAGCAAATTTTGACTTTTGGCTTGCCGATGATGCTGATGGCTACTTTCCTGTATTTTTTTATGGCTCAAGACCGGGAAATCACCAAATGGGAAGGCAGTCTGCTGGTAATCTTCTATGTTTTTTTTATCGGCAAAACGTTTAATTTGTTTTAGCTATTCATGAAAACAAAACTAATCAAAACCAAAAATTTATGCAAGACCTATTATAGCGGTGAAGTAAAAACTCGGGCTGTTTGCGGAGTGAACCTGGAAATTGGCAGGGGCGAATTTGCGGCTATTGTAGGGCCGAGCGGTTCGGGAAAGTCGACTTTGATGCAGATGCTGGGATTTCTGGAGAGGCCGACTGCAGGCGAATATCTTTTTAAGGGCAAAAACGCTTCTAATTATAAAGATGATGAACTGGCTCAGATTCGAAACAAAGAAGTAGGCTTTGTTTTTCAAACCTTCAATCTCTTGCCCAGAACGACGGTTTATGAGAATGTCGAGTTGCCACTGCTGTATAGCGATGAAAACAAAAACGGAAAAAATAACAAAGAAAAAATAACGCGGGCGCTAAAGGCGGTGGGACTGGAGCATAGAATCGACTATTATTCTAATCAAATCTCCGGCGGTCAGAAGCAGCGAGTGGCTATCGCCAGGGCTTTGATAAATGATCCGGATTTGATTTTTGCCGATGAGCCGACGGGTAATTTGGATTCCAAGTCCGGCGAAGTAGTTATGGATATATTAAAAAAGTTAAACAAAAAAGGCAAAACGATTATTTTAGTTACTCATGAAGAAGAATTACTGCCCTACGCTAAAAGAGTGGTGAGAATGAGGGATGGTAGGATTGAGAAGGATCAAGTCATTTAAACATGCAAACATGCAAACATTTAAGCAGAAACTAGTCACTAGCCACTATTGGAAAGTCATCAGTCATCAGTCATCGGGGATCAGCGATCATCTAAACATTTTATCATATTATCATATTAACCTTTTTTCACTTTAACATTTAGCTAAAAAACTCAAAGCTCAGAACTCAAAAGTCCCACCGCCTTGCGGGGCCCCGCTTTCATTAAAACTCATAAAGGCAGCGGGGAAAACCACAACTCAAAGCAAAAAGCTGCTTAGTATGCACTACAAAACAACACTGGGGAAAGTAAAGAAAGTAGGGAAAGTAAAGAAAGTGTGGCTTGTAGCAGCTACAGGTCGCTTGTTTCTATAAAATTAGTCATCCGTAATCTGTTATCATAAAAATTATCCAATTAACAATTAACAAATTTTAGAATAATTAGTGTAATTAGAATAATTTTATTTCACCAATTTCCCAATAATTTAGGTTTAAATTTTGCCAGTGAATCTATCCGGTCCTATCAAAATATCCTACAAAAACCTAATGGCGGACAAGCTCCGTTCTTTTTTGACAATTCTCGGAATTGTCATCGGAGTGGCAGCGGTAGTGGTCATTATGGCAATTGGAAGTTCGGCGCAGAGCTTGATTGTTAAGCAAGTCGAAGGAGTAGGGTCAAATCTCATAGCGGTCCTGCCGGGTTCTTCCAACGAACAGGGTCCTCCGGCAGCAGCCTTTGGCATTACAGTGAAAACCCTTTCCTATGAAGATTTGGAAGCGTTGCGCAATCCTCGCAATATTCCCGAAATTTCAGCCGGCGCGGGCTACGTAAACGGCAACTTGGCGGTTTCCCGGCAAGACAAGAGCAAGGTCTTGAGCATAACCGGCACCACGGCAAGCTATCCGGAGGTGGAAAACGCTTTGGTGGAAAAAGGGCGTTTTTTTGACAATGAAGAAGAAACAAATTTATCCCGCGTTGCCGTTTTGGGCAGTCAAGCGGCCAAAGATTATTTTGGAGAGGACGATCCTCTTAATGAAAGGATAAAAATCAACGGTCAAAACTATGAGATTGTGGGCGTTATGGAGGAGAGAGGCGTTTCCGCCTTCGGCCTTTCCAGTCAAGATGACAGTATTATCATTCCGCTCAAAACAGCTCAAAAACTGGTCTTGGGAGTTGATTATCTTAATTTTATTCGCTTGAAAGCCAAAGATCCGGAACTAGTGTCGCGGGGAAAAAGCCAGGTGGAAGATTTGATGATGTCAAGACACAAGATTGACGATCCGGAAAAAAAAGATTTTTCGGTGAGGGATCAAGCCTCAGCGCTGGAAACAGTCAAAAAAGTGACGGACGTGGTGAGGTATTTCCTTTTGACAGTGGGTTCTGTGGCGCTTTTGGTTGGCGGAATCGGAATAATGAATATCATGCTCATTTCAGTCAATCAAAGGGTAAGAGAGGTGGGCCTGAGAAAGGCGGTTGGAGCAAAAAATAAAGATATATTGCTTCAATTTTTGACCGAATCTGTTACCGTTTCCCTGATTGGCGGCTTGTTGGGCGTGGTTTTGGGAGTTGCGACGGCTTTTTTGATTGCTGCGGCGGCAAATCAATTGGGGTATGATTGGAGCTTCCTAATCTCGGGATGGGCAATTTTGACAGCCTTTGCGGTTTCTTTCGTGGCTGGAATCTTGTTTGGGATTTATCCGGCAAGAAAAGCTTCCAAGATAAGCCCGATGGAAGCACTGAGGTATGAATGAAGGAAACTCAAAAATCAAAGCTCCCACCGCCTTGCGGGGTCCCGCCTTCATTAAAATTAAAAAGTTAGAGGGAAAAACGCAAAACCACAGCCTAAAACTCAAAGCCAATCCAGTTTTTAGCTTTGAGTTAATAAACCGCATCTTCTTTGTTTACTTTCACCTTCAGTTTTTTTAGATGTTAAAATGTTAAGATGATTTCCGTTTGACATAAATGAAATTATTGGTTAGTATTATGAAAAGGAAGTGATACGGTTAATTTTGAAGGATATTCCGGTCGGGCGCGACGGGGATTTGTTTTTTTAAGGAGTGTTGGGCGGCTGCGTTTTCCCGCTGTCAAGAAAGAGAAGTCCAAGGCTTAACCTTCGGATATCCAAAGATTCAACCTCGGGGGTATCGAATACAATTATTATTAAATCGAAAAAAATGAGCAATAATGGAAAAGTAATAAAAGATTCTTCGGCGCTGGGCCAGTTTCAAGCGGCTATTTCTCAAATTTGCGAGGAAAAAGGCCTCAACAAGGAAAGCGTGGTGGACACCATTGAAGCGGCCTTGGCTGCGGCTTATAAAAAGGACTATGGAAAAAAAGGGCAGATTATTGTGTCTCACATGGAGCCGAACACCGGGACGGTGAAATTCAAACAGTTGAAAGAGGTGGTGGATGAGAACGTAAGGAATCTGGAGGGTCTGGAAGAGGAGGAGTTTAAAGACGAAGAATTTGTTGGAAACGCTTCTAAAAGCAAGGAGGAAATAGCCTCAAGATCAGTGCAAATGATGGAGGAGGGAGCGGAGCATCTGCCCAAATTCAACTCCCAAAAAGATATTTTGCTGGAAGAGGCCAAAAAAGTAAATAAGAACATCAAGGTGGGGGATTTTTTGGAAATGGATTTGGAAGCCAAGGGAGAATATGGACGAGTGGCTTCTCAAACAGCCAAGCAGGTTATTATTCAAAGACTGAGAGAAGCGGAAAGAACTGCTATGTATCAAGAATACAAAAGCAAGGAAGGAGAGATCATTAATGGAACGGTTCACAGGTTTGAAGGAAGAAATGTCTTTGTAGACCTTGGAAAATCGATTGGAGTTTTGTATCCTTCCGAGCAGATTCCCGGAGAATTTTATCGGATTGGCCAGAGGCTGAGAGTTTATATTGAAAAAGTGGAGGAAGACGCCAAAGGACCGGGCGTGCTTTTGAGCAGAACAAGCGAAGGGTTGGTCAAAAAACTTTTTGAACTGGAAGTCCCGGAGATATTCACCGGCACTATTGAGATTAAAGGCATTGCCCGCGAAGCTTCCAGTCGGACCAAAATCGCAGTGGTTTCGCATGAGGAAGGAATAGACCCGGTCGGATCCTGCGTGGGGCAGAAAGGCACCAGAGTGCAAGCCATAATTGAAGAATTGGGAGGAGAGAGGATTGACATTATCAGCTGGAACGAAAAGGCGGAAAAGCTAATTGCCAGCGCTTTATCTCCGGCGAAAGTTGTCAAGGTGGAATTGGACGAGAAAAAGAAAGAAGCCAACGCATTTGTTGCCCAAGAGCAGCTTTCTTTGGCGATTGGACACAGAGGACAAAATGTCAGATTGGCGGCGAAGCTCACCGGGTGGAAGATTAACGTGGTGGTCTTGGAAAGCGGAGAGAAAAAAGCGGAAGCCAAAGCCAGCGGAGAAGTAAAGCAGGAAGAAGGAGAGAAAAAGCCTTCGAATAAAAAGGATAAGGAAGAAAAATCAAGTGAAGATGAGGGAGAGGGGAAATAATGGAATTGTTCTAATTATTTTAAGTGGATAATTGTTCCATTGTTCCATTGTTGAATTGTTATATTACACAAGAAGACACTATTTTTCTTTTATGCTTTAAAGGTCAAATAAAAGAATGATTTATATGCATGTAGCATAACAATAAAGCAATTTAGCAATGAAACAATGAAAATAAAATAATGACGTTATTTGGTTTTTCGAGGATTGTAATACAACAATGTATATATAACAATTAATATGTATTTATGAACTTATGGCATGATTTGGAGCTAGGGAAAGAGGCTCCGGAGATATTTAATGTAATAATCGAGATTCCCAAAGGATCGAAAAACAAGTATGAAGTGGACAAGAAAACAGGACTAATAAAGCTTGACAGGGCTATGAAGACCGGACAAGACTATATTTTCGACTACGGTTTTGCCCCCAGGACCTATTGGGAAGACGATGATCCGCTGGATGTAATTGTTTTATCAACCTATCCCTTGATGCCCAATATTTTGGTGGAAGTAAGGCCGGTGGCTCTGATGAATATGATTGACGACGGAGAAGGGGATGATAAGATTATTGCAGTTCCCAAAGACGATCCCCGCTGGGATGAAGTGAGAGACATGGAAGATTTGAACAAGCATCAGCTGAAAGAAATTCGGCACTTTTTTGAAACTTACAAGCAAATTGAGAACAAAACTGTGGAAATATCGGGTTTCAAAGGAAAGAAAGACGCTGTCGAAGCGGTAGAGAAAAGCGTAAAGCTTTATGAAGAGAAGTTTGGCAAATAAATTAAAATTATTCTAATTGTCACCCAGAGGGTGATCCGCCTCTGGCGGGAACTAATTATTCTAATTATTCTAAAAAATTATAGAATTTAGGAAATTGGGAAATTAAAAATCATTCAAGATACTAGATTCAAAATTCAAAATTCATGTTTATTATCTTTAAATAGTATCAATGGCGGCTACAAAAAAAGATGAACAAGCTAAAAAGAATCAGTCGGAAGACAAGAAGGCTCGACAAAAAAAGGAGTATAAGCCTGAAATAAAAGCGGAAAAGGTGTCTGATTCTAAGTTGAAATTAAATATGGCGGTGAAAGCCGACAAGTTTGAAAAATTTATCGAAAGCGTCGCGCGAACGCTTGCCAAGGATATAAACTTAGACGGCTTTAGGAAGGGTAAAGCTCCCTTGGAAGTGGTCAAAAAAGAAGCGGGAGAAGAAAAACTCCTTTATGAAGCGGCCGAGGAGGCTGTAAAAAAATATTATGTTGATTATATAGTAGAAAATAAAATTCAAGCCGTGGGTCAGCCGGAAGTTAAATTTAAAAAGGTGGCTTACGGAGAAGACTTGGAAGTGGAACTGGAAGTTTCCGTTTTGCCGGAAGTTAAACTGGCGGACAACTGGAAAGAGGAAGCCGGAAAGATAAACGAAAGCCATAAAGGAGATAAAGCGGAGGCATCCGAAGAAGAAATCCAGCACGAAATAAACACTTTGGCCAATCAAAGAGCCAAAATCAGCACAGTGGACAGAGAAGCTAGAAAAGGCGATCAAGTTCAAGTGGATTTTCAAGTTTTCAAGGACAACGTTGCGCTTGAGGGGGGCAATGCCAAGGATCATCAAGTGGTTATCGGCGAGGGAAGGTTTATTCCGGGCTTTGAAGAAAAGTTGCAAGGCATGAAAGCGGGGGAAGAAAAAGATTTTGATCTGCAGTTTCCCAAAGAGTATCGCCAGGAAAACCTGGCCGGCCAAAAAGCGACTTTTAAGGTGAAGATGAAGAATGTTCAGCAGAGGGATTTGCCCGAAATTAATGATGAATTTGCTTCCGGAATCGGCAAGTTCAATTCTTTGCAGGAGTTGAAAGACAATATTAAAAATGGCCTGGAAGAGGAAAAGAAAAAGCAGAACAAACAGAAGCATCAGATGGAGCTGATTGATAAACTGGTGGACACAGTAGAGGTCGAAATTCCCGAAGTATTGGTCGATAAGGAAATAGAAAGGATGAAGTCCGAACTTGACAGCGAGCTGTCTCGAATGGGCCTGGATAAAGCGAGTTATCTGCAGCAAATCGGCACCACGGAAGAACAGCTGGTCAAGCAATGGAAAGATAAAGATGCTTTAAGAAGAGTTAAAGCCGGATTGATTTTACGAAAATTATCTAAAGAGCAGGAAATTGAACCAAGCAAGGAAGAAATCAAAGAAAGAGCTAACGCGGTTATTCAGCAATACCAAATGATGCAGCAACAGCAAGGCCAGAACCAAGAGGATTTGGATGTTCAGAAGATTTATGACAACGTTAAGGCGGAAATGGCTAATGAAAAAACGTTGGAATATTTGATGGGAATTTAGTTGTCAAAATATTGCAATTTAAATTACCAATTAACAATTTCCAATTTCTAATAAAATGTCCAATTAAATAAATGCAAAAAGAGTGTTTATTAATTTTTGAATGTATGTGCATTGGACATTAGAAATTTTATTGGAAATTAGTAATTAGATATTGGGAATTACTTAATGCCAACGACTAGTGATAAATGTTAGAACGTTAAGATGCTAAAATGAATTTATGCTTATACCAACCGTTATTGAAAAATCGCAATTTGGAGAGAGGGCTTATGATATTTATTCCAGACTACTCAAAGAAAGGATTATTTTTTTGGGGGCTCCGATTGATGATCAGATTGCCAACTCTATTATTGCCCAGCTTTTGTTTTTGGAGTCGCAGGACGCCAAAGCTGATGTGAAAATTTATATCAATTCCGGGGGCGGAAGCGTGACAGCGGCCATGGCGATTTATGACACCATGCAGTATATTAAGCCCAAAGTTTCTACTATTTGCGTTGGGCTGGCGGCTTCGGCGGCCACTATTTTGCTGGCGGCGGGAGCTAAAGGCAAGAGATTTTCTCTTCCCAATAGTGAGATTATGATTCACCAAGTGATGGGCCAAGTCGGCGGGCAGGCGACTGACATAGACATTCACGCCCGCCATATTTTGAAAATCAAAGAAAGGCTGAATAAGATTTTAGCCAAACACACCGGCCAGTCTCTTGATAAAATCAGAAGAGATGTGGAGAGGGATTACTTTATGAGCGCCGAAGAATCTAAAAGTTATGGCCTTATTGACAAGATAATCAAAAGCGGAAAGTAGCGGCGCTTGACTTCCCGGCCGTTTTTGTGTAAAGTGGGGTGGTATTCATTATTATTTGTTGATGAATGGGAATTAACTTAATTTTATCGTATAGGAATTTCAAAAAATCCTATACACCGCTGATTTCACGCGGATTATCACCCCGTAAAACTACTTCGCAGCAACGGGGCAAGCTCAGATTTATGCGGAATGCTAAATGTGCGAAGCTTAATTTATAAATATTTTTATTATGCTGGTTATTAGATACAAGAGGACGGGGAAAAGAAACAAGGCTCAATACAAGATAGTGGTGGCGGAGAATTCTTCGCCCATTCAAGGGAGATTTGTGGAACTGCTCGGCAGCTACAATCCTCATGAGAAGAAGGCTGTTTTGAAAGAGGAAAGGATTCAATACTGGATGGGCGTGGGAGCCAAATGCTCAGATTCAGTACACAATTTGTTAGTCTCCAGAGGAGTTTTGGACGGACCTAAAAGAAAAGTAAATATTCGACAAAAGCAAAATCAAGGAGAAGAGGGCGAAGTGGCAGAAGGAGAAGCTAAAGAATCCGGTCAAGCAAAAGCATCCGAACCTCAGAAAGAAGAAACGCCTCAGCAAGAAACACAGCCGCAAGCCGAAGATACCAAAGAAGAAAAAGCAGAAGCCGCAGAAGGCAAAAAGGAAGAGGAGAAAGAAGAAGGCAAGCCAAAAGGGGAGGCAGCTGAGAAAGGAGAAGAAAAAAAACAGCAACCCGAGGAAGAAGCCTCTGAGTCAAAAGAGGGAAAAGCAGTTGAGGCGTCAGAAGAAAAAGCGGAGACAGAGCCTGAAAAGAAAAAAGAAGACGGCCAAAAAAAACCAGAAGAAAACGAAGAGGCTGATTCCGGACAAGAGAAGGCTGAAGCTGTCAAGAAAGAAAATCAAGAGACCACTAAAGAAGAAGATCAAGCCAAAAAAGACGGCAAAGAAGAAACCAAGAAATAGAGTATGCGATATTTTTTTAAAACGGCTCCTCCGGGGCTGTTTTTGTTTGGAGGGACTGTTTCCAAACACCATTCCCACTGCAATTCCACCTTTTTTGCTAATTTTCCAAAAATTTTTTTGCCTTAGCTAAGGCTATCCCGCAATGCAGGACAAAAATTGTTTGAAAAATTTATCAAAAAAATCAGAAATTTCGTAACGAAATGGTGCTTGGAAGCAGCCCCTTGGAAATTATTTGGTTTTGGAGTAAAATGTATATTATAAAAATTGTTACATTGTTCAATTGTTACATTGTTGGAACACAATAGATGCAAGGTGGATATAAATTAGAAATTGAAAATTATTAACTAAATCAATTCCCCATAACTAATGATTCATTTTTATGAATAAAAAGAAATCAAAACCGGAACTATCTATATTAGTCTTGACTTGGAACGGGGAGGGCGTTATCAAGACCAATTTGGACTCTATTTATAGAAATATGCCGAAAGACGGCTCTTGGGAGGTGATCGTGGTGGATAACGCTTCCGCGGACAAAACCAGGGAAATTGTTAACGAGTACGAAGGGGTTAAGCTGATTAAGAACCGGGAAAATTTTGGTTTTGCCGCGGGGAACAATATTGGACTGAAGGAAGCCAAGGGCGATTATGTGCTGCTTCTCAATCAAGACGTGGAGCAGATTGACGGCGCTATTGAGAAGATGCTAGATTTCCTCAAGAACAATGAAGACTTTGGGTTGGCGGCGCCTCAGCTTTTGTATCCCGACGGTCGAGTGCAGCTTTCTTGCCGGCCTTTTTACAAATGGAGCAATTTGTTTCTGGACTATATTACTTTTAGCCAGTACAGAAAAAACTATTACGACCACACAAAGAGTCAAGAAGCGGACCAGCCTATGGCCTCGGTCTTGATGATAAAGAGGGAAGTTTTAAATGAGGTTAAAGGATTTGACGATCATAGGGATTTCTGGTTATATTTCAACGACATGGATCTGAGCTACCGCATTCATCAAGCCGGCCACAAGCATTACCTTCTCACCGAAGCCAAGTTTTATCACCATCACGGGGAAAGCGCTTTCAAGATGCTTCAATACAAGCGCCTCCTTGAGTATCATCGGGGGCTGAAAAGATTTTTTTTCAAGCATCACATCAAGCACAAGTTTGGACCTGCTGGATTGGTTTTCTGGGTTTTCCTGGCGGCTTCCTATGTTTCTAGAAATATAGAAGTAATCATTAAAGGATTTTGGAAAAAGATGAGATGAACAATCCTTGGAAAGTAGAGGTTTATTTTCCAGGAATTACGCGATTGCGCTTATACAGCGCCGAGAGCAAAGCAAGGCTTGGTTTTATGCGCACATTCCTTTTCATCTTGTGAAGATACGCTTGAAAGAAAAACAATTTGCTTCTAAAATCTTTTTTCGAACGAATGCAAAAACCAAGCCTTGCTTTGCTCTCTTTGATATAAATAATTTAGCAAACAAGAAGCTTAACCGCGTAATTACTATTTCCAATAGAAGCTGAATCTCCCGGATCTTTGCAGAACTTTGACAATTTAGAAAAAGAGGAGGCGAATGTGAGCTTGATACGCAGATGGTGCGGAAAATGGTTGCTTAAAGTGGTTATTTTTAGAGAAAAATCTTTTTTGGGGAGGGGGATAGCTAATTTTACAGCCTTTGTTTTAATTTTTGCCGTTCCTTGCCTGGTTGCCATTATCAGCGACTGGCTAAAAGACAATGATTTTCGCTTGGAAGCTTTGCTCTTTTTTGCCACGGGCATGTCCATCCTTCCCATAGCAGTATTGATTTTTTTGCTTTATTCTATGAATTGCATGTGGAACATGCCGGAATACAAAGAGCGAAAAAAAACCTAGGAAGTCTCAAATAAAAAATATTGTTAATAGCAGCTAGGAGGCGATGATGAAATTGGCGATTTTCGGAACTGGCTACGTGGGCTTGGTCACCGGAGCATGCTTGGCTGACAACGGAATTTATGTTACTTGCGTGGATATAGATGCAGAAAAAATTGATAAACTCAAAAAAAGCGAACCCACTATCTATGAACCTGGCTTGAAAGATTTGCTAGCTTCTAATCTCGAAAGAGGAAAAATTTCATTTACCCTTGATGCTGAAGAGGCGGCGAGAGAGAACGAAGTTATTATGATAACTGTGGGCACCCCCATGATGGGATGCGAAGAGGTCAATCTAGATTTTGTCCTCCAAGTAGCTAGAACTGTGGGCAATTATATGGAGGCTTACAAACTTATTGTTCAAAAATCGACAGCTCCCGCCGGAACATGCCAAAAGATCCGGCAAGTCATCCAAAAAGAGCTGCAAACAAGGGGAATGGAGATACCTTTTTCAGTAGCTTCCAACCCGGAGTTTCTAAAAGAAGGAGACGCGGTTGAGGACTTCTTGAAGCCGGATCGTGTAATTTTGGGAGTTGAGGATGATAAAGCGAGGGAAATACTGAGGAAAATATATCATCCTTTTATGATGAGCAGGGATAAAGTGATTGAGATGAAAATACCGAGCGCTGAACTCACCAAATACGCCAACAACAGTCTTTTGGCTGCTAAGATTTCATTCATTAATGAGTTTGCCCAATTGGCGGAAGTTTATGGGGCAGACATCACGGAAATCAGGAAAGGTATCGGGAGCGATCGGCGAATAGGATATGATTTTTTGTATGCCGGCGTTGGTTTTGGAGGTTCTTGTTTTCCCAAGGATGTTAAAGCAATAATATCCATGATGAGAAAAGCAGGAACCAATGCGGAGCTTATGGAAGCCGTTGACCGAATCAATTGTCAACAACAAGAATGGTTTATGGGTAAAATATCTCTTCGATTTTCAACAGAGGGGCTAAAAGGCAAGACAGTAGCAGCGTGGGGACTGGCCTTTAAGGCGGGTACTGATGATATGAGAGAGTCTCGCGCCCTTTATATCGTGGAAAAACTCATAGAAGCCGGCGCAAAAGTGAAAACCTACGATCCGCAAGCCATGGAAAACTTTCGAAAACATTTTCAAGAAAAAGAAGGCATACAGTATTGCTTGGAAGAATACGAGGCTTTAAGGGGAGCTGAAGCGCTTGTCATTTTAACAGAATGGGCTGTTTTTCGAAATCCGGATTTTAAGAAAATGAAAGGATTGATGAATCAGCCTGTTATTTTTGACGGAAGAAACCTTTTTAACCCTTCGGAGGTAAGGGAAGAGGGATTCGAGTACACTTCAGTCGGAAGATAAGAAAAAAGCCCGGTTCCGGAAAAGGAATCGGGCTTTTGATATTCTTTTGAGGACTGTATCAATCAGATCATCTTGCCGATCCAAAGGATGATGAAGATGCCGAAAGCGTTGAAGGTGAAGGCTACGGTGGAGAAAACGGCAAGAGACATATTTTTGGACCAGGAGAGTAAGGCAACCGCCAGCTCGTCCGGCAGGGGGGTGGCGGCTATGAAACCGGCAAAGGCCGGAAGGATGTAGATGCGCGCGAAGGAGGGGATGTGTTTTTCTGTTTTGGTTATGGCCCAGCTGAGAAGCCTGTTGCGGGAGAGCTCGTCCAGCTCGTTGCCCACGGAAATTTTCATGGCCCTGAAGACGATAAAATTTCCCACAATTACTCCCAGCGTAGCTGTCACCCCGGCCAGCCAGAAATTTTGAAAGTTGGAAATTATTAGCAGCGAAGCTACCGCCGGCCCGGTGGTGAAGCCGTAAACGAAAAAAAGGCCGGCAAGAAATGTTCCCAAGTAGCCCAGATGCTGAAGCACCGCATGAAAGTGGAAATTGTTTTCATCTTTGTAGATCAAATATCCGAGAAATATGGATAAAGCCAGCAAGATCAGCTTGGGGTATTTGATTTTGGGGATAAGCTTTCGGAGGGCTTTTTTATCGCTCGGATCTCGATTGAACCATCCCATGATTTATTTGATAAAAATTAGGAATAAGGTTATTATAAGTGTAGAAACTACTGAAGAATGTTATTCTGAACTTGCCGTGTCCGCCTTTGGCGGGGTTCAGAATTTAATGATTATCAAAAAAGGCTTTGTAAAGTGATTCTGATTTTTGCCCCGCAGAGCGGGGCACCCCGCTATAGCGGTGGCATTCAGAATGACAAAATTTTCAAAATAATCAATTCTTCAGTGGTTTTCGTATAATTGAATCTATTTTAACATTATTCGACTATGTTGAAAAGCTTTTTTCTAAGCATAAAGGAAGTGTTTAATCGGGACTTTGCGGAGAAGGCCGCGGTGGTTTTCTCCGGCGGAGTGGCTGTTGGTTTTCTTAATTATGTATTGCATATAGCGCTGGGCAAAATTGTGAGCGTGGATGTTTATGGAGAAATTGAATCTCTTCTTGCTCTTTTTTCCATTTTTTCCATTTTGTTTCTTTCGGTGGGTACTCTTTCGGCTAAGTATCATTCTTCCGCCAAGGCGGAAAAAAATGAAGCCTTTTCTTACTATTTAGTTTTATTTTTCAGGAAAAAACTTCTAATTCCGGGTATAGTTATTTTAGCGGTTGGAATTGCCGCCAGTCCTTTTATCGCCGGCTTTTTGAAATTAAGCAGTCCGGTTTCCGTTGTAATCCTCTTTGCTTCCATTTTTGTGTTTATTTTTATGGCTATTAACAACGGCGCCCTGAGGGGGTGGCAGGAATTTAAGCAGATACGGCTTGCCGGAGTGGCGCGCGCTTTCGTTAAACTTGCCGCCGGAGTGGCTCTTGTTCTTTTCGGATTTTCTTTAAACGGTGTTATGTTGGCGCTTTTTTTGTCTTCCCTGGCTGCTTTCTGGATTACCAACCTGTTTGTTAGAAAATACAAAAAAGCTTATTATAATTCAAAAAAAGAGGTGAAACACAGTAGTCGAATAAAGTTTGCCGGAATGCGAAAATATGCGGTTTCGGTTTTGCTTGGGACAATGGCGATTAACCTATTATTGCAAGCGGATATGGTGGTGGCCAAGCACAATCTTTCTCCGGAGGAGGCCGGCAGGTATGGAGCGCTTATGATTGTGGGAAAAATTATTTTTTTCGTTTCCGGATCTCTCGTGCCGGTGGTTTTTTCTATGTCGGCGGAGAGTTATCAAAAAAATATCAGGACGATAAGTATTTTTTTTAATGCTGTTTTGCTTCTTTTGCTAATAGCTTTGCCGGCATGTTTATTCTATTTCCTTTTCCCCGAGCTTATTTTGGAATTTCTCTTCTCTAGTCAATACCTGGGAGCTTCCCAATATCTGGGATGGCTGGGAATCCAGGCCTTCTTGTTTTCCTTGGCAACGCTGATTTATCATTATCTGCTTTCTTTGGAAAGAGTGGCGATTTCCTATTATTTTATCGCTATTGCCATCTCCTTTTTTTTCGCGCTTTTGTTTTTCGGGAAATCCATAGGAGAGATTGTTTTCATTAATATTGTTTTTCAGCTGATTGCTATTGCAACGGGCTTGGCAATAGCCTACAAGGAAAAATCCGGTGGATTTTTCAGCAAAAAAAGAAAAAGCAATACGTTTGACAAGAGTGTTAATCCGGTATAGTATATAAAGAGTTGTAAAAAGATTGCCAATATTGCGGGGTGGAGCAATGGCAGCTCGTCTGGCTCATAACCAGAAGGTTGTCGGTTCGAATCCGGCCCCCGCTACAATTTAGCTTGTAGCTTGTAGCTAGTTAGCTTATTGTTTTTTAAAAGTATAACGATTTGAATCGGGAAGGGGGTAGAGATTTTCGATTTCAGATTTGCGAATAGATGATAAGATTTACGATTTTCGAATTTTGATTGATGTTTGGAGGTTGGTGTATTGGTTTAATGGTGTGTTGGGGATGAAACTTATTATCCAATTGTTCCATTGTTAAATGGTTTAATATCTGGCTATGCCGGATCTGGTAAAGTAGGAAATTTCAGATCCTGATTAAAATGGTTATTAATTCTAGATTCTAATTCTAAGTGCTGAAGCGAATTTATAATTTGTTTAGGATTTAGGATTTAGAGTTTAGAATTTTTTTATTGGCAGGGTAGCTCAGTTGGTTAGAGCACGGGACTCATAAGCCCGGGGTCGTGGGTTCAAATCCCACCCCTGCTACAGGTCTAGCTTGTAGCTTGTAGCTGATTAGCTTTTTAGGTGTTTATACTACATTTTAGCTTTTAGCTTGTAGCTGATTAGCTTATTGTTTTTTAAAAAGTATAACGATTTGAACCGTGAAGGGGTCGGGAAACGGTAGTTTCCCGCGGAGGAGAGCAGCGAGGAGCGATAGCGACAAGTCACGTTGTTCGCGAACGACGTGACAAGCGTTGAGAACTCCGCCAGAGGCGGACACGCGTGGGTTCTCAAAATGGTTCAGTTCCCACCCCTGCTACATAATTAGCTTGTAGCTTGTAGCTTGTAGCTTGTTAGCTTTTTAGATATTTATGCTGCAATTTAGCTTGTAGCTTGTAGCTGGTTAGCTTTTAAATAGTTTGTGCTTTTGAGCACTCTTTATCTTTATAAAACTTTTTATTCATATTGAATTGGGTTTTCTGAAATCAATTTAACTCTTCTTGTTATATTTTGTCCAAAAAGAAAATGAAAATCGGAATAGATATTAGGGCGATCGGCCGGCAGAGGACGGGCGATGAGACTTATACTTTGAATTTGGTCAAAAAGCTTCTTAAGATAGATAAAAATAACCAATATTTTCTTTTTACCAATACTAAAAATAAGAAAGAAATTGAAGAAATCACGGACAAAATAACAGACGGAAGGAAGATGCCGGCGAATGCTGAGATTGTTCCGGTTCTTCCGGCCGGGAAGCTTTTCTGGACTTTCTCGGCGCTGCCGCTGAAAGCCCGCGAACTGGAGTTGGATATTTTGCATGTACAATACATAACCCCGCTTTTTTTTATCGGCAAAACCAAAATTGTTACTACTGTTCATGATTTATCATTTATCCGCTATGCCGAGCATATAAAAAAATCGGATTTGCTTTTTTTAAAAACCTTGATACCCATGAGTCTCAGAAGAGCCTTCCGCGTGATTGGAGTTTCCGATTTTACGAAAAGTGAAATATTGAAGAATTATAAAATATCCAAGAAGAAGATAAGGGCTGTCAATAACGGGGGCGCTTCTGACGATTTTCTCGATAAAGCGAAAAAAAGCGGTGCAAAGTTAGCTGTGGCAAAGCCGTACATTTTTTATGTAGGAACTCATCAGCCCAGGAAAAACATTCCTTTGTTAATCAGAGCTTTTGTGAGAATGAAAAAAGAGCGTTGCGATTCTCCCGAGGCGCGGAAGCTCAAGCTCTGTTTGGCGGGCAAGAGGGGCGGCCACAATTATGATCCGAAAATCGACGAAGCTTTGGAGGAAATAGGAGATACGGAAGATGCCAAGTATTTAAAATATATAATTTTTCCCGGCTATGTCGCCTTGGAGGAATTGCCTCATTATTACAAGGAGTCAGAGTGCTTTGTTTTTCCCTCTTTGTATGAAGGATTCGGCCTTCCCCTGTTGGAGGCGATGGAAACGCGAACCCCAGTCGTTTGCAGCGATATTCCCTGTTTTCGGGAAGTGGCAGGCCAAGCGGCTTTAATGTTTGATTCGAAATGCGAAAAAGATTTGGCAAACAAAATATTTCAAGTTATAATGAATAACGAGTTAAGAAATAAATTAATACAAAAAGGCAAAGAGAAAACAAAAGAATTTTCCTGGGAAAAGTGCGCCGAGGAGACACTCCGTGTTTATCAGGAAAAATGAAGACCTTTTTGAAGTTAATCGTATTATTGATTGCCGGCAGTTTATATGATAGAGTAGCTTTAGTTTGTTTTTGTCTTCCGCGGCGGGAGGATGCCGATTGAATCGCGGGGGCTTTCTAAGATTTTTGTAAAAAGTATTTTTAACCAATGGCGATAAGCAAGAAAAATGAGGCTTTTTTCAAAAAAGCTGCAAAGAAGGTCGATTTTGAAACTAAAGAAACAAAAGGCAAGGAAGGAAGAGAAGAAAACAGAGAAATAAAAGCCAAGAAAAAAATTTATAAAAGAAAATGGTTTTGGGCGGTTGCGGCATTGTTTGTGATTGGCGCGGGAACGGGCGGCTTTTTTGCTTACAAAACAGGCTATATTTTAAATAAGATATCAGAGAAAAACCAGTCCAACTTTGGAAGTCTTTTCAGCGCGCTTCCCGTGGTGGGGAAAAAGCAGGATATCAAAGAGGACAAAGAGGGCCGCATCAATGTATTAATGATCGGCATGCGGGGAGAGAATATGCCTGGAGGCGGATTGCTGGCTGACACGGTGATGGTGGCTACTTTGAAACCTGAAGAAAAAAAGGTTGGGCTAATTTCCATTCCAAGAGATTTGTATGTAAAAGCGCCGGGAACCGAACATCATTCCAAAATCAATTCCATCTATTATTACGGTGAAAAAAAACAAGGAACTACAGGTTTGCAAGAAATGAAAAAAGTAGCTTCAACAGTTACCGGGCTTGATATTCACTATGCCGCGGCGCTCAATTTTGAAGGATTCCGTCAATTAGTCAACGCGGTTGGCGGTATTGAGATAAACTTGGAAACACCATTTTATGAGGTTAGTCAATTTGTCGAGGGAAATGAATGCGGAGGCAGATTTATTCTGCCGGCGGGAGAAAACTTGCTTGACGGAGAACAGGCTCTTTGTTATGTAAGAGCCAGAACCAACACCTCCGATTTTGATAGAGCCAAAAGACAGCAATTAATACTCAAGAAACTCAAAGAACAATTGACCTCCCTGGGAACCTTATCCAATTTTTCCAAAGTTAACGGCATTTTGAACGCCGTTGGCGACAATGTTAAGACTGATATGGATTCCAACGAAATGAAAAAGTTTTTTGAAAAATATAATGACATGAAGGATGCCGAGATCAAGCAAAGGGTATTTGAGAATTCCCCTGAGGGTTACCTGAAAGTGCCGGAAGAAGCCGCCGAAGAACTTGGCTATATACTTATTCCTAGAGCGGGATGGGACAATTACTCTGAAATTCACGAGGTTTGCCAAAACATTTTTAATTTGCCGGATCAAAGCGATGTAGATCCGCTGAAGCAACGCTATGAACCCAGGCCGGCGGTTAAAGAAGAAGGTAAAAAAAAAGACTCTAGCGAAGAATCTGCTAATGAAGAAAAAAGTGATGAAGAAAAAGATATTGAGATAGACCTTGAAAAGAAGCTGGATTTGAGCGACGGGCTGGAGGCGGAAATTAGTCAAAAGATCGAAGAAATAACAGTAGAAGGGGAAAAGGATGACTTAAAAAAAGCGGATGACGAGATTGAAATAGATCTTTCTGATATAGAAATTGAGGAAGAGGGTGATTTCAAGTACAAAATCAAAGATTTAATTGATGTAGAGGATGATTTGGAAGGGCTTGAAATCATTTCCCACGATTCTGATGATACTCTTTTGAAAATTAAAGTTCAGAAAATTGAAACGGAAGAAAATGCAGATGAGGAAGAACAAGATGAGAAAAATGAAGATAGTGAATGATGAAAAGCCGCTTGCATATCGAAGTCTTCCCGATAGATTTTCTGTAAGACTAAAAAGATCCAGGTAATTTTTGAAATATTTATCGATGCAGTTATCTATAATTGTCACCTCCTATAAAAACCCAGCTTTATTGAAGTTGTGCTTGGAGGCTCTAAGGGAAAATATAAAAGGGATTAGCTACGAGGTGGTGGTGTCGGATGGAGAAACAGGCGAAGACACCTCCTTTATGATGAAAGAGAACTTTCCTCAAATGAAGTTTCTTCCCCACAAAGAGAATGTAGGTTTCGGCGGGCTTGTAAACGAGGGGCTGAAGGAGGCCAAGGGAAATTTTTGCTTTATTATCAACGGAGATATTATCGTGAAAGAGGAGAAAGCCGTTGCGAAGCTGATTGATTACTATAAAAAGAATGAAAATATCGGCCTGGTGGGGCCGAAATTGATTAATTTTGACAACACCGTTCAAGACTCTTGTTTTAGGTTTTACAAAATAAGCACTGTTATCTACCGCAGAACATTTCTAAAGAAATTTTCTTTTGCCAAGAAAGAACTGGACCGGTTTTTGATGAAGGACACAAATAAAGAAAATTCTCCGGTGGAAGCCGATTGGATAATGGGATCGGCCATGCTGGTCAGCCGGGAAAATATTGAAAAAATAGGGGTGATGGATAGAAGTTTTTTTATGTATTTTGAAGACGTGGACTGGTGCTGGCGTTTTTGGGAAAAGGGATTGAAGGTTGTTTATAACCCCTGGTCGGAAGTATATCATTACCATGGAAAGCAAAGCGCTAACAAAAGCGTATTAAAGGCAGTCTTTTTCAATAAATATGCCAGAGTTCATCTGCAAAGCGCTTTGAAATTTTTCTGGAAACACAAAACGCTGGGGTGGAGGAAGCCATATTCATATTAACATTTAAACCCCGTAAATTCGCTATCGCTCACACGGGGCAAGGCATTTAAACATACTAATAAGTTTATAAAGTGTGAAAGTTAAAGGTTATTAAAGTTGAGGCAGGTTTTCAATTATTAGTTGACTTAGTCATTAATAATTTTCAATTTTCAATTCACAATTTTCATTGAATTTTCTTACTGCCCCGCGGGATCCCGCTTTCATTATTATTTACAAAAGTAGCGAGAAATTTATCAATTTCTATCAGTTTCAACAAGTTTCTATAGATTTCTATAGAAATCTAATAATTTCAATAAATTTTTTTAGAACAATTAGAATAATTTTAAGTTATGGTTGAAAAAAAAGAAAAAGAGAGGGGGCTGGGCGGCGAAAACCGAAAAAAGCCTCAAAAAGAAATGTTTTCCAGAAAAGATATTGCCTCGGAGAAGGAAATGAATAATTCCGGCGGCCACAATAATATTTCCGGAGCGCGAAGAAGGTCTAATAACAGATTTTTCTGGTTCTTGGTTATAGGCGTTCTGATTTTTTATGTCGGCGTGGCTTGGGGCAAAAAACAGTCCGAGCCGGGGAACTCACCCATGGAAGATATTTCCAGCTTTGTTAATGAGCTTTCCAACCCCAAATCTCTTTTGAAAAATGCGGAAAAAGACAAGCCGGAGAAGGTGGATTTCGGCGTTTTTTGGGATGCTTGGCAAGTGGTTGACTCCAAATATATAAACGCGGACCAAATAAAGCCTCAAGAGAGGGTCTATGGAGCTATCGAGGGTATGCTTGAGGCTACGGGCGATCCATACACCAATTTTATGAACCCCCAAGAAACCAAAACCTTCAACACGGATATGGAAGGAAGTTTTGAAGGCATCGGAGCGGAAATCGGAATAAGAGACGATACTCTAACCATTGTCGCTCCCATAGATGGAATGCCGGCCGAGGAAGCGGGATTGAAATCCGGCGACAAGGTTATGAAGATCAACGGAGAATCGACCGCCGACCTAGCCATAGATGAAGCGGTTAAAAAAATACGCGGACCGAAAGGCACCGAGGTGACGCTGACCATTTTCCGGGAAGGGGAATCCGAAACCCAGGACATAAAAATAAAACGCGACGAAATAGATCTTCAGAGCGTCAGGTACGAGAAAAAAGACGGAAATATCGCCTATATTCAAATAGTGAGCTTCTCCGAGGATACTGCCAAAGAATTCAACAAAGAAATTACCAAGGCTATAGCTGATGGCTCCGAGGGAATCGTTTTAGACTTGAGAAACAACCCCGGCGGATACTTGAATGTTGCTGTGGAAGTGGCTTCCAAATTCATATCCAGGGGAGAAGTTGTTGTGCAAGAAAAAAAGAAAAACGGCGATGTCACCAAGCTCAAGGCTATAGGCGGTTCAAATTTATCTGAAGTTCCCGTAACGGTTTTAATCAATGAAGGAAGCGCCAGCGCATCGGAGATACTGGCCGGCGCGCTGAGGGATCAAAAAGGAAGCACTCTGGTGGGGAAGCAGAGTTTTGGTAAGGGCTCCGTTCAACAGCTGGAAAATTTGGATGACGGGTCAAGTTTAAAGATTACTGTGGCAGAATGGTTGACTCCAGCGGGGGATTCTATTAACGAAAAAGGATTAAGTCCGGACATTGAAGTTGAGCTAAGCGAGGAAGATGTCGAGAATCAAAATGATGCCCAGCTGAATCGGGCGCTTGAGGAGATCAAGAAAAAAATGGAGTAGTGTCTTAATTGTGATTTATGCCAGGCAAAAAAATAGTAACCATCGGAGGCGGAACCGGTAGTTTTACTGTGTTGAGCGGCTTGAAGAACACAGATTTTGATATTAGCGCTATCGTTTCCATGATTGATGACGGAGGATCCACCGGCAGGCTTCGGGACGAACTGGGCGTTTTGCCGCCCGGCGATGTTAGGCAGTGCTTAGTCGCTTTGAGTGAAGAGTCAAAAGCTATGCGTGATATTTTTAATTATCGGTTTGACTCGGGAGGACTGAAAGGCCATAGCTTGGGAAATCTGTTTATTTCCGCTTTAGAAAAGAAATACGGAAGCTTTGTTAAGGGGTTGGAGGTTGCTATGAAAATTCTTAACATCAAAGGGAAAATAATACCGGCCAGCACGAGTGACACCAAGCTATTTTTGGAGTTCAAAAACGGAGATATCCTGAAAGGGGAGAATGAGATTTATGAGTCGGGAAATTTGAAAAGAAAAAAAATAACCAAACTTTACCTTAAACCGAAAGCTCAAGCTAACGAAAAAGCGATAGAGGCAATCAACGAGGCGGATTTAATTGTTATTTGTCCCGGGAATCTTTATTGCAGTCTGGTTCCCGGTTTTTTGCCCTCAGGAATGGCGGAGGCAATAGAAAAGGCCAAGGGCAAGGTTGTCTATATTGCCAACTTGGTTAACAAAAAGGGGCAAACCGACGATTTTACCGTGGAGGATTACGTTGCAGTTTTAAATGATTGCATTGGAAGCGATAGAATTGACTATGTTTTGTATAATGCCGCCAAGCCAGAAAAGGAACTGGAAAAAAAATACAAAGAAGAAGGCGAGACCCTCGTTGAACTGGCAAACAAAGAGAATCGAAGCTATAAACTGGTAGAAGCCGATTTGCTTAACAATAAAACAGAAAAAAGAAGTAATGCCGATGCCTTGGCCGCAAGAAGATCGCTGATTCGGCACGATAGTCAAAAAGTCGCCCGAGTTGTTGAATACTTGGCTAACATGGAAGAATATCAAAACTTAATAAAAAAGATTAGATGATGTAAATCACTCTATTATGAAAATATTTCTTGATTTTGACGACGTTATATTTAACACAAAAAACTTTAAGAGCGATTTTTTTCAGTTATTTAAAAACGCCGGAGTTAGTGAAAAAGAATTTCAAAAAACTTATTATAAAAAGATTCGCGAGGGGATAAAAAAATATGATCTGGAAAATCAACTGAGACTGCTATTTACTGAAAGCCCGCAAAAATTAGAAAAGACAAAAAAGCAAATCGAGGATTTTCTGACAGATCTTTCCGGTTATGTTTTCGAGGACTTTTATTGGTTTGTCAATAAAGTCGGCGAAGAAGATTTATCAATACTTTCTTTCGGGGATGAGAAAATGCAGCGGATCAAGATTGAAAACAGCGACGTATCTAGACTGGCAGGCGATTATGAAATAGTACAAGAATCCAAGGGAGAATACTTAGAGAGAAAATACTCTGACATCCAAGCGATTATGGTTGATGATAGGCCTGACCAGCTGGAGTCGGCGGATCAGCGTTTAAACAATTGGCAGCTGATCAGAATGAACAGAAATGAGGGGCGGTACGCGGATTTGCCCGACAACGGGCGATTCAAAACCGTGAAAGACTTTTATGAACTGGAAACCCTGCTTCCAATTGACTAAAAGACCGTTTTAAGGTAGAATTGACAAGTGAGTATTATGAAGCATGTATCATGTATTATGATTTTTTAAAATGCTTTTCGAGCATGATACATAATACTTAATTCATCGTATAGGAATTTCAAAAAATCCTATACACCGCTGATTTCACGCGAATTATCACGCAGATTTACGCGGGATGCTAAATGTGCGAAGCTTAATTTAAGATACATTTCCGCGCGCATAGCTCAGTTGGTAGAGCAGCGGCCTCTTAAGCCGACGGCCGGGGGTTCAAATCCCTCTGCGCGCACCATTTTTCCCTAAAAATCAAGGCCGATGGCCGTAGATTTTTAGATGGAAAAATGAGTGTCCCGCTGGGAAAATGCCGCTCCAAGAAAAAGGGGGTTTGAAAAGAGAGAAAGCTACTTCATCTAAAGCAATGCGCGAGTTAAGAATTTCTTGCAAATCAAAACTTGCAGCAAGCAATTTTAGTACCGATTATCTTGGCAAGCTGAAGCGTATTGCCCTGGACACGTAAGCATTTTCTCCGGCGGGGCACCAATTAGCTTGTAGCTCATTAGTTGATTAGTTTTTTGGAAAACTTAAAGATTTGAACCGGGAAAGGGACGGGATTTGCGATTTGCGATTTTCGATTGCAGATTTCAGATTTTTGAATATTGAAGGGAAGTTGGTGTATTAGTTTATTGGTGTATTGGGGAAATTGTAAATTATTGTTCCATTTTTAAAAACTGATAACGGTGTCTGGTCAAGTGTTAAGTGTTAAGTGTCAATTGTTATTATGCGCCCGTAGCTCAATCGGATAGAGCGCCTGGCTTCGGACCAGGAGGTTGTGGGTTCGAGTCCTACCGGGCGTACTTAATTAGTTAGAAAGTTTAGAAAGTTTAGAAAGTGGAAAGTTTTTTGCAAAGAGAGGCTTGAACTGAAATTAATTGTCAAAAGTTAATTGTTAATTGTTGGCAAGTATTTCAACTGGATAAAGCGCCCAGGAGGTTGTGGCTTTCCTGTCTTGCGGGACAGGATTGATTTTCGTCTAAATTTTGTTTGCATGTTTGCATAAATGCAAATAATGGTTTGAAATTTGTTTATGGGAAAAAGGAGGAGATTGGGATGAATTTTGTGGATTTTTATTGCATGCTTTATTTGGATGGAAGTGTTTTTTCCAAGTTCAATTATTACTTTGGAGAATCCGACAACAGAAGCGATCTTATCTTTAGTTTGGAAGAGTTTCGCAACTCATTAATAAAAATTTTTGATGAGTGCGGGAAGCTTAAAGAGATAGAGGAGAGATTAAAAACAATGCAAGTAAAAAAGTACTTGCTTTTGTCCAAACTTGAAAAGTTGGAATCTCAATTGAAAATTTCCGGATTAGCAGGAAGATCGCGCAGATCCCTGCTTTTTCCAGCCTTGGAACAAGAAGAAGAAAAAAATATCTTACTTGAAGTGAACTTTTCTTATTTTTAAAAAAATGCTTCTAAACGAGTAGCACACCCCCTCGGCACAAATTGTGTCGAGGGGGTTTAGATGTGAAGAGGTTAAATTTTAAAATAATTTTTTGCAAGGCAGATTTGGATTTATTTTTTAATTAATTTCTCAAGAAAACACTTCATAAAATTATACCGGTGTTTATTTATGGGATTTACTTTGTTCACTTTTTCGAATTGAAATATATGTTATAATAAAAAAAACAAACCAGAAACCACTGAAGAATGTCATTCTGAACTTGCTTCAGAATCCAATGATTACCAAAAAAGGCCTTGTAAAGAGATTCTGATTTTCATCAGAATGACAAAATTTTCAAAATAATCAATTCTTCAGTGGTTTCAAACTGGTATTCTTATTAAAATAAGCCTGCTTGTGTTTTTGAAATCAAAAACTGCTAAAGACATTTTATCTTATAAATAAATAAAAAGTATGGCGAAAAAAATTGTTCTGAGTGGGGGGTTTTCGGGCGGGCATTTGTTCCCCCTGGTCACGGTGGCCAAATATTTGAGGAAAAATTATGGAGAGGAGAATTTTGAGTTTTTGTTCTTGGGACCCAAGGGAAAATTGGAAAGCGACTTGATGAATAAGCACAATATTGCTCAAAAAAATATTTTGTGCGGAAAGCTGCGGAGGTATTTTTCTTTCAAATATTTGCTGGATTTTATTAAATTTCCCGTGGGTCTTTTTCAATCTTTTTGGCATCTTTTTGTTTATATGCCGGATGCGGTTTTTTCCAAGGGAAGCTTTGCTTCTGTGCCGGTGGTTTTGGCGGCTAGGGCTTATGGAATCCCGGTGATTATTCATGAATCGGATGCTGTGCCGGGCATTGCCAACAAGTTTCTCGGGTCTATTGTTCAATCCGTGGCGGTCAACTTTGAAAGGGCCGGCGACTATTTCCCCGATAAAAAAGTTTTTCTAGCCGGCCTGCCGGTCAAAAAAGATGTTTTGAACGGCAAGAAAGAGGAGGCGAGAAAATTTCTGGGACTAAAGAAGGAAGTGAAGCCGGTGGTTTTGTTTTTAGGCGGCTCTCAAGGCGCTTACATGATAAATAAAGTGGTAGTGGATTCTATCAAAGACATGACTCATTATTTCCAGGTTATCCACCAGACGGGCGAATCGCATATTGAGCCGCTTAAAGCGGAAATGGCCAGGAAGGGTTATAAGTTAGGCCATAGCGATTATTACCCGGTCGGATTTTTGGCAGAGCATCTTAACGATGTTATTGCTTTGGCCGACGTCGTCGTTTCCAGAGCGGGAGCTACCACTATTGCCGAATTGGCGGCCAACGGAAAGCCGGTTATTTTATCTCCCATTATCTACAGCGCCAACGATCATCAGAGAATAAACGCTTATGAGCTGATTAAAAAGAAAGCGGCTGTAGTGATGGAGAAGAAGAATTTTAATCGGGAAATGCTGTTGCATTCCTTAAAAGAAATAGCTTTTAATGATAAGAAAAAGATTGAATTGAGCAAAAACATAAGGCAGTTTTATTATCCGGACGCTACGGCCAAAATCGCAGACAAAGTCATGGAGCTTGCGGAAAAGAAATAGATGTAATAAATTGGGATGAGAGGTGTAGGAGTAAAATAGGCATGTTGACATATTAATATTCTAGCAAGGTTGTTTGTTGGAGCCTTAATTAATCGTATAGGAATTTCAAAAAATCCTATACACCGCTGATTTCACGCGGATTATCACCCCGTAAAACTACTTCGTAGCAACGGGGCAAGCGCAGATTTACGCGGGATGCTGAATGTGCGAAGCTTAATTTATGTAACTCAAAATTCAAAACTCAAATGGTAAAGCCACAGCTTAAAACTAAAAGCCGTTTTGTTTTATAGATTTGCTGTTGCTAATGAGACAAACTTCTACTTTAGTATAGTTATTTTTACTAGAATTTGGTGACGAGTGACGAGTGACAAAAATCAGTGTTAGAAAAAAATACCAAGTTCATGTTTATATGTTAAAATGTTTGCATGATTTGTCGTTGACTCCTTTTAAATAAGATGTTAATCTATTCTAAGCATATGAAAGAAATCGATGTATTAATAAATTGCCCTGTTTGCGGGAGAAAATATCGAGAAGAGAACGCCAGGGTAGTTCAGATGAAAAGAAGCGCTATGCTTGTGCATACCAGTTGCGGTTTTTGTTCGAGCGCTTCGCTGGCGGTGGTTGCCAGGGGACAGGAAGCAGAAGGAATGGTGACCATGGGAATGCTGACAGACTTGGACTACGGCGAAGCCTGCCAATTTTTGCGGAATCAGCCGGTTTCAGCGGACGAAGTGCTGGAGTTGTATGAAAAGGGTAGAAAAAGCAATTAGAGCTTAGCGTACCGCTTTAAAAATATAAATTTTACCTTATTTGTCCCGCAATGCGGGGCAGGCCCTAATTAACTGTTCTAAATTTAGGCAAGCATTTGCGCTTGATTTGCTTGTTTGTTAAGACAGATTTAATAATAAAAGAGTTTGTTATGAAAAAAAGTATTGTAATGAAAGCTAAATCTCGAGAAAAAAAACAGCGCAATAATTTTATTGGCTGGGTTCCGGGGGTAATGTATGGACCGGAGCTGAAAGAGAATAAAATGATTTGGATCGATTATCAAAATTTTTTTGATACTTATAATAACGCGGGAGGCAGCACCTTGGTGGATATTGAGGTTGAAGGGGACAAGAAGAATTATCCTTCTCTGATTCACGATATTCAATATCATCCAATTTCGGGAAGGTATAATCATGTGGATCTTTACGTAGTAAAAATGGGGGAGAAGATAGAAACCGAAATCG
This sequence comes from Candidatus Moraniibacteriota bacterium, assembly GCA_034522495.1. Classification (GTDB taxonomy): domain Bacteria; phylum Patescibacteriota; class Minisyncoccia; order Moranbacterales; family DUUL01; genus JAXHLG01. The sequence goes on along the minus strand of JAXHLG010000002.1, from coordinate 793,035 downwards.
AGCTTAACTTTATCGGAGAATCGCCGGCAGTTAAGGAGTTGGGAGGAACCTTGATTAAGAGCCTTGACGCAGTGGAGGTCAAGTGCTTCCCTAGAGACTTGATTAGTGAAATCAAGGTGGATATTTCATCTTTGAAGGATTTTGATGACGGTATTTATGTTAAAGATTTGGATGTTCCAAAAGAATTGGAATTGATGACTGATGAGGACACTTCCGTGGCTTCCGTGGGACGTCCCAGAAGCGATGAGGAACTGGAAGGACTGGATGAGAAGGTGGAAGTAGATATGGATCAAGTAGAGACTGAAGAGAAAGGCAAGGAGAAAACAGATGAGGAAGAAGGCGCTGAAGGAGAAGCTCAATCGCCGGAGGGCGGTGAAAGCAAGAAAGAGGGTTGAGAATTGTTCTAATTTAAAAACATTGTTCCATTGTTCCATTGCTAAATTGTTGGCTGGGGGATTGGGGTAGCTGTCAAGTTTTCAGATTTGCAGGTTTTTGAGTAATTGAGGATTTATATAGGCAAAACGGATACAAATATAAGCGGGTAATAAAATGCATAGTTTGGAAAAAACCAAAAAAAATATTCTACCCGAAGCGGAAAATAAAAAGAATGATAAGGAGGCGAAAAAAGACAGCCTGCGTCTGGGGGCTAGTCTTTTTTTGTTTGTTTTCGTGTTGAGCGCTTGTTTCTTTTTTGAACAAGGGACTTTAGTCTCAGCTCAAGGGGAAGAGCAATCCACCGGCGATATCGAAGAATCTTCAGAATCTTCTGATGAGGATCAGGAAGAACTAAAAGAAAAAAAGAAAGAAAAGGAAGAATTAAAAGAAGAGGCTGAAGATGTAGAGGAGAAACTGGAAGAAACCGAAGAGGAGGCTCGGGAAGCGGAAAGTGAACTTCAGAAAGTCAATCGCCGAATTATTAATACCAAATACGAAATTCAAAAAACCCAAGAAGTGATTGACGGATATAAGGATGAAATCAGCAACAAAAACAAAAAAATTGAAGATCTGGAGAGGGATATTGAATTTAAGAAACAAATTCTGGGAGAGTATCTGCGTCATTTTCGCAAAGGGATGGCGGAGATTGGACTGGTCAGCTTGGACTCCAGCAAAAGCCTGGGCGGCTACTTTCGATTGGTGGAAAGCTATGAAGGCCTGCAGAAAAAAATCAGCGAGACACTTGAGAGGATTAGGCGCGACAAGCGTCAGATAGAGCAGGGCAAGGAGCAAATTGAAGAAAAAAAGGAGTCAAAAGAAGAAGTGCAGAAAGCTCACGAGAGTCAGAGACAAAGGCTGCAGCAGCAAGAAAATCAAAAAGCCGTTATTTTAAATCAAAAATCAAGAGAAATTTCAGAGAAAAAAGCAACACTAAGCGAGTTGAGGGCTAAAATCGCCAAAGTGGAAGGGGAGTTGTCCGCTTTGTTAGGAGAAAGCTATGATACGGATGATATTATGGAGGCGGCCGAGTTTGCCAGCGATGCCACCGGGGTTCGAAAAGACTTTCTGCTGGGGATGCTAGTGGTGGAATCGGACTTGGGAAGATATACTGGTGGGTGTACTTATGATGAAGTTAAAGATGGCTCTAAGGAGGCTTATGAAAACGGTCGCTTAAGTCAAAGATCTTATGATTTAATGAAAGAAAGAAAAGATATCTTTGAAGATATTATTGATGAGCTTGGCTATAATGAAGATGACGTAAAAGTATCTTGTAATCCTTCTAGTTATATAGGAACGGGAGGCGCCATGGGTGTAGCTCAATTTATGGCGGATACTTGGACGGGCTACAAGGATTCTGTAACTGCTGCCACCGGTCATGACCCGCCTGATCCGTGGAGTTTGATTGATGGAGTAACGGCGATGGCTTTGAAGCTTGATAAGGTGCCGGGTGTCGATGACCATGATAAAGATAAAGAATGTTATGCAGCCAAATTATATTTAGGTTCAACGTCAGCTGATTGGTACTGTGAAAGAATATTCTATTGGGCCGATAATTATGAAGAAAAACTTTGATTCATTTGAGCACCTAAACAAAAGAGTTTGAAAGTGGAGGTTCAGCCTCCAGGCCATCATCAAGAAAGAAAATTATTGGGATTTTGTAGTAAGTGATGAAAGCTGTCCGAGCCATTTCCGATTCAACCCTTGTTCCCGAACACTTCTTTGGAAATAATCGGTAGATAGGAGGTAGTGCAAGGGCAGCTTTCGCGTTGTTTGTTTCATATAAACATTTAAACATATAAACATTTAAACAATTTTTGTTTTTATGTTTAGATTATTTAATAATTAAATACATATAAAAAATGGAAAAGACATTGAAAAATCTGGCGGAGGCGTTTGTGGGAGAATGCCAGGCCAGGAACCGATATACTTTTTATGCCAAAACGGCAAAAAAGGAAGGTTACGAGCAGATTGCGGCGATTTTTCTTGAGACTGCCGAGCAAGAAAAAGAGCACGCCAAATGGCTTTTTCGCCATATCCAAGAGTTGAAAAACCAAGGCGGCGAGGAAACGGATCCGATTTATACGCCGGATTCTTTTGTTCCGACTAAATGGGATACAACTTTGGAGAATTTGAAAGCGGCCGCTGATGGAGAAAATTATGAGCATACGGATATGTATCAAAAATTTGCCAAGGATGCTGAAGAGGAGGGTTTTGATGAAATTGCAGCCAGGCTGAGGTCGATTGCCAAAGCGGAGGCTCATCACGAGGAGCGGTATAGAAAATTGATTGAAAACATGGAAAGCCAGAAAGTCTTCAAGAGAGACGAAGAAGTGGCTTGGGTTTGCCGAGAGTGCGGCTATGAGCATGTTGGCACTGAACCGCCGGAAGAATGCCCCTCCTGCGATCACCCCAAGGCATATTATCAGGTGAAATGCGAGGAATTTTAGTTGTGTATCGGAATGTTTTTTAATTGAATGCGCGTCGTCTCTGGATTTAGTACTATTAGTGATGATGTCAAAACGCAAAAGTCAAAACGCAAAGCCACATCTTAAAACTAAAACCCATCCACAGTTATCAGTTAGTCATATTTCAGTTGTTATTACTCGGTGTTATTGCTTATTGTTAAAGGCTAATTTCAATTATAAAATTTTAAATTTTGGAACTTTTAAAATTATTGTTTAAATGATTAAATGATTAAATGTTTAAATGAATCATTATGACTAAGCTAAAACAAATTTACAAGTGCAATGTGTGCGGGAATATTGTGGAAGTTTTGCACACCGGGGAAGGCGAGTTGGTCTGTTGCGGGCAGCCAATGGAGTTAAAGCAGGAGAAAACTGAGGAAGAGGGGCTGGAGGAAAAACACGTGCCGGTTCTGGAGAAAACTGATTCCGGCTACAAAGCCAAAGTCGGTTCTGTGCTTCACCCGATGGAAGAAGAGCACTACATTGAATGGATTGAACTTTGGGTTGACGGGGAATTGTATGAAAGAAAGCTCTTGAAGCCGGGCGAGCAGCCGGAAGCTGAATTTTACCTCGATTACGAGCCGGAAAAAATGACAGCCAGGGAATACTGCAACGTGCACGGGCTTTGGAAGAGATAGATAGGCAAAAAAAGAGAAAACCCTTTCATTTAAAGATTCAAGAATTTAGTGCCCCTTTTTTAAAAAATTAAGAGCGTTTCACAAAAATTTCATTGGGGGTTAAATAGTTAAGCGATTTCCTGGGACGGTTATTAAGTCTTTCCTGCACTAACAGTATATCTTTTTCCGTAGCATTCGCAATATCTCCCTTCTTGGGAAAATATTGCCTAATAAGTTTGTTAAGATTTTCTACCCCTCCTTTCTGCCAAGAGCAATAAGGATCGCAGAAGTAAGAAGGGACATCAAAGTTTTCCAAGGTTTCCAAATGCTTAGCATTTTCTCCTCCGTTGTCTCTGGTCATGCTTTTAACCCAAGATTTAGGGAAGCCCTCTATAGTATCCGCAATAGAATCCTCATTCTCCATTGCTGATTTGCCCCATACTTTGTGAAGCCGGCAAAGCATTCCCTTTCTTTCATATTTAACCGATAAATTCTCTTTCTGTTTTCTGCCGAATTCCACCAAGTCTGTTTCCCAGTGCCCATACTCTTTTTTCTTGTCTGCCTCTTTTGGCCTTAAATGAATAGAAACCCTATTTTTCAGCTTATTTCCTTGCTTTTTGCGAAAATATCTTTTCTGCCTTTGCTTTCTCCCAACTCTTAAATGCCGGTAGAGTTCTTTGTGCTTTTCTGCTCCGTTGTAGATATAGTCATAGATACTCTCATAGCTAATAGTTTCCATAATCCCCGGAGGCGGTTCCTCTTTTAATCTTCCAGCAATCTGTTCCGGTGACCAATCCCCGCTAATTTTTTTCTCCACGTATTCTTTCAATTTCCGATTCTTTTCTTTATCCAGTTTTCTCTTGTTAGTATTTTTAGCCCTCCTTTCCATAAAGTACTGGGCATCTATTGCTCTGTAGGGCAGATGCTCCCCTGAATTTCTTTTAATCTCTCTTTTAATGACAGAATAATCCCTGCCCAATTTTCGAGCTATCCAAGCTTTCTTTCTTTTTAGCCTCAAAGAAACTTCGATTATTTCTCTTTCATAAAAAGTTATCGGCTGCATATTCACAATTAATTATTAGCTGAAATCTATTGCGAATATACTACTCTTAATCTTGTTTGAGAAAAAGGGGCACCGGGGTTTGAATTTGGGATTTATTTGGAGGGGTTTTATTTATGGATGAATGTGGTAAAATGGTAGGGTCATCTGAACATTTAAACATTTAAACATTTAAACAAGAGAGCTTAAAAGTGGAGGCTGAACCTCCACTGGAGGTTCAGCCTCCAGGCTATTATATAATCATCTAAACATTTAGAATGGATATATTGCAGTCTTTAATATTGGGAATTATTCAGGGCATAACGGAATTTTTGCCGATTTCCTCTTCGGGGCATCTGGTTTTGACGCCTTGGCTTTTTGGCTGGCAGGATAGCGGTTTGTCTTTTGACGTAGCGCTTCATTTTGGAACTCTTTTGGCTGTTATAGCTTATTTTGCAAAGGATTGGATTGATATATTTAAAGCCGCTGTTTCCGGGAAAAAAGCGGGGAATTATAATGAAATGTATTTGTGGATCTTGGCTGTGGCTACTGTCCCCGGAGTGCTGGCCGGCTTTTTTTTGAATGATCTAGCCGAAAGCGTATTTCGAAGTCCGCTGATTGTTGCTTTCACGCTCGTTTTCTTCGGTCTGCTTTTGTTTTTGGCGGATAAATATTTTCAGAAAAAAAGAGAGTTTGGGCAGGCGGGATTCAAGGACGCAATCTTGATCGGCTTGGCTCAGGCCCTGGCTATTGTGCCCGGGACGTCGCGCTCGGGAATTACTATGACAGCCGGAATGGCTCTGGGAATGACCAGGAAATCGGCGGCCAGGTTTTCATTTTTGATGGCGACCCCGGTGATTTTCGGCGCTTCTGTATATAAGGCGGGGGATTTTTTTGCGGGAGGGGTTGGCATGGCTGAGGCCGCGGGAATATTCGCGGCTTTTTTGAGCGGTTATCTGGCCATTGCCGGACTCCTGAAATTTATTGAAAAAATCGGCTATCATTGGTTTTTCTATTACCGATTGCTGCTGGCAGCGGTGATAATGTTTTTTGTTTTTTATAGATAAGATATTTAATTGCTCCATTGCTCCATTGCTCCATTGTTAAATTGCTGTTTGAATTATAATATGAAACCACTGAAGAATGTCATTCTGAACTTGTTTACCCGGCTTTGACGGGCCGTGTCCGCCTTTGGAGGGATTCAGATCTAATGATTACCGAAAAAGGCTTTGTAAAGAGATTCTGATTTTCATCAGAATGACAAAATTTTCAAAATAATCAATTCTTCAGTGGTTTCATAATATCATGGATAAAAGTGGATATATAATAAAAACTTATTGAGATTAGTAGAAATTCCTAGAAACTGATGGAAACCGACAGAAATATGGTTGATATAAATGGATATATAGTTGAAATTGCTGGAAATAAGGAAATTGCGAAATTTTTCTCAGGGTGGAACCTTTGGGGAAAAATAAAAAATAAAATTTTTTGATGGGTTGGAGGCGGTCGAGTTTAGTGGAAAAAATTTTTGCGGGACTGTTTTTGGTTATGGCCGCCGTTTTGATATTTAGGATGGCGGAGCAGAAGCAGAGACAGGATCGCTTGGAGTATTTTGTCGGCCAGGGGGATTCTATGCTGCCGACTATCCGGGAGGGAGCCGAGCTGACGGTGGATCCGGAGGCGAGAGTTTCCGAGAATGATATCATTGTATTCACTTGCCGGAAATGCAAACAGAAAAATGACGATATTGATATTTTAACTAAAAGATTGATTGCCAAAAACGAAAAAGGCTGCCTATGGGTGGAAGGCGACAACAAAGCTAACTCTTATGATTCCAGGGATTTCGGATGGCTGTGTCCGGAAGAGATTGAGTTGCATGGGGTGGTGATAAAGCGGGATCAAGAAGAGGATTAGTTTATTGGTGTATTAGCATATTGGTTTAATGGGAAAAATTTATGGGATAAATTGTTCAATTGTTCAATTGTTTTATTGTTAATGTAGATATTAATCAATTGCTCACTGATTACCCCCAACTATTGGCTAGGTTTGAAATAAAAGTGTGCCCCAGTGATCGGATTAAATATAAAGGCATAAATTTGCGTAATGCAGTACAAAGAAGAAGGAGATTCAGAAGTTCGACTTCTGCGTCCGCAGAATTCGAACTTCTGAATGAATCATTAAAAACACAAAAATAAAGAAGTTTGTAATTTTTAGATTGTAATTTGTGCTTTGTTTGGGATTTGTAGGCTGTGTTTTGTTAATTATTATAATAATTTTGCTAATCGGTGGCATCATGCGGGCTTCATAATACATAATTCAAGATTTATAATACAAACACATGAAAAAGGAAATTAAATTGGACGGGGAAAATTTGAGGTGCTTTTTTCGGCGTAAAAGAGGTTTGAACGCTTTGCGGATTTCGGTCAATAGCCGAGGGGAGGTTTCTGTTTCTTATCCCTGGTGGATCGGAGAGCGAAAAGCGGAGAATTTTTTGCTGGAGAAAAAGGACTGGATTAAAAAACAGTTGGAAAAAGTCCAAAGCGAACAGGACCGGCTTTTGAACTGGGGCGGAAGAGCGGAATACTTGAGAAACAAGGAAAATGCCAGAATGCTTGTTTACAGGCGGTTAATACATTATAATCAATTTTACGGATTTGAATACAGGCGGATTGCGATAAGAGACCAGCGGACGCGCTGGGGCAGTTGTTCGACTAAGAGACACTTGAATTTTAATTACCGGATCATTTTTTTGCCGGATGAGTTAGTGGATTATTTGATAGTGCACGAACTTTGCCACCTGGGAGAAATGAATCACTCCAAGAGGTTCTGGGAGTTGGTGGGGAAAACTATCGCTGATTACAAGAGGCATTCGAGGAAGTTGAGGAAGATATGATTAGAAACTCAAAACTCAAAATGCAAAATTCAAAATGACAATTCAAAATGCAAAATTTTTATATTTATCGTATAGGAATTTCAAAAAATTCTATACCCCGCTTATTTTATGCGCATTACCACCCCGTAAAACTACTTCGCAGCAACGGGGCAAGCGCAGATTTATGGGGGATGCTAAATGTGCGAAGCTTAATTTAATTTCGCACCGCTTTAAAAATATAAATATTTTACCTTATTTGCCCCGCAATGCGGGGCAGGCCCTAATTATTAAAGCAAGACATTGACTTCCAAGGAGGCGTTTTTGAAAGCATTGAGGACGTTTAAGACTTCCATTCCGATAATGGCGGGGATTTTATTGATTATTAATTTGCTTAATCCCTTGCTAAGAGATTCTTACGCGGATATTTTTACCGGCAATTATTTGCTGGACCCCTTGATCGGCGCCTTAGCCGGAAGCATATCCTTTGGTATTCCGGTGACCAGTTATGTGGTTGGAGGGGAGTTGTTGAGCGCAGGGGTTAGCCTGGTGGCGATAACGGCTTTTATGTTAGCCTGGGCCACGGTTGGCTCGGTGATGCTGCCGTTGGAGATCAAGCATTTGGGGAAGAAATTTGCTTTATGGCGGAATTTTATCAGTTTTGTTTTTTCTATTGTGATCGCGGTGGCGACAGTTTTGACATTAAATTTATTCAATGGAGCGGCTTAAAAGAACAAGCTTGAGTATTAAATTCTTGCTGGCGGTGCTGGCGGTTTATGCCGGTGCGGCGTTTTTGGATTTTGGCTTGGTGATGACCGGCTTGCAGGAGACTGGGAAAATGTTCTTGCGGTTGATTCCTGTTCTGGTTTTGGTGCTGGGAATTATGTTTGTAATCAACAAATTTCTCCATACGGACAAAATCAGAAAGCACTTGGGTGAAGAGTCCGGCTGGAAAGGCTGGATTTGGGCTATGATAACCGGAATTTTGATTTCCGGGCCGCCTTATGTGCTGTTTCCTTTGCTTGAGGATATGAGGAAAAAAGGAATGAAAAACTCGCTTATTGCTGTTTTTCTCTATAACAGAAATGTTAAAATTCCCTTTTTCCCGGTAATGGTCTATTATTTCGGCTTGGCTTTCACGATTATTATTTCCGTTTACATCATCATTTTCTCTTTCCTCAGCGGCTGGCTGATCCAGCGGTTGTGCGGGAGTAAGGAGCGCGATTAAGATGCAAAGCGCAATAAGCCGGCGGTTTTTAATAGAGGATGCTTTGTTTGCATGTTTGCATACATACAAACAAAGTATCATGGTTTTTGCTTTTTTGTTAAAGGGTTTTGGAGATATTGTTTATATAAAAATTAATAAATATGTATGAAAAAAATTGTGTTTGACATTGAAACGGTGGGAGAAGATTTTGAGAAAATTGACAAAACCACTCAGAAAGTTTTGACTGATTGGGTAGAAAGAACGGCCAAAACTAAGGAGGAAAAAGATAAAGGCATTAAAGACATCAAGGAGGGCTTGGGATTTTCTCCTTTGACCGGAGAAATTGTTTCTGTCGCTGCTTTGGAGAACAATTCTCAAACAGGCGCGGTTTATTTTCAAGCGCCGGGTAAAAACTTGAAAGAAACCGAAAAAAACGGAATTAAATATCGGCCTTGCACGGAAAAGGAAATTTTGGAAAACTTCTGGAAAGTGGCTGAACACGCCGATGAGTTTATTACTTTCAACGGCAAGGGCTTTGATGTGCCATTTATAATGATCCGCTCGGCTATCCACGAGATTAAACCCAGCAAAGACTTAATGTCCAATCGGTATTTATCTATGCAGAAAACCGGAGCCAAGCATGTGGATCTGATGGATCACTTGACCTTCTATGGAGCGGTCTTCAGAAGGCCGAATTTGCATTTGGCCTGCCGAGCCTTCGGCATCAAAAGCCCCAAGGAAGATGGAGTGGATGGCAACGAAGTTGCCGGTTTGTTCAAAAACAAAGAATACAAGAAAATCGCCGAATACAACATGCAGGACGTTTACTCCACCGCCGAACTTTATAATTATTGGGATAAGTATATGAGGATGTGAATTATTTAAGCGACTAAATATTGATAGAAGAGATTTGCCACGGCTCTTGATTGTTTATTGAAAGTCCGGGTATATTTTGAAAACGTTAAAAACATTATCTGTTACATCTGTTGCATGCACATCAATTGCATGCCCGTTGACACCCTGTTACATCCTCTGTTACATCCTCTTGACAGGAATTTTGTATAAAGATATATTGAGAAATGGAGATATCTTAAAGATGTATTTTATGAAAAACAATCAAATCAAAGTCATTATGAAGGCGGGGTTGTTGTACGGAGCGTACGATCGGCTTTGATTTGTTTGAAAAGATGCAAAAAGTTTCAGATAAACCAAAGCCGATCGCCGAGATTGGCTTTTTTGTTCTTTTTGTTAGTAGGAGGCTTTTTAAAATTTCACGATGGAGGTTTTTTATGAAGGCGGAGAAAGTTAATTCATCGAAGGTTGTGAGGATTCGAACCAAGTTGAATCGCAAGTTTTATGAATCCAACCCTGGCACGAGAAATTATCGAAGGGCGGTTAAGGGGCTTCACCAGATAGGTGAATTAAACAAGGATGAATTTAAAATGGCTCTGCAGGGGCGAGACATCAGAAAAAAAGAATTTATTGATCCAGGCAACTCAACAGGACGCTCTACTTTTATGGAGAAATTATGGTTTTGTTTGCAGGTTGAAGATGATGCTCGCAAAAGAGCCAGGAAGGCTCTCCAAGAAAGAAATCAGGCAGACTTTAAGGAAAATATGCAACGAATTATTCAGGCAAAACTGGCAAGAAAAGAGCAAATATCTCTTCACGCCTCCTAAAATTTCGATGCCGTGGGAACACAGAATCCCCGGCCGGCTAAACGAAGCTTACCACTTCTGCTCCGGCTGAGGCGTCTGGGGAGTATCGCCATCAAGCGATATCTCTCCCTTATTCACGGAGCAGGCAGTGAGATCCTGCCTGCTCCAATTAATTTTTAAAATTTTCGGATGCAAAAAAGTATTCAGCAACAGTTGCTATTGTTGTTGACCGAGAAATCTCGGGTGGCTTTTTGCATCTAATTGTTCTTTAAATTTTTCAGCAAAGCCATCCACCCGGATGGCTTTTTTCTTGTCGAATTTAAACAGAAAAGGAGATTGGCTATGAACGCTTATGAAAGAATTATGAGTGAAGTCAAGGAATGGTGCAAGCGGTGCAAGGCAACCCCGTTAATAACCGATAAAGATAAGCGAACCGAAATTTGCTTTCGCTGCAGGCAATTTGAGGAAATGAAAAGAATTAATCAAGAGGGGGTTGCTAACAAAGCATAAACGTTTTGCCAATAAAAAAAACCAAAACCCTGCCAAACTCGGCGGGGTTTTTCAATTGCTAATTTTAATCCTGGCTTGAAAATTCAGAAAAATCAGTCAGAAGTTCGACTTCTGCATCCGCAGAATTCGAACTTCTGACTTTCGCTAAAAAAAGCTAATTTGTTATGTGCTCACAACACTAGTCAATGAAAAAACTGTTTAAATGTTAATATGTTAAAATATTAAAATGAACTTTCTTCTTGACAACAAATCATTTTTTAATAAAATAATAAATATAATCAAGAAAGATTTAATTATGAATTTAGTTAAATTTATAACCGGCATTATTATTGCTATTATTATTCCTCAACGCAGGGCCGGTTTTCATTTTAACTAAACATTCATAAATTCAAGAAAGTTAAAAACCGGCCTCGAGCCGGATTTTTTAATTTTGAAACTACAAAAGGAGGAGATCATGGTACCTTTCTACAATCCCATAGGGGGCAATCGAGTTGTTTGTTTTTGCGGGCATGCCTTCGAAAAAGATCCTCAAAAAAGGGAAAATGTTTGTCCCAAGTGCGGGGCGAAGTGGGAAGATGATTAATTCATCCCATAATTACGGCATAACCAATCTTGGCTATGCCGTTTTTTTCTTTTGTGGTAGTATGTTGTCATTAGAAATAAGCATTAAAACGTTCCATATGAGCGAGATTAAAAACCGTTTGAAAAAAACTTTTCTAGAAATGATAAATATCAGCGAAGTTTATCCTGAGGAAAACAAAATTGTTAGTTACTTGATGAATAGATTAAAGGAAAACGATATTGAGATCCAAAAAGACAGTTTTGGAAACTTAATAGCTAAAGTTTCAGGGAAAGAGAAAGGCACTCCTTTATTGCTTAATACTCATATGGATATTCCCGAGCCGAATCCGAACGTTAAATATTCTCAACGCAAAGACGTAATCAAATCAAGCGGCGAAAATATTCTGGGGGCCGATCCGAAGTCGGGGCTTGCGATTATTGTTGAATTTTTGGTTGATTATGCTAGTGATAAGTCGAATAACAAAAGGGCCATCGAGGCGGTTTTTACCAGGGGGGAGGAAGCCGGCTTGCGTGGAGCTATAAATTTGGACTATTCTTTGCTTGATTCCATTGAAGGAGTGGTGCTTGATGAAGATGGGCCGGTTACTCAAGTGGTCAGTCAAGCGCCGTGCTTTGTTAAGTTTGATGCCCAGTTTACGGGCAAAGCTGTTCATCCCAGAGAACCGGAAAATGGCGTTAACGCTTTGCAAGTAGCTTCTGAGGCTATTTCTTCCGTAAATTGGGGTTATTCTCACAATGAAGTTACCTGGAACATAGGGATACTGAAATCCGGAACTGCTCGCAATACAGTTCCAGGGAAAGCCGAACTGGAGGCGGAGTTAAGAAGCTTTAATACTCGATTGGCTCAAAAAGAAGGCGAAAGAATAGAAAAAATATTTAAAAATACAGCCAAAAAACACGGAGCTTCCTGTCAAGTACAAAAAGAACTTTTTTTTGAGGGCTATAAATTGAGCCAACAAAGAGGCATTATAAAAAAAATGGAAAAAGTTTATAATGAGATGGATTTAAAACCCAACTTCTTTGCTACATTTGGCGGGAGCGATGCCAATGTTATTAATAGCCATGGAATTAATGTGGCCACCCTAGGCTCGGGCTATCATAATGCTCACCAGCATAATGAATATGTGGATTTGTCCGAGATGGAGCAAATATATTGGTTTTTGAAAAGACTGGCAAAAGTTTAACAGGAAGATATTAATACCAAAAATTTGACAAATATTTTTTTTCTGTTACATTTTTTATAGATGTAAAAAATTTTATTTATGAATAATTCAAATCAAAAAATCGGCAGTATGTTGTTTTGGGGCTTTTGTTTTTATGCTCATGCTTATGCTAGAGGCCGGTTTTTTGATGATTTTATTAAAATATAATTTTCTTCCCAATAAACTCAACAAAAAGCCGGTCTCAAAAGATCGGTTTTTTGTTCTTGAAAAACAAAATATACAAACAATAACAGGAGGGGTTATGCTGATCAATGAAGTGTTGAGAAGTTTTTATCAGGAAGAAGGAGAGCCAATTGTGCCTTCCTCCCCATTGAAAGCAGGCGAAGTTCTTGAGAAAATAAGTCATTTAGACTTCGGGCTTTTTTTTAAGGCCTGTTCTCAAATATTCAAAAATGATCAAACTCTTAAAAAAATTGTTGCTGGACAGGTCGGAGAGGATATGGTCAATTTTTTCAACAATTATATAGATAGCGCTCCTTTGGCTTGTGTGTTTAGGTTGGACATAGTGGTCAGCTCGGGGAGGCCATATATTGTTGAAATCGAAACGATGCCGGGAGGAAGAGGCGTAACCTCCTGCGCGGAAGAACAATTGCTGGGAAAAAGCAATTTAATTGAAGACTATGTTTCCTTTCTTGAAAGAGAAAAACTTGACGACCAAAAAATTATCTATGGGATCAATAATGCTTTCAAGGGGTATGAAAGCGATTGCTCTTATTTCGTGAAACGCGTAAAAGAAAAAGGAATCAACATCAGCTTGGGAAACATTGAGGAGACCGGAATTCCCAAGGGCTGTTTTGTGGATAGGTTTTATTATCTGCCGGAACTTAATAAACAAGCTTTGGCAACTTCTCGCAAAAAGAGAAATAAACAATTTCTTCATCCAGGTCTATCCTTTTTGGGTAGTAAAATCTGGATGGCTGTCTTGCATGATCCGACTTATGAACCGTATTGGGTCATGTACATGGGAAAAGATGAATTTGTGAAGTTCAAAGAGTCTGTCGCGACAACTTTTCTTCTCCATGAAGGCAACAGCGAAACCGTTGCCTATTATCCCAGGAATTTGATCAAGAAGCATCTTGTTAAGTCTGGAGAAATGGAAAAAATGATTTCTTCCGAGACAACGTCGTTGAATCTTGGAAAAAGCATCGGCAGCAAGGCTTGGCAAGAATCAATATTGGCCCTTGCCGACAATAACGGCAGACCGGTGGCTAATTCTTGGAGAGGTGGAAAATTTGGCATTCCTTTGGTGCAGGAGTTTAACTCCTCAGATAAATTTTCCATAGAAGTAAAAAATGGAAATGTCGCCAGTTATGAAGGAAAAGCCAGATTCTCTCCTTTTGTTTTCTTGAATTCAGATGGAACCAGTATATTCCATAAGGGAATGGCCACCATCAGAAACTCCGATATAGTTCATGGAGCTTCTGACGCAGTTTCCACGTGTGTTCTTTAACTAAAAAGATAAAGGCCCGGGTGATAAAATTACCAGGGCCTTTTTTTATTTAAGACAATTGTTTATTTCTTCCACCTCCAAATCTCCATAGAATCGTTGGCGTAGCGGGATTCCAGCGGTTCGTAGTTGTCGCGGATGTAGTGACGGGCGGGGGATTTGATGTAGGCGTGGTCGTTGGTGGAGATGACGATCCAGACTTCTTTGTTTTTTTGTTCCAGATTTTTGATTTTTTCCAGGGTGAGTTTGTCTTCTTCTTGATTTTCGCCGCCGAAGTCAAAGACAGGGGTTTCCAGTTTGGCGTAGTAATAATTGCGGAAATCACGGGTTACAAGCAGAGCGTCCGGAGAGCGGTGTTTTTTGTAATAAGCAAACACTTCCCGGTAATTGGAATTATCCCAGTAGGCTATTTTTTTGTAGAAGCTGTTGTCTTGATCCCAGTAGCCGAAATTATAAACAGCGAAAATTAAATAAAGCACGATTGCCCAGAAAACCAAGCCATGCTTGTTTTTTTTAAACAGAAAATCGTACCAGTGCTTTCCTCGGAATTTTTCCGCTAGCCAGCTGGAGGCAAAGTATATGCCGGAAGCTATCAAGATAACTTCAAAAGTCTGGATAAAGTAGATATACTGGTCTCCCGGATTTCTGTCCCAGACAAAAATGGCCAGCAGGAAGGGAACGGCGAAAGAGAGTGTCAGCCAGAGACCCTTTTTGAAATTTCGGCTGATCAGGTAAATTGCTCCCAAAACCAGCAAGGTCATCGCAAGGATTGTGTGGCTGTAGTCCAAGGTGATGTTCTCCAAATGCTTGAAATGATTGACGGGGAAGTCGAAAAAGCTGGCTGCCCGCTTGTAGATGCCCGTGGCCAAGAGCCCGGCAAGCGAGACAACCGGTATCGCCAGGAGGTAAGCGTACTTGTTTTTCCAGTTTTTGTTTTTCCGGTATTGCGCGTAAGCTAAGATTATCAAATAAAGAGTTATTACCGGAAAGAGGTTAACGGTCAACAAGTGGGTGGAAAAAGAAAGCCAGAGGAGAAAAACAGCTAAGAAAAAACAATACCAATTCAGCTCCGTCCTTTTGGAGAGCTTGTTTAAAAAATTGATTTTGTTTAATTTCAAGCCGGGCCTTGATTCCAGAAAGCGGTAAACAAACAAGGAGAGGGCTAGATAAACCGGCGCGAACATAGCGTACATCCGGAAGTGCCGGTCGAAAGTAATGGCCGAGATGCTTATTGACCACAAAAAGGCAGACAGAAGGGAAATAATAAAATTTTTGGTAAAATAGTAAGTCGCAAAAAACATCAGCACAATAGCCATCATTCCCCAAATGACGCTAAGAATCCTGAAGTTGACTTCCGTAGGGTCGAGATAGTTCAACAGAAAAGCGGATTGCCCGTAATAAACCAATCCCCGGGTGTATTTTTCATCCCTGGGCTGCCAGTTGTTCCAATCCCAAAATTTCCACTCTCCCGTTTGCACCTTGCCGTAAACCGCGTTGATCCCCAAATATTCATCGGCCGTGAAAGACTGATTCTCCAGCTTGTGCATCCTTAAAAAGCCCCCCAAGACAAGAATCAGCAATAAAATGATTAGCGAATTTTTCCAGTTTAATTTCATTTCATTTTAATTTAGGATTATATTTCTATTTTAGACTTTTTTAATAAAATTGACAAATCAAGCGCCATCTTCCATAATACTAAATACAAACTTCATAATACATCTCCGGACTGTAGTATAATGGTAGTACGCACGCATGGGGTGCGTGTAGCCTGGGTTCAATTCCCAGCAGTCCGACCAGTTATAGCTATTGTCCCAAAAAGATAAATTTTAAAAATGTGGGAAGTGTATGTTTTACTTAGCTTAAAGGATAATTGTCGATATATTGGAAGCACAAATAATCTTGAGAGAAGAATAAGGGAACACAACAGCGGACAAGTAAGATCAACAAAAAACAGGAGGCCTTTAAAGCTTTTATTTAAAGAAAAGTGTCTTGACTCCAAAGATGCAAGAAAAAAGGAAAGGTTTTTTAAAACCCATAAGGGATATAATTATATCAATAAAAGATTAGAAGATGTTAATATTAATTAAAAATGTACGCGCCCATGGCCTGCCACTTCGTGGCGAAGCCACAGGTGGGGTGGGTGTAGCGAGAGTTCGATTCTCTCCGTCCCGACAGAAACTTAAAGCTTAAACTGGTGTAGCGAGAGTTTTAACATTTTGTCTAAATCTTTGATTTAGTAACAAAATGAAATCCGCCTCTGGCGGGCGATTCTCTCCGTCCCGACAAATAATTCCGACCCCTTTTCCAACAATGAAACAATTGAACGATTGAACAATGAAATCTATAAACTTTAATAAAACAATATGAAGAAAAAAATTGCGGGATTGTTGACGGTTTTTGCTGTTGCTTTATTCCTATCCGGATGCGGACAGGATCAAGACAAGCAGCAAGATCAAAATCAAAATCAGCAATCCAGTCAACAGTCCAATGGACAGCAATCCCAAGAACAAGAAGGGATTGCCGGATCTTTCTCGGGATCCATTGTCGATTTGATGAAAAGAGGCAATGCTCTCAAGTGTGAGTGGTCCATGGATAATCCGGAGCAAAAGGGCGATGGCGTGGTTTATGTTTCCGGAGAAAATTACAGACAGGAGTTGAATCTTACGGAGCCTCAAAGCATGAAAGCCTTTGCTATCAGTGATGATGATTTTATTTACTCATGGACATCTCAAGCAGACACCGGCGTAAAGATGAAAGTTCAAGAGGCGCAGCGGACACAGTCTCCCGAGCAACAGAGCGAGCAATCGAACTCCATGAAAGGCGTTGATGCAGATAAAAACTTTGACTTCAACTGTTCCAGGTGGGACGCTGACGAATCCATGTTCAATCCCCCGGAAGACATTGAATTCATGGATTTCTCTCAACAGATGAACCAGATGCAGGAACAAATGCAAAACCAGATGCAGGATCCAAGCCAGGGCGGCAACACCCCAAGCGGAAGTGAAACCTCTCCTCAGCAGATGCAACAGCAAGTTCCATGCAGCATGTGCAATAACCTGTCGGGAGAAGCAAAGCAGGAATGCCTCGAGAATTGCAAATAAAATGGTCATCTTCAGAGGTACTTACGGACGCGCTTGCCTACGCAAGCGCGTCTTTCTTTATCGCATGGGAAAATAAATCCCAGAAGTCGAACTTCTGGAGACGAATAGTTGCTTTGAGTGGAGGCTGAACCTCCTAGGCTGGCCTTGGTAAAAATACCGCCAGCGCCAAAAAATGCATATTGCTTTAATAAATTTGACAAAGTTTTGTTGTTGTGAGTAAATAGAGGCAATGTTAATGAAACCATTGAAGAATTGATTACTTTGATGTTTTTGTCATTCTGAATGCCACCGCTATAGCGGGGTGTCCCGCAGAGCGGGGCAAAAATCAGAATCTCTTTACAAAACCCTTTTTGGTAATCATTAGATGCTTAATTTGATATAAAACCGTACTAGCAATTTATTTCAAATTTCATTTTCCTGATCATTGTTCGTTCTTTCTTGTATTCTGAATAAATTATCAATTCCTCTTTATCAAGATACCATTCAGCGAATACAAATTGATGGGTATATTTTTCCGGAACGGCAACTTGTTCATTCATAATAGTAAAAAATGCATTGCCTTTTTCTTCAAAAGATTCAGCGAAACGGACAAAACAGATTTTCTTGTTTTTAACTGTCTCTAATCTGTTGATTTTAATTTGATGCTTCTTTTCAAGAAAATTGCATAATTGATAATTGTTTATGATAAAATTGGAATACTTGAATCGGAACAGTTCTTTTCCTTCAGCATTAAATCTATCGCATTCATTGTCAATCTGATTTAAATCTTTGAAATGGTTTCTTTTCCAGACTTTTTCATTGAAAACTCTGTTGTGGCCTTCAACGTGAGGATTATTCCAAGGTTTTGACGGAGCTCCAAACAACGGAGTAACACCGAGGTTCAAGAGGAAGATCACAAATTTTCCCAATGATCTCTTGCCACTCGCTGTTCCTCTGAATTGCAGCCCGTTATCCATACGGAATACATCGGGGATGGGATAAATCTGCCATTGCAGATAAAGCTTTTCTATCGCATATACAGCCTTTTCCGCCGGCAGTCTGGCTATTTCATACAGCTTGAAGGGAAAGTAGTAGCTGGTAGAAAGTATGTTCACAGGCTCGGATCTCCCGCTAATATATTTCTTTCCGATAAAATCTCCGGATTGGTGGATATGTCCCAAACTCTTGATCGATCTTGACGGAAAAAGCAAATATTCCGCTCCGCCCTTTTTTCTCTTTTTCGGCTTCCTGGTTTGAAGATTATTTCTCCTGATTGTTTCTTTGATAAACCAATCCGATGGCAGCTCTTCGCAGGGATAATTATTGGCATAATCCATTTGCAGGTATTCGCTGCCGATGAAGTAACTCTTTTCCAATATTCTATCTTCCCTGAGCTGGCAGATTTTTTCCCCGACTCGCTTGTCCGTGTATTTCCTTGCTTTGTCCTTTTTCCAACCTCTCTTGTCTTGATACTTGTCCTGCTTGAGCCATTCTATAATTGTTGCTTTTCTTATTCCCAGTTCTTTGCTTATTTGAATCTTGCTTTTTCCTTCCCGGGACATCTTATGGGCTTGCTGAAATTTTTTTTAGCCTCATTCTTTTTCATAGTACTGAAATTACATTAATTGCTTAAAAATAGATTCATAGCGAATCCGATTAGTGTAATATCAGTACCCTGAAAAATCAAGGCTAGGGGGGTACGCTTTTATTTCAAACCTAGCCATTAGATCCTAATGTGAGCCAGAAGTTCGCGCGCAACGTCAATTTATGAGACAATTAAACCCGACAAACACTGATTGTCGGGTTTAGGTAAACGAAAAAATCAATGAATTCCTTGGAAGAAAATAAAATGAAGATATTTCCCCTGTTATTCGGGGCGCTATTTCTGTTTTTTGCGCTCGGAGGTTTGGCTATTCCGCTGATCATCTTGTTTCTTTTTATTTATTTTTCCAAAAACCCGGACAAGTTGGCCGGCTTGAAAAATTATTTTAATAAAGCGAATTTTAATTCTAATTTTAAAAATATGAATACAGGAAATATACACAATGTTACCCCGAACGATTTGATGGAGAAACTCAAGGGCAAGGTCAAATGGGTTGTTTTGGTTGTTGTTGCCGCTCTGTTGCTTCCCTTTATGATCGTGGTGGTGGAAGCCGGCCAAACAGGAGTTTACTCGCTTTTTGGGAAGGTCAAGGAAGAGGAGCTTTCTTCCGGTTTTCATTTCAAGAATCCCCTGGCCAAGGTGCAGAAGATGAGCATTCGGACTGAGGACTACACTATGAGCAATACCGAGCTGGAAGGGGAGAAAACCGGAGCCGACGCTATTTCAGCTTTGACGAAAGAGGGGCTGACAGTTGATTTGGATATGACGGTTTTGTATCATTTGGAAGAAGCTTCGGCTTCGGGTGTTTATCGGGACGTTGGCTTGAACTACCAAGAAAAAATCATCCGCCCGGCTATCCGCAGCACCATCCGAGAAGTGATTGCCCAGTATGACGCCAAAGTGGTTTACTCCGACAAAAGAAAAGAGGCTTCCGAGCGAATCGCCGATGACTTGAGAGACAGGCTCGGCGATAGAGGAATTGTTTTGGAGGATTTGCTACTAAGGAACGTGGAACTTCCGCCGGACTTGCGCCGATCCATCGAACAAAAACTCCAAGCCCAGCAAGAAGCTCAGAAGATGGAATTTGTCTTGGAAAAAGAAGAGAAGGAAAAAGAGAGGAAAATCATTGAAGCCGAAGGGCAGAGAGAGTCTCAAAGAATCATCAACGAAAGTCTCACCGACAGATTTCTGAATTATCAGTACATTAAAAATTTGGAAAATAGAAAGGGAACCATCTATGTTCCCACCGACGGGAATGGCCTGCCCATGTTTAAGGGTATTGAATAGAAAACTTCAATTGGAGGAGGTTTTTATATGAGTAACAGTTCTGTTAAGCAAGGAAATATTGCGGTTGTTTATTATTACAAGGTTTACGACAGGCGCGCTTTGTTGGCCAGGGTTGTAATTCTAAGAAGGCTTGTTAGCAAGTTGGAGGATCAACAAAAGCAAGTAATTTATGATGCTTCTCGCATACTGCAAAGCAAATGGGGCAAAAGAATTTACGCCAAAGTTTTAAACCCGAATGGAAAGCCAATATGGGTAACATCTTCAGACAAAGAAAACAATCCTTCCGGTAAACATCTATTAAACAAAAAGATCAAAGGCAAACACGGGAAGAAATAGCTTCTTTCCAATTTTGCATGAACTGAAAAAAGTTCTTCTGCAGGTTTTTCTGATGGAAGCCAAGGTGGCATAAAAATAGCCAAGGAGGCTTTATGCTAAACATTAATAAGAAAGACTTTTATCTATGCCGCATTTCTGATAATGAAGCTTACCAATTTGATAAACCTGTTCTGCACTCTGAAGCGATGAATGCAGCTCTGGGCATCTTTTTCCAGAGAAAGGCCAAGGCCGTCGGAGTTTTTGACAGCCGAAGAAGGCTGGTGGGAGCCTTTTTCGACTACGGAGAGCATTTATCTTATCTATATCATTGAAAAAAAGTAGTCCAGCCGGCGCTTGAAAACTCAAGCGTCGGTTTTTATGATGCCAAATGTTTTCACCCCCCCCAAGGTTCAACCTTTGGCTGGCCAAAGGTTGAACCTTGGGGGTGAGCAACATGCTTAAATGCTTGGCCCTGTTTTCGCAAAGCGATTTTACGGGGTTTGTATGTTTAAATATTCATGTCTACATGATAATATGATAACAAGATAATATGATAATTCGTTTCAGGTTTAGGCGTCCTCGCCTGAACCTCAACAATTCTTCCCGAAATTGAAAAACAGAACTGCCCAGGTTCAAGAGAGGACGCTTAAACCTGAATGCTAACATGCTAACATGCTAACATTCTAACATGATAACAAGATAAAATGATAAAATGCTAACATGCTAACATGAACACCCTCTTGACCGCCCAAATCTTTACTGCTAGATTTAGCTTATCAAAATTTTTTGGAGGTAAAATTTTAACAAAAAGGGGAAGGTTATGTGCGCGCACTTAAATGAAGGCCAGAATGTTGTTTACTTGGAGGATGGAAGCCGTAGAATATTAGCGCCTTGCACTGAAGCCAAAGCGCTTCAGAGGGCGGAAGAAATTGAGAAATCAACCGGAACCAGGGTGGTTAAAACAGTTAACCACATGCCGGGCAAGAAACCTAAAATTCTTCCGCCCCTTAATCTCAAGTAAACATATCCTCCGGATCCATCAGGGTCCGGAGGATTTTTTATTAATTCCTCCCAAGGCTCAATCTTCGGCCAGCCGAAGGTTGAGCCTTGTCTCCGCTAATATCCCAATAAAATGATAAAAAGACAATATGTTAACACGATAACATGAACTCTACTTTGGCTCGAAATAACAAGAACTGCCCAGGTTCAAGCGAGGACGCTTGAACCTGATTAAGGATAAAATGCTAACAAGATAAAATGTTAATATGTTTGTATGATAACATGATAAAATGCTAAAATGATCTCCCTGGACATTTATGTTTGCGATGTTATAATATCACGGTTTGTGATAACAAAAACAAACAAAGGAGGTTTAAGGCGGTTCTTTTCGGCAGGGGTCTATTGAAAAAAACCAAAAAGGAGTTGCAGATGAGCGGTTTTAGGAATTGTTTTTTGCAGTGGCTGGTTCTGGCAGTTTTTGCTATCGGTCTTTCCGGATGCGCGGCCGCGCCGCTGGCGGTGGGAGCGGCTGCCGGCTTGGGCGGGAAAAGCTTGTATGACGCCAAACATGACAATCCGGAAGAAAATCTGGAAATCGATGTTGATGTGCCGGAAACCAAAATGGTTTATGCCGGGGTCAGTCGATGCCGGAGTTTGGTTTTGGAATCTCTCTTGGAAGATGGCGAGGAAATTGAAATCAACAGCAAAGAAATAATTAAAACAAAGCAGAAAAAAATTCGAAACGGAGACTACTTTGGGAAAAAACATGTTTTTTCCACCAAAACGGTTTTTTTTGAGCCGATTTCTTCAAGTAAGACTGAAATTACAGTGCAAGTCAAGCTTTTCAGCGACTCCATCTACACCGCCAAAAAAGAAGAGAGCTGGGGAAAAATGAAAGCCCTGGAAAGAAAAAAGCTATTTGATAAAATCAAAAGCTTATAAACCCTCGCAAACCCCGCCTTCATCGCAAGGTGGGGTTATTTGACATCAAACCCCAACACACCTTCAAGGTGTGAATTTTCACACCTTGAAGGTGTGTTGGCTACTTGCCCTCAATTTCTCCACTTTCCCACTCTTGCGCTTGTATGTTTACATATTCAAATGTTTACATGCTTAAATGCTTAAATGTTTGCATGTTTATATGCTTATATGTTTACATGAATCCGCTCTTGACACAATCAAAATAAAATGGTAAAATTGGTTTTTATGTTAATACTTCTTCAATAAATATTTTAAAGTATCTCAACATAAAAAGATTTATTTTAATTTTTATGTTGAATACTGTATGTATAGACAAACAAAAACGCGCCAGTCTCGCGTCAATAAAGGCTGGAGCAGAAACGGGGGTCCCAAGAGAAGAGGATCCGGAGGAGGAAATAAATATGGGCAGGGAAGAAGAAACCCCGCCGGCAAAAAAATGGACATCAATTTGTTCATAAACAAAGCCGAATCAGTCGAGCCGGCCAAAGTTTTGGAAATCAAAAATTCCATTGAAGACTTGAAAATCGACAACAGGCTGAAGCAGGCTATTGTCGAAAGAAAATATAGCAAGCTTACTCCCATTCAAGACAAAACCATTCCTTTGGTGCTTGAAGGAAAAGACATAATTGGTCTGGCCAACACCGGAACCGGCAAAACGGCGGCTTTTTTAATTCCGCTGATTCACAAGCTTTTGTCCAATCCGCGAGAGAAAGTGCTGATTGTAGCTCCTACCAGAGAATTGGCTATTCAAATCGAGGAGGAATTTTATGCTTTTGTAAAAAAATTAAACCTCCATTGCGTCGTGATAGTCGGAGGCGCCAGCGCGCAAAGACAAATCAGCCAGCTTCGAAGAAACCACAGCGTAGTGGTTGGAACCCCGGGAAGATTAAAGGATCTGATTTCCAGAAGGAAGCTGGTTCTGAGCGATTTCAACAAGGTTGTTTTGGACGAAGCAGACCGAATGCTGGATATGGGATTTATCAACGACATCAGGGAGCTGCTTTCTTTAGTGGCATCCAAAAGGCAGGTGATGCTTTTCTCGGCTACTTTTCCCAGGGAAATTGAAAACCTAGTGGAACAGTTTTTGGTAGATCCGGTAAAAGTTTCTTTTCAGGAAAATAAAAACTCCAAGCAAATCGAGCAGAACATTGTCCGCATCCAAAGCGGAAAAAACAAAGACGACGTGCTGCACGACCTTCTCAATCAAAAATTTTTCGACAAGGTCCTGATTTTCACTCGAACCAAGCGCGGAGCGGATAAGCTTACCAAGAGTTTGAGCTATAGAGGGTTCAAAGCGGATTCAATCCACGGAGACAAGCCCCACAACAAAAGACAAAGAGTCTTGAAAATGTTTAAAAGCAACATGGTCAACATCCTGGTGGCAACCGACGTGGCGGCCAGAGGATTGGATATCCCGAATGTAAGCCATGTTATCAATTATGACATTCCGGAGAACTACGACGACTATATCCACAGGATTGGCAGAACCGGCAGAGCCGACAAATCCGGAAACGCCCTAACAATGATCGGCTAAAACCGCCTCAATAAAACTTCTTTTGATGTTTCTACCCAAGATTCAACATGTTTGTATGTTTAAATGCTTAAATGTTTAAATGAAAACATTCGCTTCAGGTTCAGGCGTCCTCGCCTGAACCTTAACAATTCTTCCCGAAATTGAAAAACAGAACTGCCCAGGTTCAAGCGAGGACGCTTGAACCTGATTAAGGATAACATGCTAACATGCTAACATGTTCAAATGATAAAATGATAATATGATAACAAGATAATATGATAATATGATAATTCGCTTCAGGTTCAGGCGTCCTCGCCTGAACCTTAACAATTCTTCCCGAAATTGAAAAACAGAACTGCCCAGGTTCAAGCGAGGACGCTTGAACCTGATTAAGGATAAAATGCTAACATGATAAAATGCTAACATGCTAATATGATAAAATGATAAAATGAAAACGCTCTTGACAAGAAACAAATATGATATGAAAATATAGACAAGAATATAAAAATGCACTCAAAAGAGTTTTCAAAAGAAACGGAGGGAGTGCCGTTTTTTATTTTGGAAGAGATTGGCGAATAATCTCTAAATAGGAAAAATGAAAAATAAATGGACACAATTAAATAATTTATTGAATGCCTCAAAAAGAGCCGGATTAGTTTTTGTTTGAAAACTGGTCCGGCTCTTTTTCATTTAAACATCTAAACATATAAGCATTTAAACATACAAGCATACAAGCATACGAACATTTAATTATTTAAACAAGTGTTTTGAGTAAGAATAATTACACGGAGGATCTGAAAAAGAAAATGGATGATTATGCTCACGAGGTTTACAGTGTTACCCGCACTTTTCCAAAAGAAGAACTATACGGACTAACTTCTCAGCTCAGAAGAGCGGCTTTATCGGTAGTGTTAAATTATATAGAAGGTTATGCCCGACAAAAAGCTAATGTTAAATATAATTTTTGGGAAATCTCCTACGGTTCGCTAAAGGAATCAAAATATCTCTTGCATTTCTCTATGATAGAAGGCTACCTATCAAAGGAAGATTACAAAGAAGTTCTAAAAAAAGCCGATGAAATTGGAGCCATGTTATGGAAAAGTCTCAAATCGATCAAGAGATAATCAGATACCCAGATGTTTAAATGTTTAAATGTTTGTATGTTTATATGAAAAGGTCGAGGTCCCGGGGCCGCCAGAGCCGCCCCAAAATAATCAGAGGAGGGAATTATAAGAAGTAATTTAAAAATTATGAAAAGAATAATAACAAGCCTAAGCCTGGTTGCCGTAGCTACCGCTGTGGTAATCTTAGGCGGAACCGGCGCTTGGTGGACAGACGAGGCCACCAGCCACAACACTTCTTTCAAGTCGGGGAGTATGGACTTGAAGCTTTGGGGTAAAAAAGCCAATGGGAGTGGAGATGAGGAATGGAGAGGTGAAGTCGGCCAGACCTGGGATTATGAAAATATGTCTCCCGGGGGGAATCCGGACGGAGGCGTCTTGAAATTGAAAAACGCTGGCACTACCAAAGCGGATTGGTTGAAACTTGCTACCACTACCGATCCTCAACCCGCTATAATGGACGAAACGATGAGAATTACCAAATTAGATTATGCCGGAAAAAATTTGCTTGAAGGCGGAGCGGGAGCTAATTTATATGAATATAAAGCTCCGGCGTCAGAAACTTGTAACGTTATTGTAAACAACAATGATGGTGACTCTAGTACTCCAAATACTATTCAAGATGGAATAAATCAGGCATCTGAAGGAGATTTGATTTGTGTTGGGGGCGATAGCTATACTGAGTCAGTGGATGTGAATGAAAGAAGTTTAACCCTAGCTGCGCTTGGAAGCGCAGGTGATGTTTCTTTGGAAGGAAAATTCAATGTAATTTCTGACGGAGTTACTGTAAAAGGATTTGAAATTACTAATACAAAGGCTGGCACTGAAAAAGAAGGTATCTTTGTTCACAATATGTCTGATATTTTTGACAACGACCTATCTGTTGTAATTGAATATAATGTCATTAATGGTGTGAGCGATACAGATGAAACTCCTACGACAGTAGAGGGTATTCACGTAAAAGAGTATGACGGCAATGGATGGTTAGATGATGTTGTAATTAGAAATAATGAGATTAAAAACATCAAATCTCAAGAAAAAGGTGCTAACGGAATAAAACTACAAGCTGACCTAAGAAAGGTTACTGTGGAAAACAACACCTTTGAAGACATTCAAGGAGCTTGGACATATGGAATAACCTTAACTTATTCAAGTGGAGAGACGGGCTATCCTCGTTCTGTTGCAGTTAATGATAATCATTTCAATCTTACAAATGCCATAGCTGTAGGGCTTGACGACGCTGATGGAAAAGAGGTGACTGTTAATAGAAATAATTTTATTGGTTCTGGGGTGACTGTGGCTAACATTAATCCGAATCAGGATGAACATCCTAACAAAGAATTGGACGCAACCAATAACTGGTGGGGTGATTTTGATCCATCTGATCAAGTGTATGGAGATGTTGATTATTCCAATCCTGCCGGCGCTGCTTTTGCCGGATTTGTTAACGGCAATGATCAGAACGGAAATGGATTTGCCGACTTGGAAGATTTACACAAGGAAGATGTTGTCGTAGAAGAGCCTAAGCTCGATGAAGGAGTTCAAGAGCTTGATTTGCGGGTTCAAATGGACGGACCGACTTCGACTAACGATCATCAAGAAGGAACTGTCGGGATAGATATGGAAATCACTATGGGCCAGGGACCGGTTCAATAGCTGAGAGGATTTTTTGATCATCCAAGCGCCGCTTGGATGATCTTTAAAGTTCTTTCCGGTATTTAAAAGTAACTACCTTGAATTACGAAATATCATTTTACCCTCCTTTTTTAAAGGAGGGTAATCCCCCTTTAAGAAAGGGGGAGAGTGCAAGAAAATTTTAATTTCTTAATTCAAGATAATTAGGTAAAGTTCTGATGAGAAAAGCAAAGAAAGTTTTGGGCTGGTCGGTGATAGCTTTTTTGGCGGTTTTTATTGCGGTTCTTTTGGCGTCGGTTGTTCCGGGAAGCCCTTATTCTTTCAAAATAGTTAGGTCCGATTCGATGAAACCGGCCTTTGAAGCCGGCTCGGTGGTGGTGGTTTGGAGCAAGTCTGATTATAGCTTGGGAGACATTATTGTTTATAATTTCAAAGGTGAGGAGGGCGAATTAGTCGCTCACAGGATTGTTGATCGGAAGGAAGAGGGCTTTTTGACGCAGGGCGACGCAAGTTCGGTGGTTGATGAAAACCTTGTGAAACAAGAGGATGTTTTGGGAGAAGTGGTTTATTCTATTCCCGGGGCGGGGAAAGCGGTCAATTTTGCAAAAACTCCCCTCGGCTTCGGAATAATTGTTATTGCAGTAGCGGCGGTTTTTGTTTATGACGAATGCAGGAAGTTTTTTTGTAGAAACAAGAAAAAGAAAACACAAGAAGAGTTGGAGGGGGACGGAGATAAAAAGTAGAAAAATAAATAAATGAGAAGAAAAATATTTACAAATAAGTTTTGGGGAGCTTGTCTGCTTGTTTTGGGCTTCTTAAGCGTCTCTTTGCCGGCAAATGCTTATTTTTCCGATGAGGAAAAGTCGGAGAACCACGGTTTTTCCCTGGGGACTCTGGATGCCGAGGCTTCTTTTTTGGAAGAGGGCGGTTTTTCTTCGGTGGATCCGGGCGAGGAAAACAAATTGAGCCGAAAAATGGAAATCAAGAATCAGGGAAGCTTGGATTTTCAGTATCGGATTGAAGTTAGAAATGAAAACGGAGAATATTGCTCCGAACTTGAGTTGGAAACTGACAATTTAAATGAGCCCGACACGGTGGAGTGCGAGTCTTCCAACTTGGAAGGCTTTGCATGCAAAGCCCCAGACGCGCTTGCTGCGGAAGGAAGTGAGACTTGGGAATTGCGGTTGGCCAAATCTGATAAAATCTTGGATGAGGCTCAAGAATGCCAATTTGATTTAACCGTGGTGGCCTGGCAAGAGAATCTGCCCAACGAGGAAAGCGGCTTTTGGGATGAGGAAATCCTGGACTCTAATGAGATCAACACCGGCGACTGGACGGTGCCGGAAATTTCCAATATAGCAAGCAGTGATCCGGTGGGTACCAAAGGAGGTAAAAACGATATTATCGTAGATATTACTTGGGAAACAGACGAATCAGCCACATCCCGAGTTTATTACGACACATCTAGCCACGCCGTAGGCATCTTGGGCGATTATGGTAGTTCAACTTCCGAGGATTCAATGGCTGACAACGTGTCGCATTCAGTTGAACTGACAACTCTTTCCCAGGGAGAAACCTATTATTACCGAGTGGTCAGCGAGGATGAGGCCGGCAATGAAGCTGTTTCCGGGGAAGAAGAGTTTGAGATTGAGAGTGAAAAAGGAACCCTTTCAACAGGGGTGGTGTTAAATGAGTTTATTCCCAATCCGGAAGGAAGTGATGGCAGCATCATGCCTGCCGGGGAATGGGTTGAATTATTCAATGAAAATACAGATCCGGTCGATATAACCAATTGGTATTTATTGGATGCCGACGGTAACAAATTGGAAATTGAAACATCTAACACAGAAGGCAGTATTGAGTCTGGTATTGTCAAGATTAGACAAGAAGGTTACGTGGTGGTTTACGACAACACCATCTTTTCCTTAAACAATGCCGGCGATACAATAAAGCTTTATAGCGACAACGGCACCCCTTCTGATGAAACAGATGATGTTAAACTTGATGAATATTCCTATGGAGATACAGCATCTTTCGATGAAGGCAAAACCTTTGCCAGGATTCCGGACGGAGGAATGTGGGTAGATCCGGTTGCCACTCCCGGTAAGCCGACTGAACTTTCCCATATTCCCGAGGAACAATTGGAAGAATTGAGGGAAGAGGCGATAGAAGAATGCTTTGATGAAAAAGAATACAAGGAGAACAGCAAAGAAGAGACATGCTCTCGAGAAGTATTGCATTTTTTGGAATTACTGGAGGAGGAAGACGACGATGAGATAAACGGGAAGTTTTTTTCATCTGAGCGAGAAAGTGGAGAAAGTGAAAAGTCATCTAAACATTTAAACATACAAACATTTAAACAAGAAAAAAATAGTGATCAGTCATCGGTAATCAGTGATCAAGATATAAGTGGAGAGAGCGAGGAAGTCGGGGAAGATGAGGGTGAGGATGAATCAGGAGAGGAGAATTTTGTGGAAAAAGAAGTGGAGATTGAATTTTCCGGGGAGCCGGAGCTGAAAGAGGGATTGGAACTTGAAGCGAAGAGGAAAATTGAAATAGCGGAATTGGAAGTCTTGGAGACTTATGAAGGAGAAGCGAAAGTGGAAGTTGATTTGTCAAAGTTGGAATTGGAAGAGCCCGGAGAATTTGAATTCAGCGCCGGAGAGCTTTTTGACGAGGAACTTTTGGAGAGCGAGAAAATCAAATTAATTTCTCCGAAAAAGGAGGATATTGTTTGGCAAGCGGAAGTTTCCGCTGTCGTTGAAGAGGTTGAAATTAAAGTTTCCGGCGAACTGAGCTTAAGCGAAGGCTTGGAAGAAGATAGCCGGGATTTGAAAATAGAAGAAATTGAAGTTTCGGGATGGGAAAAAGAGGAGAAGGTTTTGGAGCTGGATTTGGAAGAGCTGGATAAGGTGGAAGAAGCGGGAGAAGTTGAAGTGAAAATAGAAGACCTGGATTTGGAAGATGGGGCGGAAATTGTTTCTCACGATCAAGGCGAAGTTGTTTTGGAAATTGAGGTTAAAGAAAAGGACGAGGGAGGTAAAGAGAATGACGGTTGTAAAGAACTTGAAGCTGTTGCAAGAGAAGACGAAGGGGTTGACGAGGAGGGCAACAATGATGAAGGAAATGATAATAATAAGTAAAAAATTGTTTTGAAAAATCTTTCTGGGAAAATCTTTCTGGCGGCTTTGTTTCTGATTCTTTTGCAAGGCGGTTTTGCGCAAGCCGAAGAAAGCGAGGGAGTGGACGTGAAGTTTTCCAAGGAGCCTTTGTTTGATATGGAAAATATCGCGCCGGGGGATGAATTTGAAGGGTCTTGGGTAGAAGTGAGGAATTTTGCCAACGAAGAGAAGAAAATAGGCTTGGAAGCGGAGGACTTGTCTGACTGCTCTGAGGATTGCTTGGCTGAGCAGTTGGTTTTGAAGGTTTTCAAAGAAGAGGAAGAAATATTAAGTGAAACGCTTGCTTATTTGTATACGCAATCCTCGGGAGTATTTCTTTCTAACTTACCGGCCGGCGAAGAGGTCAGGTATGACTTTAAAGTAAAATTTGAGGAAACAGCCGGAAATTCTTACCAAAGTTCCTCGGCGGGATTTGATTTGACCGTCGGGGCTTTTGGGGGAGAGTCTATCGGAGAAGAGCAATCGGATTCCGGTGATGACTCAGGCGGTGGAGACGGTGTTGAAGGAGATAATTTAATTATTTCCAATGAAAGAATAGAAGGGGGAAGCATAACGGAAACTTCAGCTGTTATTTTATGGGATACCAACAACGAGAGCACTAGCCGAGTGATTTATGGAAATAAAAGCAATGTCTTTGATTTGGGTTTTCCGCCCAAATACGGTTATCAATACACTACCGCTGAATATGATACGGGGGGAGGCAAAACTACGGAACATGAAGTGGAAATAACTGGACTTTCTCCCGGCACCACTTACTATTACCGAGCAGTTTCCCACGCTTCTCCGGACACTGTCGGCCGAGAGCTTAGCTTTACCACCCGGAAATCGGAGGATGAAAGCACAGCCGGACAAGATGGCGCTGAAGATGAAGATGAGGACGAGGATGAGGATGAAGATGGAGACGAGGATGAAGAAGAAGATGCCGCCGGCCTTCCGGGCATTGCCGTACCGGCTGGTGGAGCCGAAACTACGCCTGTCGCAGCCGGAGAGGGCGATGAAGAAACGGGCGGAGAGCAAGGGGAGGAGGAAACTTCAAGCGGAGTTGATTCGACCTCAGAAGAAAAAGAAGACAGAACGGAAGTTGGCGGAGAAGCGGATGAATGCCAGCCGAAGCTGCCCTTCTGGGCGTGGGTCTTGGCGGCGGTTGTTTATGTTTTGGGGATTGCCGGCAATGATTTTTATAGGTATAAAAAGAGGCTCGGTTATCGGTTTAAGTCCAACGTTGCCTGGGGCGTGGCGGGTTTTGTTTTCTGGTATTACTTGGACAATTGCAATGAGTATTTCTGGTTTGTTTATGTTCTCGGCGGCGCTTTGATTTTGAGCTATCTGCTGTATCACTTGCTGATCAGCAGGGGCAAGGAGAAACTGGGGAAAGTTGATCAAAGCCAATAGCGGTGGAAAAACAGTTGTTTATCAGCTGTTTTTTGTATGGAGGAATTGTGGTAGAATTGGAATTAGGATTCCCAAGGTTCAACCTTCGGTTAGCCGAAGGTTGAACCTTGGGTCTATGCTGATATTTCAGATTCTGACTTTTGCCCCGCAGAGCGGGGCACCCCGCTTTAGCGGTGGTGTTCAGAATGACACATTTTTTCATCACACTTTACATCCTCAACACACCTTCAAGGTGTGATGGATCACTGGTATTTTAGATTCTGACTTTTGCCCCGCAGAGCGGGGCACCCCGCTTTAGCGGTGGTGTTTAGAATGACATACTTCTCAGCGGTTTTTAAATTATTATAATGAACAACGAAATTTTGCAAAAACTAAAAGATTGGCGGGATGGGGAGGCCGGGAAACTAGGCAAGCCTTCTTATTATATCTTGTCCAACGACAATTTGTTCAAGGCCGTTCAAGAAAGGCCTCAAAGCAAGGAGGAGTTGGTCAAGATAAAGGGCTGGGGAGAGAAGAAGGCCTGGAAGTACGCAGATAAGGTGCTGAGCATAATCAATGAAAGCCAGGAAGAGTTGAGCGAAGACGCATCTTCTGCAAAGGCGCCGGACGGGCAACCGCTTGACGGAGGCGATCGGGAGCATGACAATGTCATTTCCGTGGCTGAGTACATCAACTTGATCAACTATACAGTCCAGCAGTTCGGCGCAATCAAGGTGAAGGGCGAAATCAACGACCTGAGCGGAATGGGAAGCGGCCTGGCCTTTTTCAATTTAAGAGACACTCAGCGGGACAACTGCGTGATGCAGTGCGTGGTTTTTCGCAGAGATTTTGAATATCTCCGGCATCTGCTGGAAGAAGGCTTGGAAGTGGTGGTTTTCGGCTCGCCTTCCTTGTACGCGCCCAACGGCAGTTTCAAGTTTATGGTTTCCAAAATGGAGCCGGTCGGCGAGGGAGCCTACAAGAAAGCGCTGGAGAAATTGAAAAGAAAACTGCAAGCCAAAGGGTATTTTGAGCCCCAGAGAAAACGCCCGCTTCCCTATGTAATTCAAAACATCGGCCTGATTACTTCCAAAAACGGCGCGGCTATTGAAGATTTCCGCAAAAATCTGGCTTCATACGGGTTTAACGTTTATTTGAAAAATGTTTTTGTGGAAGGCAATATGGCCGAAAGCTCCATCATCAGCGCTATCAGGTTTTTCAACAAATTGAATATGAAATTGGACGCTTTGGTTCTGATCCGGGGAGGCGGCGGCTGGGAAAGCCTGAAGACTTTCAATGAAGAAAAGCTGGTGGAAGCGGTGGTGGAATCGAGGCTGCCGGTGATTACCGGCGTCGGCCACCAAAAAGATGAAACTTTGGCCGGTATGGCTTCGGACGCGGACTATTCCACGCCTTCCATCGTGGCCACCTTTTTGAGCGATCAGAGAAGAAAGGCGGTGGAAGAGTTGGAAAGCTACGGAAACGAAATTGCCGAAAAAGAAAAAAGAATCTTGGAGAGAAAATACAGTTTCTTGTTTAACATCAACCAAAACCTCAAAAGCCAAGCGGAGAAGGTTTTTTATCAATTTGAGAACTTGAAAAGCAGATTTCTGGACAATCTTTCAGGCCGATTGCAGGGAGTCGAGAGAGGATTCTTGGAGCTGGAGAATTTCAAAAGCCAAGCCAAGCGCAATGTCTTGCTTAATCTTGAAAAAAAAGAAAGAGAATTGGAAAGACTCTCCAAAACTATTGATTTTTTGAATCCCAAAAACATTTTATCCAAGGGCTACAGCATTGCTTATAACGAAAAAGGAGGTATAATAAGGGGAGCGGAGGACATTGAAGTTGGAAGCGTGATGAAGGTGGAAACATCACAGGCTAAAATTTCATCGAAGGTGATTGGGAAGAGAAGAAAGAAGGAAAAATAATTTAAGATTAAAACTCAAAGTTCAAAAGTCAAAGCTCAAAACCACAACTTAAAACTAAAAGCTATTAAATAAATTTGTAATTTGGGCCTGCTGACGGAGCAGCAAATAAGGTAGAATGTTTATATTTTTAAAGCGGTGCGAAAAATTTTTTACCTTTATAAATGGGATTTTGGTTAAAATAATTTTTCAGGGGCAACAGATTTTTTTCAAAAATCAGTAGCCCCTAATTAAATTGTAAAAGAAGAGTGTATGTCCGGACATTCCAAGTGGTCTAACATCAAGCATAGAAAACAAGCCCAGGACGCCAAAAAAGCGAAAATTTTCTCCTTCCTTTCCAAGGAGATTATTCTGGCCGCTCGAAACGGCGGGGATCCGGAAACCAATTTTCAATTGAAGATGGCGATGGACAAAGCCAGAAGCTACAATATGCCCAAGGATAATGTGGAAAAGGCAATAAAAAGGGGCACCGGAGAACTGAAAGACGAGAATCAAATCGAGGAATATATATTCGACGCTTACGGGCCGGGGCAGACGGCCATGCTTATCAAAACCGCCAGCGACAACAAGAACAGAACTTTGAACGAGGTTAAAAATATTTTAACCAAAAACGGAGGCAAGCTGGTGGAAGAGGGCAGCGTGCGCTGGCAATTCAAGCAAGTGGGAAGCATTTTGATTGCCGGCAGCGAGAAGAGTGAAGAGCAGCTGGAAGAGGCGATTATTGAATCTCCGGTGGAGGATTATCGAAAAAACGAAGACGGAAGCTATTATGTCTTTACTCAGCCGGCAAACACTCAGGCCGCTTGCGAGCGGCTCAAGGACGGCGGAGTCGAGGTCAAGGAGATGGAGCTGGTTTATCTTCCGGAAAACACCATAGAAATCGACGAAAACACTAAAATTGATTATGAGAACCTTTTGGAAAAGCTGGACGAGCAAGAAGATGTGGTTGAAATTTTTGACAATTTGGCGTAAGATTAAAACAGAGAATTAAAACCACCGAAGAATGTCATTCTGAACTTGTTTACCCGGCTTTGACGGGATTCAGAATCTAATAATTACCGAAAAAGGCTTTGTAAAGAGATTCTGATTTTTGCCCCGCAGAGCGGGGCACCCCGCTATAGCGGTGGCATTCAGAATGACAAAATTTTCAAGATAATCAATTTTTCAGTGGTTTCAGAATTAAATCCAATCGTTGAAATACAAGAATAATCCGAAGATTTTAGGCATAGACCCGGGAACGGCGACCACCGGATGGGGAATTGTTCAGGAAATAGAAAACCAATCTCAAGTAATTGCTTATGGCTGCATTGAAACGACCAAAATGGACGCGGACAACCTAAGACTGAAAGAAGTGGCCGATGATATCAGGAATATTATTGAAAAACACAAGCCGGACGAAGTGGCGGTGGAAGGTCTGTATTTTTTCAAAAATCTAAAGACGGCCATCAAAGTCGCCCAGTCAAGAGGGGTGCTGTTGCTCGTTCCGACGGAAATGAAGCTGCCGGTGTTTGAATACACTCCCCTGCAAATCAAGCAGGCGCTGACCGGATACGGCAGAGCCGACAAGAAACAGATCCAATACATGGTTCAAAACATCCTGAAGCTCAAAAAGATTCCCAAACCCGACGACGCCGCCGACGCTCTGGCGGTAGCGCTTTGCCACCACCAGTCGAGAAAGATAAACTTGCTGGAGCAATGATCAATAAATCTTCAAAAAACAATTTTCAATTATACACATTGGATACTGCTGAAATGAAAATTTTATATTTTTGCTAGACGCGCCTTAAACAAACCTAGCTCAACACACCTTCAAGGTGTGATGCATCACACCTTGAAGGTGTGTTGAGCGGTGAATTCAAATCTTTCTATCGCTGTGTCTATCTCTGGCGGGATTCAGAGTCTAATGATTATTAAAAAAGGCTTTGTAAAGAGATTCTGATTTTTGCCCCGCAGAGCGGGGCACCCCGCTATAGCGGTGGCATTCAGAATGACAAAATTTTCAAAACAATCAAATTCTTCAGTGGTTTCAAATAAGATACTTTTATTATAAATTTTAAGATTTTTGAAATAATTTTATGCAAATAATCCAAAAAAGACGATATTTGTTTGCGGTTTCGGCTGTGCTGTTGATTGCCAGCATCGCCGCGCTTTCTTTGTGGAGGTTGAACCTCGGGATTGACTTTACCGGAGGGGTTCTGGCGGAGGTTAAGTTCAATCAAGACGATCCGGGGAAAGAAGCAATTGAAAACGATTTGAGAAAATTGAATTTGACCGGAATGCTTGTTCAGCCCTCCGAGGACGGCGCTTACATAATTCGCTATCAAGCCAAGGGAGATGAAATCAACGAACAGGTGCAAAACAAAATCAACGAAAAGTATGAAAACCCGGAATTTTTGAGGACGGAGTTCATCAGTTCGGTGATTTCCGATGAGCTGAAAACCAAAGCGATTTACGCTGTGGGGATAGCTGTCTTGGGTGTAGCCTTTTACATTTCCTGGGCGTTCAGGCGGATTTCCTATCCGATTAAAAGCTGGAAATACGGAGTAGGGGCCGTGTTGGCGTTGTTTCACGATATCCTGATAACGCTCGGCATTTTTGCTTTTCTCGGGCATTTCTATAATGTGGAAGTGGGAATTCCCTTTGTGGCCGCTTTGCTTACTATTCTGGGTTACAGCGTCAATGACACCATTGTGATTTTTGACAGGGTGCGGGAAAACTTGATGAAAGCCGGAGCCGCCAAGGATTTTGAAGAAACGGTTAACAAATCCGCCAAAGAAAGCATAGCCCGCTCTGTTAACACCTCTTTAACGGTAATGCTTGTCTTGCTGGCCATCATCTTTTTTGGCGGGGAAACCATCAAATTTTTCTCCCTGGCGCTTCTGATCGGAGTATTCTTCGGAACCTACTCCTCCATCTTCGTCGCCACGGCGTTTGTGACAGAGCTGTGGAGTAGGACATACAAACATGAAAACATATAAACATATAAACATATAAACATGCAAACATATAAACATACAAGCATTTAAACATTTAAATATACAAATATACAAACATACAAACATTTAAGCATACAAACATTTAATTATTTAAACAAGTGTTTTGAGTAAGAATAATTACACAGAGGATCTGAAAAAGAAAATGGATGATTATGCTCATGAGGTTTACAGCATCACCCGCACTTTTCCAAAAGAAGAATTGTACGGCTTAACTTCTCAGCTCAGAAGAGCGGCTTTATCGGTAGTGTTAAATTATATAGAAGGTTATGCCCGACAAAAAGCTAATGTTAAATATAATTTTTGGGAAATCTCCTACGGTTCTTTAAAAGAATCAAAATATCTCTTGCATTTCTCTATGATAGAAGGCTACTTATCAAAGGAAAATTACAAGGAAGTCCTAAAAAAAGCTGATGAAATTGGAGCCATGCTATGGAAAAGCTTCAAATCAATCAAGAGATAATCAGATACCCAGATGCTTATATGTTTAAATGTTTGTATGTTTAAATGCTTAAATGATCTTTATGCGTATCGCGTTGGTTCATGATTATTTGGTTCAGTACGGCGGGGCGGAAAGGGTCCTGGAGTGTTTGAGCGAAATTTGGCCGGACGCGCCCATTTACACTTTGGTTCACGATTCGGAAAAAGTTCATTATAAGTTTGAAAACAAAAATGTAAAAACCTCGTTTCTGCAAAGGTTTTCGCTGGTGAAAAATCATCATCGGCTCTTCCCGCCGATCATGATGACGGCTATAGAGCAATTTCATTTTGACAAATACGATGTGGTGCTTTCCGATTCGTCAAGTTTTGCCAAAAATGTCATTACTTCCCCGAAAACGCTTCACATCACTTATTGCCACACCCCCATGCGCTACGCCTGGGACGATTGCCAGTATTACATCAAAGAGTTCAGCTTGCCCGGTTTCTTGAAAAAGATGGCGCCGTTTTTCATGAATTATATTCGAATCTGGGACTATTGCGCGACCAGCGGGGTGGATAAATTTATCGCCAATTCCAAATTTGTCAAAGGCAGAATTAAAAAGTACTATGGCCGCGGAGCAGAAGTGATTTACCCTCCGGTTGATGTGGATAACTTTTTCATATACAATGGAGACAAAGAAGACTACTTGCTGGTGGTGGGGAGAATGATGAAATACAAGAGGATGGATTTGGTGATTGAGGCCTGCAATGAGCTAAAGCAGCCCTTGAAAATTATCGGAAGAGGACCGGACTACAAGAACTTGAAAAAGATGGCCGGCCCCACGGTGGAATTCATGGGAAGAGTGACGGACGAGGAGCTGAGGGAAATTTATGCTAAAGCCAAGGCGTTCGTCTTTCCCCAGGAAGAAGATTTCGGGATTGTCGCTATAGAAGCGATGGCCAGCGGCAGGCCGGTGATCGCTTACGCTTCCGGCGATATCGTGGAAAACATTGAAGAGGGGAGAAACGGCGTTTTGTTTTACAAACAAGAAAAGAGCCACTTGACGGAAGCTATAAAAAAGCTCGACAAAATGACTTTTGATTCCGAATATATAAGAAAAAAAAGCGAAAAATTTAAAAAAGAAGTTTTCAAAAAAGAAATTAAAAATTTTGTGAAAAAAAGCTACCGGGAACATAAAAATAAAAAATAACGAGAGCAAGAAGATGAAAAAACTAAAAGACATAGAGTTAAAAGGGAAAAAAGTTTTGATTAGGTGCGATTTCAATGTTGCTATGGAGGATGGTGAAATTGTCGAAGAAATTCGTATTGAGAAATCGCTGAATACCATCAAGCACGCTCTGGAAAGGGGCGCTGAGAAGGTAGTGCTGGTTTCCCACTTGGGCAGGCCGAAAGGCCAGAGGCTGCCGGAGCTATCTCTGGAACCGATAAGAGAAAAGTTGAAAGAGTTTCTGGAGATGGAAATTGGATTATTGGATAATTTGGATAATTTGGATAATTTTTTGCGCCAAAATTCGCATAACCGATTGGCTCTCCTGGAGAATATACGATATTGGGAGGAAGAAAAAGCCAATAATCCAGCTTTTGCCGAAAAGATTGCCGGAAATTTCGATGTTTATGTCAATGACGCCTTTTCGGCCAGCCATCGCGCCCACGCTTCTATTGCCGGCTTTCCTCAGCACTCGAGAGAAAAGGCAGCGGGGCTGCTTTTTGAAAAAGAGTTTGAAGAACTTTCTTGGGCCAAAGACAATCCCGAGAAGCCGGCCGCGGCAGTTATCGGGGGAGCTAAAATTGACACCAAGCTGCCGGTTATTCGAAGTTTGGAGGAAAATTATGACCAAGTCTTGGTTGGAGGGAAGGTGGCAAACGAAGCTTTGGATGGAAAACTTGAATTTTCAGAAAATGTCTATTTTCCCGAAGACTTTTCCCCGGCGGACAAAAAAGAACAGCGGCTGGACATTGGAAAAAAAACAGTAGATGTCTACATAGAAAAAATTTCCAAAGCCCGAAGCATTATTTGGAACGGTCCGATGGGAAAATTCGAAGATGACGATTGCCAATTCGGGACAAAAGAAATTATCAATGCTATAATTGAAAATACAAACGCTTATACCATTATTGGAGGAGGGGAGACGCTGGAGGCGGTTAATCGATTTTCGTCACTGGATCATTTTGATTATGTTTCCATGAGCGGAGGGGCGATGCTTGAATTTTTGGGCGGAAAAGAATTGCCCGGAATAGAGGCGTTGAAATAATCAATAAGCGGATTATATGAAAAAAGTTTTATGCATCGGATCGGCTACCAAGGATGTTTTTGTACAGCTGAAAGAGACTCGAATAATAGAAAATCCGGAAGAAATAACAGCCAAAAAATTGATGGCTTTTGAGTTCGGGGCTAAAGAGTACGCCGAGTCGCTGGTGGAAAAAGTCGGCGGTAGCGCTGTCAATATGGCGGCCGGGCTGGCAAAAAATGATATAAGGCCTTTTGTGCTGGCTCGCACCTCCAAGGGAGAATCGGGAAAATGGATTACCAAAAACATCTCCAAGCTGCATATAAAAAAGAACTATATGCAGCAAAGAGGAGAAGAAGAGAGCGAGATATCGGTGGTGATTTCCGATAAAGCCAACAAAGATCATATCATATTAAGAACAGGCGATTCAGTTAATTGGTTTGATGTTGACAAGGCTTTGGACAAGTTTCGGGAGAAGGCGGATTGGATTTTCGTTTCATCCCAGAAAAAAAATACCAGAGAAAAATTTAGCCGGATAATTAAATTCGCTCAAGAAAAGAAAGCGGGACTTGCCTTGAACCCAAGCAGTTATCAAATAAACGAGGAGATTCAA
The DNA here is from genome assembly GCA_034522495.1 of Candidatus Moraniibacteriota bacterium. GTDB lineage: Bacteria > Patescibacteriota > Minisyncoccia > Moranbacterales > DUUL01 > JAXHLG01. Next base: position 753,695 of record JAXHLG010000002.1, on the reverse strand, counting down.
GAGTTGACAGAGTTGTTGGACAATTTCCAAATTTTATTTGTCAATCGGGACGAGGCTATAGAAATTCTAAAAAACAGCGGAGCAAAAGTGGAAGACAATCCGGATTTTCTGCTAAAAAAGCTGAAGGAAATGGGGCCGGGCGCAGTGGTGATGACCGACGGAGCCAACGGCGCGTACGCTTACGACGGCACGGAAATGATTTATTTGGAAATTCAAGCGAAGGCGGTGGTTGACACGGTCGGCGCCGGCGACTCTTTTGCCAGCGGGTTTTTATCTTCCTATATACATGACGGGGAGTTGAAAAAGGCGTTGGTCTGGGGAATGAACAACAGCGCTTCCGTGGTTTCCTCGGTTGGAAGCACGGAGGGGCTGCTGAAAAGAAAAGAATTAAAAAAGAAAGAAGGCGAGGTTTTAAAAAAAATAAAAATAATGAAATAAAATGCAAAAGCTTTTAGAGCCAAAATCCATTGCCGTTATTGGAGCTTCCAACAAGAAGGGCAAAATCGGCAATATTTTATTGAAGAACATAAAAAACAGCCAATATAAAGGCAAGGTTTATCCCGTCAACCCCAAGCATTACAAGGTCGAGGGAATTAAGGCTTATCCGTCGGTTTCTGATATTGAAGATGACATAGACACGGCCGTTGTGGCTCTGCCTGCCGAATTAGTGGTTCAAGTGGTGGAAGAATGCGCTTGGAGAGAGAGTCCGATTCAAAATATTATCATTATATCCGCCGGCTTTTCAGAAATTGGAGATGAAGGGAAGGAGAGGGAGGACGAGCTTGTTCAATTGGCTAAAGAGTATGATTTGAACATCCTCGGCCCCAACTGCTTGGGATTTATCAATACTGAAAAGGACTTAAACGCCTCCTTTGCCTCCCAGGGTACCCCGAAAGGAGGAACGGCCATAGTTTCTCAATCCGGTGCCTTTGTAACGGCGCTGATGGACATGGCTCTGGATGAAAATTTAGGCTTTTCAAAAGTGATCACTATCGGCAACAAAACAGTTTTGAATGAAGGCGACTTTATTGACTATTTGGCCCAGGACAAGCAAACCAAAGCAGTTGGCTTTTACTTGGAGAGTATTTCTGACGGCAGGGACTTTAGAAACAAGTTACTGGCGCTTTCCAAGCGCAAGCCGGTTTTGATTTTGAAAGCCGGAAATTCCAAGAAAGTTAAAAAAGCTATCCAATCCCACACCGGATCTATGGCGGGGGAGCTGGATGCCGCCAGGGCAGCCTTTGAAGAAGGGGGAGCGCTCTTGTCTGAAAATATTGCTTCTTTTTGGGGAGCAATAAAGGTTTTTAATGAGTTATCCCGCGGCAGGCAAATGAAAAACAATGAAGGAGTAATTGTAACCAACGCGGGAGGACCCGGCGTGATCACCACCGACCTAATAGAAAAAAGCGCCAGTTTAAGCCTTTACGATTTGCCTGAGAAGGCGAAGGAAGATTTAAGCAAAAATCTTCCGGCGGAAGCTTCCGTGGAAAACCCCATAGATTTGCTAGGCGACGCAGATCCTTCCAGGTATGATAAAACACTGAAACAACTGAACAAGAACTCAAGCCCCGGCTTTGTAATTGCTTTGATAACCCCCCAGGCTCAAACGGACATAAAAGGTATTATGGATGTTTTGGAGAAAAACAAAAACAAGCTTCACTACCCAGTTTTTCCAGTAATAATGAGCTCCGTTCAAAATCGAGGAGGCAAAAAAGGAAGCTGGGAATTTCCATCCCGGTTGCTGGGCGCTTTGGAGGAAAAATTTAAATACGATAAAATTTCTCAAACGTCCGGCAAGGTCAAAAAACCGCAAAAAGCGTCCCAGTCGGAAAAAGCAAAACAAGCAACTGTCATTTACAAGAAAGCCTCGGCAAAAAAGAGAAAAGTTTTCTATTACAACGAAGCTTTGGATACTGCTAAAATATATGAAATAAATGGCCAGCCCGCCTACGAAATCAACACCAAGTATAAGTTGGACAATTTGAAAGTAAACCACCAAGGAATTTTGAAAATAGATGATCCCGGGGTGATTCACAAGACCGCACAAGGCGGGGTTGTTTCCGGCGTTGAGAACAAAAACCAGCTGAAGAAAGCCGGCAGAAAGCTGTGGAAAAAATTTCCCGGGAGCAAGTTGATTCTTCAGAAGCAAATCAAGCCGGGCAAAGAGTTTATTATCGGTATCAAAAAAGATCCGGCTTTCGGCCCGCTTCTGATGTGCGGTTTGGGCGGAGTCTTGACGGAGATATTCGATGAAAAAATTATTTGGGTTTTGCCTGCGGAAAAAACTGAGATCAAGGAAAAGATAAAAGATTCAGTAATTTTTGAAATAATAAAAAAAGAAGGTTTGGACATACAGGAGCTGACGGATTTGGCCTATAAGGCCGGCAATTTAGGCTGGGAAAATCCTTGGGTCGAAGAGCTGGATATTAACCCGGTGTTTTTGTATCAAGACAGGCCGGCAGTGGCAGTGGACATAAAGGTTAAAATTGATAGTTGATATTGCATGATTTTGTTCAAACTAATTTTATTGAAATAGATTTAACTGCCGGTGCTTGAGGATGCGTATTATGAAGCAAGTATTATGTATCATGATTCATTAAAATTAATAACCGATGTTGCGCGATTATATGAGATATGCTTTAACCAAGCCTAACTCAACACACCTTCAAGGTATGATGCATCACACCTTGAAGGTGTGTTGAGTGGCTAATCCCGCTCATTTTATTGGTTTTGCAAAACACATAATTCATTATACAATTATGTTTATAAACCATACGTTCTGGGTCGAATAAAGAGATACCTGCGCAAAAGCAATTATTATTCGCCATTAACAATTAATTCAAATATATGAAAGATAACAAGCCAACTGTTCTAATCGTGGACGATCACGAAATGATCAGGGAAAATTACGCGGATGTTTTTGCAGACAACGGATTTGAAGTCTTGTCTGCCAATGACGGAGTGGAGGCATTGGAGAAAGTTGACAAGAATGAGGTGGATTTGGTCTTCACCGGGATTATAATGCCCAGAATGGACGGTTTTCAATTATTGGAAAACCTGAAAATGCACACAACGACTTCGGGCCTCCCCGTTTTGATCAACTCTCACTTGGGAAGAGAGGAAGATAAAGAGAAAATGATGGAATTGGGGGCGGATGATTTTATTGTCCACGGAACGGTCCAGCCCATCGAGGTAGTCAAAAAGGCGCGGTGGATGCTGACTCCCAATAAATATCTTTTAAGGATTTGCAAAGATGAATTGGATTTCAAGCAATTTAAGAAAGACAAGCAATTGTCCGAGGATTTGAAGTGTCAGCATTGCGGAGGCGAACTTGCCTTGGAGTTGAAAGAAAAAAAGGATGAATATGCGGCCAAGGTGATCTGCCCGGAATGTAAAAGCTATCACTAATGAAAAATAACTGGAAAATAGAAAACTCGGAATTCGAGAGGGAATTCGAGGATTTTGAGTTGGCAATGGAGAAAATCGTTAGAAGAAGGGGTATTTCCCGGAAAAGCCAATTGGAAAGCTTCTTTTTTCCCGATTACGAAAAGGATTTGCACGATCCTTTTCTTTTAGGCGGAATGAAGGAGGCGGTAGAGGTTTTGAAAAAAGCAAAAAAAGAAAAGCGGAAAGTCTGCATTTACGGCGATTATGACGCGGACGGAGTAACATCATCGGTTTTATTGCACTCTTTTCTTAATGAACTGGATATTGAAAATTTTTGCTATATCCCCGATCGGGAAAAAGAGGGATACGGAATGAATGCGGAGGCCATTGACTATATCAATGAAAAAAAGGCCTCGCTTATTATAACTGTCGATTGCGGTGTTACGAGCAAAAAAGAAGTTGAGTATGCCAAAAAGAAAGGTCTTGAGGTAATTATTTTGGATCACCATCATGCTCCAAAGCAAATTCCCAAAGCGGCCGCAGTGGTAGATCCGAAAATCAAAAATCAACAGTATCCCTTTTCCGAGCTTGCCGGAGTCGGGGTGGTTTTTAAATTTATTCAAGCCGCGGCCGGAAAGATAAAAAGCTACAAAGAGGAAAATCTGAAATGGTATCTGGATTTGGTAGCGATCGGCACGGTGGCCGACTGTGTTCCTTTGGTTGATGAAAATCGGGTCCTGGTTAAATTCGGCTTGATTGTTCTTTCCAAAAGCAAGAATGCCGGATTGAAGCAATTGATTAAGGTGGCCAGGATTGAAATCAGCGAAAGGTCTTTTCCGGAAAGCCGGCAGATTTCATTTCAGTTGGCGCCCCGGATAAACGCTGCCGGAAGAATGGATCATGCCAACATGGCTTATGAACTTTTAAAAGCCGACCCGGAAGAAATAGCCCAAGCTCGAAATCTGGCTTTGCAGTTAGAAGCTCAAAATCAGCATAGGCAGAAAGTAACCGGCCACATTATCAAAAAAGTGGAAGATGATTTGGCTAAGAAAAAAGAACCGCCCAAAATTATTGTGGCAAAGTCTCCCCATTGGGCCATCGGAGTAATCGGCTTAGCGGCCGGTAAAATAGCTGACAAATTCAATCGGCCGACTGTTTTGTTGCAGGAAAAGGGTTCTATTTGCCGCGGATCCGGCCGATCCATTGAGGGGTTCAATTTGATTGAACTTCTGGAGAGAAATGCCGGTTGGCTGTCTGAGTTCGGCGGACACAACCAAGCAGCCGGGCTTACTATAGACAAAAAAAATTACAAAAAATTTAAGGAAGCGCTGCTAGAGGATGCCGAAAAAAATCTGCCGGAGGATTTGGCCAAGAAAATAGTCATTGACGCAGAGGTGGACGAATCGGAAGTAAACGGTAAGTTATGCAAAGAAATTTCGATGCTGGAGCCGTTCGGCGAAGGCAACGAGATGCCGGTTTTGTTGTGGAAAAAAGCAGTTGTGGCAGACAAAAAACTGATCGGGAAGAACGGAGATCATTTGAAAGTTTGGTTCAAAGGCGAGAGCGGGCAGAAATTGCTGGAAGGGATCGGCTTTGGCTTTGGCGCGGATTTTGAGAAAATAAAAACAGGTGACAAGCTTGACATTTTGTTTAATTTGGAAGAAAATAACTGGAACGGCAACAAAAACATTCAATTAAAGCTAATTGACTGGGATAATTAGTGTTTGCACTCCAGCGCGGGGCAAAAAAAAGGGGGTAGTTTATGCACGTTAGCAAAAGCTACAAAATCAATCGTCTTAGGTCAACGCTTTTTTCAATAGTCCTTGCAGGCATTTATTCTCTTGCGGTTATGAAGTTTATTTGTTCGATCACTTATCTAGAAAACGGTAGCGCGCTATATATGATTGTATTATTTTTCCTTTACTTGGCTTTTTTTGGAGAAGTTTCCCATGGGGTCGAAAAGGTGGGTTTTAAAGCGGAAAATCACCTACCGAACCTTCGACTAAGACTATTGAACAAGTTAGGCATTATAGAGGAGGCGCAAAAAAATTAAAATGGACAAAGGTAAACAAAATTGCTATACTGGCAACAGGTATAGCAATTTTTTATTTTTTAAATTTATATAAATGCTTGACAGTATCAAAGAGGATAAAATCAAAAGGCTGGAAAATTTCAGGGAAGCCGGTATAGATCCTTATCCGGCTGGGCCGTTTGAAAAAGAAAAGACCACACAAGCTCTTGAAAAAAAGATTGGGGAGAAAACCAAGGTGGCCGGCAGGATTATGCTGTTTCGCAATATGGGAAATTTGGCCTTTCTGCAGATCCAAGATGAATTCGGCAAAATCCAGGTGGTTTTCAATAAAAAAGAATTCAAGCAGGATTACAAGTTTTGGACCAAAAATTTGGATCTGGGGGATTTTATCGGGGTTGAGGGGGAGAGATTCGACACCAAAAAAGGTGAAAAGTCCGTGTTGGCCAAAGAAGTTACCCTGCTTAGCAAGTCCGTTGCGCCGCTTCCGGACAAACACAAAGCCCTCCAGAGCGAAGAGGAAAAACTGCGGAAAAGATATTTGGATATAATCTACAATCCGGAAGTGAAAGAGATGATCTACAAAAAAGACAAGTTCTGGAGTTCTGTGAGGGATTTTTTGAAAAGCAAGGGATTTACGGAGGTGGAAACTCCGGCTCTGGAAACTACGGCCGGAGGCGCGGATGCTGCTCCGTTTGAAACGCATCACAATGCTTTGGATCTGGATGTTTATTTGCGGATTTCCATGGGAGAGCTTTGGCAAAAGAGGCTGATGGTGGCCGGTTTGGAAAAAACTTTTGAAATCGGCCGGCAATTTCGAAATGAAGGAATGGATTCGGAGCATTTGCAGGATTATACTCAGATGGAATTCTACTGGGCTTATCAGAACTTTGAAGAGGGAATGAAATTGACAGAGGAATTGTTTAAGACAGCGGCCAAGCAAACTTTCGGCAAAACTAAGTTTAATATTCGCGGCTTTGAAGTGGATCTAGACAAAGAATGGAAAAGATATGACTACAGGGAAACCGTCCGAGAGATGACGGGAGTTGACATATTGGAGGCGGATTTGAATGAAATGGAAGCCAAGCTGAAAGAACTGAAAGTGGAGTATGATAAAAAGGGCTTGAACAAAGCCAGAGCCATAGACAACCTTTGGAAATACTGCCGAAAGAGCCTTGCCGGGCCGGGATTTTTGATCAATGAACCCCTGGAAGTCTCGCCGCTTGCCAAAAAAAGCCAAGATAATCCGCAATTTGTGGAGAGATTCCACGTGATTATTGCCGGAAGCGAGCTGGCTAACGGCTATTCGGAACTGAACGATCCCATTGATCAGAAAGAGAGGTTTCAAGCTCAGCAGAAGTTGAGGGACGAGGGCGACGAGGAGGCGCAGATGTATGACGAAGATTTCGTGGAAGCGCTGGAATACGGCATGCCGCCGACTTGCGGATTTGGCATGAGCGAGCGGGTTTTTGCCTTTTTTATGGACAAGCCCATGCGGGAATGCCAAATTTTTCCCTTAATGAAACCCAAAAGTAAACAGTAGTTTTTTATACAAAGGAGGATAAGGATGTTTCAAAATTCGCTTGAATTGGATATTTTACACGAAGAAGTGGAAAGAGGATTGGCTGATTGCAAAGAAGTTAAGGCCAAAGTGGTGCTTGAGGTTCTTGATTTTCTAGAAAAAGAGGAAATCTCTGAAGCACAAGAGCGAGCAATTTTGTTGCTTATTTGTGATATGATCAAAGAGGAAGACCAAGTGTTTTTAGATTTTTTTGGAAAAAATGGAAGTCGGGAGGGCGCTTTTGAAAATTATTCTACTGTTTGAATCGAGACTGCAGTGAACCTATTGCAGTCTCCTCAAGGAATTTGTTAAATTTAAAATACATTAAGGAGGTTTTTTATGGAGGAGATGGCGGTTAATTTTGAAAAACTGGATGAATTATATTGACTGCGAGAAAGAATCGAAAAAAATGTGAATGATAAAGATTTAAGGGAGGCCATACTATTGCTGTTGGAAGAGAAGATTTATGAAACACTGCCAAAAAACGGATTAATGGAATTATAGTTCTTTGAGTTATGTTCAAAGACAAGACGCAAAAAAAGGAGGTAGTTATGTTTAGGGAGGAAAGCGTTGATATTACTGAATTGACCGAACGCGAGGTGGAGGAAAAAATTGCGACTCTGGAACAATTGAAAAAGGAGGTTCAAACATGTAAGAAATTTGACAAGAAGGAGAAAAAGGTCATTTATTGTATGATTGATGAAGCTGTAGAATCTTTGATGGGGAACGAAGTTGAATATTGAAATCACAATCGGCTCGAATTTAATTGTAAATTCGAGCCGAGCCCAATCTAACACAATTTTATGCATAAATCAGCCGGCGTGATAATCAAGAATAATGAAGGGGAGATTCTTTTGATTGAAAGAGCCTTTTTCCCGCTGGGATGGGCCGCGCCGGCCGGGCATGTAGATGAAGGCGAGACTTTCGAAGAAGCGGCAAAGAGGGAAGTCTATGAGGAAACAGGTTTAAATATCGAAAACTTGAAGCAGTTGGCGGAAGAATTTGTGGAGTGGAATGAATGCGTCAAAGGCTTTAGAGGACACCATTGGAAAGTATTTGAGACTGCTGATTGGAGCGGAGAGGTCAAGATTAACGAAGGAGAAGCCAAGCAATATAAATGGGTAAAGTCTGGGGATTTGGGGGATATGGAATTGGAAGAGGTGTGGGAATATTGGTTTGGGAGGCTAGGGTACGAATCTCAAAACTCAAAACTCCCACCGCAAAGCGGGGTCCCGCTTTCATTAAAATAAAAAAGGTAGCGGGAAAAAGTCCCACCGCTTTGCGGGGTCCCGCCGTCATTAAAATTTATAAAGGTAGCGGGAAAAGCCACAGCTAAAAGCTAAAAACCATTATAGAAAATAAGAAAATTGCTCTTCGGGTGAAACTAATAGAAATTCATGGAAATTTTTTATGGTAATCTACAACCAATTTCTAAAAGTTTCTATCAATTTCTACAAATTTCCATGAATTTCTCAAATTTTACAAGTTTCCAATTTTTTATCATTTGGACTTTGAGCTTGATTTGTCATTTGAGCTTTGTCATTTGCCTGCCTGGCGGCAGACAGGGATTTAAGATATCGGGTTTTAAGCTGTGGTTTTGACTTTTGACTTTTGACTTTTTAATTTATAATATGTTTTTAATCAAAAAATATTTCCCCAATTTAAATAATGAGCAGCTGGAGCAGTTTGATAAATTGGAGGGGATTTATAAAAAATGGAATGAGAAAGTGAATTTGATTTCCCGCAAGGATATCGACAGTTTGTATTTGCATCACGTGCTGCCGTCGCTTTCCATTGCCAAGGCGGTAAATTTCAAATCAGGCACAAGGATTTTGGATGTGGGCACAGGCGGTGGATTTCCCGGAGTTCCTTTGGCTATAATGTTTCCGGAGGTTCAGTTTTGCCTGATTGATTCTATTGGCAAAAAAATTGATGCGGTGAATAGTATTATTGAAGAGTTGGGATTGGAGAACGTGAAAGCGAAGAAGGCCAGAAGCGAGGAAGAGGAGGGTGTATATGATTTTGTTGTCGGCCGAGCCGTGAGTCCATTGGATGTTTTTTACAAGAAGGTGAAAGATAACATAAAAAAAGAAGGCTTCAATGAGATGGAGAACGGGGTTTTATATCTGGGAGATACGGGGAATATCAAGAAGAAAGATTTTCTGGATAAAATTCAGGTATTCAATTTAGAGAATTATTTTGAAGAAGAGTACTTTAGAGGAAGGAAATTGTTGCATTGTTCCATTGATAAATTGTTGAAGGAAATTACAACTCTATGAAACCACTGAAGAATATAGAGATTCCTTTGAAGTGTCATCCTGAATGCCACCGCTATAGCGGGGTGCCGCTTAAGCGGCAAAAATCAGGATCTCCTTGAACAAGCTTTTTTGCATATTCCTAGATTCTGAATCCCGCCAGAGGCGGACACAGCCCGTCAAAGCCGGACAAGCAAGTTCAGAATGCCATTCTTCAGTAGTTTCAATTCTAGATTCAAAATACGAGATTCAAAATTCATAACCCATAATACATGATTCTTGATACATAATTCTTAATACATACCCATGCTAGACATAAACTTCATTAGAGAAAATAAAGAAGCTGTTGCTGAGGCTGTCAAAAACAAGAAAATTGATTTGAATCTGGATCAATTGCTGGAGATTGATGAAAAGCGAAGAAAGATTATTGTCGAGTTGGACAAGGCTCGGGCGGAAAGAAAGGAATTGGCTAAATCGGCCAAAGGGGAAAAACCAACCCAAGAACAAATAGAAGAGGGTAAAAAGATTAAGCAGGAAATAGCAAAACTAGAAGAAGAGTTAGGCTCAATAAATGATGAATTTGAAAAATTGATGGTGAAAGTGCCTACCGTGCCTTCCAAGGACGCCCCGATAGGCAAAGATGACAGTGAAAACGTCGAAATTGAAAAACACGGAGAACCTCCGGAATTTGATTTTCAACCTAAAGACCACATGCAATTGGGCAGGGATTTGGATATTATTGACTTTGAAAGAGGCGTGAAAGTTTCGGGTTATAGGGGGTACTACATGAAAAATGAAGGCGCAAGCTTGCAAATGGCCTTGATGATGTATGCGCTGGAAAAACTGATCTCCAAAGGATTTACTCCGATGATTCCTCCGACCCTGGTCAAAGAGTTTGTTTTGTTCGGCAGCGGATATTTTGCCGGGAGGCATTTTGATGAGAACCAAGACGAAGTTTATAAAATTGCAACGAAGGACTTGGAAGCGGACGGAAAAACCTCCAAAGAGGAAAAGTTTTTAATCGGAACTGCCGAGCCTGCGCTTTTAGCTTATCATGCCGGTGAAGTTTTGGATAAATCGAAGCTGCCGCTTAAAATTTGCGGATTTTCGCCATGCTACAGAAGCGAGATCGGCTCTTATGGCAAAGATACCAAGGGCCTTTATAGGGTGCACGAGTTTATGAAAGTTGAACAGGTTTGCTTGTGTGAAGCCGACAAGGAACAAGCGGAAAAATTGCATATGGAGATGTTGGAGATTTCCAAGGAACTGCATCGGGAAATCGGACTGCCTTATCGCGTTTTAGAGATTTGTACGGGAGATATGGGTCCCGGAAAATACAGAATGTTTGATATGGAAGCCTGGATTCCCTCTAGGGGAGACTATGGAGAAACCGGCAGCGCTTCCAATTTTTTGGATTGGCAGGCCAGAAGATTGAACGTTAAATACAAGACTGAAGATGATGAAAAAAAGTTTGTTTATATGTTAAATAACACCGCTATTCCTTCGCCCAGATTTATTATTTCTATTCTGGAAAACTATCAACAGGAGGACGGATCGGTGAAGGTTCCCGAGGTTTTAAGAAAATATATGCCCGGCAATGCAGGTGTGATAAAGAAAAAATAATGTTGTTACGTAGCATGCTACGTAACAAGCATAAGAAATAAAAAAATATGAAAAACCAAAAATACGTACGCAAAGCAACCAGAGTTGGCAAAAGAAGCCTTTCCGTGGTTATACCGGCGGAAATTGTTGATGAAATGGGGATTCGGGAAAGGCAGAAATTGGAAATTTATAGAGAAGGGAAGACGATTATCGTCAAGGACTGGAAAAAATAAGAATCAATATCACAGTTGCCACAAAAGTTTGACTTCTGCGATTACAGAAGTCAAGCTTCTAGTTTTTTATTAACGAACAGGCTAAACTAGATGAAGAAAAAGATAACGGTTAACGATAAGATGCAGCAAGGGTATGCTTATTATCTAACAGAGCCTGTTGGAAAAAATTTTGATCCGCAATTTCGGCCGGATTTGACACCCAAAGAGATGCTGGAAGTCGGGGTTTTCGGCGGTAAATATATGACTGATACTCGAAACGAATTTCCGGCAAGCTGGTTCAAGAAGGCAAAGCTTTGCTCGGAGCGCCATGATCCGGAGTTGAATTATTTCAAAATTAACGCCAGCCAACCATTGTCGGTTTGGAGAGAAAAAGGCTGGATTCATTCGGATGATCCGCGGGGCTGGTTTCAGTGGTATTGCCGGTATTACATGGGCAGGCGGCATGAAGATGATCGGAGGCAGATCAAGCGCTGGAAGGCTTTTGCCAGACACTGGGGCGCGGTAGAGAAAAATTGCCGACTGGGAGATTGGAATTGTCGAAGAAAACAAAAACAAGCGCTTCTTCATTGGGCATATGACTCGAGAAAACTGTAGAAAAGGATACAAGGGTACAAGATACAATTACCAAACAAGAAACAATTTACCAAATTAAAATGGTATAGTAATGCTATAGTTAATTGTTTTAGTGGTTTTTGATAGTTTGTTGTTTTGAATTTTCTCGCAATTTTTTATATATTTGGATCGGGTATCGTGAGATGGTGATGAATTTGTTTGTATCTTGTTTCTTGTGTCCTTGTATCCTTTTTGTAAATTTTTAACTTTCTAACTAACTTATGCAAGCAGTTATCTTAGCGGCCGGGGAGGGGACCAGGCTGATGCCGCTGACTAAAAATAAGCCGAAGCCTTTAGTTGAAGCTAATAGCAAAACACTAATAGATTATGTTTTTGACAGCTTGCCGGAGGCGATTGATGAGGTTATTGTGGTAATCGGATATTTGGGGAGTATGATCAAAGATTATCTGGGCAATGAGTATCGGGGCCGAAAAATTAAATACGTGGAACAAAAAGAGCCAAAGGGAACCGGCCATGCTTTGAAAGAATGCAGGGAATTGCTGCGGGGCAAATTTTTGGTTTTGAACAGCGATGACATTCACAAGAAAGAAAATTTGGAAAAAGCTTGTTGGAAAGATAACTGTATTTTGGTTAAAAAAGTCTCGGGAAATTTTTCCGGCGGCAAGGTAAAACTTGACAAAAATGGCAAATTAGTGTCTATAATAGAAGGCGAACACAAGGAGAAGGAGGCTCTTTTGAATTGCGGGGTCTACGTGTTGGAAGAGAAGTTCTTTAATTACGAATTGGTTTCGATTAAAGGCGGGAAGGAGTACGGCCTGCCTCAGACAATTGTAAAAATGTCAGAGGAGATTCCGGTAGAAGTGGCTCTCACGGATTCTTTTCTGGGAGTGAATAGTTTGGAGGACTTGGAAAGGCTTAAGCGAAAAAGGAGAGGTTTATGAGCAAAAAAAGCGGCTTTGGTTTGGTTACTAGAGTTAACCGGCTTTATAATGACATGTTGATGATGCGTCATAATTTAGAAAAATGCTCCGAAGAAGAATTGGAGGAGATCGAAATCCAAATCACCAAGTTGGAGGAACTGGTGAGACCATCTTTATACTCGCCAAGAGGCGGCAAAACAAAAAAATGATGATAAGATTTTTATGTTCTGTAGCGCTTGATTCAAATAATCAGGCGCTTTTTTATTTTTTAATTCTGATGTATAATACTATCAAACAAAAAGGATTTCCGGGGCTCGTCTTTTCGAGCCTCCGGGATCCGGATTACTTTTAAAAAATTTTATGAAAACCAAAATCGCTCTTCTTTTGGGTGGTTTATCCAAGGAAAGAGAAGTTTCGCTAAACACCGGCAATCAAATTTACAAGGCGCTGGATAAAAATAAATACGAAGTTTATAAGTACGATCCCAAGACAGATTTGAAGAAGTTTTTTCAAGACGCGCTTGAGAAAAAAATTGATTTGGTTTTCCCGGCTCTGCATGGTCCCTATGGAGAAGACGGACGCATCCAGGGATTGCTGGATTTGACCGGCGCGCCCTATTTGTTTTCCGGCTGTCTGGCAAGCGCCCTGGCGATGGATAAGGATAAATCCAAGACTATTGCGGAAAACAGCGGAGTCGGGGTCATTGAAGGAACAAAGATCAAAAAGGATCAATCAGCCGAAGCGGAGAAATTTTTGGAGAAAAATAAAAACGGGGCGGTTGTGAAACCGGATCAGCTGGGTTCGTCAGTGGGTATTTCCATTGTGAAAAATAAAGCGGAGTTGAAACAAGCGCTTGAATTAGCTTTTAAGCTTGGCGAGGAAGTCTTGTTGGAGCGATTTGTAAAGGGAAGAGAATTAACAGTGACCGTTATGGGTAATAAAAATCCGGAAGCTCTTCCCGTAATTGAGATAATTCCCAAAAATGCTTCATGGTTTGACTACAAGTCCAAATATCTTGCCGGAGCCGCGGATGAGATTTGCCCGGCTGAAATTCCCGATGACATCAAAGAAAAAGTTCAAGACGGGGCCGTCAAAGCATTTGAGGCGATTGGCTGCAGGGATTTGGCCAGAGCCGATTTTATTTGGGACGAAGAAACTGACAAGATTTATTTCTTGGAAATCAACACTATTCCCGGCATGACAGCCACATCGCTGGTCCCGAAGGCGGCGGAGGCGGCGGGCATGCCCTTCAAAGAATTTCTTGACGAACTTATTTCCAACAAACTAAGAAGCGGCGAAAAGCAATGAAAAATGCCAATTCGCTGTTTTTAAAAACTTAGTTGCAATGTTTTATTGACAGGAATGTGTTTTTATGAAAGAATACAGTTAAGGTGATTTTAGCAGAGGGTTGGTCGATTTTTGCTAAAATTTTCCGGGAGCCTGTTTCAAGGATTTTCAAGAAAACAAAAGAGAATTTTTGAAACAGGCTCTAGAATAACGATTTAATTGTACCAATATAATGGAAGGAGTTATTGAAAAGCTGACCGATAGAGGTTTTGGCTTTATCAAGCATGATGATTTCGAAAGAGGAATCTTTTTTCATGCTACCTCTTTGGCTGAAGGTCTTACTTATGAAGATCTCCAAGAAGGCGACAAAGTTAGCTTCGAGCTAATTGACAATCCTAATGGTAAAGATGGCAAAAATGCTGTTAATGTTTCCAAAGTTGAGTAATTGAAAAAATCTTACACATAGAATTTGTCACAAAACTCCCGCTTCTGCGGGAGTTTTACTTTTGCCGCAGCTGATTGGGACTTTGGCTTAAAAAATTTTTCGACGGGACTTTTTCCAATCTCCTTATGTTGCAGGGCAAGGATTAGATCCGCGCTTGATCCGCGCTTGAGCTTTTTCTAATCGTCATCGCCGTCTTCTGAATCATTATTCAAGCTCTTTTCCCATCTCTCCAGCATGGGGTCGTTTTTGTTCGGATCGGCCTCCAGGGGAGAACTTTTGTTGATGTAGTAAAGAAGAGAGTGGGGCTCGGCGGTGTTTTTGGTTCTGATTTTGTCTGGATCGGTTTTTTCCAGCTTTTCTTTGCTTTCAATTTTCTTGCCGGTTTTTTTATTGTAGAATTCAGTCTTTTCTTCCACTTCTCCGGTCAGCATCAATTTATCCGACTTAACTTTTTGATAGCGGTCAAATTCTTCTTTTGGATAGGAAGCAATAGCTTGGGTGAAAAACTCCTTCCAAATAGGAGCTGCGACGTAAACGCCGGCGGCGCCAGCTTTCATGGGAGTGTTGTCATTGTTGCCGGCCCAGACCCCCACAGCCAGCGAAGGCGTGTAGCCGACTGTCCAACCGTCGCGGTAATCCTGAGTAGTTCCGGTTTTGGCGGCCACCTCTCGTCCGGTTATTTCCAAAGATTGGTTGGAGCCGAAGGTGATCCGGCGGGCCTGCTTGTCTGAGAGAATGGAATTTATTTTGGCGGCTGTTTCTGCTTCTATTATCTTTTCCTTGAGTGGCTGGCGTTCATATATTACTTGTCCCGAGCTGTCGATAACCTTGCCGATAACCGCCGGGGAAACCTTTTCTCCTTTGTTGGCAAAAACGCTATAAGCCGACACTTCTTCCAAGAGTGTGATTTCGGCGCTTCCCAGCGCTAAAGAAAGGCCGTAATATTTGGATTTTTCCAGTGAGTCGATTCCCATCCTTTTCCCCAGCTCTATGGTGTCGTCAATACCGGCAAGATAAAGGGTTTTGACAGCCGGAACGTTGATTGATCCGGCCAAAGCCTCTCTCATAGACAGAATTCCGTGAAACTTTCCGGTGTAATTGCGGGGGATGTAATTTTTTCCGCTTCCATCCGGACCAAAGTCGGTTTTTACGTCATGCAGCTTGGTTTCCGGTTGAAAACCTTTTTCAAAAGCGGCGGCGTAAACTACCGGCTTAAAAGAGGATCCGGGTTGGCGGGGGCGGGTGGTAACATTGACTTGTCCGTCGATGCGGGAATCAAAATAATCTCTGGATCCGGCCATAGCCAGTACCTCTCCCGTCCCGGGCTTCATAGCGACCAGCGCGGCATTTTCGGCATTCCATCGTTCATCGTTTTTAATGGCTCCCCGGTTTACAGTTTCCTGAGCTGCTTGCTGCATATCCAAGTCGAGTGTGGTGATTATCTCCAAGCCTCCTTCCTGGACAAACTCTTTGCCGTATCTTTTCTCCAGCTGATCGATTACATGAAATACAAAGTGGGGAGCCAGAATATTATCTCTCTTGGGAATAATTTTGGCAATCGTATTTGCTTGTATGGCTTCTTCGATCATTTCTTTTTTTACCAAACCGAGCTCTTCGATTTTCTTCAGCACGTCAAGCTGTCTTTGTTTCAATTTGGAAACGTTTTCCCCATAAGGAGAGAGCAGGGAAGGCGCCTTGGGCAGCGAAGCCAGCAGGGCCGCTTCGTCTAAAGTTAGATCCTTGGCATCTTTGCCGAAAAATTCTTCGGCGGCGCTTTGTATGCCGTAAACATCCGACCCGTAGGTGATTTTGTTTAAATACATCTCCAGAATTTCTTCTTTTGAAAAAGCTTTCTCCAATTTGACAGCCAGAATTATTTCCTTGATCTTTCTTTCGTAAGTTTTTTCTCTGGTTAAATAAAATTCCCTGGCCAGTTGCTGAGTTATAGTGGAGGCTCCCTGGAGGGTTTTCTTGTTTTCCAAATTAACTTTGGCGGCGCGCAAAATAGAAGCTAGATCAAACCCGTTATGGCTAAAAAAATCATTGTCTTCCGCTGCCAGGGTGGCAATTTTAATGCTGGCCGGCATTTGTTCATAGTCCAGCAGCTTACGGTCTTCCGTTCCGTGGATTTCATACAAAACATTTTCTCCCGTCCGATCATATATCACGGAAGTCTGCTGCATTCTTATGTTGGAAACTCCTTTTACGGAAGGAGACTTTTGATATAAGCCATATCCAAAACTAACGGCGGTGAAAATGCTTATCAGTAAAGCCAAAAAGAGAAGCGCTCCTGTAATTTTTATAGTTTTTCCAAGCAATTTTTTAACAATTTAATTATTAATTAATGCCTTTCTTTTTAATACATTAGTATTTTTAAAAATGTTTTGTATTAATATAAAAATTATGTTAAACTTATATTAAAGAGGTGTAAGCAAGAGGCAAGCTACATTGGATTAATGCTCCATTATACAGGCTTGAGCAAATAAAATCAATAATAAATTATATAACACACGAACAGCACAATCTGATTTAAATTCGATAGTTGATCTCAGCGAACGCTGGTAAAAATTAATAAAAAATATGGCGGAAAAGAAAAAAATTTTAGTGGTGGAGGATGAAACGCCAATGGCTAGGGCGCTCACCTTGAAATTGGAAAAAGAAGGCTTTGAAGTAGAATCGGCCGGCAACGGGCGGGAAGGACTGGAAAAAATTGAATCGGAAAATTTTGACCTGGTTTTGCTTGACTTGATTATGCCAGAAAAAGACGGATTTTACGTGCTGGAGCAGGTGAAGGATAAGGAAATTGATACAAAAATAATAGTGGCTTCCAATTTGAGCCAGCCGGAGGATGTTGAGAAAGCCAAAAAAATGGGAGCAGTAGATTATTTTGTAAAATCTGATACGCCGATTGTGGAAGTGGTGGAAAAAGTGAAAAATCATCTGGGATGAGGATTTTCGAATGTCTAATGAGGTTGGTATATAAGTATATTGGGAGATTGGCGTATTAGTGTATTGGGATAGATACATTAGTTGTTTCGTCATTATTGATTCCACTTGGAGATTTTTTGGGCACGGTTTATCTTTTCCATATTTATTTAATGGTTTTGCTTCTGCGTCCGTTATCATTGGCAATTGTATTATTTCACCTTTTAGTAATTTTTTTATGTCAAAAGAAAAAGAAAAAAAAGATTCGGCCGAAACTATTGAGAATAAAGAGGCTCAAGAGGAGGAGGGCGCATCAAAAATAAAAGCCGGAAAAGATCGAATCAAGCTTTATGAGAAGGTCTTGGTTGAAGGTGGATATATTTCTCAAGAAGATTATCAAGAGGCAATTGATTATGCCGAGGGAGATGAGGATAAGTTTCTAGATTTTCTTTATTCCAAGCAGTTAACAAACAACGATCTGCTGGGGCAGGCCATGGCCGAGTATTATGGCGTTCAATATGCCGATCTGAATTCCCATATGCCTTCCGCGGAGCAGGTCGCTAAAATTCCAGAAAAGATTGCTAAGAAACATCGGACGGTTCTTTTTTCTGAGAATAAGGATAGCGTTACAGTCGCTTCAGATAAACCAATAGATGAGGAAATGAGGCAAGTGATGGAACAGGGGTTTTCACCAATGGAAGTTAAGTTTGCTTATTCTCTCACAGAAGATATTGACGAGGTTTTGATGGAATACCGCAAGCCCCTGAATACGAGGTTTGCTAAGATCATAGAAGAGGAGAACAAAATCGCTCCGGAAATTATCGAAGAAATTATCGCTGATTCTTTAGTTTTTCGCGCTTCCGATATTCATTTTGAACCGAGAAAAAAAACTGTTTTAGTGAGGTTTCGAGTGGACGGGGTTCTTAGGGAGGCGGGGAAGATTCCGAGAAAATATCATGATAATATAGTCAATAGAGTTAAAGTTCAGGCAAAATTGCGTATTGATGACCATTTTTCCGCTCAAGACGGTTCAATGCGCTTCAAGCAAGAGGACAAAGAGACTGATCTTAGAATCTCAATTGTCCCGACGTTAAACGGGGAAAAGATCGTGATGAGAGTTTTGGCGGAATATGTTAAAGGATTTGATCTGGGAGCGCTTGGCCTTTCGGAAGAACACAGGAAAATATTTGAGAAATCCAGCAAGAAGCCATTCGGAATGATCTTGGTAACCGGACCAACCGGCAGCGGAAAAACCACCACTCTTTATGCTCTCTTGAGGAAGCTTAACAAGCCGGAGGTGAATATTATGACTATAGAAGACCCCGTTGAATATCAAATAACCGGAATCAATCAAATCCAGGCCAATTCGAAGACCAACCTGACCTTTTCCCAAGGGTTGCGCTCAATTGTCCGCCAGGATCCGGATGTCATTTTGGTTGGAGAGATTAGGGACAAGGAAACAGCTGAAATTGCAGTTAACGCCGCTTTGACCGGACACCTGCTCTTTTCCACTTTTCACGCTAATGATTCGGCAACCGCCATTCCAAGGCTTTTGGATATGAACGTAGAACCTTTCTTGCTTTCTTCGACCCTTGAGATGGTGGTGGCACAGAGATTGGTTAGAAAAATTTGCGAAAGCTGTAAGGCGAGTGTTTCTGTGAGCAAAGATGAGTTAGAAAAGAATTATCCGCAAGCATCGCCATTCTTCGCTGAAGAAAAAGCGGCTTTGTACAAAGGAAAGGGGTGTGATCGGTGTAATCATAGTGGCTTCAAAGGCCGATCAGCTATTTTTGAAATAATTGAAGTAACTGATGAGATGCAAGACTTGATTCTTGACAATCCATCCACCAACGAGATTTGGAAATTAGCCAGGAAACAAGGCGCTAAAAGCCTTTATGAGGATGGGATTGAAAAGGTGAAAAGCGGAATAACGACTTTGGCAGAATTGGAGCGAATAGCGGAAGCTCCGTCTGAAGAGGAGCTTGAGGTTTCCGGGCCAAAAGTAAATACGCAAAAAAAGGAGAAGCAATTTTCTGCTTCGGAAAAAGCGGATAAAGAAATGAAAGAACTGCCTGAAAAAGAGAAAGAGACGTCGGAAAAGCAAATTAAGGGAGAGAGTTTTGAAGGCGAGAAGGAAAAAAATGAGGAAAAGGACAAGAAAACAGAAGAGAAAACAGAAAGCCAAAATAAGAAAAAAGATTATCTTTCGAAATTGAAAAACATGAAGGAAGAAAAGCGAGAGGAAAAACCGGGAAAAGCTAAAAAGACGGCCAATAAACAAATTGAAGTAAAAGTTCCAAAGAAAGAAGACCCGATAGCCACAACTTTAAAGGAAGAGTGGGAAAGGAAAGAAAGCAATTCGGAGAAATCAAATCCGGAAAAGCCAAGTAAAAAAGTTCAAGTAAAAAACTTAAACAAAGAACCGGATTACGACAAAAAATAAAAGCTTTTAGCGGACTGTTCGATTTCTTTAGTTTTGCTTGGTGAGAACATTCCTCTAATAATGACAAAATTATTATGTTTGGTTTAAACAAAGATAAAAAAGATAAAAAAACTGATAAAAAAAGCGAGAAAAAGAAAAGAAAGAAATTTTCTCGTTTTTTAGCATTGGGGGTGGGTAAGGAAAAGGAGTATTTTGTAGAAAATTTGAGCATGCTGATGGCGTCGGGAATGAATATTTCGGCGGCGTTGAAGGCGATCAAGAAAGAAGTTCGAGCTAGCGCAACTAAAAAAATGATCAAGGAGATGCTTTCAGATGTCGAGGCTGGCTATTCTCTCTCCAGCTCTTTGGAGAGAACTAGAATTTTTTCCGATTATACTGTTTCTTTGATAAAAATAGGGGAAGAGTCGGGAAGATTGTCGGAAAACTTGAAAGTTATTGCCGAGCAAGAGCAAAAGGATAGGATTTTTAAGGGGAAAATTAAATCAGCTATGATGTATCCGGTGCTGGTGATGGTTCTGGCGGTGACAATCGGAATCGGGATCGCCTGGTTTATTTTACCCCGTCTTTCTAACGTTTTTGCTCAATTGGATATGGAGTTGCCCTTGATTACCAAGGTTTTGATTGGAACAGGTCAGTTCTTGGGTGATTACGGAAAAATTGCTATTCCGTCATTTGTAATCGGGATTTCCTTGCTTATTTATTTCATTTTCTTCTTTTCCAAAACAAAATTTATCGGGCAATCAATATTGTTTATTTTGCCGGGGGCTAAGAATTTGGTCAAAGAAACGGAACTGGCTAGGTTCGGTTATCTTTTGGGAACACTTTTGGAAGCCGGATTGCCGGTGGTTTCGGCCTTAAAATCTCTGGCCAATGCAACGCCTTTTTGGAAATATCAACGCCTTTTTAATCATATGAAAAAGGAGATGCAAGAAGGCAATTCCTTTAAGAAGTGCTTTGCAAGTTATAAAAAGTCAAATAAATTGATTCCTTCAACCGTTCAACAGATGATCGTTAGCGGGGAGAAGTCCGGGATGCTTTCCGACACCTTGAAAAAGATCGGCAGGACTTATGAAGGGAAAACCGAAAATACGACTAAGAATTTGACTGTTCTTTTGGAGCCGGTGATGCTTGTTATTGTTTGGCTGGGAGTGGTGGCGGTGGCTTTGGCGGTCATCTTGCCTATTTATAGCCTGGTTGGCGGATTAAATGAGTCGGCGGGGATAAACAGTTCACCGCCTGCGGCAGAAGAGCAAATTGAAAAAGAAGCGCCCGAAGAACAGATTGAAAAAGAAGCGCCCGAAAAACAGGCAAGCGAAAAAGCAGCTGATGAAGAAGACGAAAATCCGAAGGTAAAAATTTTGGAAACCGGTTTGGGATTTTTGAATGTTCGCCGGGAAACATCATTAGAGAGTGAAGTTATCACAAGAGTCGTGCCGGGAGAGGAATATGAGAATATTGGTCAAAGAAATGATTGGTATCAGATTATCTATGAACAAGGTGAAGATGAAGAAGATAAAACCGGGTGGGTTTTTGGGGAATATGTTCAAATGGTTCAAGAAACGAGCTCGCAAGAGTCGACAGAACAAGAAAGCGATAATGGATCAAATTGAAATAATCAAATATTTTTATATCAATTCCCAATTTCTAATTCCCAATTTCCGCCGAGCAGTAAACATGTTTAATCAAATTTCCAGTGTTAATTGCGAGTCAGGTTCATTTAATAATATGGAGAAAGCCTATGTTGCATAAAAAAGTAAACGGCTATACACTTTTGGAAATATTGTTATCAGTGGCGGTTATTTCAATCATTGCCGGGTTATCATTGCCGGTTTTTCAATCTTTTCAGAACCGAAATGATCTTTCGGTGGCAAGTGAAGTGATGGTCAACACTGTTCGGCGGGCGGAGATCTTCTCTCGGGCCGGCAAAGAAGATAGCCAATGGGGAGTTAGAGTGGAAGGCGAAAATATTGTCCTTTTCAAAGGAAATGATTTCTCCGGCAGAAATCAAGCTTTTGATGAGGATTTCAGCATTTCTTCTACTTTGAATGTTTCGGGGCAGACGGAGTTTATTTTTAATAAATTTTCCGGAGAACCGCAAAGTCCGGGAAGTATTGTTTTTATGGGATTGAACGGGAGATCCGAGACAGTGTCTATTAATGAAAAAGGAGTTGTCAACTATTGAAATCATGGTTTTTAATAACGCAATTTCGAAGTGCCATTTTTTTTGGAATAAAATTATATGATTTTATCAGAACAAAAAAATAAAGCCCGGGGGTTTTCATTGGTGGAAGTTCTTTTAGCCGGAGGGTTAATCGCTCTTCTGGTTACAGCTTTTGCCGGAGCGTTTATTTATGGCCGTGAAAGCTCAATGCTTGCCGGAAATAGGAATCGAGCGGTAGCTATCGCCGAAGAAGGAATGGAGGCAGCGCGCAATATCCGTGACAATAGTTTTAGTGATTTGGCCGCCGGCTCCCACGGGCTTGATGATGCCGGAGGCAGTTGGAATTTATCCGGCGGTTCTGACACGGTTGATATATATGAGAGGATAATCACTATAAGTGATGTTGACCCGGATACCAAAGAGGTCGTCTCAGTGGTTTCTTGGCAGCAGAATCCGCAAAGAACCGGAGAGGTTCAATTGGTGAGCCGGTTTAATAATTGGCAAGAAACGCAGGAGGAAGGTTCTTGTGATGCTTTTGCCGTCGAGGAAGGCTATCTTTCCGGAACTTGCCGGCAGAATAGCAATAGATGCGATCAGAACAATGAAGATCATCTAGAGGACGGAGATGAATACTGTGGCGGACCGCCCGATGACACTTGCTGCGCTTTAGGGGAAAACGGCGGAGGGGGCACTATTGCAAGCTGTGATGCTTTTGCCGTCGAGGAAGGCTATCTTTCCGGAACTTGCCGGCAGAATAGCGATAAATGCCGGCAATACAATGAAGATCATCTTTCCGGAGGCGATCAGTATTGCGGCGGACCGCCCAATGATACTTGTTGTGGGCAATAGATATTTATTATATAGCTTATAGCTTGTTGGGGGTTTTGTTGAATTGTAGAAATTATGTTTGATATCGCAGACGAAACTTATTGAAACTCATAGAAATTTGTAGAAACTTGTCCTTCGGACGAAATTGCTGCATTTTTACTCTAAAAAAGGATTAAGATATAATGATGAAAGAATTGAGAAATGAGCAGGGGTTTACATTGGTTGAGCTGCTTCTCTATGTAGGAGTGGTGGTAGTAATAATTTCCGGAGTGACGGGGTTGGCTTTTCTGATGCTTGAAACCAGAGTTAAAACTCAGGCGATGAACGAGGTGAATTATCAAGGGGAGCGGATTGTTGAAATTATTACTCAGACAGTCCGAAATGCGGAAGGAATAAATTCTCCAACCAAGCAGGGGAGCTCCGGGAGCCTGTCGGTTGATGTTTTAGATGCTGGAGATGACCCAACTGTTTTTGATTCCTCCGGCGGATCAGTAACGATCCAAGAGGGAGGAGCGGGGACGATCGCCTTAAGCAATAATCATGTGTCAGTCAGTAATTTAGTTTTTTCCAACAATGGCTTGACAGATGCGCCGGATTCGATCCAATTTTCTTTTCAATTAAATTTTAATAATCCGGAAGGAAGAAATGAATATAGTTATTCAAAAACATTTAATGGGACGGCTTCTGTCAGATAATAATAAGGGATATGTAGCACTTTTGGGAGTTTTGGTGGTGGGAGCGGCCGGGCTGGCTATTGCATTGGGAGTAATTCTCTCCGGGACTGATTCTCTGAGAGCCGCTGAATCGATTGAAAATTCGGCCCAAGCCAGGAGCTTTGCCAATGCTTGCGCGGAAGAAGCTTTGCAGGAAATTCGCGATACAACTTCTTTTGAGGGAACGGGCAGCTTGGTCTTTGCTGATGGAAGTTGTTTGTTCGAAGTTATTTCGGGCGCCGGTCAAGACAGAACCATTCAAGCGAGCGGAACCGCTGATTCGGCTGTTAGGAAAGTTGTGGTGGAAATAGATTCCATTAATCCCGATATCAACGTTGTTTCCTGGGAGGAAAAGGCGGATTTTTGAATGATTTGCTAGAAAAAAATAAATATGATAAAATAGAATTTATTGATGATGAAACCACTGAAGAATGAATTATTTTAAGATTTTGTCATCCTAAATGCCACCGCTATAGCGGGGTGCCCGCTCTGCGGGGCAAAAATCAGGATCTCCCTGAACAAGCCATTTTTGTAAATTCATAGATTCTGAATCCCGCCAGAGGCGGACACGGCAAGTTCAGAATGACATTCTTCAGTGATTTCGTTGATGATTATAATAAATAATAAAAAACAAATGATGAAAAAAATGAAAGGAAGCCGAGGGTTTACATTATTGGAAATCCTTCTGGTGGTAGCGGCTATTGCAATTTTGGCCGGAATTGTTATCGTGGCCATCAACCCGAGCAAGCAGATTTCCGACACGCAAAACTCCCAAAGATCCTCTGATGTTAATACGATATTGAATGCGGTTTATCAATACAGCATTGATAATGATGGGGATTTGCCGGCTGCTATTGATGAAACTCAGACGGAAATTTGTAAAACGGATGCCGACTCTTGTGATGGCCTGATCGATCTTTCGGCCTTAACAGAAAATGAAGAATATATTGTTTCTATCCCAACCGATCCGACCGGATCAACCGCCAACGGAACCGGCTATGAGATTTCCAAATCCGCTAATGGAAGAGTTACCGTGGTAGCACCGAATGCTTCAGGTACTACTATAAGTGTGATTAGATAGAAATATTTTACTCGGGAAGGCTTGGCCTTCCCGGTTTTGATTATTTAGGGGCTGCTGATTTTTGAAAAAAATCTGCTGCTCCCGTTCTGCGGGAAAAAATTATTTTAACTAAAATCCCATAATTAGCTTGTAGCTTGTAGCTGGTTAGCTTTTTAGATATTTATGCTAAGTAAAGGAAAATAATTCTTGCCCGGAGAATTTCGGGTTTCGCACCGCTTAAAAAATATAAATATTTTACCTTATTTGCCCCGCATTGCGGGGCAGGGCCTATTTAGCAAAAAAATGAAAAAAGTATTGATTGTTGAAAACGAGGATTCATTGAGGAAGATTCTTGGGAAAAAAGTCAAAGAAGCCGGCTAGGAGGTTTTGACCGCCGAAATTGAGTCCAATCAATAATGCAAACCAGAACCGAATTGCTTAAAATAAGGAGAAACAATCTTGGAAGAGCTCTACCGGTCGGCCTCTCCGGAAGAATAAATAATTTGTTTTTTATGACCAAAAAACCAAAAAAAGATAACCAAAAAAACGACGAAGGAAGATACAAAAAAATTTTCAAACACGCGGGGGACGCTGTGTTTGTTGCCGATTCTGAGGAAAACATAGTCACCGATTGCAATCAAAAAGCGCTTGAGCTGACGGGCTTTTCCAAGAAAGAGCTCATCGGGACTAATGTTGCCGATTTGCACCCCAAGGGTATTCAGAAGGAAACGCTGGATAAATTCAAGAAGCAAGCTCGCGGCGAAGCGGGTATTATTGAAACTAAAATTATCACTAAAAAGGGGAAAGAAATTCCGGTAAGCATATCTTCGGCCAGAATTGAAAACAATGAAAAAACTGAGTTGGTTGGAATATTTCGAGATGTGTCGGAAAAAAAGGCTACTGAAAAAAAATTCCAATTAATTTTTGACAGCGTGGGAGACGCCTTGTTTATTCTTGACTTGAATGGCAATTTTCTGGAAGTTAACAAAGCCGCCTGTCAAAGGCTGGGATATACCAAAGACGAGCTTTTAAGCATGGGGGCTAAGGATATTGATGCGCCGGAACATGCAGCTCAGCTTAAAGACAAAATCCAAGAGCTTCAAGAAAAGGGCGAGGCTATTATGGAAACAGCGCATCTTACCAAAAAAGGAAAAAGGATCCCGATAGAATTAAGCAACAAAATCATTGAATATAACGACAAAGTGGCTATCCTGAGCGTTGCTCGCGATGTTTCCTCAGGAAGAGAATTAAAGTGGGCCAAAAAGCGGACGAAGGCTATGTTTAATTTAATCCCCAACGCTATTTTTACTGTAAATAAAGACAGGAAAGTGACAGCTTGGAATCAAGCGGCGGAGAAGATCACCGGTTTCAAGGCGGAGGAAATAATAGGCAATGATTGTACCAAGTTTGCCCACGAGCCGTGCAACAAACACTGCAGCCTCTTGGATGAGAAAACGGAAAAGCCTATCTTTGGAAAAGAGTGCTCGATAAAAACCAAAACTGGAGAAATTTTAACTATCAACAAAAATGTGGACACGCTTGAGGATGATGAAGGCAAAACCATTGGCGGCGTGGAAAGCTTTGAAGATATAAGCAAGAGGAAAAAAATGGAGGACAATTTAGAAGAAAAGCTGGACGAGCTGGAGAGAATGAACAAACTGATGGTGGACAGAGAGAAAAAAATGATTGAATTAAAGGAAAAAATCAAAAGACTGGAAAACAAAAAATAGCCGTTTATACAAAATTAAAAGCACAGTATGAAATTTAAATTAAGCCTGAGAGCAAAAGTAATCCTGTTTTTCGTGATTGCGGCGGGCATTGCCGGAGTGGTGGGTTCTTACATCGGCCACGCTTATATAAAGAACGAGGTTTACGCTTTGAAAAAGCAGGATTATCGGCTAATAGCCGGAGGCTACGCGGAGGATTTGGCGCAAGTTTTTACCCAAGCGGAAAATATTGCTGAAAAAATTTCCCAAGGAGAGGAAATTTCCGACTATCTTGCAAAAGAGGAGAGCGAGCCTCAACAGCCGGAAATCCTGCGGACGTTGGAAGCTTATCTTATAGCTGACAGATATGCGGCCATCTATCTTTTGGATAACGAGGGCAATACTCTGGCCTCTACCGATGAGTCTTTTGTGGGCAATAATTATGGGTTTCGCGGATATTTCCAGCAAGCGCGCGAGAGAGGAAGGGGCAGCGAGATGGCCATTGGTGCTACCAGCAAGGAGCCCGGATACTATTTTGCGCGATCCGTGTCAACAGGCCAAGAGGGGGAAGTTGCCGGTGTCGTGGCGGTTAAAATGAAGCCTACGGTTTTGAAGCAGGTGATTGATTTGCATGCGGGAGAAGAGTTCGATGTTTTGCTGGCGGATCGTTATGGAATTATTATTCATTCCGACAACAAACAAAAGCAATACAAAAGCTTGCGCTATATGAGCCCGGAGGAGAAAAAAGAAGCTTCGGCGGAAAAAAGATTTCCCGGAATGGAGATTCAGTCTCTTAACTACGCCAAAGCCCATTCGGTCTTGCAATCCCGAAGAACGGAATCGTTTGAAGTATACAGCGCTCAAGAAAAATCCAATAAGATACTGACAATATCGTCTTTGAATAATTTTGATTACCATGTTTTGATAGACACCGATGCCGAGGCAATCGATGCCGTGGTTAACGAGGTTGCCTTCTGGCAGGTTTTTATCGTGGTAGCGTCGGTTGTGATAATTTCCGCGATTTTTCTTTACTTCTTGAACAAAATGCTCAAGCCTTTGAGTGAATTGGCGGCAACCGCGGAGAAAATAGTGGAAGGGAACATGGAGGAGAGAGCGCAAGTGCGAACGGAAGATGAAATCGGAGAACTGGCCCAATCCTTCAACAAAATGGTAAACAAGCTTGTTAAGGCCAAAAACCGAGTGGATCAGAAAGTAAAAGAAAAAACGCGGGACTTGGAAAAAACCAATCGATATATGACGGGAAGGGAATTAAAAATGATGGAGCTAAAAAAGAGAGTGAATGAATTGGAGGAGGAGTTGGGAGAAAGCAAGAAAGAGAAAGAGGAATAGAATGATTTTCAACCAGGAAGGGTTGGCTTGCCGGCGCCTAAAAATTAGTTATGAGGTAGCTTTTAAACAGTGAAAAAAATTATTATCAACCAAGAATGAAAATCAAGAAAAAAATCAATTTTAGTTTTTTGGCGGCTTTCATCGTTATTCTGGCTCTTTTTGTTTATGTGATTTTTCACATTTCTTCCCAAGAACTGCGCAAAGAGGTGGAGAATCACTTGAAAACCACGGCGGCAAGCCGGAGCGTCCACATTGCTTCTTATTTGAAGGAACACAAAAGCGATGCCAAAGTTTTTTCTCAGCTGGAAACGCTTGAAGACTTCTTAAACACGGACGAAGATGATTCGCTTTACTTGCAAAAAAAGGAGAGCGCTCGAAAGAAGTTGACTACTATCAAAAACGAACAAGATGAATATTCTGAAACTTTTTTAATAAACAGACGGGGGGAGGTGGCTTCTTCCAGCAGTTTTGATCAAGCCGGGAGCAGCGTAAAAGAGACTGATTATTTTCAAGAAGCCAAGGAAGCCCGAGAACCTTTTTTTGGAGATTTCCATTTCAACGAGTCTATTCAAAAAATATCCATGAGCGTTTACGCTCCCGTTCATCACGATCGAAACGGGGAATTTTTGGGCGTTTTTGTTTCCAGGATAAATAAAGAAGAGCTGTATAAGGTTCTTGTTGCCAGGGAAGGTATTTCTTCAAGCGGGCAAACATATTTAATTAACGGAGACCTGCAATTGATATCCCCGGATATTTACGGCAGCCAGCTCTTGGAAAGAAAAATTGACACGGAAAACAGCAGGAACTGCTTTCAAATGGCGGGAGTATTCGCGGAAGAAGATGGCCGCAAAAATATGGATAAGATCGATAACCCCCACTCCGAATTCAGCCACCGGGCGGTTGAAAGCTTTGTTAACTATGAAAATGAAAAGGTGTTGGGAACTCACAGCTATATATCGGAAACAAACTGGTGCCTGCTTTCGGAGGTGGAAGCCGGAGAGGCTTTGTATAGCAATCAAAAAGTTCTTTACTACTTGTCCGGGCTTTCCGCGTTGGCAGTGTTGATTTATTTCCTCCTTGCCGCTTTTATCAGCCGCATTATTACCCGGCCGATTGAACGGTTGCACCATGGAACGGAAGTTGTGGAAAAAGGAGATCTTGATTACAAGGTAGGAATGAAAAGGAAGGATGAAATAGGCCAGCTTTCCCGATCTTTTGATAAAATGGTGGAGAGCATAAAGGAGGCCCGTTCAGAGATAGACGAAAAAGTGAAGCAGCAGACCAAGGAAATCAAAGAAAAAGCAAGCTATTTGGAAGATCAGAGAAAGGCCATTTTGAATATTTTGGAAGATGTCGAAGAAGAGAAGCAAAAAACCAAGAGGGAAAAAGATAAAATCGACGCTATTCTTCAAAGCATTGGCGATGCTGTTTTTGTGGTGAATCAGGAAAGCGAAATTATTATGTTCAACAAAATAGCCGAGCAGCTTTCCGGCTACAGTTCCAAAGAAGCTATGGGGGCTAACTATAAAAAAATACTTAAGTTTGTTTTTGAAAAAAATGAAAAGGAAAACGATGAATTTATTAAAAAGGCTATGGAAACGGGAGAGATCAAAGAAATGGCCAATCATACCATGCTGGTTTCCAAAAGCGGAAAGAAGATTCCGGTGGCCGACAGCGCTTCGCCGCTGAAAGACCACCAAGGCAACATCAAGGGATGCGTGGTAGTTTTCCGCGATGTCACCAGGGAGAGAGAGATAGACAGAGCCAAAACCGAGTTTGTTTCGCTGGCCTCCCATCAGTTGAGAACACCTCTTTCCAGCATCAATTGGTACACGGAGATGCTTATCAACGGCGACGCCGGGGAAATAAACAAAGATCAAAAGGATTTCCTGAAAGAAATTTATAAAGGCAATCAAAGGATGGTGGATTTAGTCAACGCTCTTTTGAATGTCTCCAGAATTGAGATGGGAACTTTGGCTGTAGAGCCGGAGCCGGCAAACTTCAATGAAATTGCCGAAAGCGTAATGAAGGAAGTCAAGCCTCAAGCGGAAAAAAAGAAACATAAAATCGAAAAAGATTTGGATAGCAGTATCCCCGAAATCCAAGCCGACTCTAAATTGGTCAGAATCGTCTTCCAAAACTTGGCCACTAACGCGATCAAATATACGCCGGAAGGAGGAAAAATTTCTTTGGAAACCAAAAAAGAGGACGATAGCATTTTGATTAAAGTTTCCGACAACGGATACGGCATTCCGAAAAACCAGCAGGATAAAATATTTAGCAAGCTTTTCCGGGCGGATAATGTGCAGGAAAAAGATGCCGAAGGCACCGGTTTGGGGTTGTATATTATCAAAGCCATTGTGGAACAATGCGGAGGCGAGATTTGGTTTGAGTCGGCTAAAGATAAAGGCACTACCTTTTTCGTGAGGTTTCCTTTGGCGGGGATGCGCAAGCAAGACGGAAGCAGGGGGTTGAATGAGATTAAGTGAAATCATATAAACATATAAACATTTAAACATTTAAGCATTCAAACATATAAACATTTTATCATATAAACATTTAAGCATTTAATCATATAATCATACGAACATTTAAGCATTTAAACATTTTATCATATAAACATATAAACATTTAAACATTTTATCCTGATGAAAATCAGGATCTCCATGAATAAGCCATTTTTGCAAATTTATAGATTCTGAATCAGGTTCCTAATAATTAAATATTATAAAATGGAGACTAAGAATATGCTTGTCGTGGAAGACGAGAAGCCGCTGCTGAAAGCCATTCAAGCCAAGATGGAGCAAAACGGGTTTGATGTGGTGACTGCCCGCTCGGTGGGACAGGCTTTGAATATGCTCAAAGACATTGAAAAAATCGATGTCATTTGGCTGGACCATTATTTGCTTGGAGCGGAGGATGGATTAGCTTTTCTGGCTCAAGTAAAAAACAATGAAGAGTGGAAAAAGATTCCGGTCTATGTGGTTTCAAACACTGCCACGCAAGATAAAATTCAATCTTATATGTCTCTGGGAGTGGATAAATACTACACCAAAGCCGATTACCGCCTGGATGAAATTATTGAAGATATTAAAAATAATTTTGAGAAAGAGGGATAATTGTTTCATTGTTTCATTGTTTCATTGTTTCATTGTTGAATGGAGCTCCATGAAAATTTATGGAAGTTAATTGGGGCATGCCCCGCATTGCGGGGGGGAAATATGTAAAATATTTATATTTTTAAAGCGGTACGTTATCATTAACCATTTCATCAGTAAATATAAAATCAAATGAATTCTATTTTTGCGGATATTAGCTTGGTGCTGGGATTGGTGATCGGCGTGGCTTTTCTGGCGCGCTCTTTGAAGCAGCCGCTGCTGGTTTCTTATTTGGTGGCGGGCATCTTGGCCGGTCCTTTGTTTTTCAATTTGATAAATTCCAATCTGGATTTTTTTGACGTGTTTGCCGAGTTCGGGGTGGTTTTGCTTTTGTTTTTGGTGGGATTGAGCCTGAATATAAATTATTTGAAAAAAATAGGAAAAGTGGCTGTTGTTACCGGAGTGGGCCAAGTGGTGTTTACCTCCACTTTGGGTTTTTTGATTATTTACGCGCTGGGTTTTTCCTTTTGGTCCTCGCTTTTTATAGCTATTTCCATAACATTTTCCAGCACCATTATTATTACCAAGCTTCTTTCGGAAAAAAGAGATGAAAGAAGCGTTTACGGACGTTATACGATCGGCTTGATGCTGGTTCAGGACATTATCGCCATTGCTATCATGGTGCTTTTGCCGGCATTACAGTTCGGCGATTCTCTGGCAATCGAGCTGGGGCTGCTTATTGTAAAAACTTTGTTCTTTTTCAGCATCCTCTTTTTGGTTACCCGGTTTTTACTGCCCAAGGTGCTCTCCCGGGCGGCCGAGTCGGGGGAGTTTCTTTTGATATTTACCCTCGCTTGGTGTTTTGCGGTAGCCGGAGCTAGTGAGTGGGCGGGGATTTCTCTTGAGGTCGGCGCCATTGTGGCCGGTTTGACTCTGGCGGCATCCAAGTATCAAACGGAAATAAGCAGCCGGGTCAGGCCTCTGCGGGACTTCTTTATCGCTCTGTTTTTCATTATACTGGGAAGCGAGATGCGAGTGGAGAGCATTCAAAGCATTTGGTTTCCGGGTTTGCTGATTTCTCTTTTTATCCTGATTGGAAATCCGCTGATTTTGTATTTCTTGTATAGAAGGATGAGGTTCACCCGCAGAAACAGTTTCCTGGCGGGCTTGACGGCGGCGCAGGTCAGCGAGTTCGGGTTTGTGTTTCTGTATGTATCCCGAGACACGGGAATAATCGATGGCAATGAGTTGTCTATCTTTACTTTGGTGGCGCTGATAACCATATCGGCATCCTCTTATCTTATTACCTATAATTATTGGATTTACAAGAAAATCAAGCCGGTTTTCCATATATTCTTTAAGCGGGATAAAATCAAGGCGCCCCAAGAGGCGAAAGAGCATTATGATGTTCTGGTGTTTGGTTATCATCGGCTGGGCTGGAAGGTTTGCGACGCGCTCAAAGAAATGGGCGTTGACTTTGCAGTAGTGGACTTTGATCCGGTGGTTATCGACCGGCTCAAAAAAAGAGGGCTGCCTTATCTTTTCGGCGACGCTTCCGATGTGGAATTTCTCGACGATATTTTGAGCCAGCAAGTGAAAATGGTCATTTCCACCCTTCCCAACGCGGAAGATCAAATGGTCCTGCTTAGGCATTTGAGAAAGTTTAGCAAAAGAACAGTTTTTATCGGAAATCTTTCCCACACCAGATTTTTAAGCGAACTCTATACATACGGAGCGGATTATGTTATGGTACCTCATCTGATGGGCGGAAGCTGGATCGCGGAGGTTTTAAAAAGAAGGAAATGGACGCGGGCAAGTTTTAAGGAATTAACCAAAGACCAGAAAAACGAAATTAAGCCGCTTACTGAATTGTTAAACGGCAAGAGATAACCGGTTCATCTGCTTTTCTTGTTCTAAATGCAACCTTGAAGAGCGTGGTGGCCGGGTCTTGGTCTTTTTAAGCCATGGAATTAAACAAAACAATGAAGAGGGGAAAATACAAAGCGCTGGTTTTAGTCCTGGTTTTTGCTGCGGGGTGTTTTGCTGTGGCTGAGGAAGAATCAAGGGCGGATAATTATGATTTGTATGTGGATAAGCAATATGAAGAAAGCGACAGCGACGGCTCCGAAAGCAAGCCTTTTGTCAACATCGAAGAAGCTATAAAGAAAGCCGAAGAAAAAGGTTTGGAAAAAATTTACGCGCGAAAAGGCAGCTACGAAGAAGACATTGTTTTGGCCGAGGGGATTGAAATCACGGGAGAAGACAGAAGCGGGGTATTGTTAAAAGGGGAAGTCCGAATGGAAAACGGAACCAAGATCGCAAATTTGTCGGTTAAGGGAATAAATTCCGGTGTTGTAGCGGAAGGGGACGCCGATGTGGAAATCAAGGATTGCGATATAAAGAATTTTTCCGGAATTGGAATTAAAGCCTTAGTCGGGAGCGGAGAAGTGGTGGTGGAGGGATGTGATGTAAGCGGAGAGGGCAAGGGATTTTACATTATGAGAGGCCGGGAAATCAAAATTGAAAACTGCGAAGTTCATCACAATCTAGGGGAAGAAGGCATCGACTTAAGAGCGGAAATAAAAGGAATTATCAAAGATAATAAGATTTACCGCAATGGAGAAAGCGGGATCGAAGTCATAGCCGGAAATGCCGATTTGGAGATTGTTGGCAATGATATTGAAGACAACGGCTCCAGCGCCATAGCGGTTCAATTTTACCCGGATTGGGATGATGAGGGCAAAATTGTTATTAAAAACAATACTTTGGAAGATAGCGATAACTACGGAATAGATTGCAAGCGTCCTCAGGGAGGCTCGGGAGGGTCGGATTATTTCTATGATTCTATAGAATTATCGGACAATGAAATTCAAGATAACAAAAAAGGGGATATTGTTGATTATTGCAACTTGGAAAAGGAAGAAGAGGAGGAGGAAGAAGACGGTCAAAAAGAGGGGGTCGAGGAAAATTTAGATAATAAAGAGCGGGAAAGCGAGGAAGAAGAAAAACAAGAAGAGAAAGAAAAACAAGAAGAGAAAGAAAAACAAGAAGAGAAAGAAAAACAAGAAGAGAAAGAAAGGCAGGAAAAAGCCGAAGAAGCCAAAAAACAAGAAGAAAAGAAACTGATAAGCCAAAAGCTGGAAAGAATAAAAGAAAACAAGAACAAAATTGAGACAGCTGCGTCTGAGCACAAAAACCAAGCTCAGGAGAGAAGTTTTTTGGTTAGCCTCCTGGCCGGTCCCAACTTTAAGGAAATAGAAGAGGTTAAGCGGCAAAACCGGCTTTTGGAAGAAAATATTGCAAAAATGAAAAATCTGAAAAGAGAAGCCCAAGACATGGAGGTCCAGGTCGAAATTAGCCAAGAAATCGAAAAAATTTCCAAATTATTGCAAGAAAACCGGGCATTCGTGGAAAATAAAGAAAATAATTTCAGTTTGTTCGGCTGGCTGGTAAAGTGGTTTATCTAGTCGCGAAATACTGAAACCGGACTTCAGGAAAACTACAGGAAAACAGCCATTAAATTTAAATATTGAAAAAAATCAGAATGAAAAAATTCTTCTTTCCTTTTTTTGTTACTTTTTTGCTTTTCTCTTTTTCAGGAGATGTTTCTGCCTTGGAGAATCGAGGCGGTTTTGTGATTGAGGATTACGAGGCGGTAATTGGCTTGAAGGAAGATGGAAGATTAAAGGTGGAGGAAGATATTCAGGTAAATTTCTCCGAGCCGAGACATGGCATTTTTCGCAAGATTCCATATAAATATAAAAACGACGGCGGTTTTGTCTACAATTTGAAATTAAGCGAGTTTTCGGTTTTGGATGACCGGGGAAAGTCAAGGCCATTTGAGAACTATACTGAATCGGGAAATTATGTTTTGAAAATCGGCAATCCGGATAAGGAAATTTCCGGCGAACAAATTTACTCCATAAGTTATGAGGTTGAGAGGGGAATAAAGTATTTTGATGAACACGACGAGCTTTATTGGAATCCCATCGGGACTGCTTGGCCGACTTCAATAGATAATGCCGGGGCGTCAATTAATCTACCGGAAGAAGCGCAACTAGGCGAGGAGGATCTGGTTTGTTTTGCCGGCAAGAGGGGGAGCCAAGAGTCGGCTTGTTCTATTGCTCAAATTGACCCCCAAAAAGTGACTGTTGCTGCGGGCAAGACTCTTCAGGCCGGGGAAGGGCTGACTTTTGCTATCAAATTTCCCAAAGGCTATTTGCAAGAACCGAGCTTGTTGGAAAAAATAGCCAACTTTCTTGCGGGCAACTGGGGGTTTTTCATTCCTCTGCCTGTTTTTGCTTTGATGCTTTGGCTCTGGCTGGGCAAGGGCAGGGAGATAAATCTTGGCAGGCCAGTGATTGCCCAGTACGAACCGCCGGATGAGTTAACGCCGGGGGAACTTGGTTATCTGATGCGAGAAAAATACTCTAATGAGTTTGTAGCGGCGGATATAGTAAACCTGGCGGTGAAAGGTTATTTGAAAATAAAGGAAACGGAGATTGACGGGCTGGCTGCCAATGTAAAAATGTGGAGTAAAAGAGTTTTTGCCATTTTGGGTTCTGTTATGTTTGTTGTGGGAGGCGTTGTGGTGTTGACCGCGTTTTTGGGGGAAAATGTTTTGTCTTTATACAGTGCGATTGTTTTTGGCATTTCTATTGTTGTTTCTGTGGCGATTGTTTTTTGGAGAAATTCCAAGCGTAAATATTCCGGCGATTATGAACTGGTAAAGATAAAAGACTGGAAAAAGGATAACAGTTTAAGCAAGCAGGAAAAAGATCTTTTAGAGGGGATTTTCGGCAAAGACAATCAAGAAACCGTCAAACTTTCAGAGTTGAAAGAGTTTTATAAAAGCGTGGAAAAAGCCAGAAAATCAGTTAAAAAACAAATTGAAGGGAAGGGATACTTTTACCTTAGCGCTTATCAGAAAAAGTGGCACTATTTGATCATTGCCGGGGCGGTTCTTTTGGGCGGTTTTTTCACGGGGAGGCTGGATTTCATTATCGGATTGGGTATAAGCGCGGCAATAATTTTTGTTTTCGGCTTGTTTATGTCCAAAAAAACCGGTGTGGGAGCGGAGGCCTTTTGGAAAGCCAGGGGATTCAAGGACTACATTAAAACTGCCGAAAGATACCGGGTTAAATTTCAAGAAAAAGAAAATTTGTTTGAAAAATTTCTGCCTTATGCTATGGTATTTGGATTGGCGGATAAGTGGGCCAAGGCTTTTGAAGATATTTATGAGAAAAAGCCGGATTGGTACGAGTCAACGGGCGCAAGAGTCTTTCATGCAGGCTACCTGGCGAGCTCCTTAAATAATAATTTTTCCAACGCTACCCAGGCGGCTTCCAACCCGCCTCGATCTTCTTCTTCATCTTCCGGTTTTGGAGGCGGGAGTTCTTCCGGAGGCGGATTTGGCGGAGGCGGAGGGGGAAGCTGGTAGGTTTCATTTAAGCATTTAAACATTTAAGCATTTAAGCATTTAAGCATTTAAACATCTGAACATACAAGCATTTAAACATATAAACATTTAAGCATTTAAGCATTTAAACATCTGAACATACAAGCATATAAACATATAAACATTTAAGCATTTAAGCATTTAAACTCCGTAAATTCTCCCGCAAAGCGGGATCACACGGGGCAAGGCATTTAAACAGATTGAAGCAGCCAGGAGAGCAACCAGAAGTTCGACTTCTGCGGAGGCGGAGGGTTCATCTAAGCATTTAAGCATCTGAACATACAAGCATACAAGCATTTAAACATTTAAACATACAAACATTTAAGCATTTAAACGTGAAGGTGAAATTTAATGAGGTTATTTTTGTTTGAAGCGGGGTTCCCGGTTCGGTCTATAGATAATGGGACTGATAGATCGATTCTGGAGGGTCGCTTCAGTAAAGTATGCTTGAAACCACTGAAGAATGTCATTCTGAAATTGCCGTGTCCGCCTCTGGCGGGATTCAGAATCTATAAATTTGCAAAAATGGCTTATTTATGGAGATCCTGATTTTCATCAGGATGACATTTCAAGGGAATTTCTACATTCTTCAGTGGTTTCATGCTTTATAATTTAATTGTACCTTAGAAAAAAATCGAATAATAGGAGGTCTAAAATGGGCGGCATATTCGGATGCGTTTCCAAAGAGGACTGCGTCAGCGATGTGTTCTACGGAACAGATTACTTGTCTCACCTGGGTACCAAAAGGGGCGGGATGGCTTTTTCTAATTCAAAAGGCTTCAAAAGAAAGATCCACAGTCTGGAAAATTCTTATTTCAGGACAAAATTTGAAGCTGATTTGAAAGATTTTTCCGGCAGGAGTGGAATCGGTGTAATAAGCGACTACGAAGATCAGCCTATTCTGGCCCAGTCTCATCTGGGATTGTTCGGGATAGTCACTGTTTCAAGAATCAACAACCTGGAAGAACTGGCCCAAGAAGCTATTCAATCCAAAAAGTGCTTCTCTGAAATTGGTCCGACCGGAATAAATCCAACAGAGATGGTGTCCACGCTAATTACAGAGAAGGGTTCTTTTGTCGAGGGAATCGAGTATGCCCAAGAAAGAATTGAAGGCTCCTGTACCATTCTCTTGCTTGCCCGGGAGGGCATTTACGCCGCTCGAGACAGACTGGGGAGGACTTGTTTAGCCATTGGCAAAAGAAACGATGCCTACGCGGCGTCTTCTGAAGATTGCGCTTTTCCCAATCTCGGCTTTCAGTCAGTTAGAGGTTTGGGATCGGGAGAGATAGTGTTAATATCCCCCGAAGGTTCAGAGAGGCTTAAAGCGCCCAATGAAAAAATGCAGGCTTGTACTTTTTTGTGGGTTTATTATGGTTTTCCGGCAACCTCTTTTGAAGATGTCAATGTAGAAGAAGCCAGGTATGCTTGCGGAGAAAAACTCGCCCTTAACGATGATGTAGAGGTTGATTGCGTAGGAGGCATACCCGACTCCGGATTGGCTCATGCTATTGGCTACGCCAATTGCCGGGGAATTCCCTACAGGAGGCCGTTTGTTAAATACACTCCCACCTGGCCCAGAAGCTTTATGCCTCAGGAGCAAAAAATCCGGGATTTAATCGCCCAAATGAAGCTGATTCCCATCGAGCGGTTAATCAAGCAGAGGCTCCTCTTCTGCGAAGATTCTATTGTTCGCGGAACGCAGCTTAAAGATAATGCGAAAAAACTTTTTGAGCTGGGAGCGAAAGAGATTCATATGCGGCCCGCCTGCCCGCCTCTTATCTATCCGTGCGATTTTCTTAACTTCTCCCAATCCCGCACCACGCTTGATCTTATCGGGAGGCGGGCGATTGAGAAAATTGTAGGTGGATCGGATGACAAGGAGGTAGG
Organism: Candidatus Moraniibacteriota bacterium; assembly: GCA_034522495.1. Classification (GTDB taxonomy): domain Bacteria; phylum Patescibacteriota; class Minisyncoccia; order Moranbacterales; family DUUL01; genus JAXHLG01. The sequence continues at coordinate 715,774 of JAXHLG010000002.1, read as the reverse complement.
AAGATTTACTGAGGAAAACTCAGAAGAGTATAAGCAGATGATCGAATTAATTCGGAGGGAGCTTGGATTGACAAGCCTTAAATATCAAAAAATAAACGATCTGGTGGACTCTGTCGGCCTTCCCAAAGAAAGGCTTTGCACTCATTGCTGGGACGGTTCAAGTTATTTCTAGTTATAATAAAAACAAGCCCGGCGCTGCCAAAAGGCGGCCCGGGCTTTTATCTGGCCGGTTTTACCGGCATCGCTTGGCTTGAATGACTGATAAAAGGATGATAAAATTTTAAAAATTGCAAAATATAGAAATTTCTCAATCTCTTGGAATTTCCATAATTTTTCGTTAATTTCAATTAGCAATGATAGGAATTACGCGCTTGCCTCTTTATTGCCTAAAAAAAGAGAGCAATCGCGTAATTCCTAAATAGGGCCTGCCCCGCTCTGCGGGGCGAAATATGTAAAATGTTTATATTATTAAAGCGGTGTGAAAAATTATTTTGCCTTATTTATAAGATTTTGGTTAAAATAATTTTTCAGGGGCAACAGGTTTTTTTCAAAAATCAGCAGCCCCTAAATAAGCTAATTTCCAAATATTTCTATGACAAAAGCTTTAGTTTTATTCTCCGGCGGGCTGGATTCCTTGCTGGCGGCTAAGATTCTGGAGAGCCAAAATATAACAGTGGAAGGCCTTTGCTTTACAAGCAATTTTTTTGATGGCGCAAAAGCAAAAAAAGCAGCTGAAGCCAACGGTATAAAATTGCGCACGAAAGATATAAGCGAAGAAATGGTAAAGCTGGTGAAGAATCCGCAGCGAGGATTTGGCAAAAATATGAATCCCTGCGTTGACTGTCATACCTTGATGATTAAATTGGCCGCAGAAATTGCCGAAAAGAACGGCTTTGATTTTGTGGCCACCGGCGAGGTCCTGGGTCAAAGGCCGTTTTCTCAAAACAGGCAAGCTCTGAAAGAGGTTCAAAAAAAATCCGGCGGGGAAGTTTTGCGCCCCTTGACGGCCAAGCTGCTGGAGGAAACTTCTATGGAAAAGAAAGGCTTGGTCAACAGGGAGAAGCTCTTGGACATTCAAGGCAGAAGCAGGGAAAAACAAAATAATTTAATCAAAGAATTCGGCATAAAAGAATACGAAAGCCCCGGCGGAGGGTGTCTTTTAACTGATCCCGGATTCAGCGGAAGGCTTTCGAAGGCCTTGCAAATGGTGCCGGACCTGAAGACGGAAGGCATTGAACTGCTTAAAAAAGGACGGATTTATTGGTTTAAGCTAAAGGGGTCTCCTGTATTGTTGGTGATAGGAAGAGATAAAGAAGAAAACGGGCAGCTAAGAAAATCAACCAAAAAGGGAGATTTATTAATCTACCCGGAGGACTTGAAAGGACCGGTTTCGCTGTTGAGAATTTTCAATCAGAAAGAAAATATTTTTTTGGGGAACAAAAAAACCGAGATAAAAATCCCGGCTGAGAGAACATATTTGAGCATTAGCAATGAATTTAAAGATACCGAAGACATTATAAAAACTGCTGCTGAGTTCACCGGCTGGCATTCCTCTCAGAAAAGAGGAATAAAGGATAAATTTAATGTGAATGTCTCTTAATGTTGGCTAGACAAGCTCTATTTCCCCAAGATCTTTTTGAAAAAGCTCTTTTTTTTGGGCTCTTCCAGCTTATTTTCTGGTTTATTATTTTCTACTTCGCTTTTTAGCTTTTCTAAATAGTCCTCATATATTTGAACTTTTTCCGCCTCGGTTTGAGTATTTCTGGTTTCTTTGACAAGATTTTTATCCAGTTCCACCATTGTTGGATTGTTATAGTCCATCATCTCTCTGAATTGCTTGTCGAGCTCTACTGTTTTTTTGTAAGCCTGATCTTCTAATTTTTTAAACTCACTGCCCATATCCAAAGTACTCATTTGTTCTACTTCCTCCGGTTCAAATCCCTGATTTATCAAATATTCCTTATTCTTTTCTGCAACATGAGGATTCTCTCTATCTTTACCCTCTGTAGCATCAATTTTTCTTTCAACTCCGGCTGTTCCTGCCTGCAAAATATCTTCATTTTCCTCGTAAGCATCTTGAATTTTTGACTGTCTTGCAGCTTCTTCTTCTGTCTCTCTTTGTTTGATTTGTTCTTTTTCCTCCTCTGATAGCGCTTGAGAATCAATATTAGAATCCTGAGACTGGTTGTCTTCCGCTTCCGGTTTTTCCTTGTTTTCCAATTCTTCATCTTTAGGTTTTTCAGCGTTATTTTGTGGCATTTTTTCTGACATTTTTTTGAATTATTGTTTATTATTTTTAGCCGTCATATTTAATTGCATTATGCGCTAATGTTGATTATAAGTCAAGATTTTTCGAAAAAAATTAAAAAAAATTATTTACTATTTTAGGAATTACGCAATTACTCTCCGGCAATGCCGAGAGCAAAGCAAGGCTTGGTTTTATGCGCACTTACCTTTCAGGCTTGTTAAGATATTTTTAATAGAAAACCCTTTTTGCTTCTAAAATATTTTTTTCGATCGAATGCAAAAACCAAACCTTGCTTTGCTCTCTTTTTTTAGGCAATAAAAAGGCAAGCGCGTAATTCCTATATTTCTTAGTTTGTCTTTTATGTTCAAAAAAAGCGAGGGAAGTAAGGTAAATTTTTTATGATTATCAAGATTAGCCTTTCCTTTATTGGAAGATAAAAAGCATTTGAAATAACTGGCTGATTCAGCTGGCAGCTAAATTAGTGCGCACAGCGCGTCTAAAGAGAAAAGTCCAGGCAGTTTTATTTTGCGATTATTTTAGACAAAATAAAGCCTTGTTCAAATTTGAACAAGGCTTATCTAAAAAAAATAGAAAATCTATTGAAGATCCTTTTCTTTTTCCAATAAAATGAGGATTATTCGACCGAGGCGGGCTGCGTCAATTGGTCCCGAAAGAGAGGAGCTGTGTACTAGGCCGTCCTCATCTTGCATCTTCTCTAAATAATTGGCAACAATTTCCGAGTTAACATTAACAGAATTATGATCCTTTTTAACTTCAATCAAAAGCTCCTTTGCAAACTTTATTTGCTCATTTAATTTTTCAGCTTCTTGCATTTGTTCCCTGATCGGCTTATCATTCATTTTCTCAATCCTTTTTTGAAGGTTGGGAGTTTCTTTCTCCATTTTTTCCTCGGCAGGCCCTGAAGTTGAATCCATCCTGTTTAAAATACTATTAATTTTACCCGCTGATTGTTTTTCCATTTTTTATTTTTAAGTGTTATAGACCTCCTTTTAATATAATTATAACACATAAAAAACATATGCAAAGAACAAAGGCGGATTATAGCTTAAAAAAGAACAAAAGTCAAGTAAATTAAATCCTTTATTATTATCTGATGTTACGCTTAATGGCAATGTTAGTAAACAAGCTTAGTTCAACACACTCTCCAGGTTAAGACAAGTTAAAAATGCAAAAAGGAAAACCCCTCTTAATCAATATTTCGACTAAGAGGGGTTGATAACTGGTACAATTTTTATAAATTCCGGAAAAAATCCTTTTCGTCTTCCAGAATTTGTTTCATTTTTTCTGTGTCTTCCATTCTGGCGGCCCAGAGTTTATCTTGGAAGTTTTTGTTGGCTGCTTGGATGTCATCTTCCGTCTCCAGCGCTTCATTTATTGCGCTTGCCTTCTCTTCGTCGATGTAATAAAGAAAGGTAGCCCATAATTCTTTGTCATCCTTGGCAAGAGTCGACTGTAAAATTTTACTTTTTAATTCTTCTTTTTGGTTCATATTTTTTTGTTACTTAGCATATTCATCTGGTATTTGCATGCTGTTTGAAAGAATAAACTTTATAAAATAACCAAAATTCGGGTTATTCTCTATAAGCTTCTTTGCGCTGCCATATTCCATCTCTTTCGCAAATTCGGGAAGAACAACGTTAAGCAGTTCAGCTCCTTCTTTTTGTTCTTTAAAACCAACAGAGATTGAATCGCTCGTTGGATTATCCAATTTGTATAACCGAGCGCAAAATTCTTTGTAATCCTCTCTCATATTTTTTACAAGATTGCTAACCCCCTGGGATTTGTCGGTTTCTGTTTGATGCAAATATTCCAAAAAGTCTCTTGCAATCTCCTTCTTTTCCTCAATTTTTTCGTCTGCCTGTTCCTTTTGGGAAACTTCAACCGTATTCAAATTCTTTTCTGGCTCAATGGCCTTGGCTTTGGCGGCAATAAACATGGCAAGACCTGCAGTCAGCCCAGCAAAAAACTTTTTTGCCTTTCCGCTTTTCTTGTCTGTTCGATTAATTCCTTCTAGCATCTTCTTCTCCTCTTCACTAAATTCTTCAAAGTTTTCCACCTCCAACTGCTCGCTAGCTTTTTCATTACCCCCCTCAAAAGAACTTGGTTTAAATTTTTCCATAATTTTTTGTTACTTTTCGTTTATTGTATTATACCAAAAATTAAAATAATAGCAAGCATTTAAAAAATCTTTCCATTACAATAAAAAAATGATAAATTGAGGGCAAGCTTCATTCAACCGCTATTGAGCAGATATTTTTATTCAGCCTAGGATGTGTGGATTATGATTGTGATTGTATCATGAATCTTGTGTCATGAATTTTGCTAAAAAGAAGCGCGATAGCGGTTAATTAACTTTAAATCTCACTATGGGCAGCTACCACAAAACCGGCAACAGGAAAGGAAGACCGGCCTACAGGACGCCGTCTTCTTTCATTGCCAGACAAAAAGTAGAAGTTCAAACGCAAAAGGCCAAGAAAGCCAAAGATAAAACAACCAACGCTTTCAATAAGAGAAAAAACAAGCGAAGCAACCATTAAATCACTTGAAATGAAATTAGTCATTGATACCAATCTTTTTGTAGCCGCTTTTTTCAACAAGAAAAGCTCTTCCTATAAAATCCTGCAAGCCTCAAAAGAGGGAAGGCTTGACATTCTTTGGTCGCGGGAAATAAGAGGAGAGACTGACAAGATAATAAAAAACGTGGGATCGCAAAAGGGTTTTTTAGATGAATTTATGAAACCGGAAAATGAAGTAAAGAATGCGCCGAAAATCAACATAATCAAGGACTGCCCGGCAGACAACAAGTTTCTGGCTTGCGCTGCCGCCGGCCGGGCCGATTACATTCTAAGCAACGACCATCACCTGCTAGACTTGAAAAAATTCCGAGGCATCCCGACACTGACTCCGTCCGGTTTCTTAAAACGTGATAGAAAGTTAATAATGTAGGAATTACGCGCTTGCCTCTTTATTGCCTAAAAAAAAGAGAGTAATCGCGTAATTCCTATAATGGTTATTAAAAATTAAAAAAAATCATGAAAGCTTTAAAAATTTTGTTGCTCGTCCTACTATTTTCTTTTTTTGCTGTAGCCGGAAGCGTTTTTATCTTAGCCAAGAGCCTGGACAAGACGGTGCTGGAAAAGGATTTTTACGAAGATATTATGCAGGAGACCAACATAGTTGAACTTCTGACTCGGCAAGTCTATAGCGCAATAGAGTCCCGGTCAGGCTCTGCTTCACCTGAGCAAATGCAAAAGGCAAAAATTATTCAAGACGCAGTTCGCCGGGCGATCACGGAAGAATGGGCGGAGAAGAATCTCTTAATTGCCATAGAGGATTTTCTGGCATATCTCAAGGGGGAACAAGAAGAGCTTACAGCGGTTATAAGCCTGGAGGGTAGAAAGACAATTATCAAAGAAAACATCCGAGAAGAACTGAAAAATCAAATGAATAATCAAGCAGACTCCGGCGCGATTTCGCCAAGCGCGAGAAGTCAAGCTCAAGGCCAAGTGGACCGGGAATTGGACAAGATGCTGAATCAAATTCCGGATAAAATTGCATTGGCCGATTTAATTAACCAAAGTCCTGAATCAGAGCAAATCAAAGATAACATTAGTCAATTTCAAAATGTTTACAGCTATTTCAATGCGGTTTCCTACACAACTTTGATTATTCTGGCTTTATTGATGTTTATCCCGGCCGGCATTGCCGGGGGATTGAAATGGACGGGGTCGGGAATGCTGTTATCCGGAGCAATCGCCTCGATTGTCTCTCTTGCCCTGAGTCTGATGCTGCCAATCATTATAAGCAATTCCGCGCAGGCTGTGAACGCTTCCGCCGTGGAAATATTTACCAAGCCTCTTGCCGGTAAAATTTACCTGCTTTCCCTTGTTTATGCCGCCATAGGAATAATCCTGATTATTGCCGGGGTCGTTTGCAAAAAGTTCGGCTTTCCCGGCAAACTCAAGCAGACACAAGCTGCTGATAGCCAAAAATAAAACGCGATTATCAAAAAGCAAAGTTTCTCAACACTAATCCTAAAATCGTCAAATGCCCATAAAAAACACGCCTAGACATCAAATGCCGAGGGAGAAATTAATAGAAAAGGGAGCGGAAAACCTGAAAAACAGCGAGTTGCTAGCCATTCTCTTGCGAACCGGAATAAAAGAGAAAAACGTTTTGGATTTTTCAAAGCAAATCTTGAAAAGCCACCCCCTGGAAAAAATGGCCGGGTTGGATTACAAGAGCCTAGTTAAAATCAAAGGTATCGAAGCCGGCAAAGCATGTTCTTTGTTGGCGGCTTTCGAGCTGGCCAAGAGAGCGCTCGATCGGGAGGATAACAGCTTGCCTGTAATCAATTCTGCCAGGGAAGCCGTTTTTCATCTTCAAGAGATTCGTAAATCCAAAAAAGAGAAGCTGGTGGCTCTTTTCCTCAATGCTCGCAACCAGCTCATTCACAAGGAGGTCATTTCAGTGGGAACGCTCAATGCCAACCTGATTCATCCTCGGGAAATCTTCAAGCCGGCGGTCGACCATTTGGCCGCTTCGGTTATTCTGGCTCATAACCACCCCTCCGGAGATTGCCAGCCCAGCGAAGAAGATCTGGAAATTACCAAGCGGCTTCAAGACGCCGGAGAAATTATGGGAATCGAACTCCTCGACCACCTCATTCTCACCGAAAAAGACTTTCAAAGCCTTAACAAAAGATAATAGACAACCCTCTCGAATACCGCCGCTAAGCACCGTCGCCAAAGCCTCTAAGTCTTCAAGACTCCAAGACACTAAGACACCAAGGCTCTATCGTCAAATATGCATATATGACAATAGAAGGGAAAGGTGGAAATAAGGTGAGAGAAGGAAAAAAAAGGGGGGGGTGCTAAACCCGACAAACAGTGGTTGTCGGGTTTAGCAGGCCTTTGATTTACGTTCTCTACTACGCAATGCGGGACGGGTCTTGATTAAAGCTTTCCCAAGCTTGACTTTTGCTTTAAATAAAGGCAAAATTTAATCATAAGAGAAATAATTTTTGCTATGGATAAGCAAACTATTTGGACAATCCGAAAGACAGATAACCCAAAATTTCCTTATCGGCTGACAATCAAAAGCAGTAATGAGACCTTGCTGGATCTCTACACTCAGGACAAGTGGCCCGGAACCAAGGGCAATATTTTTTGTCTTAGAGCGCTCTCCGGCGTGGTGCCGGAAGAAGAGGGCGAGGAAGTCGAGTCCGTTTCGGTTTGGAAGTACGGGGTTTACGGAAAACGAGCCACAGTAATTCTTGACAGGCCCAGGCAAAAAAGATGCAGCTTTCTCTTTCTCACCAGAGCCTACAAGCAAAAAGAAGGCGAATATGAGCAAATTTTTTGGCAGACCCAGCAGGGACTGACTCAGCGCAAGTCCAAGTACAAACTTTCCTACAATCGAAAAGAAAACTTAAAAATTTTTATAGATTCCGGCGAAAGATACCCTTGGAATTTTCCGGCGGCGGAGGAAATTAAAGAGAGTCTGCCGCTGGGGGATTATGCTATCAAAGACAATTATGGAATTTTAGCGGTGGTAGAAAGAAAAACCTTCAACAATTTTATGGCGGAACTGGGAAATCTGAAAAAATTTCATCAGCATTTAAGCGAACTGGGGAATTGCCGGCATAGCGCGTTGGTGATTGAAGCTAATTATGACGATTTTCTCAAGAAAGAAAAAATCAAGCCTTACACCGGTTTTTTCGCCGCCAAGGCTATCGGCGAAATACAAGCCTCCCATCCGCGTTTGCCGATAATTTTTGCCGGAAGTCGCAAAACGGCCGCTGTCTGGACTTACAACTTTTTCTCCAATACTCAAGCCAAAACCAGAGACAAAGCCGGCGATTACCTCAAAGAATCGGCAGTCAAATACAGGCCGTCGGGCTCTAACCTGCTGGCCGAAGATGAGATTCGAAGAAAAATTTATGAAGAAATGCCGGAAAGATTTACGACCTCTGAAATGGCGAGTCAGCTGCCTCGATGCGAGTCTCAATTTGTTCGCAATGCTTTAAACAAACTAAAAAAAGAAGGAGTAATTTACTCCTTTAGGTCGGGAAGAGAAATTGTCTGGAATAAGACTAGTCAATAGTATCGGATAAGGCAACTCTTTAGGCGGAACAATTTTTTAAAAAAACAAGTAAAAAATAATATGCAAAAAAAGCAACTAGAAAAAGAATTAAATAAATATTTTAATTTCAAAAAATTCAAACCCGGACAGAAAGAAATTGTGCAAGCGGTTTTAAGCGGAAAAGACACGGTAGCGCTGATGCCCACCGGGGGAGGGAAGTCGCTTTGCTATCAATTGCCAGCTATTTTATCAGACAAGCTGTCCATCGTCATATCGCCGCTGATAGCTTTGATGAGAGACCAAGTCAGCGCCCTCAACGCCAAGGGCATCCCGGCCGCCTTTCTCAACAGCACTGTTGCGCCGGAAGAAGTCCGGGAGATAACCCGGGCGGTGAAAAACAAGGAAATAAAGATTCTCTACATCGCTCCGGAGCGCTTGGCCAACGCGGGCTTTCAGAAATTTTTTTCCGAGCTGGACGTTTCTCTGCTAGCGGTGGATGAGGCGCACTGCCTGTCTCAGTGGGGGCATGATTTCCGGCCGAATTATTTGAGAATCAAAGAATATATCAACTTGCTTAAAAAGCGCCCGACAGTGGCGGCCTTTACAGCCACCGCTACGCCCCAAGTGAAAGACGACATTGCTTATCAGCTGAACATGAAAGACCCGGAAGTGTTTATCCGCGGGTTTGACCGGCCAAATCTGGTTTTTTTGACTCAGAACAACCTCAAACCCAAAGAAAGGTATCCGGAAGTCTTGAGAATTGCCGAAACGCTTCCCGGTTCGGGGATAATCTATGCGCTCACCAGAAAAGAAACCGAGACTATCGCCCAATACCTAAAAGAAAACGGCGTGGAAACCGCCGCTTATCACGCGGGTTTGCAAGGGGACCAGCGAGAGAAAATCCAGCAGGATTTTATGCAAAACAAGTTCCGGGTAATCGTGGCTACCATTGCTTTTGGAATGGGTGTAGATAAGCCGGACATTAGATTTGTTATCCACTCCGGAATGCCCAAAAACTTGGAAGGCTACTATCAGGAAGCCGGGCGCGCCGGACGGGACGGCAAGCGGGCCTACTGCGTCTTGCTCCACTCCAAAAAAGATGTCAGCACTCACAAATTCTTTATCCGCAAAGACCGGGAAGACATGGAGAGTCAAGGCAAGGATCGGGAAGAAATGTGGCGCATCCTCAAAATTAAATATAGAACCTTGGACAAGATGGAAGAATACGCCACCGGCGGGGAATGCCGGCGGCTGAAGCTTTTGAAATACTTCAGCGACCCCGCTGTGGAAAAATACGGCGGGAACTGCGGAGGCTGCGACGTGTGCATAAACTGGCAGGGAAAAGCGGGAAAGCAAACGCCGAAAGAAAAAAGATTCGTGGTTTCTACGGTGAAAAAATCGTCGGATCTTTATACGCAAGGATATTCACCCGGCCAGATAGCTTCCGAGCGGGGAATCAAAGAAAGAACCGTCATTGGCCATCTAATCGAGTGGTACCTCTCCGGCGGAGAATTGAAAATCGACGAGCTGGTTTCTCCGTCCGAACAAGAGCAAATTCGCCAAGCGGCGAAAAAAACCGGCGCCCAAAAACTGAGGCCTATCAAAGACGCCCTGCCGGAAACTATCACCTACGAAAAAATCAGGTTAACACTGGCGAAGGATTCCCAATAAATTTTTTGCAAATGCATTAATCTGCATTAAAAAAATTGGCTTAAGAAAATGTAATGCGAGCCGGGACCTATTTAGGGCCTATCCCGCAATGCGGGGCAAATAAGGTAAAATATTTATATTTTTAAAGCGGTAAAAAAATAACGCAAATATTTATTTGGCTTCCCGTATTATATCACGCAAGCCCAAGTATATGTCCGCGGAATACTTGAGCCGGTTAATAAAAAGTAAGCTAATACTATGAAGTTGAATAAAAAAATTGTGCTTTCCTCTCTTTTGGGGGGAGCCGCTGTAATTTCAGCGGGGTGGCTGGCTTCCTCGGCCGATGCTTATCGAGGGGACTACGACCAAAAAGGACCCAACTGCACTGAAGAAAGGCACGAGCAAATGGAACAAGCCTTTCAAAACAGAGATTACCAGGCTTGGCAAGAAGCAATGAATGGAAAGGGCAGGGTTGCTCAGGTAGTTAATGAAGAAAACTTTGCAAAATTCGCCCAAGCCCGCAGTTTGGCTCAAGAAGGAAAATATGAAGAGGCAGACGAAATCAGGGAGGAACTCGGCTTGAGAACGAAAAACGGGGAATCGCTGGGAAAAGGGTTTAGAAATGGCAATGGCGACGGTCGAAACCAAAACTCGGAAAAAGAGCTTGGATCACAAACAAACATCCAATAACCCCTTCTTCAAAAGAAAAACGCCATGTCTAAAGCATGGCGTTTTTGTTTTGAAAAAATGGAACAAATTTTCACGCAAAGATATTTTTGCCGAATACTGGCTTTTGAAAAATCAGGTGGCAAAATGCATTTAGCTGAAACCGAAAATCCAAATTAGACAAACAAGTTTTCATAGTCGACAATGAACAAGCCCGTTAGAAAATTTGCCAAAATCTTGCAGGTGTTTTATTATATACATAAAATTAGGGAAACCGCTGAAGAATTGATTATTTTGAAAATTTTGTCATTCTGATGAAAATCAGAATCTCTTTACAAAACATTCTTTCGTAATCTTTAGATTCTGAATCCCGCCAGAGCCTGCCTGGCAGCAGACAGGGCGGACACAGCCCGTCAAAGCCGGACAAGCAAGTTCAGAATGACATTCTTCAGTGGTTTTATCGGGGAAACTGAAAGAACCAAAGCTTGGAAAAAGAAGAGATTTATGTTTTTTGGAGAATAAAATAAAGAAGGACTAATTTTAAAAAAGAATAAACAGTAATTTTTATTTGAAGCACATGAAGAGAAAAGTTATCAAGTCCGAGAGATTTGTATTAAGGCCCCCGAAGATGGAGGATGCGCCGTATTTAGCAAAACATCTAAATGACAGCGAAGTTACGGATAATCTTGCCAGCGTTCCCTTTCCTTATGGATTAAAAGACGCCAATCATTGGCTCAAGGGAGCTGTTGCAGTCTGGAGAAAAAAGCGCCCGGGAAAGCTGAATTTTATTATTGAGATTGATGGGGAACCAGCGGGCTCTATCGGCTTGGACTACATTGAAGAAAATCACAAAGCTGAAATCGGATACTGGCTGGCGAAGAATCATTGGGGTAGAGGAATTATGTCTGAAGTATTAAAGGAAATCACCAAGTTCGGCTTTGGCGAGCTGGATCTGAAAAGAATCACTGCCAAGGTTTTTGCCGGCAACCCGGCTTCTAAAAAGGTATTGGAGAAAAACGGATTTACAGAAGAAGGATTCTTGAGAAAGGAAGCAAAAAAGGAAGGAAAGTACCACGACGCTTATTTGATGGCGAAGATTAAGCATTAATTTTTAATGTTATGAAAGCCTGGGATTATATCAGATATGATTTGTGGCCGCTGGTTAAGGTGCGGGGAACTTACTGGTGGTGGATTGTGAAATATCGGGGAAAGAAAAATATTCCTCCGGAGGTTGTTTTCCAGCAGATGAGCAAAAGTCTTGCCAGAAGCGAGGAAAGTTTGGAGGAAGCTTTGAAAGCGATGCCGGAAGATTCGGATAAAGAGGAGGTAAAAAATGTCAGGGAAGCGCTGGGCAGGCTTGGTTCGCTCAAGGATGAAGCGGAAGACTTTGAGAGAAAAAACAAAAAATGATTGAAAAATAAGCTTTGATTTTCCTGCGTAGTAGTAAATATAAAAGCGATACCACTGAAGAATATAGAAATCCCCTTGAAATGTCATCCTGATGAAAATCAGGATCTCCATGAATAAGCCGCTTTTGCAAATTTATAGACTCTGAATCCCGCCAGAGGCGGGCACTGCCCGTCAAAGCCGAGTAAGCAAGTTCAGAATGACAGTCTCGAGTGGTTTCAAAGCTGTTTATATTAAGAAGCGGGGAAGTTGATCAATTAAAAAGCCGAGGTGTTTTACACGCTTCGGCTTTTATCGAAGGGGAATCTTTACTTCAAAAAATACTTTGGAGTTAAATTTATCGCCAATTTCCTGGCTTAATTCCGCGTTTAGGGAGGTCTCGGCAGGGCCGAATTTTCTTGATAGCCGGCCTTTTATGCCTAGTGAGTCCAAGTCCGCTTCTCCCTCAAGTCTGTAATCGATGTCAACCGGAATAAAACCGCTTTCATTTTTCTTCAGCGTGCCTTCAAGCTCGGAATACTTCTCCCAAACTTTTTCCAGATATTCCAAGTCATCTTTTAGCCCCGGGAGCAAGCCCTCAGTAAACTCCTTTATAGTTTCTTCTTGATTTTTCTTTTCTTCTTTCATTTTTACTTCTTCAGCCAAAGATTCTTGGTGGCAAAAACAAAAAAAGAGCCCCAGCAAAATGACAAGCAAAAATTGCCTGAGCATAGAGACAACCTCCTTTTATTATATCCAGTTTCTTCTTGAAGTGTATTCATCGTATAGGAATTTCAAAAAATCCCATACCCCGCTGATTTTACGCGGATTACAACCCCGTAAAACTATTTCGTAGCAACGGGGCAAGCGCAGATTTATGAGGAATGCTAAATGTGCGAAGCTTAATTCATATTAAAACACAATTATATATATTTCAAGATATATTCGCGGGTTCCCAGTCCCATTTTTTCCGCCCGCGCGAGTTGAATATCGCCATTGTGATTTTCAAAGGCAGGCTCTTGCTTCAAAGTTAGATCATAAGAAGCCTGATCTATGGCCACCGGATCGTTAGAAGCTAAAATTCCGATATCCTCGGTTAGAGGTGTCATCTTGGCTCCATGGCAATCGCATTCCTCAGTGATGTTAACTAAAAAATTGATGTAATAAATTTGTCGGTTTTTCGCTCCCGCAAAAGCATATTCAGCCATTCTTTCCTGAATCATCTCCGAATCCACGCTTTTGATTGGCAGCTTTACTGCGTTTTCCGGACACACTGCTACGCATTTCACGCAGCCTATGCATTTTTCTTGATCAATAATGGCTTTGCCGCTCTCTTCGATGGAAATAGCTTCTGCCGGACAGTTTTTAACGCAAGTTTTGCATCCCGTGCATTTTTCTTGGTTAATTTGATGTTTAATTGAGGCGTGTTGAGCCAGTTTTCCCGGCCTTGCCGCCAAGCCCATGCCGAGATTCTTGATGGCGCCGCCGAACTTGGTCAAAATGTGACCCTTAAAGTGGGAAACAACCAGTAGGGAATTGTATTTGTCCGCTCCCTGTCCGATATGGCACTCTTGGAAGTGCTTTCCATTGATTTCAACTGTTTTGTTTTCTTCTCCATATTCGCCGTCGAGAATGTCTACGGGGGCAAAATCAAATCCATGGTCTTTAGCCAATTGTTTGTGGGTCGAGGCTTGAGTTCTGGGCCCCTTGTAAAGAGTGTTGGTTTCTATCAAGGCTGGGTTCGGCACCATTTGGGTAACTTCCCGAGCGTATTTGGGGGACAAATAGGTTTCGTTGCCTTCTTCTCCGAAATGGACCTTTACGCCGACCGGCTGCTCAAGATCAGGCAATAAATTATTTATTTTAGCGATTTCATTTAATTTCACAAAGTACACTTTTGATTTTTCCATAGTTTGTTTTAATTTTTATCCAACATCTTATTACAAACTATTACATTTCACTGCTCCAGTCAAAGAGAAAAGCCCTTGGGCGCTGCCAAGGGCTTGTGAAGCAAGCAAATTAATAACCTGCTTGCTCTTTAAAGCTCGAATAAGGGTGTATTTCCTTTAAATTGAGATTGTATATTATATACTTGAATTTAACCTCGCATCCTGATTTTATAAAATAATCCTGAACCTCCTCCAATGTCGGGGCTCTACCGATTTCTTGCCCGATACCTTTAATTGTTTGAATAATTATTTTTCTAAGGGCTTGTCTCAATTCGGATTTTTTCTTTATTTGTGACCAAACTTCTTTTTTAGGCACAGAAAAACAAGCATTAAGACAATCACACCTTGCGTGATTTTCAATATATGATTCAGCGGGCTTTACGTTTAGAATTGAAGGATAGCGGCTTACAAACTCTTCAATGCAAGATATAGTCTTTTGCTTCTTAGACATAAGCCACCTCTTTAAAATTATTTTGATGTTTAAGGAACAATAAGAAAGTTCTAATATAAAATCAAATAAAAGTCAATATTGTTTTTGTATATAATTTTGTTAAGATAAAGAAAGTGAAAAAGAAACCACTGAAGAATTGATTATTTTGAAAATTTTGTCATTCTGAATGCCACCGCTATAGCGGGGTGCCGCTTAAGCGGCAAAAATCAGAATCTCTTTACAAAGCCTTTTTTGGTAATCATTAGATTCTGAATCCCGCCAGAGCCTGCCTGGCAGCAGACAGGGCGGACACGGCTTGTCAAAGCCGGGTAAACAAGTTCAGAATGATATTCTTCAGTGGTTTCAAAAAAGATTGCTGTTAATAAGTTTAATCATAATATGGAAAAGATAAAGTTATATATAATCGCCACGCCAATCGGCAATCTGGGGGATATTACTTACAGAGCTATTGAAACGCTCAAGGAAGTTGATTTTATTTTGTGCGAAGACACCAGGAAAACCAAGGTACTCTTGGACAAGTATGCAGTCAAGAAGCCTCTGGCGGCTTATCATCAGCAAAGCAAGCCCAAGCAAGTCGAAAAGATTATTGGTAAAATCCAAAAGAGTCAATCCGTGGCCTTGGTCTCAGAAGCCGGAACTCCGGGAATTTCTGATCCGGGGAATGAGTTAATCGCCAGGATTAAGGAAAATTTAAGTGATGAAGTAGAATTTGTTCCCATGCCGGGGGTAAGCGCTTTGGCTGCAATCGCCTCTGTGGCGGGTATAAATATGAACAAATTTGTTTTTTTGGGTTTTCCGCCGAACAAAAAGGGAAGAAATAAGTTTTTTCAAGAGTTGACGGAGTTGAATTTGCCGGTAGTGTATTATGATTCCGTGTATCGCGTCCTCAAGAATCTAAAATTATTGCAAGAAATTAGTGACAAGGAGGGGTTGCCGAAAAATGTGATCGTGGGAAGAGAGCTGACTAAGATGCACGAGCAAATCAAACGGGGATCCATCGAAGAAGTTATTGAATACTATGAAAATAATCCCGGCAAGGTTAGAGGAGAATTTGTTTTGATAGTGTATTAGCAGATCAAAAAAAATACTACCATATTACGTTATTTCGTTATATGGTAGTAAATTTTAAAGCAGTTGTTTTTAATAAAATAAAGCAAAAAATATGACGGATTATACAGTTATCTCTAAGTTTAGAAACAAAGAGCAGTGTCAATATTTAATTGACAAATTGCGAGAAAAAGGGAAGACTTGCTTCAGTTTTCTGGATATGCCGGCTGATCCAAATAACCCGGAAGGCGATGCTGAAGAGCAAATGAAGGCCTTTGAAAGCACTAAAGATTTTTTCAACAATGAGCACTTCCAAAAAATATTCAAAAAAGATTTGGGGGGACTTAAAAACGCCAGGGAAGTGATAATGCTGTTACCGGCGGGGAATTCTGCGCATATGGAAGCCGGAATTGCCTATGGTCTTGGCAAAAAGCTGATCCTCATCGGGGAGCCGGAAAAACCGGAATCCTTATACCTGGCTTTTGATGAGTGCTATAAGTCTATGGATGAATTCTTGAAAAGTATATAAATTTATTGAACAACGTACTCTCTTTCAGCCTCGTATTCTTCTAAAATCTCTCCGGAGAAATTCTTGATTTTAGCTTCCAGGGAAACTCGTAGTTTTCCCGTTTTTTCAATAAATGTAGATGTGAACCCGCAGGCCTTGGGGCTTTCTTTAGAAGTGGAAGAGGAGATTTCTTTTTCTTGATGCAATACTTCCTCATTGTTTTCATTAAGATAAAATTTCCATTGGCATTCAACTCTGAAGCTGTCTTTGCTATCAATTCCGGAAAACTCCGCCCGCCAAAGCCTAGCCTGGCGAGGCATAAAAGATTTTTCTTCCGGACTTACAATCTCCAATTCAACATTCTCTCCCATAGAATCGTCCGTTTCCAGGCTCTTTAAGACGTCCTCCGGAGTTAATTCGCCGGAGTTATTTTTATCTTCAGAGATGCCGTCCTTGTTTCCTTCTATTTCGTTTTTGTTTACTTCTCTTTGATCTGAGACCTGCTCCGAAGGGGCGCTAGCCGGCCTGGAAAAAACAAGCCAAGCCAAAAACAATATCAACAACAATAAAAGAACAATAATAATCCACTTTTTTCTTTTCTTCATTTTTTTAAATAAATAATAAAAAAGGTTGAATGAGAGCAATTAATTAGGGGGCAACAGATCCCGAGCCCTCGGGATCAGCAGGCTCACACCGCTTTAAAAATATAAATATTTTACCTTATTTGCACCGCAATGCGGGACAGGCCCTAATTAGTTGGTAGACCGATCCAGGAAGCTTGCTCCAGCGAAACTTTTCCTCATTGCAGCTATTTTTATATTAGCACCTTTTTCATTTTTGCGGAAGCTCTTTTCTTAATTCTTTCTCCCGCCTTTTTTTCTCTTCCCAAGAGATGGGATTTCCCAATTTTTGCGCTGCAGTTTGAGGGCGGGGAGAATACTTATTGATAAAAGCGTCATCAAAACGGGCTTCCCGAAAAACTTTTATTGTTTCCTGAAAGTCTTCTTCTGTCTCAGTGGGAAACCCGACAATTACGTCTGTCGTGATTGTCGCGCCGGGAATTATATTTTTGATTTTTTTGATTAAATTTAAGTAGTGTTTTTGAGTGTAAGGCCGGTTCATGTCTCTGAGCACTTTGTCGCTGCCGGATTGCAATGGCAAGTGGATCTCATTGGGAATGTTTTCATTTCCGGCAATAACCTCAATCAACTCATCCGATAAATCTTTAGGATGAGAAGTTAGAAAGCGCCAGTTAATCGCAGGAAAAGTCTTAGCTAAAAAAAATAGCAGTTGAGGGAAGCCGAGTTCTTCATGCTGACGGCACTTGAATTTCGAATTTCGAATTTCGAATTTCGAATTTATTTTATTCAAGATACTAGATTCAAGATTCAAGATTCCATAGCGATAGCTATTTACATTTTGCCCTAAAAGTAAGACTTCTTTAACCCCTTTTTTATTTAATTTTTCAATCTCTTCAAAGATGTCTTTCGGGGATCTTGACCACTCCCGGCCGCGGGCATAGGGCACGACGCAATAAGAGCAAAAATTATTACATCCCGTCATAATCGGCACAAAGGCGAAGTCATCGTGCTTGTATTTGGGAGGAATATTTAAATAATTTTCGGGAAAACCGGTTTCAGATGAAGCAACCGCTTCGCTCAGCTTGTTCCAAACTTCTTCAACTGAAGCAAAAACATCCACGTATTTAGCAAGATTTTTTTGAACGTCATCCCGATGAGCCATACAGCCGGTCAAAACCACTTTGCTTTCCGGGTTTTTTTCTTTGTAATTCTTAAGATTCCCCCAAACTCTGTCTTCTGCTGTCTGTCGAACAGCGCATGTGTTGATAACGATTAAATCGGCGTCTTCGGGCCTGCTGACTTTCTTTAGCCCTTTTTCTTCCAAGAAAGAATCCATCCTCTCGCTATCGGAAAAATTCATCTGGCAGCCGAAGGTTTTGATAAAGTATTTCATAAATCATTTTATTGTCAAAAATATGTATTATGGTATTATAGAATAAAGTTTTAGTAAATAAAACAAAAATTAATATTTAAATCTAAGCTATGAAGAATTTTATCAAAAATAACTATATAATTATAATTGCCTTTGCTCTACCAATCCTTCTAATTGTTAGCGTCGCTTTGTTTACATATATTCCCACCTTTCTTGTTTCCACGGATTACAATTTTCTTTATGCTACTTGTCAAAAAAATGATTCAAATTATTACGATCGTGATTGTGAAAAGTATATTCAAAACCGTTTTGAAGTTCAAAATAACAGGCTCACGGTCGACGGAATTAGTGACGTAAAGAACAATAATCAACTAATAAATATTTTTGAAGTATCCGATGGCAGTTATGATGTACGTTTTTTCTTGCATAATACAGAAAAAGATGAAAGCAGAGAAATTCCTTTGGAGAGAGCGTTAGAATACAAGCTTAGCGGTTTGATTACTTCTCCTGACGGATATTCGGTTTCTTATGAGTACAATAGGGGAGCAGATTTTATTTTTTTTGATGGCGGTTCCTCCAGGGGCTACTATTTAAAAAAGGGGAATGGGGAGAAAAAACTTAATTTAATAAATGACAGGAGAGGCAACTTCAAATTTATTGGGTGGATATTATCAAAAGATCACTAATTTTTAAAAACAGAAAATGAAAAAACAAGAGTTGTTAGAAGAAATTTCACAGAAAGTGAGCTCTGGAGAATTAGATAAGGATGATGTTTTAGAGGCGCTAGAGCAACAAGACCGTTCCGGAGAGAGTCAAGAAGGCATCAAAAAGTGGTTTTCTCAATTTTCTATAACCAAAGCGTTGTACCTTTTGGGAGTTGCCATCGCAATTATCGGTATAATAATTTTCATTGCGCAAATTTGGGAAGATATTGGATCATTCGGGAGAATAAGCACTACTCTTCTCTTGGGCTTGATGATTGCGGCAATCGGATCTGTTTTGTTCAAAAAAGATAAGGCAGATATCGGGTCGCTTTTCCATGTCATGTCAGGTATTTTGATTCCCATGGGAGTCATGGTCTTGCTTTCAGAGTTAAATTCTGACATTGATTCTTTTGGGCCGCTGGCTTTGTCCTTTGGTATCATTTTTCTGTTTTATCTATTGCTAAATTATATCCACCAGAAAATAGTCCTAACATTTTTTTCAATACTCAACGGTACAGTCTTCATTTACACTCTTTTTGGAGCCCTCCTTAAAGATCCCCCTGAAGATTTTATTGCTTATCTTGCCATGGCAATAGGCGTTAGCTATCTTCTTCTGGCCAGACAGTTTAGGAGTAATTGGAACAATAAACTCGAAGGGGTATTGAACTTTTTCGGTATTCTCGGCTTATTGGGAGCGGCGTTTACTCAAGTTTTTGACTCCGGAGTTTGGCAAATGCTTTATTTTCCGTTGGCCATAGGAGGTTTGTATTTATCCACATACATAAATAGCCGGGCTGTGTTAGGCATCAGCACCATCTTCCTCTTAGCTCACCTTGTTTATATTACAGCTGAATATTTTGCCGATTCCATAGGCTGGCCCATCTCACTTATATTACTAGGTTTTCTCTTTATAGCCCTGGGATATATGTCAGTGTCTATAAACAAAAAATATATTAAAGATTAAACATGTATAGCCAGGCTTAAACTTTCAACTCATTAATCCTCAAAAATTAAATTAAACTTATTCAAGCGAAAAATATTTTTATCAAAATGTTAATCAAGATTGCCAGGGTTCTTGCGTTAGTTTATGTTTTATTTGGCTTTTATTTGTTCTTTGCCCAAAAATCAATCTTGTACCATCCCGATAATCAGGACTTCAAAAATTGCAAGGGCTTTGAAGAATATAAAAAGTTGGACCACAACGGTACGCGGTTTTATTTCAAGAAGGGGTCAAATGAAGAAGCAGTGATATACTACCACGGCAATGCCGGGTCGGCTTGCGATAGAAGCGACTTGAAGTCTATCTTTGAAAAAACGGACGCTTCTTTATATTTTGTAGAATATAGCGGTTATTCCGGCGATAAGGCCAAGCCGTCCAGAAAACTTATTCTTAAAGATGTTGAAAATATCCATTATTATGTCAACAAAAAAAATCATGACAAGATTAGCGTCTACGGCCAAAGCATCGGTTCAGGCGCGGCAAGCTACCACGCTCGTCTAGGGAATGTAGATAATTTGATATTGACCTCTTCTTTTTCCGAATTAAGCAAAGTAGCTCAATCCAAATATGTTATTTATCCGGCTTCTCTTTTACTAACCGAGGAATTCAACAACGCTAAGTGGTTAAATGAATACCAAGGCAGGTTGCTAGTAATTCACGGCGACAGCGATTATATTATTCCTCACAAACATTCAAGGGAATTATACGAATCGTTGCAAACTCCTGCCAAAGAATATGTTTTAATCGAAGCTAGAGGGCATAACGACATTTGGCTATCAGGGAAATTTAGAGACAAAGTGATCAATTTTATAAGCAGCAAAAGGGTAAGTGAGTAGGATTATTTTTTATTTATAATTTCATCCTCAACTTTCTTCAAAAACTCATCCACTTTCAGCACTTCCTGCTTCTTGCCTTCGCGGTGGCGGACGGCGACGGAATCGCTTTCTTTTTCTTTTTCGCCCACCACCAGCATATAGGGAACTTTTTGAGTGGTGGCTTCGGCGATTTTTTTACCGAGAGATTCGTCGGAGTCGTCTAATTCTACTCTTATATCTTTTTCCAGAAGTTGTCTCTTGATTTTTCGTGCGTATTCATTGAATTTATCTGAAACAGGAAGAATTTTGACTTGTTTTGGCGCCAGCCACAAGGGAAATTTCCCGGCATAATACTCAATCAAGAAAGCAAAAAATCTTTCCATTGATCCAATCAAGGCCCTATGAATAACAAAAGGCCTTTTTTTGTCGCCGTTTTTGTCGATGTAATTGAGGTCAAATCTTTCCGGTAAATTGAAATCAATCTGAATAGTGGAAATAGTGTCTTCTTTTCCAAAAACATTAACTGCCTGCACATCAATCTTTGGACCATAGAAAACCGCCTCTCCTTTTTTTTCAGTAAATTCCATTTTTTCTTCTTGAAGAACTTGCCTGATAGTGTCTTCGGCCTCCTGCCAATCTTCTTTGGAGCCAATGTATTTATCATTCTCTGGATCGGATAAAGAGAGTCGAAACTTATAATTTTCAAACCCAAGATTAATATAAAATTTAACCATCATCTCCAGGATTTCTTTGATTTGGCTTTTCAATTGATCAGAGGTGCAAAACACATGGGCATCGTTTTGAGTAAAACCTCTAACTCGTTGCAAGCCATGCAATTCACCGGATTTTTCATAACGATAAACAGTTCCGAATTCCCCGAGTTTGTAGGGAAGATCTCGGTAGCTATAGGGTTTTCGCTTATAAACCATCATGGCCGCCGGACAATTCATGGGTTTTAAATAAAAGGTCTGGCCATCAATTTCTATGGGACTATACATTGAATCCTGATAAAATCCTAAGTGACCGGATTTTTCGAATAACTCAGCCTTATTAATATGAGGAGTGGCTATATGTTCATAGCCATAAAGCCGTTCCATTTTAAGCATGTAGTCTTCCAAAGTTTTTCGCATCGCGTAACCATTGGGCAACCAAACAGGAAGTCCTTGGCCAATTTCTTCAAAATTGGCGAATAGATCCATTTCCTTGCCTATTTTGCGGTGGTTCCTTTTTTCCGCCTCTTCAAGTTCTTTCAAATATTTTTTTAATTCTTTTTTGTTGTTAAAGGCTACGCCGTAAACTCGCTGCAGCATAGGCTGATTTTCGTCGCCTTTCCAGTAGGCGCCGGAAATTCTGGTTAGTTTGAAAGAATCTGCATTGATTTCGCCGGCGGATTCCAAATGAGGACCGTTGCAAAGATCCACAAATTGGCCAAGCTTATAAACGGAAACTTCTTTATAACCCTCTTTTTCAAGATCTTCTAATAATTCCAGCTTGTATTTTTGATTCAGTTTATCATAATGGCTTTTGGCCTCCTCAATGGAGATGGTTTTATGCTCCAGCGGGAAATTTTGCTTAATAATATTTTTCATTTTTTCCTCTATAATTGGCAAATCCTCTGGAACTAGGGTGCGGGGAAGCTCGAAATCGTAATAAAATCCGTTTTCCACCGGCGGACCGTAGCCGAATTTGGTTTCCGGAAACACTTCCAGCACAGCGGCCGCTAAAACATGAGCCAGGCTGTGCCTTTTTATTTCCAGTTTGCTTTGTTGTTCATTTTCCTTTGACATAAATTTATATTAATGATTATTTTATTAAATCCTAAATCAAAAATCCTAAACCCTAAATAAATACTAAATTCAAATGTTTTAAATTTAAAATTACTTTGAATTTTAATCCCAGGTATCTTAACTTTATTTAGAATTTAGAATCTAGAATTTCGGATTTTAAAATAAAATCCCCGTCTCAAAAATCATTGTTCCGGCAACGGCCGGATAACAATTACTGAGACGGGGTTTCTTTTTCCCGCGGTTCCACTCAGTTTCTTTGCCATAAGGCAAAGCAACTTTTTGAATTTTATTTCGGCTTAGCTGCCGGAGTTAACCGGCAGAACCGCTTACGCGGCTATGCGCTTGGTAAACGCATCAATCACCAACAAAGAGCTATCTCAATTTTACTATTTATCCCGAATATGTCAAGTAGATGGTAAGTGAGGAGTGAGATGTAGGAATAATTTTTTTCAAACATCAAAATGCAAAAATCAAAATAACGGAAAATAATTAGGGGGCTGCTGATTTTTGAAAAAAATCTGCTGCTCCCGTTCTGCGGGAAAAAATAATTTTAACCAAAATCCCACAAATAAGTCAAAATAATTCTCGCCCGGAGAATTTCGGGTTTCGCACCGCTTTAACAATATAAATATTTTACCTTATTTGCCCCGCAATGCGGGGCAGGCCCTAATTACATACCCTAGAACTAACGGAATGAGAGTTATCTTGTAACTAAAATCAAGAGGTTGTTGAATAAAATTTATAAATTCCTGTCCCGAATATTCAGGACACAACAACTTTGCATGTTGTTTTTTGAATTTAAAATCTTACTACTCATCTTCCTTTACCAATACTTTTTCTTTGTCTCCAACGAGTTCGGCCAGTTTGTTTATAATCTCTTGGTTGTGTTGGATTTTTCCGGGCAACTCCAGTCTTTTTTTGCTTCCGTCAAGGGCTAAAAATATCCGGGTATTTCCTTTGGGAGAGCTGTTGATTAGCTGAGAGACTTTTCTTAAGTTTTCTTGAGGAAAAGTGTTGTCTATGAATAAGACTATTCTTTCTTTCTTAATACTTGGCTTATGGGCAGATCCGTTTGGACTGCCGGCCTTTGCGCCGTTGTTTTGACTTATTCCGGCATATGCTTGAGGGTTTTTTTCGAACTCGGCCAACTCTTGGCTATCTACTTCTATGCCTTCTTCGCACAAAAGCTTGTATTCACTGTCTTTATCGGACAATTTTCCCTTCAAAAGAACAATTTTTTCTTCTTGCCAAAGATCCGGATTTTTTTCAATAGTCTTTGGAAAAACCAAGGCTTCTAATTTTCCCACCCCGTCTTCCAGTGTTGCAAAATACATTACTTGGTTGTTGCGCGTATAAACTTTTTGAAGCTTGGTCATTATGCCGCCGACTGTAATAATCTGTCCAACTTTGTCTTGAGATAAGCTGGCAATAGCGGTCGCCTTGGAGCTGAAATAGTCCTGATATCCTTTCAGCGGATGATCGGACACATAAAGACCCAGCAGAGCTCTTTCCCAAGAAAGCCTTTGAGCCTTGTTTGTCGGTTCTACCTCTTCTAAATTTATCTTGGGGACTTCAATTTTATTCTCTTCTGTGCCGAGAGAAAACAGGGAAGACTGGCCGGAGGCTTTGTTCTTTTGATAATCTTTGGCGTAATTCAAAACCGTTTCCACATTTTGCAGCATCTTATTTCTCTCAATAACACTGTCCAGCGCTCCGGACATAGCCAGCGCTTCAAGTGATTTTTTGTTAAGGTCTTTATCGTTAACCCGCTCCACCATGTCGATAATATCCTTGAAGGGACCTTTTTTCTTTCTTTCTTCAATGATTCTGCCGGCAATATTGTGTCCCACTCCCTTGATCGCCTCCAGCCCGAATCTAATTTGAGACTGTTTATCTTTTTCTTCGCTCATGGAAGAGTCTTGAATCAAGGCAAATTCAATTAAGCTTTCGTTTACGTCCGGCGGAAGAACCTCTATTCCCATAATTCTCGCTTCTTCTATTTCAATAGCGATTCTGTCAATGTCGTCTTTGTCCGAATTCAAGAGAGCCGTCATAAATTGAGCCGGATAGCGGGCCTTCAAAAAGGCTGTTTGATAGCCGATCAAAGCATAGCAGGCCGCGTGGGATCTGTTGAACCCATATCCGGCAAAGGGCTCGATAAAGGAAAAAATTTGTTTGGCCATCTGATCCGGAATTCCGTTTTGCTTGGCTCCTTGGATAAACTTTTCTTTTTGCTCTTTAATCAGCTCATGAATTTTTTTGCCCATGGCTTTTCTCAAAATATCCGCTTCACCGAGAGAAAATCCCGCTAAATCTCTGGCTATCTGCATCACTTGTTCTTGGTAAATAGCCACCCCGTAGGTATTCTGCAGAATCGGCTCCAGCTTTGGATGAAGATATTCAACTCTTTTCCTTCCGTGCTTTCTATCAATGAAATCCGGAATCCACTCCATCGGACCCGGCCGGTAAAGAGCCACCATGGCGATCACATCTTCGAATTGGCTCGGCTTTAGCTTTTGCAGGTAGTTTTTCATCCCGGAGGACTCCAATTGAAATATTCCCGTGGTGTGACCTTTTTGAAGGAGCTTAAAAGTTTCTTGATCTTCTAAGAAAATCTTTTCGATATCAATGACGTCGCCGGTGGTTTTTTTGATAACCTTGAGGGCGTTTTCGATAATGGTTAAGTTCCTAAGGCCGAGAAAATCCATTTTCAAAAGGCCGATCTTTTCCACATAGGAAGATTTGGAGGAAGCGCTGTATTGAGTTACAAGGCCTTCTTCCGCGCCCTCTTTCCCGGTAATATACTGTAATGGGGAATACTCGGTTACCGGCTTGTCCGTAATCACCACTCCGCAGGCATGCACGGAGGCATGGCGGGCAATGCCTTCTAGTCGATGGGCGGCATCAATGATTTTTTTGGCGTTAGCGTTGGAATTGTATTCCTCCAGTAATTCCCTGGAGTTCTCCAGGGCTTGATCCAAGGTGTTAAACGCCGGCACCATCTTGGAGAGCTTGTCGCAGTAGTTGTACTCCACTCCCATCACTCTTCCGGCGTCGCGAATAGCGGCGCGAGCGGCCATGGTCCCGAAGGTAATGATCTGAGCCACATGGTCTTTGCCGTATTTTTTTCTGACATATTCCAACACCTCGTCCCTGCGGTGATCAGCAAAGTCAAGATCGATATCCGGCATGGAAACGCGGTCTGGATTGAGAAAACGCTCGAAAAGCAAACTGTATTTAATCGGGTCGACATTGGTAATTCCAGCTAAATAAGAAACGAAGCTTCCCGCGGCGCTTCCTCGCCCCGGTCCTACCACAATTTCGTTTTTCCTGGCCCACCGAGTAAAATCCTGAACAATAAGAAAGTAAGAAGAAAAGCCCATTCTGGAGATAATATCCAATTCGTATTCCATTCTTTCCCGATGTTCATTGGTTACGTTTTCCCCATATTTCTCTTTGAGTCCTTGCTCGCAAATCTCGCGAAGATATTCTTCGTTGGAATATCCTTCCGGAGGCTCAAAGCGGGGAAGCTTGGTGTTGCCAAATTCAATTTCCACGTTGCATTTCTCCGCTATTTTAAAGGTATTTTCAACTGCCTCCGGAACGTCGGCAAAATTCTTGGCCATTTCTTCGGGGGATTTTAAATAAAGAGGGTTTTCTTTTAAAGAGAGCCTGTTTTCATCATCTATTTTTTTTCCGGTTTGAATGCAGAGAAGAATATCTTGCACCTCGTTGTCCTCAGGGTTGACATAATGAGAGTCGGTAGTGGCAACCAGCGGGATACCGGTTTCTTGGGAAAGTTTTTTCAATCCCTCGTTGGCAATTTGCTGCTTGTCGAGGTTGGGCAAGTGCTGCAGTTCCAGATAAAAGTTGCCTTCTCCTAAAATTCTCTGATATTCCAAAGCTTTTTTCTTGGCTTGTTCATAGTTTTTGGATATGATTAGAGAAGGGATTTCTCCTTCAATACAAGCGGTTAAGCCGATCAAACCCTCAGCATATTTTTCTAAAATTTGCAAGTCTATGCGAGGTTTGTAGTAAAATCCTTCCAAGTGGGCTTTGGTGGAAAGCTTTAAGAGGTTTTTGTACCCCTGGTTGTTTTTGGCCAATAAAATCAAGTGATGCCTTATGTCGTCGGCTTTGGATTGCTTTTTGTCTCTGCCATAAGGGTTTAAATAGAACTCGCACCCGATTATCGGTTTAACTCCTTTTTCGACCGCTTTTTCATAAAACTCCGGCACTCCGTACATTACGCCGTGATCGGTAATAGCTACCGAATCCATTCCCATTTCTTTGACCTTGTCCAGCAAATCATCGATTTTGGTCAGACCATCCAGCAGACTGTAGTGGGTATGAACATGCAAGTGAGTGAATTTTTGTGCCATATTTATATGTTTTAGGAATTACACGATTATTCTCCGGCAATACCGAGAGCAAAGCAAGGCTTGGTTTTATGCGCACTTGCCTTTCAGGCTTGTTAAGATATTTTTAATAGAAAACCCTTTTTGCTTCTAAAATATTTTTTCGATCGAATGCAAAAACCAAGCCTTGCTTTGCTCTCTTTTTTTAGGCAATAAAGAGGCAAGCGCGTAATTCCTATGTTTATTAACTTTATTCTTTAGGTTTGATTATATCATCTTATCACTGGTTTTGTTTTTTTTCAATCTGAATAACTTGCGCTTGAACGATTACGTCTCAAGACTATATAAAATGACTGAGCAACCGGTTCAAAAAATGAAAAAAACATAAAAAAACAATGCGGCAATGAGGAAATTTAACGATGGAATCTCAATCTCTTTTAAAAAATTAAATTATGATGTAAAATGAAAGTAATCAATCAACTAAACGAATCTTTTTCGGCTTAAAATTAAAACAAACAAATGTCAAATACAAAAGGACCGTTAGTTTTGTGCATCTTGGATGGGTGGGGAGAATGGCACGAAACCAGGGGTAATGCCTTAGCCAAGGCTGAACTGCCAACAATTAAAAAATTGGATAAATTTTATCCTAAAACATACTTGCAGGCGTCCGGCTTGGCAGTGGGGTTGCCATGGGGCAATCCCGGCAACTCAGAGGTGGGCCATCAAGCTATGGGAACCGGGCAAATAATTTATCAAAAACTCCCGGTGATTGACGCGGCCATTGAAGATAAAACTTTTTTTAAAAATGAAACAATTAAGAAGACTGTTTCTTGGACGAAGGAGAACAATTCCAACATTCATATTTTCGGATTGGTAAGCGATGGAGGGGTTCATTCCCACATTGAACACCTCTACGCTCTTCTGGAGGCGTTAAAAGAGCAGGGAGCCAAAAAGGTCTTTATTCACGCCATAACCGACGGCAGAGACACGGCTCCTCAAAAAGCGAAAGTTTTTATCAAAAGGCTTCAAAGCAAAATGGAATCGGTTAATATTGGCGAAATTGTTTCTGTGGCCGGCAGATTTTACACCATGGACAGAAGCGAAAACTGGGACAGGGTTGAGAAAAGTTATTTGGCTATGACGGCCGGAGAAGGAGAAAAGGCCGAAGATCCGTTGGAAGCTATAGATAATCAATACAAAAAAGAGAACTCGGACGAGTTCATTGAACCCACCGTCATCACTGATGACGAGGGCAATCCTTTGTCAACCATTCAAGAAAAAGACGCTTTGGTCTGCTTCAATTTCAGAAAAGACAGATCTCGTCAAATCACAGAAGCATTTTCTCGAAAGGATTTTGAATTCTTTGAAAAAGCAAAGCTGGTAAAAAATTTAAAAGTAGTTTGCTTTACCGAGTACAAAGCCGGACTGCCGGTGGATATTATTTTTGAAAAACAAAAAATTCAAACCAGGCTCGGCAAAGAAGTTGAGAAAGCCGGGCTGAGCCAGTTGAGGATCGCGGAAACTGAAAAATTTGCCCATGTAACTTATTTTTTTGATGGCGGAAAAGGAACGGACTATAAAAAGGAATTAAAGATTCATGTTCCTTCTAAAGATGTGGATTCTTACGAAAACGCTCCGGAGATGAGCGCGGCGGAAGTTAACAGAGAATTAATCAAGGCCATCAAAAAGAAAAAATTCGACTTCATTGTCATAAACTATGCTAACCCGGATATGGTCGGCCATACCGGAAACTTGGAGGCGGGGGTTAAGGCGGTGGAGTTTACGGACAAATGTTTGGAAGATTTGATTGAAAATACGCTGAAACTCAATGGCCAGCTTTTGATAACTTCCGATCACGGAAATGTAGAAGAAATGGTTAACTTGGAAAACGGCGAAAAAGACACCGAACACTCAAGCAATCCGGTTCCTTGCTGGTGGATAAGCAAGGACAACCACAGAGACATTCCGCTGAGCACTAAAAGCCAGGAGTATAATAATATTGAGGTAGAAGGCTTTCTTTCAGATATTGCGCCAACGGCACTGGATATACTAAAAATAAAAAAACCCGATTCTATGTCGGGCGAAAGCTTAATGGGCCTTTTTCAAAGCAAGATTAATCAAGAGTAACGTCTTGATTTAATCCTTTCCCTTTTTGAATCTGGTCGAAGATTTATTGTTCCACTTCAATGGCTTCCGTGGGGCACTCATCGGAAGCTTTTTTTGCGCATGCAATGTTTTTTTCGTGGCTTAGTACTTCGGATTTTCTGTTTTGGTTTAGCTTGAAAACATCCGGACAAATTTCCGTGCATCTGCCGCATCCTATGCATTTTTCTTGATCAACAATTATTTTTGTCATCTTTTTATTTTTAATTATAATCCAGTATTGCAATTATAACTTATTTTTTCGGTTTGGCAAAGGCAGCTTAAGCAGATTGTGTTAGTTTCTCTTTTTTTGCTCAATAATGGGACCGAATTTGGAATAGTATTCTTCCCATTGCTTGTTGGGCCAGTCTTCCGGCTTTTCAATGTGTATATCTTCGGGGTTGGGATAATTATCCGGATTGTCATAGAAGCTTTTAAACACTTCGTTTCTTATTTTTTCTCCATCTTTGTTCCTAACAATTTGTTCCAGTTCGGTTCTTATTTTGCCTTCCGAGGTTCTTTCCGTTACCTTCGGGCCGATAATTTCAACTTGATAAGGATCTTCCTTCGAATAAAAATAAATGTAAAAATCATCTTTCTCCTCGCTCATATAAGTTTGAATAAGCAGGTAATCGTTTGTGGTATTTTTAAACTTAAAATCAGGCTTGGGGATATAAACGGTAGCATCCGTGCCGGGCGGATCATAATAATGAACGGGGTAGGAGTGATTTTGCCGTTCGGTTATTTTTAGCCCTGTATTATAGGCCGCGCGAAACATAGTTGTGGAAACTTGGCAAATTCCTCCTCCAAACTCGGGCACAGTTTGGTTTTTCTTGATAACCAACTCCTCCTTGTAACCGGTTCCGGCATCAACTTCTCCAAGATTTTCCACAAATGAAAATTCTTCTCCCGGGCTCAATATCAAGCCGTGAAATTTAGACGCAGCCGTTTTTATATTATGTACCCTGGTTTTAGTTGAGCCTTGGAAACTGGACTCTCCCGTGCCAATTTTGGTTTTTATTGAATATTTATTCGGATCTTGTGTTGATATCTCCGGTTCTTGATAGGATACTGCCAATGGAAGGTAGGAAGCCTGGGATTCGTTTATAATGCTGTTTTTTATTTTTTCATAACTTTTGTTAACTTGCAAAGAAACGCCTCTCCGGCTTTTTTTCAAGATCTTTAATTCTTTTTTTTCATCGTCAAATTCGAACTTGCCGTCACTGGGATTTTGATTAACTTCTTGGGAGATGGAGTTTAGATAATCTTTGGTCTCGCTTTCCTTAAGGAAAATTTTTGTGTACTTTTTATAATGGGTTTTTTGTCCAAAAGTCTCGGTAATAAAGCAAAAGGATTCCTTGCTGTCATTGTGGCTGCAATAAAAAGGATTTTCAATCTCTGAGTCATAATCAAAATCCTTCTTGAGAAAATCGTCCCATTCAATGAAATCTTTTAGATAAAAAAGTATGGCCGACTCCTTGTCTTCGTTATACAAATAAAAAGGCTTTTCCAGAACAGTCTGAAGCTTTTCGTTGCCGAATGACCCCAGCAGATCATCCTCCTGAGCCGATGCTGCGGGTAAAAAAGCCAGTTGCGCTCCCGATAAAAGCAGGCTTGAGATCAAAACCCCTTTGGTTTTTTTATAATCTAATTTTAACATGTCAATTTTAAAACTGATTGGAATAATATTGATAAGATAAAAACGAAACCAGCCCCAGCTGGTTTCGCCTAAGAGTGAATCAACAAAATAGGGATCTAGAAGCCTCTCACTTGAAGCTTCCTGGTTTTGGTGCTTTCAGCTTTGGGTAATTTTATAGTCAAAATTCCGTTTTTCATTAAAGCCTCCGCTTTCTCTGTTACAATTTCAACCGGCAGAATAATTGTTCTGGAAAACGGCCCCCAGTAGCATTCTTGGTAGTAATAATTTTCCGGATCGACCTCTTCTCCTTGATCTCTTTTGCCTTTAATGGTAACCATTTCATCGTTAATGTTTACGTCCAGATCTTCCGGCTTGACACCCGCAATTGTGGATTTAATGACAATTTCTTTGTCAGTTTGGTAGACGTCGATGGTTAACTGACCCTCCGAATCTGCCGGGACTTCCTCGTCCTCGTTTTCCAAAGCGGATTTCTTTCCGGGCTTGCTTTCAGGCTGGGCTATCTCTTCTTCTTGGTCTTCCGGTTCAAAGCTTTCATCCGTTTCTTCAATATAAGCATTCTCATAATCCTCTTCTTCAAATTCGTTTTTCTCTTCATCGGGAAATTCGTACATTTCATTTTCCTGATCGCCGGCATCTTCTTCGTCCACAGGAGAGGCGGGATTGTTGGTTACTTGAATTTCTTCATTTTCACCTTCGTCAACTTTTTGAATTCCCGTCAATTTCTCAAAAAATGATTTCTTTTGTTTTGGCATAATTTTATATAATTTTACTTTTTATTAAAACCTAAATAAATTTTAACATAATTATTTCCAAGCTGCAACAATACTTAAATTAAATACTAAATGAATTATTACACTTAAAAACAAAAAAATCAAGGGAATTGCGAGATAATATTTGGGCGTCAAAGCTTTGCCGGCAACGAAGCTTGTTCCAATCAAAAAAGTGTTCAACAAATGAAGGCAAAGCGCCGGAAAATAATGAAGAGCAGTCTCTTTGAATGCTAAATTAGTTGGCCCTAACTGGACAAGAAAAAATTCAAAAGCCGCAAATCCGATACCAAACAAGAAAAAGTAGCCAATAATTTGGCGGTTTTCTATTTTTTCAATTACAAGAAGCATCAGTGCATAAATGCCCAGCCATCTGGTTAGTTCTTCGGCTAGAGATCCCCAAAGTAAGACTGGGTCGAGGCCGGGAAGCAAAACATTTAAGTCCGGCAATAACAGTAAAACCTCAAACAAAACCAATGAAAACAAAGCAGCCGAAAAACCCGCTGAAATAGAAAATAGTTTAGCGATTAGGATTCTACTCAAGATTTTGGATTTGCTTCTTTGTTTCATTTAATCTTTCTTTTTGCTGTTGATGTTTGTTTTTTTCTTTTTCAACCACCTCTTCCGGGGCGTTTTTTAAAAAATTTTCATTATTCAACTTTTTTTCCAAACCTTTGACCAACCCCTTCGTTCTTTCTAATTCTTTTTCCAACCTGCTTTTCTCCGCTTCCAAATCTATTACCGTCTCTAACGGAATATAGACTTCCGCATATCCTAAATTCTGATAAAAAGCTTTTTTTATTTTTTCGCCGCTTGATTCAACCTTCAATTCTTCTGCATTAGTTTGGAGATTTTTTATTATTTCGGCATTTTTGCCAATCAACTCCTGGTATTGCTTGCTATAAATAATAACTTTTATTTTCTGTCCGGGCGCAATTGAATATTGAGATCTTCCTTGCCTGATAGAGGAAACAATATTTTTAATTATTTCAAAGTCCCCGCCTTTATCCCTAAATTTGTTATATTTTTCTGCTTCCGGCCAATCTTGAATCATCAGATCTTTTTCATCCGTTTTCATGTTTTGCCAAACAGCTTCGGTAACAAATGGTATGAAGGGATGCCACATTTTTAACAAGTCGGTCAATAATTGATAAAATATCTTGTTCTTGGCTTCATTTTTTTCAACTTTTCCCACCTCCAGGTACCAGTCGGCAAACTCGCTCCAAGTAAAGTCCCTCAAAAGCTCGCCCGCTTGAGAAAATCTATATTCACGCATGTCTTGTTTGACTTTCTCGGCGACCGTGCTCATTCTATTCAAAATCCACTTATCCGCAAGCGTGCACTCGTCTGCATCCAGCTCCTCACTACTAAGATCTTTTTGCATAATAAATCTGGAAATGTTCCAAAATTTATTGACAAAATTTCTGAATCCCTCAATTTTCTCTTCCGACATTTTAATATCTTTCCCCGGGGAATTGCCTATCAATAGGGAAAGACGCATTGCATCGGCTCCGTATTTATCAATCATCTCCACCGGATCAATGCCGTTGCCCTTGGATTTGCTCATTTTCTTGCCTTCCTTGTCAAGCACCATGCCGTGCAAATAGACTTTCTCAAATGGAATCTCTTGCAAGGCAAAAAGAGACATCATAATCATCCGGGAGACCCAGAGAGTTAGGATCTCATAACCTGTCTCCAGCATTTGGGTGGGGTGGTATTGAGCTAAGTCTCCGCTTTTTTTGTTATTTTGATAAGCCTCGGGCCATCCCAAAGTAGAAAAGGTCCACATCCCCGAAGAAAACCAAGTATCCAGCGTATCCGGATCCCGCACCCAGCCCTCTCCCTCCGGCGGTTGAGTGGATACTACGATATCAATATTGTCATTATTTTCTTCAATTTCGTCAATTGTTAAAGCTACTAATCCATTTCTTCTAATTTTCTCCTCATAACCAGGTATTTGTTGATGAAGTCTCTGAATTTCATCTTCTTCCATACCCGGAAGAATTTTTTTGATGGAATATTTTTTTAACAAATCCTCTCTATTTTGAAAAAATTGAACATCTTTTACTTTGACTCTTAAAGATTCGACAACATAATCATCAACTTTATAATTTAAA
The DNA here is from genome assembly GCA_034522495.1 of Candidatus Moraniibacteriota bacterium. GTDB lineage: Bacteria > Patescibacteriota > Minisyncoccia > Moranbacterales > DUUL01 > JAXHLG01. The sequence continues at coordinate 682,461 of JAXHLG010000002.1, read as the reverse complement.
ATTATGTTATCGCCTGTCTTTATGTTTCCAAAATAACGGTTCTTCTCTTCTGGGTTAAGGGCTCTTGTTTCAACCTTCTTTTTTCCATCTTTAATTAAATCAAAAATCTTTTTTTCTCGGAAGTTTAATTCCAAGTTTTGACTTTTGACTTTTGACTTTTGACTTCTCTCCCTGTACCACACCGGAATCCTATGCCCGAACCAGATCTGTCTGGAAATACACCAGTCATGCAGGTTTTCCATCCAATGGGCGTACTTTTTATAAAACCTTTCCGGAATAAACTCGATTTCCTTGTTTTGCGTGGCTTCCAAACTTTTTTCTTTTAGCGATTTGCCACCTAGAAAATCCAGTTTTTTATCCACGGAAACAAACCATTGCTTGGAAGGAAGCGGCTCAATAGAGGTGTCGCATCTGTAGCAGATAGATAGATTGTTTTCTATCTCTTCTTCATTTTCCATCAATTTATTATCCCTAAGGCATTGCGCTGCTTTCTCTCTTGCGTCTTCGGCCTTCATGCCCCCAAATTCTCCGAAAGAGGGATGAATAAGGCCGTCTTCGTCTATAACTTTCACAATAGGCAATTCGTTGGCTTGAGCCATCTGCCAGTCCGCCATGGAATGAGCCGGAGTAACTCCCAAGGCTCCGGTGCCGAATTCCATGTCAATAGACTTATCGGCAATAATTTTAATATCAAGTTTAATCCCGCAGAAACTGGCTTGATAAGTTTTTCCGATATATTTTTGATAGCGTTTGTCTTCGGGATTGACAGCCACGGCAGTGTCTCCCAGCTTGGTTTCCGGGCGGGTGGTGGAAATGGCAATAGGGAAGTCTTTGTCGTATTTAAAGGTGTAGAATTTGGCCTCTTGGGGCTTATACTCAATTTCATCATCGGCTAGAGTAGAGTGGCACCTAGGGCACCAATTGACGATTCTTTCTCCGCGGTAAATTACTCCGGCCTCATACATATCCGCAAACATTTTTTGGACGGCTTTTTCTCTTTGCGCATCTAAGGTAAAAGCGTTCCGAGACCAATCCAGGCTGGCTCCAGTGCGGCGAGTTTGCTCCAAGATGGTGGCTTGAGTTTCATTTAAAAAAGCCCAGACTCTTTCTAAAAATTTTTCTCTGCCCAAATCGTGGCGAGTCAAGCCTTCTTCTTCCAGCAATTTCTTTTCCACCACATTTTGAGTAGCAATCGCGGCGTGATCCGTTCCCGGAATCCACAAAGTTCGATAGCCGTTCATTCTGTGGAACCGAATCATCAAATCCTCAATGGCCAGCATGGAGGAATGGCCCAAATGAAGCCGGTCGGTAATATTGGGAGGGGGAAGAACAATAGTATAACTTGGCGCGTCTTCGGGCAAATCTAAATTATCCGGATTAAAATTGCCCGATTCTTCCCATTTTTGATAAATTTCTTCCTCGTAATCTTTGGGATTGTAAGCTTTATTTAATTCTTGTTTGTCGGTCATTTATTAAAAGTTAATTTTCTTTATTGAAACCACTGAAGAATGTCATTCTGAACTTGCCGTGTCCGCCTCTGGCGGGATTCAGAATCTAATGATTGCCAAAAAAGGCTTTATAAAGAGATTCTGATTTTCATCAGACAAAAATATCAAAATAGTCTATTTTTCAGTGGTTTCTTTATTTGCTTTTTTAATTTTACTAGATCCTGGAATTAATGCAATAGCCAGCCAAAAAAACAATATAGTTTGGGGGATGGTCCAGAAATAATGATCAAAAAATCCGAGGGATAAAAAGCCGGCTAATGCATAGACTCCAGTTTTGTTCCAGCTTTCAGAAAGTTTATTCAAATTTTTCAAGCGCTTGAAAACAAACAAGAACAGAAACAGGAAGCCGATTAGGCCGATTTCGGCGGCTATCAAAAGATAAAGATTATGAACCGGCTGAATTTGCCAGGTTTCAAAATTGAAAGGCCTTGCGTCTTTCATTCCTAAAACAAAATTTCCCGTTCCAGCTCCATAGTAAGCGTTATCCAAAATAGTTTCAAAAGCATATTGAGCGTACTTCTGGCGAAGCTCAAAAGATTGGCCTCCGGCGCAATCTTGAATGCACAAGCGAGGGGAAGCCAGAATATAGACGCCGGCGCAAGCGATTAACACAACCGCAAATAACGATGCCCCGAATCTTTTTAAAAACTTTTTGGAAAAATAATTCCGGGCAAATTCTGCAAAATACTTCCAAAATACGACCAAAATCAACAAAAAGGCTACCAGCCAAACGCTTCTTGAGTAAGAAACCAAAACGCCGAGCAAGATAAGCATCGTCCCGGCGCTGTAGTGGAGAATAACCGCCTTGGTTTTGTCGATTTTAAATAACTTCAATGGAAATCGAAAAGGAATTTCTTTCTTATGAAAAAACAAAAAACCAAGCCCGCAAACCATGGCAAGCAATAGAAAAGCGCCAAGGACATTAGGGTGGGGAAATGTGCCGTAAGCTCGAATAAACTTTTCGCCCGCTATTTCAAATTTGGCTACTCCGGCAATTTCCGGGGATATTCTGCTTTCTCCCAATATTTTCAAGCCGATTGAGCCTTGCTTGAGAAACTGCCAAACGGCTATAACGCTTTGAATGATTCCCGAGAGAAAAATTAGATAAACAATTTTTTGGAAATTTTTATAACTTTTGGCCGCCAAGCGGCTGGCGATAGCAAACAAGATTAAGCCTTGAATTACTCTGGCGCTCATGTAAAGCGCGGCCGAAGCATTGGCGGCAACAAAAAAAGAAAGCCAAGCAAAGTAGGCAATTAAAAGCCCAAAAAAGATGTTTTTTCTGAAATTTTTAACAAAATAATTTAATATCCCTGGCAAAGAGGGGAAGGTTTTGGCGCCGGAAGCGTTGGCGATCCATTGCCATAAAAGCAACAAAAAAACTGCGTCAAAAAGGTAAACGGACAGACTCAAACTTTCCCGGAAAAATTCCAAACTCTCTATTTGGCCGAAATTGAAAATGTGCCTCAATCCAAAAGGCAAAACTAAAATCAACAGAAGCAACAACTGCAATTGAATATTTTTCTTGGTTTTTTTCATGTTTTCTCTTTATTGAAAATAATAGGAATTACACGATTACTCCTTGGCAATGCCGAGAGCAAAGCAAGGCTTGGTTTTATGCGCACTTACCTTTCAGGCTTGTTAAGATATTTTTAATAGAAAACCCTTTTTGCTTCTAAAATATTTTTTCGATCGAATGCAAAAACCAAACCTTGCTTTGCTCTCTTTTTTTAGGCAATAAAGAGGCAAGCGCGTAATTCCTACATTAATCGCTTCTATCCATTTTTATATTCCTGTCTGGTTTAAACAATTCTTTTAAAAACATCATAAACCATGTTTGACCAATTTTCAAATTCAATTAAAAAAGGTCTTGCGTTAAATTTTTTAATCAAATATAATAAATTTAACCAATAAAATTACTGAAAGAAGCAGTCGGGAAGTGGGCCCTGCCATCGGGAGCGCCCAATCAAGCCAAGTTTTTTAAAGGCGGAGAAAGGCATAGGCAGAAATATAATTGTGATATTTAGTTAAAAAAATTCCATGATCTACAAAAATCCAAGAAAACAAAACGGCGGAAACGCGAAGGTTAAAAAACCAAGTCTAGTAATCATTAAATAAGAGCAGTTTTGCTCTTTTTTTATATGCCGAATAAGAAATTTCAGAAACAAAAGGAGGATTTTGTCTGCGAAATTTGCGGCCAATTTGTAAAGGGCAGCGGATACACCAATCATTGCCCCCAATGCCTTTGGTCCAAGCATGTGGACATCAACCCCGGCGATCGTCAAAATCCCTGCAAGGGAAAGATGGAGCCGGTGGACGCGTTCTTTGAAAACGGAAAATGGGCATTGAAACAACAGTGCCTAAAATGCAAGGAAATCAGGACTATCCGCCTGCAAAAAGGCGACAGTCTGGATATCTTGCAAGAGATTATAAAAAAGAAAATTTTTAAGTAAGGAGGAGAGAAAATGATAGGTGCAGTTGATCAATATTCAATGTTTTATTGCCAATGTCCTTATTGCAGAAATTTTGACAGACAATATGTTAGACACCAAACAGGATCTTCGCTCCAGTTAAAGTGCCCAACTTGTGGTGATCTATTTCATCAAGACGTTAATGTGCCTCTCTCGGAATATAAAAAAAGTCTTAATGACAAGGATTATTTAGAAGAGGCGCAAGCACATTAAAATCAATAAATAATAGGGGGGGGTAAAATGTGCGCCGATCCATGCAAAAATTTTGAATCATTGTTGGAGGTTTGCCAAGAGCAACTGGTTGACAATTCAGATGTGAATTTCGGCCTAGTAATTTATTCTTCTTTAAGGAGAAAAATTATAGCAATGTTCTACTTCGAGCCAGACAAAGAAGATCAAGACAAAGATATGGAAGAAATAAAAACAAGGGAAGACGGCCACAGAAAAAACCGCGCCTTACGTCATTATCTACATCTTTGCGAGGAGAATATGGCTAAAATCGAAAAAGGACTTTTTGCAGAATAAAAAATAAAAACAAAAACCGCCGACATCGTCGGCGGTTGATTCTTTTGATATCTTTAAGCTAAAATTTCTTGACCAGTTTTTCAAAAGCTTCCGGTTCTTCCGCCGCCATTTGGGACAAAACTTTTCGATCCAATTCAACTTGATTGTCTTTCAAGGCTTTCATGAAATCCGAATATTTCCATTCGTGATATCTAAGCGCGTTGTTAAGCCTTAATATCCAAAGGCTTCGAAAACTTCTTTTTTTGGCTTTCCTGTCGCGGTAGGCGTATTTGCCGGCTTTAATCACCGCTTCCTTAGCGGCTCTGTAGTTGGTCTTTCTTCGCCAATTGTAACCCTTGGCGGCCTTGATTACCTTTTTTCTTCTTTTGGAGGCAACAGTTCCTCTTTTTACTCTTGGCATAGTTATATAAGCAAGCAAGTTCCCAGTGAGGGCTCTTGCCTGGAATTAATTTTTTAAAATATCTTGCTTAATGTTTTTGGCTTCGGTTTCATACACAGTTTGATCGTTTCTCTTTTCTCTCCTCTTGTCTGAGGTTTGCCTGGAATTAAAGTGATTTTGCTTGGATCTCCTTCTCATCACCTTGCCCTTGGCGGTCACTTTAAATCTTTTCGAAGCGGCTCTTTTGCTCTTGAGTTTTGGCATCAAAGTCAGTTAATGTTAAACAAATAAAAAAACAGGATTTCTCCTTGCTAAACAATGAAGCAATGGTCATTCCTTGTTTGGCGCAATTATAACGTTATAGCCGTTGCCTTGCTGTTTTACGTCTTGTTCTATTTTAACCGGAAAATTAATTTTGTCAACAAATTCTTTCAACATTTGGCCGGCTTGAGCAGAAAAAGCTTTTTCTCTGCCCTTCAAAATCATTTGAATTTTAACTTTGTTGCCCTTTTCTAAAAATTTTTCCGCTTGCTGGCGCTTAAATTCCAAATCCCCTTCGCCGGTTCCCGGGCGAAACCTGACGCCTTTCACGTCAACTTTTTTTTGCTTTTTCCTGTCCTCGCCCTTTTTTTTGGCTTGAATGTATTGAAACTTGCCCCAATCAATAATCTTGCAAACCGGTGGCTGCGCTTTGGGGGAAATTTCCACTAGATCAAGCCCCTTTTCCTGAGCAAGCCTCAAGGCCTCGGGTGTTTCTAAGATCCCCGCTTGCTCGCCATACTCATCAATAACCCTCACCGGGGATATTCTTATCATTTCATTTACCCTGTTTTTGGGCAAATCTTTTTTCTTGGCAAAACTTCTTCCTTTAATAAATTTTATCTTAATGGTTATTTGCTAACGTTATTGGTATTTTAGCAAAAATATAAAAAAATGCAAATGTAGTATTGTGTATTATGTATTGTGTATTATGTATCATGAATGATAATTTTCTTTCTCAAGAGGCATTTTCCCAGCGGGACACTCAATTTTCTAGCTAAAAATCTGCGACCGAAGGTCTTGAAATGAGAGTCTCAGCATAAGGTATGGTGCCCCGCTATCCAAAATGCTAGTGCGTCTATGGCAATACGCTAAACGCGTATTGCTAGAGCTTGAGAAAGTAATTGGCTTTGCAAAACTTTTCTTTCTCAAGGGGCATTTTTCCAGCGGGACACTCAATTTTCTAGCTAAAAATCTGCGACTTTCAGTCTTGATTTTTAGAGAAAATTGGTGGAGGTGATGGGAGTTGAACCCATGTCCAGGATTGGGATTTTGAAACTTTCTACAAGCTTAGTCTATTTTGTCTTTTGAGGCGGCGATTATCTAAAAATAGGCAAAACAATAATCGAACCTTCTCTTGTTGAGCTTAGGTCTATTGCCAAGAGAAAACAACAGGCCGCATCCTGATGTTGACGCCGGGAACAACCTATCAGGAATCAGTTGACCGACGGGCTGAAGCTATTGGTTAAGCTACAGCAGCAGCAAAGTTAGGCGCAAAAGCGGAAGCTAAAGCGCTCTTTGCTTTGTTGAATAAGTTTGCACTTATTTTTGGATTGCAGTTTTACAAGCGGCAATAGCTTGGCTTGCTTATTTCAAAAAACACAACCTGTCGAAGCCAAAGCACCCCCAGGTTTAAAAAACACAAAACACAGATATCACAAAGACCAAACAAAATCCCAAAACACAAATCAAAAAATCCAATATTCAAACTGTTTGTTTCTTTATAACTTGAAGAATTGTTTCTTGTTTGTATCCTTGTTTCTTGTATCCTTCTCTCGCTTTCATCCGTGTTTGAATTGTTAATTTACATTCTTCATCATCCTCTCCACTCTTCTCTTATCTTCTCGTTTCTTAATGTCCTCTCTCTTATCTCTTTGCTTTTTCCCTTTGGCTAAAGCGAATTCCAGTTTTATCAGGTTTCGTTTATTATACACCGATATCGGCACCAATGTCAACCCTTCCGTGCGGGCTTTGCCAATTAATCTTTTGATTTCTTTCTTGTGCATAATCAACTTGCGCGGGGAAGCGGGGTCGTAATCGTTGATTAACCCGGCGTGCTGGTAAAGAGGAATATTGGCATTAGTTAAATACAATTCTTCGCCGCGAATTGTTACAAAAGCGCCTTTGAGGGAAACCCGTCCGGTCTTGATAGATTTCACTTCATATCCTTTCAATACCAAGCCGGCCTCGAAGGTTTCCAGGATTTCGTAGTCGAATCGAGCGCGCCTGTTGATTGCTAATTTCTTCAATTGAAATATTTATTATTTAATCCCCATAAAACTGCTTCTAAAACACAAAACACAGATATCACAAAGCCCAAACAAAACACAAAGCACAAATATTTAAAACACAATTATTCTCAGTAGATTCAAAATAATTAATAACTTTTTCCAAATTGCCAATTGCGAATTACAACAATATTTTATCTTATAAAATCAAAAAAATAAAGGGTAATAACCGTTGCGAAACAAATTTGGGCTTTGTAAGTAAATAAAGGCCCCCGGAATCAGATTAATCCGAGGGCTTCTTGTAAAAATAAATATTGATTTTGAGGGCGGACTTGGTTCGGTCCGCCAGCATGCCGGATGTATTTGGGCTAATGCCGGCTCGGCATGCCTTCGCGGTTAAGCCCGCCCTATAAAGTGTTGGATGTGCTAGCAGCAGGCTAGCCGTCATCCTCTTCTTCCTGAATCCGTGGCAGGCGATCAACGCCTGGATCCTCATCACTGGTCATAGCTGATCCTTTTTGATCAGGTGCGCGGGCAAGACACATAAGAACCTCCTTGTTCGAGGTTTCAAAAAAAGGGTTTCAAAAAACAATCTTTCAATGAACTTTTTCCTACCCATCGAAGGGCAGGAGCCTAGGCCAACAAAAAAGCTTTGGCTCCATAGATCCTCCAAAATTTATTTCAGGTTATCGAAAAAAGGAGGAAGTAGTTTGATTTTATTTCAAAATAAGTATTCAGTCAAGAAAAAATGGACTTCAAATGATAAAGTGTAAAAATCAAAACAATAAAATTAAAGCACAATGGATGAAAAAGTTTTCATATTTATCTCTATCATTCTGGATTTATTGGCTAGATCTTTATAATGTGCTATTTTTGCGTTTGATAATTTTTTATTAACAAGGTCTTCCGTCTTCTCTTTCTGCTCGGGGGAGATTTCAAGAAAAAGGGAAGTAGTCTTTTTATTTAAATTTTCGCTTTGCATTTGCTCGAATAACTCTCTATATAAATCCAAGCCGTCATCTCCGGCTTCCAGGGCCATTTTGGGTTCGAAGTCGCGCACGTCTTTTGGAGCGCTTTGATAAATCTCTTGAGAAAGGTAGGGGAGATTGGCGGTAATAATAATTTTATCAGCTTTTAAAAGGCTTTTATTATTAAAAAATGGCTCCAAAAGGTTTCCATGAAGAAATTTGATATTTTCCGCCTTATGCTTTTTGGCGTTTTTCTTGGCAACATTAAGCGCCTTGAGGGAAATGTCAGAGGCGTAAAATAGATTCTCTTTAGAATAATTTTTCAATTTTTGGGCCAAGGAGATAATAATGCACCCGGAGCCTGTTCCTATATCAATAAAAGCAACTTTTTCTTTCGATTTTTCTTTTTCAACTAACTTCAAAACTTTTTCCACCATTAGCTCCGTTTCGGGGCGGGGAATTAGAACATTTTGATCCACCTGGAAGTTCAATCCGCAAAATTCTTTTCTGCCTATCAAGTAAGCCACCGGTTCTCCCCGGCTTCTTCTTTTTATTAACTCTAAAAATTTCCGCTCTTTTTCAGAAGAAACTTCATATTCGGGATGAGTCAAAATGTATTCGCGGGAAACTCCGAGGATGAAAGACAAAAGAAGCTCAGAATCGAAACTAAGGCTTTCAATCCTTTTTTTAATTAAAATATTTTTCGCTTTTAATAGAAGCTCTTTAGAATTCATTGTTAAAGGATACAAGATACAATTACCAAAAAAGAAACAACTCAATAAATCACAAGAAACAAACTGTTTGATTTTTTGCAATTTTTAATTTCGAATTTGTTTGTATCCTTGTATCTTGTATCTTTTGATTAGTTTTATGAATCTTTCCTTTTCATGTCTTCTTCCTTTAGCTCTTCAATAACTTTCCCGATCTCTCCGTTGAGAATTCCTTCGATGTTGGACCAGTTTTTGCCGATGCGGTGGTCGGTGATGCGGTCTTGAGGGAAGTTGTAAGTCCGGATTTTTTCGCTTCTTTGGCCGGAGCCGATCTGCTGTTTTCTTTGGCTGGACTCTTTTTCCAGCCGCTCTTGCTCCATTTTATCCAAAAGCCTAGAACGCAGAATCTGCATGGCTTTTTCCCGATTTTGACCCTGAGATTTTTGGTCTTGACAGGAGACAATTACTCCCGTCGGGAGATGGGTAATGCGAACCGCCGAATTGGTAGTGTTAACCGACTGTCCGCCCGGACCGGAAGAAGCAAAAGTATCAACCCTCAATTCATCCGGCTTTATTTCCAAGTCTTCTTTTTCCGCCTGGGGAAGAACCGCCACTGTCACGGTGGAAGTGTGGACCCGGCCTTGCTTTTCCGTGTCCGGAACTCTTTGCACCCGATGCACCCCGGATTCGTATTTGAGTTTGGAATAGACTTCCTCTCCGGAGATTTCAAAAATAATTTCCTTGTAACCGCCCAAGTCGCTGTGATGAGAATCGTCTATTTCCACTTTCCATCCCGTTTCTTCAGCATACCTGGAATACATCCGGAAAAGATCTCCCGCAAAGAGACCGGCTTCGTCGCCCCCGGCTCCGGCTCGAATTTCCATAATAACGTCTTTTTCGTCATTGGGATCCTTTGGAATTAGGTAGGTTTCTATCTCGTTTTCTAATTTTTGACGCTCTTCCAAAAGGCTTTCATTGTCTTCGCTTGCCAGTGACGCCATTTCTTCATCTTCTTTTTCAATAATCTCTTCGTTTTCCTTTATCTCTTTGCTAACCTTTTCCCACCTCTCAATTTTACTTGTGATTTCCTTCAGATCGCTGAATTTCTTGTTCAGTTTTTTCATTTTTTCCGCATCGCCAAAATTGGCCGAATTTTCCAGCTCTTGTTTTACCTCCCGATATTCTTTTTTTATTTCCTCAATCCTCGTTTGATTCATTTCATTTGATTAACTGACATTGGGCAAATGCCTGTAATATCTCCCAACGTTATTTAAAGTTTTAATTCGTTCGGAACGTGTAAAAATTTTCCAAATTCTAACAACAGATACCAAAAACCATTTCGGCAAAATTCATAATACTAGGAATTACGCGATTACTCTTCGGCAATGCCGAGAGCAAAGCAAGGCTTGGTTTTATGCGCACTTGCCTTTCAGGCTTGTTAAGATATTTTTAATAGAAAACCTTTTTTGCTTCTAAAATATTTTTTCGATCGAATGCAAAAACCAAACCTTGCTTTGCTCTCTTTTTTTAGGCAATAAAAAGGCAAGCGCGTAATTCCTAAATACATGATTCATAATACTTTATTCCATCTTACCATATTTTTCCTAATAAAAAATCCCGCGCTTGAAAAAAGGGCGGGATTTGTAATACAAAAGCTACTTGGAAGCTTTTTCCGGCTTCTTCTTATCAACCGTTTTCTTCTCGACTGTTTCCCCGGTCTTTTGCGAGGGTTCCTTCTGCTCCTTCTCTTTAGTTTTTTTGCCTTTCTTGTCCTTCATGTTTTTTTGCAGCTCTTGAGTTTTCTTCATCTTCTGCTTGAATCGATCTACTTGGCCGGCGGTGTCAATTAATTTTTCTTTTCCCGTGTAAAAAGGATGGCAGGCGCTGCAAATTTCAACATGAATTTCCGATTTGGTAGAACCGGTTTCTATGGTATTGCCGCAAGCGCATATAATCTTGGCGCTTTGATTGTATTCGGGGTGTATTCCTTTTTTCATCTTATTGAGATTACTGAATTTATAATTACAAGTTAAAAATTAACATGTTTTTTCATGTTTGGCAATAGCATGCATAGCAATGTCAACATTTCAATTTTTAAAAAAGGCATGATACATAATACTTGCTTCATAATACACGCCAACAAATACCGGGGAAGATATTTCAAGATTAAACAAAATCGCTTAGAGCTAAGGTAGGTATTAACTCCAAGATAAAAAAATGTTATTATGAGTTTATAAAAATTAAAGCGCTAACCTTTTTTCAAAAAAATGTTTACTAAAATTTTTAAAATTATTTTCTTTTTTATCTTAGTCGCCGCCTTGTTTTTAACGGTGGACTTTAACGATTTTTCCTTTAAGACCATAAAGCCGCCGCCGAAAACGGAAATCAGCTCCGACGGATCCCCCAAGAAGGGAATCCGCAAGCAAAATCCGGTAGAAGCGCTGCCACAAGGAGAGAGAAAATTCCAGGGGAGCCAAACAGATATAATAAGACTGGCCAATGAAGCAAGAGAGGGAAAAGGCCTAAGCTCTTTGGAGGAAAACGCCAAGCTGTCTCTTTCTGCGAGAAAAAAGGCGGAACACATGAAAAAGAATGATTATTTCGATCACGTTTCTCCCAACGGACTCCAACCTTGGTATTTTGCGGAAAAAGTGGAATATAATTATAAAACATTCGGAGAAAATTTGGCGGAGGGCTACTTCTCAGCTCAATCCGTTCATGAAGGCTGGATGAACAGTCCCGGGCACAGAGAAAATATTATGTCAGAGAAGTTTGAAGAAATGGGAGTTGCGATTGTGGAATCAAGCCAGGGCAATAGGAAAAGCTATTTGATTGTTCAGCATTTCGGCTCGCCTCTTAAAGAGAAAGATTTGGTTGAAATAACAGTTTGCGAGAAAGAATCCAGGGAAAATTGCAAAGAAGCCGAAGATAGAGAAGAAGAATTGGATGAAATAATAGAAAAGCAAGAAAGAATTATTGAAGAAGCCAAGGAAAAAGGCGCGCGAGAGGAAGACCTGGAAGACGCTTTGGATAATTTAGAGAAATTAAAAGAAAACGAAGACGAATTAGAGGACTACCTGGAAGAATGCGAAGAATTTATTGATAAATGCGATGAGTGGAGGTAGAATTATTCATTGTTGCATTGTTGCATTGTTGCATTGTTTCATTGTTTGTTTCTAATCATCCCTGTTTTAAAAGAAATTTTACCCAATTAAACATTTAACAATGAAACAGTTTAGCAATTTAGCAATGGACTTGAATTGACTTTTTTGAGTTTTTTTGTTTTAATTGACGTGATGACGACAACTCGCCGTTTTTTGATTTGCTTAAAGCAAGATTGTCAAAAGCTAATTGTTAATTGTTGAATCCGGCCCCATCGTCTAGTGGTCAGGACGCCAGGTTCTCCCGCCAGAGGCGGACAGGCATCCTTGGCAACAGGTTTTTTAAAAGACTGAAAAATCCAATGCAAACTGTAATATAGTCAATTGTCAAAAGCTAATTGTTAATTGTTGAATCCGGCCCCATCGTCTAGTGGTCAGGACGCCAGGTTCTCATCCTGGTAACAGGGGTTCGACTCCCCTTGGGGTCACAGTCATATAAACATATAAACATTTAAACACTAGCATTTATTTGCTTGCATATTTAAATGCTTAAATGAAAGCCATGGATGCCAAAGAATATTTAAAAGAGTATAAAAAAAGGCTGGATCCTATTTTGAAAGAATATTTCAAAGAAAAAATCAGCAAAGCCCGCAAAACAGATCCATTGGCCGGACAGGCCGTTAAAATGATATCTGACTTTACCCTGGCCAGCGGAAAAAGAATCCGTCCGGCTTTGATGTATTACGCTTTCAAGTCAGCCAATCAAGAGGAGGGCGGGGAAGAAGAAATAATTAAAGCCTCTATGTCCGTGGAATTGACCCATTCTTTCCTTTTAATTCACGACGATATCATTGACAGGGACGAGAAAAGGCACGGTGTTAACACCGTTCACAAAAATTACCGAAATATGGCCAAAAAATACTTTCCCAACGCAGAATCGGAGCACTTTGGCAATTCCATGGCCATGATAGTGGGAGACATTGCGGCTTCTATGTCAAACGAAATACTATTTGAATCCAATTTTCCGGAAAAAAGAATTTTAGAGAGCTTGACCCAATTGCAAAAAATCGTCTACAAAACCATTCCCGGCGAAATGCTTGATGTGGTAATGGAGGCCAGGGGAAAAACGACAGAAGAGGAAATCTTAAGGATGCATGAAGGAAAAACAGCTAATTATACCTTTGAAGGCCCCCTCTTCTTGGGAGCAACCCTGGGAGGAGAAAGTTCGCCTGATTTTTTTAAGAATGCCTCGGATTATTCCATGGCAGTGGGGAAAGCTTTTCAAATCAGGGATGATGTGCTGGGAGTCTTTGGGGACGAGAAAAAACTGGGTAAGCCAGTTGGATCGGATATAATCGAAGGCAAGCAAACCCTGCTCTATATAAAGGCTAAAGAAAAAGCTTCGAATTCGCAAAAAACAAAATTGAATAAAATATTCGGGAAAAAAGATTTATCCAGGAAAGAGTTGGAAGAATTTCAAAAAATCATAAAAGAGACCGGATCGCTTGAATATTCCGAGAAACTAGCCGATAAATTCTCTGAGCAAGCATTAAAATCGCTGGAAAAAACCAAAATAAGCAATCAAGAATGTTACGACTTTCTCAAGCAGATAGCGATTTATATTTCCAAAAGAGAGTACTAATTAGGGCCTGCCCCGCAATGCGGGGCAAATAAGGTAGAATGTTTATATTTCTAAAGCGGTGCGAAAAATTATTTTGCTTTATTTATGGAATTTTGGTTAAAATAATTTTTCAGGGGCAGCAGATTTTTTTCAAAAATCAGCAACCCCTAATTTAAATGGAACTGTTTCCAAATACCATTCCTATTTATCCCGCTTTAGCGGGGCTGTAATTCCATTCTTTTTGCTAAATTTTCCAAAAATTTTTAAGCAGCTGACTTGATATTTTTTCTAAAAAAATTTAATATAAAAGAAGATGATTATTTATCTTTTTAATAAATAAATTAAATGATGGAGCCGGAAAAAACTCTGATGCCCAACCACGTAGCCATTATACCGGACGGAAACAGACGGTGGGCCAAAAAAAACAATATGAAACCATGGAAAGGCCACAAAGCCGGAGCGGAAGTAATTGAAGAATTAAGCAGGAAGGCTCTGCAAATGGGAGTAAAGTATCTTACTTTCTGGGGATCCTCGGAAGACAATCTTAAAAAGAGGCCGTTTGAAGAAAAAAAGGAATTGCTGAAAATTTATGAAGAGTATTTTCAAAAACTGATAAGCAGTTCGGATATCTTTGATAACGAAACAAGAATCCAAATTATCGGCCGGTGGAAAGAGCAGTTTCCCCGACGCTTGAAAAAAATTCTCGAGGAAGGAGTAATAAAAACCAAGAATCACTCCGCTAGCTTTCTAAATTTCTTGTTGGCTTACAGCGGCGATGATGACATATTGCACGCAGTGAAAGAAATTAAAAAGCAAGCCCGTAGTAGCGCAAAGGATTTTGAGATCACAAGGGATTTATTACAGGAGAGTTTAATTAGTTCGCCCTTGCCTCAAGTCGATTTAGTCATAAGAACCGGGGTTCAAGGAGATCCTCATAACAGCGCCGGTTTTCTTATGTGGCAAACCCAGAATTCCCAATATCATTTTTCCGAGAAGCTTTTTCCCGAATTTAGTCCCCATGAGCTGGAAAAAGCCCTAAAAGAGTTTGCCGCCAGAGAAAGGCGGTTGGGAAAGTAAAAATCATGCTAACATTTAAACATTAAATAAGCATTAAATTAAGCTTCGCACATTTAGCATCCCGCATAAATCTGCGCTTGCCCCGTTGCTGCGAAGTAGTTTTACGGGGTTGTAGTCCGCGTAAAATCAGCGGGGTATAGGATTTTTTAAAATTCCTATACGATAAATTATATAATTATTAAGTTATTTTATGGCTGTTGAATTTAAAGATGACAACTTCGAAGAAGAAGTTTTAAAAAGCGATAAACCGGTGCTAGTGGATTTTTGGGCTCCCTGGTGCGGCCCCTGCCAGATGATGGGTCCCATAGTTGATGACGTGGCCGAAGAAGCTTCCGATAACGCCAAGGTGGGAAAGCTGAATGTAGATGAAAACCCCGAAACGGCTCAGAAGTACGGCATCATGTCAATCCCGACTTTGATTATCTTCAAGGATGGCGAGTCTGTTAAGCAATTGTCGGGCGTCCAATCCAAAGAAGCTCTTTTGGAGGAACTTAAAAAGGTTGAATAAAATTCTTTCACTCTTTATTAAAACAGATATGTGAAGCAATCAAAGACGACACCAATTCAACCGCTTTTCTTAGCGGTTGAATTGGTGTTATCGTGCCTTTAAATAAAAATTAAATTAAATACATGGCAGAAAGAAAAGATCTTATCATTCTGGGGGCGGGTCCGGCTGGCTTGACCGCTTCAATTTATGCTTCCAGATTTAAAATAGACCACTTGGTTCTTGGCGAAGAGCCGGGGGGCTACATGAACGAAAGCCATAAAATAGAAAACTATCCGGGCATCCCAAGCATTGCGGGCACCGAATTGGGGCAAAAAATGAGAGAGCACGCCGAATCATTGGGAAGCTTGATAAGCCAAGAGAAAATATCTTCTTTGAGCAGCAATAAAGAAGGGCTGTTTTCCATTAAAACCCGCAAAGAAACCCATTTCGCCAAAAAGGTAATTCTGGCAACGGGTACGGTGTTTAGAAAATTAAATGTTCCCGGCGAAGATGAACTTGCCGGCAAAGGCGTTTCTTACTGCGCAACGTGCGACGCTCCTTTTTTTAAAGACAAAAAGGTGGCAGTGGTCGGCGGCGGCAACTCTGCTTTAGGCGCCGCAATGCTGCTTTCCCAGTATGCCAGGGAAGTGGTAATTTTTTATCGCGCAGACAAGTTGCGAGCCGTACCCGCTTATATTGAACAAACAAAAAAGAGGGGCAACATAAAAACCGCCCCCGAAACCAATGTCACCCAAATAAAAGGAACGAACAAAGTGGAGCAGCTGGCTCTGGATAATGAATACGAAAAAGAGAGAGAGCCGAGCTTTGACGGCATTTTCATAGAAATCGGTTCCGTTCCGGACACGGGGTATTTGGAAAACTTAGAAATTGAAAAAGATGAAAGAGGCTACATTAAAACCAAAGCCGATCAATTAACCAGTGTTCAATCCCTTTATGCCGCCGGCGATATCACTACTAACTCCAATGGATTCAGGCAAATAATTACAGCCGCCAGCGAAGGGGCTATTGCAGCCAACGCTGTTTATCAAGAATTAAATTAAGCTTCGCACATTTGTTGTCCCGCATAAATCTGCGCTTGCCCTGTTGCTGCAAAGTAGTTTTACGGGGTTGCAATCTGCGTAAATCAGCGGAGTATAGGATTTTTTGAAATTCCTATACGATGAATTAATAAACCCTTGCAAATAAAATGACATTTGATAATATTAACAGTAGAGTCGACGGGGGGGGGCAATCAAGTAAAAATTAAAATTTCAGTAATGAAAGTAATTCTATTAAAAAAAGTGGAGAAACTGGGAAAAGCGGGCGAAGTTAAAGAAGTTGCGGACGGTTTTGCGCGCAATTATTTACTGCCAAAAAATTTAGCTAGCCCGGCAACGCAGAAAGCTATCAAAAAAGTGGAGGAGCATCTTAAGGAGGAAGTAAAAAAGAATGAAGAAGAATTGAAAGAAAATCAGGTGAAGGCAAGCAAAATTAGAGAAAACGAGCTGACCATCAAGGAAAAAGCCAAGGAAGGCAAACTTTTTGGCTCAGTTGCCAAAAAAGACATCGCAAAAGCTTTGGGAAAAAAGGGAATTGAAATAAAAGAAAGCAATATCGAACTCAAAGAACCCGTCCGGGAAATAGGCGAGTATGATATAAAAATTCAACTCGAACACGGTATAGAATCGGAATTAAAGCTCATTGTCGAAGAAGAAAAATAATCAAAACCGCTTTCATATTTTTGAAAGACCGCTAGGGGGAGGCGGTTTTTTATTGATACAAGAGAGGCTGTATCTCATTTATAAGCATTAAAAGCAAAAAATGGCAAAAAGCAAAAAACCAAAATATATTTTTGTTTTTGGCGGCGTAATGTCCGGCATAGGTAAGGGAGTTGCCACTTCTTCCATCGCAAAAATAATAAAATCCCAGGGATATGAGGTAACCGCCATTAAAATTGATCCATATGTGAATGTAGACGCCGGCACCATGAACCCGACCGAGCACGGGGAAGTCTTCGTTTTGGCAAGCGGGCTGGAGACGGATCAGGACATGGGAAATTATGAAAGATTCTTAGAAGTCACCCTCCCGCCTGAAAATTACATGACTACCGGCAGCGTTTACTGGGAGGTTATAAAAAAGGAAAGAAATCTGGAGTATCAAGGCAAATGCGTGCAAATCATCCCGCACATAACTGATGAGGTGATAAGAACGGTAAAAAAAGCAGCCACCAACAATCAAGCGGACTTTGTCATAATAGAAGTGGGCGGGACTACCGGAGATTATGAAAATGATTTATTTACCGAAGCGGCTCGCCAAATGAGATTGCAAAACCCTGAAGACGTCCTTTTTGTCATGATAAGCTACGTACCTTATCCGCAAAAAATCGGGGAAATGAAAACCAAGCCGACCCAGCAAGCGGTGCGCGCATTGAATGCAGCCGGAGTTCAACCGGATATAATAATAGCCAGAAGCGAAAAGCCTATTGACAAAAAAAGAAAAGAAAAGATCGCTCTTTTTTGCAACATCAAGGACGAAGCGGTTATATCGGCGCCGGATGCCAATTCCATATACGAAGTCCCTTTGAATTTCGAAAAAGACGGCCTCAGCGGCGTCATTTTAAATAAGTTAAACCTCAAGCCCAGAAAGAAAAACTTTCAAGACTGGAAAAAATTAGTTCAAAACATCAAGACAGCCAAAGATGATGTCAAGATCGGTATAGTGGGAAAATATTTCGGCACCGGAGATTGCGTGCTCTCAGATTCCTACATATCAGTCATCGAAGCAGTTAAGCATGCTTGCTACAATCAGAACAAACTCCCGGCGATAGACTGGATCAACTCCGAAGAATTGGAGAGGGATCCGCAAAAAATTGATAAATTAAGTCAATATGACGGTATCATCGTCCCCGGAGGATTTGGCAGCAGGGGAGTGGAAGGAAAAATTAAATGCATTCAATACGCAAGAGAAAACAAGATTCCTTATTTGGGTCTTTGCTATGGAATGCAATTAATGGTGGTAGAATTTGCCAGAAACGTGGCCGGCATTAAAAACGCCCATACGGGAGAAATTAAACCTAATGGCAAAAATTTGGCAGTTGACATCATGCCGGAGCAAAAAGACAACATAAAAGAAGGAAAATACGGCGCCACCATGAGACTGGGAAACTACCCCTGTCAAATCAAAAAAGGCACATTGGCATATGAGGCTTACAAGAAAAATAGTATCCAGGAAAGGCACAGGCATAGATACGAAGTAAACCCGGAATATGTAGATCAACTAGACGAAGCGGGCTTGGTTTTTTCCGGAATGTCTCCGGATAAAGTATTGATGGAGATTGCCGAACTGCCTCAAGAGAAGCATCCCTTTATGCTGGGAAGCCAATTCCACCCGGAGTTCACATCCACCCCTCTTAATCCCGCCCCGCTGTTTTTGTCCTTCATCAAGACAGCCATTGCAAAGAAAAAATAGCCACAACAAAACCTCCCGTTCGCGGGAGGTTTTTTGACGAAAAAATTTTCCTATCAAAAAGATTTACTTTACATTAACAATTTTGACTTTTTTTGCTTTGCCGGTGAATTTTTTCACTCTTTTAGTGACAAATTCCACCACGCCGTCCTGGAGAGACATCAGGGTGTCATCTCCGCACTTTTTTACATTCAAACCGGGTTTGAATTTAGAGCCTCTTTGCCTGACAATAATTTGTCCTTGCTTAATAGATTGACTTCCGAAGACTTTGACGCCGAGCCGCTTAGAAATTGAATCTCTCCCCAGTCTCGTAGAACCACCAGCTTTTTTTTGTGACATATTTTGGAAACTTCTCCGGAAATGACGCTTGGCATTTCAAGAAAAGCAAGTTATAATTATTAAAGCTAAACATAATTCTAATACCATTTTCTTTTTATGTCAAATGATTTTTTCAAAAAAATCAAAGGCAGGCTGTCCAACTTCTGGAAAGAGTATGAGGAGAGACTCTTGTTTTTAATAGCTATTGTTTTGGTGGCCGTTGTAAGTTTTAGCGCCGGCCAGACAAGACAAAAATCTATGGAAAGCGAAGAAATCAAAGTTTCCCTCAATAATATTGAAGCCCCTAATCCGCAGCAACAAAAAGTGGTGGCGCTGGGTGAAGCGGCTCAGAGAAAAGGCGTGTCGCTGGAAGAAAACGGGGGAGGAAATTACGCTGCTCAAAATCAAGAGACTGAATGCCGGCTAGTCGGATCCGAAAATTCCGACAAATTCCACAAACCGGATTGCACCTGGGCCAAAAAAATAAAGGAGGAAAATGTCGTATGCTTTTCCTCCGAAGAAGAAGCTCGAAACGAAGGTTATCAGCCCGCAGGATGCTGTTTTAAAGATAATTAGGGGCTGCTTATTTTTGAAAAAAATCTGCTGCCCCTGAAAAATTATTTTAACCAAAATCCCATAAATAAGGCAAAATAATTTTTCGCACCGCTTTAAAAATATAAATATTTTACCTTATTTGCTGCACCGTCAGCAGGCCTAAGTAACATAACATGAAAAATCCTATTATTATTTCTCTCGGAGGCTCCCTTATAGTGCCCAAAAAGATTGGCTGGGAGTTCCTGGAGCAGTTCAAAAAAGTTATTGAAGACCAAATAAAGGCGGAAAGGAAGTTTGTGATTGTTGCAGGGGGAGGCAATACCGCCAGAAGATACCAGCAAGCAGCTGATAAAATAACCGGCCTCACCAAAGATGATCAAGACTGGCTCGGGATCCACGCCACCCGATTAAACGCGCACTTGATTAAAACCATTTTCCGAAAACACGCCCACCCCAGAATCAATAAAAATCCCAGAACAAAAGAGGACTTGAGCCAGCACTTCGAGGCAGGGGAAAGTATCATGGTAGCCGCCGGCTGGCGCCCCGGCTGGTCCACTGACTATGTAGCCGCCATCTTGGCAGAAAGATTAAACGCAAAAGAAATTGTAAACTTATCCAACATTGAAAACGTTTTTGATAAAGACCCCAAGACAAATAGCGACGCGGTCAAATATGACAAGATAGATTGGAAAAATTTCAGAAAATTGGTGGGGAACAAGTGGGATCCGGGGCTCAATACCCCTTTTGACCCAATTGCTTCCAAGCATGCTCAAAAAATTGGTCTAAAAGTGTTTATCATAGGAGGAAAAAATATTGAAAATTTGGAAAAATTTTTTGCCGGCGAGAAATACAAAGGAACTGAAATAGGTTAACTTTCAATTCGTATTACTCCTAAAGATGCACAAGCAATTATTTAAATTAAAAATTAAGATAAAATTATGAGACTAGAAAACAAAGTGGCCATTGTTACCGGCTCTGCTTCCGGCATTGGAAAGGCCATTGCGGAAGAGTTCCTTAACGAAGGAGCCAAAGTGATGTTTTCAGACATCAAGGAAGAAGAAAATTTGATAAAAGAAGAGCACGAACAAAACGCCGCCTTCACAAAATGCGACGTTTCGGATGCTGATCAAGTTAAAAGCTTGGTGGAAGAAACCGCCAACAAATTTGGCCAAGTAGACATCATGGTCAACAATGCCGGAATTGGTTCTATGGGAAGCGTTTTAGAAGAATCTAATGAAGATTGGGAAAAGACTCTCAAAATTAACTTATTCGGAGTTTTTTACGGAGTAAAAGCGGCTGCTAATCACATGAAGGACCACAAAATCAAGGGTTCTATAATAAATATGAGTTCCATCCTGGGGAAAGTGGGCTTGCAAAACGCCATTTCTTATTGTGCATCCAAAGGCGGAGTAGTCCAAGTAACCCACGCCAGTTCGCTTGATTTGGCTCCTCACAACATCAGAGTCAACGCCATTGCGCCTGGATTTATCAAAACCAATATGACGGATCCTGCTTTAGAAAACGAAGATTTTAAAAACATGGTTGAATCCAACACGCCTCTTGGACATGCTGGAGAAGTGGATGACATTGCCAAAGCCGCTGTCTATTTGGCCTCCGAGGAAGCCAAATACGTCACCGGAGAAGTGATTTATGTTGACGGAGGCTGGAGAGCGCGTTAAAAATACAGATTTGGCGTGCCCGGGCAAGCTGTGCAAAAAAGGAAGCTTGCCTATAGAACAACCTGAGGATTTATTTCTTTTTGTCTTCTTTTACGCTTAGCCCAAAGCTTTCTTTGCTGATATATTTGGCATTTTCCACGGTCCTTTTTAGGTTTGGGGGCAGGGAAGCGGCCACTTTTTTGAGCTTGGTTTTGTCCAGCTTCAGCACTTCCTGCCAAAGACCGGCTTCCTCTAACACGTTTTTGACTGTTTCTTCGTCATATTCGTAGGTTTTGTAAGGCTTTTTGGCGATAATTTTGTCTTCGCTGAAAAGCCTGTCGGCTTTTTCTTGTTCCATTATATCCAAGATTTGCTGTTGGAGTTCTTGGATTTGTTTTTTTTCTGCTTTGATTTTGTCCTGTAGTATTAAATATTGTTCAATGATTTGCTGCTTTTCTTGCTCGGTAGGTGTTTTCTTTTCTTCTTTGAACTTGTGCTTCCACATGGGACAAATCTCTTGAAAATCGCACCAGTCGCAAAGGGCGGTGACTTTGGGTTGAAAATCGGAATTTTGAATCTCTTCCAATAGATCAAAAATTCTTATTTTTTCTTCTTCTAGTTGTTGTTTGGTTTTCTGAGTAGTCAACTTTGTACCATGTTTCAGATAATATAAGCTCAAATTTACTTTTTCAGGCTGATTGGACAATTTGGGATAGCGCTTCAAAAAAGCCATTAAATAGATCAGGAGCTGCAAATCGTCATCTACCGTCGCCTGAGAGGGAAGCTTATTGGAAGTTTTGTAATCAATAATTTCAAATCCATTGGCAGTTTTGTCAATCCTGTCTATGATGCCGGAAATAATATGTTTATCGCCTTCTTGGGGCAAATCGACAGTGAAACGCGATTCTAGATCCACAATCTTAATTTTGTTGGGATCATTTTTTTTATAATAATCTTGGATAATCCTCACTCCCTGAGCAAAAGCTGAGCGTTCCTGAAATTCATCCTTAAACACATCTGCGATCCAATTTTTAGTAAAGTATTCCAGGGCCTCTTTCTGGGTGGGGAGGAGGAAATTGCCGGAGTGAATAAACTTCATCACCGAGTGTATCAAAGTTCCGAATTGCGCCTCCGGAGACTTTCTCTTGGATTTGATTTTATCAATCGCCTCAAATTTATATTTCAACGGGCAAGTCTGAAATGAATTCAAGGCCGAATAAGAAGTTTGCATAAAGAATTATTATAAGTAAATGAATTTGTTATCAAAATAATTGTAGCAGAAAAAACAACTCCCAACAACAAAAAGGGGAAAGTGTTAAAATATAAAAATGCAAAATGCAAAAGGCCTTTAAAATTATTTTAATTCATTAAAAAAACGAGAAGATAAGAAGTTGAAGAGATGGATTTAGATGCAAGCACAACGTCGCACAATGTATATTTTGCGACGTTCTATATTTAATCATTTCGAAACCCAGGATACACAGGTCAGCTAATTATAAACAAAATCCCTGTGTATTGAATAAAGATTCCTAAAATAAACAATTGGATTTGCTCGGAAGTGGATTTTAATAAAACCCCTTCCGAGTTTTGATTTGCAATTACTGCTTTCTGCAAGGCTGAATTATAGATACAGCCTTTTTGTTGCCAATATTCTCATGGTCTACCAGCTTCATCGCATTAGCGTTAAGTCCCGTATAAATAACTTTTCTGAGCAACAGCTTTCTGCAAGCTTTATTCCTTGCTTTTTCGCCTGCATAGTGGCAAATCACTCGCTTTTCACCAATAGGAGCCACGCAAGCTGTTTCATCATCATTAATAAAACTATAGCAGCCCCTTTTTAGATACAATTTTTGCAAATAACTTACCAGTAAAACCAACTCTTTGAAAAAACTCGGCTCTGAATTCGACGATTCGCTTTCGATTGAAACATTGCTTTCTTTTTCCATGGTTTCACTCCTCCTTTTGATTGTTTGGATTATTCTTACATCTTTATTAATAATTCATAGCCTCCAAATCCAATTCTTCATTTATAATATTGAGTTTTCAAGCTGCAATCACCGCTCCTCTTCCCTGCTCTTGGGTTAAAATAGGGGATTTAAACTATTTAACAATAAAAATAATCATCTGTCAAGACCACATGCTAAAATTATGTTCCAATCTGCTATTCCCCGCCCTAAAGCCAACAAAAACAATCCGATTCAGATTCAGGTGTCCTTGCCTGAATCTTAGCAGTTTTTCCCGGACACAGAGAGCGGAATCGTTTCGGTTCAAGCGAAAAAATCGTGCTTATCTCTTCCCCGCTCTCTTGCTATAAGAACACAGAAAATAAACACCGATATTCTAAAAATCGACTTTATCCCCCTTTACTCTGACTGCCTCCTTAATGATTGCCTTAAAATATCTTTTCAAATCCGGAAACTCTTCCAGATTCCCTATAGCATAATCGTAACACTCTTGAGAACTTGCTCTAAATTCCTTGTCTATCTTTTTGCTTGCGTTGAATTGAGCGATCGGAGCAGTTCTGTCAATAACTTTTGCAACTCTCGCTTCTATAGATGATCCTTCTTCATATTCACGCCACAAACTTAAAAATTCTCTACCTTTTTGGGCTGGCAGGATTTTGAATAATCTCTTGGCCGCGTGCTTCTCCTTCTCGCTTTTTTTATTCTTTTGAGAGCTGTCAAAGGCATAAGTATCCCCGCAATCAATTTCTACCAAGTCATGCACCGCCAAGATTTTTAGAATTTTAAGCAAGCTGGCACCTTTTGGCAGATACTCTTCCAGCGTTAAAGCCATCAACACCAATTCCCAGCTGTGCTGCGCGGCGTCTTCCTTGTCTTGCCGGTTTGATAAATAAGTTTTTCTTTTAACTTGTTTTAGTTTCTCGGTTTCTCTTAAAAAATTCTTTATTTTCTCCTGTTTTTTATCCATAAAAATTTAAACCCCCAATTGCTAATAACAAACAACTAATTACCCGCCTATTTCGGCTTATAAACGATCATTTGGTCGACAGTAGCAGAGGTATCATAAATAGCGGAAACATATTTTTTGCTAGTTTGTAAAAGACTATTTGGTCCTGTTCCGGCTATCGGGTCGTGAACTACATAGTCATCATGGTCTTCATCATATCCATGAACCACCACGTAATGACCTGCTCCTGTGCCAGATCTTATAAAGACTATTACCGGATAGCCCCTTTCAATGTAATCATCAACATCATCCCAATCTATTTGATCAGGGTATAAGTGTCTTGTATCAAGGTGTAATTTCATATTTCCCATCTCAGCAACTGAACTCCAATCAATATAGCCTTCTTTGGTAAAAAAGGATTGTTTTTCTGCTATTTCACCAGGTCTCATCTTTTCTCCATGATAAGAAAAAACCATTGCCACAGAAGTAATTGCACAGCCTTCATTTTTCATTGTCAAGCTAGTTCCTGCGATATTATCATTCTCCCATTTGCCATCATCCTGAGCATAGTACCAACTGGTCGAAGCTAATCCACTTGTCGGATCAATAGCCCCTTCTTGAATCAATTTAAGCCTCCGTTTTTTGGCTTCAGACAAAGATTCTATGTCTATAAGCAAGCTTCTCATCTGACTTTCTATTTTATTCACCAGCGCTTGATACTGAGCTTCCTCGTTTTGAGTCCTAGCCAACAGTGTTTGTTTTTCCTGCTTCTTGGAGTCCAAATCCTCCTTGCTACCCTCCAGCTCCTGCTGTTTTTGTTTCAATTCCGCCCTTTTTTCCTGCAATTTTTCCTTTTTTTCGTCTAGTTCTCGTTTTGTTTCTCTTACCTCGTCCAGAGACTTCTTTATCTTTCTGGATGTTTGGTTGAGATACTCGGATTGATTAAAAACCTCTGTCAAGCTTCCCTGGGATGACATCAATTTCAAACCCATATCTTTATTCAGTTTCTGATAAATTCGAATAACCTCGGCCAGTTGCGCCTTGGATTGGCTAATATCCTCCTCCTTATCCTCTACCTGATCTCCTATGCGGCTTACTTCGGTTCTAATCTTGTCAATCTGGTTGTTGACAGTGTTGATATCGCTTTCTAAACTGCTGATTTGCAAATTTAAAAGCTCAGTTTGATTGCGCAAAGTTTTTTGCTGCTGCTGTTTCAGCTCTACCATTCTTTCCGCGCTTTTCATTTTCAATTTTAATTCATCCGCCTGATTGTCGATATCATCTACTTGATCCAGCGCTCTTTCACATTCGGCTTCCGTCAGGCCCTCTTGTTCGCACATTTCCTCAATTTCCTTCTTGGCTTCATCAATCTTCTCTTCAGCGTCGTCAGCAAAAACGTTTCCTTGAACGAGGAAAGCAACCGCCAAAAAAAGCGGCCAAATAATCAGATTTTTTGTTTTTTCTTTTTGAATTTTCAAATTATAAATATATATTTTAATCCGGATTTTAATCTATATTTTTTTCAAAGCTCTGTCCACTCTCTTCAAGCTCTCTTCCCTGCCGATGATCCAAGCAATTTCAAACGGGCCGGGGCTTTTCTGCTCTCCGGAAAGCGCTACTCGCAAAGGCCAGAGATGCTCTCCTTTTTGCTCTCCGCAAGCCTCTGTTATCTTTTCTTTTATTTCTTCCAGATCTTCAAAATCATTGATTGATTCAAGTGTTTGCTTCATTTTCAGCAAAGCGCTCTTCACCTGCTCATCCGTCATCTCTTTCCAACGCAGGAGATTTTGTTCATAAGCTGGTTCAATGAAATAAAAATGAATGTTTTCGGTTATGTCGGACAATTTCTTCATTCTCTCCTTTTCTACGAAAACGATTTTTTTTAATTTCTCCTCGCCAGCTTGGAAACCCTTTTTTTGCAAATAATCATCCAGATACGGCTTGCACATTTCGTAGGCTTCGTCATCGGTTTTTTGCCGGATGTAATAGCCGTTGATCCAGTCCAGCTTCTTGTAGTCAAAAATAGCGCCGGCTTTATGGAACCCTTTTTCATTAAAAAGCTCCAGCAAGTCTTTTTTGGACATAATTTCCTGGTTGTTTTTCGGATTCCAGCCCAAAAGCGCCAAAAAATTCATCATCGCCTCCGGCAAATATCCTTTCTCTTGAAACTCCTCCACGCTCACATCCCCTTGGCGTTTGGATAATTTTTTCTTGTCCTGTCCCAGCACATTGGGCAAATGGACAAACTTGGGCAAAGGCCATCCCAGAAACTTGTAAAGAAGAACATGCTTGGGAGCGCTCGGAATCCAATCTTCCCCTCTGACAACATGAGTAATCCCCATCAAATAGTCATCCACTACCACGGCCAAGTGATAAGTGGGAAATCCGTCCGATTTTATTAAAACTTGATCGTCCACTGTGTTGCTGTTGACCGAAACCTCGCCGAAAACCTCGTCTTTAAATTCGATTTTTTCATTTTTGGGAACCTTCAATCGAATGACGCATTTCTCGCCTTTCTCCATCCGTTGCCGAGCTTCTTCAGCCGGCATTTCTCGGCATGCGCCGTCGTACATGGGCGGCTGCTTTTGCGCCTGCTGTCTTTTTCTCGCCTCCTCGAGCCTTTCCGAGCTGCAGAAACAATAATAAGCCTTGCCTTCAGCTACCAATTTGTCCGCGTATTCCTTGTAAAATCCAAGGCGCTGGGATTGGATATACGGCCCCCAGCCGCCTTTTTGCTGGACAGAGCCGTTTTTGTCCAGGTAAACTCCTTCATCAATTTCAATTCCCAGCCAATTCAGGGACTCCAAAATCTTCTTGGTAGCCTCCTCTTGAAATCTCTTTTGATCGGTATCTTCAATTCGAACTAAAAAATCACCCTCCTTACTGGCCGCCAAAAGCCAGGCAAAAAGAGCCGTCCGCAAGTTCCCCACATGAACCATTCCCGTCGGCGACGGCGCAAACCTGGTTCTAGCTTTATTTGTCTCTTTTTCTTCTATTTTCTTATTCTCAACCATAAGAATATTATATTAGCAAGTCATTCTTTTAAAATAATCCGCCTCTCAGCAACCGCGCGGAGGCAGACTGCTCTCAATAATTCGCTTTGTTTCTTCACTAATTAATATTAACACCAATCCGAAAGAATTTCAAGTTTTGTAGATTTTTCTAGATTTAAATTATTGAACTAATGCAAGTTAAAAAATAATTGGAAATAAAAAACGGGAGAGGCCGCTCCTCTCCCGCTAATTAGTTTTATTCGGATTGAATGATTTCCCGCAACTTAGGCAGCGGGCATAGCTAAACCCGCTTAACCATTCTATAATAATGGCTTCGCCAAACTTCCTGCAATGAGGACAATGAACATATTCCTTTCTCACAAAGCCTCCTTTGGAATCAGTTTGTAATTTTTTTAAGAAAGAATAACCTTATCTCTTCTCTCCAGGCTCTTTCAGTTGCCTTGCCAAAAAAAGAGAAATTGCTCCCGTCAGGGCCAGCTGAACCAAGGGACTGGCACCCACTCCAAAAAAAGTCGGCATCGCCGGAGTATACTCCCATCTTCCCAGATTCAAATTCACCACCTCTATCAAAACGGCAACGACAAGACCCAGAAAAACCACCGTCCAATATTCAAACTTGCCAGGATTTTTTATCCAGTCAAGTCCTTGGTTAACTAGAGAAACAATCCCGAAAATTGCCGAAATGATAAGCATATCGGCCAAAGAGGCTATAATTAAATGAGTATTCTCAGGGATGCCGGATAAATCAATATACAAGAAGCGATGAGAAAACTCCCAGATGACGTTCAAGGTCAAGGCGGCAACAGCGGCGATTACAAATCTTTTTTTAGCGCTCATGTGTTATAGATAATTTATTTACTAATGTAACGCTGATATGTAAGAAGCTTGATTCCAAAATATTATCCCAACACTTATCCTAACACACCTTATCCTAACACACCTTCAAGGTGTGATTAATCACACCTTGAAGGTGTGTTAGGAATGAAGAAGATCAGTTATTTATTCTATTCCCAGTTCCAAGGCTCTTTTAATCTGGGGTAGCTCTCGGGGCTCGATGTCTGCCAGAGAATTGCCGGTATAGCGTTGGATTATCTTGATCCCTTCTATGTCCAAGGCAGTCCTGCAAGCAGAGGCAAGAATAAGCCCGGGATGCTCCCGGGGCCCTTTCGTAGGTCCTTTGCTTACAAAACAAGTTCTGGCGTCCATAATGTTTAAATCCGGTTTCACGGCCAAATTAATCTCAGCCACCTTTTCTTGAAGATGCGCGGCGTGAAGAGACAATCTTTCCCGGGGACGCATCAGTCCCACCGCTAACTTCAAAGCTCCGGTGTAATGAGCCAAAAAATGAGTCTTCAAACAAGGCAGGAATATCATTTTATCCACTTGTCCCAAAATCTCCGGCACGGAAACCTTGCTGAGGTATTGCCCTTGCGGCAAAGACTGCTTCACCCAGTTGCCCTTATCAAAATTAACCACTCTTACTCTTTCATTAATTTTTTCCAGATCATAAACTCCCTTTTCTTGAAGAATGTTTTCCGTGTTGGCCATCATAGTGGAAGAATCTCCCACCAAGACCTCTTGAGGATCCATTTCCAAAATTTGCTTCACCACCTCTTGTAAAAAATCTATATCGGTAGAACCGGGATACTTATCGGCGGTGTTGCAATTGGGTTTCACAAGCACCCTATCCCCTTTCTGAATAAATTTTCCCCATCCTCCCTGCGCCTGCGCCGCTTCTTTCACGGAATCAGCCAAATCCTTTTCCTCCGCCTTAATTTGAGAAACTTTTTCCATAATTGAATCAAGTTTTAATTTTTATATTACTGATTGATATTAAGCACCCTTGTTTAAAACTAACCACTTCGAGTAGGGGTTTAGCCTCCTCAATGAGACAAAACCTCCAAAACAGAAGCTAATAAGAGCATCCACACACCCTTTAATTTATTCTTTAAACCGCCTAAGCGTCCAATACCCAGCAAGCCCGAGAACAAACGGATAAACAAAAAACAAAAACAGTAGATGCTGCCACTTGGCCTTCAGAACATCCCCAAACCCCTTTTCCCGGATCTTGGCTATAAAACTGTACCAAGTTTCCAAGCCCAGGAAATCGGCCAAAAAATTAACAACCATGGCAACTGCCAATATACCGATCCCGCTAACAAATATTTTCCAAACGTTATAAGCCATTTTATTTTAGCATCATTGTTAAAACATCAAACCAAAAGCTGTTCAATTAAAGCGATTAAGTTGTCCTTTTCAGTTGGCTTGCTCTCAGCGGTTAGCAAGGCAATGGCGGTCAAGGCATTGTCGTTGATTTTCTTTTCTCCGTTTCCCCTATACAAATAATTATTCTTATCTAAAAAATATACAAACAAGAAGGAAGCAATTCTTTTATTGCCGTCTATGAAAGGGTGATCTTTGATGATCAGATAAAGCAAGTGCGAAGCCTTCTTTTCTATGGACGGGTACAGTTCTTTTTTGGAAAACGTCTGATATATTCCCTTGATGACCGCTTCCAACTTTTTTCCGGATTCCTTGCCAAAAAATTCGCCGGCTTGCTGCTTGCTTAACAAATCCGTCTTGATGCTGGCAACAATTCTTCGACAATCCTCATAATTTAAGATGAAGCAGCTCTTGCTTCCCCTTACCTTGCCAATTTGTTCTTTATCATAATTCTCCAACAAACTGAGTGTCTTGGAATAATCAGCCAAAAGGTCCAATATATCAGATTCTTTCCCTTGAAGCTGTTCCTTTTTGGAATTTTTCTGAAGAAAATTTATGGTTTCTTGAAGCCGATGGAAATTTTTCTTGGTTTCAGCAAGCCTTTGCTCGTTAATCGCGTAGCCCTGGAGAAGGTACTTTTTTAGAACACTTGTTGCCCAAATTCTAAATTGAGTC
Organism: Candidatus Moraniibacteriota bacterium; assembly: GCA_034522495.1. Lineage (GTDB taxonomy): Bacteria > Patescibacteriota > Minisyncoccia > Moranbacterales > DUUL01 > JAXHLG01. Next base: position 652,529 of record JAXHLG010000002.1, on the reverse strand, counting down.
GCCCTCTTGGAGTTAACTCTGTATCCAACTGAGATTATCGCGTCAAGATTATAAAATTGCGTTTTGTATTTTTTGCCATCTTCCGCAGTATGTTCCAAAACGGAACATACTGAATTTCTATCAAGTTCGCCGGCTTTAAAGATATTATTAAGATGTTTGGTTATAGCAGGTCTCTTGGTTCCGAAAAGCTCTGCAATTTGAGACTGTCTCAGCCAAACCGTTTCGCCCTCAAAACGCACTTGCAATTCGACCTCCCCTCCTGTTGGTTTGAAAATCTTGACTTCTCCTTTGTTTTCCATATTTTATGTTTTACTTTTCAACTTCTTTTTCCAACTCCTCCAAAATCCTCACCATTGCCAAGGTGTCCAGCCGGCAGTATTTTAGGAGATCTTGATATATCTTTTCCCTCTCTTCCCCGCTTGTATCTGATTGTATCATTTTTGCCCACCGATTGGAAGCGCTGCCGCCCTCCTGGATATCCAAGTCCTTGTAGGAAAGCTCCGGCGCCATCACCGGCAAAACGTTTTTCAATGAAGCGCTGGCTCGAAATTCTTTGTGAGCGTAGTAGCCATTCTTGAAAACATCCATCAAATCATATATTCTATCGTTAATATTTTGATAAAATTCTTTAAATTCGGGATATCTCTCCCCCATTTCCCGATTGCACCCTTTCTCGAAATCAGCGAACCAAACCACAAAACTGCCTTTCTTGTCAATCTTTTCTTGCAAGCTCCGGGAAAGCTCCCGAGTGGGGTCTTTTAACTCCTTTGCCAAAAATTCGTGATGATCCAGTTCTCCGCCCGACTCTCTTTGAATGTGCAAAGAATATTGGAAAACTATCCGCTGATACGGCCGATACCCGTCAAACATCGGGATGGCCGGACTGAAGGTTTCATAATCCAAAAAATAAAACGGGTATTCCAACTTGCTTAACTCATTTTTGATATTTTCCTTTTCCTTGTGGACGCCGTCGTTTTTAACCAACCCCTTATGCAGCAAAAGTTTCTTTTTATCCAGCATCTCATCCGGGATGTCTTGAACTTTAAACACTTCCCCGTCCAGCAGCTCTTTTAACTTCTTAACTCCCAAGGCGCTGGCAATAGCATAGATAGAATCAGCATCAACTTCGCCCAAGCAATAATCTACAAAGTCGCACTCATATGGATTGCGGCATTGGCGGAGGATTCGAACTTCCGGTTCCTTTTCTTGCTTGAGCAGATCAAAGGCTTGCCTGATTATCTCTCTTGCTTCTTCTTCTGCTTGAAGCGCTTTGGTGGAAACATCTTTACTTTTCAGCAGTTCCCCGGGCTCAATTTCGCCGTCTTTGATATAATTATTGTTAACATGGATCAACTTCAAATCGCCCACTTTCAAGCCGGCCTTTTCCAAACAAATTTTTTGAAAAGCCAAATCAAAGTAGTGGATCTTTTTCGGCTTTGTGGAATTTTTGACTTCACAAATATTCCAAACTTGCCTAGTCTTGTCATATTCCAAAATGTCGCATCGGCAAAACAATCCTCCAGCGGAAAAGACCGGTTGGAAAATAACCGGTTTCTTGCTCTCAATCATCTTCTTAGTCCTCCCAATCTCTTGGCCGATATCGCTATTTTGCTCTTCTGCAACCCTCTCGCCTTGCGGAAACAGCCGGTAAGCATACTTCTCTACCTCATAGCCGGCATCAAAAATCGCCTGCTTATTCTCATCAACCTCCGGCTTCAAATCTTTTCTATACACACTGAGCCATAGAGCTTTCGGGCATTGCCAAAATTTCAGAAAATTTGATTTGGTTAGCATTTTCATAATTTCATTATTTTAAGTATTTATGTTACGCGGTTCTGTTGAATTAGCTATTTTGAAGGAAAATCTGAAGTTCGAATTCTGCGGACGCAGAAGTCGAACTTCAGGGCTAATCTCAGGCATTCGCATTAAACTAAAAAAGTATGTGCGTAATATCAGTTAAGCGTCCTCCCGCTATTAAAATTAAACCCGACAAACACTAGTTTGACGGGTTTAATTCTTTCTTCCTGAGTTCATACCGGACATTTCGGCCGAATTTCTCCACTTGCTTTATTTTGCCTTCTTTCTCCAGCTCGGACAAATACCGCAAAGCGGTGCGGGAAGAGACATCCAGCATATCCGCCACCTCCTGGTTTTGCACATCGCCGGCTTGCTGAATCTCATGAATAATCTTGGCCTTGCGGCCTTCAATCCTCTTCTGCACTTCTTCGTTAAACCCTTCCAACCCTTTGGCAATTTCTTCCTCCTCCTGCTTTTCTTTCTCCATCCGATCCGTTTCTATCCTGTGCCTCTCCATTGTCTCCCGCATAAAGAACCAAGCTACCGCTACCCCCACACCAAACCCGAAAAGAAAAATTAGTGAGTGCATATAAAATTAAGTTAAAATATTATTTTTTATTTCAATCACTTGAATACACCATGGTATATTCAAGCCTACAATGTAAATCAAACAAAGCAACTTTCACAGCCGGGTGTTATTTTCTATTTTTATACTTTCAAAAATATCTTCCAATAATTTTTCCTGCCGATTGTTTAAATGATTTCCAGCTATTTTATAGAAACCGGAATCAATTGGAATCCAAATCGAGGGATCTTTCTCGCCATCATGAGGATTGTCTAGTTCGACTCTGAATACGGAATTATTGTTTATTTTAATATTCTCTATCTTAGTATACCCCAGACCCTTTTCCCACCCAAAACTATCACGAAATAATTCATTTAAGCTCAAATTATTTTCATTTTTATAATATTTTAATTCAATTTGATCCAAGCATATCTCCCCTCCTCCCCAAGGATTACCACAATTAACCTGTTCTCCGGGGATGATTTTCTTGGTGGATTTATTAATATTTTTAAGATTCCAGGCAGTTGGAAATTTAAGAGATATTTTCGCTTCACCGCTTTCATATACTGGATAAATTTGCCAACTGCTAAATTCCGATCCGATTTTTCCACTCGAAACATTATCTTCTTTTTCTGGCCGGGAATTACTTAATTTTAATTTCAAAGTTTTTAGCATCTCCTCAATTATTTGATTAGTAAAATTATCAATATAATGAGTTGTAAATGATATTTCATACTTACCTATGCTTGTTTGGTAAGAAATTAAAGAATTTCCATGGAGCCGTTCTTCTCTGATAAAGGGAACGTTGTTGAATTCCACTAAATCATACTTCGTTTTCTTGTAAATTTTATCAAATTCTCCAGGATGATCATGCTGCTTTTGCTTTTGGAAAAAATCAAAAGTTTCCCTAACAGATTTTGTTTTTTCTTTCTTTTTATATATATTAAGTCTTACTAAATCAAATTGGCCGTTTTTGGACATTAAAGCATAGTTTATCAATGGCGCCGGTGCCTTGTATTCACCAGTATAATCACTCTTTACTACAAATTCATAATTAGAAGGGTGTCTTATTTTAATATATTGATCCTCAAATTGACTCTTTATCTCAGACCTTCTTTCCAATTCTTGTCTCTTGCTGTTTTCAATCGTCAAGGTTTTTAAAATCTCTTCAAATTCCTCGTCTAAATTTTCTTTGTTAATGTCTTTTATTTCGGCTGATATTGCCTCATATGGACTATATTTGCATTGGTACTTATGGAATCTGTGATCATTGAAAAGCTTCCCGCTGGAGATAATGCGTTTTTCCTCTGCCCATTTTCTGTAGTTAATGCCGTTCAATTCAATATCATCTTGCCTATCTGTTTCAGTTAAAATTTTCTTCTCTTTTATGTCCATAGTATAACTTACTTCTTCCGTTTCCAGATTCGATGAATAATTAGTTCTTTCATTGTTTCTCTGATATATTATCTCTCCCCAGTCTCTAAAATTAGCTCCGTCTCTCCTGCGGATCTTCAGTTTCACTTCTTTGTATCCTGAATTGCCCAAGTCTTGAGAAGTATCCTTAATTTTATACATTCTTGGATCATAGTGAATGGATACACTGTTTTTTTCGTATTTTTTATTATTTCTGATTTTTTTTGTTGATGAATCGCCAATTAATTCGTTGTAATTCTTCCTACCTTCTATAATTTCAATACATTTTTTTTTAGGGCTGTGATCTACAAAATTGCCGGATGAATCATAGGTAAAAAAACTATTTTTGTTTATATATTTGCAATATGTAGCGTCAGTGACATCTTTATTATTTTTAACATAATTAAGAAAACACTCACTTCTCGGATCCTTAGATAGGGGTTGCCTCAATAAGTGACAACGTAAGGGTGAATCCACAAACCTGGCAATTAGAAAAAATGATAAAACCATTATTCCAAATATTACAATCAATACCGCTGGAAAAAAACTTTTTCTGAAAAAATCAAAAAAAGAACCAATAAACGCTCCGATTAAAGTAAATATAAAAAATGAAAATATGGTCCCGCCCAAATTTATTACAGAAAAAGCAATAAGCCCTCCTCCTGTTTCAACCAGCAAGTCATCGTCTATAACATTTTCTGTAAGAAATAGTATAAATTCAGAATAAAAAATAATTCCAAAGGCACCATAAAGAGGAATAACGATACCGCCAACGATGCAAGTTAATAAAAAACCAACAAAAGCCATAAATCCAAGTTTTGCACCTCTTGCCCAGCATGAATTACTTTTTGTCATCCTATTCCATAACTTTTTTTTAAAATTAATCTTTTGTTGCGATGATGCAAGATCGTTTTTGTTGTATTGGCTTAAATTGATTTTATAATTATCTTTTTCTTTCATTTTCTTTTTTAGTTATTATATCATAATTGTTGATTGGTTTCAGTATAACTGACTAAATTAAAGAATAGTTTATAAAAATCCCCTGCTCCCTTTTTAATTTCACTACTGAGATGTCTTTATTAAAGCTTTTCTTTCAGTTTGCTTTTGACTAAACTCCATAAAACCTCTCTTTGCTCTAAATTTAAAGAAGCTCCTCTTTCCATTTCAATTTTTCTTTTGATTGCTTTAAATTCTTTTCCCGCCATCTTTTCAATATTTTCTTCATAGATTTCGGGTTTTAAATTGGCATATTCATCATTAAGCATAACCATAGCTTCATCAATTTCGTCTTGAGAAAAACCCGATTCTCGCAAGGTGTTGATCCAATTGCCTGCGTCCTCATCAGGAATTCTCATTTTTTCAATTTTTTCTTTCATTTTTCTTTTTTAATTATAAATAATTTACAAAACCTCATCACCAGCAAGCTTTTTTGTCTCGTTTTTCATTAACTTTCATCTCCCCATCCTTCAAGAAAACCGTTTCCAATTTATCCTCGGGATCAACTTGTTTGAATTTTTCTTCCAAGGATTTCCTGTTTTTTTCTTCAAAGTGGCAATGTATTTTGATGGGCAAAATTCCAAATCGTCTCACCGGCTTACTCTCTCCAGCATAATCAATTGAATATTCTGCCAAAACATAAGCTCCGGCGGAACTTCCAACTACTAACTTTTTATTCATTATTTCTTTTTCAAATTCGGACTGTTGTTTTTCGAGGTCTCGATAAAGCTCCTCGGTTCCTCCTCCGTGAATATATACCGCGTCAGCTTTTTTGAGCTGACTTATAAATTCTTTTCTATTTGCGGGAATATAGTCAATATTCTTTCTTATGTAGTTTTGAAACAACTTAACTCCATTTTCATACTTTTCTTCTTCGCTGTAATAGCTTTTCACAGAAGGAGCGAAGTAGCACATCAATAAAATATCCCCGTTATCAAGGCTTTTTTCGATTTCAGCAAAAAACCTTCTGTTTCGCTTATTTCTCAATGTCGTTTTTCCTCCATGCAATATATATTTGGTCATCTGGGTGTTTTTAAAAAAGTAATCTTATATTTCCCATAATGATAATTCCTGCGTGTATTTTTTGGATTTTTTGGCAATCGAAGATTGTCTTGCCATGTTTTTAAGTAATATTTAGAATACCCCGCAATTCCTCCTCAATCTTCTCCTCAAACTCATCCATCTTAGTAAAATCTTTTTGAACCACCCGATGAATTCCCTGCTTCCTGGCGTCTTCATTGAAATCCGGAACGGAGGAGATGGAGATGATTCTGTCTTTGTCAAACTTTTCAAAGTCCAAATCATGAAAACTTCCGGCTTGACCCTTGTCCGCTTCCCGGTCCAAAAAAACAATTTCTTCGCCGGTCCAATCCCGTTGGTTCACAAACTCCTCCACAAAAACACACTCCTGCAAAACCAGCGCCGAAAGTTCAACCCCCTTTTTTATCGCCTCAAATTCCAACTCCTCCAGCGCCTTCAAGATTGCCTGGCATGCCTTCAAATCATCCTCCAAGATCAAAACCCTGATAGTTTTCGTAAAAAAATATTTATATTCTTATTTCAATTTCCCTTCCTTATTGGAAGCTCATTCATCCCCTTTTTTAAAAGTTCACTAGAATCATAACATTTTTTTAACCCCGCAAAAAGAAAAACCGCTTTTTTTATCAAAAATACACAAAAATCCGGCCGGAGTTGCCGGGGTCTTTTTTGAGGCGGCTGTACTTCTCCCAGATATCTTTCCGGTCCAAAAACCTCAAAACCCGCTTCTTCAGCTGGCCGCTTCCCTTACCGCAAATAATCTCCAGCTCTTTCAGCTTCTTCTCCTGCGCTTGCTCCACCGCACTTTCCAATTCTTGATCTATAAGATCACCCTTGTTATAAATCGGATGCAGATCAAGCTTAAAAACCTTGCTAGACATAAAAAACTATTAACTGATATTACTAAATCAACTCTTTTAAGGAAAACCTGAAGTTCGATTTCTGCGGACGCAGAAGTCGAACTTCAGGGCCAGTCTCAGGAAATCACATTAAGCTAAAAAAAGATACGTGTAACATCAATTATTAAAAATCACTTGGACAATTCAGCTGTTTAAATCTACTACACATACAAACCATTGCAATATTTTCAAAATTTATTAGTATTAAGAAAATAGATAAGTAAATCCTTATGCGTGGGGTTCCGGAGGTTCCTCTTATATAGCGCATAAGGTTTTATTTTTTTATTTTCCAAAAAGATGGCTTATAGAGCTAGAGCGAGCCTCCGGCCCGGTCTATGGATTAAAAAACAATAAGCCCCCGCCTTTCTAAAAAATTAGTTGTTGTCGCGCAAATTCAATTCCGCTAGCTCGAGGCCGATCCTGATTGAAGAAAGTTTTCTATTAGTCGAATATCTTTAAAATCTTTATCTCTGCCCATTTTTCTTTTCCAATCAATCAAATCACCCAGCTTGATAAATTTAAATCCCTTAATTAATTCAGCTCTGCTTATCACTTCCTCCGGATTGTCAACTAAAGAATTCCAAGCGGGAAAAATTTCAATTTTGCCTTGCTCTAATTTAATCTTGCCTTTGGCTTCTTCCTTGTATTTATTTTTCAACTCCTCATAAAACTCATCTTTGACCATCAAATCCAAATCACTCGCCTCCCTGATACCTCTAACCGCCATCGGCCCGCTTCCATAAACGGCATACTGATCCTCCGGCAAGTTTAATTCTTTTAATCTTTTAAAAAGCTGCTGTATGTAAATAAAAATATTTATAAAACGAATTTTGCATTAATTTTTATTGGTGTTCATTTTCTCCTAAATTCACCCTCCTCATCTTCTTCATAATAAACTATTCGAGGCAATGTGCCGCGATTTTTTGAGATAATCCCTTCTTTTTCCAGCATCTCAAGCAGTCTCATCGCTCTCTCATACCCAATACCCAAATCGTATTGCAAAAAAGAGGCCGACGCTTTTTGCTCTAAAATCACGATTTCTTTCGCTACTTCATATAACGCTTTTTCGTGAAGATCCATGAAGTAGTCATCAAAATCAAACTCAAAAAAGGGGATACCCTCTGCCTCCAAAACCTTTTTTGCATATTTATGCATTTTTTCCGAATCTATTTCATCCTTTCCTTGAATAACTATTCCTGTTCTCCTTCTTTTCATAAAATTAAAAAGTTTTTTATAATTTTCAACAGTCTCTATTTACCCGCAAGCCTCCTGCGCCATCGATCTGGTTTTGTCCAGATCCACGTGCAAGCCTTGGGCTCTGACGCGCTTTCGCGGGGAGTCTTTTTCAAAGTCAAGGCCGGGGATGCCTTTGAACTTATCCAGCAACTGAAAATCCTCTCCGCCTGCAAAAGAGAAAAACATATCTCCCTGCCCCAGCAGCTTCTCCGCGCCTCCTGCGCCCGTAAAGAATTTGGATTCTTTTTCATACGGCATCTGGAAGGCGGCAACAGCGGGCGCGATCTTGAAAACCTCAAACATCTCCGCATCCGGTTGCTGGGTGGCAAAAAGAGTATATAATCCTAATCCCGCTGGCGAACAGAAGGATTCAATAACTGTCTTGTCAGTCAATTCCTTATCAGCCCGGAAAAACTCTCCCAACTCGCTGCAAAACACTAAAATATGAGGCATTTTCGATTTATCGTTCGGGTTTTTCTCTTGGTATTTCCAAACAGTAGAACAGCCCTCCCGGCGCAAGAAGTCATAACGCTTTCTATATTCAGACTCAAGCCACGCCAGCTCCTTCAGTCCGTCTTCAACACTCCTGATCCGGGGTTTCAGCAAGTGAGGAACATTGTCAAAATCAGCCAGCTTGTCCGCCGGGTCAATCATTAAAATACGAAGATTCTCCGAGTCATAATTGCTGATCAAATGCAGCAAACTAACCCGCAAAAACATCCCCACCCCGGAAAACATCCCTCCGGCCGCCAGCAAATTTTTGCCTATGCTCAAATCATAACTCAGCCAAGCGTTTTTGGTATTCTCGATCCTCCCGATCGGCACGAAAAAATCTCCCTTCTCCGGAAACTTTTCAAAAGACGAAGACTCAATACTCTGACTCCAATCCAAAGGAGTAACCACGTGATTAGAGGCCTTCAGGTCAGCAGAATCCTCCCAAAACCGCTCCAAGTCCACCCTCGCCTCCGGATCCCCTCGTTTTTCATTAATATCAATTTTCGGCATTAGATTTTTTAATGAAATTATAGACTCTCCTGAATTTTTCAACTACCCTTTTTGTATTAATAAGTGGCCGGCTTAGATATATAACCTTAACAATTTGTCAAAAAGTGTTATATTGATAGTGGAATTAACTCCGAACTAAACTGTGGCGTTTATCGTCGCGTTCCCGCAAGGGATAGGTTCGGAGTTTTTACTTTGGCCAAATCTGAACATATATTTTTCTTGCAGGTTCAGGCGTCCTCGCCTGAACCTCGGCAGTTCTCTTAAATACACAAACTCGCCCCGGTTCAAACAAGGGCACTCAAATTCAAGATAGCCAAGACAGTGCCCCCAAAATATTCATGGCTGAATCACAATTCTCAAATTGCCTTTGTTCAAAGACGCCAACTCCTCGTCCGGCATATACTCTTCCTCCCACTGCCACTGCCTGCCCAGAATGCCCGAAACTTTTTCCTCAAAATTCCGCAGTCCTCCCGCCGCGTCGATATACTTCCCGCAATCCAAACAAACCGACATCTGATACATCAGCGCCCCCTCTTTCCGATCATACCCAATCAAAACCGCCTCCCTCCTGAAATGACAACAATCTTGTTTCTGCATAAAAAATTGTTAGTTAACAAAAATCACAAACCCCATCCCCAAAAAACAAACACTCCCATCACTTCCAGAAGAAAATAATTTAGTTTCTTTAGCTCCATTTTTATTTAAATTGTTTAAACAATGGCTGAATTCACAAACTCTTTTGTTTTTCCAGCAATATAGAAAGCCCTGTCTAATTCCTTTTTACTGTATCTTTTAATGGTTTTTTGAGTCCCTATGTGCTGTTCATTTCTCAAGAGGCGAATTTCATCAATTATTTCGTAAAGAGAGTCGTCAATAACTTTTTTATCGCGTAAAAAATTGGCAATTTGCCCAAGGTTCATCTTTTCTTTTTTAAGCTTGCTAGCTTCCTTTGTATATTCACCTGCTACCACCAAATGCTTTTCATTGATTTTGTAAATCTCTTTATAATTTCTGAGCGCCCATTTGGTATAATATTTTGAAACCGCGGAATTATTAAATCTTTTATCCATCAAATAAAAAAGAAGCGCCTCGACAATGGAGGCGGTATGAATAATAATGGTTTTGCGAAATGCACTTTTTGCTTCCTCTCCATATGTCGTTGATTCCACAAAAGCCAGCAATACTACAATGTGATTGAAGGTTTCATCAAGATTATTCCGCAAAACAGCATTGCCTATAAAATGAAAATTGGAATTTCTCATTTCCTATTTTTTTTCAGCATTTGCGAAAGAGACGGATACCCCTTCTCCTTTAAATAATTTCCCAACTGCTTATCTCCGCGAACATTCAAGTCGATCCCATATTGCTTTTCAATCGTGGATATTTTCGTATCATATCTTTTCGCCACAAATTGACCATCTCTTTTTTTATCTCTTTGTTGTGTTGTTTTCATAACTTAATAATAACATTATTTTAAAAAAATTCAATCTTGCAAAAGCCTTTTCCGGTATTTTTAATTACGCAGTTATTTTCCGTCAAATTTCCCAAACTTTTTTTATAACATTTTTTTATGTATTCTTGAGAGTTCATAATAATTATCAATAAAAAAATTGTGCCCTTACAACAATATTATTTGTATAATTGAATTCAAAAAATGGAATTTCTTCCGCTTCCAAAACTTTTTTTACATATTCATGCATCTGCTCCGGATTAACTCCCTCCCGTCCTCCAATTATCAAGGCAAACGGATTATTTTTCATCAATCAAATTAAAATTTAAACTATAATAATATCTTAGGATTTCTTCCTTATTTTTTTGCCATTAACAAAATCAAAACCCCCATCCCCAAAAAACAAATCCGTTCATCGTCTCCAATCTTGATTTGAGCATGATTCCTCCTTTTCTAGTGAATTATCATTAAAAAATTCTTCAATTACAGCGATTCATCTTCTATTTTATCTTTCCATTCCTCTATTTTGCATGAGTGACCAAATTCATCATGTCAAAATTTATCGATTATTTTCCTCAAAACCATTCCTTAACAAAAAATTTAAAACAATCCTCAATAAATCAACTGTTTACGGCAATTCTTTTAATAAACGGTCTGCTTCATTTGCATTATCAAGAGCAGTTTGAAGATCCTCGTCGCTTTCCGCTTGTACTTTATTAAAATATTGGTATAGATCACAATTCAATTTGATATATTCATGTGGAGCAAGCTTTTTTTCTTCTTTCACTGGCTCCCCGTCTTGATAATTATACAATCGATTCAAGGAGTCCCCCGCATAATCGCTGGCCGCCGCCGCTAAATTTTTAACATTTTCCGAAGCTAATTCAGCCGCCTCACTTGAAGCTGAGGCTGTCATCGCCGCCACATCCGGAATTCCACCAGCAAGCACAGAAGCGACACGCGTTGCAAATTCCACAATAGCAACATTTGTCATATCCGCAATTCCGTTTATGCAATTCTTATTAGCTTCAAGCATGGCAGCATTTATTTCCGGTCTCACAGCGTTGATCTGCTTGCCCGCATCAACCCACATCTCTTTCTCTTTTGTTAATCTAGCTTTTACTACTTCAATGCTATTTTCGTCACGCGCACATTCTCCCGCCCTGCAAACCTTGGGGAAGTCTTGTTCTCCAAAAGTTTCAATATCAGCTGAACAATCGGTATCAAAGGTTTTTTCACAAGTATTAGTTCTAGCGTTGCATCCCATTTTCCATTTTACAGCTCCATCGCAAATTGAATCGCAATCACTGTCATATTTACAGTCCCCCTCTTCTTCCATTGCTGATTCTTCATTCTCGCCCTCTTCTTCAACTTCCTCAATATCGACACATCTGTTATCACGAACAACCTGGTCTTGATTGCATTTATTACAAGTGCTTCCGACAACAAAACCGTTGTTCTCTACACATTTTTCCTTGAAATCATCCAAACCACCCTCTTTCCATTTTCCATATTCATCATAAACATAATCTTTTGCTTCGCCTTTGCTCATGCCAACGGCATCACAAAACTCATTATGAAAAGCGCACTTACAATATTGATAATTGATATGTATTCCGCAAAATTTATTTTTAATATCATTCTTATTAAAACCATCCCCACCACAACCGCTCAAAAATAATGGGATTAACAAGACACCAAAAAACCCCATAATTTTTCTCACTTTCATCTTTTTTATCCTTCATTATTAAAATCAATCTCAAATGCCTAGCCCCAAATCAATTATAGACCAAAAGTTTGAATTCTGCGAATGCAAAAGTCGAACTTCTGATCCCCACAACATATTACAATATCTTTCATCTTTAAACTGCTCATTTCGCCATAACATTTATTTTAAGAGGTTGGCTTTTATTTTTTTCGACGGATAATCTTTATCTCTTTTATTTTATTTTTTAATTTTTCCCAACTACTCAATTCTTCCGGCACTTCAACGCACAAATCAAGATTTATATCATTTAGACAGCTAGGACATTTTTTCTGGCATTCTTTTTCATAATTATTCATAATTCTATTATAATCTTTTTCAGAGAATAGACTTGAATTGATCGAATACATGCGTGTATGCTTCATAACTTCATCGCAATAAGGGCACTTAACATTGATTGTATTTAAAAACATAGAACCAATTAATCTTAAACATTTTATAAAATACTTTCATTTCTTATTCTAACTAATTCATTTCAATAAAATCTTTCTAAATAGCTCTGCCTTTCCAGAAAAAATGCATTTTTGTCTTTTAGCGCCTGCTTAATATTCCATCTCAAAAACTAAATATAAACATTTTCCTTGCTGTCAGCGTAACAATCAAAAACGTGATTAATTACTTTTCTTAAACTTCCCGCCTGAAATATCAAAAAATTTATCAAAGAAATTTGTTAATTTATTCAAAACACTTTCTCTTTTTTTGGCTCTTGCGCCATCCGGCCGAAACTTTGAAATTGGCGGCAATACACCCGATATTTCAGTTCCAGTGGTTGCAACGCTTCCATTTCGAAAAGAATTCTTTATGAAATTATATGTTGCTTCTCGGTCTAGTCCCTCGTTTTCAATAATTTTTTCCAATTCCTCAATTTTCTTTTCTTCCACAAATTTTTGCCAATCTTCATCAATAACTGAATTAACATCAAGAGAAGTGATGAACTGGTTGATAAGATCTTTTTTATTGCGCAATTCAACGCTAGAATCAATGGCCTTATTGATATCAACTAACAGCTCTTTATTTTTAACATGATCTTCGTGATATTTTTTAATAAGCCCTAAAACATAATCAATATTAATTTCAACTTGTTTAATTAAATCCATTTCGAAAACAACATCCTCATTAACATTCTCTTTCTCCCCCTCCGTATTCTTATTAAATTCATTATATAAATCAATATACATACTGTGATAATCTTGCAAATCGCGCTCGGTTAAAATTTCATTGCCCGCAAATTCATCAAAAGTTGTTAGAATATTTCGAACCCGCAAAACTGCTCCATATAATTTGATAAAATCTTTTTGATTCTGCTCACCCACGATCCTTTCTCCTACTGGAAATTTTGCTAAAAGCTCCTCTACTAGGCTTTTGTATCCTCGAACTTCTTTGTCACCGTCTTTGTATCCGTTATAATAATCCTCATATGATTTAAGAAGAACAATCCCGCTAGCTTCTTTATCGCCAAAAAGCGCAATTGCTTCATTAGTAGCTTTTTCTAAATTTCTGAAACAAACAATATTTCCAAAAGTTTTTACACTATTTAATATACGGTTTGTTCTGGAATATGCTTGAAGCAAGCCATGTAAGCGAAGATTCTTATCAACCCAAAGTGTGTTGAGGGTGGTGGCGTCAAATCCGGTTAAAAACATATTCACCACAATCAAAATATCTATTTCTCTTTTTTTGACTCTTTCGCTTACATCCTTGTAATAATTTTGAAACTTATCGGATGAAGTATCATAAGAAGTGCCAAACATCTTGTTGTAATCGACAATAGCACTTTCAAGGAAATCTCGAGAACTGACATCAAGCCCACTCGTATCTTCAGAGTTTTCATCAATCATCCCATCTAAGTCTTCATCATTTGCTCCAAAGCTAAAAATGGTTGCCACTTTCAGCTTTTTGTCACTGGACTCATTAGCTAATTGTTTTTTAAATTCAAGATAGTATTTCTTAGCCGCATCAATTGATGACACGGCAAAAATCGAATTAAATCCCGCTAATCTGCGGTCTTGAATTTTATAAAAACTATTCCGTTTGGTTTTTTGATCAAAATGCTCACGAATATATTTCACGATATTTTCCAGCCGCTCTGGCGCAGAAAGGATCGCCTCGCGATCAATATCTTTCACTTTTTCATCTTCAATATTTTCTGCTTCATGAACAGTCGAAATATAATCAACCTTAAACGGCAAAACATTTTTATCAGCAATAGCATCAACAATTGTATATGCGTGAAGTTTTTCACCAAAAGCTTGCTCGGTAGTTTTAAAATCAGGCCTTCCGCCGGAAGAAGAATTTACAGCGAAAATCGGCGTGCCGGTAAAACCGAATAAATGATAGTTCTTAAACGCCTTAACAATCCCCGCATGCATATCTCCAAACTGACTGCGATGACATTCATCAAAAATTAAAACAATATGTCCATCAAAAAGAGCATGTCCGGAATTGCGTTTAATAAAATGATCTAATTTTTGAATCGTGGTAATAATGATTCGAGAATTTGGATCTTCTAATTGTTTTTTCAAAATAGCGGTGCTAGTGTTGCTGTTGGCTGCGCCTTTTTCAAACTTGTCATATTCCCGCATTGTTTGGTAATCCAAATCTTTTCGATCAACCACAAACAAAACTTTGTCTACATCCGGCAATTTACTAACGAGTTGCGCAGTCTTAAAACTGGTTAAAGTTTTTCCTGAGCCGGTGGTATGCCAAATATATCCTCCCGCCTCCACCGTTCCTAATTTTTTATAATTGGTACTCACTTCAATTCTGTTTAAAATCCTCTCAGTTGCAACAATCTGGTATGGCCGCATCGCCAAAAGCTGTTTATCAGTAGTAAAAACACAATATTTAGTCAAAATATTCAAAATCGCATGTTTGGCTAAAAAAGTCTTGGTAAAATCCATCAAATCAGTGATTGGCTTATTTGTCGCATCAGCCCACCAACTAGTAAATTCAAAACTATTGCTGGATCTTTTGCCTTTCTTGGCTTTTCCCTCGTTTGCTTCTTTAATGTGTTGCTTGCGAACAGTATTGCCATAGTATTTAGTATGAGTTCCATTGGAAATAACAAAAAGTTGCACATATTCAAAAAGCCCGCTTGATGCCCAAAAACTTTCTCTCTGATAGCGATTGATTTGATTAAAGGCTTCTTGAATTGCAACGCCGCGGCGTTTTAGCTCAACATGAACCAGAGGCAAACCGTTCACCAGTATCGTCACATCATAGCGATTAGCCCTTTTCCCATCCTCGGTTGTATATTGATTGATAACCTGCAATCTATTGTTGTGAATATTTTTCTTGTCTATCAAGTCTATAACCTTGAATTTACCGCTGTCTAAATTCAGTATTTTTTTGTGATCTTCTTGAATAGTGGTCGTTTTTTCTTCAACACTTTGATTTGGATTGGCAATAACACTCATAAAAAAATGCTCCCACTCTTTATCGCTAAAATTATAATCATTCAATTTTTCTAATTGCCTTCGCAAATTAAGAACAAGATCTGCTTCGGAGGTAATTTTCAAATATTCATAAGCTTGCGTTTCCAATTGCTTAATAAAAGCTCGTTCAAGCTCCGCCTCGCTTTGATAGGAAAAGCCGTCCCGCACTCGATCAACAACCTTATTGTATTCAGAAACAACAGTGCTTTCTGTATTTTCCGCAACTAAATTATAATTCATATTTTTCATTTCTTATTTGGTTTAGCTTTTTTGGTAATCTTTTTTTCTGCTTCTCTTATAGTTTTCAAATAATCTTTCTCTACTGGAGACAATGTCTTTACTTGATACTTGCGATATTCTTCCTCAACTTTTTTCATTGCCTCTTTGTGACTTATTTTCCCGGCATTTTCTAATCTTCCCTTACCATAAATTTCTGCAAATTTATCCAGCTCTGCCACCCAATCTTTCATTCTCATAGGCTCCTCATCTTGAGCTTTTATCTCCGCCAAATCAAAAAAAGCGGATACCAAACGATTGAGACGATACAGCTCATCTTTAGTTAAGTAATTCTTGGCAATGATTGATTCTGTTTTAATCGGCATTTTCCCAGAAAAAGTAGAAAGTCCCATAAATTCCTTTTCTGCATCTGCACGATTATAGATAAGCTCTGCGGCGGTTTGGGTATTAACGGCATAATGGAGCTTGTTTTGCACAGTAGCAAAAAATGTTTTTGATTCTTCACTTTTTGGATCATAATCCGTGCTTGTTGCATACAAATCCAATACTTGGCGATACAAGACTTTTTCACTGCTCCTAATGTCACGAATTCTTTCCAATAACTCCTTCCAATAATTTCCGCCGCCTGTTCCCTTCAGTCTCTCGTCATCCATGGTGAAACCTTTTAAGATGTATTCGCGAAGCCGTGCAGTCGCCCAGATACGAAATTTTGTCGCAATATGAGACCTAACCCTATATCCAAGTGAAATTATCAAGTCAAGATTATAATGCTCAATATCTCTGGAAACCTCTCTACCACCCTCTGTTTGAACTGTTCGGAAATTCCGAACAGTTGCCTCAGCCGTTAATTCTTTCTCTGAATAAATATTCTTTATGTGCTCGTTGATGTTGGCCTTGCTTGAATCAAAAAGCTCAACCAACTGAGCCTGCGAAAGCCAAACGGTTTCACCTTCAAATCGAACCTCTATACGAGATTCTCCATCATCGCCTTCATAAATAATAATTTGATTTTTACTTTCTTTCTTCATAATTTTATTTATCTAATGGGGTAAAAGTCAAAAGTTTATTCCGATAATATTCATATTGTTGCCGGCGGGCTTTGATTTCAGCTGGAAGACTTCCCGTCATTCCGGACCCCGATCCGGAATCTCCGTTTACAAGTGCATCAAATTTATCAAGAATCGAAACGATTCTTTTTTGTTCAGAAAGAGACGGGATTGGGATTTTATAATCTAATAATTTGCTAGTTTTAACGCGAGTTACTTTAGCACCTTGTGCATATCTTTCTTTGTATTTATGAAAATTCGTAGTTTGCAAAAGATAGGTAATAAATTTTGTGTTTTGATTATGGCGAAATGCAAACATATCACCGCTAATACAAATTTCATCACCCAACCAACCAAGAGGCTTGCAAACATCTTCAATATTTTCGCTTACACCAACAATTAAAACATCTCCCTTCTGTGCTTTTCTTAATTTTTTTGCCAATTCTGGTGATACAAATGATTTTGTTTTATCAGCAAAAGTTCCGTAGTAAGTATAAATTTGACCATAATGAATACAGCCAACTCCAGTTTTTGTAAAATCTTTTTTCTGCAATCCATTACCTCTAATAAATTCTCCAATCTCCCCCAGTGTTTTCCATTCAACTTTTTCATTCGTAATTCCTAATTCGTAATTCGTAATTAATAATTGCTCCCTATAATACTCATACTGCTTCTTCCTCGCCTCCAGCTCTGCCTCCAGCTCTGCCTCCAGTTCTGTAAAACTATCAAGAATTTTAACAATTTCTTGTTGGATTGGAAGGGGTGGGATGGGAATTTTGATACTCTTAATTGCTTCAGTTGGCAAATGAGCAGGAATAGCATTTGTTGCTTGCGACTGAATAGAATATTGCTTACCTTTTAACACAAAAAACAAATACTTATTATTAAGTTTTTCGCCGGGTTTTATACAGTAACAAACATCATTTGCCCAAAAATCTTCTGTTATAAAATTAACAAATCCGGCTGTTCCATATTTCACAACTGTTATAGTATTTTCAGATTGATTATTTTTTCCAAAATATCCCATAGGAGTTACACCACCGCTATAAACGGGGTATTTTTTTTCAGGACTTAGCTCGCTCTTTGTAACTCGTCGACCTCTTTTGATTAAGGCACATTTTCCCAACTCCTTAAATTCCACCCCATTCGGGCAGTGTTCAATGATTAGTTTTTCGATTTTGGATTGATGGTTGGTCATAAGCTATTTTTTTGATTTAAATTTCTGTTCATTCAAAATATTATTGATTGTAGCTAAGCAGCTTGTGCATTCGTGAATTAGAATTCGACCCTTTTCAATATTGCTCATTTCGGAGGTAATTTTTAATGCAATCAGAGCCTCCTCGGTCTTTTCTGTTGAAGGTATATGTGCGTCATTAATTCTCAACAAATACGAGGCGTCTAATGCCGTCATAATTTCTTCCGCAATATCTTCTGAAACCTTAGTTGAAATTAGTTTTCTCATCAACAATAATGTTCCGAGTTTTTTATAACCCTTTTTGTTTCCTAAAATTTTTTTCAATAAGACTCTATTAAAAGTGTCTGCTGTAACTCTTGTAATATCTTTTGCTAAAACAAATAGTCCATTCTTCGGAACCGCTACAAAACGATGGATATTTTTTAGTATCTCATTGATATTGTCGTTCTTAATTAGTTTTTCATTATAGAGCCTTTTAAAATTGTCATTTAGTTTTTCTAACTCACTTTTAAAAAATTCTTCCGGAGGTAAGGTGCTTGCTGGTTGCGCCTCCTGCTGAGACATAAGTAACTCAGCTGAAACTTTTCCATCTGGCGAGATATTGTAAGAGTGCCAGATTTTTTGCTGCCAGTCTGGCAGTAGACAAATATCTTTTGCGTAAACTGTAATTATTCCTATTTTATTCACTCCAAAATGAACTAGTCCGTGACGATTAAACCCGACACTTCCAGTATCTCGTGTGTACCAAGATAATGTAGTATCTCTATTTGATAAAATAGAATTGACAACATATGGTTTGAACCACAGATATTTTCCGCTGTCTATAAGTTTTTTTGCAGATTCCTTACTCCCGTCTGCTTTTGTGATATATGAATACTCATCAGTAGTATCTTCGTCGTCCAAAATAATTGAGCTTTTTTGAGACGGAAAAACAAAGTCGCTTTTCCAGACTTCTCCTTCAATTCTAAAAAGTTTTCTTCCATCAAACCCGCTTGTCCAGCTTTTACTTTTAGTGTTTTCTTCATTTGAAGAAAATGGGTACTCTGGAACGTCATTATCGAAGTCAATATTGGTTCTGCCAACGTGCAAAATAGCCATTTTCTCGCCATATCTATGGCTACTGCCTTCGTGAATAGGGTACATCCTGCCTCCCCATCGTAAACCTTTTTCTATGGTAGTGATTTTTTCCAACTCCCAATCAACACCTAATTCACTATCAGCTATTTCAACCCTTGATCTATATGAAGACAGCATTAAAACTCTTTTTCTTACACAGAGATAATCTTTTAAATAAGACAATCTTATTAAAATTTCATCGACACATCCTTTATTATTTTTGTGTAACTTTATTACCTCCTCATGTCCTCTGTTGTACGCAAGCCAACTACCTCCTTCTTGAACTAATTCTAATGTTGTGAGTAGGTCAGGACTGATATGCCAGTTATTACAATAATCACCACCAATCTCGTGTGAGATTACTAGATGCTCTCCAACTATGCCATTATGTTCAAAATGAGATGCGGGCTGGTACTCCTCTTCATAAGGATTCCCCTTGTGTGACCTGAGAAGTCCTACATCTATCCACTCTAATTCTTTCGCTTTTTCAATATCTTGTTTCTTAATCAGAATACTGGTTAAACCGAAATACTCTTCTTTAAAACCCTGATACCCGAGCTCCCCTTCTTTTATAAGACTTCTAGAACACCTCAAAGGAACCCAGACCTGCTTGTCTGCTTTTTGCCTAATATAATCTTGTAGTTCAAACCATTCTTTTTGCATATTTTTTAGTTACTCCCTTCAATATCCGCCACAATCTCATCAATCGCCTTCCTCAACTCACTTTGTCTTGCCACAATTTTCTCAATTTTTTTATTAAGCTCTTTTATATCCACCACCTCTCGCATATCCTCCGCCACCACATAACTTGAAACTGCAATATTATAATCATTCTTAGCGATATCATCGTTATCTACCAGCTTTACAAAATAATCTTCATCTTTACGCGAGCCGAAAGCATCGAGTATCCTTTTGCGATTATTTTCACTTAATTTATTCTTATTGCCACCTCGGACAAATTCCTTTGATGCATCAATAAACAAAGTCTTGTTATCATTTTTACTTTTCTTCAAAATAATAATACAAGTCCCGATACTGGTTCCAAAAAATAAATCCGGGGGAAGCTGAATAACTGCATCTATATAATTATTATCAACCAAATATTTACGGATTTTCTGCTCAGCTCCGCCCCGATAAAGAACCCCCGGAAACTCAACAATCGCCGCTGTTCCGTTAGTTGAAAGCCAAGAAAGCATATGCATAGTAAAGGCAAGATCTGCATATCCTTTTGGTGCAAGTATTCCCGCAGGTGAAAAACGAGGATCATTAATCAACAAAGGATTCGCGTCCCCTTCCCATCTGGTTGAATATGGTGGATTAGAAACAATGGCTTCAAACGGTTCATCATCCCAGTGTTTTGGATCGGTAAGAGTGTCGCCATGAGCAATATCAAAATGATTGAAGTTGATGTTGTGCAAGAACATATTGATTCTACAAAGATTGTAGGTAGTAAGGTTTATTTCTTGACCGAAAAATCCAATCCTGACTTTTTCCTTGCCCAGCACTTTGGCAAATTTGAGAAGCAGAGAACCGGAACCACAGCATGGGTCATAAACTTTATTCACTTCTTTCTTGCCCACAGTGGTTATTTCCGCCAAAAGCTCACTGACCTCTTGAGGTGTGTAATATTCTCCACCGGATTTGCCTGCGTTAGAAGCATACATTGCCATTAGATACTCGTAAGCATCGCCAAAAGCATCAATTGTATTATCTCCATAATTACCAAGACGAAGACCGCCGATGGCTTCAAGAAGTTTTGCCAGTTTTTGATTTCGTTTCTCAACAGTGCTGCCCAGCTTGTTTGAATTCACATCCAAATCGTCAAAGAGCCCTTTCAGATCATCTTCACTCTCAAATCCTTTGGCGGAATTTTCAATATTCTCAAAAACCTTGGAAAGTGTTTCATTGAGATTTGCATCATTACGGGCATTTTTTGTCACATTTGCAAAAAGCTCGCTGGGCAAAATATAGAAACCTTTTTCTTTTATGGTGTCAGCTCGTCCAAATTCCGCCTTTTCATCGGATATTTTCGCATAATCAAAGTCTTGATCAGGCTCAATCTCATTGATATAGTTTGTAAGATTCTCGCTAATAAAACGATAGAAGAGTATCCCCAGGACATATTGTTTGAAATCCCAGCCATCAACACTTCCCCGCAAGTCATTGGCAATTTGCCAAATCGCTCGATGAAGTTCCGCCCGCTCTTGCTCTTTATTTGTATTTGATTTATTTGTCATTTTTTTATCATCAGTTATAAATTTATTTTAAATACACTCTCCTTTTCATTAATATACCACCAAAATACCCAAAAATCAATCAAACATCAAGATTTTCCCATCAATTCCTTTAATATATCCGGGTTTGATTTTAGGTCGATTTTAATCAAATTTTTTCTGTAGCTTTTTTCTTCAAGGGTCTGCTCTTCTTTTAGTCCTGGGTAGTCATCCAGCCAGATGAAGGGTTTGTTGAAGTCTATGGCGTCGGTTTTGAATCTTTCCCAGTCCGTCGGCTTTATTTTCTTCACAAGCTCCAAAATCCTGGCGCTTCCAACTTCCCTAAACCTTTCCACCGCAAAAGCGGCGTCGCCTTTGCAGTGAGTGGTCAGCCAGTGGCAGTCAAAATTCTCTGTAGCATAAGCCAAAAATTCCTCCAAATGATTAGCGGGGTTGTTGTTTTTGTCCAGCAATACACCGTCGATGTCTAAATATAGGTTCATTTTAAAATAGTTTTTGCCTTTTTTGGTTAGATTCTGCCCTCCCTAAACCCGACAAGCACAGCATGACGTATTTATGGAGCCGCCAAAATTCATTTATATAAAGATTCTATTGACATTTTTTGATCGCTTGTGTAGTATTAAATTACAAATGGCCTTCGGGCTCCGAGACTTCCTCCGCGAGGAGGAAGATCGATAACCGACCATCTCTCGCAGATGTGTCGGTTTTTATATTATATCGATGAATCTTTTTTTAACGTCTTCAAACTCTTCTTTCGATAGCTTCCCCATTTTTCTTCGCAGTCTCTTGCTGCTCATTGCTCTTATTTGCGAAAGTATAATAGAACCTCTTTCTATGTCTCTTTCTTTTTCCGGATCCAGAAAAAAATAATGCGGATCTTTTTTTATCCTAGTTGTCAAAGGCAAAATCCACAAAAAATTTTTATTGAACTTTTTAAAGATCAAAACAGGTCTTTCGCAGTTTCTATTCTTGCCGTCTTGTTCGAAACCAATATTAATTCCTAAATTCGCCCACCACACTTCCTGTTCTTTGAAATATTTCCAGTCTGTAGATCTTTTTTCCACTTTCACTTTCAACTTCGACCATTCTTTTATCTTTTCGATTTTTTTGTAGATTACTTCCACCATAGTATAGAAATTAAGCCCTTATTACTCACCATCCTTTGAAAAACCGTTTTTATACTACCACCCTCAATCTCAAAAATCAATCAAACATCACGATTTTTCCACCAATTCCTTCAACATATTCGGATTTAATTTCAGGTCGATTTTAATCAAGTTTTTCCGGCAACTTTCCTTGACTGAATCCTACTCTCCCTAAACCCGACAAGCACAGTGTGTCGGGTTTAGAGAGCCGTTAAAAAGCCGTTTTGGGGTAAATAGATAGCTTTAGGTATCGTATTCATCCGGATTTGTTGTTTTTCTTGCGGGTCCAGTAAAGGATCGCCGCGCTGCAGATAAGGGGAAATAAAACCAGTCCGATCCAGAACCCTAAATAGCCCGCGGCTTCGTAGCCTGTCATGCCATTGAACTCAAGACAATTGCAGCACCCTGAATCATCACAGCACTGAGGAATAAAAGTGGTGGAGACAAGACCCAAAAATCCGCCCAAAAGGCCTCCCGCGGGAATGGAGAAAATAATAACTGAAACAAAGAAAAACACTTTCTTTGCCCTGGATAACTTTTGCATAAAATCAAACATATTTTTTTATCTTTTATTCAAATTGCACCCCTGCTTTAAAATCCTCACCCCCGACTAAATGGCTGTGTTTTCAACTCAATCCCCGGCTAAAGCCTACACTCCCAATTATCCTACAAAAACTACCGAAAATCAAACGGGTTACTCGGAATCTCCTGGAAAGATTTTTCCTTTCTCAGCAATTCCCTGCCGGACAGTCGGCCGCATTGCAACTTGCATAGGACATTTAGGGTTTCGTTATCAAAAAAAGCAAAAAACTATTGCAATTATGATTATGATAATATAGATTGGAATTAAAGATAAGTGTATAAATAAGCCTTAATTTTTCAAATTATGAAAAAAACAATGCTCATAGTAGCTGGGGTGGCGGTTGCGATTATCGTAGTCGTAGTTGTGGTCCTTTTGTCCGGCAAAGAGGAAAAATCGTCAAGTAAACAAAACGGACAGCAAGAACAAAGCAATACCTCCCAAACTCAGGATACGTCCGGGAGTGGAAAACAAGAAGTTCAAGCTAACGGAGAGATTATCGGTCAGACAGATATAAATGGAATACCTATTCCAGAATTCTCTTTTATGAAAGAAGTAGCCACCAATCAAAAGGAAGGAGACAGCTTTGCCGCGGTCTACAACGTCAACCCTCCTGAGGAGGAAGCTATTAAAAATTTCTACCAGAACAATCTGGGAGAGGATTGGATCCTTGAGGAAGAGCAAACCTCCGGAGGGCAAACTGTTTATATTTTTTCCAAAGGAGAAAATTATAATCTGAAGGTGGCAATAACAGAAGATGGAGTAGGAGCAAGCGGAGAAGGAAGCCACGGCATAGCCATAGATTATACCGCGCCTTACCAAGAAGATCCTTACCCGGACGCTGTCGGATCGGCTCCCACCTCGGATGAGGCAGAAAAATTTCACGAAACATTCTCTTCCATGTTTGAGAATATCTTTGGGGGAGTAAAATTGAATTATACCGCTGCAGAAGATTGGATAAGCTTCGACTATATTGTTAAAAGACCGATAACCCAAGAGGACTCCACTGAGATTAGAAGCCAAATGGAAGACAATGGATACGACACCCAAAAAGTATCCAAAGATAAACATAAGACGAATTATACTTTCCGATTGCCTGAAGAAGAAGGCTGGAACGAAGTCAAAATGACAATAAACGTGGGAGAGTACATTTCCGATGTCCAAAAGATAGATATCAGAGTTTATCAAAGATAAATTTTGTCTTATCGAATGTGGAAAAGGCCGCTTCGGCGGTCTTTTTTGTATTGCAGGTATCTGAGGTGGAAAGCCAGAGAAACTAATCCGGCAAAGAAATCACAGAAGGACTATTCAAAAAAATCTCCCCTATTATTTTAAAGAAAATCCCAAAACTCACTATATTAATAAAGATTCAAGATTGCGGTGCGGCCTTGACGAAAAATTCAGCATCTTTTACAATCCAAAATGCGGAAAGGCAGTAATCGTAGCAAACAACTAAAGGGAGGTTCTTATGTCTACCAAATCAGAACAGCTAGAGAACGCACATAATCGAGGCCAGGAAGATGCGTCAAGTGGAAAGAAATACAACGAACCTTTCAACGATCCAGATGGCGGAATAACCAACAATCGCCATCAATCCAAAATTAACGACAAATACAGGGAGGGGTACAAACACGGGAAAAAACATAAAGATTAAATTGCAATCAAGAGCAATAAAAAAGGCCGCGGGAAAATTCTCGCGGCCTAATTCTTTTTATAATCCAACCTCCTGGATAATTTCTTTTATAGGACGATTGCCATAGGTTTTTTTAAGCAACCTGGTTATCGGGATAATATTTCCGTCAAAGTAGGCTTTGACAAAAATGTCAAAGATTTCTTCAGCGGTGCTAAATTTATCTTGGTTGAACTCAAAGATGTCGTTTATAACTTTTTTGAGATTTGCCCTCTGCTCTCGATAGGGGGTCGAATATAAATATAGTACATCTCCATTTTCGTCGATTGAATAAATAAGATCAACAGCCTCTTGTGCTCTATCTTTGTCAAACTCTTTTTTTATTATCTCGTAATCCCCTCTAAACAAATCATGATTTTTTACTTTTTTCATTACTTGAAATTCCAGTTCTGTGGTTATGGCTTCATCCAAATTTTTTAAATATCTATTATCCACATCATTATTAATAACCACGGAGAGTCCACTCCTTTCTCTTATTATGGGCCCTTCTTGATCAGCGGCCTTAGCAGTCATTAATCCCTTTTCGAATGAAAATTGATGAAACAGTTCATGGGCCAAAACCGAAGCCAGGGCGGTGTTCCCCAACTTTTCTTCGGTATTAATCATCACAATATTTCTGAGAGAAAAACTCATCCCTGGCACAGGATCAATGTCAAGCCTTTCAAATATTTTATCATTTACAATATAAATTCTGTCAATTTCTAAATCCACCTGTTTGGCCGAGTAATGTTTCAATATTTTCAACACCTCATTCTTTATAAAGCGGATTACCGCTATTTGCTCATTGCTTTTTTCTATTTTTCTTTCCTCCAAAAATTCTAAAAAATAGCCAGCTTTCTGATAGATTCCGCCCTCGAGAAAATTTAAAGTCTCTTCAAATTTATCCCATGGTATATGCGATGCTTTTCTGATGAAGGTATTGTTTTCTCCACTTCCTGGAAACCTCATAAATCTTCCTTCTGCCAATAACTCTTGCCTTGTTGTGTCTGCCAAATGTAGATTCATTTTACTTCTCCTCTATATTTGAGTTTGAGCTGTTTATTCTTCAACAAGAAGGCATATATTTATTGTAAAAGAGCGAATTAGACAATAATAACAGAAATTTATAAAATATCAAGGGTTTGCCTTGGCATATCTTTGATTACGCATCTTGTTTGCATATTTACAAACATGCAAACAAGGTTATTTCTACATTCAAGAGGCGTTAAATTTTAGTTTTTTTAATGTTCATTGCCGGTATTGCCAAAAAGCATAACCAAGCATAACCAAGACTATTGACAGGATTTTTTTAGTCTTTTAGCATGAAAATTAGCGGGAGATGAGTCTTGGAATAAAGCAAAAGAAGAGGCTCAAGAGAAGAGAGCGGAGGAAATCTTCCGGCAACAAATAAGGCAGTAAAATGGCTAAATAATGCCGATTTAAACACGACAAACGGTGATTGTCGGGTTTAAATGAATTTTAGCGAAGCGCCCGCCCTGCAAACAAGCAAACCGGGTTGCGTATTTATGAAAAGGCGATTTTAATATTATATTGATTTTATTTTCAAATAAAATTTTTGAAGGGATAATGCCTTTTAAAATTCTTGAGATTACCTGCTGTGGGCTTCAAGCAAGTCCAAGGCAGTTTAAAATAATTTAAAAATTAATGAAAAAGATTATGAAAGGAAAAATTTTTGGTGTAACAGCGGTTTTTGCCGCGGCCTTCTTTCTTGCCGGATGCGGACAGCAAGAAGAAGCTCAGGAACCGGGACAGCTCCCCGAAGGCGCTGAAGGTCAACAGCAAATGGAGCAACAGCCGGCCCCAACTCCTCAGCCTGAGAGCCAGCCAGCTCCACCTCAAGAAATTCCAGCGCCTCAGGAAACTCAGGGACAAGATATGGATATGGACACTCCCGGAAATGAGACAGAAGGCGAATTAGATGAAGAAGCGGAGACCGATAACTCGGAAACGCTAGAAAATGATATGGAAGACGAAACTGGTGAAGCAGAAGAAAACTCGGAGGAAGAGGCAGACAACACAGTTAACAGCTTTTAAAAAAACTTTCTGAAAAAGCAAGCGAGTGCTTTAATGGAAAAAATTTATTAGCTTGCAAAAAAGCTACGTATAAAAATAAGCCCGGCAAAACGGGCTTATTTTTTTGTAGCTTCTTTTTTATCCAAAAGGGCTTTGGCGGGAAATATTATGGTTGCTCTGAAGATGCGTCCCGCTCTTCTCGGGTGCCGATAAAAACGAAAGAGCCACTCCAGCCCGAGCTTGCGAAGCCAGAGAGGGGCTCTTTTTTGCTTGCCGGACCAGTAGTCCAAAGTTCCGCCAACCCCCATAGCTAATTTCAAATTTGGCAAGGCTTTTTTCGCTTCTGCGATAAACTTTTCCTGCTCCGGAGCTCCCAGTCCCGCCAAAACGACATCGGCTTCCTGCAGATTCTTTTTGGCAAACTCAGCATAATTATCGTCCTCCCCTAGTTGAAAAACTTCTATGCTGGGTATGCCGGCAAATCTTTCTTCCAGGTCAGCTTGGGCGCTCAATCCTCCGCTTTTGTTTACCAAGCCCACTTTCAATCCCCGCTTGACCGAAGTTTTTAAGACCTTCCCGGCCAGATCCGCACCGGGAGTCCTGGCGATTTTTTTGAAATGTTTGACAAAAACTACCAAGCAAACGCCGAATCCATCCACTATTTTTATGTCGAAATCGTTAAGAGCTTCCCTGAATTTCGAGTCCTCGCCGGCTAAAAGCAAGATCTCCGGATTCAGGTTGGCTACTGTCGCCATTCCCTCATTTTGCGGGCTTGCTTCCAGGTGTTTTAAAATTTCTCTTTCAGAGCAGTTATTGACTTCGACGCCAAATATTTTCATTTCATTAAATGAAAAGTAATATAATTAGTAATTACGCGGTTAAGCTTCTTGTTGCTAAATTATTTATATTAAAGAGAGCAAAGCAAGGCTTGGTTTTTGCATTCGTTCGAACAAAGATCTTAAGGGACTGTTTCCAAACACCATTCCTACTGCAATTCCACCTTTTTTGCTAAATTTTCCAAAAATTTTTTTGCCTTAGCTCTGCTAAAGCTGCAAAAATTGTTTGAAAAATTTATCTAAAAAATTAGAAATTTCGTAACGAAATGGTGTTTGGAAACAGTCCCTTTAGAAGCAAATTGTTTTTCTTTCAAGTGTACCTTCACAAGATGAAAAGGAATGTGCGCATAAAACCAAGCCTTGCTTTGCTCTCGGTGTTGCCGGAGCGCAATCGCGTAATTCCTGATAATAATATTTTGAGATGCTTAATTTTCCGCCAGCGACACGCTTTCCAGGGACAGGTATTTTCTCCTGCCGTTTTCCTCAACGCTTTCCATTACTTCAATGCTGCGAACCGGCGCCATTAAATTCACTTTTTCATCCACGGGAGAATTTTTTGTTTCTCCGGCG
The DNA here is from genome assembly GCA_034522495.1 of Candidatus Moraniibacteriota bacterium. GTDB lineage: Bacteria > Patescibacteriota > Minisyncoccia > Moranbacterales > DUUL01 > JAXHLG01. The sequence goes on along the minus strand of JAXHLG010000002.1, from coordinate 624,269 downwards.
TTTTTCTTTATTCGAGCCAGAGTTATATGGGGGGTAAATTTTTTTAGGTCTATCTTGCGCTGAGACAGAACTTGTTCGACTTTGTTTCTCAGGTCCGCAAGATCCTCGTTCTCCTCTCCTTTGAGCCAAATCATTTTGGGGTTGTCTTCCCGGGGCGCTTTTTTTATTCTTCCGAACTTCAAGTCCAGTTCCCCCTGCCGGCTTAAAGCAAGCTTCAAGTCCCGGCAAACCCGGTAGGTGTCCTCATCATCCAAATAGCCCAAAAACATCAAGGTGACGTGGTAGTTTTCCGGATCAATCCATTTAATGTTTCCTTCCCTGTAAATAGGCAGGGACTTAATCTTTTTGTAAATAAACTCTTTGCTTTTTTTGTCCAGATTGATAGCTACAAACACTTTTCTTTGCTTGCTCATGAGAAAAAGCTTTAATTATTTATGCCTTCTGCGAGGAAAATTTATGAAAATCTTCAAAAACAACGTTCACCGCCGTAGCAAAAGGCACCGCGATCAAAACTCCCAAAAATCCGGCCAGCGTTCCGCCGATCAGAAGCGCCAGAATGATCACCACCGGATCCAGTCCGACTGCTTTTTTCATAATCAGGGGCGTTAGCACATGGTTTTCCAGCTGCTGGATCAAGATGTAAAAGAGAGCCACCAGAAGAGCAATTAACGGAGAAACCAGAAGCGCCACCAGCACGGCCGGGATAAAAGCCAGCACCGGGCCGATATAGGGAATAATCTCCAGAAAGCCTCCGATCAAAGCCAGCAAAAGAGCATAAGGCACTCCCAAAAAGCTGAGCACCAAAAAGTCCAGAATAAACACCACTAAGGCCAAAGAAAGCTGACCGATCAGCCAGCGGCCCATTTTGTTCTGAATTTTGGCAGTCAGCTTTACCGCGTAATGCCGGTGTTTTTCCGGGACTACAAAACTAAGAAATCCCCTGATTCCGTCTTTTTTAACTAACAGGTAAAAAGACAAAGAAAGCACGATAACAACCTTCAAGAAGCCGGCAAAAAAGGAGACGGTGTTGGAAAAAGCCGCCGATGCCAAATCGGCCATCCTGTTGGAGGTGTTGTCGATAAAGGATTGCAGGTTGCTTTCAAAATTGTAGTTAACCGCCAAGGCGTTAAGATTATTAACAAAGTTCCCGGTTCCTTCAAAGTAAGAGGGGATGTTGTCAGCCAGCTGCTTTGCTTCTTTGGAAAGAATAGGCATAATGATGTAGATTGCCGTCACCAGCAATACTATAAAAGCAAAATAAACCAAGGCCGCTCCCAGCACCCGGGGCATTTTCTTTTCTTCCAGCTTGCCGATCAAAGGCTCCAACGCGCTAACCACGATGATAGCCACAAACAAAAGCATCAGGATTTCTCTTGTCAGGAACAACAGCCACAATAAAAGGCCCGCCAACACAATCTTGACTATGGTAGAGGTGGATATTTCGATTTGCTTGGTTTCATTTGCCATCTTTTTGCAAAGTTATTAAATTATGTTACCCCCCCCTTGTTAAAATTACTTGCTTCTTTAAAAAGGCTAAACCTCTCAGGCGGGAATTGATAAATACATCCATATTTTGATTGCGCTAATTAGAGGGCAGGCGCGCAAAGCCAGTTAAAAGTTCAAATATTTCTGGATCTCTTTTTCGTTTTTGTGAGGTCCGATAATAGCCAAGTTTAAGTTCTTGTCTTGGAAAATTTTCTTGGCCACTCTTCTTATTTCCGCCGACGCTACTTTGTCTATCTTATTAAACAATTCTGCCGGCTTTTTTATTTCCTTTCGGAAGAGTTCCTGGTTGCCGAAAAAGTTTGCCACGGCGCTGGATGATTCCAGCGACATCAGAGTTTTGCCTTTAATGTATTCCTTGGCCTTTTGAATCTCTTTTTCGCCAATTTCACGCTCAGCGGTTTTTTGAAATTCCTCCAGAATCAGCTTGATCGTCTTGGTCAAATTTTGATGCTCCACGCCTGCTCCAGCAAAAAGATAACCCGTATCAGTGGCTTGCTCGGACGCTGAATCGATATAATAAGTTAATCCTCTTTTCTCCCTGATTTCGCTAAACATCCGGCTGGACATCCCTCCCCCCAAAACAGTCCCCAGAAGAGCCGTCGCGTAGCGGTCCGGATCAAACATATCAGCCGACCTAACGCCCATCAGGAGATGCGTCTGGTCAGTATCTTTGTAGTTAATTTTAATTTCCGGTTTTTCTTGCTTTTCAACGACTTTGTTTTTTTGAGTTTTTTCTTTCGAACCGGTTTTTTGGAAATAGCGGTTTACCTTGGATTCGACTTCTTTTTCGTCAAAATTGCCGGCTATTACCACGACCGTGGACTGCGGAATGTAGTGCTTCGCCATATATTCGACAAAGTCCTTCCTGGAAAAATTTTTAATATTTTCCTCAAAGCCCACAATGTCCCAGCCGGCCGGTTGGTCTCCGTAGAGAAGCTCTTCAAAAACATCCCAAACATAACGCATGGGAGTGTCTTGATACATGGATTTTTCTTGTAATATCACGCCTTTCTCTTTTTTGATTTCTTTTTCCTCCAAAAGAGAATGGAGATACATATCGCTGACCACGTCAAGCGCCATATCCAAATGCCGCCGAGGCACTTTCACCCAATAGCCTGTCTGTTCCTTGCCGGTGAAGGCGTTGTAGCTTCCGCCGACGCTATCCAGCTCTTCTGCAATTATCTTGGCATCGGGTCTTTTTTTGGTCCCCTTGAACATCATATGCTCCAAAAAGTGGGACATCCCGCTGTTTTTCTTGGTTTCATATTTAGACCCGGCTTCCACCAATATCTCCACAGTTACAGTCTGCGTGTCTTTCATAGGCACAAAAACTACCCTGGTTCCGTTTTTTAATGTTGTTTTCTTGAAATCCATAAAATTGTAATTGGTTATTAGTTATTAGGAATTGCGCTTTTTTCTAATCAAGCCGGCAAACGGAGTGATTTCCAGGCCTCTCTTTTCCAATTCGTCCAGGATGACGTTCATTCCGATTGAGTCGGAGGAAATATGTCCGGCAATAATGACATTCATGTGGGCGGCTTCGGCGTTTTTTCGGTGTTCTTCGCTTTGATGCATGCCCACGATCGTTCCGATCCCGGCGCTGGCCATGGCTTGGAAAATATCTTTAGCGCCTTCGGTTCCCCCGGTCATTTCTGAAACGACCGTTTTGCCGCAGCGATTGCCTTCGCTTCCGGTAAACAAAGCCGGCCCGTTGCTTCTTCTCTTGGCTTCTTGGTACTCCGGTATCTCGTTCAAAACTCGCAAAACGTCTTTAACTCTCTTGGGTTTGGCTTTTTCGATCTGCTTTGTCACAAATGACGCTACGCAATTATCCGCCGGAGTGTGAATATTGATCAAATTCATGTCCAGCAAGCGCGCCGCGTCCACCACGGCGTAGTGATTGGCCGGGTTGATCCCCCTGGCCACCTCGGAAATTCTTTTCTGCATCAGTTTTTCGGCAATATTCACCGGCACGCCGAATTTTTCCAAAGTATCCACTTGGTAGTCCATCACGTCGTCCAGCCTGGTCAGAGCTTTTCCGATCGGATGGTGGTTGATAACCAGATCAAATCCTTGCTGTTTGGCAATGTGCAGGCCACCCATAGTAATATCAATACCGACCAAAGCTTTTTTGACATCTTTACCGTTGTCATAATGAATCGCCGAATCCATGTAAGGATTCTTTAGCTCGTCCTTGTCAAAATACGGTTTTTCTTCCTTGGGAAGCGCTTCGTATTTTTCCTTTTTGCCTTTCAACATCTCCTTTATCTCCTCCTTGGTCCGAAAATCTTTTTCCATCCCGATCTTAATAGACAAATCCAAAATCTCTTTTGCTTTCATAGTATATAAATAATTTTTATTCTATTGTATTGTAACAGCCTTGGGAAAAAATTCAATATTCCAATAAAACTTTCGTAATTCAAATTGAATTGAAAGCGATTGTTTTCTCTACATGCTTTTTTACCTCAAGCTGTTCCTTGAAGGAGTTTTCCAATTCTAGACTGATTAATTCAGGTAAATAATGAAGATAATTTTTCAGGTAATCAAATTCTCTTAGGTTGTCAAAATAGTGTTTCGAATGATATTCCATAAGATCTTCATCCAAGTTCTTATCCGCGCCCACTCCGGAAACATGGCTGCAACCGATTTTGTATTTTTTTGCCTTATTTCTCATTTGCTTTAGATACTTCTTCCAACCAAGCAAGGCGGCATCTTCCCAGTGGCTAAAATCGACACAAAGTCCTCCCAGCTCTTCCAACTCTCCATCTTCAGGGACTGTTTCCGTATTTTCTATATAAATTTTGCTTGCGTGGTTTTTAAATTCTTTTGCGCAATCATAAAAAGGAAATCGGGAGTTTCTATCATGAATATTATACGCCGCCACTTTAAATCTTTTCTCTAAATATTCTAATTCTTCCTCTTGGAAATCGTTTCTGATATGTACATGGGGCGCTTTTTCTAAAGAGCTGTTTTTTAGTTTATTATAAATTTTCCGCCTCTCTTCAAAATCTTTCCCTGTTAGAAACAAGGCGGCTTCCTTAATGCCAAGCTTCTCAATTTCTTCGATTTTTTGATCAACATCCGACCCGGTTGTTGTCGTAAAACCCAGAAGAACCTTCTTTCTCATCTTAAAATAGATTAAAGGTTATTATGCAGCCAGTCTTTCAAGGCTTCTTCGTAGCGCCTTAGTTTGGGGAATTTGGTGTTTAACAATACGGATGAGGCCGGGCGTTTGGCGGGCCTGAGAAACTCTTCCGGTTTTACCGGCCGGACTTTAACCTCATTTATTCCCGCTATTTTGAATAATTCCAATACCCCTTCATACCAAGTTACCGCGCCTTCGTTTACAAGGTGGTAAATTCCGAAAGGATGTTTATTCTCTACCAGGCTCTTCACAGCCCTTGCCAAATCCGGCGCGTAGGTAAAACATGATTTTTCCGAATCAATCACTTTCAGCTCATTTTTTTCTTTGGCTAAGCTCAGCATAACCTCGAAGAAGCTTTTTTTCGCTCCCTCCTGTTCCGCTGACTTTCCAAAAATTTTAGAAGTTCTTATTAGGTAATATTTTCCTCCAGCATTTTGCGTCCTTTTCTCTCCTTCGGCTTTACTGATGCCGTAATTGGAAATCGGGCAAGGCTGATCATCTTCAACATATTCTCCTTTCTTGCCGTCAAATATATAATCCGAGACAAAATGGACAAAAATCGCTTCCGTCTCCTTGGCGATTTTTGCTAAGTTTTCCGGCGCATAAGCATTAATCTGCATAGCTTTCTCAAATTCTTCTTTTTCTTCAGCTTGATCCACAGCGTTGTAGGCGGCGGCGTTAATGATCAAAAAGGGATTTTCTCTTTTAATGGCTTCCCCGGTTTTTTCTTTATTGGTAATATCTAATTCTTCAACATCCCATGCCAAAACACTGTATCCGCCTTTCTGAAAAGACTTGACCAGCTCCTCCCCCAGCATTCCATTGGCTCCCAGGATCAAAACTTTTTTATTGTTTTTCATTGTCATTGATTAATTTTTGAGCAATCTCTGAAGGATCGTTAAACATATAATCCGGATCTTTTTTCAAAAGGATTTCTTTTCCGTTATAGCCCCAGGCCACGGCTCCGCTGCAAATACCGGCTTTCTTTGCCCCTTCAATGTCCCTGGTTTCGTCTCCGATTAAAATCGTTTTTTTCGGATCTAATCGCATCTTTTTTATTATCTTTCGAACTTCCCTGGACTTGGAAAACGGACCCGCGCCGGCCACCAATAAATCAAACTTGCTCCAATCGCATTTTTTGAAAAAACTTTCCACACTGTCCTTTTTGTTGGAGGTTAAAAGAATTAGCCTGATATTATTATTTTTTAATTGTTTTAGCATTATTTCCGTTCCCTGGAAAGGAAAAACGCCGCGAAAATTTTTATTCATATAGTCCCTGGCTCTTTTGGCATAAAGCGGGATTTTCCACATCGAAAGGCCCAATTGAGTCAGAATTTCCCTGGCTTCCATATTTCTCAATTGCTCAATCTCCTTTTTTCCCAAGGGTTTCTCTCTCTCCTTTTCCCTGATGCTGTTAACGGCTTTAATAAAAAGATGGAACGAATCCGCCAAAGTTCCGTCGAAATCAAATATAACCGCTTCAATTTTGCCGCGCCCCCTCTTGCTTTTATTTTCCATACTGCTTTTGATAATAGTCCTTATATTCCCCCGATTTGATATTTTGCCACCAGTTGGCGTTGTTTTTGTACCATTCTATGGTTTGTTTCATCCCTTGTTTAAAATTAAACTTTGGTTCCCAGCCTAGTTGTTCTTTTATTTTGGAGTAATCTATGGCGTAGCGCTTGTCATGCCCCGGCCGATCCGCAACATGCTCTATTTCATTTTCGCTCTTGCCCATTGCTTCCAAAATAGCATGAGTTATTTCCTTGTTGGTTTTTTCGCATCCGCCTCCCACGCAATAGGTTTCACCCAATTTACCCTTCTTCAAAACAACATCAATCGCCCGGCAGTGGTCTTCCACATGAAGCCAGTCTCGAACATTTGACCCGTCGCCATAAAGAGGAATTTTTTTGCCCTCCATAAGATTGGTAATAAACAAAGGAATCAGTTTTTCCGGAAATTGAAAAGGACCGTAATTGTTAGAGCAATTGGATATAGTTACAGGCAATTCAAAAGTGCGGAAATAAGCGTTCACCAAATGATCGGAGGACGCCTTGGAAGCGCTGTAAGGACTGCTTGGCTTGTAGGAATTTTCTTCATTAAAGGGAGCGTCTTCAGGCTCCAAGTCGCCAAAAACCTCGTCGGTTGAGATATGATGAAATCTTATCCTTCCATTCTCCAGAGCTTTTCGCAGCAAAACGTGCGTTCCCATGACGTTGGTTTTAACAAAAGCGTCCGGGTCCAAAATAGATCTGTCCACGTGACTCTCGGCGGCAAAGTTGACGATGGTATCAATGCCTTCATTTTTGATAATTTTTTCTACCAAATCTCCGTCCAAAATATCTCCTTGATAAAATTTATAGTTATTCTGATTTTCCGCCGATTTCAAATTCTCTAGATTGCCGGCGTAAGTCAAAGCGTCCAAGTTGACCACTCTGTCTTCCGGATAATTCTCCAGCCAATAATGGATAAAATTGGAACCAATGAAGCCGGCCCCGCCGGTGACTAATATGTTCATAAGATAAGCTAATTATTATTCTTATTTCCACTGCATTGATTATTTAAAACACAAATAAACCAAAACACAAAGCCCAAACAAAACACAATTAACAAACTGCCAAAAACACAAACTATTCTCAGCTATTTAGGGCCTGCCCCGCATTGCGGGGCAAATAGGTAAAAATATATATATTAAAAGTGGTGCGACATTGAAAGACAAACTTCCTTTATTAATTGTAATTTGTAAATTGTACTTTGTTTGTAATTTTTGAACTGTGCTTTGTAATTTATCAAAATGGATTTTCAAGTTTTTTCCATGCAGGCAGCTCCTGGTCTTTTTCCGAAAGAATCGGATCTTCAACGGGCCATTCGATGGCTAAACCCGGATCATTCCAAACAATGCCGCTATCACACTCCGGAGCATAAAAATCGTCCACTTTGTACAAAAATTCCGTTTCCGGCTCCAAGGTGCAAAAAGCGTGGGCAAAGCCCTTCGGCACAAACAGCATTAAGAAATTTTTCTCGGATAATTCAAATCCTTGCCACCTGCCATAAGTGGGAGAGTTTTTTCTTAGATCAACTATTACGTCATATACAGATCCCTTGGTAACCCTTACCAACTTAGCTTGGGCATGAGGCGGTTTTTGAAAGTGCAATCCGCGCAAAACGCCCTTTTTCTCTGATTTGGAATGATTGTCTTGAACAAATTCGTTTTCGATCCCGACCTCCTGAAACTTTTTTTTGGAATAGCTTTCCAGGAAAAAACCTCTGTGATCGCCAAACACTTGAGGCTTTATCAATTTTACGTCTTTGAGTTTTGTTTCTTGAAATTCCATATGCAAGTATTTTATAAGATTAACTTTTGCTTTTTTCAATTTTACCACAAAAAAACCTTGCCGTGAAGCAAGGTTTTTTAAAATCAATTTTTTGCTATTATTATTTTTTAAACAACACTTTATCGCTGACTACTTCAACTTCGTAAATCCGGCCTTTCAGATTTTCGTCAATGATAGTGATTTTCCCCGGTAGGTTGTCGATCCCGGACTGCTTTTGGATTTTTAGGCTGTATTCTTCCCTGGTTATGCTTTCCGGCAGGTCATACTCAAAGGTTACCGTTTTTTTGGAATTTATAGGCACATTAACGATGGTGCCAAAATATTTTTTGTTAAATTCCTCTCCGAACCTCACCACGCCCGCTTCATCGGTGTTAGTCAGCCAGCTTCCCTCGGGCGCATAAACCCTCAAGTAGCTCCTATAATCTCTGGTCAGCCAATCTCTGGCCTTAGCGGTGTTTTCATAGTGAATATCCAAAGTAGCTTGAGGCTTCTTTTCAGAGAAATCCACTGTATAGTCAAAAGACCTTTCCATGTGAAGATCAGTCTTCAAGGCTCCCAAATTGGCATCCACCATCATGAGGTAATCCTTGTCAAAATTCTCATCCACTTCCCCGTCCCAGCCTAATTTATTTACTTTCTCTTGCAATTCATTCTTTTTGAAATATATCATGACGTCCTTTTGATCCAAATGGTTTTCTATTGCAAGCAGCAGTTCCTTTTTTTCCTGCCACGTCAAACTTTGGGCGCGCGCAAGAATTTCCCTGGCCAGTTCTTTCATCACATATTTTCGCTTGCCTTTCTCTATGTTTTGTTCCCGATACCCTTTTTCCACCTGGTATTCAAGTTTCATAACGGCATTTTCGCTGTTGTATTCCCCGGGGTAGTTTTCCAGCTTTATCGGGCCCACTGCTTCCAAAAAAGACAAAAGCACTTCGGTGGAAATGGCCGCCACTCCATCAAACTTTTCTTCGCCTCCCTGCTTTTGATAAAGCTCTATTGCCTTCTCAGCGTTGGCGGGAAAATCCGGAGACCAGTTGCTGTCCCTCATCTCCCAGTTGCTTATACTAAGCATTTCGCCCATCGGATACGGCGGGTCGATATTGGTGGATTTCCGGCTGTCAAAAACGTTGGTATCGTGAACTTGCACGTCCACGATTTTCTCTCCTTTCGTCTTTAATATGCCGAAGGCTCCAATGTATCCTCCTCCGGGACGCAGCTCCATATTGTTTTGGAATAGAACCAAGAAAGTTTTTTCCTCGTTGTCTTGGGTTATCTTGGGAACAACATCAAAAATGGTCCGTATTTCTTCTTTCTGTTTTTCAGCAATTGGCAGCAAACTTACCGCCGGACTGGTATAGCCCAGCAAACCAAACCATCCATTGTTTTTAACTTGCCAAAAAACAGCCCAGCCGGCAAGAAACAAAATGGCCAGCGTCCAGAAAGACAGCCAAAATTTCCAGCCTCTTCTCCTCTCCGCCGTTTTTTCAGCGGCCAGATTTTTCTCTTGATCCCGAGGAAATTCGAATTTTTCCATAATAAATAATTTAATAATAATAATAGGAATTACGCGATTACTCTCTGGCAATGCCGAGAGCAAAGCAAGGCTTGGTTTTATGCGCACTTGCCTTTCAGGCTTGTTAAGATATTTTTAATAGAAAACCTTTTTTGCTTCTAAAATATTTTTTCGATCGAATGCAAAAACCAAACCTTGCTTTGCTCTCTTTTTTTTGATAATAGAGAGTCAAGCGTGTAATTCCTAAATAATGCAAATCCTACTTGTAGCTTATTTTCTTAAATCTTGAATTAAGGCTATTTTTACCCAAATTTATAATTACTCCATACATTAGCCAGAAAATTACGGCCGTCGGTCCGAAAATTAAAACATTGGATGAAAGGCCTTCCAGTAAAAGCGCCGTAAATGTGGCCATAACCGTAATAAACCAAATTCTCTCTCCGTTAACCGTACTCTCGTATTTTCTATAGATGCCGGCAAAATATTCCCAGAGCATCTTCAAAAAAATTATTATTCCCAAAAGACCGTAACTGGACCAAATCAAATAAAATGAGTTAGCCGGCGAACTGCCCGCGTCGCCTTGTCCCAAGCCTATTCCAAAAACCCAATTGTTTTTAAGCTGTTGAAAATCGGCAAGCCAGCCGCTAACACCGGCGGTTGATATTAGTCCGACAGAAGAGGAAAAGCCGGGTATGATAATCACAAATGCAACCAAATAAATTGCCGCCAAGCTCAACAATCGCCTTCTTTTCATTAGCACTCCCATTACCAATAGCCCAATTCCCAAATGAATCAAGCTATAATATGAAAAAGTTAAAAACAATGCCGTAAATTGAATTATCGCCAGCAAAGCAAGCCACATTCTTTTTCTGAAAAGCTTTCTGTCAGCAAGCCTTTTGGATAATTTTTTAACTCCGACTATGCCGTCAAGAAACTTCCCGCCTGAAGGCTTCTTCTCCTTGTTTTTCATTAACGCCTTCTCTTGCTGCTTGTTAATCACTATCAAAGAAACGGTTGCAATTATCCCCGCAATTAAAAAAGATGCCAGGGGATTGGAGCCAATTCTTTCTTCTAAGCCTATCCCAAGAAAACCGTTTACTTGACGGGTAACATTTTCAAATAACGGATGGCTCATTCTGCCGGAGGAAATTCCCAGTCCGGTCGATATTTGCCAATTAGTTAAAAATGCAATTACGCCAAAAATGGAATGAATTGAAGCCGCGGCAATAATTATCAAAAAAAATCTCTTAATCCTTTTCTGGGTTTGAAAAAAATATTGGAACCCCACTAGCAGGACCCAGATCATTAAATAAACCAGCCCGATCCGCCAAATTTCTTTGGAAACTTCGAGTCCAAAAATTTTGCCCAGCACAAAGTGGGATACGGCAATCAGAAAAAGTAGAAAAAAGTAGAAGGTCAGATTGTTTCTAAGCACCTTCTTATCCTTGATTGCCAGCTGAATCATTCCAATTACCGCCAAAATTCCCAGTAACAGTTCAAATAAGACCAAGCCGGTTCCGGCTATTTTAATAGTCGGAAAAAGCAAAACAATTACCAAAAGAAACAACCACCCCTTCGAGAAGCTTTTATAAAATATCAGGCCTGCTGCTGAGAAGACAAACACCAGAGACGCAACCAAAAAATCCAGCGTCAAAACCAGAGTAAGAATGGCGGCCGTTAGTCCAATAAAGCCGGGTAAAACGAGTTTTGAATCAACTTGCTCGGACAAGCCTTTAATCAGCCCTGTAATTTTCATTTAAATTATTAATGCCAAAATCCTCTATCCTTTTATTATCCAGCCCTATCCTTTCAATTTAACTAGGCACTATAACATAAAATCAAAAAAATAGCAATAGTTTATTTGTTTATTTGTTTATTTGAAGCTTGCTCCAATGAAATCGAGATTGGTTCGTCAAACTCTCATTGCAAATCTTTGGCATAAATTTTTATTTTGTCCGGCCGTTTTTCGCTTTCCAATATTTTTTTAGAAACTATGCTTTTGATGTTGCTATTAATATATCTTCTTATCGAGCGAGCACCAAATCTTTTGTCATATCCTTTTTCAATAACCTTGGCAGCTATTTCTCCATCCATTTCAATTTCCAAGTTATTTCTTTCTTTTAGTTTATCAATAAAATTATGAAGCATTAAGCTTGTTACCTTTTCCAATTGTTCTTCATTGAATGGTTCAAAAAATATCACATCGTCAAATCTGTTTAAGAATTCGACTCTAAAATAATTTTCCTCTACCAGGTGGTCTAGGAGCTTGTCTTTGATTTTCTTCACGGCTTCCTTTTTTTGGATCATTTTCCTAATGAGCCCCGACCCGGCATTAGAAGTGGCAATTATTATATTTCCCTTAAAGTTGATTTTTTCACCAAAAGAGTCGGTTATATACCCTTCGTCCAAAACCTGAAAAAACAAATCTGCAATGCTTACATGGCATTTTTCCAGTTCATCCAGCAATATCACTGAAAACGGATGGTCTTTAACTTTATTGGTTAATCGACCGGGAATATTTTTTTCTTGAGAGCCTATCATAGCGGTCACGGAAGCCTGGCTGCTGTATTCATTCATGTCAAATCTTATCATCCTGTTTTCATCCCCGTAATAAGCTTCCGCCAACGCCTTGGCGGTTTCCGTCTTGCCGACGCCGGTCGGCCCCAGAAAAAGAAAACTCCCTACCGGCCTTTTGTTTTGATTTACTCCTGTGCGGGACTGTCTTATGGCTTCTGCTACCTTCTTCACCGCCTCATCTTGGCCGATAACTCGTTTGTGTATAATTTTTTCCAAATTTAACAAAACTCCTTTTTCTTCAGGGCTGATTTTCCCCTGCGGAACACCCGTTTTCAAAGCTATATACCGATCAGCCAGCTCGGGGCTGATCTTCTCTTCAGGATTTTTCAAATAATAGGTCAGCACCTTGTCTGCCAAGCCTATTGCCCGGCCGGGAAGGGGATTGATTTTTCCTATTTGATCGGATTTTTCTATAATTTCCTTGATTGCCGGATAAGGAAAAATAATGCCGTTTTTTTCCTGATTTTCCATGTATTGCATTATCATTTTTGCAGTATCTTCCTTGCTCGGCTCGTTGACTTGAATAACTTCAAAATGCTTCAGAAGGCTTGCTTTGTTTTCAATTATTTTATGATAATTATTTTTGTCCGAGGTTGCAATCAATCTAAAGCCGGGCAAGGAAAGATAATTCAAAAGGACTGAGACTGCGCCCTGAACAAGCGGGCCTCTTGATTTAAACAAAATATCAATGTTTTTAACAACCAAAATCACGTTGCCGGCATAGGCCGCCTCCAAAAAAATTCTATGCATAAAATTTTCGGCGTTTTGCCTCCTTTGATTCGCCGCAGAAACTGCGCCCAATAGATCCAAGACAATCACTCTTTGCTGGTTTAAAAGGGGGCTTAATCGCCGCCGGCTGATTAGCTTTGACAAATAATGAATAATTGAAGACTTGCCTATTCCGGCCGGCCCCACTAGCAAGCTATTGTTCTGATGGGAACGGGAAAGAGAAGCAGCCAGCATTTCCAGTTCTCTTTTGTAATTAACCAGCTCCAATTGACCATAGTCTGAATAATCTTTTTTTGTAATTTCTTCGCCTATTTCATTTAAAACGGGAGTATATCCGAAGTGCCAGTGTTTGCAGACAGGATCCGCTTTCTTCAGGTTTTTCATTTTCCAGAACTTTAAGTTTTCTTTTTTTCTAACCTCTCTATTCAGCTCCCAATCCAATATCAAGTCAAAATCTTTTTTGGTTAAGCCGTGTTTTTTTAATAATCTCGAAAAATCGTTTTTATCCAGAAAAGTTTTTTTGGATATTTTCCCGGGATCAGCTCCCATTCTTTGAATAACTTTATCAAAAAACTTCTGCCTAATAAATTTATTCATATTCATATTTCTAAGATCCGAGGCCTTCTCCTGCGTTAAAAAGATCAAAGCAACTGTAAAGATTCCAACATTAAGAGGCAGCAAAAAAACCGCCTTTTCCGGATCAATCAAAAGTCCGGCCAGGGTTGCCGGAAGCAGCAGCGGAAACAATAGCCAGCTCAAAACAACCGGGATGCCGGCGATGAATATAAATAAAGCCAACAAGGCGCTCAAGACGATAACAAAAAACCTTATCACGGCGCCAACAAATCTAAAATATATCTGCGCGACAAAGCGAAGTATTTTTTTAAGCGGATGAAAACCCTGTTCCACCGGCATTAAAAAATTTCTTTTCCAAATAACGAAAATGGTTTTTGCCAAAGTTTTCGTAGAAAAGAAATAAAAAGGGAAAAAACTAAAGTTCTTCCACGCAGTCAAAAGCTCTTTTAGCGCTTTGGTGTAAAACCAGATAATTAGATTCATTTTATTTCTGTTTTATGGGCTTAAGGCAATTATTTTAATTGGCGTTGTTTGGGTAAAAATCAATTTATAACCTCAAAGTCATCTTCCTCTCCTTTTTGGAAGCGAAGCTTTTTGATTTCAGATAAGTCGCTTAGCTGGTTAGCCACAAGATAGCGGGATGACATTGTATATAAGGTATCTTCTATATAAAGGCTTCTTTTAACGGTGGTATCATAGCAATTGCTGCCGCACCAGGTTTCTCTACTGGGATTGTCGCCGGAATGATCGATTAAATCCCTAAGTTCAATGTTGTCTTTTGTTACCTCAAAAACGGCGGCCCCTCGAAATTGATCTTGAGGAGGATAAGGCATAATTTCTCCCAAATTATCGCTCGGGGGAGGAGCGCTTTGAGCGCTTTCCCGCATCGGCCTCATTCCGCCAGAGGTGCTTACAGGAACGACCAGGAGATTCTTCTCCTTGGAAAATAAGAAAGCCTTATGTTCATGCTGGGCAATCGAGCTGGTTGACTCGTCTTCAAACACATATTTATCCACTTCCTTTGGATTAGACACGTCGGATACATCAAATAAAGAAATTTTTAAGCCCTTGGTATCAAAACCGCCGGTTTCTCTTGCTTTGGTTTCTTTTCCCAGTCCGATTAAGGTATTCTCGTCATATGGATGAAGATAGTTGGAATAACCGGGAATCTTTAGTTCTCCCAGCACTTGAGGGTTTTTTGGATTCTTAAGATCTATGACAAAAAGCGGATCCACCTGCTTGAAGGTTACCATATAGAGACGGTCCTGCATAAAGCGAGCTGAATAAATCCGCTCACCCTCTGCTAAGCCTTCTACGGAACCAACCATCTGCAAATCTTCATCGAGAACGTAAGCATTGCTGTATGATTCCCTGTTTTCCGAAAAATCATTTTCTATGCCGCCGATAGCGGGCCGGAATCTTCTTTCTCCGCTTTTGGTTGTGGCTATTCTAAAATATCCGCCTTTCTCGCTCATAGAAAATTGATTGATCACATGACCGGTGACTTCTCCAGTAGATTTGTAATCCAACTCTCCCTTATTAATCGATATTTTCTGAATAACTGTCTTTTCCAGCTCCTTGGAGATATCATGATATTTTTGTTTCAACTCCTCTTGAGTTTTCTCTTCCATTTTTTCCCGTTCATCTTTGGAAAGGTTTCTCATATACCGTTCCACGTAAGAAGAAATTTTTTGTTGTTTTTCCCTTGAGTTGAGCACGTAATCCGGCGATGACTTGATTTCTTCAATTTTTTTCCTAGTGTCTTGATCCAATTCGGGTAAAATCAACTCGCTCATTACTTCCATCATCAAAATGTATTCGCTGACATGCTTAGTATAAGTCATATAAATGTTCTTTTGGGAAACATACATATTCTGGCCGCGGGGAAGCATATACACTTCATTTTGTATTTGCGAGTTTGGCGAAGAGATGTCGATGGAGGCGACGTTCATGTAATTATAGGAATAATTGGGAATGTCGACATAATAAACCTCGGGGCAGCCGGCGCACTTTTTGTCATCCTCAGCTTCATAGAGAGCCTTGCCGTCCTCCATAATCCTGGGCACCGGAGTATCTTTGTAATAAGCGGAAGATCTGGTGATGAAGTAAACTTGATCATCTATCATCCTGGAATCAAAATAGTTCCCTTCGAATTGCAAATCCCTGACTTGAGAGGGATTTTTTTTATCCGAAATATCAAATACCTTGAAAAACGCCGCCCCTTCCCGAAATTCATAAGAACTTTTTTCTTGAATCACCGCCCGGCTTTCCGAGCCGAAAACCACCATTTTATCACCCTCGAGATAAATATTGCTAGGCCTTGACTTGAAGGCTATCTTAGAAAGCACTTGAGCGTCTTGAGCCGGATAGGCCTTGGAGATATAGAGATCTTGATTGGCCACCGAATAAATATACTCGCCGTCCGTTTTCACAATATCGGCCTCGTCCACGCCCTCCACCTGAACATTAGTTTTGGAAAAGTCATCGCCTCCCTCGGAAGGCAAATTCATCTCCTGCTGCTTCGTCTGAAGATTTCCGCTGTCAGCCACTTCCCTGCTTGCCTCAAGGCTACCCATGCCCAGAGGAGCGTCAAACTGCATATCATTATAGCCCGAAGATCCGATGTTGGATTCCAAAAAATTTTTTAATTGAGAATAATCTTCAAATTTCTTTAATTTGGATTGATCAGCTAGTTTTTGCTGTAAATTCTTGCTTATATTGCTTGTTCCTCCGTTTTTTTCTTTTTCCTTCTCTTTCTCTTCGTCCTTATTGCCGGCAAAAAAATAAATAAGCCCGCCCAGTATCGCTGCAACTGCAAAAACTCCCACTAAAACAAGTATCTTTTTTCTTCTTCCGCCGTCTTCGGGTTTGGCGGAGAAGTTGTTTTCGCTGATTTTTGTTTTTGATTCTTCCATTTTTTTTGTTTATTGTTTATTATAATTATAATAACACATTTTAATTTTTTTGAAACTTTGTTTCTCAGGAGAAAAACGGCTTTGCGGGGACATTCGGATTTTGTCATTTGTTATTTAATAAATCTTCGCAATCCCTTATCTGGTTTTAAGTTTTTAGTTGTGGCTTTAACTTTTGCGTTTTGAGCTTTGAGTTTCCAATCTATTCCTCCTTCGGCCTCTCAACTTCCCCTTCTGTTAATTCCAATTTCTCCCCCTTCCCATCAGTCACTTTGGTAACGTCTTTGTCGATTTTTTTCAATTCATGGCTGGCTTTGTTGTAGTGATTGACGGTGGTGGAGAGGCTGCTGCCCACTTTGTCGAAATAGGTTTCGTAGTTTTTTAAATGCGTGGAAAGCTTCTCCACGTTTTTTTGGATTTTCTTGGCCGATTCCTCGATTTGTAGAGATCGCAGGCCTTGCAAGACTGTCTGCAGATAAGCCATAAAGGAAGTCGGCGATACAATTACCACGTGCTTGTCCTGGAAGCCGTATTCGATCAAATCCCTGCTGGAAGCCCCGGAGCCGATTTTGTTGGTCAGCAAGTCGTAATAAACCGACTCGGAGGGAATGAACATAAAAGCAAAATCAGTAGTTTTTTCCTTGGGCTTGATATACTTGGCAGTCTCATCAATTCGGCGCTTCAGATCTTCCCGGAACTGCTTTTCATAAAATTCCCGTTCTTCTTCTTTGCAGTTCATCAATTTCTCATAATTCTCCAATGAAAACTTGGAGTCAATGGGGATCACCTTCTCTTTAACAAAAATAACCGCATCCACCGCGTTGCCGTCGCTGAACTTATACTGCATTTGATAATTCCGCGGAGGCAAAACATTCTTCAGGGTTTCTTCCAGATAATATTCTCCCAACACTCCCCTCTGCTTGGGATTTTTCAAAATATCCTGCAAGTTTTTCAGCTGGGAAGAAAAATCCACCACTTTTTGATTGGTCTCGTCGAGCTTAGTCATCTTCTCCGTCACCTGGCGGATGGATTGGTGGGAATGTTTGGCCATCTCGTTGAACTGCCGGTTGATTTCCGTGAACAACTCCCGGCTTTCTTTGGAAAGCCCTTTGGAGATCTCCTGCATCATCTGGTTGCTGTCTTTAAGCTGGCTCTTGGTCAGCCGGTTGGTCTCGGAGAGTTTTTGATCCATGATTTGCGAAAGCTGTTCCATCCTCTGCTGAAGCATCAAAAAAGATTGGTCGTCTTGGGGTTTTTTTATCTGCGAGAGCTTTTTGTTGATTACGAAAAATACTCCTACAGTAGCTAGGAATAAAGCAATCGCTATGATTAAAATGGTGATTTCCATAAATAATTCTGTTAAAATTAAGCCGCTGATTTTACGCGGATCGCTACGCTGATTTTACGCGAGAAGAAAGTTAAAGTCAAAACGCAAAAGTCAAAACGCGAAGCCACAACTAAAAGCTAAAAACTATAAAGGAGATTGGGAAAATTATATTAATAAGGATACAAGATACAAGGATACAAGATACAAAAAAATTCAAAATTCCAATGAGCAAACAGTTTGTATCTTTTAATTTGGTGATTGTATCTTACTTGTGTCCTTGTATCTTGTGTCCTTGTGTCCTTTTCTTTTCATTATTTTGACATTTATTCATTAAGTCATTGATTTGACCTTTGAGTTAGATTTGTCATTTGTCATTAAGATAAGGCGTTTAGTGCTTTTTCTCATTCTGCGTAAACTCCGCGTAAAATTAGCGGATAAATTTTATTCCGCCAAATGATAGATTCTCTCCCACTCCCCATCCACCTCTTCCTGCACTTTCTTGATTATCTCATCTTTGTCTTTTCGTTTGAAAATATGCTTGAAACGGCCCTGGGTTTGATAGAATTCTTCTACGGGGATTTTTTTGGAGGGAGTGTAGTTGATCTTATATTCGCCGTTTTCTATCTCGTAAAGCGGCCAGAAGTTGGTTTCAGTGGCCAGCTTAGCTACATCAATGGTTTTGTGCGGCGGGTATTTCCACTGGTTTACGCACGGGGAGAAAACCAGCAAGAAGGTTGGTCCTTTGGTTTCCAGGGCTTTTTTGGCCTTGTGTTTGAAGTCTTCCAGGAAACCGACGTTGGCCGTGGCGGCGTAGGGGATGTGGTGAGCGGCGACAATGGACATAATGTCTTTTCTTTTGGTTGATTTGCCGTAGGAGTCTTTGCCGTAAGGAGTGGTTTCCGTGTCCGCGCCGATTGGAGTCCCTCCGCTTCGCTGGTTGCCGGTGTTCATGTAGGCGCCGTTGTCATAGCAGACATAGAGAAAATCATGTCCGCGCTCCAAAGCGCCTGAAAGCGCCTGCAGGCCAATGTCATAGGTTCCGCCGTCCCCGCCGAAAGCAATAAATTTGACCGGCTTGTCAATCCCGCCTCTCTTCTTGAGGGCCTTGTATGCTGTTTCCATCCCGGAAATGGTCGCTCCGGCGTTGGCAAACACGCTGTGGATATAGGGCACTTTCCAGGAAGTGTTGGGGTAGATGGTAGTGGTTACCTCCAGGCACCCCGTGGCGCCCGTGACAGCAATATTCTCATCCGTCGCGTTCAAAACCGTCCTGGCCACAATCCCGATCGGACACCCCGCGCAGGCGCCGGTGGTGGTGAATTTTTTTGATTGATTTTTTTTCATAGAATTATTTTAATTCAAAAGTAAAAAGTAAAAACGCAAAGCCACATCGCAAAACCCGATATGTAAATGACAAATGTCAAAATCCTAATGTCAAATCTCCGCCATAGGCGGATCCGCCTTTGGCGGAAAGTTCAAAATCCAAATGATAGAAAATTTAGAGGCTAATGGAAACTTGTAGAAATTATTAGAAACTCGTTGTTACTACAATCAATTTCAATTAGTTTCAACAAATTTCTATCAATTTCGCCCGAAGGGCAATTTCCTTATTTTCTATAACGGTTTTTAACTTTTAGTTGTGGCTTTGACTTTTGACTTTTGCGTTTTGACTTTTGACTTTTAATTTTATCTACTCCATCAAAAATTCCTCTCCCCCATTCCCTTGTTTTAACAAATACAGCTTCTCTTAATTTTCTACCTTCTCAATTTCCCCCAAAATCTCCTTAGATGAATATCTCTCCAGAAAAGTTCTGGCATAGGGATCTTTGATGTCTTCTTGTCTGTATTTTTGGCTTATTTGGTTATACAATCTTCTGTCCTTTAGCTTCTTTTGAACTTCAATAAAAGCTCTCCTCTCTTCTTGGTCTTCCAACAATTGGTCTACTCGTTCGGCGTCTAATTCAAAACCGTAGGAAAGTTCATATTCTTCTTTCCGCAGTTTTCGAAAAAGCTCAGCATGCTTTTCTACATAGCCCTTCTCCCCATCTGAGCTTTCCATTAGACTCATTATATTATAGAGCTTCTTGCTAACCGATTTTTTACTTGCATGATTGAAATTGTAATTATAGGCCGCTAAGGCCATCAATTCGTTTTCTGGTTTTTTAATTGCGTTTTCTTTCTTTATTCTTTCGAATCTCTTGGGAAAATTTTCTTTCAAGTCATGCAGTAAAAAATTCAGATAGTTTTTCATTTCTTCTTCTCCGCAGTGAGCGGACAATTTTTTGAATCCTTTTATGACATCCTCATTGGTGCTGCTGGTTCCCGAAAAAGTGGCTAGCGCAAAAATGCCTTTTTCCAAATCCTCCGGCAACTGCTTTGCCGATTCTAGTTTTCCTTCTGCGTCAAAAGTCGGCCAGCCGTATTTGTCGGCGTAATACTCCATAGTTTTCTGCTTTTGAGGCGTTTCTTGCTTTTCGGTTTTGTTTTCCGCGGCTTCCGCTTTTTCTTCCGCCGGTTTTTCTTCCGGTTCGGTTTTTTCCGCATCAAGCGAAGCCGCCCCTGCTCTCTTTTCAAACAAGCTCAACCCCAGCGCCATACCAAGCCCAACCGATCCGGCTTTTTTCAAAAATTCTCTTCTACTTATCCCCTTTTTCTCCAACGGTTTGCTTGCCTCATTTATTTTTTCCATGAGATTATTTTAATTCAAAAGTCAAAAGATATATTTAAATGATAGAAACTTCCGTTTGTGATTTAGAATTTTGGTCATTACGTAAAGCAACGTTGTTGCCACGCAACTATAAGTTGGGATTTGTTTAGGATTTAGGATTTAGGATTTAGGGTTTTTCCTCTACTAAATTCTAAGCACTAAATTCTAAACTCTAAACAAATTCAAAATTTTAAATTCAAATGACAGAAACTAGGATTATTTACATTTTTCTATGATTGAACCAAATATCTTCATAAGTTCTTTACCTTCTGCAATTAATCTTTCTTTTTCCTTATCATTTTCCTGCTTTGGTTCGGTTAGTTTCAGCCATAAAACAGTTTCTTTAGCTTCTTTCCTAGAAATTTTAACTCTCATTACAAAATCTTTCTTGCTTAATGATTCATTGGCTTCAATGTAGTTGGCTGCAATTGGCCCTGAAGATCTTATTAATTGTTTGGAATATTCTAAATTTGATTGATTTCTGGGTAACTTCTTCACAAAATCCCTGCATTCTTTAGCAAGTTTGTAAGTTCTTTCCTCTAAATCGTATTGTTTTGAATTTTGAGTTTCTGTCATTAGAATTTGTTTAGGATTTAGGGTTTAGGATTTAGGGTTTGTTGAAGTTTATTTGCTACATCAAAAACTCCACCTCCCTATTATTCCCCGATTTCATAAATAATTCCTCAATCTCCTTGCCATAAACATCTCTTCCTCCCAAGCCATAAACGACGCTTTCGGGTTTTCGCTCGAGGGCGTGTTCGATCTCGCCGGCCAGGAATTGCTTGGAGCCGAAGGCGAGGTTGCGGTCCATAACAATCACTCGCTTGGTTTTTTCCAGAGCTTTTTTGACTTCCCTGTAGGGGAAAGGCCGGAAAAGCCTGATTTTTAGCAAGCCGGCTTTTATGCCTTCTTCTCTTAATTTATCCACGGTGTCCTTAATGGTTCCGCAAACCGAACCCATAGCTACAACTACCGTTTCGGCGTCTTTGGTTTTGTATTTCTCTATTGAGCCATATTTCCTGCCGAATTTCTCGTTGAATTCTTTGGCTGTTTCTTCAAAATGTTTTTCGGCTTCCTTCATAGCGTCATAGATCTGTTTTCTAAATTCAAAATAGCTGTCCGGCAGAGCTACCGGTCCGAAAGTTTTTGGATTTTCAAAATTAAATAAATGATTTTCCGGCTTGTATTCACCCAAAAATTCTTTCACCAGAGGAGTTTCCGCTAATTCCAAATTTTCTACGCTGTGAGATAGGATGAAGCCGTCCAGGTTAACAGTGCATGGGAGCAAAGCTTTCTCAGCCAGCTTCTGGGCAATGAAGGTGTTGTCATAAGCCTCTTGCGCATTCTCGGAAAACAGCTGAATCCAGCCGTGTTCTCTCATAGCCATAGCATCGGAATGATCTCCGTGGATATTAATGGGTCCGGAGATGGCTCGATTAGCCACCGCCATAACAATAGGCAAACGCATGGAAGCCGCCACCGGCAGCACTTCCATCATATACATAATTCCCTGCGAAGAGGAAGCCGTCATTGTCCTGGCTCCGCTGGCGCAAGACCCGATACAAGCGCTCATAGCGCTATGCTCGGATTCCACCGGAATGATTTCGGTGTCCGCTTCCCCATCTGCCACCTTTTTAGCGAAATATTCTATAATGGGAGTCTGAGGAGTAATCGGATAAACGGCCATCACGTCCGGATTGATCTGATAAATCGCCTCCCCGACCGCATACCCACCGGTCAAAGCTGACTTTTGTTTTTTATGTTTAGACATTGGTGTTTTGTTAGCTAAATTATGAATAGATTATTTCTATTAATATGAAATGAAAAAAAATGCAATAACAAGATTATTAAGGATACAAGGACACAAGAAACAAGGACACAAATAAATTCAAATATTCAATAAATCAAACTTTTTCTTTTCTGTTTTGCATTTTGTCAATAATAGAGCAGAGAATGTTTTTTATTTTTTTGCTTTCTTGAATTAAAACTTTCATTCTTTCTTCAAATTCTGGGTTCGCTTCTTGAATTAATTCCAGCCAATGGAGGGTTTCTTTGGCTTCTTTCCTAGAAACTTTAAGTCTATGGAAAAAATTTTTCTTTCCCAAAGAGTCATTGGCTTCTCTGTAGTTAGCTCCGATTGAACCAGTTGATACAACCCTTTGACATTTAGACATTTCATTAATTGAATTCCTGGGCAAGGATTTGCATAATCTTATAACTCTTCCGGCAAAATCAGTTGTCCTTTCCTCTAAATCATATTTAGGTTTATTTCCTGCATCAAATTCTTGTTTCATTTACAAATTTGAATGTTTGATATTTGATGAATTGTTTCTTATTTGCCCGCCCCGTAGGAGCGAAGCGACTTTACGGGGTATCCTTGTAACTTGTCTCTTGTGTCCTTTTTTATATTTCTAAAACCTTTATTTAACCAACCCAAACTCTTCTAATGCCTTCAACACTTCATCAAAACTTTTTGCTTCCTCATCGGCTTTGCCGCAAACCTCGTCCCTTCTTTTGTGTTCTGTGTAGGCGATAAAGTGATCGGCTGCTCCTTCTTCTTTTATTTGAAAGTCGGTGTAGCCATCGCCTATTACGCAGCGGGGATTGGCTATATTTATTGCTTCCACTTGCTTAATCTTTCCTTTTTCTTGAGCAAGATAATTATCTGTGTCAACTCCGGAAATGCCGCCGCTTGCGTTGTAGACAAAGTTGTTGGCAAAAACATTTTCCGGCGGGATTGCAAGTTTTTCCGCCACCGGCAAAACGCATTCCTTGAATCCTCCCGAAACGACATAAATTTTTCCGGCATTCTTTTGGAAAAAATTCTTATTTTGCAAAAATGATTCCGATATTTGATTCGCCATCTCGCCCTTAACCTCTTCTATATTTTGATTTGTCGCTGAAAAAAGCTTCAATCTTTTATCGAGCGACTCGGAAAAAGTTATCATTCCCCTCATTCCTTGTTCGGTAATAAGCCGAATTTTTTCTTGAATTCTTTTTTTTCGTCGATTAAAACGCAGGGCGGTTTCCGCAACCAATTCCAATGTCTCTTCTTTCACCAGCGTGCTATCAAAATCAATAATCAGTGAAGCCTTTAACTTCATAAAATATTTAACGCTTACTTTTCATTTCGATTGCTTTCACCGGGCAAACTTCCGCGCACAAGCCGCACCCTTTGCAATACTGCAAGTCCACCCAGGCCTTTTTCTTCCCTCCGTTTTTGTTCTTTATTTCAATAATGTTTTCCGGACACAAATCCAGGCATTTGCCGCAAGCAATGCATTTGTCGCTGATTTCCGGCTTCAGATAACCCCACTGACCCGTTTGGGGGTAGTTTTCGGGCTTGTTCTCTATGACTGCCGCCTTTTCCAGTCCGCCGGATTTGCTTTTCTTAGATGAAGGATTTTTCTTTTCTGATAAGGATGCCTTTTTTTCTGTCATGACTTTTATTTAATGATGAGAGTCGTATGCTTGTTCAATTGCTTCCACATTTTGCCGAGTTTTTTCCTGCCCTATCTTTTCCAGGTATTTTTCTTTAAAAGCTTTTGAAAGACTTTCCAGCCGAATTGTTTCAGTGGCGAATATGAATTTGCCCAATATAACGGTATTGGGTCTATTTTCACCGATTATATCCATGGCAATGCCCGAAGCATCTAAGCAAATAAGTCTTCCGCTAAAGTTTAATCTTGACTTTACATCCTTCTTGTCTTGCTTGGTGTTGACAATCAAAAATTCTTCATCAGTAAGATTTTTGGTTACATCTATAGTTTCAAGCAATGTATCATCCAAAACCAAAACGCAATCCGGGTCGACAATCGGCTCCCGAGTTCGTATAGGATCGGCCGAAATCCTAGCAAAAGTCCTTACCGGCGCCCCGCTTCTTTCCGGCCCGAATTCAGGAAAAGCTTGCACAAATTTTCCTTCTCCAGTCGCGGCTTGAGCAATTAATTCAGCGCTGGTTTTGGCTCCTTGGCCGCCTCTTCCATGTATAATAATTTCAAAACTTTTTTCCATTTTGTTTTTTATAGGAATTACGCGATTACTCCCCGGCAATGCCAAGAGCAAAGCGCGTAATTCCTTTTTTATTTAAAACTTTTCAAATGACATCTTCCTTATTCTTCTTGTCCACCGGCATTGTCTCCCTCATCAGCTTCCGGCGAATTTGCGCTGCCTTCCCGGTCGGAATCTTCAGCAGGCGGGTCTTGCCTTACGGAAGCTTCCTTGTTCAATTGATCTTCAATAGCCTTTTTCAATTCAGCTTTTTCCACGGCTCCATTGAGAAATTCTTGGCCCACAAAAGTGGCCGGCGTTCCCGCAACCCCATAACTTTTTCCTAGCTCCAATGAATTCTGAATTTTTTCCTTAAACTTTTCTTCCTCCAAGCAATTATTAAAATCCTCGGCGCTTAGCCCGATTTGAGAAGCATAGCCTTTAAAAACCTGTTTGCCTTCCGTTTCCGACCAGGTTTCTTGATTATCAAAAAGCAGATCAGCCATTTGCCTGAAATTTCCTTGTTCGTTTGCGCATTGCGCGGCCAGCGCCGCATTCTCGGCCTGAGCGTGGAATTCCAGCGGCATATCTTTATAGACAAAGGCTACCTTATCCTCGCCAAACTCGTCAACGGTTTCTTTGACTGCGTCATAGAGATTTTTGGAGTAAGGGCATTGGAAATCCGAAAATACCACCACTTTTTCTTCGGCCTTAGGGCTTCCGATAAGAGCGTCTTTCTCCAGTATCTCCGGAGACTTTAAATATTTGCCCACCGGAACGCCTAACGCTGCCGAATTAAGCACGTAACCATTTTCTTTTTCTTCAAATACCTGGCTGACTTGCCCTTGTTTGAAAAAATCCGCTTCTTTAATTTCCTTGCCGAAAGTGAAAGAAGGAATGGTTTTTAAATTGTAATTCTCAATCAAATTCTCTCCCTCCCGGGAGGATGCGGAAACTTTGTCAATAACCATGGTCGGCATGAATTTTCGCATCCATTCCAACACCTGGTCGGGATTGCATTCCGGACAATCTTCTTCGCTTTCGGCCACGAGTACTTTGGTTTCAATGGCAGGCTCGCTATATGCCACCCAAGTTTTATCCCCCAATTCAAAAACTTCCGTGCTCCTTAGAGCGTGCTCGGAATAACCGCTTTTGGTTATAAATTGCACTACATCAACAAATAAGCTGCCAACAAACAAACCCGCCAAAACGACGGTAGCGGCTAACAAATTTTTGATTTTCTTGTCCTTATCATTCTCTTGCTCAAACTCATCCAGAGTTTTGCCATTCTGAGAGTTATCCTCTCCCGCGCTTTCAGCAGTTAAATTGATTGCCGATCCGGAGTCTTTTTCTTCATTGTTCTTTTCATCTTCTTTTTTTGCTCCCTCCCCTTTGTTTTCTTCTTTTGACATTATTTAACGATTATGTATAATTACTTTTTAAATATCATTAATTTCGATTTTCTCCATTTTGAGAGTTGGACAATTCTTCTTGAGCATCATTCTGCAGGGTTTTGTTTTGCTCAACCCGGTCTTCGCCGCTTGAAGCCGGCTCTTGAAAAGATTGAGGATAATCACTTTGGTACGCCGGTATTCTATAATCATCGAAGCCGATGGTAAAAGACTTCAAGGCCTGGGATTTGAACATCACTCCCGCAAAAATCCCCAGCAAAAACAGCGCCACTATTTTGAACTTGCCCAGTTTTTTGTTTTTTTCCTCATTAATTTCTTCCCTCTCCTCCCTCTCTTTTTCTTCCAAAAATTCTTTGGTTTTTACCCCTCCCTCCTCTTTGTTTTCTTCTTTTGCCATTTATTCTTCATTAAGTTTTTTATATGGTCAAATTAAGCTTCGCACATTCAGCATCCCGCGTAAATCTGCGTGATAATCCGCGTGAAATCAGCGGTGTATAGGATTTTTTGAAATTCCTATACGATAAATTAAGCTTCGCGCATTTAGCATCCCGCGTAAATCTGCGCTTGCCCCGTTGCTGCGAAGTAGTTTTACGGGGTTATAATCCGCGTGAAATCAGCGGTGTATAGGATTTTTTGAAATTCCTATACGATAAATATAACAAGGATGATTCATTTTTACAAGACTTCGTGAGAAATGTGAGAAATGAGAAGATGGCGTTTGGAAACAATCCCTAATTAGGGCCTGCCCCGCAATGCGGGGCAAATAAGGTAAAATATTTATATTATTAAAGCGGTGCTTGATTTTTTTTGATGACTGATGATTACTTTTTATATGACTGGTAAATGACGACCGGCGAACAAACCGACCATCAAAGGCAAATTCCTGTCTCCCGCTTCTCACTTCCCACATTTGCATTTTTTTGTTATAATTCAAGTGAAGTTCTAGAAACCACTGAAGAATGTCTGAACTTGTTTACCCGGCTTTGACGGGCTTGTCCGCCCTGTCTGCTGCCAGGCAGGCTCTGGCGGGATTCAGAATCTAATGATTATCAAAAAAGGCTTTGTAAAGAGATTCTGATTTTCATCAGAATGACAAATTTTCAAAATAATCAATTCTTCAATGGTTTCGTTTTAATTCTAAACGATAAAAAAACAAAATGCGTAAATTATTTGTGCTTCCCCCGCTGGCCGTTTTCTCAGTTTCTCTTATAAATCTCGCTTTAGGAAATTATTTTTATTTTTCTTTATGGCTTATTGCAACCATTCTTGTTTCCCTGATGGCCTTGCCCATTGCTTTTAATACTAATGACAAAGACGTTCCGGTTTTTCATGTTTTTTCTTTTGTCTTGATCATTCCCATCTTTTTTTCCGTCTATGCCATTTTGGATCTTCAAAGAATCGGCTTCTTTAATCAAGCTGAGATTTTTCTTTATGGAATTCTCTTGGGATTCGGGTTTTTGATTTTAATTATGGTTTTAAAAGGAAAATAACTAGAGCCTGCCCCGCAATGCGGGGCAATATATGTAAAATAATTATATTTTTAAAGCGGTACGATTTCTTATTAGTAGCCCCAGATCCAGACGTTCGAGGCGCTGAAACTTAAGTTATCGGCGCTTTCGTCTTTTTGCCCTATCATTTTCACCCTGGCCTGAGTTTCAAACATCTTTCTTTTATCTTCCGGGCACCTATCAACTAGAACATGCCAGGAGCGGCCCCTCCAATCCCTAATCTTATAAATTTCCAGCGGCCTGACTTCTTCCGCCACCAGCCCGGACAGTGTTCCTTTCTCCGGAATACTCCAATAATTATATCTGCTGACAAAAATCTGTTTTCCCAAATCGGATTTTTCCGTCGCCTTAAAAACATGCTCATCGGTCCCGGTTCTTGCCGAAAAAAACAAAACGGCAATTGTTGTAAAGAAAAGGGCACCCAACAGCATCCACTCTTCATGCCTGCACCGGCTGCGACCTTCTCGATAAAAGCGAGAAGCCGCATAGACCAAAGCCGCAACAACACCAATTAACAAGAAAGGATAAAAAGCGGGTATAAAAAATAAATTATTCCGCAAGACGGAAAAAGGCTTGAAGCTGATAAGATAGTTCATTGACAAACTGCCGATATATAAAGCCAGGACAAACGCCAAAAAAGCCAGGAAAATCCAAAGAATTTTGCAAAAAAGAATATTGCAATGAGATTTCATTTTTACTTGGTTTTTATTTATATCCTCAAAAACCTTGCGTGCTATTTTTTTCTTGGAGGCCTTTCCGGGTTTTTTGCTCATAAATAAATGCTTAGGTTGATTAAAAAAATCAGTCTTTTAGAGCCTTGCTGCTGGTGACTCCCTCCTCTTTCAGTTCCTCCAGCACCTTTTTTTTAGCTCGGCTTATAAGGGTTCCAACTGTCCCAATAGGCTTTTTTAGAATGTCGGCAATTTCCTGGTAGCTTTTGCCTTCCAGGTAATTCAGAACCAAGACCGTTTTATACTTTTCATCCAGCCTATCGAGTGCCTTTCGCAAATCGCTGTTAATCATCTTCTGATACACCCCTTCTTCGGTATTATATTCATATTTAATGATATTTTTAAGCAATTCATGATAATCAATGGATACATTTCCCGGCTTGTTCCTTTTGTGCTTCCTCCAATGATTGATGACTTCATTATGTGCAATACGATAAAGCCAAGAGGAAAATTTCATTTCCGGTTTGAAACTGTTTAAGTTTATATATACTTTCATAAAAACATCCTGCAAAATATCTTCACAAGTTTCTTCATTAACCCCGCTTATTCTTTTTATGTAGCGGGAAATTTTATCTTCATATCTTTCCATCAGGCATACGTAGCATTCCTTGTTTTTCTTAACAAGCTCCACCAACTCTTCATCCGTTTTATCTTCACATCCGCCTTCCATCGGACAGGTTTTAGCAGTTGCCATTTTAAAATAGAATAATAATAAACTTATTGAAGAATATTGCTTTTAAATAAAAAGATTTTTCCAGAACCAGCTCCAGCGCTATCTCAAAACCCCTCCTTCGCCTTGCAAGAAATTATTTTAACATCTATTTAAATAAAAATCAATACGCGAGGCCGGGGCGAGGCCGGAATCCGCCCTTGTGAATTTCGCGGTTCTTCTTTGTCTTGTATTGCACGCAAGATCAGTTTTTGAAACAAGTTAATCAATCAGAACGGTTTTGCCGTCGCTTTGCATCTTTACTTTAAACTGATCGATTTTAAACAACTCGTTTTTTTTGGAAAAAACTGCTTTAATCAACAGTCCTTCTTGCGTTTCTGCGGAAAAATACTGATCAAAAACAAAATTGCCGAGAGAATAATAGATTTTTCTCCCCTTATGGGTCGCCTCTTCCCCGATTACATGGGAATGAGAACCAATTACCAAGTCTGCTCCCGCGTCAATAAACTTCCCTGCCATTTCTTTTTGCTCTGCGTCGGCCGATTTCCTGTACTCCTCACCCCAATGGCTATAAACAATCACCCGATTCGCTTTTTTATTGGCCTTTTTTATATTGGAAAGTATAATATTTTCTCCACTGTCTATAAACTCGAATTGATTGTAGCTTACCAGGGCAATTTTAACACCGTTTATTTCTTTGATCAGCGTTTTTTCATTTTTATTTGGCTCGCCAAAGTAACCTACTCCCGCCTCTTCCAGCCGTTGCTTGGTTTGTTCAAGGCCTTTTGAGCCAAAATTCAGTATGTGGTTGTTGCCGATGTTTACTGCGCAAAAGTTTTTTTCGCTTAGAAATTCCACTGTTTCCGGCGGCATAGTAAAATAATAGTTGGCCTCGGAGCCGGCTTCCGTGCCTTGGCTTTTGGATTCAAAATCCGTAATCGGTCCCTCCAAGTTGGCAACTGCGCAATCTGCTCCGCCCAGTAAATCTTTTACTTTTTCACCTAATATATACTCAAATCCCCGCCGTTCTGTCACCGTTCTAATGTAGCGATCCGTCATTAAATCTCCGGCAAATACCAAGGACGCCGTTTCCCGGTTTTCTTTTTCTTCTGGGTCGCGTTTTTCGTTTTCCGCTTGCGCGCCGATGCTTTCTGTTCCGATTTTCTGGCTTTCTCTCTGGCTGCCGCCCCATTCCAAATCCTCCTCCCAGCATAGAAAAATCAACAAGCCGGCCAGAAGCAAGCCTGAAATAGCAAGCAAAATAAAAAGTATGATATTTTTAACCGGTTCTCTTTTTTTCATAGAAATAAAGGGCTGTCTTTTTTATTTATAATCTGCCGCGATCCGTGAAGAAAAATGCAATCGAGCAAATCCTTTTCTTTTAAACGGACCGGTCTATGCAATAACCCCGGCAGCAATACGTATCAGATATCTATAAAGATAGTTTAACCCCGGTTGGAAAAATCATCAACCCAAGAGAAAAGCGGCCTGCGTTGCAGACCGCTTATTAAATCAAATAAACGTCACTAAAAAATATCGTTTATCGCTTCTTTGTATCGGCGATAATTTTTTATCAAGCCGAAATGGCCATTTCCCGCAATCTTAATTAAATTTAAGTCGTTAGGGAGTTGAAAGTTCCTCCCTGAGGAAAACATAAGATCCCAGATGCTTTTTACAATATATATTTCTTCTTTATCCAAGTACGCCTCCTCTATCTCCTTTATCAAATCGAAAGAGATAATTTGCCTTACTGACTTCCATTTTTTTCCCATTGAATCTCTCCCAAGCTCAGCCTTCAGTTCCATCTTAATTGAAGCCGGAAGGCGCCGGCTCTCTTTCCGGAAATTCCATACATGAGAAAGAAAATTTCTAGGCGGCGGAAATCCGGCCGGATCAATCAAAATGATTTTATCCACGTTTTTTGAATGCCCTTTGGCAAAGCTTAAAGCGCCAACAGCGCCGGCCGAGTACCCCATGAGAACATATTTCTCATTGCTGGCAGGTTTTATTCTTTGGTTATATCCCTTAGCTTGCACTAAAAACCTTTCTTCTCTTAGTTTATCCAGAAACAACCCCAGACTAGTTGCAAACACAGGAAACCCCGGAAAAAAGATAATCTTGGTTCTCATAGCCTGCTCCTTATGTTATTCTTATAATGTACAAAAGCGAAACCACTAAAGAATGTCATTCTAAACTTGTTTACCCGGCTTTGACGGGCTGTGTCCGCCTCTGGCGGGATTCAGAATCTAATGATTGCCAAAAAAGGCTTTGTAAAGAGATCCTGATTTTTGCCGCTTAAGCGGCACCCCGCTATAGCGGTGGCATTCAGAATGACAAAATAATCAATTCTTCAGTGGTTTCAAAAACGGTATTTTATTGTATAATATTGTTTGAATTAAATCAATATATCCTAGTCTATGAAGAAATTTTTAACTATATTGCTCATAACAGCCTTCGCGTTGCTTGGCTGGAATCTTTTGCATCAAACGGAAAAGCCAAACAATCAGCCAAATTCTAGCAATTCATTAAAAGACAATCTTGAAGCCGTTAAAACAGAAAAGGCCGGAGAGCCGGAGGAGAAGAATGGAGTTGGCAATAGTCAAGAAACAAAAATATCCGATAGTCAAAATAACGGAAAAAGTGATGATGATTCAAAAAACACTTCTCTTCCGGAGTTTCATCTGAACAAAGCTCCTTTTTTGTCCCAGTCTCCTTTCGCCAAATGGGATCCGCTTCACCAAGAAGCCTGCGAGGAGGCGGCTTTGATTATGGCTCACCTTTACTTGCAGGAGACCAAGTCAATCAGCAAAGAAGATGCAGACAAAATGATCAAGCAAATGGTAAAATTTGAAGAAGAAGAGCTTGGTTTTGATGTTGATATCAAGGCTAAGCAAATAATCGCTCTGGCCGAAGAGTTTTATGATTACAAGAAAGACCGCTTCAATTTGATGGAAAAGCCCTCTGTCAAAGAAATCAAAAAAGAGTTGGCAAATGGCAATCTTTTCATCGTTCCCGCCGCCGGCAGAGTCTTGGAAAATCCCAACTTCCAAACTCCGGGACCCTTGTATCACGCATTGACGCTAACCGGTTATGATGAGAAAAGCGGGGAGTTTATCACTAACGATCCCGGAACCAGGCGAGGTGAAAATTTTAGATATTCTTACGACAATTTGATGGAAAGCATCCGCGATCTGCCGGACAGCCGCGATAAAAAGGAAATTTTAATGGGTGAAAAAAGAGTCATTTTAGTAAAAAAAGAACTTTGAAAAGAGACATTTAAACTCTTTGGAAACAATGCATTCAATGCCGGTTTCTTCTATCTCGAACGGGAAATGAAGAACCATTTGGTTAGTTCAATAAGGGAAATATTTACAGCAACAAAGGCAAATAAAATCAGCCATCCTTTTAAGTCCAAGGGAACGGTTTTAATAAGACCGCTTAAGAATGGAACATATAGCGTGGAAACAAAAGCTCCGATGGCAAATAGAGAAGATATATTTAGCCACTTGTTGGAAAACGGGTTTATCTGCCAAATATTTTTCCTGAGGTTTTTAAATGAAAAAATGACAAAAGCGGTATCAAAAGCGAATGTTCCGAATATCAAGGTTCTAACATAGTCGAGATTCCAAGCCATTTCCTTCCAAAGCAACCAAAACAGAAACAAAACCAGAAATTGCTTTATTATTCCGGTAAAAAATATCAAAGTTTTCATCTCCTTGTTGAGAAGGGGCTGTTTTTGGGCAGAAGCCTTTCTTTTCATCACATCCTTTTCAGAGTCTTCAAAAGCGTAGGAGATCGTCGGCAAACTGTCTTCAATGAAATTATTCCATAAAATTTGCACCGGCAAAATGGGGAGAGGCCACCCAAATACTATTCTAGCGGCTCCCACAACAATGATAGAAGCAAAAGAATCGCTTAGCACATAGGCTATAGACTTTCTTAGATTGTCCAAAATGGTTCGTCCTTCGGAAATGGCTTGAACAATTATTTTAAAGCTGTCATTAAGCAGAATCAAATCAGAGGCTTCTTTGGCAATTTCCGTCCCCGATCCCAAGGAGAGCCCAATATCTGCTTTCTTAATGGCCGGAGCGTCATTCACTCCGTCTCCCACCATAGCCACAATCTCTCCCTTTTTTTGCCAGGCCGAGACAATCCTGATTTTATGCTTCGGTTCCGTCCTGGCATATATTCTATACTTATCAACTACATCCGAAAGTTCTTCATCCGACATTTTTTCCAATTCCCGGCCTTCCATAACCTGATCCTCTTCAAACTCTATTCCCGCCTCTTTAGCCACAAACTGGGCTGTTTTCTTTTGATCGCCGGTAATAATAATGGGCCTTACCCCCGCTTGACGCGCCTTTTTTATAGCGGATGCTATATCCGGCCTAAGCGGATCCTTAAAGCCAACCAACCCTGCAAAGTCAAGATCCTTTACCTGCTTGGCCAGTTCTTCTTTGGTTTTAGGCGGTTTCGCAATTTCCTTTCTTGCCAATGCCACCACTCTCAACCCTTCCTGGGCCATTGCTTGAGATCGCCCTTCCCATTTGCCTTGTTTTTTGGATCTGCTAAGAACCTCCTCCGGAGCGCCGGTGACATATAAGCGATAACCGTCTTTTTCTTCTCTTAAGGCGGCTTGGTATTTATTGCCAAAGTTAAATTCCAGCTTTATCAATTCTTTGGATTCCTTTTCCAAATCATGCTTGAATAGGCCTTTTTTTCGGCCGGTAAAAAACAACCCCTTATCAGTGGGAGAGCCGTTAACTTTCCACTTTTCCATCTTTTTTTCCGGATTTTCCGCGTAAGCCGCGTTACACAAAACTGCAATTCTAATAGCTGCGTTGTCATCTTCGGCAACAATCTCATCCGCTTCCATTTTGCCCTGGGTTAAAGTTTTAGTTTTGTCCAAGCATATAATGGAAGCAGAGCCGAGAGTTTCCACTGAATTCATTTTCCTTACCAGGCCTTTCTTTTTCAATAGCCTTTCTACTCCTATAGCCAGTATCACGGTCATAACCACCGGCAATGACTCGGGGATTCCGCCAACAGCAATTGCCACCGCCGCCTCGAATGTTTGCACAACGCTGTCTCCCCGGATAAGCCCGCCCAGAAAAAGAACTACGGATAAAACCCCGATTACGCTACCGATAACTCGTCCAAAAGAGATCATTTTTTTCTGAAGCGGGCTTTTTTCTTCCCGAGTTTCTCGGAGCATATTGGCGATGTCTCCGGTTTTGGTATCGTCTCCTACCGCCACTACGATGGCTTTAGCGCTTCCGGATTCAACCAGGCTTCCCAGATATGCCATATTCTCTCTTTCGGCTAGCTGAGTATCCTTGGGAAGCTTTTTGGCGATCTTCCGCGAAGGCTCTGACTCGCCGGTCAGAATCGCCTCGGATACCCGCAAGTTATCAGATTCTACCACTCTGGCGTCTGCCGGTATTTTATTGCCGGTTTTTAGTCTGATAATATCGCCAACTACTAATTTTTCCTGCAAGATTTCTTTTTTTCTTCCTTCTCGAATAACTATGGCCTTGGTTTTCAAGGCCGAACGCAATTTCTTAAAGATCTTGGATACCTTGGCCTCTTCCCAGTAGCCGAATGCGGAATTCACCGCCACCGCTAAAATAATCACCAGCGAATCGGTCCAATTCCCCAAAAAAAACGTCACGCCTGCCGCAAATATCAAAATATAAATTAGGGGGCTGCGCAGCTGGCTTAATAAAATCTTAAACCGGGAAAACTTCTTTTCTTTGGATATTTTGTTTTTACCGTATTTTCGCCTTCTGTGAGACACTTCCTTTTCTTCCAACCCTGCCTTGGCGTCAACTTCCAAAATTTCTGCAACTTTTTCAGAAGAAAGGTTGTGCCAATCATTGTTTTTCATTTTTTCTTTATTTTTCATTTTTTCTTGTAAAGCTTTTAACACATGGGCGTATTATATCAAAGATCGGCGCAAAATCATAGGGGGGCTGTTTCTGTAGGGGAGGGTAAAATGTTATGGGTAAATCCAAGAGTTTAGAGTTTATTTGCGTAAAAAAACAGCCCCTTGATACGGGGCTGTTTTAATCATCGAGGAAATTTACTTGGAAATTTTGGTAACCACTCCCGCGCCTACGGTTTTACCGCCTTCTCGAATAGCAAATCTCATTCCATCTTCCATCGCGACCGGAGCAACCAATTTTATATTGATGTTAACAGTATCTCCAGGCATTACCATCTCAGTTCCTTCCGGCAAAACAACCTCGCCGGTAACATCAGTCGTCCTGATGTAGAATTGGGGTTTGTATCCTTTGAAGAATGGAGTGTGGCGTCCGCCTTCGTCTTTGGTTAGAATATAAACCTCGGCTTCAAATTCGCTGTGGGGCTTAATACTTCCCGGCTTAGCCAAAACTTGTCCTCTTTCCACGTCCTCTTTTTTAACCCCCCTCAATAGAATTCCCGCGTTATCGCCGGCTTCGCCCTTTTCCAAGGTTTTATTAAACATTTCAATGCCGGTAACGGTTGTTTTGGAGGTATCTTTAAGGCCCACAATTTCAACTTCTTCATTAACGGTCACTTGGCCTCTTTCGATTCTTCCCGTTACCACAGTACCTCTTCCTTCAATGGTAAAGATGTCTTCGATGGGAAGCAGGAAAGGCTTTTCAATGTCTCTTTGAGGCTCCGGTATTTTTTCGTCCAAAGCTTCCAAAATTTCAAAAATCGGTTTAACTGATTCATCGTTTTGATCCTTGGCTTCTAAAGCTTTCAAAGCGGATCCTCTGACGATGGAAGCATTGTCTCCGTCAAATTCATACTGAGTCAATAATTCCCTGACCTCTTCTTCCACTAAATCAATCAACTCGGGATCCTCCACCATGTCCACCTTGTTGAGGAAAACCACTATCTCGGGCACTCCCACCTGTCTGGCCAGGAGAATGTGTTCTCTGGTTTGAGGCATAGGTCCGTCAGTGGCCGAAACCACCAAGATTGAGCCGTCCATTTGAGCCGCGCCGGTGATCATGTTTTTAACATAGTCAGCGTGCCCCGGACAGTCCACATGAGCATAGTGCCTCTTGTCGGTTTCGTATTCCACATGAGCGGTAGCAATAGTAATTCCCCTTTCTTTTTCTTCCGGGGCTTTATCTATTTCAGCTACGCTCTTGTGAGAGCCTTTCTTTCCCGCCAATTCCATAGCGTGCAGGATTGCCGCGGTAAGAGTAGTTTTTCCATGGTCAACGTGTCCGATAGTTCCCACGTTGATATGAGTCTTACTCCTTTCGAATTTTTCAGTCATATTTTTTCTTTAATCTGCGCTAGCGAATTTTAATTCTTTCGCTAAGACAGATTATTATTTTTAGATTTATTAATTACTTATTATTAATACGTTCGCCAATCTTAATTTTAACAAAGCTGCAGTTTTTGTCAAATCCTTAAACTTCTCCATTTTTGATCTTCTCGGCAACGCTGGATGGAACTTCCGCATAATGATCGAATTCCATGGAATAGTTAGCCCTGCCTTGCGACATGGATCTTAATTGAGTGGAGTAGCCAAAAAGGTTGGCAAGCGGAACAAGAGCGTGGATAACTTTGGTTTTGGCTCGGCCTTCTCCTCTGTCTTCCATTTCTTCAATTTGACCTCTCTTGGAATTCAAATCTCCCACAACATCCCCCATAAACTCCTCCGGGGTTATTGCTTCCACTCTCATTATCGGTTCCATAATAATCGGGGAAGCGTTTTTAGCCGCCTCTTGGAATGCCATAGAGCCTGCGATTTTGAAAGCTGCCTCGGAAGAGTCCACTTCGTGGTAAGAACCGTCATAAACAGTGGCTTTCAAGTCCACCAAGGGATAGCCCGCTTGAATTCCCTTCTCCATGGCCTCTTTGATTCCTTTTTGAATTGCCGGTATATACTCGCCGGGGATAATACCGCCTTTTATTTCATCCACAAATTCAAAGCCGGCGCCTTCTTCCAGCGGCTCCACCTTAAGCCAACAATGTCCGTATTGGCCTCTTCCGCCGGATTGCTTGATGTATTTTCCTTCTGCATCCGCTTGGCCCTTGATGGTTTCCCTGTAAGCCACTTGAGGGCGGCCGACATTCGCCTCTACTTTAAATTCTCTTTTTAATCTGTCAACAATTATGTCTAAGTGCAGTTCTCCCATTCCGGAGATCACTGTCTGAGCGGTTTCTTCATCGGTTCTAATCGTAAAAGTGGGGTCTTCATCTGCCAGCTTTCTCAAAGCCGTTGCCATCTTTTCCTGATCGGCCTTGGTTTTAGGTTCAATTGATATGGAAATAACGGGTTCGGGAAATTTGATAGTTTCGAGGATGATGGTTTCTTTCTCGTCACAGAGCGTATCGCCGGTGGAAGTGTTTTTGAGTCCCACTAGCGCACCAATGCCGCCGGCAAATATATCTTCCATTTCTTCTCGATGGTTGGAGTGCATTCTCAGTATCCTGCCCACCCTTTCTTTCTTGTTTTTGGTAGAATTGAGAACATAAGATCCGGCTTTCAATGATCCGGAATAAACCCGGAAAAACACCAGCTGGCCAACGTAGGGATCCGTAGCCACCTTGAACGCTAAAGCTGAAAAAGGTTCCTCATCGGAGGCTTTTCTGTTGAGTTTCTCATTTTCGTCCTTCATGTCTACTCCTTCTACCGGCGGAACATCTGCCGGAGAGGGCAGAAAGTCAACGACAGCATCCAGCAAAGGCTGAACGCCCTTGTTCTTTAAGGCCGTACCGGTGTAAACCGCATGGATTTCTCCGGCAATCGTGCCTGTTCTTATGCCTCTTTTAAGCTCTTCCTCGGAAACGTCTTGGCCTTCGAGAAATTTTTCCATTACTTGATCATCCACTTCCGAGACTTTCTCTATCATAGCCTCTCTCCATTTTTTGGCTGTTTCCACCAAATCTTCCGGGATTTCCTCTTCTTCCATTTTTTCTCCATACTGGCCTTGGAAATAAATCGCTTTCATTTTAATCAAGTCCACCACTCCCTTGTGGCCGGCGTCCTGACCGATTGGATATTGGACCGCCATGGCATGAGGAGACAATCTTTTTTGGATAGAATCGAACGACCTTTCAAAATCCGCTCCCTCTTTATCAATTTTATTAATAAAACAAACTCTGGGAACATTGTATTTATCGGCTTGCTTCCAAACGGTTTCCGATTGAGGCTCTACGCCTTCTTTCCCATCAAACACAACTATTCCGCCGTCCAATACGCGAAGAGATCTTTCCACTTCAACCGTGAAATCCACATGTCCGGGCGTGTCGATAATATTGATCTGGTAATCGCCCCAATAGCAAGTGGTGGCCGCTGAGGTAATAGTAATGCCCCTTTCTCTCTCCTGGGCCATCCAGTCCATAACGGCTTCTCCCTCGTGCACTTCGCCGATTTTGTGCGAAATGCCGGTATAAAACAAAACACGCTCGGTAGTAGTTGTTTTACCGGCATCAATATGGGCGATAATCCCTATATTTCTATTTTTTTCAATTGGATAATTTCTTGGCATTCTTCAAGTATTTATAATTTAATTAAAACTTCTTGTTGGTTTTTCTACTGTTGCGTTGACCGGTTTAAAGCTTTACAAATCCTGCAAAACACAAGACTCAAGCAAACTTCAAATATAAATATTCAAAAAGTAGTTTGAATAATTGAAGTTTGATTATTGGTTATTATTTGTATCCTTGTGTCCTTGTATCCTTGTATCTTGGAATCTATTTTGTTTGCAAAATATCTATGCAAAATGAGCAAAAGCTTTATTAGCTTCAGCCATTCTATGAGTATCCTCCCTCTTCTTAAAAGCCGCGCCTTTCTTCTCTGCCGCTTCAACCAATTCATCGGCCAATCTGGATGACATTTTTTTGCCTTTCCTGGCCGCCGCTGCATCCTTGATCCACCTCATAGCCAAAGTCGCCCTTCTGTCCCCGATCACCGGCACAGGCACTTGGTAATTGGCGCCTCCGATTCTTCTGCTTTTCAATTCCATTAAAGGAGAAACGTTCTTGATGGCTTGCTCAAAAACGTTTAGTCCGCCTCTTTTGGTTCTTTGATGGATTTCATCAAATGAATCATAAATAATCTTTTCAGCCACCGATCTTTTCCCGCCTTTCATTAAGTGGCCCGTAAACCTGCCCACAATTATCGAGTTGTACACGGAATCGGGCGTCCAATTTTTCTTGTAATATGTAATTTTTCTAGACATAAATTGACATTATTAAATTCTAAGCAAATTTTCTTCAAAAAAAATAAATCCATCGAATTAGCCAACAACAAATACTTTATAAAACACAAATCAAAAAAGCACAAAGCACAAACAAAGCACAAATTACAAAACCCAATTCACAAACACAAAATTATTTTACATCTTCAAGATATTTTTGCTCTTTCTCAGGGTGCAATTTTCGGTTATCATCCGCCTTCATTGCCTGAGCTTTATCGTTTGCGTTTAAAAACTTATTTCTCCTTGGGTTTTTTGCAGCCGTATTTGGATCTGCTGTTTTTTCTGCCTTCCACTCCGGCTGCGTCCAAGACTCCTCTGACTACCTGATATCTCACGCCGGGAAGATCCGGAACTCTTCCGCCTCTTAGTAAAACAATGGAGTGCTCCTGTAAATTATGCCCCTCTCCTGGAATATAGGCTGTTACTTCCCTGCCGTTGGTCAGTTTCACTCTGGCGATTTTACGCAAGGCCGAATTAGGCTTTTTCGGGCTGGTAGTGCCCACCTTAACGCACACGCCCCTTTTGTAGCAAGAAGGGTAGCTTACCGGCTTGTTCTGAATGGTGTTAAACCCGAAATCAAGCGCAGTGGTTTGCGATTTTTTGGCAACTTTTTTCCTGGGTTTTCTAATTAGTTGATTAATTGTCGGCATACTGATTAAAATATTATTTGATTATTCGATTAAAAACAATTGGAACTTGAACGTAAACAAGCAATTACGATTCTACAAAACCGTTGAATAAATGTCAATGCCTTTTTGTTCGGATTTTATAAGCACACCTTTCCAAACAAAAAACCATGTATTATTTTCCCATTTTCTTCCTAATAAATGCCGGTATCTCCAAGTCGTCATCGGAGTCTTCCAGCGGACTTTTGTCGACAAAATCATTTTTTTGATCTTCGTCCCCGCCATCCTCTTTCTCAATTTCCTTTTTAGTAAAGCCGGCTTTGCCTCCGCTTTCTTCCTCTTCTTTTCCCTCTGAATGTCCTTGCCGGCGCTGAATTGATCCAAAATCGCTGTAAAAGTTTTGCTCCTCCTCTTCCTTTTGCGATTCTTCTCCAAAGTTAGCGCTTTGAATTTGCTCTAAAAATCCTTCCTGTTGCACGCCTTCGCCGTCAAATCCCGTAGCTACTACGGTAATTTTGATTTCACCTTTTTTCACAGTCTCATCACAAGCCGCTCCGAAAATAATTCTGGCGTTGGGATCAACGTTTTCCGTGATTAGATTGGCCGCTTCGTTGACTTCCATCATTGTGAGATCTGTTCCGCCGGTAACATTAAACAGGATTCCTCGGGCTCCTTCCACGGAAACATCCAGCAAAGGAGAGTTGACCGCCTCTTTGGCCGCTTGCTGAGCCCGGTTTTCTCCGGCAACCACTCCCACTCCCATTAAAGCCGAACCGCTGTCCTGCATCACGGATTTGATGTCCGCAAAATCCACGTTAACTATTCCCGGTTTGGTAATCAGGTCTGAAATGCCTTGCACGCCCTGCCTCAAAACATCGTCTACGATCCGGAAAGCGTTCAATAAAGAAGTCTGCCGATCGATTATTTGCAGCAATTTATCGTTTTGAATAGTAATCAGAGTATCCACTCGGTCTTTTAGGTTCTCCAGCGATTCATCCGCGATAGCCGCTCTTTGTTTGCCTTCAAAAGAAAAAGGCTTGGTGATTACTCCCACTGTCAAGGCCCCGGCTTCCCTGGCCGCTTCAGCCACCACCGGACCCGCTCCGGACCCGGTCCCTCCGCCGGCTCCGTAAACCACAAAAACCATATCGCAGCTCTTAAGAGCTTCATGGATTTCGTCTCGGTTTTCTTCCGCCGCCTGCCTTCCCAATTCCGGGTTCATTCCCGTACCCAGTCCTTTGGTTAAATTTTTTCCAATATGAATTTTTTCTTTGGCGCCACAAGCGTGCAAGTCCTGCGCGTCAGCATTAACAGCCACAAACTCCACTCCCGAAAGCTTGCACTCAATCATTCTGGTGATAGCGTTGCTGCCTGATCCGCCGACGCCAACAACTTTGATTCTAGCAAATGTTTCAACCTCCGGTTTTACTTCAGCCATTTTGAATTAATTAATTTTTGAATATTTTTACCCCTGATATAAACCCTGGTTCTTATTATAGAACATAAGTTAAATCTAGTTAAGAGATTTTAACAGATTCAAATAAAAAGTCAAATCAAAAAAAACTCATACAGCATTTAAACATACTAACATTAAAACATTTTACGCTAATGTATACTTGAGTTTGTAAATTTATAGGGACTGTTTCCAAACACCGTTTTAGTACGAAATTTCTCATTTTTTAGATAAATTTTTCAAACAATTTTTGCAGCTTTTGCCTTAGCTAAGGCAAAAAAATTTTTGGAAAATTTAGCAAAAAATGTAGGATTGCAGTAAAAACGGTGTTTGGAAGCAGTCCCTTGTAGGAAAATAATGGCTAATAATTATTAAATTTAACTATTATAGCAATTACACGCTTGACTCTCTATTGCCTAAAAAAGAGAGGGCAAAGCAAGGGTTGGTTTTTGCATCTGATCGAAAAATATTTTAGAAACAAAAAGGTTTTTCTTTTAAAAAAACATCTTAATAAGCCAAAAAGGCAAGTGCGCATAAAACCAACCCTTGCTTTGCTCTCGGCGTTGCCGAAGAGCAATTGCGTAATTCCTGTATTAAACAGAATGGGGATTCTCGTTTTTAACTCCCCGGCAAAAATCCCTTGAACCACTTTTTCACATC
The DNA here is from genome assembly GCA_034522495.1 of Candidatus Moraniibacteriota bacterium. Lineage (GTDB taxonomy): Bacteria > Patescibacteriota > Minisyncoccia > Moranbacterales > DUUL01 > JAXHLG01. Next base: position 582,681 of record JAXHLG010000002.1, on the reverse strand, counting down.
TTTAACTTTGTCGAAATTTTTGAAATCCTTGAACTTTTCCAAGAAATCGCCTCCCGAGCTCCCGCGCCCCCGATCTTCTTCGGCGGCCCACATTATTAGTCCGACCGATACGGCAAACGTCGGATCGTCCACCTTGTCAATCAAACCGGAAAGTTCCATGGGAAATCCCACCTGAGCCGGCAGCTTCAAATTATCCTTGGCCAGATCCACCATTCCATGCAAACAAGATCCTCCTCCGGTCAAGACAGCCCCCGCCGGCAGAAGCGCGGAACGATTGATCTTCTTCAGCTCTTTCTCAGCCATCTGAAAAATTTCTTCTGTTCTGGCTTCTATGATTTCCGAGATATGTTTCCGGGAAATTGATCCCTCTTCTTCAGAGTTTATCTCGGCTAAATTAATTTGCTCTCCTTTGCCGATCTCCCCGGGAAGAGCAGAACCGTATCTTATCTTTACATCTTCGGCGACATCAATGGATGTTCGCATGCCGATCGCCACATCGTTGGTTATATGACCCGCCCCTACAGGCAATACGGAAAGATAAATCAATTCTCTTTCTTCATAAACAGCCAACGACGTCGTGCCTCCGCCAATGTCTATTAATGCCACGCCCAGCTCTTTTTGCCTTTTGTTTAAAACGGATTTCGCCGAGGCCAAAGGAGAAGCCACAAAGCCTGTCAAATCAATGCCGGCGTTATTTAAGCATTTTGAAATATTGCGTAAATGCGGAGAAAACGCAATTACAATAATACCTCTCATCTCCAGCCTGACGCCATTCATTCCCACCGGCTCCTTGATGCCGGTCTGATTGTCCAAGTTAAAGCTTTGGGGAATAATGTGGATGATTTCGTAGTTATGGGGAACATTGATGGCTTGGCTGGCTTCAATAGCTCTTTCCACGTCTTCTTCCGTTACCTCGCCGTCGGCTTTCCCCACTGCGATTACTCCTTTGGTGGCGGCGCAAGACAAGTGACTGCCTCCCACGGAAGCATAAACCTCCTCTATTCTCGTACCGGCCATTCTTTCAGCTTGTTCCACTGAAGATTTTATGGATTGAGTCACCTCTTCCAAGTCTACGATAACTCCTTTCCTGAGGCCTTGGGTGGAAGACTTGCCCACTCCGACAATCCGGGGTTTTTCTTCCGGTATCATTTGGGCAATAACCGCGCTCACGTTGGAAGATCCGATGTCGATAGCCGCTATATATTCTTCTTTACTCATTTTATATTAGTTATTTTTGTTTAAATCCTCGCGCCGGATGTACGAGAAGAAAATGGCTTGAAGCATGACTCCTTGCGCCAACTCAACCAAGAGCCATCAACCCATATCATCATTTTCCAACAGTTTCGTTATACTTGAATATTGTAATATCTTTTTGAAAATTTGACAAATATAAATAGTGTGGAAATGAAAAGTTTAGCAAGTTTGTCATGTGCGATATTGGGTGCGAGAACAGCAATTGATTGTTTGTTGTTGGCAACCGGCTTAGCCTCCGGTGGGAAATAATCCGTTTATACGAATTACATAAGCGGCAAGCAATGCCTGGCTAGCAGTAATTTTGTATTAAAATACGCTCTCTAAACCCGACAAGCTGCGTTTGTCGTGTTTATACGCTTCCAAATTTCCAATCAATTTCCTACTTTTTTGATTTCTATCCCAATTGATCCCATGAAATAAGATTTGAAAAGCCTTAATTTCTCCAAAATTATTTCACGGAATTAACCGATCAAATCAACTAGTTGCTCAGGTAACTCTCCATCGATTCCAACGATTTTCTAAAAAACCACTGAAAGAATGTCATTCTGAACTTGTTTATCCGGCTTTGACGGGCCGTGTCCGCCTCTGGCGGGATTCAGAATCTTAAGATTACCAAAAAAGGCTTTGTAAAGAGATTCTGATTTTCATCAGAATGACAAAAAAATCAATTTTATTTTCCTACAATTTCCCGTGCTTTTTAAGCCCATGTTTTATCTTGGATCTGGCCTGGGCGGTCTTGACAAATTCCAGCCAGTCCCGGTTGGGCGCTTTTTTGTTCTTCTCTTTTATAATATCCACCACGTCGCCGTTTTTGATAGTATAATCAAGCGAAACCATTTGTTGATTCACTTTCGCTCCGCTGGTTTTGTGGCCTACTTCTGTGTGAATCTGATAAGCAAAATCTACCGGCGTAGCTCCTTCTGGTAATTCTATCACATCTCCGCGGGGAGTAAAAGCGAAAATATGGTTTTTAAAGAAATCGATTTTCAAAGAAGACCAAAACTCGTCTGACATGCCGCCCGTTTCACTGTGCCACTCTCTCAGTTGCTTCACCCACCTGAGCTGCTTGTCCAGCTCGCCCGATTCACGGCTGAAAAGCCAGTCTTTGAACCCTTTATCTCCGGAATAAATCCAGTGAGCGGCGATTCCGTATTCGGCCTCATAGTCCATTTTCTGGGTTCTTATCTGCACTTCCAATATTTTACCTTCCGGACCGAAAATAGTAGTGTGCAAAGACTTGTACCCGTTTGGCTTGGGCAGAGAAATGTAGTCTTTAATGCGGCCGATTAAAGGAGTGTATTTTTGATGAACCACTCCCAGGGTTTTGTAGCAGCTCTCCACGCTGGGCACGATTATCCTGATAGCCGAAAGATCGTAAACTTTTTCCACTTCCATTTCATGCTTTTTCAGTTTTTGGTAGAATCTGTAATAATGCTTGGCTCTCCCGTAAATATTCAACACTGTTACTCCTTCCCTTCTTAGCTCTCTTTTCAGTTCTTTTATGGCTCTTTCCGTATATTTTTTTCTTTCCGTCAAAGCTTCTTGAGAAAGCTTTACCGTTTTTTCGTATTCTTTGGGATACAAATACATAAAAGCCAAGTCTTCCAGCTGATTTTTGATTTCTCCGATTCCCAGCCTGTTGGCAATGGGAACAAAAACTTCCATGGTTTCTTGAGCGATATTTTGTTGCTTATCTTTCGGGAGCGCATAAAGTGTTTGCATATTATGAAGCCTGTCGGCGATTTTAATCAGAACCACCCGGATGTCGGCCGCCATGGCCAAGAACATTTTCCTCAAATTTTCCAAATAAACTTCGTCCGTCCTCCCTCTGAGCCTGATTTGGCCCACCTTGGTTATCCCGTCAACAATAAAGGCTACCTCTTTCCCGAATATGTTTTGAACTTGCTCCATAGTCGTCGAAGTGTCCTCCGGAACATCGTGCAAGAGAGCCGCCGCCACCGTTTTTGAGCCTAAGCCCATTTTGACCAAAGTGCCCGCCGTCTCGGCCGAATGGACAAAATAATCCCCGCCGGACCTTCTTTTCTGTCCTTCGTGAGCCTTTTTGGCAAAATAATAAGCCTTGGAGATTAGCTCAATCTGCTCCTTGTTGAATGGCCTTTCTTTTCTTGCAGAAAGCAGTTCTTTTAATGTCATGGAAAAAATAGCTTATTTTGATAAATGAGTATCATGAATCAAGTATTAAGATTCATGTTTGATAACTGACTGTTTCTTAAATACCGAATAAGAGTGGCGGGAAATCCACAAAATGTTTAAAAGTCAAAACGCAAAAGTCAAAAGTCAAATCCACAGCTCAAAGCCCGAAAGCTTAAAAGATTTAAGAAACTCTAAGCACTTCATGCCCAAGGCAGATCCGCCTCAGGCGGAAAATTCTAAACTCTAAACAAATTCAAAATTTTAAATTCAAATGACAGAAAATTAAGAAATTCATGGAAATTTGTAGAAACTGGTTGAAATTGATTGTAACTACAATAAATTTCTATTAATTTCGCGAATGGAGTGAGCAAGTTTCCACCAATTTCTATAAGTTCCACTTGCAAAGCGAATATAGTTTTTAGCTTTTAGCTGTGGTTTTTCCCGCTACCTTAATTATTGTAAGTTGAAAGCGGGACCCCGCAAAGCGGTGGGACTTTTTCCCGCTACCTTTTTTATTTTAATGAAAGCGGGACCCCGCTTTGCGGTGGGAGATTTGACTTTTGAGTTTCTAGCATTACTATTTCCCCAAAATTTTCCACCCTCCCCCGTCACTTAAATTCCAACTTCCGAATCTCCTACTCTTTAATAATAACCTCAAAATTACAATAAATCAAGCAGGCAGAGCTTAGCTCCGCCGCCTCTCTTTCTCCACTGAAGTTCGACTTCAGCAGTTGCTGAAGTCGAACTTCAGTTTTTCAGGCGTCCTCGTTCCAGGTTCAGGCGTCCTCGCCTGAACCTTGATAATTCTTCCCGGGTAAAGCTAGAGCAAGTTCCCTCTCGATTACTTGGGATCTATATACTCAAAACTAATGAACCGACCCGGAGGGTCGCTCCAAATAGTTATTGCAAGTATTTAAAAACCGAAAAAAAGGGTGAAAAGCCGCATCAAGCTAGACAATTCCGGCGCCGCCATCTTATACTACGCTTCCGCCGGCAAAAATGTTTTCAAAAACGCTCCCCGGAAAAGGGGAGCGTTTAAATAAAGCGCGGTTTGTTTTCAATTTTTTTATTTTACATCATCGGCATGCCGCCGCCCATTCCTGCCGGCATCCCGCCTCCGGAACCGGAATCCTCGCCTTTCTTCTCTGGCAGTTCAACAACCGCCGCCATGGAAGTCAGAATCATGGCAGCCGTGGAAACGCTGTTTCGCAAAGCGGAAGTCACCACTTTCACCGGATCAATGATGCCCGCGTCGATCATATCTACGTAAAAATCCGAAGCGGCGTCATAGCCCATGTTAAAGTTGATTTGCTTCTTATCTCTCATTACATTAACACTCATCTTGCCTTTTTTGATCTCTTTCTTTTCATAAGCGTTTTGGTTGTCCAAGATAGTGTTTATCACCAGATCGGGAGAAAGTCCGGCGTTATGAGCAATTTGTCTGACGGGTTCGGATAGCGCTTCAATAAGCACTTCCAGCGCGGAGGTTTCTTCAATGCTCAGCTTATCGCCCATTTTTCTCTTGTATTCTCGAAGCTTGGTGGACTCGTTCAAAAGAGAAATACCTCCTCCGGGGACAATTCCTTTTTCAATAGCCGCCTTGGTAGCTTCCACGGCGTCTTCCACTCGATGCTGCTTTTCCTTTTGTTCCACTTCAGTAGCAGCGCCTACTTTGATCACGGCCACTCCGCCGACTAGCTTGGCCATTCTTTCCTTGAGGTTCTTTTTGTCATAGTTGTCGGCTTTTTCCATGAGAGCCTTGATTTGTTCCACTCTGCCGTCAATTTCTTTTTTCTTGCCACGGCCGCCAACCACCGTGGTGTTGTCCTTGGTGGAAACCACCTTGGTAGCCTGGCCCAAGTCATTTATCTCGGTACTCTCCAATTTCAGGCCTTTGTCTTCAGAGATGTACTTGCCTCCGGTCAAAATGGAAATATCCTCCAGCATAGCCTTTTGATTGTCTCCGAATCCGGGCGCTTTCACCGCCAGAACATTGAGAGTGCCTCTCAACTTATTTACCACCAAAGTAGTCAAGGCTTCTCCTTCGATTTCTTCAGCGACAATAACCAGCTCTTTTCTGCCGGCCTGGGAAATTTTCTCCAAAATCGGCAATATTTCATTGGCGGAAGATATTTTCTTGTCTGTTACCAGTAAATATGGATTTTTCAATTCGGCCTCCATTTTTTCCGTGTCAGTTACCATGTAAGGCGAAACATAGCCCTTGTCAAAGCTCATTCCCTTAACAGTCTCGCTCTCCAAGCCGAAAGTTTGGGACTCTTGAACGGTAATGACTCCGTCTTTACCCACTTCATTGATTACCTTGGCGATCATTTGGCCGATTTCCTTGTCCTGGGCGGAAATGGTCGCAACTTGTTCAATAGAATCTCCCACCACCTGGTAGGAAGTGTCCTCGCTTTGAATATTTTCCACCACTTGGTTGGAATATTTATTCAAGGCGTTTTTAAAATCCACTACATTAACTCCCTTGGAAACCATCTTGGCTCCCTTGTTAGCCACCGCTTGAGTTAAAATAGAAGCAGTGGTTGTTCCGTCTCCGGCCGCGTCATTGGTTTTGTTGGCCACTTCTTTAACCAGTTCCGCGCCCAAGCTTTCGAATTTATCCTCCACTTCAATTTCCTTGGCGATGGTAACGCCGTCATTGGTGATGGTCGGCGCGCCATAACCCTTGTCCAAAACCACGTTTCTTCCTTTGGGACCGAGGGTGACTCGCACCGTATCCGCCACCTTGTCCACGCCCTTCATTATTTCCAAGCGCGCATCTTCATCGAATTTAATTTCTTTTGCCATAGATTTTTATTTAATTGTTAAATTCATCCAAGCATCCAAACATGTAAACATGTAAACATACAATCGCTGAGGCTAAGAAGCTTTGAAAAACTCAACTTGCTTAAATGTTTAGATGTTTAAATGTTTATAAGAACCTTAGCAGTCTCCATGCTCGCTTGCTAACTCCACCCTTTATTTTATTGCTATTTGCATTATTGTCAAGAGGCGATTTAGTGTCATGTTAACATTTAAACATCCAAGCATTTAAACAATACCGATAAAAAAACGCCTTTGAGGCGTAATTTATGATTAAAAGTCCCACCGCTTTGCGGGGTCCCGCCGTCGTTGAGGTTTATAAAGGTAGCGGGAAAAACGCAAAAGTCAAAACGCAAAGCCACAGCTAAAAACCATAAAGGAGATTGGGAAATTATATGAATAAGGATACAAGATACAAGGATACAAGATACAAAAAAATTCTAAATTCAAACTGTTTAAAAGTCAAAAGTCAAAGCGCAAAGCGCAAAGCCACAACTAAAAGCTAAAAACTATAAAGGAAATTGGGAAAATTATATTAATAAGGATACAAGATACCCCGTAAAGTCGCTTCGCTCCCAGGGGGCAAGCAAGAAACAAGGATACAAACAAATTCAAAATCCCAATGACCAAACAGTTTGTATCTTTTAATTTGGTGATTGTATCTTACTTGTGTCCTTGTATCTTGTGTCCTTGTGTCTTTTTCTTTTCATTATTTTGACATTGATTAATAATTTGACATTTCCGCCGGAGGCGGATCCGCCTTTGGCGGAGATTTGACATTTGAGTGGGTTTGTCATTTGTCATTAAAAACTAATTTCTCAAATAATCAAATTATTCCACACTCTTTATCCCCAGTTCATCCAATTGCTCCTTATCTACTTCACTCGGAGCCTGCATGGTCAGATCTCTGCCGTCACCCGTTTTGGGGAATGCCATGACGTCTCGGATGCTGGATTTGTTCATAAGAATCATCAACAGCCTGTCAATGCCCGGGGCGATTCCTCCATGCGGCGGAACTCCATATTGAAAAGCCTTGAGGAAGTGTTCAAATTGTTTCTTTTTGTTTTCATTAAAGCCGATAATATCAAAAACTTTTTCCTGCATTTTTCTATCGTGGATACGAATACTGCCTCCACCCACTTCGCAGCCGTTGGCCACCAAGTCATACTGCTGGCATTTGGCTTTCCTTGGATCCGTGTCCAGCAATTTCTCATCCCCTTCCTTCGGGGCGGTGAACATGTGATGAGAGGGCGCCAGTTGCCCGTGCTCAATAACAAACATGGGAAAATCAATGACGAAGGCCAAAGCCAGCTTATTCTCGTCAATCAAGCCAAGCTTTCTTGCCAACTCGCATCTGAGTTCTCCAAGAGCCTCGCAGACCACTTCCTCTTTGTCGGCTCCGAAGAAGATTATATCTCCCGCCTCGGCTTGCATCTTTTCCACAATCTTAGCCGCCAAATCTTCTCCCAGAAATTTCACGATCGGCGATTGCAATTCTCCATTTTCTTTTATTACAATATAGGCCAGGCCTTTGGCGCCGAATTGACCCACAAAGCTGGTCAATTGGTCAATCTCTCCCCGACTGAATTTGGCGCCGCCTTTGGCGCAAAGCGCTCGCACCACGCCGCCCTTTTCAGCAGCGTCGGCAAACACCTTGAATCCGCAGCCCTTCACCTGGGAAGTCAAATCCTCAATCTCCATCCCGAATCGCAAATCCGGCCTGTCCGTGCCGTATTTGAGCATCGATTCTTCATAGCTTAGCCTCTTCCAAGGCTTGAACATAATTTCTTTTTCCGGAAAAACTTTTTCAACGGCTCCCGTCATCATTTTTTCCGTCAACTGCAAGACATCTTCCCTTTCCACGAAAGACTGCTCGATATCCACTTGAGTAAACTCCGCCTGCCTGTCGCCTCTGGTGTCCTCGTCGCGAAAACATCTGGCTAACTGAAAATACTTATCCACGCCGGCAATCATCAAAAATTGCTTGTACTGCTGAGGAGACTGCACCAGCGCGTAAAATTCCCCCGGATGCAACCTGGAAGGCACCAAAAAATCCCTGGCTCCCTCGGGAGTGCTTTTACCTAGATAAGGAGTTTCGATTTCCAGAAATCCTTCTCCGGAAAGATAATCTTTAATGTAATTTACAAATTGATGCCTTTTTTCTAAAATATTCAAATTTTCCCTTCTTCGAAGATCAATATACCTATATTCCATTCTTTTTTCCTCTCTGACGTCAATGTTTTTTTCCTCCTCCAGCTCAAACGGCGGGGTTTTGGATCGGCTTAAAATATTAATTTCTTCCATTTCTACCTCCACTTCTCCGGTGGCCATTTTTTTGTTCACCATATCCGCCGGCCTTGCCACTACTTTTCCGCCGGCTTGAATCACCCATTCGCTGCGAAGCTTGTCCGCTTCCTGCCAGGCTTTTTTGTTCTTGTCCGGATCGAATTTAATCTGAGTCAAGCCGTATCTGTCCCGAAGGTCGATAAAAATGACCCCGCCGTGATCCCGGCGTCTGTGCACCCAGCCGGAAAGCTTCACTTTCCCTCCGGTGTTTTTTTTGTTTAATTCTCCGCAAGTATGGGTTCTTAGCATGTGTTCATTTTAGCATTTTAGCACATTATCATTTTATCATGTTAGCATTTTATCGTTTTATCCTTTTATCATGAAACCACTGAAGAATTGATTATTTTGAAAATTTTGTCATTCTGAATGCCACCGCTATAGCGGGGTGCCGCTTAAGCGGCAAAAATCAGAATCTCTTTACAGAGCCTTTTTTGGTAATCCCTAGATCTGAATCCCGCCAGGAGCGGACACGGCCCGTTAAAGCCAATTAAATAAGTTCAGAATGACATTCTTCAGTGGTTTCAATACTGATGTTTATATCATAACGAAACATCAGGAAAAAATCAAGAATAAAGGCCGATTGATATTAATCGGCCTTGTTATTTAACTGGTATCCAGCTATCGCTTTTTTGCTCCTCCCACTCCCTTCTGGTCATTATGGTTATTACAACGTTGAACTTCGAATTCAGAATATAAACATAATTCTCCCAAAAAACAATAATTCTATTTCTATACGTTTTGTCCGTTCGAGCTACTCCTTTCTTAACTTTTCTTCGAAGCTTTCCAGGAGGAACAATAGGTGCGCTCCTCTTTGTGCCCTCCGTTTTGGCATGAACAGAAACACCTTTTACCATATTGGGTGGCAATTTTGCCATACAAACCTCCTTTTTTTATTCATTATATATGATTATTTTTATTTGCCAAGCCATTAAAAAATCGCCGAAGGTCCGAGCGTTAGAAAACAACACTCCAAGGAGAGATTTCTTCTTATAAAGTCAGAAGAAAAGAGTGCTGTTTTTGATTTCTGCCGAAGCAAAAATCGCAAACGCCCAGACTTTCGGCGATTTTCTCAACAACTTTGCAAAGAACTATTGAAGGCATTGTACACTAATTCCAATTGGAAGTCAATAAGAATGTATTATGAATTGTGTATTATGTATTGTGAATGTTGTGTTATGTGTTATGTATCATGAAGCAGGTATTGTGGATTGTCCTTCGCTGGAGCGGGCCTCCGGCCCGGTCCCGTGGATTCTAGAGTTAACAAGAAAGCCGATTAACCGACCCGGGAGGTTCGCTCCGGCGATAAATAAAAATGTATTATGAATTGTATATTATGAAGCAATTATTATGAATGTTGCATAAAAAAAGGCAGGCAATCGCATTTTGCAATTGCCTGCCACTATTATAATTCCTTCTTCAAAAGAACAAAGATGAAGAAAAGATTGATAGGCTTTAAGGGTTCTTTTTGACTAATAATAACCCAAAGCGAAACTATCAAAAAATCCTTCCCTCCATCTTCGCGCTTTCAAAAAAGAATAATGAACTTTGACTTAATGATTTAAAATCCTAACACATAATAACTATTTTGTCAACCCCAAATTCCAAATACTTATTTCCCATAATAAAATATATATTAAAATCCGGATTTTAATATATATTTTTTTTAACTCAACAGCGACTAATGACCAGTCAATAGTGATTAGACTGAACCCGTGTTTAAATGTTCAAATGAATCAGCACTTTCTTCATTTGCACTCAGTTTTTCACTTTCCAAACTTTACACACTTACACACTAAAGCCCACGCTTAGATGTTTGTATGTTTAAATGAATTAAAACACTCGCTTCAGGTTCAGGCGTCCTCGCGTCAGGTTCAGGCGTCCTCGCCTGAACCTCCACGATTCTCCCCTGGCTCAAAATAACAAGAACTGTCCAGGTTCAAATGATTGTATGCTTACTGATCATCAATGAAAGATGACCGTTGACTTTTCAATAGTGACTGATGACTCACTTTCGGTGACGAGCGACCAGTGACTTTTTTTACTTAAATGCTTTGCCCCGTTTTCACAAAGTGATTTTACGGGGTTTGTATGTTCAAATGTTCAAATGTTTAAATGTTCGTATGCTTGTATGTTTAGATGACCCCTACATCACCCGATGATAATTCCTGGCCCAATACTGAATCCTGTTGGCATACCAGTTGTAGCGCCAAGAAGTGCCTCCGGAAAGATAGATCTTGGCCGCATTTTTTTCGGCGTAGCGATTATGCCTGGTCACTCCCGGGACATCGGAGAGCTTTACCGCCATAGCCATCACTCCGTCGGTCAAATTCCAGGGATCCGGATTGTCTTTCCCTACGATGCGGCCAACCCGGTCATGATATTCCAGCCAGGTGTCGGGCATAAACTGCCCCACGCCCATGGCTCCCCCAGTGCCGGAGTAACGGGAAGGGTTGCAAGAAACTTTCAAGTCCCTGTATCGATAGCCCAAATCGCCGGCTATCCTTTTAATGGTTTCTTTTCTTTTCAGAAAAGTAAGCCAAGCCCCTTGGCTGAGCCTGCCTTGACGATAAGACCGATAGGCTCCTTTTTCTACTTCGCCGTAAGTACACTTGCCAACGTTGCGCCCCAGGTCGGATTCCACCACCAGCATTCCCATCAAGAATTCTTTTCTGACTCCGGTGACGGCGCTGGCGAAATTTGCCGCCTCCCGCACTTCCGCTGTTTCCGGACTTTCATAGTGCAGTTCTTTCTCGGCTTTTCCGGCAAAAAAAAGCCTGGCAAGCTTAACTTCCGATCGCAGGCTCTGGTTCTGATTGGTATTCATTTCTTCCGGCTCCAAGAATGGCGGCTGCTTTAGATCTTTTGAGTTTAAGGATTCAAAAGATTGGGTTGTTTTTGGAATTAAAACGATAAAAAACAAAAAGAAAAACAAGAATGTTTTTCCAAACAATACCTCCTTTCGAATAGTTTTAATTTAATTTTTATTCCCCCTCCCCCTCGTCAACATCTTTGATTTTTGGATTTTTTCAATCGTTCAGTATTTTAAACACAAATTCGATTATACACCCGTGAGGTTTATTGTCAATACATATATCAAAAAGTCAAAACGCAAAACGCAAAAGTCAAAGCCACAGCGCAAAACCCTACGCCTTAAATCCAAATGACAAAGTCCAAATGACAAATCAAGCTCAAAGTCCAAACTGTTTAAAACTCCCACCGCTTTGCGGGGTCCCGCTTTCATTAAAATAAAAAAGGTAGCGGGAAAAACGCAAAGCCACAGCGCAAAAACCTATACCTTAAATCCCTGTCTGCCGCCAGGCAAGCAAATGACAGAATCATGAAAAGAAAAGAACACAAGGACACAAGATACAAGGACACAAGTAAAATACAATCACCAAATTAAAAGATACAAACTGTTTGGTTATTGGAATTTTGAATTTGTTTGTACCCTTGTATCCTTGTATCCTTGTATCCTTATTAATATAACTTTCTCAATTTCCTTTACAGTTTTTAGCTTTTAGCTGTGGTTTTGACTTTTGAGTTAAAAACCTACTGACGAATCATTCTGCTGGAGCGGACTTCTGGCCCGGCCCCATGGATTCGGGGGTCAGCAAGAAAACCAATGAACCGACGGTCCCTCCAGCATTGAAAAAACGCAAATAGTTGCATACAAAAAAGCCGACTCGATAAGCCGGCTTGTTAAATTGATACTTTTATACTGTTTGCCACAATTTATCTGGAGACTTTCTTTTTCTTTGATTAGAAATTTTGCATACAATGTTATCCAAAATTTCTTCTTTCAAAGACTCTGTCTTGACAAGACCTTTTTGGATCATTTCAATTCTTTCCTGATAATCAGGCAAGGCCTCAATTATATCTTCAGTCAAGCTGATCTCTTGCTTAAAGCAAGGGCATTGACTACAAATAAATGCTTCTCCTTCGCAATATACCACTAGATCAACGCAAAAACTGCGCAAAGGGCAAGAGCAATTCTGACGGTTTTTGAGCCAGTTATTAATTCCCAGCTTTATTTCTTCTCGTTGAAAGCCGCACCCACTAATTTTATCCTTCCTGGCAAAAGAGAGAATTAAGATTTTGGCAACAAGAGAATTCCCTTCGACAACCAAACAATACTCCAAAGTTTTTCTAGCTTCTGCAGTTATCTCGCATTTCATAATTCCTCCGGTTTTAAGCATCGCTTTAAACTACCTCTACCGAAATCGGATTTACCAAAAATTTGTAATCTTTAAGAATTAATTCTCCTTTTTGCTTGCAAATCCCCGTTACTTCCAAAATTCTTCCATCCGGAATTTTCACCAGCGCGCCTTCTTTGATTCCTTTTTTCTCAATTTGCTTAAGTTTGAGGTTGATGTTTTTTACCCGGGTTTTGGGGCTCGGAGAACAAATTCTTGATTCAAACCCGCTGTTCAGGTCTATTGACCTGTTGCCATTTCCCAAGTCCTTTTTCTGCAAAACCGCCCAATTAGCATTTTTCCAAAACATAGCTCCTCCTATTGTAATATTGACTAAAAGGAACCAAAACCTCCTGAGTCAAAAATAACATCATTTCATAATTTTTCAAGAGAACGAAGAAAAAAGTCAAAACGCAAAAGTTAAAAGTCAAAGCCACAGCGCAAAAACCTACACCTTAAATCCCTATCTGACGCCAGGCAGGCAAATGTCAAAATAATGAAAAGAAAAGGACACAAGGACACAAGAGACAAGGACACAAGTAAGATACAATCACCAAATTAAAAGATACAAACTGTTTGGTTATTGGAATTTTGAATTTGTTTGTACCCTTGTATCCTTGTATCCTTATTAATATAACTTTCTCAATTTCCTTTACAGTTTTTAGCTTTTAGCTGTGGTTTTTCCCGCTACCTTAATTATTGTAAGTTGAAAGCGGGACCCCGCAAAGCGGTGGGACTTTTTCCCGCTACCTTTTTTATTTTAATGAAAGCGGGACCCCGCTTTGCGGTGGGAGATTTGACTTTTGAGATTCACTATGCTGGAGCGGGCCTCCGGCCCGGTTCATGGATTCGGAGTTTAGCAAGAAAACCGATGAACCGACCCGGGAGGGTCGCTCCAGCAATAATAAAATGAATGTTTATATGTTTAAATGTTAAGATGTTAAGATGACTTGATCCTCCTTCTCTTCTTCTGAAACTCCACCGCAAACCGATGCGCTTCAGAGTCAGCCAGCAAAATTTCTTTTTTGTGCTTCTCTTTTATCTGCAAATCACCGACAATGTCTTTCGGCTTATGGTTTTTGTCTTTGACCACTCCCGCTACGGGAATACTTAAATCAAATTTTTCCAAAACAAACAAAGCGGCGTTGCGCTGAATTATGCCGCCATCGAAGACAATCAGATCAGGCAATTCCCACTCCCCGTGTTTCAACCGCCTTTCCAAGACTTCCCGCAGGCAAGCGCTGTCGTCTCCAGGGCTTGCCTTTTTGATTTTGAATTTGCGATACATGTCTTTGTCCAACTCGCCTCCCTTGATCGAAACCATCACTCCCACCACTTCTGTGCCGCTTAGATGGGAAATATCGTATCCTTCTATTTTGAAGCCTCTTTGGCTGTCGTTGTCATTTTTCATCAAGGAAACATCGGCAATATGTTCCAGGGCAAACATGGTTCTCTTGACGCTTTCGGCTTTTTCAAATTCTTGATTTTTTATATATTCCCTCATTTCTTTTTTCAATTTCCGTAACAAAAACTTCTTTTTGCCCTGAAAAAACAGCCGAATATGCTGGATAATCCGGTTGTAATCCTTTTTGTTAACCTCCCCCGAGCACATCCCCGGGCAAAGCCTAATCTGGCGATTAAAGCACGACCTGGCCTTGGATTGATCCTTCAATTCTTCCAAGGGAACGCATTTATCCCGAAAAGAAAAAATCTTTCTGACAATTCTCATAGCGTCTTTCAACAACCTTCCTTGAGGAAAAGGACCGAATTTATATTTAACCTCTTTGGTGGAGAATTTTTTCTCTAATTCCTTCCCTCTTACCACCAAGACTCGGGGGTAATTTTCTTTAGTGATAATGACAAAATTAAAACTCTTGTCGTCTTTTTCTTTGACATTATACGGCGGCCGATGTTTCTTGATCATTTCCGCTTCCAGGACAATCGCCTCCAGAACCGAGTCCGTTTCAATAAAATCCAGCGTCTTAGCTTTCTCTGCCATTTCTTCAATGGCAGGCCCTCTTTTTTCTCTGATGTCAGGCGCAAAATAGCTCTTCACCCGGCTCCTCAAAGAAGTCGCCCGGCCGATATACAAAATCCCCCGCCTCGCCCCGCGGAAAATGTAGACACCAGGTGAATCCGGCAAATTAATCTTTTTTAGATCATTCAGTTTCATAGTCTTGTTAAGTATACAGTAAGAGATTGTAAATACACAAACTGTTCAAAACTCAAAGCGCAAAAGTCAAAGCGCAAAGCCACAACTCAAAACCCAATATCTTAATGGTAAAAACACATAAACCAATGGAAACTTGTTGTTTTTTCAATTGATTTCAATGAATTTCTATCAATCTCCTAATTTTGCAAGTGGATGAGTATAATTTCTTAAATCATAAATCCTACATCTTAAATCTATTTCAGTTTTTAGCTTTTAGCTGTGGTTTTTCCCGCTACCTTAATTATTGTAAGTTGAAAGCGGGACCCCGCAAAGCGGTGGGACTTTTTCCCGCTACTTTTTTTTATTTTAATGAAAGCGGGACCCCGCTTTGCGGTGGGAGATTTGACATTTGAGTTTCACTATGCTGGAGCGGGCCTTCGGCCCGGTCCATTCATTTCTTAATTTCAATAAGTTTCTATTGGTTTATGCCATTTGTATCAGCAATGAAGCCATTTAACAATAGAACAACGCGTTTCACTTTACAGACTTTCACACTTTCAACTTTTCACTTTCAATCTCGCGCTTAGCGCGCTTGACAAAATTTGACAAAAATGCTAACCTATTGCTTGGTTAAGGAGGTTTATTGCACATTCAAAAGGAGGGAAAATATGCAAGCTTTAAATTTTTCAGAAACAATTAGCGAGAGGGCTAGGGAAAAAATCCAATCATCTTTAATTACGATAAATCAATTGGATAGGATTGAAGTTTTTAACTGTTCATTTTTTAAGCATGGCAAGTTGTTTATTAGCTGGAATATTGCGCTTATTGCAACAGAGGATGAACAGCACAATGAAAGCATTATGGATCCGAAAACCATGAAGCTTTTAATTGCTACCCAGGGACAACTCAATGGAGCGATTGAAGAGCAGTACAAATTAATAAAAAATCTGGAAGAGAGCGGATATAAAGTTAAGTTCAGCTTCAACATTCTTGGACAATACATTTGCCCCGAGAGGTATATAGAGGAAGTTGAGGAGATAAGTCCTCAAAAAACGCCTCTAGGAAAGCCTATAAAAGTTCACTGCGATAGGCTTTCTATTTAAAATCTCTCCTAACCTTCTGAGCCTCGCCCAACCGCGAGGCTCTCTTTTTATAATCAGACAGAATATCGGTTTTAAGTTTTTAGCTGTGGCTTTGAGTTTTGACTTTTGCGATTTGAGATTTTTAAATAGTTTTTAAGATACTCCCCCGTATGCGACTTCTCCCTCTGCCTAACCACTTCCTCCGGCGTTCCGGCCGCCACCACTTTTCCGCCTTGATCGCCTCCTTCGGGGCCGATGTCGATAATATAATCGGAGCACTTGATCAATTCCAGATTATGCTCCAAAACCATGGCCGTGTTGCCCCGGTCCACCAATTTTTGAATAATCTCAATTAATTTTCGCACATCCTCATAATGCAGCCCCACCGTCGGCTCGTCCAGAAAATAGAAAGTTTTTCTGGTTTGGGGACGATAAAGCTCGGAAGCGATTTTCACTCTCTGGGCTTCTCCGCCCGAGAGCGTGGTTGCCGACTGTCCCAACTCTAAGTATCCCAGCCCCACGTCGTCAAGAGTTCTCAGCCTATCATAAATAGCCGGAATATCTTTGAAAAATTTCACCGCTTCTTCCACTGTCATCCTCAGAACTTCATAAATATTCTTGCCTTTGTATTTCACTTCCAAAGTTTCCTTCATAAACCGCCGCCCTTTGCAGACGTCGCATTCCACATAAACCGTCGGCAAAAAGTGCATCTCCACCGAAACCATCCCGTTTCCTCCGCAAGCCTCGCACCGGCCGCCTTTGACGTTAAAAGAAAACCTGCCCGGCTTCCACCCTCTGGCTCGAGCTTCTTTGGTAGAAGCAAACAACTCCCTGATGTAGCCGAAAGCGCCGGTGTAAGTAGCCGGGTTGGATCTGGGCGTCCTTCCGATGGGCGACTGGTCAATCATAATGGTGCGATAAATGTCTTCGTCCCCTTCAATGCCGGAGCAATTGATCGGTTCAAATTTCTTGTTGTGGCGGAAAGTTTTGGCATATAGGTTTTTGTATAAAATTTCATACATAAAGCTGGATTTGCCGGAGCCGGAAACGCCGGTGAGTCCGACAAAATTGCCAAGCGGCACTTCCACGTTCATGTTTTTAATATTAAACGCCTTTCCTCCTTTGACTTTTAGTTTGCCTTTGTCTTGCTTTCTCCTTCTCCCCGGTAAGTCGATTTTCTTGTCGCCCCGAAGATAATCAAGCGTCAACGAGCTTGCTTTGCTTTTTTCAAAATCCAACAGATTTTCCAAATAGCCGGCTGCCGCCACTTCCCCTCCGTGAACCCCGGCTCCGGGCCCCAAATCCACAATGTAATCGGAAGCAAAAATGGTATCTTCGTCGTGTTCCACGGCAATAATGGTGTTGCCCAAGTCCCGCAGATTTAAAAGGGTGTTCAATAGCCGGTCATTGTCTCTTTTGTGCAATCCGATGGTCGGCTCGTCCAAGACATACAAAGCGCCTACTAGCCCCGAGCCGAGCTGGGAAGCCAGCCGGATCCTTTGCGATTCTCCGCCGGAGAGGGTCCCCGCTTTGCGATTCAAGGTCAAATATTCGATTCCCACATCCCGCATAAATTTTAGCCGGCTGGTAATTTCTTTAACTACATTGCGAGAAATCTCCTGTTCTTTTTCGCTCAGTTCCAGATTTTCAAAAAATGCATAAGCGTCTTTAATGGACATATTCGAAACTTCAACAATGTTCTGCCCTTGATCTTGGCCTTTCTGTTTAATAAAGACATTCAAAGCCTCCGGCCGCAAGCGGTCGCCCTTGCAAACCGGGCAGGCTTTCTTGCTGAAAAACCCCCTGGTTCCCAGTCCGTTGCAGGCCGGGCAGGCTCCGTAAGGAGAATTGAAAGAAAACAGCCTCGGCTCGATCTCGGGAAAAGAGAAGCCGTCGTAAGGACACATAAACTCAGAAGAAATAATTTTTTCACTCCCGTCGGGACTCTCCATCTTTACCAAACCGTTTGCTTCGTTTAAAGATATTTCCAGCGCTTCGGCGATCCTGTCCCGGATATCTTTTTCATTGTACTGCAGATCAGTGATATAAAATTCATCGATCAGAATGTCAATGTCATGGCGCTTATTTTTCTCTAGAATAATCCTCTCCCGCAGGCTTTTGATTTCTCCGTCCACCTTCACTTTTTCAAAGCCTTTGTTGAGAAGATTGTACAACAGCTGGTAATATTCGCCTTTTCTGCCCATTACCGCCGGCGCATAGATTTTGATTTTCAAATCGTTGTATTCCACACCCAAGAGCTTTTTGCCGGATATTTCTTTATTGAACTTTTCAATATCCTTCACAATGGCCTCTTGGATTTCTTCCCGGGTCAGTCTCTTGATTTCCCTTCCGCATTCCAAGCAATAAGGCTTGCCGATGCGGGCAAAAAGCACCCTCAGGTAGTCATAAATTTCGGTAATGGTGGCCACCGTGGAACGCGGGTTGCCGGAGCGGCTTTTTTGGTCAATGGAGATCGCCGGAGACAAGCCGGAAATTTCCTCTACGTCGGGTTTCTGCATCTGGCGCAGAAACTGCCTCGCGTAAGCCGACAAAGATTCCACATACCGCCTTTGCCCTTCAGCAAAAATGGTATCAAAAGCCAGCGAGGATTTCCCCGATCCGGAAAGCCCGGTAAATACCACCATTTTATTCCGCGGGATCTCCACGTTGATATTTTTCAAATTATGAGTCTTGGCACCTCTGATGATTATCTTGTTTTCCATTATTATTTAAAACACAAGGATACAAGAAACAAGGATACAAATAAATTCATCACCGCCTTGCGGGATCCCGCATCATATTTAATATTAAAGGTTGCGGGAAAATCAGAAATTCAAATGTTAAAACAGTTTGTTTCTTTTGATTTTGTAAATTGTTTCTTGTTTGGTGCTTGTATCTTGTATCCTTGTATCCTTTTACTTATTATTTTCAAGCATTCTAATTTCATCCCTCAACACTGCCGCTGTTTCAAAGTCCATCACTTTCACCGCTTCGTCCATTTTGGCTTGTTTTTCTTTGATCAGCTGCTTGGGTTTCTTGTTTTTGAGTTCCAGCTCCAAGACGCTTTCGGCGGTTTTTTCTCTTTCGGATTTGATCTGGTCGGTGATATCGTAAATATTCTTTTCAATGGTCTTGGGGGTGATGTTGTGCTTCTTATTGAAATCCAGCTGGATTTTTCTTCTTCGGCGGGTTTCATTGACCGCTCTTTTGAGGGAACCGGTGATTTTATCGGCATACAAAATCACCCTGCCGTCCACATTCCTGGCCGCCCGTCCCATGGTTTGGATCAAAGAAGTTTCCGACCGCAAAAAACCCTCTTTGTCCGCGTCAAAAATTCCGATTAGAGAAACCTCCGGTATATCCAAGCCTTCTCTTAATAAATTCACGCCCACCAAGCAATCAAATCCGCCTTTCCTGAATTCGGTTATAATGTCTATCCTATCAATGGTTTTGATCTCGCTGTGCAAATATTTTGATTTCATTCCTCTTTCTTCCAAGAATTCAGCCAGGTCTTCAGCCATTTTTTTAGTCAAGGTGGTAGCCAGCACCCGCCCGCCTTTCCCTATTACCCTTTGCGCCTCTTGAATGAAGTGCTCTACTTGGCCCGGGTGACTTCCTTTTTCCACCACGGGTTTGATAACCACCTCCGGGTCCGCTAGGCCGGTGGGGCGAATAATTTGTTCCACCACTTGAGCGCTCTTCTCCATTTCGAATTTGGCCGGAGTGGCGGAAGTGAAGATCATCTGCCCGGTTTTCTCCCTGAACTCATCAAAAGTCAGCGGCCGGTTGTCCACCGCCGAAGGCAAACGAAAGCCGTGCTCTATCAAGGTCTTCTTGCGAGCTCTATCTCCGGCATACATGCCAGCGATTTGTGGCAGAGTCACGTGGGATTCGTCAATAATGGTCAGAAAGTCCGGCGCGCCGCCGGGCTTATGGGGAAAATAGGAGAGCAGAGAATGGGGGGCTTCCCCCGGCTTGCGTCCGTCAAAATGCCGGGAATAATTTTCGATGCCGTTGCAATAGCCGATCTCTTTGATCATGGCCAGATCGTGGTTGGTTCTGCGCTCCAGCCTTTGCGCCTCCAAAAGTTTTCCTTTTTCTTTCAATTCTTTTAACTGCTGCCGAAGCTCGTGCCGAATTTCTTGCATGGCCCGTTCCTTTTCATTTTCCGGCGTCACAAAATGCTTGGCCGGAAAAAGAAAAAAGGTCTTTGGCTTTTCTATTATGCCTCGAGAGATAGCGTCTATTTTGTCAATCCTGCCAATTCTGCCTTCTTCAAGGTTAATTCTATAAATAACTTTCTCATTAATGGGCATAATTTCCACCATGTTTCCAATTACTCGGAATTTGCCCGGCTCTAAATCTCCGCCGGTTCGCTCAAAATATATATCCACTAACTTACGCACCAAGTCAAAACGGTTTTCTTCTTTGCCGGCTTCTATTCTCAGGTGAACTTTTTCGTATTCGGCCGGACTTCCCAGGCTGTAAATGCAGGAGACGGAGGCCACAATAATTACATCCTCTCTGGTCAACAGCGCCTGAGTAGCCGCGTGCCTCAATCGGTCGATTTCTTCATTGATTTGCGCTTCTTTTTCAATATAAGTGTCCGTTACGGGAATGTAGGCCTCCGGCTGGTAGTAGTCATAATAGGAAACAAAATAATGCACCGCGTTCTCGGGAAAAAATTCCCGGTATTCCTGGGCAAGCTGAGCCGCCAAAGTTTTGTTGTGCGCAATCACCAAAGCCGGCTTGCCGGTTTCTGCGATTACATTGGCCATAGTAAAAGTCTTTCCGCTCCCGGTCACTCCCAGAAGGGTTTGATCCCTATTTTGATTATTAATTCCCGCCGCCAAGTCCTCAATCGCCTTGGGCTGATCGCCGGCGGGGTTGTATTTGGATTTTAGGTTAAACATAATTTTTTTAATTCCCACCGCAGAGCGGGGTCCCGCTTTCATTAAAACAAAAAAGGTAGCGGGAAAAACGCAAAACCACAACTTAAAAACTGAAAACTTAACAAAAAAAGTATGGAAATTAATGGAAACTTGTTGTTATTACAATCAATTTCAATTAGTTTCCACCAATTTCTACTAATTTCGCCCGAAGGGCTTCTTGCAAACAAAACACAATTAACAACCCTCAAAACACAAACTTTATTCTCTATTTTGTGCTTTATAATTTAATATTTTGTGCTTTGTTTGATATTTGTGGGCTGTGTTTTGTTGATTTATAACCCATGCACAAACCCGCCCAAAAGTTGGGCCTATAGGCAACTGGTGAATAAAAATCATCCTACACCAAATAATTTCAAATTTCAAGATTTCAATCATCATTTATGCGCTTTTCTAATACGCTAATAAAAAACAAATATTTCCCTACCGGCGGTGTCTGGACAATTTGATAAAAGAGAAATGTATTATGTCCTCTCTTTCACGAAATATTTGAAATGTTGACGAATTTAAATAATGTAGGAATTACGCGCTTGCCTCTTTATTGCCTAAAAAAAGAGAGCAAAGCAAGGTTTGGTTTTTGCATTCGATCGAAAAAATATTTTAGAAGCAAAAAAGGTTTTCTATTAAAAATATCTTAACAAGCTTGAAAGGCAAGTGCGCATAAAACCAAGCCTTGCTTTGCTCTCGGCATTGCCAGGGAGTAATCGCGTAATTTCTATAATGTATGAATTTTTTAAGACCAGCCGGGCCATTGGTGAGGGATACTCGCCCAATGGATATCTTAATTTATGATATCCAGGCGATGGATATAATAATTTTTAATCAGCTGGTAAAGATTTTATCTGATTTTAACTTAAGTTACCTTTTTTAATTTTCGGGATTTGACAAATCAATAATTAATAGTAAGCTGGAAAATAAATTATCAGCTCTTTTCAGCTCTTTATTTGTTTTAAGCTTGGGTTGGGAATAACGAGAATGGAGGAGGTTTTTATGACTAAGTTAAGCGTTATCAGAGGAAAAAGAAAGATTGAAAACACAAAAAAGAGGAAAGCGCCCGAAAAGAAAAAAACCCGCAATCCCTTTTTTTGTCCCAACTGCTTAAGAAAAACTTTTCATTTTCATGGTTGGAGGTGGGAAAAGAAAGTTACACGGCTCCCCTCCAGGTTATTTGCGCTTCCTTCTTTGAGACTTCAATTTTGCGGTTGGAGCGAAAATTATTTAAACAAGGATTATTTTTCATTTTACTGTGTAATTTGTTTTACACATGTAATCATGACTCCAAGAGGAGGCGTCGTACAGGAAAAGCTTGGAGTCAACCATAAAAAGCATTTGGTTGGGATACACTGTATCAAAGACCCAAGAAAAGCAAAAAAGCAAAGCGCAAGCGCATAAGTAAACAACCCCGCTGGAATCTTCCGGCGGGTTTGCTACGGCAAACGAAGGAGGGTTTTTTATGACTAAAGTATTGGATTTTGATCCGCTGTTATTGTTCGAACCATTGGAGAGAGAGATTGAAAGAAAGATAAAAATTTATAAGTCGGAAAAGGTGAGGGTAGTCTATGATCCTATTAAGTTCAAAAGCCTTCGGAAGCTTGATTTTAACAAAGAAAATTGCCTTAAAATAAGCAAGTTCTCCTACGCCTTGAGTGGACTGATCATTAAATTTCAGCTGATCCATTGCTCGCTCAAGGCCAACAAAGCAAGTAACGACTATCTAAAAATTGCCGTTCCTCAGGAAACTCGAAGCGTAGCTTTCTATGACCTATTTTTAAATGACCAGGAATTTATATTCAAGAATTCCAAGCCTCTAAATGTTCTCTATTTCGATCTCTTGAACCTGGATTATTTAAATTTTTGCGCTTTTTCAAATCTGCTGTCAGATTTCAGCTTAGACATTTTTTATTGAGAAATAAAAAAAGCGGGAACGCAAAACGCCTTCCCGCTTTTATTTATTTTTGAAGCTTGAGGGAATAAACTTTGGTGTAGCCTTCATCTTGCATAGCCGTGCCATAGAGGACGGAGGCTTTTTGCATAGTTTGCTTGTTGTGGGTGGCCAAGATAAACTGGGTCTTGCCTGCCAGTTCGTTGAGAACTTGGTTGAAGCGGCTGGAGTTGGCATCGTCCAAGTTGGCCTCAATTTCATCCAAAAAGACAAAAGGCGGCGGATTGTGGGCTATGATGGCAAACAGCAAGGCGATGGAGGTCAAGGATCTTTCACCTCCGGAAAGCATGTTCAGGCTGGAGATTTTTTTGCCCGGAGGAGATACGCTTATTTCCAAACCGACGCTTTTGAGTTTCTTTTCACCCTCCTCTTCTTCTTCAATGCCGGGAGTGGAAAATTCGGATTTGCGCAAAGCGGCTTGGCCGCCGCCGAATATGCTCTGGAAATATTTATTGAAGTGCCTGCCTACGCTGTCAAAGGCTTTTTCAAATTTTTGCTTGATTATCTTATCCATTTCTTCCGAAGCCTTTTTCAGTTCGCTTAAAGCATTCTTTAAATCTTGAGCTTCTTGAGTTAAAAACGCGTGCCTATCGCAATTGTCTTTATAATCTTCCACCACAGACTCATCTATGCCGCTGACTTGCTCCAGCTGCCAATTAATCTTGTCGATTTCCCGGCTTGTTTTTTCCGGGTCGGTGTTTTCTTTCGGGGGGCTTAGCTGTTCGGCGGCTATGCCAAGGCTGTGTTTGATTTTATTTTGAACGTCCTTTTTTTCCGTTTCTAATTCATTTAGCTTATCTTGCAAATAATTTTTTTGCTTAAACCCTTTTTCCAATTCAAATTCTTTGCGCCTTAGTTCATCCTTGGCTTTCAACTCCTCTTCCCTGTCTTCTTTTTCTTTCTCTTGAATTTGAATTATGCGGTTTTTTAGTTTGCTTATCTGAGAAACTGCCTTTTCAACTTCACCTTCTTTCTCCTCTTTTTCCCTTGTATGCTTCTGTTTTTCTTTTTCAATATCATTGCTTAGGCTTTTTGCTTTGTTTTTTTCTTGATTTTTCTTGGCTTTACCGTGACTAATCTCTTCTATCAATCGATCTAAGCTGGATAATAATCCGGCGGCTTCCTTCTTGATTTCTTCCAAAGGCCTTTCTCTATTTATAGACCCTATGATTTTGTTTTGCCCGGCCTTGATACGCTCAAGTTTTTTAATGGTGTAATCTTTGTCTACCGTTATTTCTTCTTCTTTGCCGGCATTTTTAAGCTTATGGTTTTGAATTTCAATTTTTCCTTCAAGTATGGAAATTTCCTTTCTGTTTTTATAAATTTTTTCTTCCAGTTGAACTTTTTCTTTTTCCAAGCCAGATACTTCCTTGTGTTGCGGATTTTTTGGCCCGGAGGTTTGGTTGATCTTGTTTTTTAATTGAAAAATGAGGTTTTGCTCTTTGGCAATGGCGGATTGGCAAACCTTGAGCCGGGAATCCGCTTCTTCATATTTTTGCTGGATTTGCCGGAGGCGGGATGCGTAATAGTCCTCTCGCTTTCTTTTCAATTCTTCTTGCAAGCGCCTGCATTTTTCAATTTTATTTTTTTGGCGCTCCAGCAGCTTCAGGCGCGGTTCCAGCTCTCTGATTTGACTATTCACTTTTTCCAAGTTATCCGCCGCTTTTTCCAGTTTTTTCAAGCTTCTGGTTTTCTTGATTTGGAATTCTCTTATGCCGGCGGCGTCTTCCAGTATAAGCCTTCTTTCTCCGGGGGCGGCGGACAGAATTCTGTCTCCCATTCCTTGGTTGATAATCGCGTAGCTGCCCTGCCCCAAGCCCGCCTGGGACAACAGCTCAATTATATCCGTCAGCCTTACTTTGCTTGAGTTGATAAGATATTCATTTTCACCGTTGCGAAAAACTTTTCTGGTGATGATAACTTCCGGATAATCCAGCCGGAATTTCCCGCTTGAATTATCAAAATGAATGGAAACCTGCGCGCTCCCGAGCTTGGCTTTTTTCTCCGATCCCGCATAGATAATATCTTCTTTTTTGCCGCGGAGACTTTTGGAAGATTGCTCCCCTATAACCCACCTCAAAGCATCGGCGATGTTGGATTTGCCGCTGCCGTTGGGACCTACAATGCAAGTAATCCCTTTTTTTTGATCTGAACTTTGCTCAAAATCCATTACCGTCTTTTGAGCAAAAGATTTAAATCCTCTTAATTCAATTTTTTTTACAAACATTTATTTGTTTTAGAAGGCGTTTCGGTTGTTATTTTGTTATCTATAGCTTTATGTTTTTTGGGGGAGAGGGTAATTTTTAATACACAATAATCAACGCAATCCCTGCTTGGTGTGAAAATTGTAAATCAAATGGGTTTATTTCCAATTTTTGGCTTTAAGGCCGTTTTCAGCGGCGTTTCTCTGAGCCTCTTGTTTGGAGTTGCCTTCTCCCTCAGCAACTTTTTCCGAGTCCAAAAAGACGCCGGCCACAAATTTTTTATCATGGTCCGGACCCCATTCTTTGATAACCTCATAATGAGGAGTTATTTGAACTTTTTCCTGCGCTTTTTCCTGGAAGTAGCTTTTCGGGTCTAGGTAGCTTCCCTCTTTAAGAATTTCCGGCAGCTTGGTGATCATATTGTTTTTAACGAATTCATCCGCTTTTTCAAAGCCTTGGTCCAAATAAATAGCTCCAATGATCGCCTCCATGGCATTGGCCAAGATATAATCCCGGGCCTTGCCGGTATCTTTTTGCTCCCCTCTGGACATCAAAACATGGTCTTCTATTTTTAGCTCCTGAGCAATACGAGAAAGCATTTCCCCGTTCACCAGCGCAGCCCTCCAGTTGGTCAGCTCTCCTTCGGGATTGGAATAATTGTTGAATAAATGCTTAGTCACTGAAAGTTCCAGTACGGCATCTCCCAAAAATTCCAGCCTTTCGTTGTGAGGCAGCTGATAATTTCTATTTTCGTTCAAGTAAGAACGGTGGGTTATTGCTTCCTGGAGCTGTTCCTTGTCTTGGAATTCAACACCCAGTTTTTTTTCCAAGCCGGGCAAATTTGGATCCTTCATATTTTTTTGGCAATCTCCGAGGTGGAAACCATGAATATTTTCATAATTTTCACCTAAGGATTGACGGTTAATAATAACTATTTCGATTATAAAGGATTATAGCAAAAATGCAAGCTTAAAGCTTGCAAATTTGCTGTATATCCTTTGTCTTGCCAGGTTAACTACTGGAAACTTGGAAGGTTTTCCTGTCTTGGTATTCTTGGGATTTGCCAATGTTCCATTGTTTCACCGGACGAATGTAGCCGACAATGCGGGAGTAAACTTCACAATCTTGTTCAATTACGCATTTGGGGCACTGGTAGTGCTCTCCGTCAAGATATCCGTGAACCGGACAAATACTGAAAGTCGGCGAGAGAGTGAAATACGGAAGCTTGTAATTCCCGGATATTTTCTTGACCAGCGATTTGGCTGTGTTGATATCATTAATCCGCTCTCCCAGGAAAGTGTGGAAAACCGTTCCCCCGGTGTATTTATTCTGCAAACCGTCTTGAAGGCTCAGCGCTTCAAAAGGGTCTTCCGTGTAGCCGACCGGCAGCTGAGAAGAGTTGGTGTAGTATGGCCGGGCGTTTTCCTGCTCTGAACAATGGCTGGCAAACACCATCTTGGGAAACTTTTCCTTATCTTTAATGGCTAATCGATAGCTGGTTCCTTCGGCGGGAGTGGCTTCCAGATTGTAAAGATGGCCGGTCTCGCCTTGATATTCCACCATTTTTTCCCTCATATGAACGAGGATTTCTTCGGCCAGCTTTACCCCTTCTTTGGAAGTAATGGTGTCTCCATTGAGATTCATCAAGGCCTCGTTCATGCCGATAACGCCAATCGTGGAAAAATGATTTGACCAATAGCTTCCGCGCCGCTTGTAGATACTTTTCAAATAAAACTTGGCGTAAGGGTATAGCCCGGATTCTGTGAATTTTTCGATGGTTTTCCTTTTTATCTCCAAGCTTTCCTTGGCAGAATCCATAAGCTTGTCCAGCCGTTTGTAGAAATCTTCCATATCTTTGGCCAAGTGCCCTATTCTTGGCAGATTGATGGTTACTACCCCGATGGAGCCGGTAAGCGGCGCGGCTCCGAAGAGACCGCCCATTCTCTTGTGCAGCTCTCTGTTGTCAAGCCTGAGCCGGCAGCACATGGAACGCGCGTCTTCGGGATCCATGTCGGAATTGACAAAATTGGCAAAATAAGGGATGCCGTATTTAGCAGTCATTTCCCAGACTTTATCCAGATTTTTGTTCTCCCAGTTAAAATCTTTGGTGATGTTGTAAGTCGGAATCGGAAATGTAAAGACGCGGCCGGTGGCATCTCCCTCGCTCATTACTTCGGCAAAGGCTTTGTTTATCAAATCCATTTCTTCCTGGAATTCGCCGTAGGTTTCTTTCTGAGGTTTGCCGCCGATTATCACATTTTGATCTTTAAACATTTTGGGGCATTCCAAGTCCATGGTGATGTTGGTGAAAGGCGTTTGAAATCCAACTCGAGTGGGCACGTTAAGATTGAATATGAATTCTTGCATAGCTTGCTTCACTCCGTTGTAGTCCAAATTGTCATATTTTACGAAGGGCGCCAGCAGGGTGTCAAAATTGGAAACGGCTTGAGCTCCGGCCGTCTCTCCTTGAGTGGTGTAGAAAAAGTTAACCAATTGTCCCAGAGCGGGGCGGAAATGCTTAGGCGGCTTGCAAGAAATTTTCCCTTCTACCCCGGTGAAACCGGTGGTTAGAAGATCCTGCAGATCCCAGCCGCAGCAATAGGCGGCCAGCTTATCCAAATCATGAATATGCATATCGCCTTCTTCATGCCTCTTTTTGATGCTTTTGGGATAAACCCTTTCCACCCAGTATTTGCTGCTTACAATAGAGGAAATGTAATTGTTCAGTCCCTGCAAGGAGTAAGCCATGTTGGAATTTTCCTTTACTTGCCAGTCGATCTCTCTGATATATTGTTCAACTAAATCGACCGCCTCTTCCAGCGATTTTTCCGTATCCCGGATTTTTCTTCTTTTGTCCCTGTAGAGAATGTAGGCTTTGGCAGTCTTCTCATAGTCAAGAATCATCAAGACTTTTTCTACCAGGTCTTGCACTTCCTCAATTTTGGGGATTTGCCCGGGCTTCTGATTCTTATTTATCATATCGGCAACCTTGCCGGCTACCTTTTTGGCCTTCTGAACACCCCCCTCATTGGTCTCTTTGAAGGCCTTGTACACTGCCTCCTGGATTTTGTCTTTGTCAAAATCCACAATCGAACCGTCCCGCTTAACTATCTTTTCGATGTTTGCGGCAGACTTTTTTTGGTTCGTCTGTTTTGTCTTTTGTTTCATAGTGTTTTCTACCCCCAGTTTTTAATTTTTATGTTAATTTTTATATTAAAAAAGTAGTTGTCAAATTATAATTAGGGCCTGCCCCGCATTGCGGGGCAAATAAGGTAAAATGTTTATATTTTTAAAGCGGTGCGATTAATCTTTCTCATCAAGCTTGCTCACCTCTTTCACAAACCTTTCCCCGCTACCAAATGACTTAAAGACCGACGCAAACCTCAAATACGCAACCTCGTCCTTTTTCTTGAGTTTGTCTAAAATTATATTCCCGATCTCCTTGGAAGAAATTTCGTCTTTCCCCTTGCAGTTAATTTCCGATTCAATGTCAGCGGTCAACTGTTTTAATGACTCGCCTCGGATTCTCTTGTTGGTAGCTCTTTTGATTCCTTCTTCCATTTTTTCTTTTTGGTATTCCTCCCTGCTGCCGTCTCTTTTAACAACCAGCATATTCAGCATTTCAATCTGCTCATAAGTGGAAAATCTTTTTTCACATTTTCCGCAAACCCTCCTTCTTCTGATGGCGGTATTGTTGCTGGTATCTCTTGAGTCTACCACTTTTGTCTCCGCTCCGTAGCAAAATGGGCACTTCATGAATCTTTTTTAAATGTTGCTTAGATATAAAAAATACTATATCTTGTAGTCTATTGCTATATTACGACACTACTATATTTTTATTTTAAAACTTGCAAAAATAATGTCAAGAGAATGTAAAATCGTTTTCCAATTTTTTGTTTTTCCTGGCAAAATTGCCTGGACATCGCTTCCCATCTTTCATAATTAGGGGCTGCTGATTTTTGAAAAAAATCTGCTGCTCCCGTTTTGCGGGAAAAAATTATTTTAACTAAAATCTCACAAATAAGGCAAAATAATTTTTCCCACCGCTTTAAAAATATAAATATTTTACCTTATTTGCCCCGCAATGCGGAGCAGGCTCTAATTACTTCGTACTGTTGTAAATAGTTGGGCTATCATATAAAATAATACAAAAGGAGGAAAACCACTGAAGAATGTCATTCCGAACTTGTTTACCCGGCTTTGACGGACTTGTCCGCCTCTGGCGGGATTCAAAATCTAATAATTACCAAAAAGGGCTTTGTAAAGAGATTCTGATTTTCATCAGAATGACAAAATTTTCAAAATAATCAATTCTTCTGTGGTTTCTAGGATAAGCATTAACCGGCAAAATCATGCTGAATTTTATTGGCATTACGACCTTTTCTCCGGCAATAGTTTCCAGCGTCGCCGGGAAGCATCGCACCTTGGCAAAAAAGACAATAAAGGCTGTCGAGGATTTGGGCAATGACTTGGCCAAGTACCAGCCGGAAACCGTTTTTTTGGTTTCTCCGCGGGGGCCAATGAGGTATGACAAATTTACCATAAATCTGGAAAAGAATCTGAAAGGAAGTTTTTCCAAGTTCGGCCTGCTGGATGATGAGGAGTATTCATTCCAAGGCAATTATGAGCTTGCCAGAAAGATTCTCAAAAGACTCCGATCTATAAATTTTCCTATTGAGGCGGTGCAGGAAGAAGAAATTGATTACGGCTCCTTGGTTCCGCTTTCCTTTCTTTATGAAAAATTGAAGAAGAAACCAAAAATTATTTCTTTAACCTTCACTTCTTTAGACTTGAAGACTCATTATGATCTTGGAAGGGAGCTAAAAAAGATTTTCAATGAGTTGGAAGAAAACGTCGCTTTTTTGGCCTGCGGAGACCTTTCCCAGCGAATTTCGGAAAATTCTCCTGCCGGCTATTCTCCATACGGAGTCAAATTCGATCAGTCAATTGCCGCGTTGCTTAAAAAAGGAGACGTTTCCGGCCTTTTAAATATCAATTTGGATTTATGCAAAGAAGCTGGCGAGGTTGGTTTCAAATCAATCGTAATGGCGGCCGGCCTGATTAGCGACACCAAAAGCGATTTCCATCAATTCTCATACGAGGCCCCTCTCGGATCGGGCTATTTAGTCGGCAAGTGGAAAATAAAATAATTCTTTTTTATGCATTATTATCAAGTAATTCCCCTTATTAGAATACACGTGGCCGGCAAGCCATGCTTCACTTACAAGTCAAAAGAAGAGCTAGCCAGGGGAGACTTGGTTTTTATTGATTTCAAAAACAAAAAAATCAAAGGCGTGATTTATACAAAGGCCGGCAAGCCGCCCTTTCCGACTAAGGAAGTTTTGGAGCTTATACAAAAAGAAGCTCTGCCCGGAAAGCAGCTTAAACTGGCCGAAAAAATGAGTGATTACTTTTTTGCGCCCCTGGGAGTGGTTTTAAAATTTTTCTTCCCGAATTTCACCAAGAAAAAAATAAAATTCGGCAATAAACAAAAACCGGAGCTCCATAAAGGCGATAAGGTAGTGCTGACTGGAAAACAAAAAGAGGCCGTGGAAAAAATAAACAAGGAAGACTACAAGGAGCACTTGCTCTTCGGGCCGGCCTCCTCCGGAAAAACGGAAGTACTGATGGCATCGCTGGAAGAAAAACTGAAAACAGGCAAGCAAGGCTTGATAATACTGCCGGAAATATTTTTATCCCATCAAGAAATTGAGCGCTACAAAAAGCGCTTCAACCAATATAATGCAGTCCATTTGCACTCGGAAATGAACCCTTCGGAAAAAACTTCTATTTGGCGCGGCATTAAATCCGGACAAATAAATATACTAATTTCTACTAAGATAGGCGTTTTTTATCCTTTCAAAAATTTGGGTTTTATCGCCCTGGAAGAAGAACAAGACGCTTCTCACAAGCAGTGGGATCAAGTCCCGCATTACCATGCCGGATGGGCCGCGTCGGAACTTGTCAAGCTCTATGGCGCCGATTTGGTTTACTGCTCGGCCACTCCCTCCATGGAGACTTTCCACAAAGCTTCTAGCGAAAAAATTCAGCTGCTTGAGCTTCCCAGGCTGCAAAAGAAAGGTATCAAAACTGAAAAACCAAACATAGAAATTGTTGATTTAAGAAAGGAATTCAATAAGTTTGAAAACAAGAAAAAAGGCTTTACTTTCTCCAAAAGAATAATTGAAGCCTTCAATAAATCTCTCGAGCGAAAAAAAACTAGCATTTTGATGGTTCCGAATAGGGGAAAAAGCAGGGCGGTTATTTGCAGCGATTGCAGAACAAGGCTGAAATGCCCCAACTGTCAGGCCGGCTTGATAAGCGCGGCGGATTCCTATCGATGCTTGCACTGTAGCTACAAACTATCTTCTCTTGCACGCTGCCCGTCATGCAAGAGTTTCCGTTTGATAAGCGCCGGCTTTGGCACGGAATCTGTGGCCAGAGAACTGAATGACCTTTTTCCGCAAGCGCGAGTTGCGACAGTTGACAGAGACGCTCTACAGAAAAAGGGCGCCGGAAGTAAAATCTATGAAAGCCTTTCGCGGGGAAAGCTGGATTTCCTGGTGGGAACGCAGGCAGTGGCGAAAGGTTTTGATATCAAGCAAGTTGACATGGCGGGAGTTATTAATGCGGATAACTGGGCCGGCGCGGTCGATTTTCGTTTTGATGAGAGGTGGCTGGGAGGATTATTCCAGCTCGCTGGCAGAATCAACCGTCCCCGCCTTGAAAACTCAAAGAACCCGCCGGATGGAAACGTAATAATTCAAACCTACAATCCGGAAAATAAGCTGCTAAAACATTTGCTGGAATGGGAATGGAAGCCTTTTGCGCTGGAAGAGTTGGAAAAAAGAAAGGTTTTATCTTACCCTCCTTTTCGAGAAATCTACAAACTTTCATACAGCAACGGAAAGAAAGAAAAAGTTGAAAAAGAAGCTCGGATGGTGTATAATAAACTTAAGGAAATTGCCTCCCGGCAAAGCAGCTTGGATGTTTCTGAGCCGTATGACGGCACAATGCCTTTCCTCCGGCAAAGAAAAATTAAAAATATATTAATCAAATCAAAGCGGCCCATACCCAAGAAAAGCGAAGCGGGTAAATATTTATCAAAAATATCAGACAGCTGGAGAATTGATCCGAACCCGGATAAAATTTTTTAAAAGCATCGCATGAACATAATAAAATACCCGGATCCCACTCTGAGAGAGGAAAACAAAGAAATCCAAGATCCCACCTCTGTTGAAATTAAACAGCTCATTTTGGATATGACTAAAACGCTTCGCTCCAATAATGGTTTGGGCTTGGCTGCGCCTCAAGTGGGGAAAAACTTGCGCTTATGCGTTATCGAAATCGAAAATGAGCTTATTATTCTCATCAACCCGGAAATAAAAAGCGCTTCCAGCGAAAAAGTCTTGATGGAGGAGGGCTGCCTTTCCTTTCCGGGCAAGTACATGCCGATCGAAAGAGCCAAAAGAATAAAAATTAAAGCTTGCGACATCAACGGCAAAAAGCAGATTATTCGAGCCAAAGGGCTGCTCGCCCGCGCTATTCAACACGAAATTGACCATTTGGACGGAACTTTAATTGTCGACAGGGTGGAAGAAGCCAATTCCTCAAGAGAAGTTTTTTAAACCCGGCTTTGTTGTTTCAAGCTTTGTTGTATTTGTTTAAGCGCCAGAGCAGAATAGAATTGCATAACTCCTAATAAAATCAAAATGAAAATCAAGGATATCAAAACAGTCTTCATGGGAACGTCTTTTTTTTCCAAGGAAGTGCTTAGACATCTGGTTCAGGAAGGCTTGAATATTGAACTGGTAATCACTCAAACAGCTAAGCCGGCCGGCCGGAAAAAACAGCTTAAGCCGACAACAGTTAAAAATTTTGCCGACAGCAAAAATCTCAAGACCATGGAGCTGGATTCCATTAAAGATGAGGATTTAGGCAAAATAAAAAATCTTAAACCCGACTTGATAATCGTATGCTCCTTCGGGATCATTGTCCCCGAGAAAATACTTGAATTGCCGAAACTGGGCTGCGTTAATATACACCCCTCCCTCCTTCCCGGATTAAGAGGACCTTCGCCCATCCAGACAGCTCTTTGGCAAAATTTATCCAAAACGGGAGTATCCTTTATGCAAATGACATCCAAGGTGGACGCCGGGCCGGTTTATTATCAGGAAGAGCAAAAAATAGATCAAGATGATATCTACCCGGTCCTGGAAAAAAAACTTATCGATCTGGCAAGCCGGCGCTTCGTTCAAAAGACAGAAGAATATATAAACAGAGAATTAAAAGCGAAAGAACAAGACGAAGAAAAAGTTACTCTCACAAGGTTGATCACCAAAAGCGACGGAAAAGTCATATGGTCTTGCGACGCTGAGGAAATATTCAACAAATATAGAGCCTTTTACGGATGGCCCAGTATTTATTGTTATTGGCAAAAAGGACAATTTAGCAAAAAAATAATTTTTTGGGAAATTTTTTATAAGGAAGAAAATAAAAGCAAAAACAAGGAGCCCGGAGAAGTTTACAAAGATGATGATGGGAAAGTGTGCATCCAAACAGGCAAGGGGGCTGTTTGCCCGCTGGAAATTCAAATAGAAGGCAAGAAATCAATGAATATTCAAAACTTCCTGAACGGTTATCCGGATTTTGTGGGTAGCCGCCTTAAGTGACATTGGCGCAATTAAAATTGCGCTTTTGCATTTTTTGCAAGGCGGAGTAAAACAAGATTTGCTTTTTTGCGAAATTCTGTTTTAGTTTGTTCGGCAGTATGCCGCAAATAAATTAAGCTTCGCACATTTGTTGTCCCGCATAAATATGCGCTTGCCCCGTTGCTACGAAGTAGTTTTACGGGGTTGCAATCCGCGTAAAATCAGCGGAGTATGGGATTTTTTGAAATTTTTATACGATAAATTAACCGGGAAGATTTTGAACCGCTTAATAATAATTTTTTGGAATTGAAAATGAAAAAAATTAAAATAAAAAATCCGTCCTTATTTTTTTTCTTTATTGCAGTCGTTTTTGGTTTAATTATCAGCGTTTACTACCTAGTTAATCCCTCTGAAGAGAAAGAGGGGGCTTCGAGCCAAAATAAAAATGCGGCCAGCGAAGAAAGCAATAACTCAAAAAAAACCGAGGTTATGCTAGCCACCCCGGCAGAAGCGGAGAAAGCCATCCGCAACAAAAATTATATTTTGCTGGACATACGCCCTGAGAAAAATTATCAAAATTACCACATCGAGTCTTCCATAAACGCGCCTTATGAAAATAGCCGCCTAAAGTCAGACTCCCTGGAGAAAGACCAAACAGTAATTGTTGTAGAGTTGATTCCTTCGGAGAAAGGGCTGGAGGTTGCCAGGCAGCTGATTACCAATGGATTCGAAACAAGATGCTTAGAGGGAGGATTGAGTGCGTATATGAAAGGAGGATTCCCGGTAATTTCTTCCGGCAATTACAATTCCACCACCGACAGAGCCAAGGTAAGCGAATTAACCAAAGAAGAGGTTTTGGAAATGACAAGCAGCAATGACAATATAATTTTTTTGGACGTAAGAAAACCCTTTGAATTCAATGAAAGCCACATAAAAGGAGCCGTCAATATCCCTTTGGAAGAACTGGAGCGTCGGAAGAGCGAACTGCCCCTGAGGGAAATAATCGTGGTCGACGAGGATCCGGGAAGAAGCTTCCAAGCGGCGGTAAGGCTGTTTGATATGAATATTTATTCCGTCTATTATTACGGCGAAAATTTACATAAACTTAAAAAGCAAGAAGTCAGCAATGAAGCAAGCAAAGATGCTGCCGAATCTCAAGAAGCAATAAAAGATTCCGATGAGTAAAATCGGCGGTTAATGCTTTTTGATAAGGCTTTCTTCTTTCATTTGCCTGGGTTTTTTTGCGCCTAAAAGATTCAAGAGAGTAGGCGCGACACTGGCCAATTTGCCTTTTGAGGCAAATTTTATTTTTTTCAGCTCTTTTTCCGGAGAAGCCAGAATCAAGGGCACGGGATTTTTCGTATGAAAAGTAAACGATCTTTTTTTGTCATCACTCAACATTTGGTCGGCATTTCCATGATCGGCAGTTATCAATAAAAAGCCTTTTTTGCGTTTGACTTCTTTATATATTTTTTTGAGCTGTTTGTCCACTGCCTCGACACCTTTTTTGGTTGCTTGAAAATCCCCTGTGTGGCCAAGCATGTCTGCATTGGCAAAGTTGATGGCATAAAAATCGTAAGCGCCGGCTTTTAAATTTTTAACGACAACATCCGCCACTTCGTAAGCTGCCATTTCCGGCTTGTTTGCGTAAGATTTAAGTTCCGGAGAATTGATCATTACCCTTTCTTCCCCGCCTACCGAATCGGAATAGCCGCCGTTTATGAAATAAGTTATGTGGGCGAATTTTTCAGTCTCGGCTATATACAATTGTCTAAGGTTAGACAATGAAACCGGCAAAGTATTCTTAACGGGCGGATTAAAATAGGCCGTCGTAAGTTCCAAGTCAGGTCCAAAATTAGATAAGGCCACAAAAGCCAAATTTTTTAATTTCTTTACATCATCTTGAAAAAATCTGGCGTCGGGACCCTGGCGGCCCACGAATAATTTGCTGAACTGCCTGGCTCTGTCTGATCTGAAATTAAAAAAGATGACACCGTCGCCGTGGTTTATCCTGGGACTCGCCTTGCCGCTCTTTTTGAAAATAATTGGTTCGATATATTCGTCAGTCAATCCCCTCTTGTATTGTTTGTCAATGGCTTCTTCGAAATCATCCGCTTGGTGCCCCTCGCCTTCGACTAACGCGTTATAAGCCTGCTCAAGCCTTTCCCATTTCTTGATCCTATCCATGGCATAAAATCTTCCGCAAACAGACGCAAGCTCTCCCGCTCCGATTCTCTCAATCCCCTTTTTCCATTTATGCCAATGTTCTTTAGCGCTTTTGGGATAAGAATCTCTTCCGTCGGTGAACAAATGCAAATAAACTCTATTTTCCAATCCGTGCTTTTTGAGTAAAATCAGCAACGCAAAGAAAATATCCGGATGGCTGTGCGGGCTATCGCTGTTTCCCATAAGACCCATCAGGTGAATATTTGTGCCGCGTTGTTTTACTTTGTTGATTGTTGATAAAAAAGCGGGGTTATAAAAGAAGCTTCCGCTGCTTATTTCCTCTAAAATTATTCTAACATCTTGATCAACCACCCTCCCGGCTCCAATATTGAGATGACCCGCCTCCGATCCGCTCATCTGATTCTTTTCCAATCCCACAGCTTCACCGGTTGCATCCAATTGCGTGGAAGGAAATTTTTTGAAAACCTTGTCAAAAAAAGGCGTTTTTGCAGCTTCAATCGCATTAATTTCTTTATCTTTTTTTCCAATGCCCCACCCGTCTAAAACAACTAATACTCCGGGTCTTGCTTTTATTTTTTTCATTGAGGATCGGCTAATTTTTATATTCAAACTTTTCAATCTCCATTATACGGTTGTATTTGCAAACTCTTTCCCCCCTTGCCGGAGCCCCGAATTTGACATAATCCGCATTGGAAGCGACTGCCAAGTCGGCTATAAAATCATCCGCGGTTTCTCCGCTTCGATGGGAAACCGCGATTTTCATATTGTTTTTTTGGGCTAGTTTTATAGCTTCTATGGTTTCAGATAGGCTGCCAATTTGATTTACTTTGATTAAAACAGCATTACAGGCGTTGCGTTCAACGGCTTCTTCAATTAAATTTTTATTTGTAACCAGCAAATCATCGCCTATAATTGATATTTTCTCGGAATTTTCCTCGTTAAAATTACTCCAGCCCTTCCAATCGAACTCGCTTAACGGGTCTTCAATAACTTCCATTTTAAAATTTTCCACCCACTCTTCGTACATTGCTTGCAGGTTTTTACTATCCAGGGAGACCCCGTCGAGCTTGAGGCCGTAAGTCTCCGTTTCCTTGTCATAAAACTCGCTGGCAGCAGCGTCAATGCCCGTATGAACAGCCTCGAGACCGTATTTATTTTCAATAGTCTCTTTAATAATTTTCAGAGCCTCCTTGTTACTCTCCAACTTGGGAGCAAAGCCTCCTTCATCGCCGATTGAAACTCGATAATCATTCTCGATCAAGCGTTTTTTTAATTCATGATAAATCTCCGACCCGGCGCGTATCCGCTCTGAAAAGGTTTTGATCCCGGAGGGAACCACCATGAACTCTTGAATATCCAGCCCGCTGTCTGCATGCTTGCCTCCGTTTATTACATTCATCATGGGCACGGGGAGGCCGTAATCGGAAAGCTCTTTGAAAGAATAAGTTTTTTTTATATAACTCCACAAATTTTCTCCTTTGGCGCCCGCCGCCGCCTTGCAAACAGCCATGGAAACCGCCAGTATCGCGTTTGCTCCAAGTTCGGATTTATTCTCTGTTCCGTCCAAGTCAATCATTATTTGGTCTATCTTTTTTTGCTCCAAAGCTGAAATATCTTTTATTGCCGGAAAAATTTTTTCTTCGATATTTTTGCACACCTTGCTAACGCCTTTGCCTTGGTAGCGCTTTGGATCGTTGTCTCTTAGCTCGAGCGCCTCATGGCTGCCAGTGGAGGCTCCCGAGGGAACAGAAGATTTGCCTTCCGCACCACTTTCTAGCCGAACTAGCGCTTCCACGGTTGGCTCTCCCCTGGAATCGAGGATTTCTCTGGCTTTGATGTTTTTTATTTTCATTTGAGTATATTAATTTTTACAATTTTGATTAAAGATTCAAGAATTTAGTGCCCCTTTTTTAAAAAATTAAGAGCGTTTCACAAAAATTTCATTGGGGGTTAAATAGTTAAGCGATTTCCTGGGACGGTTATTAAGTCTTTCCTGCACTAACAGTATATCTTTTTCCGTAGCATTCGCAATATCTCCCTTCTTGGGAAAATATTGCCTAATAAGTTTGTTAAGATTTTCTACCCCTCCTTTCTGCCAAGAGCAATAAGGATCGCAGAAGTAAGAAGGGACATCAAAGTTTTCCAAGGTTTCCAAATGCTTAGCATTTTCTCCTCCGTTGTCTCTGGTCATGCTTTTAACCCAAGATTTAGGGAAGCCCTCTATAGTATCCGCAATAGAATCCTCATTCTCCATTGCTGATTTGCCCCATACTTTGTGAAGCCGGCAAAGCATTCCCTTTCTTTCATATTTAACCGATAAATTCTCTTTCTGTTTTCTGCCGAATTCCACCAAGTCTGTTTCCCAGTGCCCATACTCTTTTTTCTTGTCTGCCTCTTTTGGCCTTAAATGAATAGAAACCCTATTTTTCAGCTTATTTCCTTGCTTTTTGCGAAAATATCTTTTCTGCCTTTGCTTTCTCCCAACTCTTAAATGCCGGTAGAGTTCTTTGTGCTTTTCTGCTCCGTTGTAGATATAGTCATAGATACTCTCATAGCTAATAGTTTCCATAATCCCCGGAGGCGGTTCCTCTTTTAATCTTCCAGCAATCTGTTCCGGTGACCAATCCCCGCTAATTTTTTTCTCCACGTATTCTTTCAATTTCCGATTCTTTTCTTTATCCAGTTTTCTCTTGTTAGTATTTTTAGCCCTCCTTTCCATAAAGTACTGGGCATCTATTGCTCTGTAGGGCAGATGCTCCCCTGAATTTCTTTTAATCTCTCTTTTAATGACAGAATAATCCCTGCCCAATTTTCGAGCTATCCAAGCTTTCTTTCTTTTTAGCCTCAAAGAAACTTCGATTATTTCTCTTTCATAAAAAGTTATCGGCTGCATATTCACAATTAATTATTAGCTGAAATCTATTGCGAATATACTACTCTTAATCTTGTTTGAGAAAAAGGGGCACCGGGGTTTGAATTTGGGGATTATACCTAGCTATTGACTTTTAAGCAAGCAAAGATTATAATTTCCATTGTGTTTACGGGTGCATAGCTCAGTCGGTAGAGCAGCAGCCTTTTAAGCTGACGGTCGGAGGTTCGATTCCTCCTGCACCCACCAATTTTCTCTAAAAATCAAGACTGAAAGTCGCAGATTTTTAGCTAGAAAATTGAGTGCCCCGCTGGGAAAATGCCCCTCCAAAAAGAAAGGGCTTTTTTTATGGAGAAAATCTTCCAAGCTTGAGCAATACGCGTTTAGCGTATTGCCCTGAAAAGAAAAGCATTTTCTCCGGCGGGGCACCAAGCGCATTCCTTCGATCAAGACTGAAAGTCGCAGATTTTTAGCTAGAAAATTGAGTGCCCCGCTGGGAAAATGCCCCTCCAAACGGAAAGGGCTTTTTTTATGGAGAAAAGCTTCCAAGCCTGAGCAATACGCGTTTAGCGTATTGCCCTTGATGCAATAAGCATTTTCTCCGGCGGGGCTGCTGAAAACATATTCTATTACAAAAATTCCCGAATTATGGGGAATTTTTGTAAACTAGTATTCGACTTTCACCGTTATCTCTTTTTCATCTGTGCCTCCGTATTCATCGGAAAGCTTGACTTTTATTTTAACTTGGCTGTTGTTTTTTTCCGAGGGGATGGTGTAAGAGTAAGAGTAGGGTTTGGATTTGTCTTCTCCGATTTTTGTTCCATCGAAATAAAATTCCACTTTATTTGCTGAAGCTTTTCCGGAAACGTTTGCTTTAATGGCCACATTGCTTGTATCAATAACGACCCCGTTGGAAGGGCTTTCAATGGCAACTTTTGAAAACAGGTCTTTAAAATATTCTTTCTTGCATTCTTTTTCGGGTATTTCCCATTGCTCTTCATCATCATCTTGTTCTTCCAGCCAGTCTTTGACGCCGTCTTCCCAGTTTTCATACTGGGGATCTCTTTCCGGCCTTTCGGGTTCATCTCCCAAAGGATCGTCTTTGTCGACATAGTGCAAGATAGAATGGGCATTATAAAAATCTTTTTCTTCGTGCAGTTTCTCGGGGCATTTGCTGTTAGCCAAACAATATTTTCCGTCTTCATATTCGCAGACATCCAATTCTTGCTCAACATCAATTTCTCCATCCAACACATCTTTGCCGGTTTCTTCCAAATCATCGGGGCTTTTAAATTCTTCCTTTTTGGTATTTTCTAAGACTTCGGTTAGGTAGGCATTCCAAATAGGCCCGGCTGTTTGAGATCCGCTGGCGCCCGGTTTCATTTTGGTGTTGTCGTTATTGCCGGCCCAAACGCCCACTGCAAGAGAAGGAGTGGCGCCCAGAAGCCAGCCATCCCGGTATTCATTTGTGGTGCCGGTTTTGGCCATAACTTGTCTTCCGGGAATATGCAGATTATTATTTGTTCCAAAAAGAGGCGTTCTCAGCTTGTTGTCGGATAAGATATCGCACATCCGAAGCGCGGTCTGTTTTTCCAGCACTTCTTCTCCTTCTTTGTCTTCAAATTCCTCAATAGTTTTTCCCGTATTGTCCACTATTTTTAAAATAGAAGCTTTGTCCTGCTTTTTGCCTTCATTGGCAAATACAGAAAAGGCGGCTACGTGGTTTAAGAGTTTTACTTCCCCTCCCCCGAGCACCAGAGCAAGGCCGTACCTGTCAGGATTGTTCAAGCCCTCAATCCCCATGGATTTAGCCAGGTTTATTGATTTATTAACTCCTGCTAGATAAAGAGTTTTGACCGCCGGAATGTTCAATGAGGTCGCCAGGGCGTCTTCAATTTGAACCGGTCCGTGAAACTCTCCGGTGTAATTATGAGGGACGTAGTCATCTTCATCTCCGCTGGCTGAGAAGTTGGTTTCTACATCGAAAAGCTGTGTTTTTGGAGTATAACCCAGCTCGAAAGCTTCAGCGTAAACGTAGGGTTTGAATGATGAGCCCGGCTGGCGGGGGCGTAAAGCGACATTGACCTTGCCGTCAATTTCTTCGCTGAAATAATCTTTAGAGCCGACCATGGCTAAAATTTGGCCGTTTTGGGGATTAATCGCTACCAGCGAGGCATTGGTAAATCCGTGTTTTTCTCCTAATTCGTCCACTTTTTCTTCCACTACTCTCTCGGCGGTCTGCTGTTTTTGCCAGTCAAGCGTGGTATGGACTTTGAGCCCTCTTCTCTTCATTTCTTCTTCGCCGTATTTCTCAACCAATTGTTCTTTAATATACATAACAAAGTGAGGCGCTTTAATGCTGTCCTTGATGGGCTTGATTTTGTCCAAGATGTCAACGTCTTGCGCTTCTTCTTTTTGCTCCTGCGTTATATATCCCAATTGCTCCATTTTATTTAAAGCGTGATTCCAGCGAATTAAGAGAGTTTCTGTATTCGATCCATATGGCGAATAATAGGTCGGAGCTTTAGGGAGAGAGGCCAGTAGAGCCGACTCGGCCAGGGTCAGTTCGCTGGCATGCTTGCTAAAGAACGTCTGAGCGGCGGCTTCAATCCCGTAAGCGTTGGATCCGTATGGAATTTCATTTAAATACATCTTTAAAATCTCTTCTTTGGTAAATTTTTGTTCTATCTCCAGAGCCAAAACCACCTCCTTGATTTTTCGGGAAATTTTCTTTTCCGAAGTGAGAATGGAGTTTTTGACAAATTGCTGGGTTATGGTGGAACCTCCCTGCACCACCTCCCTATGCAAAACATCTTTAACGGCGGCCCGCATAATCCCGCGAAAGTCAATTCCGAAATGATCGTAAAATTTTTCATCTTCCAGCGCAATGGTAGCGTATTTGACCGTATCCGGAACCTGATCGATTGAGATCAGGGTTCTATTTTCTTCCCCGTGAATTTTATACAATAGGTGCTGCCCGGTGCGGTCATAGATCTTGGTGGATTCGCTGACTATCCTTTTGTTTATTTTTTCCGGATCGGGCAGGTCTTTCATATAATAAATAAACAACCCGGCCACGGAAAGAACCCCGGCCAAAAACAAAACCGCCAAAACCTTCAAAGTCTTTTTGCTGAAAAGCTTGTTTTTTATTCCTTTAACCAAGGCAT
The DNA here is from genome assembly GCA_034522495.1 of Candidatus Moraniibacteriota bacterium. GTDB lineage: Bacteria > Patescibacteriota > Minisyncoccia > Moranbacterales > DUUL01 > JAXHLG01. The sequence goes on along the minus strand of JAXHLG010000002.1, from coordinate 540,708 downwards.
AAGCCTTTGACTTAAGGCTTTTTTTCTTCATATGAATAAAATAAACTCAAAAACTCCCATAAGCTGGTTATACATTTTCATTTTTCTTTTCTTTCGTTTTTTCCATTATAGCATCTACAATTTTTTTGGCCACATTAATTCCCGTAGCCTTCTCAAACCCTTCGAATTGGGCAAATTCATTCAACTCAATCACTCTGGGCTTATTATTTTCCATTAGTATATCAATGCCTGCATAGTTTAACCCAGTCTTATTGACAACCCTTAAAGCTAGCTGTTTAATTTCTTCGCCGCACTCAAAGTTAATTGCATTGCCTCCATTTGAATAATTAGTTATCCAACCGTCCTTGGCGGGAATTCGTTTAATCGCGCCTAATATTTTTCCTTCTAAAGCCAAAACCCTTATATCTCCCTTTATTTGATAATATTTCTGGATCTCATGATGCGACCCGGGAAGCTTATTTTGCTTTAAAAAATTATTAAACTCTTCTTTATTGCTAATTAAAAAGATCCCTCTTCCTCCACTCCCTTCAAGCGGCTTTATAACCATGGGAAACTTTTTTTTAAAATTCGAAATATCTTTTTTTTCATCCAAATAATATGAATCTAAAGTGGGTATATCATGAATCGCAAAAAAAGCCGCTTGCTGTAACTTATTCATTAATTGAAATTCTTTATTAAACAAATATACATTGCTTGATTCACAATACATTCTTAATATCCTCAATAAATACCTCTTGTCTAAAGCTTCTTTCCCGCCATGATTAACGTAGCGCGCATTTCTGCAAAAAACAGCATCGAACTCTTTAAGGTCTTTACCACCAATTCTAATTTGAAAATCATCATCCCGGACCAAAAAATCCAGTTCATGCCAAGTGGTTGATTTCACTTCACAACCTCTTTTTTGAGCCTCCTGGAACACTCTTTTAGGAGCATAAAGATTCTTATTTACTCCGATAATACACAATTTCATAATTTTTTTCGTGTTTTTAAATTATCTGTCTGGGATAGCTTCTTGCTTAATCATCTTACACATAAGCTTCTCCGGTGATTTATTGACGGCGCTGAAGGCTTCATCGTATAAGCCGGGAAAGTTATTCTCATCTACCAATATATAGCCTTTTTCGGTTTTTATAAAGTCAAAACCAACTATTTCAGCCCCCAAGCAGCCGGCGGCTTTCTCTGCCAGCTTTCTTACCGGAGCGGGATCAACATAGTGAGCATTTCCGCCTTTGGCGATAGGATCAAAAACTTTCCAGTTCTCAAATTTTTCTTCATTTTTTCTATAGCCATAAACAACCTCGCCTCCTATGACCGTAGTGCTGATCCAATCTTTTGCCTTATTAGGATAAAACTTTTCTACTAAGATTTTTTGCTGTTTATTTTCCAATTTCAACATCCCGGCAATATCTCTGAAAATTTCAAAATCTTCCACTTTTATAATGCCTCTTCCGAAGCTTCCATCTTGTGGCTTGATTAAAACCGCTCCCCATTCCTTTAAAATTTTTTTCATAGAATCAAAGTCCAAATAATCAACCAAGGCAAAATCGGCTACCGGCAATCCATGTTTTTTTAATAAACTATGCGCTAAAAATTTACTACTAACAATTTTAGATGAGTCGGGATTTTTAATGACTCGGCTTTCCAGCGAGAGAGCTTTTAGCAAATTCCAATACTTTAACATCCCCTTGCCGTACCAAAATATTAAATCCGGCTTTTTAATAAGCTCTCCTTTTTTAAAAATTTCGCCATTGCGTAAAGTGCAATCCTTGAGATTAATATTTCCTAAAAAATTAATGTCCCCGCTTTCACTCAAGAGCTGTTCCAGTCTTCCTACGGCTGTCTCCTCCAGGAAACCGCCTTCTCCTTTAACTGGAACGCTTATCAATACATTTTTCATGAATAACCATTACAAATCGGCTTTCAGCAGAGTTGAGCATTCTCTAATCTTGTCTTTGATTGAGGAAGTTATTGTTAGACCCCAATTATTTAGCTCTTTTCCATCTCCTTTGGCAAGACTTCTTTTGGCAATTATCCTTAATATTTTTTTATCCTTCTTCACAGTCCTTCCTTTTACAGGCGCTCCGTCCGTTAAAATGAATTCTCGATTTTCATCTTTAATATCTGACAACTCAAAACCATAACGCAAAAAAAGCAATCTGCCGTTTTCGTCAATTTCATAAACACCTCCCGGGAGGTTTTCATTGAATATTATATCATTCCCCAAAAAATTAAATAGTATCAAATGAGAACCTTCGTAATCGAAATCATTCCTAAAAACATTTTTGCTATTTATCCGGTAATCAATTCCTAAGTGTTCCAGAAAGTGAAATGCTAGCAATGGAACTTCCGAGGCTTCTAATTGAACCTGAACCTGAGCCGGGTAAGCTCCTAAAATTCTGGCATTTATTTCAAGGGGAATTATTTTGGAGCTTTTTCGGTCCCAAATGAAATCCACTCCAAATATCCCCTTGTAACCATCTTTTTTTAATAAATTGCCGATTTTATTCCCCATGTTGTCTGTTTCCTTAATCAAATCTTCCGGCAAATCATTTGACAACGACCAATCATGGCCGCAGAAAATTCCCTGAGCGTTGCTTTTTTTCTCTACGGACTCCTTTATGTCAATTAACTGGAGTTGAGGCTTCAAAGTTAATATGCCATTATCTCTTGTAACGCAAGCCGTAAAACTCATAACCGGTCCATCAACAAACTTAGAGACAATCAATTTATCTTCTCTCTTAATATCAGACAATCGCTTTTTGATTTCAACCTGCATAGAGTCTTTTTGCGTTTTTTCAAAAAAGAAAGTTCCTTTGCCGCCCCCTTCTTCTTCCAAGACCTGCACAACCACCCGCTCTCCCAAGAGAAATACTTCTTCCTTTTTGCTTGATAAATCTTGATAGTTAATGTATAAATAGTCTTTCGTGATACCAGCCTTTTTTAATAAATCATAGAAATTGACTCGATTACTATATTTTTTGTAAAGATCAAGAGGAGAAGAGATGGCGGTCCAATTATTTTTTTTGCAGACATCTTCTATCGCTTTATTGGGTTTCATTATATAAATACCCACCTTTTTCTTCCTTGAATTTTTTCGAATATAATCAATTACTGTTTGATCTGAAAGGATCTCTTCCGGCTTCTTTGAACCCGGGTTATTTTTAATGGAAAATTTATTTATTTTTATTTTTTGCTCCACGCTTTCCCACTCCCCTGTCTTGTTAGAACAAATTAGCTCAAAGTCTTGCATTATAGGGTAAGCCTCGCTTCTAGTCAGAGGCAACCCGCCAATACCAAAAACTTTGTAATTATTTATTTGGAAAGTCTTCTTTACATCTTCCACCCTCTTTATATTATCCATAATCAGTTACTTAATTTCCACTAAAAACTTTTTTAAGTTTTTTCTGCCAATTAAAACTTGGTATTTCATTTCGTCTCTTTTCACTATATTGACATTGGTGCTAATTTCTTCCTCATCCATAATGAATTTAACTTTAACCTTTGGCCTAATAGTTACCCCGCTTGAAGAATAGACAGCGGAAATATCGGCTAAATTATCAATCTTTTTTAAATGCTTTTTCCGCAATTCCTCCTCAATTTCTTTTATATTGTCTCTGGAAAAGTCTTCTGGAATTTCAATCTTCTCAAACGCTTGAATAAGCTCCTCAAAACCTAACTTTTTTGCCAAATCCGTATCAATTGAGGTCGAATAAGCCCCGGTGTCGATTTTGGCTTCCACTTCAATCTCCTCTTCATTTTTGCCAAACAGTTTGATTTTCTCCACAGTACTAATCACTTTTTTTCCGGAAAGCTCCTCCATTTCTTCTTCGATTTCTCCGCCGAAAAGGTTTTTGGCGATTTTAATGCCGTGTTTTAAAGATTTTACCTTCAATCCCTCCACTCGCTGGAGCCTCCCCAGGAGACCTTCCAGGTTGGCAATTTGAATAGACAATCCAGGCCTGGCGTTCAATTCCAGAAAAACAGGCCCTCTCTCTCTGTCGATGGCAACGTCTGCGCCCAAAAAACCCAGATTTGTCGCCTTTTGGGCTTCGACGGACAGCTTTAAAATTTCATCCCAATAAGGAATTTTGATTCCGCTTAGAGGCAGCCGCGTTCCGGGCAGGTACTCCAAGGACTTCGACTTTCCCTGCACCGCCGAAGTAGTCGTTCCGGTTGCCATATCTACTCCGCAACCGATTCCTCCCAGCTGAAGATTGGCTTTTCCGCTGGACTCTTTGGTAGCCAGTCGAAGCATGGCCATCACCGGCACGCCGTTGTAAACAATCACTCTTATGTCCGGCACTCCCTTGTAGGAATAAGGCTTGAAATTTTTCGATAGCTTAATTCTTTCTTCAAAAAAAGCGACTCCGGGCGTATTGATACGGGAAAAAGAACCGTCGAGAATGTTCTGAATCTGATTTTTTAAATCTTCTTCAGTAACAAAGCTTCTATCCGCTTTAACCCAAGTGTTTTGCTCGCCTTTTTTTCTTCCATAAACCACCAAAATCCCCTCTCCCCCGAGTCCGGAGGTGGGCTTTAAAACAAAACTGTTCGGCAGAGAGGAAAAATCAAAAGCTTCCAGCTCTTGCCTGGTTTTGATTTTTGCCAGCAGTTTGGGAACCGGGATTTCATTTTTCTTGAGAATCGCTTTGCTTTTGAGCTTGTCATCGGCCAGTCTTTTGGCCTTTTTTAAATTATAAGGCCGCATAAACCGCAGGTTTCGCGAATTCATGCCAAGAATTCCCCGGCTGTTTGTCAAGATGTTAAACATTTTTGATAACTTTCTTAAATCGTATATATTCCGACAGCCTCAGGCCGGTCCATTTGCCCAATAAAACATTTAATCCAATGGCGATAAACACCAGCCAGGGGTATTTCTGGAGATACAGGATCAGCATCGGCCAGCTGGCAATAAAATAGCCGGCGATAGTGATAACCAAGGTTTCCAATGACAATACCACCGCTGCCTTGTTTCCTTTTTCAATTTGAGCGGCCACGAATTTCTCTACCAGGGTTATCATTATGAGAATGGGAAAGATGGAAACGGCGGCAAGACCGGTTCTTTGCAATGCGCCGCCGAAAACAAGCATTAAAAGCGTTGACAGGGCCACAATGGATATAACAATGGCCACCCTGGGCAGGTAAAGCAAGCGAAACTGTTTCAGAATTATGCGCGCAATGGTACCAACAACTATTACGGTAGCAAAAATAGCCACGCCGTATTTTATTCCTCCCCAGAAGCTTCCCGAGTCGGATTTAATTGCTAAAAAGGCGAAAATGATGAGGGCGGGCGTATATATGCCGAAAGCTTTAATCCCGATAACTTGACGAAAAAATGCTATTAAAGCCACCACGACCGGCAGCATCAAAATTAGCGTCACTGTGCTCAAAGGCACTCCCTGCGAAGTGGCAAACTCTACAAAACTGCTATACATACAATTAATTTATTTTTTATCCAAAAGGCTGTTGAATCTTAAATTTAGAATATCTTTGTTTTGGGTAAATGTCAATTCAATTAGTAATTGGTATATTAGAAAGTTGAGAAAAATTTTTTTGCACGAAAGATGTATTTAAATACAGGTTAAAAACGCAGCCAACTAAAATGACATCTTGTTTGCTTGTTTGCAAATACGCAATTAATATAAAGGCAGGAATAGGTAAATAAAATATGTATTTAAATCCGGATTTTAATATATATTTATTGTATAGGAATTTCAAAAAAATCCTATACCTCGCTGATTTTACGCGGATTAATACCCCGTAAAACTACTTAGTAGCAACGGGGCAAGCGCAGATTTATGCGGAACATTATATGTGCGAGGCTTAATTTATTTTCAGGGATCGTCTTTTAAAAATTACATTTCTAACATAATTATCGGTTTAGGAATTACGCGATTACTCTCTAGCAATGCCGAGAGCAAAGCAAGGCTTGGTTTTATGCGCACTTGCCGTTCAGGCTTGTTTAAGGGGACTGTTTCCAAGCACCGTTTTTACTGCAATCCCACCTTTTTTGCTAAATTTTTCAAAAAATTTTTTAGCCTTAGCTAAGGCTAAAGCTGCAAAAATTGTTTGAAAAATTTATCTAAAAAATGAGAAATTTCGTACTAAAACGGTGTTTGGAAACAGTCCCTTAAGATATTTTTAATAGAAAACCCTTTTTGCTTCTAAAATATTTTTTCGATCGAATGCAAAAACCAAACCTTCCTTTGCTCTCTTTTTTTTAGGCAATAAAGAGGCAAGCGCGTAATTGCTACGGTTATAACCAGCGCCGCAGCGCAGAGCGAAAACCAACCCTTCTTTTGTTTTCTTGGAACCAAATAAGCTGATAAAAGAAAGGTCCTGATCGCTTAATTCCTTTTAAATAAAAAACAGGCCGGAAGCCTGTTTTTTAATAGGAAACTAAGCCTGCAAACTCTTAGTCGTTCTTCTTGTTTCTGCTTCTTCTTTTGTGCCCCATCAGCGCGGCCATGGCAGCTCCGACGGCAGCTCCGATGCCAACAGATATCAAGGCTGCTTTTTCCGGGTTTTTGCGGATGTAATCCTGGGTTTTTTGGGTTGCGTCTTCCATATGCTTCTTTACTTTTTTGGCTTCTTCCTCAGCCTTCTTTTTGTTGGTTTCCCATTTTTGCTTTAATTCTTCTTTTTTCATAAGATTAAATTAATTTTTATTAGAATTTATTATTTTCGACCTTTTGAGTGATTAACGGTTTACTTGCGCAAGTATTTGGTAATAAGCGCCGTAAATATTCCCAGAAGAACACTAATTAATCCAATAATCAAATATCCGTCTCCCGGAAACAGATTGAGAGCCGCGTTTAAATAAGCGGTCACTCCCACCAAAATAAATATGATGCCCAAAAAGAGAAAAATCATGACCACAAACCCGCTCTTGATTTTAAATACGATTTCATCCACCTGTTTCTTTGCGTTGAAAACAACGTTCCAAGAAATTCTCTTAATAAAACCGTTCAGTAAGTTTAACACAAAATCGGAAAGATTAAAATTCTTTTCTTTGTCTTTCATGGTTGTTTTTTAATTTTAATAAGTAAAGCTTTTCTATATTAATATTATCACAATAAAAATATCTTTGCAATAATAAAAAACAAAATCCGCAAATCCTGTATTTGCTATTTATTTTTTTATTTTTTTATTATATAATTTTTTATATCAAGATGACATAAACAGAAAGCTTTATGGTTAAGTCCGACACTCAAAGAAAGGAGTCGTTTGAAGCAGATTCCTTTGAGATAAATGTAACCAAGAATCAAAATTTCAAACCCTTTCTGAATGTTTTTAAATTGGAAGGAAAAAACGTAGCCCAAGCAGAAATGGGAACTGTTTTTGGTGTTATCCACATCGAGGATAACAGCAAAAATTCCGAATACATACCCAACTTGCTAACGCAAGTCATCAAAAAAGAATTCTTCAGAAACACCAAAAGATCCGCCGACGAAAGCTTTGAGCATGCTTTGCACAAAGCCAACCTCGCCTTGACGGACCTTGCCCAGCATGAAGTCATCGAATGGATGGGAGGATTTAATGCCGTGGTAGGCGTTCTCAAGGAAAACGAGCTTCATTTTGTCCAAGTTGGAAAAGCCAGAGCATTCCTGATTAGAGATAAAGAGCTTACAGATATCACTCCCAACGAAACCCAAAACTCCATTACCCACCCGGTAAAAACATTCTCCAGCGTCTCTTCAGGGAAGATTGACGCGGGGGATAAGATCATTTTGACGTTGGAAAGCGCTTTAAATTTTATTTCCCAAGAAGAAATCGAGAGGCACAGCAAAACCTTTAGTTCCGACGAGTTTGACAATATATTCAGCTCTACTCTGGAGTCCGATGGAGACAACACCGGAGCACTGGTGATAAATATTAAAAAGAAAGAACTCAAAAAAGCCGAAGACTCCGAGGATGATTCCTTGGAAGAAAAAATTGCCGACAAAGAATTAAATTATTTCGGCCAAAAGACCGCCGGCAAAGAAGAAGCCGAAGAAAAAAAAGGAAAAGAGGAGGAGGAAAGCAAACCGACGGGCGAAGAAAAGGCTTATAAAGCGGATGAAAAGAAAATTTCTCCTGAAGAAAATTTCGAGGATTCTTTGGTGGAAGCGCAGGAAATAGATGAAATCATAAGCGAATCAAAGCAGCCGAAAGATTCCGACAAAAACAAGGAACCGGGGGAAAATGAACCAAAAGAAGAGTCTGCCAAGGCAAGCGAGGAGGAGCGGGAGGAAAAAACGGAAGAATTCTTTCATAAATCGGAGATATATTTAAAAGAAGACGACTTTCCGGAAGAATTTGAAAGAGAAATGAAAGAGAAGGAAGACAAGCTAAAAAGAAACCGGTGGGAAGAATTATTAAACTTTTTAAAATTAAAAATAAATTCCCTCCAAGAAAGAATGGCAGCCTCTTGGAGAGAAAAGAATTTTAGGCAAAAAATCAAATCGATCCAAAAAAAGGATTTTAAGTCTCATCTGAAAAAAATTTGCAGCGCTTGCATTGAGAATCTCAAGAGGGCTTGGATTTTCCTTTCCTCCAAGTCTAAGGCTTTTGCTTTTTCGCTTCTCGAGCATCTTAAAAAACCCAGGAAACCTGCCGGCCGAGAAGAAGCTCTCGAAGAGGAAAAAGGCAGGACAAGCCCGCTAGAAAATACAACACCGAGCAGAGACGGAGAAAATGAAACAAATTCAAGAAATAAATTCGGCCAGCCGGCAAAATGGGCAATGAATTTTGCCGGAAGCGCTTGGAATAAAATTAGCAACTTTTTCAGCGGGGGCTTCCTCCAAAAGAAAGCCGGGAGCTTCCTTAGAGGCACAAAGGCAAAAATTAAAGCTCTTTACTACAACAAACTAAGCTGTCCCCTCTTCAAAATGGAGAATTGCTTCCCCTTTACCAAAAACTTCAGCGGCAAAAGAAAAAAGGTTTTTTTCATTACCGTAATTATGTTTTTCGCCGGAATCATAATATTTTTTATAGCCAACCTGCTTCAGGAAAGCAACTCCCCCGATGCCATAGCGCCGGACAAAGACGATTCTAGAAAAATGCTAGTCAAAGATGAGGAAGGGGAAAAAATGGAAAACTTGAAAAGCATAAACCGCTTTGAAAGCCGCGTGATCGATTCGGCCAGCATAAACAACAATATTTTTTTTCTAACCGAAGAGAAAAAAATGTTTCAATTTAAACCCAAAGAAAATTCTGTCAAGTCCATCTCTCTTCCGGAAGAACTGAAAGAACCTAAGTATTTGGCTTCCATGCAATCCTTGCAATTGATTATGATAGTTTCTTCAGATAAAATTTATTCTTATAGCCCGGTCACAGAAAATTTTTTCGACAACAGGATAAACTTGCCGGAAGATTATCAAAATAAAAGAGGCGTCGGCACTTATCTAACCTATATCTACCTGCCAAGCGTTAATGACAATCAAATTTATCGCTACCCGAGGGCCAGAGGAGGATTTGGGGCATACGAAAGATGGTTTGACGACCAAGCAGACATGGAAAAAGCAACGGATATTGACGTAAGCGATTCCGTTTTTGCCACCTTTGAGGACGGAACCGTCGCCGGGTATTTTCAGGGCAAGAAACAATTTCAAACCAGCCCTGTAGAAAATTTTATGCCATACAAAATAACAACTAAGGTTGACGCGGAAAGCTTTTTCGTTTTAGATATTAAAAATGGGAAAGTGATAAAATTCGATTTAAACGGAAATGTCCAAAAGGAGTTTGTGGACAGTCGCTTTGAAGAAGCCCAAGACTTCTATACAGATTTTGAAAACCAACGGGTTTACGTAGTCGACAGCGGAAATAGCTTGCTGGTGTTTGATTATTGAATTATGCGGTCCAAGGATATATTGACTATGAGCATATTTGCTTCATATAGCAAGTATTATGAATTATGAATTTTTTAAATGGGAACGGCCTGGGCAAGCCTGGGCAAGCATGTTGCAGGATGGATGTTTTTTTGCTTTTTATTCAATTTTTTAAGAAGCGTGATACACAATGCTTGCTTCTCAATACGCATCCTTAAACGCCTTTGAGCTGCTCTTTTCCTGAAAAATTTCAAGGCCGAATAAGGACGCACAAAGCAAGTTTTAAAATTAAATTAATAATGAATGAATAAAAAGAAAGATGAAAAGGTGGGTATCATAGGACTTGGCTATGTCGGGCTTCCGCTGGCGGTGCTGTGCGCTGAAAAGGGGTATCAAGTGTCGGGGTGCGATTTGGATCGGCAAAAGATAACCTCCCTGCAAAAAGGAAAAAGCCCTCTGTTGGATAAATTCATCGAGAAGCGATCAGCTTATCTGCAAGAGCTTTCCGTTTCAACCGATTCCGAGATCATTCAAGATGCGGATATTTTGATCATCTGCGTTCCCACTCCGGTTGATAAATATTACTATCCCGACTTAAAGCCCGTAAAGGGCGCAGTTAAATCTGCCATTAAACACCACAAGCCGGGAAGGCTGGTTATCGTCGAGTCCACTATTAACCCCGGGGTCTGCGAAGAAGTCATCGAACCGATGTTCAGCCAAGCGGGGTTAAAAGAAGGCAAGGATTATTATCTGGCTCATTGTCCGGAAAGAATTGATCCGGGAAACAAAAGTTACGACGTTGGCAATATTTCCAGAGTAATCGGATCAATGTCGAAAAAGGGTGTTCAAAGATCAAAAAATTTTTATGAATCCATTATTGATGGTGAGATAAAAGCCATGAAATTCATCCGAGAAGCTGAAGCGGTTAAGGTGGTGGAAAATTCTTTTCGGGACATCAATATCGCTTTTGTAAATGAGTTGGCGCAGAGTTTTGATCAAATGAAAATCGACGTAAAAGACGTTATCGACGGAGCAGCCACCAAACCGTTCGCTTTCATGGCCCACTACCCCAGCCGGGGCGTTGGGGGCCATTGCATACCGGTAGATCCTTATTACCTGATCGAACAGGCCAAAAGAAAAGGGTTCAGCCATAAGTTTCTTAAAGCCGCCAGGGATATTAATAACTATATGCCCCTTTACACAGTTAAATTGCTACAAGACCTCCTCAATGAAGCTGAAATGCCGCTGAAAAACACCCGGGTGGGAATTATGGGGCTTTCTTATAAGGCCAATATAGACGACCTGCGTGAATCTCCGGTTTTTAAGATCTTGGAAGAACTGGAAAAGAAGGGAGCGAAACCCATTAAATACGACCCTTATATTCCTCAAGATTCGGATGTAAATAGTGTGGAAGAATTATTGGACCAATCCCAAGCTCTGATGCTTATTACCAATCATCAAGAATTTCAGGGCGTGGAGGATAAGCTTGCCGACAAGTCCGTCAAAGCTGTCGTTGACGGCATGAATTCCTTGGATGGTGAAAAAATCAAGAAAAATGGTGTTTTATATCACGGCATCGGAAGGGGTTAACCACAAGACTTAGAATCGCGCAATTGCCATCTTTATAAATTTTTAAAGTTCAGGAATTACGCGATTGGGCTTCTACAGCACCGAGAGCAAAGCAAGGCTTGGTTTTATGCTCACATTCCTTTTCATCTTGTGAAGGTACACTTGAAAGAAAAACAATTTGCTTCTAAAGGGACTGTTTCCAAACACCATTTCGTTACGAAATTTCTAATTTTTTAGATAAATTTTTCAAACAATTTTTGTCCCGCCGTGCGGGACAGAGCTAAGGCAAAAAAATTTTTGAAAAATTTAGCAAAAAAGGTGGAATTGCAGTAGAAATGGGGCTTGGAAACAGTCCCCTAAAGTCTTTTTTCGAACGAATGCAAAAACCAAGCCTTGCTTTGCTCTCTTTGATATAAATAATTTAGCAAACAAGAAGCTTAACCGCGTAATTACTAAAGTTAAAAAATGATCTTAATAGTAAACATACCCGCCTACAATGAAGAAAAGGTTATTGCGGGAACTATTGAAAGAATTAAAAAGAGCTTTAATGCAGACTTTTATCAAAAGGGCGAGGGCAGAATTTTCCAAAAAAAGATGATCCAGGTGATTGATGACGGCTCATCAGATAAAACTGCGGAATTGGCTAAAAAAGCCAACGCTGACCTTGTTATTTCCCATGAGACCAACAGAAAGCTGGGCATTGCCTTTAAAACAGGAACAGAAAACGCTCTGAAAAATCAAGCCGATATTATGGTCAACATAGACGCCGACGGTCAATTCGACCCGGAAGATATTCCCAAATTAATAAAGCCAATACTAGAGGGCGAATCAGATATGGTGATAGCCAATCGATTTGGCGAGCATGAGGCTAAAGATATACCCTGGGTAAAAGAATTCCTCAATCGTTTTGCCGCTCGAATTATCGGATTTTTCCTCAATCACAGGATAGAAGATCTTACTTGCGGCTTCAGGGCCCATAACAAGGAAACCCTACTGAGGCTAAACATTGCCAGCACTTTTACTTACACCCAGGAAACCATAATCGACGCTATCGGAAAAAATTTGAAATTAAAATGGGTGCCGGTAAAAGTCACCTACTTTGCTGATAGAGACTCCAAAATGGTAAAATCCGTTTGGAAATTCATAAACAACTCTTCCAAGATTATCTTAAAAGCCATAAGAGACGTGAGACCCTTGAAGTTCTTCGGCTGGCCGGGTTTATTTTTTGTCTTTCTGGCTCTGATCGGCTTTGGTTTTTTCTTTATTAATTACATTCAAACACTGAAGATTTCACCTTATCTTAATTATATTTTCTTCTCTTCCATTTCCCTGCTTCTGGGAATCCAGCTTCTGGTTTTTGCTCTTATAGCCGACATGATAAGGTCTAACCGGAAAATTACTGAGGAAATTAGCTACTCGCAAAAGAAAAATAAATATTATAAATAATGATCGAATGCGGATTAAATTTTAATCAACTGCGTTAAATATGAAAATATTATTAATCTCCCACTCCTACCCGCCGGTTATCGGAGGAATAGAGAGGCAGAATTACGAACTGTTCAGAGAACTGTCAAAAATTGCCGATACAAAAATTATTGCTAATACGCGGGGCAAATTCTTTCTTCCCATTTTTCTTCCCTACGCTTTTCTAAAGGCTTTTTTTGTGATGACCCGATATGACGCGTGCCTTTTGGGAAGCGGCGTGTTGTCTCCGCTGGGCGCCGCCTTAAAGTTTTTTCACACGAAAAAATCTTTTTTTTCGGTAATACACGGTTTGGACATCACTTTTGCCCAAAAAAAGGGCTTGCTGGCTAAAATATACGCCGGAGTTAATATAAATGCTTTAAAAAGGCTGAATAAAATCTTTGCCGTGGGAAACGCCACTATTGAGGAAGCCTTAAATGCGGGAATAAACGAACAACAGTGCAAATTTATTCCCAATGGCGTTTCCGAGGATGACTTAAGAGAAAAACACAACAGGCAAGAACTGGAAAACTTATTCGGAAAAAATTTGAAAGGCAAGAAAGTGATTTTAAGGCTGGCCCGATTCGTCCCCCATAAAGGCACTAGCTGGTTCATTGAAAATGTTATGCCGAAACTGCCTGGCAACGTAGTAATGATAGCGGCCGGCAACAGGGTCTCGAAAAACACCGCCGGAGATCAAGATGATTTTATTAATAGCGAAAAGGCTGTAATGGAAAACAAATTAGAGGACAGAGTCCGCTTGTTGCCTTGCTTGCCTTGGACTGACGTTAAAATTTTATTCAATACGGTTGATTTAGTAGTTTCTCCCAACATTAAAGTGGCAGGCTCCATGGAGGGTTTCGGGATAAACGCCATTGAAGCCGGAATGTGCGGCAGAGTGGTGGTGGCTTCTGACTTGGAAGGTCTTAAAGACGCCGTCAAGAATGGAAAAAACGGCTTTTTAATTGAACCTGAAAACGCTAAAGATTGGAGTAAAAAAATTAATGAAATTTTTGATAAAGGAGATGATTTCCTAAAAAGCTTCGGCAGAAAAAGCTATGATTACGTTAAAGAAAATTATAGCTGGGACAAGATAGCCGATACTTACTATGAAGAGATGAGAAAAGCATCCGGAAAATAATAAATAAGCTTCGCGCATTCTAGCATCCCGCATAAATCTGCGCTTGCCCCGTTGCTACGAAGTAGTTTTATGGGGTTATAATCCGCCTAAAATCAGCGGGGTATAGAATTTTTTGAAATTCCTATACGATAAAATAAGCTTCGCGCATTTATTATCCCGCATAAATCTGCACTTGCCCCGTTGCTGCGAATTAGTTTTACGAGGTTGTAATCCGCGTAAAATCAGCGAGGGATAGGATTTTTTGAAATTCCTATACGATAAAATACCGTCAAATTTAGATTAAGCCGGTTTCAATGGAAATAATTTTAGATATTATAAAACTCAATTTTGCTTTATTTTTCCTGCTTTTTTTGCCGGGTTATTTGTTGTTGAAAACGATTTTCCCCGACGGGAGAACATTCAGTTTTGTCGGCGAGGCTGTTGTATCCTTTGCCCTGAGCATTGCCATTGTTAACCTCTTGACAATGCTGTTGGACAGGATGGGTATTCCTTTAAACAGCCTGACTGTTTTTACCTCCTTTGCTGTTTTTGCTTTTTTGGCCGGCGCATCAGCCTTAGCAAGAAGGAAGGGCCTGCCAAAGAAGGGAGGGGATCAGTCAAGCATCGCCACCGGAAAGGGCTGGCTGGCTTTTTTTGCAGTTATAGGTCTGTCTATTTTCGCCAGAATGGTCTATCTAATCCCCAAAGTGATTCCCCACACTACCGATTCGGGCCATCATATGTATTGGGTCAAATACATAACAGACTTCAGCCATTTGCCCCAATACGGAATTCCGGATGTTATTATCGGAGAACATATAATTTTTGCCGCGGTTTCACTGCTCTCCGGCGTCAGCGTGGTCAGTTCATTGCCGGTAATAGTTCTGTTTTTGATAAACTTTTTCTCCCTCTTGGCGGTCTTTCTGCTAGCTCGTCAAATTTCCCTCTCCTGGACTTCCAAAAAAAACTCATTTCTCATCGGCTTGCTGGCCTTGGCCGCCCTCGGCGTCTTTTATGCCATATCCTCTCCTCAAGGTAAATATATCAACGGCGGAGTAGTGGGAAACATGCTGGGGGGACTCTTCATTCCTCTGTCCCTCTATTTGTTTGCTAAAGCATTAAATGAAAAAAAACAGCTTTTGTCAGCGCTGGGAGTTCTGATGATAGGAATCATGGCTTACACCCATCACTTGTCCACCTTCGTCTTTTTGTATGTTTTTGCCGCGATAGCGATCTGCTTTGCTTTTTACCTGGCTCTTGCGCGATTGTCGAATCAAGCCTCGAATGGTGAAATAATGAAAAAATTAAAAGTCTTGGTCAACTTTAAATCCGTAGCTGTGGGAATCGGGTTGATAATTTTTGTCTACTTAATCAGAGTTCCATCTTACTTAAACCCTTCTGCTATAAATACTGCAGTGGGAGAGCCCTCCAAATCAACAAGAACGGGGATGGAATTCACAGAAGTGCTGTTATCCACCGGCCCCTGGAGAGTATTCTATTCGGTTGCCGGAAGCTTGCTTTTAGCGACGGTTATTGTGGCAGGCGCAAAAAAGAGCTCATATTTAAAAAGTTTTTTAACTAAATTTTATTCCTTGCGGCGCGAAACCGGCCTTAATGCGGGATTGTTGGCTTGCGTGGCCCTGCTTTGGTTCTGGATGATTTTTCTGATGAGTTCTTTCCCGGATGTATTCAAAATTGATATACCTTCGGGCAGAATCGTAAATTATTTAACCTACCCTTCGGCTTTGCTGGCCGCTTTCGGGGCATTTGCAATCTTGAAGCCGGTCATAAGCAGAATACCCGCTCGTATCGGCATTCTATTTTTCGCCTTAATTCTTTCTACCGGCCTAATCTCCGGATCAAGTGATGTTTCTGAGTTTTATCCGGTAGAAGCTGAAAAGGAACAAACAATGTGGATCGAAACTTTCCGCGGCTCCCGTTATTTAGCCGACAAAACGAAGGAAGAAGAAGTTATCCTCAAGGATCATGTGTATCTGCCCGCTGATTCATGGGTAAAAGTGTTTTTGATGAGAGGCTACGAGAAACCGCTATCCAGAGCTTTGTTGAAGAGGTATGACGACCCTGTTAAAGACAGAGAAACTTGCACGCGGGACATGATCTCCATCCCCGATTCATCAATAGGGAAAGAATGTTATCAGCAGACCTCCGTTGAGTATATAATTTTAAGAAACGGCTACGATACAACTCAATTCGAAAAATCACCCCATTTTTCCAAAATTTACTCCAGCGAACACGTAGTCATTTTTCAACGCCCGACCTTTAATCAATCCCTATGAGTAAAAAAAACTTATATCTTATCCTGGGAATAATCCTTTTATTCTCTTCTTCCCTGTTTTACTACCAAGAAACAAAGCAAAGAGAGAGAGCCGGCAGCGAATATACGGTTATGGCTTTTTTGAACGCGAATAGTCAATATGATAAACAAAAAGACGAAAACTCCGACGTGTTCAGTTTTTTTATTGAAAACAGCTCGCCAGAAAAAACAGAATATGCCGTAGAGTTTAAAAGCCGGGAAAAAAGCCTCGGCGTGAAAAAAATAGAAGTTCAACCAAAATCCAGCAAAACAATAAACTTGGGAGAGGAAGCTGTCAAGGAGCTGGCGAACTCGGAAGAAGACGTTATCCGTTTTGCAATCGACATATCTTGGAAAGATAAAGAAAGAACCATATATAAAAAAATCCGGTTAAAGTAAAAACGCATGTCATGCCACCATTATTTGCAGTTTTATCTTGTCGTATAGGAATTTCAAAATCCTATACACCGCTGATTTCACGCGGATTATAACCCCGTAAAACTACTTCGCAGCAACGGGGCAAGCGCAGATTTACGCGGGATGCTAAATGTGCGAAGCTTAATTTGCTAGGAAGTATAAAGGAGCTGCCCCCCCCTATAAAATTTAAAAGAAAATCTATAAAAAATATCTCATGAAGAAAGTTCTATTGTTCACAAGGCCCTTAAACCCTCCCTGGGATGAAGCCTCCAAAAACCTGGCTTACCAAATTGCCGTAAAATGCAGAGAGAAAGACATCCACTTTAACGTTTTCACCGGCAAAGGCAGCTCCGGCAAACCAGCCTTCGCCGAGAATGTTACCGCGCGCGAGATTTTTAAAAAAACGGAATTCGACACCGCCGAGCGGGCAAGGCTTCTGATCTATTTTATGACTGAGAGAAACTCCCAAGGCATTATTCATTTTCTGTTCACGCCCAGGCCGCTTACTTCTTTCTTTTTTCGTTTAAAATTAGCTTTTTCTAAAGTCAAAACAATTCAAACCATTGCCACTCTTTCAGACAATTATTTCCAAAACCCGAAATCGCTGAAAAAAATTTTATTCGGGGATAAAATTGTCGCCCAATCTGAATACACCTTCAAAAATCTAAACAAAGCCGGTTTCGAAAATCTGGAACTGGTTTATCCCGGCATTGATATTCAAAAATTCTCCCCGGGCGCCAAAAACAATAAATTAATGCGCCAGCTTGGCATAAAAAACAATGATTTTACTGTTCTTTTTGCCGGCGAGTACACTCGGCTTAATGCCATTGACGATATAATGGAAGCGTTTTATCGTTTATGGAAGAGGCCGGCCGGAGATGGCGGTGAAATAAAATTAATTTTGGCTTGTAGAATTAAATCTTCATCTGACAGACAAAAAAAGGAAGCGGCAATGAACGAGTGCAAGAAAAGAGGATTTCTGGAAAAGGTAATCTTTTTGGATACTATCGAGAACATGGCGGAATTATACAGAGTTTCCGATATAAACATTTTTCCTGCAAGAGAAATGGCCGGCAAGTTCGACATCCCCTTGGCGCTGGTTGAAGCTATGGCCGTTGGAAAACCCGTGATTGTCTCGGACATTCCGGTTTTGCAAGAGTTTATCAAAGACGGCAAAACCGGCATAATCACGCCCAAGGCCTCTCCGGAAAATTTGGAAAAGAATATTTCAATGTTGAAAAACAACCCGGAAAAGTACGAATTTATTGCTAAAAACGGCATAGAATTTGCACGCAAAAATTTTGATATAGAAAAAAACATAAAAAAGTATATTGAAATTTACCGGAATATTTAGAATATTTCAAAAGTGCTTTTCGGCCGCGGCCGACATTGCGCAAAAACCAAGCCTCTTTTTGTTCTCCTTGAATCAAACAATCTGATGAGCTAAAAAACGCCATCGCACAACCCCTAATATTAAAAAACTTACTATGTATAAAATAAAGAAAGAAACGCCTCATAAGCAAATTATGCAGCCGGATGGCGGCAAGAGCGTACAAACGGTGTTTCATGTTTCCGAAGAGCTTATGCCGGGAGACGATAGCTATGAGAAACTGGTCAACATTTCCAAAAATGAAAATGTTTTTCATCATATCGCCGCCTTAACGGATATTCACTCCAAAAAAGGAAGAAAAAATCCCACCGGCTCCGTCGTAGCCACGGAAAAAGCAATAATGCCTCAATTAAACGACTCCGCTCCCAATTGCGGCATGAGAATGATCAAGACTCCATTTTCCAAAGAAGACTTAACGGAAGAAAAAATTGACTGCTTATTCCGGGAACTGGCTAAAGCGGTGCCGACCAAGACTTTCCTTGGCAGCTTTTTGGATTTGCGAACAATTTTGGATATATCAGCCAAGGGAGTGTCCCCCTTGTTGGACAAAATCGGCAAAGACAAGGCGGAGCTTGACAACATTTTGCTCAGAGGAAATATGTTTGGCAAGCAAGAGATAGGCGACGAGGATTTGTTTCAAGCCCTGCCCAAGCTGTTTTTCCGCATTGCTCAAGCGCGCCTGGGCATCCTGGGCGCGGCCGGCAATCATTTCCTCGATTTGCTGTTGGTAGAAGACATTTTGGACAAACCTAAAGCGGAGAAGCTTGGCTTAAGCAAAGACCAGTATGTAATGCTAATGCATACCGGCTCCGGGATGTTCGGGCAATACGCCAGCTACTTTTATATGCCCAAAAAAAAGGAACATTTAAGCCAAAAAATGGTTTATGGGCTCGGCAGAAAAATGTTTTTAAAAAACAATGCGGATTGGCACAAAAGGCTTAAATATGACCTGCCCCAATATGAAGAAAAGGATGAATTTTTCACTATTGAAGAAGGATCCGAGCTGGCAAAGAATTTTATGGTTGCTCATAACGCGGCGGCCAACCACGGTTTTGCCAACAGAGCTTTGCTGCAAACAAAAATAGAAGAGGCTGTAGAGAAAACATTGGGCTGGAAGAAAAACCTGCCCGTTGTTTACGATATGAGCCATATTTCCATAATGAAGGAAAAGCACTTCGATAAAAATGTCTGGGTTCACCGAAACGGGTCGGTGAGAGCCTTCGGTCCGGAAAGAATGCGCGGCGTTAAAATTTACGAAGAAACCGGCGAGCCGATTTTCGTCCCCTCTTCCATGAGCACCCCCGCTTATCTGGGCGCGGCGACGGATGAAAATGAAAGCACCTTTTTCTCCGCTCCCCACGGAACCGGCAAAGCCAAGGACAAAACATCCGAAGTGCCTGAAAACAGAAAACAATTGATTGAAAAAATGCAAAAAAGGAAAGTTAGGCTTTATAACGGCTCTTCAAAAGGCATTATCCATCAAGACGCTTCTCACTATAAAAACATCGAACCTGCAATCGAAGGAATGAAAGAGAACAAAGTAATGAAACCGGTCGCCAAAATGAGACCCATAGCCGTATTAATGGCCTAAAAATAATACTTATTCGAATATTGAAATGAAAATCATCGCCATTTCCGGCTTGGATGGTTCCGGCAAATCTTGTCAGCTGGAAAAATTGGAAAAAAACCTAAAAAACAAAAATCACAAGGTGCGCCGTTTTCACATGGTCGATTTTTCCATTGCCAATAAGATATTAAGGCCGAAAAAAAAGAAAACTTCAGGGAAAACGGCTTCTAAAACTTCAGCCTCCGGGAAAGCCGTCTTTTTGAGAAAAGTGGCGCTAATTATCGATGTTTTTCGCTTCCGCCATTTTTTTCTTTTAAATGCCCGCTTTAAGAAGATTGACTACCTTTTGACGGACAGATACTTCTTTGATCAAATAGCCAACATTAAATACCTGGAAAGAAACAAGAGCCTCGCAAAAATCCCCTTCTGGCAGAAAGTGGTTGAAAAATATGCTTTGAAGCCGGACTACGGTTTTTATTTAAGGATAACTCCGGAAGAAATAACCAAAAGGTCCGGAGGCGTTGAACAAGGCCTTCAATATTTAAAAGATAAATTTAAGATTTACGAATTTTTTTATAAAAAGTGGGGTTTGCGGTCAATCGACGGGAGTCAGAGTATTGAGGCCGTCGAAAACAAAATTTTGCAAGAGATGAATATTTCAAAATCTTGATGAGTTTTTTATCAACAATCCTAGGAATTACGCGCTTGCCTCGTTATTGCCTAAAAAAAAGGGGGTAATCGCGTAATTCCTAAATCCATTGAATTCTAGCAAAAAAATATGTCGAGTTTAATAAAAGCTTCATTTTGGCTTTCCTTATCTGAGCTGGCGTTTAATTTGTCCGGCTATGTTATTCACGCTTTGATGGGAAGAATCCTGGACACCGCCGGTTATGGAAGATTCAGCATTATCGTAACTTTCACTACCATGGTGATAATTTTAATCGGCAGAGGGCTGCCGATTTCCATGAGCAAATATTTGAGCGAAGTTCATAAAAATGACGCAAATCAAATCTTTAAAATAAAAAAGGCGGCTCTTTTCCTGCAGTGGGCGGTAATAGTCATCGTTACCTTGATTTATTTGGCGCTCGCTCCGGTATTTGCAAGAATTCTAAACGACCCCACCCTTACTCCTCTCTTCCAAGTTTCTTCACTAATTATTCCTGCCTTTGCTTTGGCCAGTTTTTATGCTTATTATTTTACCGGCATTCAAGAGTTCGGCAAAAAATCGTTTCTGAAGTTTTTCCGTTCCGTTGCCAAAATAATATTCATTGTAGGCCTCGGCTATTACTTTAAAGTTTTCGGGGCTATAGCCGGCCAAGCCCTGGCTCCTTTAAGCGTCTATCTTGTCGGCTATTTTTTGGACCCTTTTTCAAAAGTTAAAAACAAAAAGAAGCCGGGTTTTAAAAATTTCGCTGCGGACAGATTGCTCATGAAAAAGCTTGTCCACTTTGCTTGGCCTATTGTTTTGTTTATGCTTTTTTATGAATTTATGATCACCCTGAATTTATATTTTGTAAAAGCTATCTTACAGGATGATTCGCTTGCCGGCATCTACAACGCGGCTATGACCGTAAGCCGCATTCCTTATTATCTGTTTTTCTTTATGAGCGTAATTCTACTTCCGAAAGTTTCCGAGTCGGTAGCTCGGGGGCTTAAGAAGAAAACGGAAAAGTTATTAAATCAAGCTTTCAAATATTTGCTTTTGGGTCTTTTCCCCACCATCACAATCCTTTATCTTTTTTCCGATTCAGCGATGCTCTTTTTCTATGGAAGCCAATACGCAGCCGCCGGGCCAATAATGAGCCTTCTTATTATTGGCTTCGGCTTTTTGACGGTTTTTTATGTTTTGACTTTTGTCTTAAACGGAGCAGGCCTCAACAAATTCCCAATGTATGCTTCCCTTTTCGGGTCTGTTTTGAACGCCGTCTTAAACTATTTTTTAATCAAGTCCTACGGCCTGGCCGGATCGGCGCTTGCAACGACTATAACCGCCGCAATTATTTTGCTTATTGCCTTCTTCTACGCCAATAAAAAAATAGCCAGGTTTATCAGCGCGTTTTCCATAGCCAAATATTTAGCGGCCAGCCTGGCAATCTTCTGGATCGGGAGCTATTTAAGCCAGGGCAGGTATATATTTATCTTATGGTCGTTTCTGCTTATTGCAATTTATTTCATTTTCATAATAATAATGAGAGAATTGGGGAGAAAGGATTATCAATACCTAATTAAAGCCCTTTCTCGCAACAAAAAAGATCGGGCATTAAACAAAAAAATATAAAACCTTTTGCGATAAGAAATTATCTGCTATACTTTAAACAAATAATTAGGAAACCACTGAAGAATTGATTATTTTGAAAATTTTGTCATTCTGATGAAAATCAGAATCTCTTTACAAAGCCTTTTTTGGTAATCATTAGATTCTGAATCCCGCCAGAGGCGGACACGGCCCGTCAAAGCCGGATAAACAAGTTCAGAATGACATTCTTCAGTGGTTTCAATTAAAAAAATTATGAACAATCATTTAAGCCACGTATTTCTATTCATTTTTCTGGCCATTGTTTTATGGGGAGCGTATTTAATATTCAAGCCTTTCTTGGTGTCGGTATTTTTGGCTTTTGTTTTATTCACCCTGTTCAGAAAAATATATAAAAAAGTCAAAAAGGGGATGGGGGGGAGGAAAAGCCTTTCTTCTTTATTTATGTGTTTTTTGATAGTTGTCATTATCGTCCTGCCTTTTTTTGGCGTGTTGAGCTTGGCCGTTGCTGAAACAAACTCCCTTGTGCAAAAGTTTCAAGAAAACAACATTGCGTTAAGCATGGACGCCGTTAAAAACATCCCCTTGGTGGGCGGATTGGAGTTTATACCCAAAAAAATAGATTATGAAAGCTTATTAAACTCATCCCAAGTAGCCAGTGGAGCTCAGAGCGCCACCGGCCTGGTTTTTGGATTAGCTAAAAAGGCCTACGAAAGCACCAGCGGATTCGTTTTTATGATGGCGGTTATGTTTTTTTCGCTTTATTACTTCTTCAAAGACGGCGACGCCTTTTTAAGGAGAATTATGAATCTTAGCCCCCTAAGCACCAAACAAGAAAAAAAGCTAATGGAACGCTTTGAGCGGATTTCCAAAGCAACTATCAAGGGAACCCTGGTGATCGCCTTGATTCAGGGTTTGCTGATGGGGCTTACTTTTTGGATCGCGGGCGTTTCGGCTCCCGTTTTGTGGGCCATGGTAACCGTAGTTATCTCAATTATTCCCCTCTTGGGAGCAGTTTTGGTTTGGCTGCCGGTAGGCATTGTTATGCTTTTGCTGGGCAATGTTTGGCAGGCAATGGTTATATTTATTATCGGCGCTATCGTGGTAAGCAGTGTAGATAACCTCTTAAGGCCAAAATTGGTGGAGGGGCAGTCAAGCATGCACCCTTTGCTAGTGTTCTTGTCCACGCTTGGCGGAATAGGGCTTTTCGGCGCGGCCGGATTTATCGTCGGGCCGGTGGTGATTTCCCTTTTGCTGGCATTGCTTGAAATATACCAGGAGCAATTCAAAAAAGATCTTGAAGCCTGCAATAATCCTTAAACAAGCCTTGCTTGGCGGATATTGGATTATCCCCCTGCAAGCATAAAAAAATGGAAGAAGGCTATTTTTATGTTTTAATTCCAATTGTGGTCGGCGGCATTACCCAGGCGACAAAGTTTTTTATTTTTTCTTGGAAACACGGGCTTAATTGGAACTATTTTTTCACTCATGGACATATGCCGTCTACTCATAGCGCTTTTGTTACTTCCATGATAGTAGCGACCGGTCACTTGGCGGGCTTTAATAGCGCGGCTTTTTTGGTGGCTTTCTCTTTGGGGATAATCATTATTGATGACGCTTTGAGATTGAGAATGTATTTGGGCGATCAAGGCAGGTACCTTAATATGCTGGTTGACAGTTTGAACCTGGACGCAAACAAATATCCTCGGCTGAAAGAAAGAATCGGCCATCGGTCGTCTGAGGTAATTGTGGGCTTGATTTATGGATTAGCCCTTGCTTATGGATTTATTTTTTTGTTTGAAAAGTTAAGCTGGATAGCCTAGCAAGCAACGCGCTTAAAGATTTTGAAGAGCTTCCTGAACCGTTTTTTTATCGCTCCAGGGTATCTTTTTTCCCTTAATCATCATATTCTCCTCAGCCCCCTTCCCTGTTATCAAAACAATGTCGCCCTTCTTTGCAATGGAAAGGGCTTTTTTTATAGCTTCTTGTCTATCCATAACCACCCAAAAGCCTTCGCCCTCCGCTTTGCCTTTTATACCCTCTTTTATCTCATCCACGATTCTTGAGGGGTTTTCATTGTAGGGATCTTCATTGGTTAAAATAATCTTGTCTGCGTATTTAGAAGCAATTTCGCCCATTATGGGCCTTTTTCCCCTGTCTCTTTCCCCGCAGCTTCCGAAAACCCAGATTAAATTTTTTCCATCATCCGCAACATAAGTCTTGCCAAGCCTTTCCATGGAGTCCGGCGTTAAAGCGTAGTCGATTATTATTCCGACTCCTTTCTTATTCTCAACCTTTTCCATTCTGCCGGGAATCAGTTTCATTTTGCTCAGCGCTCGGGAGGCTTTCTCAAGCGGCAATTGCAATAATTTAGCAACACAAATCGATGCCAAAGCATTTTCCAGATTAATTTCTCCGGGCAGGCTTAGGTGGAAAGCTTGATCATCGACCTTAAACTTGGTGGATGATTTTCCTATTGAAACATTATTGGCAATAACTAATTCACCGTTATTGGCTTCCGGCCAAAAATTAGCCCCCTTTTCCCTTCCGTAAAAAAAGTATTTATTCATATCTCGGGATAAAAAACGCTGAGGTTCGTTTATCTTATTGTTCATATTTATGACGCCTGATCCGAAATTCTTAGCCGTCATTTGAAACAGCTTGGCCTTAGCCTTTTCATATTCGCGCATTGTGCGGTGGTAGTCTAGGTGCTCCCTGGTGATGTTGGTGAGCACGGCAGCATTAAAACTAGTTCCCCACACGCGGTTTTGATCCAAAGAATGGGATGAAACTTCCATAACCAAGTACCGGCATTTTTGCTGAACTGCCTTATTGATGAATTTTTGTATTTCCCAAGAAGATCTGGTAGTAAATTTGGTCTTGTTGACCCATTCTTTTGAGCCAATTTTAAAATTGATAGTGGAGCTGACCGCGGTCTTGCAGCCGGCTTCTTCCAAAATTTTATTCACCATCCAGACGGTGGAAGTTTTGCCGTTAGTGCCAGTCACAGCTATAATGCAAATTTTTTTAGAAGGAAATAAATAATAAAAATTGGCCGCAACAGCTTTAATTAAATGATAAACATTCTTAAGCTGTTGATAGGTTCTTTTGATTTCCATCGAATCTTTTTTACAAATAAAAGTTTTTATCGGATAATTGATCTGGCTTTTCTAAGAATCTTGTATAAATAATACTTTTTTTGATCAATAATTATATCGTAACAGCCTGGAAACTCGACTGACTGGCAATCGGGGCAAAAGCCTTTTTTAAAATGAGTAATTCCCTGCCAGCTTTTTTTGTTTTTCTTAAGAGCGGCTCCGCCCAAATCATACCTGTCTGCGCCGGCTTGCTTAGCTTTCTTCATTGCATGCCACTGCAAAGCGTAGTTGCCCATCAACTGACGGTGCGGGTAAGAAGACGCCCCGTGAAGATAAACAGCCGTCCCGCCGTATATTCCGACAATTATTCCTCCTATCGGAACATTTTGCCAATAAGCCAGATAGAGAAAAATTCTATCTTCTAATTTTGAACTCAACAAGTTTTTGTAGTGTTCTTTCGGGTGCAGGTTAATTTTGTCCCTCCGGGCCGTTTCTAGAAATAATTTCCAAAAATCCTCAAAACCGGATTCCGCGGTTTTTCTTTTTACCGCCACCCTCTTTCTTCGGCTCAGCCTGATGTTATAGCGGGTTTTTGACTTCATTTGGCTTAACAATTCCCCTTGAGGCTTTTTCAAGTCAATTATTAAGGTTTCTTCCGGTTCATGATTTTTCGGGGCTTTTGAAATTTTTCTGCCGGCAAGTTTTTTCAGCTCTTCTATGTCCTCCATATTTTGAGGCTCCGCCCTTATCCAGGAAATCTTATTATTTACGACATAATCATCGATTTTTTTTATCAACTCTTTCCAAGCTTCTTTTCTGCGCCCGCTGTTAACCGCGGGTCCGCGGGGGCAAAACAAATAGCTTCCCGCGATAGGCAAGCGATGCTTGATGAAAAGAGCTCTAAATCCCTCCCCTTGGAAAACGGTCGTTTCTCTTCCGTTTTTTTCTTGAACAATTCTCCAAAAGCCAGACTGAAGCAATCCGCCGTCTTTTGTATTTTCTTTTAAAAATTTTTCCAGTTTGTTCATAATCACCTTTTTATCGACTTAAGGGCCAGCTTGATTTTTTCCGATACGTCGGCGCTTTTGTCTTCAACCGCCTTAGCCGCCTCTCTGGCCTCGGAAGCGCTATACCCCATAGCCATCAAGGCTTCCATTACTTCCTGGTCGCCCCTGGCTTCCTGCATAGCTGCTTCAGGCAAATCTTCGATTTTATTTTGCAACTCCATGACTACGCGCTCGGCAGTTCTTTTTCCTACACCGGAAACACGGGTCAATATTGACACATTTTGATTTAAAATAGCTGTTTTAATAGAATCAGGGGAGGCTATGTTTAAAATGGAAAGAGCCGCCTTTGGACCGATTCCGGAAACAGATATCAGCAACTCAAAAATTTCCAATTCGTCAGCGCCGATAAAGCCGTAGAGAGTTAATTGATCTTCTCTAACATAAGTATGAATAAACAATTCGACTTTATTTTCCTTGGCAATTTTTCCCGCCGACACCTCGCTAAGCTGCACCTTATAACCCAATCCTTGAACGTCAACCACGGCAAAACTGTTTCTGATATAATCCACTTTTCCTTTTAATTTTCCAATCATGGGTATGTATTATGAATTATAAACTTGTATTATGAAGAATGTATTATGAATTATGAATTGTGTATTTTGACAAATATAGGAATTACGCGATTACTCTCCGGCAATGCCGAGAGCAAAGCAAGGCTTGGTTTTATGCGCACTTGCCTTTCAGGCTTGTTTAAGGTGTTTTTGAAATTAATATAAATTCATAATTCTTGATACAATCTTCATGATACATTTTCATACTAACATTATCTTTACAATTATTCCAGATTGTGTTAAGTTTACTATTAGTTAATCGATAAATAAGAAGCATATGCCAATCCTAGAGTCAGCAAAAAAGTATATTAAAGTCACTGAAAAGAAGACCTCCGCTAACAAAAAGCGGAAAAACGACATGAAATCGGCAGTTAGGCAGGTAGCTGATGCAATTAAAGAGGGCAGTCAAGAAAAAGCGAAAAGCAACTTCTTAACCGCTCAAAAATTTATTGACAAAGCAGCCAAGAAAGGCGTCATAAAGAAAAATACCGCTGCCAGACGAAAGTCTTCCCTATCCAGAAAGATAAAGCAAATGTAACAGAACGTTTTTTTGGCTTTCAAAAAACCCCTTAAAAATAAGGGGTTTTTTGTGAGTTTGCTTTTGTCTAAAAAATGAAAAATTTCGCACTAAAACGGTGTTTAGAAACAGTCCCTTGAAGATTACTTGAGATCTTTTCGATAGCCCGTGCCGGCCGGAATTAATTTTCCAATAATGATGTTTTCTTTGAGGCCCCGCAGATTATCCTGCTTGCCTTGAGTTGAGGCATCAATTAACACTTTTGCCGTTTCTTGGAAGGAGGCGGCGGATAAAAAGCTGTCCGTAGAGAGGGCTACTTTGGAGATGCCCATCACCAGTCTTTCTCCTTTAGCTGGCTGCTTGCCCTCCGATTCGATTCTTGCGTTGATCTCATTGAACTTTTCAAACTCTACGATATCGCCTTCCAACAATTCGCTATCGCCGGCTTGAGTCACTTTGACCCTGGAGAGCATTCTTCTTATGATGATTTCCAAATGCTTGTCGTTGATGCCTTCGCCTTGCGTTTGATAAATCTCCTGGACTTCTTGGACAATATATCTCTGAAGCGCGTCTCTGCCACTGATTTTAAATATTTTTCTTAAATCAATATGCCCTTCTGAAAGCACTTGCCCTTCAGCGATAAGATCGCCTTTCTCCACTTTGGCGTTTATGACAGCCGGTATGGCATATTCTTTAACCTCTTTTTTGCCGTCTTTTTTCTTGTCCGGAGAAGTTTTTTCAACTCTTATGATTTTTTGTTTTTCGTTCTCTTTGATGTCTAAAACTTTTCCATTAAATTCCGCCAGAATAGCTTCCGTTTTGGGCGGGCGGCCTTCAAAAATTTCCTCCACTCTCGGCAAGCCCTGCGTAATATCCGTTCCCGCTACACCGCCGATATGAAAAGTTCTCATAGTTAATTGAGTCCCCGGTTCGCCGATGGCTTGGGCGGCTACCGCTCCCACTGCCTCGCCGGATTTCACTATTTCATTCCTGCCCAAATCAAGACCATAGCATTTACGGCAAACACCCCGGGGAGTTTTACAAGTAACCAAATTTCTAATTTTAACGCTTTTCACTCTTTTTTCTTCAATGGCTTTTGATTGCTCATGGGTAATCAGCTCGCCTTTTTTGGCAATTATTTCCTTGCTTTGCGGATCTTTGGCATCTTCCATCAGCACTCTTCCCGCGACGCGGGAAGCAAAGCTTTGGCCTATATTTTCAGCGTCTTCCAAATACATATAGCCTCCCTCGGTGTCTCCGCAATCGTCTTCTTTAACAATAATATCCTGGGCAACATCAACCAATCTTCGGGTAAGATAGCCGGCAGTAGCAGTTCTCAAGGCGGTGTCGGCCATACCCTTCCTGGCTCCGTGGGTGGCAATAAAATATTCAAGAACATTAAACCCGCCCTTCAGCGAGCCCTTGATAGGCAGCTCAATAGTTTCTCCGGTAGGGCCGGCCACCAGGCCTTTCATTCCGGCCATTTGAACCACTACGCCCTCGGATCCCCTCGCTTTGGAATTTATCATAGTAGCGATCGGGCCATCCGGATCTATGAGTTTTTTAACCTCTTCGCCTACTTGATTCTTGGTTTCGTTCCAAATTTCAATAATTTTAATTTTTCTTTCATCATCAGTCAAAAGCCCGGCTTCAAATTGATCATTAAGTTCCTCCACTCTTTTTTCCGCGGCCGCCACAATTTCCTCTTTCTTTTCGGGAATATGAATATCCTCAATCCCCAAGCTGATTCCGGACTGGGTCACATAGTGGAAGCCCAGTGTTTTTAGCTGATCCAGGAAATGTACCGTTTTCTCAATTCCTTCCGAATGCAAAAATTCGGCAATTAGTTTTTTCAAATCCCCCTTGTCCAAATTTTTATTAATGTAGCGAAGGTTTTCCGGCAATATGTCATTCAAGAGCGCTTGCCCGGCTGAAGTCTCAATCTTCCGACCGTCTTGGGCATATAATGACACCTTGGCTCTTAAATCGATAACATTGGATTGATAAGCGGTAATTATATCCTCCAAAGATGAGAAATATTTTCCAACCCCGCGCCCCTCTTCAGTTAAGGCGGTTAGATAATAAATGCCTAGAACAATATCCTGAGAAGGGTTTGTGATGGGTTCGCCGCTGGAGGGCTTTAAAAGGTTTTTGCTGGAAAGCATTATTTCGGCGCACTCTTGCCTGGCTTTTTTGGTAAGCGGCACGTGAACGGCCATTTGATCGCCATCAAAGTCGGCGTTAAAGGCGGCGCAAACCAACGGATGAATCTGGATAGCTTTGCCTTCGATAAGCCTGGGCTTGAAAGCTTGAATAGAAAGCCTATGCAGAGTGGGAGCGCGATTCAAGAGAACGTACTGCTCATCGATTATTTTTTCCAGCATAGCATACGCTTCCTCCGCTTCTCCGTCCACCATTCTTCCGGCAGTTCTAACATTGTGCGCGTACTCTTTTTCAATCAATTTGTTAATAATAAAAGGCTTAAACAATTCCAGCGCCATCTTTTTCGGTATTCCGCATTCATCCAGTTTTAAACTGGGTCCGATAACGATAACGCTTCTTCCGGAATAATCCACTCTTTTTCCCAGCAAGTTCTGTCTAAATCTTCCCTGTTTGCCTTTGAGCATATCGGCTATCGATTTAAGGGCTCTGCTCTGGCCGGTGGAAGCGGCAACCCGAGTCTGGCTTCTTCGAGCATCATTGTCAATTAAGGCGTCTACTGCTTCCTGCAGCATTCTTTTCTCATTTCTTTGAATAACCTCCGGAGCGCCCAGTTCGATCAATTTTTTTAAGCGGTTGTTTCTGTTGATAATTCTTCTGTACAAATCGTTAAGGTCCGAAGTCGCGAATCTTCCTCCGTCCAATTGCACCATCGGCCTCAAATCCGGAGGCATAACCGGTATTACCCGAAGCATCATCCACTCCGGCCTCAAGCCGGCCATTTTCATTCCTTTGAGCAAACGCAGCCTTTTGATGGATTTTTTCTGATCCGCGCCTTTCTTTTCGCTCAATTTTTTCTCTAATTGGTCAATTTCTTTGTCCAAATCAATTTCCGCCAGCAATTTTTCAATAGCTTCGGCTCCGATGGAGGCTTCAAAAATCTGTCCGAATTTTCGAGAAAGATTATAATAATCTACCTCGCTGAGAATTTGTTTCAGCTGCAGACCCTTGACTTCGTCTTTGGCCTGTTTAAACACTTGTTTGAGATTGTCTTTTTCTTTCTTGGCAGAAGCGTTTTTGAGCTGTTTTTTTAAATCCGCGTCAAGATTCTTAATGCTTTCCTGGCGAGCCTCCTCGTCTACTTTGGTAACAATATAGCCGGCAAAATAAACCACTCTCTCTAAGGCTTGAGGTGTTAAATTCAAAGCAAGGCCTATCTTGGAAGGCACGCCTTTCAAGAACCAAATGTGAGACACCGCCGAGGCGAGATTGATGTGTCCCATTCTCTCTCTTCTAACTATAGCTCGGGTAACTTCCACGCCGCACTTATCGCAGATGATTCCTTTGTAGCGAATTTTCTTATACTTTCCGCAATAGCACTCCCAGTCCTTGGAGGGCCCGAAAATTTTCTCACAGAAAAGGCCGTCTTTTTCGTACCTTTGAGTTCTGTAATTGATTGTTTCCGGCCTGGCTACCTCGCCGTGAGACCATTCAACTATATTTTCCGGCGAAGATAGTTTCAATTGAACAATATCAAAGTCGGAAATTTTTGTAATTTTATTGTCAGGCATTGATCTAATTTAGATTATTATAATAAAAGAATGAATAAATTAAGCTTCGCACATTTAGCATCCCGCATAGTTGTGCGCTTGCCCCGTTGCTGCGAAGTAGTTTTATGGGGTGGTAATCCGCATGAAATCAGCGGGGTATAGGATTTTTTGAAATTCCTATGCGATAAATTATTCCCTGGAAGAGTCTTTTTTTAACAACTGCACATCCAGCGCCAAGGCTTTTAGCTCGTTCAACAAAACATGGAAGGATGCGGGAATGTTCGGCGGATTAATGTCTTCTCCCTTGATGATGGCTTCATAGGTGTGAGATCTGCCCATTACGTCGTCGGACTTGATAGTTAGCATTTCCTGGAGAGTGTAGGCCGCGCCGTGTCCTTCCAGCGCCCAAACTTCCATCTCTCCGAACCTTTGACCTCCGAACTGGGCTTTTCCTCCCAGTGGCTGCTGAGTAATCAAGGAATAGGGGCCGATGGATCTCATATGAATCTTGTCCTCAACCAAGTGGTTAAGCTTCATAATGTACATATAGCCAACCGTAGTTTCTTTATCGAAGTATTCACCGGTTTTCCCGTCAATTAGCTTTATTTTCCCGTCGCTAGGCAATCCGGCTCTTTCCAACTCGATTTTTACTTCTTCTTTAGTGACTCCGTTCAACGCCGGAGAAGCGGCCTTATAGCCCAACGCGGCCGCCGCCCAGCCTAGGTGGGTTTCCATTATTTGCCCCAGATTCATACGGGAAGGCACTCCCAGGGGCGTAAGAATTAGTTCAATCGGCGTTCCGTCCGGAAGGAAAGGCATATCCTCTTCGGCGGCAATTTTGGAGATAACGCCCTTGTTTCCGTGTCTTCCGGCCAGTTTATCGCCTACTGATATTTTCCTCAGTTGAGCGATAGAAATTTGGATTTGCTCAATGACTCCCGCGGGAAGCTTGTCACCCTGTTCCCGGGAGAAGACTTTTATGTCAACCACTTTCCCGCTTTCGCCGTGAGGCAAATACAAAGAAGTGTCTTTCACGTCGCGGGATTTTTCTCCAAAAACAGCTCTCAAAAGGCGTTCCTCGGCGGTCAAGTCTCCCTCGCCCTTGAGGGTCACTTTTCCCACCAATATATCTCCGGAAACAATTTCCGCGCCGATTCTTATAACTCCGGTTTCATCCAAATTCTTCAGTCTGTCTTCGCCGATATTAGGGATGTCTCTGGTAACCACTTCCGGTCCAAGCTTGGTGTCTCTAACATCCACTTTAAAGTCCTCAATGTGGATAGAGCTGAATCTGTCATCATCCACCAGCCGCTTGGATATAATAATAGCATCCTCATAATTATACCCCTCCCAAGGCATTATGGATACTAACACGTTCTGGCCCAAGGCTAGCTCTCCATTGTCCGTGGAAGAGCCATCGGCCAGCAAATCTCCTTTCTTAACTTTTTGTCCTTTATCCACTCTGGCCACCTGATTCATACAGGTGAAGCCGTTTGATTTAGCAAAATTCTGAAGCCAATACGTCGATTTTTTGGCTCCTTTTTCAGTATTATCCTTTTTTATAGTTATATGGCTACCGTCCACTTCCACTACCTCTCCGTCTTCTTGAGAGAGGATCACCTGACCGGAATCGGTAGCGGCCTTGTCTTCCAGCCCGGTTCCCACTACGGGAGACTGGGGCCTGACGCAAGACACTGCCTGCCTCTGCATATTGGAGCCCATCAATGCCCTGTTGGCGTCATCATGCTCAAGAAACGGAATCAACGCTGTAGCTACTGAAATGCATTGTTTGGAAGATACATCTACATAATCAACATCCTCTAATTCTGAAGTCTGGGGCTCCCCTCGGTATCTGATATCAATATGCTCCTCGAGAATGTTGTCAAACTCATCGGTTTCGATGCCGGCGTGAGCAATTCTGAATTTTTCTTCTCTGGAAGCGTCCATATATTCAACCTCCTTGGAAATGAAATGTTCCACTTTAATTTTCTTTTTGCCGGATCTTCTAATTTTATTAACATCTTCTTTTTTCACAACCTCCCCCTTCTTAATCAAAACCTGGCCGGAACTGTCTTTGATGTCCGATTTGGGCTTTCTGCCAATCCACTCGCCTTCAGAGGCTTCCGCGCTCAGTTCATTCAGGACCGGTCGATAAGGAGTTTCAATAAACCCGTGGGCGTTGATTTTGGCATAAGAAGCCAAATGGCTAACCAATCCGATATTGGGACCTTCCGGAGTTTGCACCGGGCATATTCTGCCATAGTGGGACGAATGCACGTCTCTTACTTCAAATCCGGCTCTCTCTCTGGCTAATCCGCCGGGACCCATAGCGCTAATCCTTCTTTTGTGTTCAAGTTCCGCCAGTGGGTTAACCTGATCCATAAACTGGGATAACTGGGAAGAGGCAAAGAATTCTTTTATCACCGCCGCGGCCGGACGGGGGTTGATAAGCTGGCCGGGCATTACGGAAGAGGTGTCGCATGTGCTCATTCTGTCTTTTATGTTCCTGGTCATTCTAGCCAAGCCTACTCTTACTCTGTTCTGAATCAACTCTCCTATGCCGCGGATTCTTCTTGAGCCGAGATGGTCAATATCATCCGGCTGAGCGGTCGGATCGTTGTTTAATCTTATGATTTCTTTAATTACTTCTACAATTTCATCGCGTCCCAGGATGCGATTCTCCTCTTGGGATTCTTCTTTGTCCATTCCAAGTCTGACATTCATGCGATATCTTCCCACTTGGCTGAGGTCGTATCTGTCAAAACTAAAGAAAACGCTTTGGATCATCTGCTTGGCGTTTTCTTCGGTTGCCAAGTCTCCGGGCCTGAGTCTTTTATAGGTTTCCTTGTAAGCTTCTCCAAGGCTGTTGGCCGTATCTTTATTCAAAGTTTCCCTTATATATGAAGTTTCTTGGTCATCGACATCGCTGAATTCTTTGATCATTTCGTCCTTGCTTTTGAAGCCGAAAATTCTCAAAAGAGAGGTTATGGGCATCTTTCTTCTTCTGTCGATTTTAACCCAAATAGCGCCGTCGTAATCGGTTTCAAGCTCAAGCCAGGCTCCCCTGTTGGGTATAATTTTAGCCCCAAAGAGTTTTTTTCCTTTTTGGTAATTCATGGTAAAAAAGGCTCCCGGGCTCCTGATAATTTGAGAAACCACCACTCTCTCAACGCCATTGATAACAAAAGTACCCCTGTCGGTCATCAAGGGGAAATCGGTTAAAAATATTTCTTGCTCTCTAACTTCGCCGGTCTTTTTTATTAAAAGAGAGGCTTTGACCCTCAAGGGCGCGTCATAAGAGATATTTTTGTTTTTGGCCGTAAATTCGTCATACTTAGGCTCGTCCAGATAGTAATCTCCCAGCGTCAGCTCCATTTCCTTTCCGGCGAAATCTTTTATCGGAGAAACTTCCTTCAGCACTTCCTTGAACCCTTCTTCCATAAACCAGCCATAAGAATTTATTTGCGGCTCGATTAAATTAGGAAGGGATACCATGGAATGCTTTTTGAAAAATTTTCTCTTGGATAAACTGGAGTTTTTTCCAAAATCTTTTTTGACGGAAAGCTTTTTTGATTCAGCCATAATTTTTTCTTATTTCTAAATACAATATAAAATTAACCAATACATCATATTGATTATTTGCAATAATCCTGAAGACTAGTTTTTCTTAAAATAAGTAATCGAGTGTCCGACGCTTCTAGTTGAGTCAAAAAAATAGCCGGTGTTCATGGGCTTCAATTTTATGATAAAGTTAGATTTATAAATTTTTTTCCAAACATAAACGCACCGTCCCGGCAACGGCTTCGATTATCCTTCTTGTGCTGAATCCGGTTTCACTAGTTTCAACTTCAACTTTGGTTAAGTCTTTTAATGAAAGTTTACTATCTTTTAAAATTTTGTCAATATTATCTAGCAGTGTCACTGACAAGCCTTCCTCATCTTCCCAACTGCGGCTATTAATAACTTTGTTGCCTGTTTTTACGGCGACAGCAATACTTCTCT
Organism: Candidatus Moraniibacteriota bacterium; assembly: GCA_034522495.1. GTDB lineage: Bacteria > Patescibacteriota > Minisyncoccia > Moranbacterales > DUUL01 > JAXHLG01. The sequence goes on along the minus strand of JAXHLG010000002.1, from coordinate 505,859 downwards.
CGCGAGCTTCTATTAGTAATTTCATATAAATCACCCAAACATATAAACTCTTTTCTTCCTTTGTTTATATGCTTATATGTTTAAATGTTAATATGACTATGAGCGGGATACCGGAATCGAACCGGCGTCACCAGCTTGGAAGGCTGGGGTAATAGCCACTATACGAATCCCGCATGTATTTTAAATTTTCAAAATTACTTTTTTAGTGACGCAGCGTCGCCATAGCTTGGAAGCATGCCCGGCCCTGGATAGGGCTGGGGCTGGGGTAATAGCCACTATACGAATCCCGCATACTTCGAACAATTGACAATTGACAATTAACATTAACTTTCAAGTTAACCGTTTTCTGAGTTCAATGCAATAAATATTTTCATATAATTGCTTTTGATTGTCAAGAGAAGTATCATTAATATCCAGGCATTCAAGCAAGTAAGCGCAGAATGCCTGGATCAAAGAATAAAACCAAAAAACATCTAAATAGGGCCTGCCCCGCAGTGCGGAGCAAATAAGGCAAAATATTTATATTTTTAAAGCGGCGCGAAACCCGAAATTCTCCGGGCAAGAATTATTTTGCCTTATTTGTGAGATTTTAGTTAAAATAATTTTTTCCCGCAAAGCGGGGGCAGCAGATTTTTTTCAAAAATCAGCAGCCCCTAAATTTCCAACAGATCCTTCTTTTTTTGATCAAACTCCCTCTTGTCAATCTCCCCTTTCGCATAGCGCTCTCTTAAGACTTCCAGCGCTTTGTCGCTTGGCTTTCCTTTCTCCGAATCAATTTTCTTCCCTTCCTGTCCTTGCAATTCATCTTCCTTATCCCTGGAAACCAGGTACTTTACCAAATAGACTATCCCGGCCACCACTAGCGCCCAGAAAATCAAAGTAAAAACAAATCCCATCAGCGCTCCGAAAAACCCAACTCCACCTCCCCACATGGAGCCGTCATGAAACATCTGCCCGTTGGCTAAAGGAGTAACCATTTTAAAAACTTCCATAAAATATGCTTAAGATTTAAATTTCGAGTTATCCCTGAAGTCTGATTTCAGCATCCGCTGAAGTCGGACTTCAGGGGTATACTCTACCCGAAAAATCACAAAACCCTTTGCAAAAACCACTACCACCAAAAAAATCCAATATTTCATTCCAAAGCTTCAACCTTAATAAAAGGGACTGTTTCCAAGTAATCAATGACCATGCTCAAATGTTAACATGATAAAATGATTTTTCGCTGGAGCGGGCCTCCGGCCCGGTCCATTTAATTCTTTTATTCGCTTTCCAACCGACTAATACCCAAACCAACCGCCAAAGACCAATGACCATTCACTATGTTTAAATGCTAATATGGTAACATGGTAACATGACTCAACTTTTCGCTGGAGCGGGCCTCCGGCCCGGTCCATTTAATTCTTTTATTCGCTTTCCAACCGACTAATACCCAAACCAACCGCCAAAGACCAACGACCATTCACTATGTTTAAATGCTAATATAATAAAATGATAACATGGTAATATGGTAATATGATAATATGAATCACCTAATTACAAATAACCTTTTCCCAAAATCCCTCACGTTCCCATTCTTATCAACTTCTACTCCCTCCTTTTTCAACAACTTAACCTTCTTTTCAGCCCCGCTTGAAAACCCGCCAACCAGTCCGTCGCTTCGAACAACTCTGTGGCACGGCACTTCGGGAGCAAAAGGATTCTTATTCAAAGCATTGCCAACCGCTCTGAAAGCCCCCGGTTTTCCGCAGGCTCTTGCCAGCCCGCCATAACTAACCACTCTCCCCTTGGGAATCTTCTTCAAAGTCTCGTAGACCTTTTTTTCAAAGTCAGTAATCATTTAGTATAGTATTAAGAAGCATGTATTATGAATTATGTTTGATGCCTAAGAAACAAACTCCGCCTGCTAAGTCAGTTTTCTAAAATCCTCAACAACAAGCATCAAATCTCCATCGCTGCCTCCCTCTTCATCCTTTCAAGCCTCTTCTCCCGAGCCTTCTCGAAATCCCTCTCCTCCCACGCCTCCTCTTCCTCTTTTACAAGGCCTTCAATAATTTTCTTCTCCCTGTCGGCAATAAAATTTTCCACCTCCTCTTTCATTCTCTCGCTTCCCTCATCGTCCCAGACCTGAGAAAGTCTTGATACATCCTCTTGACTAATATTATACGCCCCCTTGTAAAGATGCCCGGCAAACTCCTCCTGCAGTTCCGGATTGGTCTTATGCTTCTGAACCAATAAGGGAATTCTCGCTCTGGCTTTCTCATGAAGCGCTTTTATATCCGCAACCTTATACCAGCTGTCAACAAAGGCTTTCAACGGCCTTCCCTTTTGGATGATTAATTTTTTGACCTCCTCGTCCTCCAGCGCCTGCTTGAAAATATCAACCGCCTCCGGCCAGCCAACCACCGCCCAGTCAACACTGGGCTTCAACCCATACTTTTCCTCCAAGGCCTCCATCTTGCCGGATTCAAAATCTCTCTCGATTTGATTCATTTTCTCCTCGGCTGCCTCTTTCCCTTCCTCAAAAATGCCTGCAAACTCGTCTCCATGAATCCGATAGCACCGATCGTGGTTATCCAAAAAAGCTTTCCCCATCTTGCCCAGCATTTTATCTCCCTCCTGATGGCTGATACTATTGACAATATTCAAATAAGACATATCCGCCGCCATAACACTCAACTCATAAGACTTCAGCTCCTCAGTTTTGCTCACAAACTCTTTCACCCATTCCCGAGCCGAAACATTGCCCTCGATCCCCAGATATTCCTCTGCTTTTTGATTCAAATCGCCAAAAAAGGCCTTATCTTTCTCCAGGCCCGTAATCAAGTCCACCCTCTCCTTCTTGACTTCTTCTTTGGCCTCCTCATGCATCGCGTTGGACTCCTCCAATTCACAGGCAATTTTCACTTCATCTTCAATCCACTTGTCTTTAAAATCCGCATACTGATTCTCTTCCAATTTATCTTTCAAATGACCGAATTTCTCCTCAAACTCTTGACTTAAAAAACTCCTCAAATCTCCCCGATATTCCTTTTCTTGACTCGCGGAAACTTTTTCCATCTTATTTTCCATTTTTTTGTTTTAAAAATAAATTCAAGCCACCCCCAAGGTTGAACCTTGACACAACTTTTCTATTATTGAAAATTGCTAAAGAATGCAGAACCTTCCTTTTATATGACATTCCTCAGTTTTTCTTGATTATCCCCATCTTACCACACATTCCCGTCTCGGTAAAACAAGAAAAGCGCTCCATGGTTGGCTGCCCTAGAAAAATTATAATTTCCCAACTTCAATAAACCTCAACCCGAATCAGCCGTTCTTCAAACATACTACAACAATCCCCCTGCAAGCGAAAATAGCCACTCGAAAATCCTCACCCCTCAACCTGCTTCCACCCTGCATTCCCATTTTATTAGTCATTCAGGCCAAACAAAAAGGCCCGTTCTTCTTGTTAAGAACAGGCCCAAAAACCATTCATTTAAACAATTTTTCAATGATGTCTGTTGTAGTATCCAAGTTATCAGAAAGTTTAAACTTCCTCGTGAACAATTGCTTTAACTCTGGCGCCAACTTTACCAGGAAGTTTCCGCAATTACGGCAATCACCAATCCCAATAACGTTGTCTGGAAAGTCCTCGTCCGGCAAACCGACTGGTAAGGGATTTATCGAAAACTGATGACTATCGCACCTAGGACAAATTCTCCCAATCGAATAAACTTCATCAGACATAACCGCCTCCTTGTTTATCGCCCTTTTGATTCTGCGGTTCCTTTCTCTTCTTCTGTTTTAAAGACTCTATCCTCCATGTTCTGACATGAAACAACAAAAATCGCATAAACAGCAAGCATTATTAACATTAATAATGATAGACTCATCACCACCGAATATAGTGCCATTACCACCAAATCGTAGCTTGTGTAATAAGACTCCAAATAAATTAATGCAATTCCTGACACTCCAATCAAAATGAGTATGCTATCTATAAACTTAGCATAGCTTCTCATTTCTTTAGGCTCTTTACAATCCATCCTCAACGGATCCTGAGCCATCCAAATTATTAATCGTTTCCATATTCCAAAATCCATATCCGCCTCCATCTTTTATCAATCTATTTTTTCTCCGATTCTTCTCCATCATCATCTTTAAGTCCTTCTTCCCATGTCAAAAAAATCAAGACGACATAAATCCCGCCTATCATCATGAGAATTGGTATCACTAAAATTGTTGCCAACGCAAATGACTCTGTGAATGCGCTGCGTCCTGAAATCCAATAAATCAAATGAGTTAAAAAGGCCAAAATCAAGAACGCGCCGAAGACCAATTGAATTAAATACCTCATTGTCGTCTTCAGAGAATTCTTGATAACCCAATTTCTAAAGCGCTCATACTGCTCGCTGTATTTTAGCAGCGCTTTCTTGATTGCATTCTCAATATTCATATCCGCCTCCTTGTTATCTGCTGACGCAGATTAAGCCAATCCCCGTCACTGTCATAACAATCCCGATAAACGCAGTCCAATTAAATCCAACGTGTTGAAAATATTGAGGGATGATAATAGCCAAAATCGGCGTTACTAAAAAAACCACCAGACTATTAGCCCCCACAATGGCAACCGGCAAACCGGGATTGAAAGATTCAACAATGGCTTGAATAAGCAAGATATTGGCCACGGCCCCGCATACCAGCCCAAGAATAAATATAGTTGACATGCATTTATCCGGCAACAACGCCCTCGCTTCTCCGTTATAAGCCATCCAAGCCGCAATCCCGATCGCCACCGCCAAAAGCCAATAGAACATCATAGTTTCCGGCCGGTAGCCCAGGCGCCCGAAAGCATTTGTTAAAATAAAAAACGGGGCCATCAGAAACATCGCCACTATAGATTTTACAAACCAGTCCATAAAGAACCTCCTCTATTTTACCGCTATGGTTATATTAAATTTTCAAGCTGCAATTACCCTCTCAAGTAGACCGTAACTATACCACTCAACGCTTTTGTAGTCAATCAAAGAGCCGGGTATCTGCTATGAGATATCCGGCTCTTTATTGTTTTTTAAAGCTTTTTTTACATAATCCCTCTCAACTCCTCCTTTTGAATACGGCTAATTTCGGCCACAGGATCAGGCGATTCATATATCTGCCTGCCCATAACTAAATAATCAGCCCCGGCTTCCATCGCGCCCCTGGGAGTTTTAACCCGGGCTTGTTCGTGTGAATCAACTCCGGCGGATCGAATCGCAGGAGTAACCACAAGCATCTCGGGATATAGCCTTTTTAGCTCTGAAGCCTCTTCAGCTGAGCACACAAATCCATCCGCCCCGCCTCTTTTGGCAATTCTGGCAAGCGCAAGCACTTGCTCCCAAGGTTGGCGGACATAAACCTCCTCGCACCTATCCTCGTCAAAGGAGGTCAAAAGCGTCACCGCCAAGACCTTGGTAGGAACTTTCTTGAGCGTTTTGACCGCCGCCTGGACAACTTCCTTGGTTGCCGAGGCATGAACCGTCACTGCCCAGGGCGGACAAGGAAGCAAATGCTTGATGATGTTTTTGACGGTATTGTCGATATCAAAGCATTTCAAATCCGCCATAACCCTGCCATATACACTCAAATCCGGCAGCAAGCTCTCAGTTCCTTTGGCAACGAGCAGATCATTTACCTTGATAATTGTCCCAGTGTCTCTGAGTTGATCTAGTGTAGGCAGCAGCTCTTCCCAGTTTTTCCCGTCGGCGGCAAAAATTACGGGATTTTTCTCCTCTAAAAGAGGGTCGCATCTTTCCATATAACCATTCTCAACAAGATGCCTGCGAATATCATGGAGAGTTTGACCCGGCCATACATTCATATTAATGCCCTGTCGGATGAAATTTTCTTTCCACCCCTGCTGTCGGTCAACCATAACCACCAGCGGCTCAATAATGGTGTCCCTGGCTATACATTCCTTGTAAGGACCGACTTTAGACTGTCCATCGGTAATAACATCATCATAAATGGCTACCCGATCGCGGGGAAAACACTCTCCGCTAATTTTCGCATCCGCCACGCGTCCTTCTTTTTCTTCCCGCCGGATAGTAAAATACGGCTTTCCAATAAGTTCTGCAATCCGGCTGGAAAAAGGCGTAACCGCATCCGGTACCTCCACAAATCGATCCGGATTTAAACGAAACAGCGGATTAGCAAAAACCCAAGCAACATAATTGCTTGCATATTTTGCCTTATTCCTAACTTCGCGCAATTTGATAAAAATATCCGTCAATCCTCCGCTTTTCAGCTTCAAGTCCCTGTCATTGCTCCACTCGATAAGTTCAAAACCGATCAGTTTTTCATTTACCTCGAAACGCTCCTCCGGCGTCAGCCACGGTGTTAATGAAATAGGCATAAATCCTCCCTTATACGGTTTTAATTGAGGAAAAAATCAAAGAACAAAAAAGGAATCAGGCTCAAGCCCAATTCCCTCCGCATAAACAACTGCTATAACCATACCAAAAACATCCATAAATATCAAGCGCTCATTAACAGCGCTCGTTAAATCACTCGCTAAACCTAAGCCGGACTCTCCCACGCGACCCCGGCTTTTTTGATAAATCCACAAACATTTAACCGGGCAAGTTTAGCGAAACCTGCCCGGTTTGTTCACACGCAGCACCATTGCTGCAACATCTCAAATATCCAATCCAGTTCTTGCTCTTCACCTTCCTGTTCAACTTGTTCGTCTTTTTCATGATTATCTCTCTCGGACATAAAACACCTCCTTTTTTATTTTTCTAAATTTACCTCCTCTTTTTTCAAATACCAAAAAGCCTGCAAGTATTAAGATTGGGATTTTTTCTTTTCCCAAAAATAAAGCCCGGCTCCCCAGAAAAAGGCCGCCATGGCAACAACGTCCAAAACCCGGGGTATCAAACCGTTATCAGTGATAAAATGCAAATTATTGGCAATCAAGAAACACAAAGCGGAGACAAAAAACAATTCATGCTGTTTCATAAGCAGTTTAATTTAATTAAAAAATTAAAAGGCCAATCTTGGAATAGGAAACCGGTGAAGAATGTCTGAACTTGCCGTGTCCGCCTCTGGCGGGATTCAGAATCTAATGATTACCAAAAAAGTCTTTGTAAAGAGATTCTGATTTTCATCAGAATGACAAAATTTTCAAAATAATCAATTCTTCAGTGGTTTCGGATAGAACACTTTCATCTTAGCACGCTAGGGCTCTTGTGCAAACTTTAAAGCCAAAAACCTCCTGAATTCTCAAAACGCCTGTCGAATACCTAGCCAAGCGTAGGAATCAATATTCACCACATCTTTAGCGATCGATAAGACTATAATAATTTTAATTTTTCTTGTTTTTATAAAAACAAGATGCCAATTTAGTTGTAAAATCTTTCATAGTTTTACGTTTAATTTTTGAAGCTCCTCTTTGATCCAGTCTTCGGATGACTGCTCGTCTTTTTCTATTGCCATTTCTACGCCTTGCTTAGCAATTTCGAGGAGGGATTTGGAGAGTTTTTTGGTTTTATACATTTCTGTAATTTTCTTTTTGATTTCTTCTTGAATCTTTGAATCAATTTTCGGTAAAACTATTTTGGATAATTCATCTTTGCTGATAGCTGTTAAAATTGTTCCTTTACACCCTCTTGTTAATTGAAGTTGTCCGACTTTCGTTTTTAAAAGAATAAGTAATGTTTCGGAATTAATATTTTTGGACTGAATTACAAAAAAACCGGTTGAACACAAAGCATTTTGTAAATCATCTGAAATAAGAGCGATACTATCAAGTGAGCCTTCTATCGAAGAAATAATTAAATCATCCCGTTCGACTTTACGGCGGGCTCTTGAGGGTAACTCTTTTCCAAGGTTTTTTGTATAGCCGTTTATTTCTCCATTTGATGAAATATTGGCAAGTTCGATGTATTTGTATTGTTCATCATCTTTGGGTGTAAAATTTTTGTCCTTGATTTTCACCAAATTTCCCAATTCATCAAATCCACCTTTGTATTTTCTCGCAGCTTCAATGATTTCTTCATATTTTGGCTGAAAATACTCTGCGTCAAAACGCCCGGCTTCTTGGGTGTCAGAATAATTTTTAATAAAACTAAGTTCGTGTTTTGGTTTCCAGCTGGTGAGTTCGAGCTCGGAAAGGAGCAGTTGTTCGGCTTGAGAGTAAAGGGATTTGGATTGATTTGCCGAATCAAAAGATTTTTTAATTAATATTTCTATTAAATTTTGAAAGTCAGAGGAAGGCACAAAAACCTTTATATCTTTTAAATCTGTTAAATTTAATCCTTCTTGGATAGCTCCTCTTTTCCCTCTCAAAGAAAAAATTTGTCCAGTAGGGGAATTTAAATAGGTTAACAAATAATAAGGGTTTAATTTTTGAGATCTTAAAAGTGTGCTCTTGCAACTGAAAATTGATTTGCTATCCTTTTCTTGTGCTATTGCGACTTTTCCAAGAGTTCCAACAACGGTTAACAACAAATCATCTTTTTGAATGTGAAAATGCTTTAATGGGGAATAAACCTTTTCTGGAATTAAAGCTGGTTCATCATCGCTAATCACAAAATCATTTATATCTTTATTTCTAATATAACGATAATCTGACTCATCGACATATTTATCAACTGTTACCGTTGACCCAAAAGGACCAACTACAAATTTGACTAGATTATTGAGAAACTCATTATTTTTACCCTCAAGAAGATTTAGACGGCTTAAAATTGCAGGGTGATAAAATTCCCCATCAATCCTAAAATCAGAATTTTCTTTTACCGTTTTGTAATTTACGATTGAGTATTGCATGGTTATTTAAAAATTGTATTAACGAAATTTTCTCCAAGAAAGTTAAAAATTTTACCTTCTGCATTAGAAGAACTTATTGCTTGATTTTTGTTTTCTGCGATTGCTTGCCCAACGATAACCTCCCACGGCTTGTTGCATTCTGCAATGTGCATTAAGTCATTACGAACTTCCTTTAAATCAAAATTCTTTCGGTCGAAATCGTCTGTTTGAAATTCTTTTAAAATTGATAAATTTTGATGTTGATCTCCCTCCCTTTTTTTCTTCTCTTTATCTATCCAGTTACTAATTTTTTCTTGCATTTCCTCCCAATCCAGATTCATCTTTTTGAGAGCTTCATCCGAAAGTATTAAATTTTCTGCATTTCTGCAGCTTGTTCTAAACCTTTTTATCAAACCTTCATCGCCAATCTTTTCTTCCTCATCATCTCTATCTCTTAAAGAAAATCCTAATCCCTTATCATAAACAGCTCTTAATATCTTTTCTGCGTCTTTCTCCATTTCATTCATTTCATCTTTTGATCCAGCAACACATGGATATAATTTTATTTTATTTTCACTACTACGAACTACCTGTTGCCAAATCCTAACATCGTCTTCTCCTTCTAAAATTAGAATGGGAGACGAATTAAAAATATTTGAAAGTGGGTGAGCGCCAAATACCGGCAGTATTTTTTTATAAACATCTGTTATGTTTTCAAAATCTATTTCCTTTTGTCGATTGGTCATAAAACAAACTCCTACATCAACGTAATTTTCAAAAGCACCTAAAATAGGGGTACTATGTGTGGCAATTATGATTTTGCAATCACCTGCTTTTACAATTACTTGCAAAAAATTCATGAACTTTACCTGTAAATCTGGATGCAAATGCACATCAGGCTCATCGAGAAAAAGGATATTACTTTTATCCGATTTTTTTTCTGCATAAAAAACTAAACATTCAATTGCAAGGGAAACTAATTCCGACTCCCCGCTACTTATTGAATCAGTATCTAGTGATTTATTTTCTTCTTCGTGCTTGTTATAAATTGCGAAGGCCTGCCCTTCTTGTTTTATTTCTATATTATCCAAAAGATCATTTATTTTATTGATAATATCAATAAAATTTGCTGTTTTTTCTTTTTCTTGCTGATCCCTAAAAGTGGCAAGTTCTAATTTATTGAATTGAAAATATGTCTGTTCCTTAAAGTTATCCGTTCTATTTTTTTGTCCTCTTGTTTGCAGGTGCCAGTCAATTTGATTTGACATATTTTGAGCAACACTAGAATTATATTTTAAACCTCCACCTCTTTCAGGGGATATATAAACAATATTGCCAAAGCTTTCTTTCTCTCTTAATGCTTTTTCTAAACTTCTCATCATCACACTTTTGCCACATCCATTTTTACCCATTAGAATATTTATATTCCTAATGGAATTTAGCGTATAACCTCCAATATTTTCGATGTTTATATTTTCCATAACTTACTTCCAAAAACTTAAATTCTCTTCTTTTGCCCACTTAACAAATTCTTCTGCAATTTCTTTCAGGTCGTGGTCCAGGTATTTTTCACCTTGGGGGCCGAAGATGATACTGCCTTTTTTGTCCTTTTTGAATATATACTCGCCGGAATTGTCTTTTCCTCCTTTTTCGGAAACTGCCATGAAAATAGGGTAGTCTTTCAGCGGTTTTTCGCCTTCTTTCCATTTTTGCACAAACAAAACCGAGGTTTTTGTTCCTGTGTGAGGTTTGAAGGTATTCCCATGAAGTCCTACAACTGCAAGAATCCTAGCTTTTTCAGCCAAAAATTCTCTGATATATTTCATATTGGTATTATTCAAAACTCCCTGGGGAAGGACAATCGCCATTCTTCCGCCCGGCTTGATCAAGTTCAGCGATCTTTCAATGAAAAGAATGTGCCGCTCCATTTTGTTTCTGGTTTTCCCGCTGTCGTTCTTGGCAAGCTCGTATTCGCCAAGCAAGGCGTTTTCCGTTATTTCTCCCGCAAAAGGAGGGTTTGTTAGCAGGAGATTGAAGTCAAAATGTTTAAAATTTTCTTGATTGCTTCTGCTCCGATCATAATCGTCAAACTGGCGGAGAAGAGGCTGCAATTCCGATCTGGCCCTTGTTTTCTCATTGTCATCGCCTTTCCATTCTTTTGGGTTTAATGAATTTAAATTTAACACGTGGGACTTTCCGTCCCCGGCAATAAGCATCAACGCTCTGGCAATTTTCACTGATTTCTCGTCAAAATCAATTCCGTAAACATATCTTCTGGCATAATCAATTTTCACATCTTTTGCTGCATGTTTCAGGTCTCCATGCCAAACGTATTGCATTGCGTGGATCAGGAAGCCGCCGGAACCGCAGGCCGGGTCAATCACGAATTCTTTGTCTTGGGGATTAAGCATCTTGACGGACATGTCTATCACGTGGCGGGGCGTGAAATATTGGCCTTTTTTGCCTTTGGCGACATCTGGCAATAGGTATTCAAAAGCTGCATCTATAGTTTCCAAATTCGCATCCAGCAGTTTTATTTTCTCTAACTCGCCAACACAGACAGAAAGATGGCCCGGACTTAAACCTATTTTTTCATGAGCATCAAAAATGCCGGGCCATTCTCTTGTTGCCTCCGCAAAAAGCTTGTTTATGTTGTCATAAGTTGCTTGGGGTTCTTTTGATTGTTTGAACAAGACTTCATCATCCTTTCTTCTTTTCGCTTCTTTTTCGTCATATAGCTTGGCATAGATCAATTTGAAAATTTCATTGAAAGAATCCCTTCCCGATCCGGCAAGGACAAGTTCCTCGAGAATTTTTAATATTTTTACCAGATCATAATGTTTTTGAAGTTTTTGAAGGGTTAATTTTTCTTCTATAACATCCTCTATTTCCTGATCTTCTCTTGGAATGTCTCTGAGGGTTTGAAATTCCCGGGGAAAAGGCCGGTATAAAATAACTTTTTCAACGCCGTTGGAGAGAACGCCTATCGGAGCGCCTTCTGAGTTGATGTATGTTTTTAGTTGATCTATGCCTTTTTTCTCCGTTGGGCTTTTGGTTTCAATTATCAACAGCGGGGTTTCTTTGTCTTTGCGGTAAACGATTAAATCCGCAGCCTTTTTGTGAATCTCCCTTCCGAAGTTAACGCTTTTTTCAAGAGCGATTCTTTCCAGGGGATAATTATAATATTTGGTTAATTTGTGAATCCAAAGCTGTCTTATGATTTCTTCCGGTTTAGCGATATTGTTGTTTTTATTCAAGACGAGGATCTCCTTTTCTCTCTTGAGGCATTTGAGATAATATTTGCCTGACTCCCTTTCGTAAATATTAAGCGTTTCGCTTGGAGTTATATTTTCAAATTCTCTTAGACCAAACTGTAACTCGGGGTTTTTAAAAATTTGATTGAGAATTAAACTGGTAATTTCTTTATTGCTCATGGCTTTTTTCTAATTTTGTTAGATTAAGAATAACCCGGCCGTCAAAATAGGTGTCTTCATAAATTGTCATTGTTGGATATGCTGGATTTTCAGGCTTTAGATATGCTCTTCCGTCGGGTTCTGCGACAAATCTTTTTATGGTTGTTCCATCATCGCTCCGCGCAACCACTATGTCCCCGGAGCGAAACTGATCTGTTTTCTGAATAAGCAACACATCGCCGTCGTCTATATCGGCGTTGATCATTGAATCGCCAAACACTTGCAAAACAAAAACATTTTCCGAGTGCTTTATCTTTTCATTCTCAAGAATCTCTCCGGGAAGAGTCATCCAATTGCTAAAGTCATCGAGAAATGATTCTACGTACGGTCCCGCCGAAGTAACTCCGGCAGCCGGAATTAATTTCTCTTTCCCTAAAACTTGATAGCCTCTTCTAAGAATCTTTATATTGCGGGCGGCCTTTTTTCTTTCTTTCTCCACTCTCTCAATAAGACCTTTTTTTTCAAGGGAGATAAGGAAGTTTAAAACAGCCTGGTTTGAAGAAACATTCAATCTCTCTTTCAAATCGGCAAGAGTTGGAGGAAAGCCTGTTTCTTTTATGCTCTCGTAAATTTCTCCCAGAGCTCTTTTTTGTTTTTGAGTTATGTTTTTTCTCATACTACTTTCAGAATATATGACCGTTTGGTCACTGTCAAGAGAACGTTTTGCACTTGTAAGCAACAGCTTGAATAAAAGATACAATACATTTTAGGATTTTGGATTTAAAAAATACAAAAAATCCCTTCTAAAGGGGATTTTTTTGTGGGACTGCCATCCACGTCGTTCGCGAACGACGTGGATGGCCAACTGGGATAATCTTCGAACTAATTTGGCGGAGAGTGAAGAAGAATTTAGTCTTGTTTTGAGGATGATAAAATCAATTTGCGGATAAAAATTGCTTAAAAATAAAACAGCCGCATAGCAATTTATGCTACGCAGCTGGTTGAGGGTTAAAAAACAAAGGAGGACATGAAACTATGTGCAGCAACGAATTTGGCTGGCTGATTAATTTCGTCGAAGCACAGCTGGAGAATTCCGTTTTCACTCGTCTCGAAACCCATCTTGTATTCCGCCCGCTGTTTCTCAATATTGGGCCAGAAGTTGATAAGCAGGACTTTCTTGCCGGATGAGGTGGTTTTCATCTGCACCTCTGCCAGCCCAATGACATTCTTGCCCAGTTGCTCTTCGGTGATTCCAAAGAAATTCCGCTGAACAATTTGTCCATTGATGTTAGAACTGCTCCGCCAGTGATCTTCAACGGAAACTATGTTTCCATTTCCGGCCTCAAACTTGTGGGCGGGAACGAATTCCATATACTGGCTTTCCCGGGGAACCTTGACCTTGACGTTTTCCTGCTGATCCAAAAATTGATACTGTGCTGACATGTTGCCTCCTTTTAACTTGAGTTGGGGTTGGTTTTCAAATATCATCCAAAACATTATATCATACACCTAAATAAACAATTTGTCAAGGGGAAAGCAACAAGGGAAAGCAACAGCTTGAATAAAAGATACAATACATTTTAGGATTTTGGATTTAAAAAATACAAAAAATCCCTTCCGCAAGGGATTTCAAGAGACTGCCAGCCAAGTCGCATTGCTCCTCTTTGAGAACCTAAGGTTCTCAAAGCTCTTCAGCTAAACTTTGTTTAATTCTTTTCATTAAAGGTTTCCAAACAGAGCCGCTTTTTTTAACGCTTCTTTCTCTTTCAATTGCAGCATCTTTCGTTAAATAAGCTTCATAGTAAACAAGCCTTAAAGGTAAATAAGGCTTGTTTGATAAAGTTTCTTTGTGGTTGTGTCCTTCAATTCTCTTTTTAAGATCACTTGTTGATCCTTTGTAAAACCAATTAGGCTTTTTTGTACTTTGAAGAACATAAAAGTAATACATTTATTTCTGAATATGCTGCTACTGCGATTGACGCGACCAGCTAAAGTTGGCTTATCCAGTCTTTTGCCAAAGACAGGAGCCGATTAGCTCGCAAACGTGATGGCTGGCTATATTGTTCGCAAACGAGATGGCTGGCTATATTGTTCGCAAACGAGATGGCTGGCTATATTGTTCGCAAACGAGATGGCTGGCCACGTCGTTCGCGAACGACGTGGCTGGCCAACTGGGATAATCTTCGAACATATTTGGTGGAGGATTGGGAGGAGGTGGAAGTGTTATTAAGGAGGATTTATGGGAAATGTAGAGTCAATTTGGAAGGAGTTATTGATTAAAACTATATAATTAGTTTAATCGCGAGAGATAAGCGAGCATTGTTTTGTAATATTTACTGAGATATTTTATAATAAGTGCCTTCAAGCCAACTCACAAGTTTTGGAATTTTTCCTCCAGAATTCATAATGGTTAATCTCTTTCTTGCTCTCGTTAAAACAACTAAAAATTTGCGAATAGTCTCGTCGTCTATTCCTCGTTTTTTATCAATAGTAAATTTATCATCAAAATTAACCATAAAAACATAATCAGAGGACAAGCCTTTTGCTCCGAGCATTGTTACTATTCTTATTGGAATTTTTTCAAAACTCTTATTTAGCTCAGAATTATCTATTATATCTTCCTTTAATTTATCTTTTACTATCTCAGATAAAGAATAATCCAGATTATCTAAAATTGAATTAACATCTTTTTCTTTAAGCTCCTTCTCTTTTTTTACTTTTCGCAATATTTTTAAAGTATTTAGAACTAATTTTTTGTTTTTTTCTTCTATCAAATCAACAATCGAACCTCCAGTCTTGTAACTTTTTTTTATAATTTTCTGTGCGTCTCTTTTATCTAAAATAAAATTTATTAAAATTCTCCAGCCAAGATTACTTCTTTCATCTTCTAGCAAAATTCTATAGGCTTCTCTCTTAGAAACTCCATTGGCAGCTGTGTTGGGGGTTTGAATATTCTTAAATCCTTTTTTATTTAAAGCAATTTTCAAATTATTGATATTTTTTTTATAGGGGCAAATAATCAATACTTCAAAGTCTTCTTCTTCATTTGAAATGGCTTCAATGTTTTTAGTTATTTTGTAGGCAGTTTGATTTTGATATACACAATTTTGTAAAATAATTTTTGGATTTTTATTTGATATTCTATCTTTTTCGATAGAGTCAAAGTATTTATATTCCTTCTCTATTCTTTTATTTAAATAACCTCTTTTTTTAGATTTTTCAATTAAGTCATTTGTTGCTTGTACTAAAACTTTTGTACAGCGGGAACAATAAGGCAGTTGAAAAGATTCATAATTTTTATTTTTGTATCTTTGTTGAATTTCCCTAGGGTCTGCTTTTTTAAAAGAATAAAGAGACTGATCATCATCGCCAGCTATTAAAATTGAATTATTTTCTGCCAGTATATCAATCAATTTAATTTCCAATTTATTAAAATCTTGAAACTCATCAATTAAAACTTGAGAATATTTTGGAATTTTATTTGGATATTTTTCAAAATATTTTAATAAAGCAAATATTGAACAATGAGGACCAAAATGATCATAAAATTGTCTTCTCTTTGAATAAAAACTTAATTTTTTATTATCATCCTTAAGCAATTCGAAATTTTCTTTAAAATTAGCTTCTTTATTATATATGAATGAGTAATCTTCTTCTATTAAATCAGTTAGTTTAATGTAAAACTTGCATCTTAATTTTCCACGTGCGAATCCATGTAAAGTTTTTACTTCAGCAATTTTTCCTAACTCTCTTCTTAAATCATCCACTAGTTCATTTATGAAACTTAAAACAATTATTTTACCCTTCTTTCTTTGACACAAACTCTTAAAAAGAAAGGTTTTTCCGGTTCCAGGTCCAGCAGCTACAACTATTTTTTTAGTGCTTGATTGAATTATTGAATTCGAACATTTCTCCCTTTCCTGCTCTTTTTGCTTATATAAATTTTGACTTTCCATAACTATTAGTATCTAACTTATATTTTAGGATTTTTAATAACGGCAACCACTTTTCCATTGGCAATGTAGTCGGTGGCATCGGCGGGGTGAATATAGATATTGGGGTAGCCTTTTGTTGATTCGGAAATTAGAACAATTTGATTATTTTCTCTGTCTTCATAATACTTTTTTATATTAGCGACTCCGTCAATAATTGATAATATATAATCACCGGATTTAAAGTCTGCATAATCTTTGTCTATTACGGCGTAATCGCCATCTTCAAGGGTCTTCCCGTAAATGTTAGCTCTATTCATAGAGTGCCCGACTGCTTCAATGGCAAAAAGGTTTGTTTGCTTTGGCAAAAGTCTTTTTGAAATCTTCACATATCCATTAGCAAGCTCATCAGCGTATTGCGTTGCAACGCCGCAATCTGCTGCGCCAAGAATAGGCAAAGACAGTAAACCGGAAACGTCATTTCTACCAGATTTAATTTTATTTATTATGCCTGCTTCCTTATTCATGCTAATAAGCCCCTTTTTCTCTAGCTGTTGCAAGTGGTGTTTGACAATTTGTGAAGATTTACCCTCTAATAGAGAACCTATTTTGTTGTAACTCATTTTCCCAAGGTCTTTTGTCTCCATTAAATCTAACATTTTTTTTTGTAATTTGTGCATTTCTAAAAATTAAGCTTGTTACTAAAATCAACTTTAGCAGTTTTTGATATACTTGTCAATATATGATTATACTATTAATTTTATTTAAGCTCTTTATAGACTTGACAACCAAGAATCCTCATGCTAGTTTAAGTTTAAATTTCAAAAACAAAACGAGGCGGAGAGCGCCTCGTTTGAAAATGTGCAAGGTCGATATCCTAACACGAATCTAACAATTTAAAGGATAACACATTTATTTATTTTTGAAAAGTAAATAAGCATTAAATAATACCAATATGTATAAAAAAAGAGTTGCTGAGGGGGTTCATGATTCCTTAATTAAAACAAGAATAATAGGTTATAGAAGAGAAGGTCATACAGATGTGAGGGCAGATCATTTATCGGGTTATAATCAGCCGGAAATAATTGGAGATCATATACCAGACATAACCTCAAAAAAGGAGGGTAAATTTTTTGTGACAGAAGCTGAGACAAAAGAAACTATTGGGGTTGAAGAAACTGCTAAACAATGGCAAAGCTTCTCTATGTACACAAACGGCAGAGACAAAATATTTCATGTTGTAGTTCCAGAGTCTTGCTTAAAAGAAGCAAAGAAATTTGCAGAGAAAGAGGGGATTAGAGTGGACCGTTGGTTTTATAATCCGATGTATTAAGGTCGTTTCACAAGGGGAGTCTAATAGAGATTCCCCTTTAGTTTTCTGTGATACTTCTATTATTTCTTAATTAAAGCTGAGAAAGTCCCAGTTTTTTAGATCATTAGGATTGTATTCGTATCCATTTGAGTTAAAATAACGCCAACTATTGCCATCTTTTATAACAATCCCTCCAAAAAGGTTTTTACCTTTTTTATTTTCTTTGTTTATGTAATCTATAAGAGCTTCTGATTTTGGCCCCGCTGTTTGAGCAGTTATCCCGCCTTTAGTGTCGAATAAACCAATCCTCCCACTCTTTAGCTTTACAATAAAGTCAACATAAAATGCTTTTTTAGTTCCATTTTCTTCATAGGGAATAGCAAAAAAGGTAGCATCTCTTTCTCCATTTTTAAACCACCACTCAATATTTTCTGCTTGCTCTAAAAATTCTATAAATTCTTTTTCCGTCTTCCATTTATTGTCATAATAGAAAGGCTGCAATACTGACAACTTGGTTTCAAGCTCCGTGAAGTTTCCGCCAAAGTTCAACATTTCAGGGACCTCCCAATCTGTAGTCTTCTGTAATTCGACTTCTCGTTTTTTAGTTTCGGAAACGTATCTCTCTTTGGCACTATCAATAACATTTACAAAATGCTTACTATTTTTCGGGCTTAAAACGATATTGATTATCTCAGTAAAGCAATCAGTGTATTCCATACCAAGACGCATCCTAAAAAAATAGTAAATCGCTTCTTTTAACCTACCGATTGAACGGTCTTCGGGATAAAATGGAGAAAGATTATTTTTAACAAAATAATCGTAAATTTTTTGTAGATCATATTCATTCTTAATATTTATTTTTTCTTCGCCGGCGATATTGGCTCCTGCGAGATTATCAACGCCCCCTGCCATATAATCTGAAATCAAAGAAAGCTCAATTTTTTGGTTTTTAGTTTCAATTTTCTTTTCGAGATCGTATTTTTTAGCTTCCTCTAAGAAAATATTAATAAATTTTGGGCTTAAACGAGTTTTTTCTCTTTGACGGAGACGGTAAACTGATTCCAATTGGATTGGTTTATAATTTTCGATTCTTTGACTGGTATAAATCGTTACATAATTTTTTGCAATGTCCTCCTTAATTTCAATATCAGCAAGGTTTGTAAACACAAAGCCATGATTTAAAATTTCTTGTTTATAGTGTCCTGTATCTGGTTCAGGCATTCGCATAATTCGTCCGACTGTTTGAACTGAAAATGTGAGACTTTTCCAGTCCCTAAAAAGTACTAGGATTTGAGCGCGTGGGCAATCCCAGCCCAGGGCGATTGCTTGTTTAAAAATTAAAACCTCGGTTTCATGATTGTTCTTTGCTATATTTTCGAGATTTTCCCATTCTCCTGATAAATAAATCGCCAGACGACCGTTTTCTGTTGTCATTCCATATTCATCTTTCAAGAGATGAATAGTATCATTTTTAATTTGTTCTTCTGCTTGGGTCTTCCGGTCTGGAAGCTGTATGAGTAAGAGTGGATTGATGTCAACTCCAGTCTCTTTATAGGCTTTTGCAATTTCTTCCCGCTTCTTGAGAGCTTCTTCAAGAACCATTGTGTCTGTACCATCTGCAAGCTTGGTTTTTAAATCATTTCCCGATAAAACATTTTTAAAGTTTGGATTAAGAACAACTGACTTTTTTATCATTCCTTCCAGTTTTACTTCTTCCAAAGGCACGGAGACAATCTCATCAGGATTAGATATAACTGGGGTAGCAGAAACTTCAATCGTTAAACCTGGAGCAATGTCTGTAATTAAATCTTGAGAAATTTCGCTTGTGGCGTGATGGTGACTTTCATCAATAATTAGAACAACTTCGCGCCCTTCTTCTTTGGTATTCTCAATAATTTTGCCTAAATAAAATTCCTTTTCGTTTTCTTTTACAATTGTGTTTTTATCTTTTTTATTTATGCTTTCCCAATTCAAAAACAATATCTCATTTTCTTCAATACGTTTATCAGTCAAATCTTCAAAATTCGAGCATTCCAAGGCCCTTGTATCTTCGTAATATTTTTCCAGTTTTTCTTTACTTTGGGCATGTAATTTTCTGGGTGCAGTCCAAATAAATGAGAGGGGAGTTTTAACTTCCTTGTCGTCAACAAGTTGTTTTAAAAATTCCGCGGACATTATGGTTTTACCTGATCCAGTTGGCGCTTTGAAAATAACCTTTTTTTCTCCACTTTGCCCTATCATTTCTTTGCTTCTTGAGAGAAGTTTTTTTATAGCAGTATTTTGGTAGTCTTTTAATTGCATAATTTTTCCATTATTTAAATATTCTACGATAAACGCGGAGTATTGCCTCCGGTATGGGAGATATTTTTACCTTGTTTTTCATATCTTCAAATTCCTCGTCAAATGTATCATCACCGAGCGAAAAAATATAAAGACTGAATTTGCCGTCAATCTTGGTAATTTCCTTTTTAAAATCATCTATCGCTTGATGATCAAAAACAATTCCAGTGTATCGTTTTTTATTTCGGAAAATTTTATAATTCTTTGTTGATTTTACTTCTTCAAAAGTATCTTCTTTCACACAAAGCATTTCTGTTGCTTTCTTTGTAAGAGCGATTTTGTTTTTATCCGTTGGATCAGCTGGAACAAAAGAGGTTTTGAAATATTTAAGGTTGCCAGCTAAACCTTCAACACTCTTTTTTGCATAAGAGTAGCCTTTAATAACTTTTTCTATTCGAGGATAACAAACATCTTCCGAAATACCGTTTTCGTTGTTTGTACAGAGGATAAAAGCCCTTTTTCCGCTATCTTCATTATTTAATTCTAGTGTGGCATGACCAGTTGTTCCTGAACCTGCAAAAAAATCCAGAATCATTGCATTTTTTTTGTCTTTTAAACCAATTTCTAATAAATCCTTTACGGCATACAATGATTTAGGATAATCAAATGTTTTTCTTTTTCCTAGTATTTTTTTTAAAAACATTGTTCCATGAGAAGAAGCATCATATTTGGGGTCCATCCAAACTGTTTTTGGTTTTCTTCCTTCTTTAATTCTATCTTTTGCAAATACGCTATAGTTGCCATCTCGTCCTTTTTTTATAACTATTTCAGTGGCTTTTCTTTCTAGCACCGCTTTTTTACCCCATCTCCATACTCTTTTATTTCCATCTGTATCTAAGGGGGTAATTGAAATAAAACCTTCTATTTTATCTAAACTTATTTCATTACTTTCTGGATTGTAATAAATAGGGAAAAACAAATTTGGTCTTTCTTTTGGTGTTGAATTGGACCCTGTGCGTTTGAGTGGTAGTAAACGATAACGAGATTCATCATCTTCAAGTGGAAAATTTTCCGCTTGTTCTTCTGTTAAGCCAATTTTGTATGTTACGGTTTTGCTTGAGTTTTTGCCATAAGCAAGAGCATATTCATGAGATGTTGCAAAATAATGATCGTCACTGCGTCCTCGTGGATTATGTACAATTGTAATAAGTCCCAATCTATTTTCCTCCCCGTAAATTTCATCCATTAAAAGTCGAGTAGGACCAATTTCATAATCATCGATTGTGATAACAATTATTCCATCTGCTTTTAATAATTTTTTTGATAATTTCAATCTTTTCTCTATGAAAGATATCCATTTACTGTGGCGAAAGGCATCTTCTTTTTCTACATAATCATTGTTGTATTTCCAGCTTTTATTTCCAGTATTATATGGCGGATCAATGTATATAAAATCAATTTTACCTTTGTGTGTATAATTCAAAACCGAAAGAGCGTGATAATTGTCGCCCTCAATCAATAAATTTACCGGCTTGTCAGGATCGGTACTTAGTTCTTTGTTTTTGACTTCTTCTAAAACTGGCAATTCAGTTTTGCATTGCTCAACAACATTTTCTGGCTTGTCTTCCCAAACAAGTCCGTATTTCTTGCGCTTGCGAAGTTGCTCAATCTCTTTAATCAAATCTTTTCTTTCCCAATTTGTATAATCCTTTTTTGTCATAGTGTTCAGTTCATTAAATCATCTTTATTTTTATGTTATCATTAAGTAATTAATTACTCAAGAAAAGAAAATGGTTGAGAAAGGAAAATCGATTAAAAATAAGACCCAGCTTGTCACAATTTCGAATGATTGTTTTTTGTTTTCCAGAGGTTTTTTATTGGAATCTATAAATCAACCATTTCCTCTTTGGGAGTTGTCAAAAAATCCTGCAAAAGAGGTTTTTATTGAAAAAGATGGAAAAGCCCTTTCGGAACTGGGAAGGAAAGGAAAACAAAGAATCCTTTATATTCAAAAAATGAAATCTATTTTCATAAACAAAAAAGGGCGAAGCCATAATTTGGACTACGATTTTCCGAAAAAATTATATTTGGAATTTATCAACAAGAAAAAGAAGGAAGATGTGGAGGATATTAAAGACTTTTGTATTTTTCCCAGTCTCGGAGAAATGGAAAAACTCTTTGACGAATACAAGCAAGCGGGAATTGAAGGAGTGCCGGAGTTTGCGAAAGCTTTCAATGAAGAAGTCCCAGAGGAATTCAAAAAAGAGGAGGAAGTCCAAAAGGAGATTATTAGAAAAATAAACTTAAAATTCATTTGGAAGAAACGAAAAGAGTTAAAAAATTTTGTGGATGATTATTTAAACAACAGAATTTCTTATCATAAAATTTTGTGGCTTAACAAGCAAATGGAAAGTGTTTCTCTTGCGTTGATGGATCCAAATAATTTTCTCTGGAAGCAAATAAAGGCGGGTGAAGAATGGGAAAGCATCAAAGATGATAGGCGTATAGAAGAAGTTATTGGCATGAAAAATATAAACAACATGTTCTTGATAGAAGCAAATAGGGTTTATGGACATTTTGCATATTGCTGCCTCGAATTATTTCTAGACATATTAGATGAGAAAAAGATATTTTGTTGTAAAAATTGCGGGCAATACAATTACATAGCAAATCACTCAGATAGGAAATATTGCAATCAAAAAGAGAACGCAAAATGTTACAAAAACAGAAAAGCAAAATATAGTAGAAATTATCGAAAGAAAAAAACTTGTGGATAAACAAAACTTGAAAAAATAGGGAAAAAAGATAAATCATCACCTCAAACGCCACCTTAAAAAAGGTGGCGTTTGATTATGCGATAATAAAAATGTAATTAATTGTCTAAAAAATGAAACTCGGTTATTCCCAAAAATTGATTGAGAGTTGCCAAAAGGCTGTGAAGAAGAAGGCCGGCTTAGAAATAACAAAAAAAGAAGCCGAAGAATTCTTGGATCAGCTGGCGGCTTTGGGAAAGCTGGCGGTCGAAAGTTTCAATGCCGACAGGAAAGGCAAGGATAAAAAGGATAAAAAATAATTTCAATCCTATGGTCAAAGTAATTTATGTAGACAAGGAAACCAAGATTAAGATCTTAGCTGAAAGCTATATCTTAATGCGGAAGAAAAAAAGCAAGAATGGAAAAACCAGCAATTGGAAGTACGAGGGGTATTTCTCCGATGTGGAATCTTTGTCCAAGCATTACTTGAAGAAAGAGCCTTATTGGAAGATAGAAGGCAAAAAAGATGTTCGGAAGCTGATCAATGTCGTAAGGTCGGCGGAGGATAATATTAAGAAGTTAATTATTAAAATGAATATATGAGGAAAAAAACTGTAGCCGAGAAAACAAAAGAACTCGGCAAAGAAAGCAAGCAGAAACCGCTAAAAAATAAAGACGCGGAGAAAGATTTGCGGATAACAATTGAGGAACTGAAAAAAGACAAAGAATTGGAGCAAAAAGTAATAGACGCAGTAACAACGAGGCTTGCCAAGAAAATCCTAAGCGGCCCTCAAAAAGAATTAGAAAAGGAGATTGAAAAGAGAGCTAAAAATATTAAGCTTGCCGAAATTATAGACCGAGTTTTGGAAAGAAAAGAGTGCCCTTGGCTTAAAAATGACAATTGGGATTGTTCAAAGTCCGGTTGCAAAAAAGACGGGGGTCCGGAATGCAGAACGATTGATTTTGTCAATTGTCCGGCTGTTAATCATTATTTTAAAAACCAAATTACCAGCAAGATGATGGCGTGGAAGAAGAAGATGGAAAAAGGCGATGGCACAAAGTAATGGCGCAAAGTAAAAGAAAAAGAAGCAAAAAGAAAATGCTTCCTTTCTTACTTATAATTAATTATTAATTAATTAGTGCAAGCAAAAAAATTTGCTTGCGAAGCGACCAGCTTTCTTTCCATCTATGCGAGCGATTGATTTTTTTCGAACTTTGTTCTTTGAATTGAAAAATTACCTAACATCCTTAATGGCAGTTGAAAAGGCTTGTGAGAGGTCGATGTGGCGGTACAGTGTGGCTTTTATTGGAAAAATGACGCAGAACTCGTACGCGGAAGCCAGGGGCCTGAGTGCCGCCATATCGAAGCGAAAAGAGAAATAAGGCCGGCCGGCGTTTGGAAAGCGGTTTGGAAAATCGAAAGCGGAAACGGAGAGAGCCGGCCGGAAAAAGGCAGCCGGCGGAGGCAAGAGGCTGGATTTTGCCGGGAGCTTGGAGAGCGGCCTCCCCTCCGGCGGGAGGGGACCGAGGGGAGCGGGTATATAAAAGATGTTTCCCGGAATGTCGCACAACCCAAATTCTTGCGACGTTGCGGAAAAACCCAAATTTCCACACCAGCTGGATTGGAAATTTGGTTATTTTTCCGCTAATGTTGCAAAATTTAGGTTGTGCGAGGCAAAGAAATTCCTACCTTTAAAAAATATAAAAAAGAATTTCTGCAGCCCTTGCGTTCCGGGAAACAATTCCTTGAGGGATGGGGCTTGGGGAAACCGCAGTGGTTTCCCCATTATCAAAAAGGACCGAAGGCAAAGAAACAGAAAATTTCCGGGCGGAGCGGAAGCGAAGCTCCGGGAATTTTCTGCTTTTTTGCCGAAGGGACAACCGCTTTTTATATAAAACAATGCCTAAAACCGGCGAACTTTAAAGGAATTGCCGCTTTTCGATTTTCTTTTGCCGGCTTTTATTTGGAAATTTGCAAAGATTTTTCTTTTTTGGAGCGAAGCGGAGAAAAAGAAAATTTTTTGCAAATAACCTTTGGCGGTTAAGTCGGCGGAAGAAAAGCGGAAGGCGGCATATACATTATTATTAAGCCGGTTTTGGGCAACAATGAGGGAAGGTTTCAAAAGGAAACCGCAGTGGTTTCCTTTTATAAAAGAGGAGGAGGAGGCGGTGTTTTTAAAAGCTCTTGTGGGTTTAGCTTAACAAGAGGCTTTTTAAAACCCGCCTCCGACAACTTATCTGTCCGAAGCGATGACTTGGCTTGCTAATGAGAACTTTAAAGAGGACAAAACGGCAGGAGCGTGTAAGCTTAGTTTGGCTTGATTGGCACGGTGTTGTGGGAACAAAAAGCTATTGGAATTCATTGAAAAAAATGGTATATTATAGGCGGACTCAACTTAATATCTCATCGAAGCGCCAAAGGGCGACCTTTGCTTCATCTTCGATGAGAAGTTGAGTCCAAAGCGGGGTCGTCCTTTTGTTTTGCAAAGGGGCTTTAAGAAATAAGCCCGGAAAATGGAATTCTTATCTTCTTCAACAGCTGATCTTCATCTTTTGGTTATGCTTTTCGGGCTGATAATCTTTATTGCGGTTAGCGATTTTTTAGAATATTTAAGAAATAAAAATAAAAAATGAAGTATGTAATCTATGCCAGAAAATCAAGCGAGAGCGAGGACAGGCAGGCTCTTTCCATTCAATCCCAGATTATTGAAATGCAGGAGATAGCCAAGAAGGAGGGACTGGAAATTGTCGAAATTTTTAAAGAATCCAAATCGGCCAAAGAACCGGGAAGGCCGATTTTTAATAGGATGGTAGAGTTTTTGAAGGCCGGAAAGGCCGGTGGCGTTTTGTGCTGGAAGATTGACAGATTGGCAAGAAATCCGGTTGATGAGGGCGTGGTCAAGTGGCTTTTGCAAAATGAGGCTATCAAACAAATCAAGACTTTCGACCGAGACTATAATCCGGAGGACAACGTGGTTATAGCCAGTGTGGAGTTTGGGATGGCCAATCAATACATCAGGGATTTGAGCCGGAATGTTAAAAGAGGTTTGGCGGAAAAAGTTAGAAAGGGTGAATACCCGGGAAGCGCTTTGCCGCTGGGGTATGCGAGAGATGCCAAGACGGGAAAGCTGAAATTGGACAGGAAGATGTGGAAGCATATTAAAGAAATCTACCGGCTTTGCGCGACTAATTTATACACAGTAAAGGGATTGTCAGATTTGTTTTATGAAAAAGGCTTTAGAAGCAAAAGCGGCAAGAAGGTTTATACTTCTATGATTCATAGGATTTTGACTAATCCGATTTATTACGGCTGGTTTTTGTGGAAGGGCGAAAAGCACAAGGGAGTGCACCCGCCCATAGTTTCCAAGAAGCTGTTTGACAGCGTGCAGGAAGTTTTGCGTCCAAAGGCCAGGCCGGCGGGAAAGGATAGGGATTTTGCTTACAGAGGCATTTTAACTTGCGGAGAATGCGGGCTGAATATAACGGCAGAAGTTCAGAGAGGCCATAATTATTACCGGTGCACCAAATCCAGGGGATCCAATAAATGCTCCCAAAAATACTTGAGAGAAGAAGTTCTTGAGGAACAAATCAAAAAAGAGTTGGACAAGTTCGACTTTGATGAGGAGATTCTGGATTTGATTGTGAAGGCCACCAAAGAAAAGGAAAAAAAGGAGTTTGATTTTCATGAAAAGGAAAGAAAAAGAAATCAAGAATTGCTGCTGAAGAACAAGAGGCTTCAGGAAGCCTTAACTGATAAGTTTGTAGAAGATAAGATTCCGGAGGATTATTACAACAGAAAACTTGCCAAATATAAAGACGAGGAAGCCACTCTTTTGGACTTTGCCAACCGGAGTGCAAGCGAATGCGACGACTTGATTGAGAAGATGGAGCAAATTGCAAAGTTTACAAAACTATCGGGGGAAATTTTCAGAAGCGGAGATTATCAAAAACGGAAAGAGCTGATTGCGATTATTGCTTCGAACATTGAGGTCAAGAATCAGAAAATTACCAATTTTGAGCTAAAAAAGCCTTTTGTTAATCTGCTTGATTTCTCTTCTATTCCCAAAGGCCGAAATGGAGCCTTCGAACAAGAAGTTTTGGGCTTAACCAAGCAAAAAACAGCTTCCGAAAAAGCTGTTGTTTCTGCTATGCTGGGGTGGAGGGATTCGAACCCCCGCGTGCTAGGACCAGAACCTAGTGCCTTACCGCTTGGCTACACCCCAATGAAAACTCAAAAGTCAAAAGTCAAAAGTCAAAACTTGAAGCAGCAACATAAAGCTGCGTGTCCCCGAAAGGCTGGACTTTACAAAAATAACAAACAAATTACAAAACACAATAAACAATTAACAAACAGAATTCAAGGGATTGCTATAAAAAATATATATTAAAATCCGGATTTAAATATATATTTTTTCTTTTCGCTAGAAACCGCCGGCTTTCCTTTTTTCAATTTCAAGACCCATTATAAACTAAAAACCCGCCTTTGAAAAGATTAAATGGGTTAAGCTTTATGATTTAAGAGTAAAAAAATGAGCCCAGCAAGGTGGCGGGAATTTTACTTTTGCGTTTTGGTTTGATTTTATAGGTATTTACCGCCTCTTTCTTTCAATTCTTCAATAATTCTTTTTACTTCTTGGGCTCTGGATTTGGGGCAAACCAGAAGAGCGTCCTCGGTGTCGACTATGACCATGTCGTCCAATCCGACTGTCGCGATCAGTTTGTTGTCTTTGCCGTAAATCAAGCTTCCGGAGGTATCTATGTTTAATCGCTCGCCTCTTACCAAGTTCCTCTTCTCGTCTGTCTTGGTCATTAAGTTCTCGTGAAGAGTGTCCCAAGCTCCAATGTCTTTCCAGTCAAAATCGCCTTGGATTATCAACACATCCTGGGGAGCCATTTTTTCCATAATGGCATAATCAATAGAAATTTTTTCCATCTTTTTGTACTCTTCTTCAATTAGATCTTCTTTTCCTTTCTGGATCAGGAGCTTAATATTTTCCAGGTGTTTGTAGAGCTTCGGAGCATAAGATTGATAAGCCTGCAAGAAAAGCCTGGGAGTCCACATATAGTAATTGGCATGCCACAAATAGCCTCCTTCTTCCAAATACTTTTGGGCTGTCTTGAAGTCCGGTTTTTCCGTGTGGCCTTCGAAAGCGTAGAATTCGACGCCTTCTTTTTCCATGACTTTCTTGCCAACCTTGGTATAGCCCAGAGCGGTGTTGGGGCTGGTCGGATAAATGGAAATGTCCAGCAAATTGCCGGTTTCCTTGATAGCCTCTTCGGCCTTCTTTATAGATTTGATGAATTTGTCCACTCTTCCAATATAATGATCGGAAGGAATAAAAGCCATGGGTTCATCTTCTTCCTGCAAAAAAAGCCTCAAAGCGGCATACCCCATTGCCGGTCCGGTGTCTCTCCTGGCCGTCTCAACTAAAATATTTTTTTGCGGAAAATCAGGCAGAATTTCTTTCAAGTTTTCAAGTTGATCCTTAGTAGTGGCTATATAAACTTTTTCCTTGGGCCAATCCTTGAACCTGCTTAAAGTCTCCTCAATCATGGTTTTGTCCGACGTCAATTTGCAAAATTGCTTCGGCTTGTCTTCCCTGCTTGCCGGCCAAAGCCTTGTCCCTCCGCCTCCGGCTAAAATAACAATTCTCATTTTTTTGTAATTAATGGCTTATTGATAAAATCACTGAAGAATGAATTGTTTTAAGATTTTGTCATTCTGATGAAAATCAGAATCTCTTTACAAAGCCTTTTTTGGTAAATTCATAGATTCTGAATCGAGTTCAGAATGACATTCTTCAGTGATTTCATTGATTTTTTTAAATTCATCTTTTTAAAAATACACAGCCAGCGATTGGTTAATCAAATAATTTGCTGGCGGCTTGATCCATTGCCTTGTTGGCAAGCGCGTCCGCTTCCTTGTTTTCTTCCCTTGGGATATGAAAAAATTCCACTTTTTTGAAATCCAGCATCAAGTTCCAAATATTGATAAATTTTTTTTGGATTTCTTCATTTTTCAGCTTATATTCATGATTCAATTGCCGCACTAAAAGCTCTGAGTCCGCGTAGCATTTCACTTGCGTTTTTTTCGCGTTCTCTTTTCCGAGAAGCTGTTTTATTTTTTTTAAGGCAAAAATCAGGGCCTCGTATTCGGCTTCATTGTTTGTGACCCGGTCGCCCAGGTATTGGCTATACTTTTTTGTTTCCCCGTTGTGTTTAACAGCCGCCCCGATTCCGCCCGGACCCGGGTTTCCCCGCGAACCTCCGTCGGTGTAGACTTCAATTTTTCTTGGCTCCGCCTCCCGCTGTTTTTGGCTTTTATTCATATTCATATTTTAATTCAAAACTGCATATTTCTTCCGGAAGGTTTTTTTCCTTTGCCGCGGTTTCATTCAATATAATCTTAACCACGGGCCTCTTTCCTCCGTTGTAGCTTTTTTTGTAATCAACTGCCGCATCTTCAAATCCTTTGATTTGCTCTATTTTGCTTAGATTGCTTTCAATAACGCGTTTGGCCTTTACGGTCTCAAGCTCATCGTCGTCTCCTCTTTTCAGCTTATTACCGGGAGAACAAACAAAACCATAATCTTTTCCCGAGACAAAAGAAAAATTGAAATCATTCTGCACAATGGAAAAAATCAAAAAAAGGAAAACTACAAAAAGAACGGCAACCCTAATTTTTGTTTTAACGTCTTTTTGTTTTACCTCGTCAAAATCGTATTGATCTTCAGGCTCCTCAAATTGCATCGCTAGGAAGTTAATTTATTAAATAGATCGCTAAACTCTTCTTTGGAATAATACTCAATAATAAACTGTCCGCCTTTTCTTTTGTTTTTGATCTTCACTTTTGTTCCCAACACCTCTTCAAGCTCCTCCTCCTTTCTTTTGGTGTCCGGATCCGCTTGGTTTACTCTTCTTTTGTATGAAGATACTTCCACTTCACCGGCTAGGCGTTCGGTGTCTCTTACGGTTAGGCTTTTGGCTACTATTTGTTGAAATACCGATTTCTGTTTTTCCGGGTTTTCTATGCCCGCCAAGGTACGGGCATGCCCCTCACTTATCTTTTCCTGCACCAGAGCATCCCTTATTTCTCTGGGCAAATCCAAAAGCCTAAGGGCGTTTGCAATAACCGAACGGCTTTTCCCAACTTGCCCGGCGATATCGGCCTGGGTGTAGTCAAATTCGCTTTTGAGCTTTTCGTAAGCTTTAGCTTCCTCAATGGGATTCAAATTATGCCTTTGAAGATTCTCAATCAACGCCAGTTCCATCTTGCCTTTATTGTCAAGTTTTTTTACTACCGCGGGCACTTTTTCAAAACCGGCGGATTTGGCCGCCTCCAATCGCCTTTCCCCGGCTACCAATTCATAAGCGCCGTCTTCTGTCTCGGTTACCACCAATGGCTGAAGAATGCCATGCTTTTGAATAGAGCTTGACAATTCTTGCAGTTTTTCGGAGTTAAAATCCGTTCTGGGCTGAAATGGATTGGGTTTTATATTGTTTACCGGTATCTGCAAAATACCGTTGTTTTCGGTTTCTGTGTTCGTATCATTTTTCTCCGGCGCTTTGTTCTTTGCTTTTTTGGCGGAAGTTTTTTCAGCCGGAGCGTTTTGCTTGCCGCTGTTGTTTTTTTCCTTCTCAAAGCCGGTGTAGTTCGATTCGTTTTCATCCGCTGAACTTCTTTGCGGGATTAATGAGGATAAACCTCTTCCCAATCCTCCTTCTCTTGGCATTTGTTTGTGTTTATTTATTAGAATTCAAAGCATTGTTTATACCTCACGAGAGCGAGGGGATATAAAATTTGAAGACAAAATCGTCTGTATGAGCGGTTCGGAATTTTCTCTAAATTTTCTGAAGCCTTGGAAGAAAATTTAGTTAGAAGATCAGAAAGCGAGTCCAGTCGTTCGCGAACGACGCGACAAGCTAGATTTTTCTTTCAAATTTTATGTTCCCGAGCGAAGTAAAACTGTAAATAACGCTGGCAAATCTTGCAGTATTCGGCTTGCATCTACTTTCTTTTGTATTCTTTCTCTTGGGCAATTATTTCTTTGGCAAGCTGCCGGTACGCTCTTCCGCCCTTGGAAAACCGATCAAAATCCAATATGGACTTGCCAAAACTCGGAGCTTCGGCCAGTCTTACTGTTCTGGGAATAACGGCGTTGAAAACATTTCCGGAAAAATAGTTTCTTACCTCGTTAACCACTTGCCTGGCCAGCTTGTTGCGTCTATCAAACAATGTTAGCACTATGCCATTGATTTCCAGCGAAGGATGCAGGTTGTTTTTCACCAGATCTATCGTATTCAAAAGTTGTCCCAGGCCTTCCAAGGCGAAGTATTCCGTTTGAACCGGAATCAAAACTTCATCCGAAGCGGCCAACCCGTTGACTGTAAGCAACCCCAAGCTTGGCGGAGAATCGATTATTATATAATCAAAATCGTTTCTCAATTCTTTTATAAGACTCCTCAATTGAAACTCCCGGTTTTCTATATCCGAAAGCTCCACCGCCGCACCGGACAAATCCTGGTTGGAGGGAAGAAGGCTAAGCTCTATTGACTTGCTTTTAACCATTACTTCCCTGGGGTGAACTTTCAAGACCAGGCTGTGATAAAGACTCTTTTCCAGGCTCTGCACGTCCAGCCCCAGCCCGCTGGAAGCATTGCCTTGCGGATCCAGATCAACCAGCAAGGTGGGCTTGCCGGAGGAGGCCAAGTAGGTGGCCAGGTTTACAGCCGTGGTAGTTTTGCCCACTCCGCCCTTTTGGTTAACTAATGAGATTACTCTTGCCATTAAAATAAAAATTAAGTAAATAAATTATTTTTCTCTTTTACGGGACTGTCTCCGGGTTGGAACTACTGAAGAATTGATTATTTTAATATTTTTGTCTGATGAAAATCAGAATCTCTTCACAAAGCCTTTTTTGATTCTGAATCCCGCCAGAAGCGGACAAGCCCGTCAAAGCCGGGTAAACAAGTTCAGAATGACGTTCTTCAATGGTTTCCGGGTTGTCTTTTATTATAAACCAAGACTCTTTTTTATTCAAACAGAAGCGGGAGGGCTGGCGGCTCAAGCCTTAAGAATTCCGTATCATCTGCTTTAATTTGTTCTCCACCCCCGCAATTAACTCATCCGGGGTGGAGGCTCCTCCGGTGATCGCAATTTTTTTAACCCCGCCTTCCAGCATTTCCCTTTCCAGCTCCTCAGAGCTTTCAATGTGAAGCGTTTTTGTTCCCATTTCAGTTCCCGTCTTAGCCAATTTTCCGGTATTGCTGGAGTTCTTTCCTCCTACAACAATCAAAAGATCGCACTCCTGAGCTAGCTTTTTCACTTCTTTTTGTTTTTTGGAGGTTTCGCCGCAAATAGTATCTTCCGTCTTTACCCGGCTCGCTATTGCTTCCAATTCTTTTCTCAGTTTTTCAAAATTGTCTTTGTTTTGGGTTGTCTGGCTCAATAGCGCCACTTTTTCCCCTTCAAATCTTTTCAAATCTTTTCGCTTATACTCCGGGCTTATTATTGAGCCTTTATAATCAATGGCAGAGTTAATACCTTTTACTTCAACATGCTCGGGGTTTCCAAATATTAAAACGTGATAGCCTTCTTCGCGCATTCTCTTGGCGGCTTCTTGCGCTTTCTTGACATAAGGACAAGCGGCATCAATAATTTTCACATTTTTGGAGGAAATCTTATCCAGCATGTCTTGAGGCATTCCATGGCTTCTGATGACAAAAACGCCGCCTTCCTGAATTTCTTCCAAGACATCCACTACGCGCAATCCTCTTTGTTTTAAATTCTTCACTACCCAAGGATTATGTATCAAATCGCCCCAGCAATAAACTTTTTTGTACCGAGGATCGCTCAAGGCTTGATTGGCAATTTCCACCGCCCTTCTTACGCCGAAACAAAATCCGGCGCTTTTTGCCACTTTAATTTCGGGCTTATTTTTCGCTTTCTTTGATTTCATTTCTGAGGCGCTTTATTAATTGATAATAAAAATTGAGGTTATGCAAACTAGCCAGCCTTGCCGCCAGAGTCTCGCCAGTGCTAAAAAGATGCCTTAAATAAGCTCTCGTGTAGCTTCGGCACACAGAGCAATCGCAATGCTTATCAATGGGGCGAAAATCTTCCCGGAATTTCTCATTAGAAATATTTATCGTTTTATAAAAATCCGCCTCCCCCTTTTCAAGCCTGCTGAAGCCATTTTTCCGCCACAAAAAAATTCTGCCGTGCCGGCCTTCCCTGGTGGGGATGACACAATCAAACATGTCTACCCCCTTGGAAACAGACCGGACGATTTCTTCCGGCTTTCCCAGCCCCATTAAGTACCTAGGCTTATTCTCCGGCAAAATAGGCATTGTCCAGTCTAAAATTTCTTTCAGCAATTCCCTGGGCTCTCCAACGGCCACTCCGCCAATGGCATAGCCGTCAAATCCCAGCTCAACAAGCTGTTTTGCCGACTCTTTTCGAAGATCTTCAAACACAGAGCCCTGAATTATTCCAAATAAAAGAGGCCTGTCTTTTTTGCCTTTGTGTTTTCTTTCAAAATAATCCTTGCATCTTTTCGCCCAGCGGGCGGTAAGCTCCAATGATTCTTTCGCTTTTTGATAATCGCAGGGATACGGAGGACATTCGTCTAAACACATTATTATATCCGCGCCCAGGTTTATTTGAATATCTACCGATTTTTCAGGCGACATAAAATGCCTCTCTCCGCTGCCGGGCTCGCTGAAATAAACACCTTTCTCAGTCAGTCTGACTCCTTTTTTGCCGAACCTTTGCTTGGCTCTTTCCCCTAAGGAAAAGACCTGAAAGCCTCCGCTGTCAGTCAGCACCAGGTTGTTCCATCCTGAAAATTCAGCGATGCCGCCGGCCTTTTTGACCGTTTTGTCGCCCGGCTTCAGCCAAAGGTGATAGGTGTTGCCCAAAACTATTTCATAACCGATTTGTTCAACCTCGCTCATGGCGAGCGACTTAACTGCTCCGCGAGTAGCAATCGGCATAAATAAGGGGGTTTCAGCTTTTTTCCCATTTATTTCCATTCTCCCAAGCCTTGAATTATTCTTATTTCCCTCCAAGCAAAAATTTCCCATTCCAATTTATATGTTACTTGCGGCCGGCCGGCTTCAGCCCAAAAGCAATTAATTCTTTATTCCGGCTAAGGTGAGGGGTCTTAATTCTTTGTTTATTTTATTCCCGGTGAATATGTCCACAGCTTCGTATCGTACGGAGTTGAGAATATTAATGTCATTTTCGGTTAGATTGACCTGGGTTTGGGAGCGCTTATACCCGATTTGAAAGAAAAGCCTTTCCTTGGGGTTTAAATAGCCTGTGGCAAAATCAACGGCATCTAATTCCCACTCTAACTCATTTGTTCTTTCATTGAATGAAACTTCGCCATGAGTGGCTTCAAAATTATCTTTCCATCTGACTCCGCTTGAGAGGGGAATGTAAACCTTTGCATTTCTAACTTTATTATAAGTGTTGGTTAAATCTACGTTGATCGCCAGTTCGGTCTCTTTTTCTTGATTTGGAGGAAAAGGCCCTTGGTTGTCAAATTTATCGCTGTCATAAACACCGGCGGCGTAGGCCCGGAACTGAGTCTGCACTTTGAATTGCTTTTCTTCAGAATAAATAACCTTGTTCTCTAAGACATCAGACTGCACATTCAAACTGCTTATGTTAGCTTTAGTTTCAATAGTCAAGTTTCTGTCTTCTTCGCTCCATATTTCATAATCGCTTTTAACAGGGATTTCCAGGGACACTTCGCCTGTTTGTCCCGGATTTAGATGCTTGAGGCTTGCAATATCAGAAGCCTTCCATATCACTTGCTTTTTATCATCGTCATAATAGCCCCTGCCAGTTTTCATTCTGGTTAAGTCAACAACGTCTCCGCTTATATCCAATTTTAGAATCAGATCGCTAAGTGGCTTACCTGCGTTGTTTTTGTATGAAACCCTGTAATTCATAACGCTTCCCGGTCCAACCGCGCCGTCGTCATCGATATCGATCGGGCCTTGCTTTAATTCAACGCGGGGAGGAATGAGCTTGATCGCCAGCTGATCGCTGGTTAGCGGCAAAAAGGCATCGTCTTTTTGTATTCCGATTTCAGCCTCAAAGTTCTTAACACTGTTGAGCGCGCCGCCCAGCTTTCCCCTTATTTCAAATTCACTCCTTTCATTGGCTCCAAGAGAGCCCACCGGTATCATTACCTCTTCCTCGCCTTTTTCAATTATGTTAATTTTGTTTTCCTCAAAGGTGAAATCTCGGGAGTGTTTGAGCTTAATTGCCAAATCTTGAAAATTCTTATCGTGGTTGTTTTCCAGAATGAAATTCATAAATGCGAATTCCCCTTTTGCTATCTCTCTTTCGCCGATCATGGAAAAGCCTAATATAGAGTCTTTTATCCTTACCGCAAAAGAATTGCTCTCTTCGAAATAGCTAGTAAAATTGGACGGCTGGTAAACCAAGTTTGACTCCACATATGCCTTAGAGTCAACCGCGGAGTAGCTAAGAAATTTCAACTCGTATCTTTTTTCCTGTTTAGCCGGTATTTTCCCAACTTCGATTTTAACGGCGTTAACTCCGGATGGCTTTAAAAAGTCCGCTTTTCTTAAGAGAAACTCCTGGGGATATTTTATTCTTAGTTCAGCTTTCTCTAAAGAAGTCAAGTTTTTATTATCAATAACTATGTTCATCACAATTTCTTCTCCGCTTTTAACGTTTTCGGGGCTTTCATACCTAATTTCCACGCCTTCTTGACTGAAAGAGGCCTGCTTGAATTTCACGTATCCGAAAAATGCCAGCAAACTCAGCGCCAATGCGCCCAAGAATAATAGCGCCCACTTCCACTTCCTCTTGCTAGCAAATCTTCCGCTTAGAGACTTTTTTTCCTTCTTGGCGCGTTCCCCTCCGGAAGATTTTTGAACTGGTTTCTCTTTTTCCTGCGTCAAGCCCTCCGAGCCGCCGTCTTCATTTCCAGCGCCGCTGATTCCGTAGTAGTCGTCAAACTCATCCCTTTTTTCAACATCTTTTGCATTGTGGCTGTA
The DNA here is from genome assembly GCA_034522495.1 of Candidatus Moraniibacteriota bacterium. Classification (GTDB taxonomy): domain Bacteria; phylum Patescibacteriota; class Minisyncoccia; order Moranbacterales; family DUUL01; genus JAXHLG01. The sequence continues at coordinate 470,356 of JAXHLG010000002.1, read as the reverse complement.
GAGTTTACTGTGTAATTTGTTTAAAAGAGACATTTTATTTTTATATTTATTATTCAACTAGTTTGATTATAACACAATTGAATAGAATGGCAATACATGGAATGCAATAACAGATAAATCGCCTAATTAGGGCCTGCCCCGCATTGCGGGGCAAATAAGGTAAAATATTTATATTTTTAAAGCGGTGGGAATTAATTTTCACACTTTTTTTGAAGCCAATGCATATTAATTTGTATTATGTATTATGAAGCAAGTATTATGTATTATGCTTTTTTGAAAAAATAAACAAAGAGCGAAAAAGATTAACAATGCATCCCGCTTGGCAATACCTTTCCCGCTTTACAAAATTCATGATACATAATTCATGATACAATTGTACTCCCAATTAATCATTTCAGTCTATTCAGATTTATGGTAATATGATTAAATTAAGCTTCACACATTTAGCATCCCGCGTAAATCTGCGTGATAATCCGCGTAAAATCAGCGGAGTATAGGATTTTTTGAAATTCCTATACAATAAAGTAAATCACTCCGGCATGGAAAATCATCGACAGAAAAAAAGAACAAAAATTATCTGGAGAGGATTTGTTTATCGTTTAATAATCCTTTCGCTTATAGGCATTTTTTCATATGCCGGTTTTTTGCTGTATAAAGTTTACAAATTGGAAAAGACTATCTACGTTGAATCGGCAAAGACCCAGTCCGCGGATCAATCATCATCTTCTTCGCTGGCGGAAACCGCGAAAAACTTTATCTCGGGAGAGCGGCTTAAGCTGAAGGGCGAAGAACGAGGGAGAATTAATATTTTATTGCTCGGAATGGGAGGAGAAGGTCACAAGGGAGAGCACCTGACAGACACGATCATGGTAGCCTCAATAAACCCGGAAACTTACGAAACTGCATTTTTGTCCATTCCGAGAGATCTTTTCGTAAAAATCCCCGGCCAGCATGCCAGCACAAGAATAAACGCCATATTTGCCTATGGCCTTCGCAACCAATCCGCCGGGAAAAGCAAGGCGGTTTCCATGATAAGGGAGGCTGTGGAAAATGTAACGGGGCAGCCCATCGATTATTATGCTATGCTTGATTTTAAAGGCTTCAAGGAAATAATCAACGAGCTTGGCGGTATTCGCATAAATGTGGAGGAAGATATTGTTGATCATAGATACCCCGGGCCAAACTATTCTTACCAAACATTCCGGATTGATAAAGGAAGCCACTTGCTGGACGGCGAGACAGCGTTGAAATATGCCCGCGTAAGACACGCCTCCGGAGGCGATTTCGCCAGAGCCAGAAGGCAGCAAAAAGTTATTGCCGCTTCAAAAAGAAAGGCTTTCGCTCTTAACAATTTTTTAAATCCGAATCGAATAAACGGCCTTTTTTCATCACTGGAGAATCACTTGATAACCAATGTCAAGCTCTCGGAAATCCCTTCCTTCTTGAGCCTTGCCAATAAAATAAACATATACAACACCACCAACAGAGTCTTGGACGCATGGAGCGCGGATTCCCTGCTTTCCGTTGACCATGTTATGATGGGAGGAATAAGAGCTTTTGTTTTAAGGCCCAGGACGGGCAACTATAACGAGATCCACTCGCTGACTGAGAACATCTTTCAGTTAAATGAAATCAAAAGACAGGAGGAGGAAATAAAAAAAGAAAAAGCTAAAATAAAAATAATCTCCAATAATCAAACCAACCTTCAAAAGGCGGTGAAACTGCTAAGAAAAATGGATTATCAAGTCAATACCGGCGAAATAGAGAACAGCCGCCTGTCCTGCGACAGAGAAATTAGAATATATGACAATTCTTCAGGAAAGCTTTTCACTCTAAATGACCTAGCTAATAAATTCGACACGGAAGTTCAAAAAAGAAGCGCCAGAGACGAAGCAGATATATTGCTTTGCCTACCCGGTAATGATCTTGACTTCCTTTCCTCGGAAGAAAGCCAAGACAAGTATTCAGAAGAAGAAAGAAAAAGCATCATTGATGAAAAAGGCAATGTGATATACAATCAGGATTAGAAAAATTGGTTCCCCAGACAATTCTGTGGGTAAATATAATAAAATGACTTCAACTCAGCAAAGTTGAGAGATTCAATGACAAATGACTAAGCCCAAATGTCAAATCAAATCCAAATGACTAAATGTCAAATAACTATCCTGCATAATCGGGGTTAGTATTTGCCTGCCTAGCGACAGACAAGGATTTTATGGCAGATACGATTTATTTAAGAATGACCGGGGGGAAAGTTTACCCATAAAATTGTCCGAGGAGCTGAAAGACCATGCTTGTCAGTTGGCTCCGCGCAATTTTACCCATGCTTGAACGCTTCAGAAAGCAACCCTGCTTTAATTTGAGTATCATGAAGCAAGTCCCGAGTACTCGAGTTGCATCATGTTTTGTCAAAAAACAACAACGCGATGTTTCTTGTCCCGCATTCCATACCCCCCCCCGATGCAATAATCATCATTCACAATTTTTGTGGACAAATTTAGGAATTACGCGATTACTCTCCGGCAATACCGAGGGCAAGGCAAGGGTTGGTTTTATGCGCACTTACCTTTTTTGGCTTATTAAGATGTTTTTTAAAAGAAAAGCCTTTTTGTTTCTAAAGTATTTTTCGATCAGATGCAAAAACCAAGCCTTGCTTTGCTCTCTCTTTTTTTAGGTAATAGAGAGTCAAGCGCGTAATGGCTAAAATTAATATATGCGATTAAAAAAACAATCGGGCGATAACAATTAACTGCCTGTATGAATCATTTCTTGATCGCCGGACTGGGAAATCCGGGAATTAAATATCAAAACACAAGGCACAATGCCGGATTTTTGGCTCTGGATTATTTAGCTGAAAACTTTTTCGCGGCCGAATCCTTTTCTAAAAGCGCTCAACTGGAGTCTTTTTTGTGCCATGCCAAGAAAGACGGCCGAAATGCGATTCTGGTAAAACCGCAAACTTACATGAATAATTCCGGCCGAGCAATAGCAAAAACTATGAATTATTTTGATATCAAGCTCGAGAATCTGCTGGTCATTCATGACGACGTGGACTTGGAATTGGGAAAGTATAAGATATCCGAGCATTCAGGTTCTGCGGGCCACAAAGGAGTCGCTTCAATAATAAACTACCTTGACTCAAAGAACTTTAGAAGAATAAGAGCGGGAGTAGATGCAGAAGAAAGAAAAATGCCGACCGAAAAATTTGTGCTTCAAAAATTATCAAAAGAAGAACTGCGTCAATTGATGGAAGTATTTCAAGATTTCCCCGGCATAGTCGAAAATATGATGGATACAAAAACAAAAAAGGCGTGATCCGCCCATAAAATTTAGGTAAAGCTAGGAGGGAGATTGCTTTACTCTAAACTTATGGGCGTATCACGCCTTTTAAAGGAATTAATTCTATCAAATACAAAAAAATTGTCAATAGCGCGAAAGATAGCGAAAGATAAATGCGAAAGATAAATCATATCAACATTTATAGTAATTACGCGGTTAAGCTTCTTGCTTGCCAAATTATTTATATTAAAGAGAGTAAAGCAAGGCTTGGTTTTTGCATTCGTTCGAAAAAAGATTTTAGAAGCAAATTGTTTTTCTTTCAAGCGTATCTTCACAAGATGGAAAGGAATGTGCGCATAAAACCAAGCCTTGCTTTGCTCTCGGCGCTGTAGAAGCGCAATCGCGTAATTCCTGATTTAAAAAATAAGATCTCTTTCTTTCCGGAAAGGATAAATAAATCTTTTTCCAGGCAAGCGATTGCATCCTTGCCTGAAGTTGCCCCGGCTTGCGGCAACATCAAAATAATATTGGCTTTTGCCCACAAACTGATCTTTGTTTGGAGAATTTTTTTCCATAATTAATTCCAATTCTTGGCTTTCAATGCCGCTTAAGTAACGATTCCTTTCTTTCTCGCTTAGTTTTCTCATAAGATCGGCCCTTTCTTTTTTCGTCTCTTCGTCAACTTTGCCTTCAATCATGGAAGCCGCCGTTTTTTTGTGTTCGGAATAATTAAACACGTGAATCTTGGCAAATCCGAGCTCTTCGCACACCGCATAGCTTAATTTAAAATCGGTTCCGGACTCGGAAGGAAATCCCGCGATAACGTCTGTTGTCAAACAAATATCCGGCATTCTTCTTTTTATTTTTTGGATTGTCCTTTTGTAAAAACTCGCGCAATAAGGCCGTTTCATTTTTTTCAAGATTTTATCGCTCCCCGATTGCAAAGGTATGTGCAAGTGGCGGCAAATCCTCTTGCTTGATTGCATTAGCCGCAGCAGATCTTCAGAGATTTCATTTATTTCAATAGAGCTGAGTCTGATTCTTGTTTTGGATGTATTTTGCAGGATTTTATTCATCAAAACAACCAGGTCGATCCCATTCTTCTCTTCCCTGCCGTATTTGCCGATGTGAGTTCCCGTAAGCACAATCTCTTCATAACCATAGTCTTCACAATTTTTCGCCTCTTCGACAACTTCCGGCATATTTCTGCTTCTAACATGCTTTCTGGCAAATGGAACAATACAATAGGAGCAAAACTGGTTGCAACCGTCTTGAATTTTTAAAAAATATCGACTGCGGCCGGTTTCCGCCAAAAATTTTTCCTTTTTTCGAGTCCTGCCGCCAAGTTCAAAATAATTAGCCGCTTCCTCGGCAATGTCTTCATAATTTTGATACTCAACAGAGCAAATGGCGATTCTCTTGCTTTTCAATTCATCAAACTCTTCCGGATACACCTGGCAGCCGCATCCGGTGGCGTAAATTTTGGCCCCCGGGTTTTCCTTTCCGGCTTTTTTTATCATTTTTCTGCTTTTTGCCACAGCCGAGCAAGTTACCGCACAGGTGTTAATAATAACAAAGTCCGCTTTTTCCCGGTTTTCCTTGGCCAGTTTTGCCAGGCCGAACCGGGAGGAAATTACTCCCGCTAAATAATTGCCGTCATACTGGTTAACTTTGCATCCCAATGAATAGCTTTTTATTTTCTTGTTCTCCTCTCGCCGCATCGGCTTGAATCACTGATTAAAAAAACTCCTTTCAAAAAGGAGGAAGAAAGGATTATTTTGGTTTCACTATTTAGGGCCTGCCCCGCTCTGCGGGGCAAAATATGTAAAATATTTATATTTTAAAAGCGGTACGAAACCCGAAATTCTCCGGGCAAAAATTATTTTGCCTTATTTGTGGGATTTTAGTTAAAATAATTTTTTCCCGCAAAGCGAGAGCGATAGATTTTTTCAAAAACCAGCAGCCCCTATTTATTATTTTCAGCCCAATGGTCAAAAAGAAGCTTCCCGGCGATAGCGGCCAAGACAAAATAGACAGTAAACTCCAAGGCGGCCGCCTTATAAAGAGAAAACAACAGTCCCAGCGCTAGCAAGGCCAGAAAGGCCGTCAGCAAAAAGGCCGAGACCTTGCTTCCAATTTCCGCTTTTTTTTGATCCTCCGTAAAAAAAGCCAGAAAAAGCCATCCTGCCAAAACAACGAACAGCAATAGGTTTAAATTAAAAAAATTCATTACAAATCCGGGCAAAATGGTTTCAAGGACAAAAAGCCCCATATAATCAAAGGTAAGAACTATTAAAAGCCACAGGGCAAACTTGTAATTATCATTCAGTTTTCTTTCTATTAATTCCTGAGCTTTTTTAACACTTTTTTCCATACTAAAAATTTAATTGAATAGATGACCCTTATATCTTTGCGCTAAATTATCTCTTAAATTCCAATAAAAGACTCTTATATTTCGCTTGGCTCCCTTCAAGGATGGAGTGGCGGACAATTCAACCTGCGCATCCGTTACTTTCTTTATATCCAGATTTTCTAATTGGAAAACATAATCCATTCCTTCTATAGAGGCTTTTTTATTAAATTGACAGTTGATGCTCGAGGCGCCTGCGCCCGAAGAGCACTTGCCAAATTCTTTGCTATTTTCTTCCGAGGTCTCTATGACAGTATAATTTTGTTTTTGAATAAATTCTTCTGCGCCGGGGAAAGACAGTCTTCTTTTTGCTTCCCGGGAAATCAGATAATAATCGCCGGAAAAAGATTTAAGAATTGTTCCATCCGGATGCGGGCCGCCATAGTGCAATCTATCTCCTTCAGTTAATTTTCCCGTAAAATCGCCACCCTTTTCTGCCACCTCCTCCCAACTATACCCCAGCTTGCCAAACAGCTCCTCGGAGAACACCGGGTAAAAATATTCCCCGGAAACAACATTGACTGAGTCATTGTAGGCAAAAAGCGCGCCATTGGGAACATCCACCGGATTGTTGTTGATAATTTCTTCAAGTTCTTCTTTTGTTTTGATTGCTTCCCCTTCTTGGTAGTAAAAGGCTTGGTAGCCCTTGAACGCTTTTACTTGGAAATCCTTTTCCGCCGGCGGATCTATCCTTCCGGTTATTTTCACTTTATCAAAAAAATAATTTTCCAGCTCGGGCAGGACTAAAAAATCTTTTTCGCCCGCCTCTTTCTTGAAAATCTTCACTCCGAAATAAGTATCTTCATTTAAATAATATTCAAAATCCGGAAAAATGTTTTTCCAAAAAATATATCCGGGCATAGAAGCTCCCAGCAACACTAATACCAACACTTGAACAATCTTTTTCTTGCTCATACGACAATTAATTTTTATAGTTTATTTACAGGGACTGTTTCCAAACACTATTTCATTGCTAAATTTAACACGGCCCCGCTGAAACGGAACAGCGCTGCTTTAAAGATATAAATATTTTACATATTCAGGAATTACGCGATTGCGCTTCTACAGCGCCGAGAGCAAAGCAAGGCTTGGTTTTATGCGCACATTCCTTTTCATCTTGTGAAGATACGCTTGAAAGAAAAACAATTTGCTTCTTAAGGGACTGTTTCCAAACACCATTTCGTTACGAAATTTCTAATTTTTTAGATAAATTTTTCAAACAATTTTTGTCCCGCATTGCGGGATAGCAGAGTTAAGGCAAAAAAATTTTTGGAAAATTTAGCAAAAAAGGTGGAATTGCAGTAGGAATGGTGTTTGGAAACGGTCCCCTAAGATCTTTTTTCGATACGAATGCAAAAACCAAGCCTTGCTTTGCTCTCTTTAATATAAATAATTTGGCAAGCAAGAAACTTAACCGCGTAATTACTATTATTTTGTCCCGCAGAGCGGGGCAGGCTCTAAATAGGAACGGGGTTTGGAAACAGTCCCTTGCAAGGTTTACCAGTCGTTTTCTTCCTTGGCCTTTTCTTTGACTTCCTTCAATATTTTGTTATAGCTCTCGGGGTTTTCTTGCAAATACTTTTTGGCAGCTTCCCGGCCTTGGCCGATCTTTTCGTCTTGATAATTATACCAGGACCCCGTTTTGGAAACGACTCCGAATTTTTCTCCCAAGTCAAGCACGTCTCCTTCCTTGGAAATGCCCTTGTTGTACATAACATCGAATTCGGAAGTCTGAAACGGCGGCGCCACCTTGTTTTTAACCACTTTCGCTTTAACCCGGTTGCCGATAATTTGCTCTCCTTGCTTTATCTGAGCGGCCCGCCTTACTTCAATCCTAACCGAGGAATAAAACTTCAAAGCGTTGCCTCCGGTAGTCGTTTCGGGATTGCCAAACATCACTCCTATCTTCATTCTTATTTGGTTTATAAATATCACCGCTACATTCGTCTTGGAAACAATACTGGTAAGTTTTCTCAAAGCTTGGGACATCAATCTGGCCTGAAGACCCACGTGCTTATCTCCCATCTCTCCTTCGATTTCCGCTTTGGGAGTTAACGCGGCCACAGAGTCCACCACGATAACATCCACCGAATTGGATCTCACCAAGGTTTCCACAATATCAAGCGCTTGCTCTCCGGCATCCGGCTGAGAAACTAGCAATTCGTCCGTGTTTACTCCCAGTCTTTTGGCGTAAGCGGGGTCGAGAGCATGTTCAGCATCCACGAAGGCCACCGATCCTCCGTCGTTCTGAGCGTTGGCGGCGATATGAAGAGCCAGAGTAGTTTTTCCGGAAGATTCTGGACCGTAAATTTCAATCACTCGGCCCCTGGGAACTCCTCCGATTCCCAAAGCGATATCCAAAGAAGGCGATCCGCTGGAGATGGAAGCAACATCCACCTTCTTTGCCTCACCCAGCTTCATAATAGATCCCTCTCCAAATTTGGATTGTATTTCGCTTATAACTTCTTCCGCGTTCTTTTTCCCTTCTTTTTCCGGAGACTTTTTTTGAGTTTTTTTCTTATTCGCCATTTTTCTTTATATTAATTGCTTATTATCCCTCCTAAACTGCATAATTCATATCGCTTAGCGAAATATGAATCAAATTATGTTAAATTTTTTAATTTTAATCGGCACTATCCCCCTCCTTTTCCTTTTCCGATTGATTTTCATTCTCTTCATTCTCTTTTATCTTTCCGTTTTTGTCAAACACCGCTCCCCTCTCCACTCCGGGATGATCTGCCAGTTTAACTGGCTCTTTTCCGTCAATTTTTACATAAGTCTTGTCCGCCTTTCCGGAGGTAACTTTGATTTTTTCTTTTACTTTGAAGGCTTGCACCGATCCGGGAAGCATAGTTCCGTCCTGCTTCTTCTCGCCGTCGACTTCAACTGCTATCCAGACAGGATCATCCCTGGCTTCTATGGAAAAACTGAATTCTTTTTTCTGGCCTCCCTCTTTTTCTTCTTTTGTTTCCCCGTCCTGTCCGTCTTCCACTCCCCGAACCGAGGCTACTTTGAAGTCGGCGGATATATTCAATTCCCTCTCTGTTGCAGCTCCAAATTTATTCTTAGCCTGAATTACAACTTTGTTTACTCCTTTGTGAAGACCTAAGTTTTCCTTAAATTCCCCTTGATTGTTAATTCTAATGGGCTGCCCGTTGATCGTCACCTTATTCTCTTCGTCGGTCAAACCAATAATCTCGACCGAGCTTTTATCCACCGATGACTGGCTTGATGGCTGCAAAATAACCAGTCTCGGATCTTTGGAAAATTTTTCGATTTCAAGATAAAAATACGCAAAACCTCCAATCACGACAAGAGCGGAAAATAATGCGGTGAACACCTTGGGCGTTATGGCAATATTAGGAAAAAGCTCCCTTTTTTTTCTTTGGATAGGGTTTTGGTATTTTTTGATGTTATTTCTAATGCCGATTTCTTTTTCGTAATAACTTATAATCTCGTCTGGATCAAGATTGAAGAATTTGGCATAACTTTTCAAAAATCCTTTAACATATACATCGGGAGGCAATTTTTCAAAGTCTCCATCCTCGATTTTTTGCAGATGGTCTTGCTTTACTTTGGTAAAATTAGAGATTTCCGCCAAAGAAACCCCTCTTTTCTCCCTTATTTTTTTTAATTTTTCCCCCAAAGTAAAGGATTGAATCTTTTTTTTGATAAATCCGGCCATTTTTCATTTAATTTAATTGGTTTGTATTTCTGAAATCACTGAAGAATTGATTAGGGGCTGCTGATTTTTGAAAAAAATCTGCTGCTCCCGCTTTGCGGGAAAAAATTATTTTAACTAAAATCTCACAAATAAGGCAAAATAATTTTTCCCACCGCTTTAAAAATATAAATATTTTACCTTATTTGCCCCGCAATGCGGGGCAGGCCCTAATTATTTTGAAAATTTTGTCATTCTGATGAAAATCAGAGTCTCTTTACAAGGCCTTTTTTGGTATTCATTGGATTTTGATGTCCCGCCAGAGGCGGACGCGGCTCGTCAAAGCCGGACAAGCAAGTTCAGAATGACATTCTTTAGTGGTTTCTTTTCTCTAACATAGAATAAACCAATATCCGAAATTTGTAAAATCAAGTTATTTTCATTTTAACATTTTAGCATATTAACTGTTAGAACCCAGAGCGTTGTTTACACATCACAAGAGCGAGGGGATATAAAATTTGAAGACAAAATCGTCTGTTTGAGCGGTTCGGAATTTTCTCTAAATTTTCTGAAGCCTTGGAAGAAAATTTAGTTAGAAAATCAGAAAGCGAGTCACGTCGTTCGCGAACGACGCGACGAGCTAGATTTTTCTTTCAAATTTTATATTCCCGAGCGAAGTAAAACTGTAAATAATGCTGGCGAATCTCACATAAACATCTTAACAAATTTGATAATTTTTCTTAGAACGTTATAAAATTTATCAAAAACAGCCCTTGAACGGGGCTGTTAGTTCGTAAATTTGCATTCATGAGTATTATCTTTTTCTCCACTGGGCGGCCCTTCGGGCTTTTTTGAGTCCGGGTTTTTTTCGCTCTTTTCGCCTGGAATCGCGTTTCAAGTAGTCCAAATCTTTTAAAGTTTGGTGAAATTCGCCATTATATTTGACCAGAGCCCTGGACAATCCCATTTTGATAGCTTCCGCTTGGCCTCGCACTCCGCCTCCCTTGGCTCGAACGGTAATATCGAACTTTTTATCCATGCCGGTAGCCCTAAGAGGAGCCGTAACCGTTTCCTTTAATTCCAGAATAGGCAGAAATACCTCAAGATCTTTCTCATTGATGGAAATGCCGGGATCTTTTTCGGTTTCAGTCAGCCTAACTCTGGCCACGCTTTCTTTTCTTCTCCCCAAGCCTTCAAAAAATTTCTTATCTTTTTTTGCCATAAATTTAAAATAGTTTACTTATCTTCTTTATCGGCGCTTAGATCAGACAAAACTTCTCTATGCGGAAAACTTATCTTTATAGGGATGCTCTTCGCTTTCAAACACCCGCAGCCTTTTCATTGCTTCTTTGGATATTTTGTTCTTCGGCATCATCCCCTTTACCGCTTTATGTATTATCTCCCGTGAATCTTTTTCTTTCATTTCTTCAAAACTCCTGGCGTATATTCCTCCCGGAAAGCCGGAGTGGCGCCAGTAAATTTTTTTCTTGTCCTTTTCTCCGCTCAACCTTACCTTGCTTGAATTAATCACCACCACTCGCGTATCTCCGCCGATTCTCGGGTCATAATTAACTTCATTTTTTCCGGATAAATCCTTGGCGATACGAGTCGCTATTCTGCCCAAAATCTCTCCCTTGGCATCGTATAAAACAAATTTTTCCTTATTGTTGATTTGCTTATTCATAGTTTATCATCTCTAAATGTTATTTTTCTTCGGTTTTCTCTTGGCCGGTTTTATTCTTCTCGGATTCCTTCGCTTTGCCAGAGGCTTCTTCTTTTTTGCCTCCCTGCTCTTCGGCCTTCTTCCGGCTTGGGCCGCCTTCCCTGGTTTTATCCTCTTTTTTCTTGCTTTCCTTGGTTTTCTTTTCAGTTTCTTCCCGCTTGCCGCCATCCACCCATTCAACTAAAGCTAAGTCGGTGGAGTCGCTTTTTCTGGGCATTAATTTTAGAATGCGAACATATCCTCCGTTTCTATTCTTGGATCTTTCGGCTATTTCGAATAATTTCTTCACTGTTTCCTGATTTGGCAAGTCTTCTTTCAGAAGTCTCAACTTGGCTAACTTGGTTAGAGCATCTCCGGCTAAGCCTCTTTTGGCAATCGTCACTTTCTTTTCAGCAAAAGGCTTTAGTTCTTTGGCCTTGGGCAAGGTGGTAACAATGCTCTTGTTTTCAATCAAGCTAACTAAGAGAGTTCTTAGCAAAGCGACTCTCTGCCCCTTTTGCCTTTGCAGTTTTTTTCCTTTAGTTCTTTTTCTCATAATTTAGGTTTAACCATCGTTTATTATGTTTGCCCGGCGGGCAATGTAATTAGGGGCTGCTGATTTTTGAAAAAAATCTGCTGCCCCTGAAAAATTATTTTTCGCACCACTTTAATAATATAAATATTTTACATATTTTGCCCGCAGCGGGGCAGGCCCTAATTAGGCTTCCAAATTATACCCCAGCCTTTTCATAGCGCTCTTAATTTCCTCCACTCCCTTGGCTCCCATTCCGCTCAGGTCTTTGAGCTCCTTCTCCGCCATGGAAGAAATATCTTCCACCGTTCTAATGCCGTTGCTTTCTAAAACGTTGTGAATGCGGGTGGAAAGCTCCAGAGCTGATATTTCGGTCTTATTTTGCTTGACTTCTTTTTCTTCTTCCGCCTCGTCCTCTTCTTCGACAGCGCTTGTTTCCTTAAAGTCAATCAAAGCATTAAATTGGGACATCAAGGCCTCGACAGCCTCTCCGTAAGCCTCCTCCGGCGTAATGGTTCCGTCTGTCTCCACCTCCAAGGTAATCTTGTCATAATCAGTCCTCTTGCCCACGCGCATATTGTCAACACTAAAATTAACCCTTTTTATGGGACTGAAAGCCGCATCCAGCGCTATAGCCCCCAATTCTTTTTCTTCTTTTTCTTGCTGTTCCACGGCCACATATCCGACTCCTTTTTCCACTTTGATATCAATTTCCAAGTCGGCCGTTTTGGATGTCAGAGTGGCAATGTGCTGCTCGGGATTGGCAATTTCGATTCCGGCGGGCAACTTTATGTCTTTGGCGGTAACCTCTTTCTGACCTTTCGCCTTGAGTTTCACTTCGGCGTTGTCCGAGTCGTGCAGCTTGAATCTGATATCTTTAAGATTCAGCACAATCTGCACTACGTCTTCTTTGACATTTTTTAAAGTGGTAAATTCGTGCGTAACCCCTTTAATCTTAACTTCGGTTACGGCGCTGCCCCCCAAAGAAGACAACAAAACTCTCCTGAGAGCGTTTCCCAGGGTGATGCCATAGCCCGGGTAGCAAGATTCTACAATAAACTTGCTTTTGTTGTTGTCTATTTTTTCAAACTTGGGAGACTCTGGAAGTGTAACTGATAACATTTTTTATTGTTAATCTTTAAAAAACTTTAGCCGAACAAATATTGCGCCGGCAAATAAATTTAATACTTCTAATTACCTGGAATAAAACTCAACCACTTCCTGCATATCCACGCTTACTTCAGTTTCGTCTTTCACCGGAGCAGCCAATATTTTTCCAGTCATCTTTTTCGGGTCCAGGCTCAGCCAGCTGGGAGTACCTGCATTTTTGCCCAATATCATTTTTTTATCCGCAAAATATTTTTTTTCTAGCTTGGTTTGTTTAATGGAAATTTCATCGCCCACTTTCAAGCACGCGGATGGAATGTCAAGCTTCTTGCCGTTTATTATAAAATGACCGTGCTTCACAATTTGCCTGGCTCTGGCCCTGGAGTCGGCCAACCCAAGCCGAAAAACGACGTTGTCAAGCCTCAATTCGAGTCTTCCCACCAAATTATCCCCGGCCACGCCTTTTTTGCTTGTCGCCTCCTTGAGATGTTTTCTGAACTGTTTTTCGCTTACCCCGTAAATCCTGCGCACTTTCTGCTTCTGCAATAGCTGCTTCCCGTATTCGCTTAAGCTTTTTTGCCTGCCTTTGCCGCCATGAACGCCCGGAGCGTAGGGTTTTCTTACTACGGGGCATTTCGGAGTAGCGCACTTCTCTCCCTTAAGAAAAAGTTTTTCTCCCGCTCTCCTGCACAATTTGCATTTTGATTCTCCGTTTGTTGCCATTTTTTAAAATATTCTGTTAAAAATTACTAAATTTTATGAACTTAAACTCTTCTGGGTTTCGGCGGTCTGCATCCATTATGAGGAATCGGAGTCCTGTCCTTGATCATGTTCAGATTGAAGCCTTTTTGAGCCAAGGTTCTTATGGCTGATTCCCTGCCTGAACCCACTCCTTTGACAAAAACTTCCAAATCTTTCAGCCCGTATTTCTGAACTTTTTCCGTCACATCGTTCACAACCTGGGAAGCCGCGTAGGTGGTGGCTTTTTTGGCGCCCTTGAAGCCCAGCAATCCGGAGGAAGACCATGCCAGCGTATTTCCGTGCAAATCACACAATGTCACCATGGTATTATTATAGGTGGACTTAACAAATGCTTGCCCTTTCTGCACTTGTCTTCGAATTCTTCTTTTCTTTTTTCTCTTGACCTTTACAGCATCCGCCTTTTGTTCCGATTCTTCACTTACTTGGTCGCTTCCCTTCTCGTCCTGTTGCTGATCAGCCTGAGCTGCAGCGTCTTGCGTCTTTTTTCCTTCCTCGCTTTTGGCGCTCTTGCTTTTCTCCGCCTTTTCTTCTTTTCTATCGGATTGTTCTTTGTTCTGCTCTTTTTTGGCGGATTCTTGCTTTTCTTCCTTCTTGTTTTCCGCCGTTTCCGCTTTTTTCTTCTTTTTTTCAGTCATAATTATTCAAAAAATTATTGTTTACTAATTTATGCCGATATTATCTTTTCCTAAACCTTTTGGCCGTCCTGGTGTTTGTTTTGGTTCTCTGGCCTCTGGAGGGAAGCCCGGCAACGTGCCTTTTGCCCCTGTAGGAACTGTTCTCTTTCAATCTTTTCACGTTCATTTGAACCTGCCTTTTCAATTCTCCTTCCAGGGTGTATCTATTTTCAAGTTCTTCTCTGAGCTTGTTAATCTCCTCTGCCGTCAAGTCTTTCGTTCTCTTGTTTCCATCAACGGAAAGCTTCTCCAGAATTTTTTGAGACCTGGATAGCCCTATTCCGTAAATATATGTTAGAGCAATTTCTATTCTCTTTTCGTTTGGAATAGTTACCCGCGCAATTCTAACAGCCATAAGTTTCGATAATTATAATTAAGTGACAAAAAAATAGCCTTAAATGTTTTTAAAAAGGCCTTAACCTTGTCTTTGCTTGTGCCTGGGGTTTTTGCAGACTACATATACTCTCCCCTTTCTTTTAACCACCTTGCACTTATCGCATCTTTTTTTAACGGATGCTTGAACCTTCATATTACAATCTTTTAATTATTCTTCCTTTGGTCAAATCGTAGGGGCTCATTTCGATCTCCACTTTGTCTCCGGGCATCAATTTTATAAAATTTATTCTCATCTTGCCGGAAATATGAGCCAGTATGATATGCCCATTTTCAAGCTTTACCCGAAACATGGTGCTCGGCAGAAGCTCCACAATCTCTCCTTCTAATTTGACAATTTCTTTAGCCATGATAATTTATATCGCTACAATAAAAAAAATCTTCCCGAAAACCAGTCGGTAAATGATTATTTTAAGCTCATTCCAAGCCTGAAATGAATACTAATCCATTATTTTTTTCTTGTCAAGTATATTCAGTATATTTATATTCAATATATTCAGTATACACTAAAAGCTCAAATTTCAAATCAAGTCCTAATGCAGAAAAATAGAAAATTTGTCATTCTCAAGGCTAGAACAGGCCTTCTTTTGCCTTACGCGCCGGAGAGGCAGTTTTTCCAACTAATAGCCAAAACCTTCTCCTAAATACGACAAACGGCAGTATGACGGGTTTAGAGAGGCCCTCAGCCGGGAGAAAACGTTACAACTAGTAAGAGAGAATTACTGTTTTCTCCCTTAACCCTTGATATTTGCCCCTTGCTACTACTGGCGCCCCCGGATGGAGATGTTTTCCTTCCTTACAGAAAAGCTGCTCAGCCAAGCCGGGTCGTAGGTTATTACGGCTTTTTCTATTTTGTCCAAAGTGGATAAATATTGTTTTATCTCTTCGCTTTTTTCTCCGTTAAGTTCGCTTTTTATTTTTTCTTTTTCTATGAGGGGGCGATAAGCGGCCCGAGCCTCCACGGTTAAGTCAAGCTCTTTATTTTCGTAATCGGCGATATCTTTGACATATTCGATTTCAATAATTTTATCAAAAGCATAGCCTTCTTCCATTTTCGCGCCCAAGCTTTTCTTGATTTGTTCGTTCAGCTCATTTTCACTAAAAGTGATGATTTTAACTTTTTCTTTTACCGTATATTCAAACTCTTGAGCGATATCCCCCGCTTGGTGGCTGGAAGTGTTCTCAATAATTTCCTTCTCGGCCGAACCTTCCAAGAAAATCATCCCTTGGCCCGCTTTTGATCTTATTTTGCTTGCCAAAGAAGACTTGAGCTTATCCACTGTTTCTTCCCTGGCTTTGTCAATGTCTTGCTCTGTCACTGCTTTGACTTTCTGATTTTCCACGCTTTCTTCCCCTCCTTGCATTTTTTGTTCGGATTCAACTTCGAATTTTTCGTACTTGGGGCCTCCCTTGAATCCCTCAATAGTAAATTTAGAAGGTTCAATGTTGTATTCATCCCCCGGCTCGTCGGCAATTACTTTAGCCTCGACCACTCCCGGCTCTTCACCTTTCATGCCGGGAACAGTCACCCCCTCGGTCAGCCTGAAAAGCTTTCCTTCCTCGGACAGCACTCTCGTGGTGGCCACCAAAGGCTGATTCTGGCCGGAGTAGCGATTGTAAATTTTAACTCTTCCCCTGGCTTTTCCTTTATCCGAGCTGAATTTTTCACCGGTAGCTTGAAATGTTTGAGATTGCGTTACTTCAAAGTCGTTTAAATGCCCTTGAATAACAGCTTTGTCCGAAGAAGAAACCGCCCCGGCCTCCTTGGCTTTCAATTCCAATTTACCGGAAGCTTCCTTGAATCGGGGATGGATCTCTATGTCCACTCTCGGCAATTTGAAGTACAGCCAATACCCGGCAAAGGAAAAAACGGCCAGCAAAACCAATCCTCCAATTCCATACAAGAGACTCGCCGCGGAAGGCTTGCTGTGCTTATCTTTTCTATTGTTTTTCGAAAACAGGCTCCCACGATTATTCATTCTCCCTGATGAGTTCTCATGCCCATTGTAAAAACTTTCCAACTTGCTTTCATCAATAAATTCGGTTTTCCCGGTGCCGGCTTCTCTCTTTTCGGGTTTTTTGTTAAAAAGATGGGCCTCTGAATTCTCTGTTTGACTTAAACTCTCTGAATGCTCGGTCTCCTCCCTGTTTCGTCTTCTTGATTCTTCATTTCTTTCTCTTTCTTTCTCCTCTTCTTTGTCGGCAATGAACCCTCCCCGGACCGGCAGTTTTCTAGTTCGCCTTTTTGAAAAGCTGGCGTTTCTGGCGCTTGGACTTCTTTGGCCGGCCGGCCTCTCCTCTTCTTCGCTTGGACTGGTTTCTCCCGCCCGATCTTCTTCAATGTCTTCATTATCATCCGGGTCGCCATCAAAAAAATTCGGACTGCCTATGGTTCGCTTGGCTGGTTTTTTTTCATCTTCTTCGGATTGCCGTGAAGGGGCTTCTTCTTCTTTAATCTTTGCTTTTTTTGCCGGAACAGGCTTTTCTTGTTGAGAAGAAAAATCTTGCGAAGTTTTGTCCTTGGTTTGGAAGCCAACGCTTTTTATCACTCTTTTGGCATATTTATCCGAAGTAACCAACACTATCTTTTTACCCAGCTTTTCCGCTTCCTTTTTTAGCAGCTTCAAGTTTACAACTCCTTGAACAAGCATAGCGTCTTTGGGAACCACTAAAAAAATTTCTCTCGACTCTTCGATCTCAATTTTTTCTATAATACTGGTAATCTCCTCGTCTGCGTCAATATAGATGGTCTTGTGCATAAAAATGAATTAATTTTGAATTATTTTAACAGCCCTTTTCAAAACACTCGACATCACGTTGTCTTTATCGTCCAAGTCAAGAGTAAGCGTAGCCAAGCCCATTGGCGTTACATCCTGGGGATTGGTCAAAGACTTGGTTTGATCAACCATATAAACCATGTCCCTGGGCTGAACAAAGCTTATTTTCGGCTTGCTTGCAAAAGGAAGATTGCCAACCCAATCGGCGGAGCTTAATTGCTCATAAATTCCCGGCAATCCGCTTCCTCCTCCGCAAAGAAAAATTCGAGACGGCAGAACATCCAAGTTGGAAGAACAGAAATTTTCCAGAGCTATTTCTACGCCGGACAGCCAAACCTTGCAATCATTTCTCAATACTTTGTGCACATCTTCGGCTTCATCGTCCTTCAGCTCATTTTTGGCATACATTAGTTTCAACTCCTCCGCTTGATTAAAAGTCAACCCGTATTCGGACACTAATCTTTTGGTGAATGCCCGGCCGCCCAGGGCAAACATGGAAGTTCCTTCAAGTCCTCCGTTTTTAACCACCGCAACATCCGTGGTCCCACCGCCGATATCAATAAAAATTCCTCCGAAATCCGGGCTTTCTTTCAAGCCGGTGCCTTGAACTACAGCATACGGTTCAGCGGCGATTGAATGCAGCTTCAGCCCGAGCTCTTTGACAATAGCCTCGATCGCCCCCAAGTGAATCATCGGCGCGTAAGCGTTGAAAATTCCGATGGAAACGTCTTTCCCTTGGAATCCCATCGGATTGGTTACGCGGTAGCCGTCGATTTTTACTCCCACGATGGAAGCATTGATTAATTTAACATCAATATCGCTGTGGCCGGTTTCATAAGAAAACTGCTTTCTGATTCTTTCCAGAGCCTTCCATTGGATTTTTTGAACAATGTTTTTCAGCTCCGGCATATCAATTCTTACTTCCGGCTTGGCTCTTTCGTAATGAACCGTGGTGGTGGTTCCTTTGACGAATTCTCCGGCAATTCCGACTATGCAATCTTTCACTTCTTCTATGCCGGCCTGATTTTTGGCTTTTTCAATCGATTTGGAGCAGGTTTTTATTACGCCGTTGATATCGCTTACCGCGCCAGAAGTCATGTTGCCCACCTTTTGCCTGGCCGTACCCACGCCGATAATTATTCCTTTCTGGTTGTTGTCTATGGGCTTGAAAATAATGCTTTTGACAAACTCTGTCCCGATATCCAAAGCCAAAACCACTTCGGACTCTTTCTTGCTCTTGCTGAACATAAGATTGAATTTTTTCATTTTATTTTTGCTTTTTTACTTTTTTTATTTCAACAATAAGGCAGAAACCGCCGGATAATAAATTAAGCTTCGCACATTTAGCATCCCGCATAAATCTGCGTTGTAATCCGCGTAAAATCAGCGGAGTATAGGATTTTTTGAAATTCCTATACAATGAATTATTTTAAGATTTTGTCATCCTGATGAAAATCAGGATCTCCTGAACAAGCCATTTTTGCAAATTTATAGATTCTGAATCCAGGCAGAGACGGACAAACAAGTTCAGAATGACATTCTTTAGTGGTTTCAAGACAGCTGCCCTAATTATATCACAAAATTATAATAATTCCATTGAAATTGACCCTGCGCGCTCTTATTGAGGGAAAAGGGTGGGCCCCCAGTGTTTAGGGCCGCATATCACGAAGCAAGTATTATGCTTATAACCCCAAGGTTCAACCTTTGGATTTCCAAAGATTTAATCTTGATTCGCTTCCGTTGAACTTTAAACAGCGGGCCGGGCCGGAGACCCGCCCCAGCGCGATACTGTTAATTTTAAAAGTCTTTGAGATTCCGCGGTCAAGCTTGTTCGAACTTTCAGATTTATGATTTAGGATTTTTTGCCTTTATACCCCGCTTTCCGCCCGGCCATGCATCTGTCCCGCCTCCCGGTCAAGTCGCAATACTTCCTCATCACATGCCTAAACGTACCGGCGGCGACTTGTTCGCCTTTCTCTATAAGCGTTGCTTTGTCGGCTATCATACCAGCTTCTTCCCGATGAGTTATCAACAATATCGAGCTGTGAAATTTTTCTTTTATATTTAAAAGTATATCATATAATTCATTGTAAACAATAATATCCAGAGACGCATCCGGCTCATCCAAAATCATCAGCTTCGGCCGCATAGCAACTACAGAAGCCAATTCTATCCTCTTCCTCTCCCCGCCGCTTAGTTTTTCATCTATATTTCTGGATAATATCTCCTTATTAATTCCAACTGTGTTGATGATTTCTTCCAGCTCCTCTTCTTTAATAGACGGATTCCCCGCCTTAATAAACTCTTCCACCGAGAGGCCGTCAAATCTGGCCGGCTCCTGGAAAGCAAGCGTTATCCCTTTCCTTGCCCGCTCAAAAGTAGGCAAATCGGAAATATCCTCGCCATAAAAAAATATTTGGCCTCCCTCTTTTTTATAGTCGCCCAAGCCTAAAATAGCGTATGCCAAAGTAGTTTTTCCGCTGCCGTTCCTTCCCAAAAGACAATGGATTTCCTTCTCTTTTACTTCCAGGTTAACTTCCTTCAAAAGCCTGGCCTCGCCGTTTTTTGACGAGATAGTCAAATTATTTGCTTGAAGCATTCTTTTTACTGTTAAAAACTAATTTCTGGCCGCTTAAATCCACTTCAATTTCTCCTTCCCGGACTTCATTTTGAATTACCTTCATCGCCAGTTCGTTCAAAATGCTTTTTTGAATTACTCTTTTCAGCGGACGGGCTCCGTAAACCGGATCAAAGCCTTTTTTCATTAAGAAATTCTTGGCCTTGTCAGTCAACGCCAACTCGATGTTTTTTTCTTTCATTCTTTGATTCACTTCTTTGATTTGAAGCTCGATAATCTTTTTTATTTGGGATTCTCTAAGCGGGTGAAAAATTATTATATCGTCCAAGCGGTTTAAAAACTCCGGACGGAACCTGGTTCTTATCTCGTTCATTACTTTTCTCTGCATCTCTTTTTCATCAAATTTATTGCCGGTTTTGTTTTCCTGATTTTCAAACCCGATGCTCTGCATTTCGTTTATAATTTCGCTGCCCACGTTGGAAGTCAAAATGATGACCGCGTTTTTAAAATTAACTGTCCTGCCTTTGGCGTCAGTCAGTCTCCCGTCATCCAACACTTGCAAAAGAGTGTTGAAAATATCCGGATGCGCTTTTTCGATTTCGTCAAACAAAATAACGCTGTACGGCCGCCTTCTTATTTTCTCGGTTAATTGGCCGCCCTCTTCATATCCTACATAACCGGGAGGAGATCCTATAATTTTGGATATGCTATGGGATTCCATAAATTCACTCATATCCAGTCTTACCATCGCTTCCTCTTCATTAAACAAAAATTCCGCCAACGCTTTGGCTAGTTCCGTTTTACCCACTCCCGTCGGTCCGAGAAACATAAACGACCCGATGGGGCGGCTCTCTTCGGAAATGCCGGCCCTGGAGCGGCGAACCGCGTTGGAAACCGCTTCAATGGCCTCCTTTTGGCCAATCACTCTGCCGGCCAACTCCTCTTCCATGCGAGTTAGTTTTTCCGCCTCTTCTTCCACGATTCTGGAAACGGCAATGCCCGTCCATCCCGCGACCACCCTGGCAATATCCTCCTTGGTAACTTCTTCCTTCAAAACTGGATCATCCCCTTGAATTTGATTTAACTTTTTTTCTTCCTCTTTGATGGATTTTTTTAATTCGGGTATTTTTCCATATCTAATCTCGGCCACTTTGTCCAGCTGGCCGTCGCGCTCTTTTTGCTCCGCTTGGCCGCGCAAATCGTCAATTTCCTTTTTATAGTCTCTTATCTTGGTAATCAGTTCTTTCTCCTTTCTCCATTGCAGCCTGCTCTTTTTCAATTTTTCCTCAATTTCAGCCTTTTGTTTTTTAATTTCATCCAGCTTTTGCTTGTTTTTTCCATCTTTTTCTTTTTTGAGAGCCTTCTCTTCAATTTCCAGCTTTCTCTTCTCTCTTTCCATTTTATCAATTTCAGTCGGCATAGACTCAATTTCCATCCTCAGGGTGGAAGCCGCTTCATCCACTAAATCAATGGCTTTGTCGGGAAGAAATCTGTCCGTTATGTACCGGTTGGACAAGTTAACCGCTTCCATAATAGCCTCGTCGGTTATCTTGACTCCGTGATGCAATTCGTATTTTTCTTTCACTCCCCTTAAAATGGCGACCGCGTCTTCCTCAGACGGTTCCTGCACCTGCACCGGCTGAAATCTTCTCTCCAGGGCGGCGTCTTTTTCGATATATTTTTGATATTCCTGCAAGGTGGTGGCGCCGATCATCCTCAGCGTTCCCCTGGCCAAGGCGGGCTTAAGCATATTGGAGGCGTCCATGGCTCCTTCGGTGGCTCCGGCTCCGGCCAAAGTGTGCAATTCGTCGATAAAGGTAACGTATTTGCCGTCAGAGCTTTCGATTTCTTTTACTATTGCCCTCAACCGCTCTTCAAATTCACCCCGGAACTTGGTGCCGGCCAGCAGAGAGCCCATATCCAAGGAAATCAATTCTCTGTTTTTTAGCGTCTCCGGCACGTCCCCGCTAACAATCCTTTGGGCCAGTCCTTCCGCTATAGCTGTTTTTCCGGTACCCGGCTCTCCCAGCAGCACCGGATTGTTTTTGGTTCTCCTGGAGAGCACTTGAATAACCCTGCGGATTTCGTTGTCCCGGCCGATGATGGGATCCATCTTGCCCTCTTTAGCTCTTTGGGTGAGATTCAAAGTATATTTTTCCAAAGTTTTGTATTTTCCTTCCGGCTCGGGACTGTCCACCGATTGAGACCCTCTGACATCTTTCAGCACATTCAAAACTTTTTCCTCGGAAGCTCCGGCTTCGGACAAAACCTTCGCCGCCTCGTGGCCCGACCTTAAGACAGCCAGCAGAAGATGCTCAGTAGAAACATACTCATCCTTCATATTTCCCGCTTCTTTTTCCGCTTGGGACAAAACCCCGGCCAAGTCTCTGGTAGCATATATATTCCCGGCTCCGCCTCCGGGCTGCTGAACTTTCGGCATTTTGTTTATCCCTTCCCTCAGCTTGTTCTTCAGCTCCTCCGCAGAAACACTCAATTGCTTCATTATGTCCGGAACAATAGACTCTTCTTGGGCGGCAAGCGCGTAAGCCAGATGCCAGACATCCACTTGCTGCTGGCTGTTTTCGGTGGCAATACCTTGGGCGTTTTTGACCGCTTCTTGAGATTTGTAAGTAAATTTTTGAAAATCCATGATAATAAATAATACTTATTGAAGTTTTTTAAGCTCATTAATTTTATAAGGACTGTTTTCCAAATTAAATGCTATAGTAATTATGCGGTTAAGCTTCTTGTTTGCCAAATTATTTATATTAAAGAGAGCAAAGCAAGGCTTGGTTTTTGCATTCGTTCGAAAAAAGATTCTAGGGGACTGTTTCCAAACACCATTCCTACTGCAATTCCACCTTTTTTGCTAAATTTTCCAAAAATTTTTTTGCCTTAACTCTGCTAAAGCTTCAAAAATTGTTTGAAAAATTTATCTAAAAAATTAGAAATTTCGTAACGAAATGGTGTTTGGAAACAGTCCCTTTAGAAGCAAATTGTTTTTCTTTCAAGTGTATCTTCATAAGACGAAAAGGAATGTGCGCATAAAACCAAGCCTTGCTTTGCTCTCGGTGCCATAGAAGCGCAATCGCGTAATTCCTGTGCTAATTAGATCAAAACACTAAATTCAAAGCACTAAATCCTAAACTATATCAAATCCTCTATTTCAAATGACAAATCGTGTTTTCTTATTTGATTTTTCTATTTTGAATTTATTTAGGATTTACCGTTTGGGCTTTAGGATATAAAATTAACCAATTCCACTCTCCTGAACCAGGAAACAACAAAAACCCTGATAAATACGAAATAATGTTTATCACAAATTTGACTCTTCCAGTGTCGCTTCCATTTCTTGCGTTTCTCCTTTTTGCCAAACTTTTAGCTTAACTTTATCCCCTACATCTTTTTTCCTGATAATGTCCGCCAGTCCGTTTTTCTCTGTGATCTTCCGGCCGTCCACTTCAAGAATTATGTTATTCTCCTCGATACCGGCTTTGTCGGCCGGGCTCCCCGGAACCACGGCCAGCTGGCCCACTTGCTCGCCTCTGATTACCAGCGCTCCGTGATCTACGGGCAAGTTATTGGCCTCCTGAATTTTTTCATTGATCAACACGTATCTAACACCCAAATACGGCCTTATGATTCTGCCTTCTTCTTTCACGCTTTGGTATATATCTTTCACTTGATTGATGGGAATGGAAAAACCGATATTCTCTGCCCCCTGAGCCATAGCTACATTTACGCCCACCGCTTGACCGCTCAAGTCCAGCAAAGGCCCTCCGGAATTTCCCGGATTAATAGCCGCATCTGTTTGAATCACCTCTTCAAGCGCTTCTGTTCTGCCAAGTTGATTTCCGGCTTCGATATTTCTTTTCAGACCGGAAACAATCCCCTTGGATACGGTGTTTCTAAATTCTCCCAGCGAGTTTCCGATAGCGATGACCGTTTGGCCGATTTCCAGCTTATCCGAATCTCCCATTTCGATTGTTGGCAAATCTTCCTTTGCTTCTACTTTCAAGAACGCCATGTCCAGAAACTGATCCCGGGCTAAAACTTCCGCCTTCAGCTCTTCCCCATCATTGGTCATAACCGTATAGTCGGCCTGTTCATCGCTTACCACGTGTCGATTGGTCAGAATATGTCCGTTTTTGTCAATAATGAAACCTGTTCCGCCGCCGATTTCCCGCCTTTCGGTCTCCGGTTGCTGCCTCTCCTGCCTTGAACCGAAGGGGTTAAAAAAGGGATCGTTGGAAAAAGGGTCGTTGAAAAAATCATCAAGCTTCGGAACATCCTTGGTAACAATTATGCTTACCACCGCAGGCGAAGCTTGTTTGACGGCATCAACCACCGCCGAATCTTCTTCCCTCAAAGATAGTTGGGCTTTCTGTTCCGGGTCCGGCTGTTCCTGGTTTTCTTGAATTTTCCGGCCGTTTTGGCTGAAATATTCATCTATCTCTCCGCCCAGGCTTCCGCCGGCCAAAAATCCGGCTATACCGCCAAAAATGGCACTCAATAAAACTACAAAAACTACAGACAGAACAAAAATTTTTTTAAATCCTTGCGGATTTAATTCTCCTTTGACGCTATTTTGGCTCTGTTCTTTGTCCATTTTTTCCCGGCTTGAATTGTTATTCATATATTTAAAGGTTAATATTAATCCTCCTTCTCTTGTCCGCGGGAAACAACAATCGCTTCCGTGGGGCAGCTTTTCGCTACATCCTCCACGGCGCATTCTTCGCATTCTTCTTTAATCACCTGTGCTGTATTGCCTTTCAATTCAAAACATTCCGGGCAAAGAGACTGGCAAACACCGCATCCGATACATTTATCTTCATCTATGCTGATATTCATTGTCTTATCATTAATTTTTAGTGGAGTATGGGATTTTTTAAAAATCCCATACGATTAATTCACGCTGGGATCGCCCTCAGACTTCATACGTATTTGCTCTTCTTTTTTTTCAAGTCCAGGATCGCTAAACTTGATTTTCGCCTCTTCCTTGTCCCACTTATATTCATGCAATAGAACTCTTACGGAAGAGCTTGCCTTTAGCTCGTTCAGCCATGACAAAAAATTTCCTTCCCGGGTGAAAACTTGTTTTATCTTAACTTCCTTTTCTCCATTTTTTTCCCGAGTGTCTTCCAAATAAACAATATGATTGCCAAGCGAGCTTTTTATGATATCAGAATAAGTCTCTTTTTCCATGCCGGCAATCTTCTCCGCCACAGCCGGCGCCATATGCTTTTCTTTGAGCCATCCGAGATTGCCCCCCTGTTCAGCCGCCTCTCCTTCGGAATATTTTTTCGCGATTTCGGAAAAATCTCCATCTTCATCCAACAGTTTCTTCGCTTCGTTGATTTTTTTCAATTTATTCTTGCCGGCAATTTCTTCCCGGTGGCGCCGCATCATCTTTTCCATGTACATCTGGGGAATAACCACCTTGTCTTGAAAATCTTCCAGCTCCCACCCGTACAATCTCCGCAAATTGGCTGCTAAATTATTCAGATTGCCGGATTTTTTTGCCTTGGAAGCTATTTCCTCGCCGGCCTCTTTTTGGCTGACCGAAATACCCCTCTTTTCAGCGGCTGATTTAATCAACTCGTTTTCCACTAGTTTGTTCAAAACATCTTTCTCTTTTATCCTTAGCCTCATTTTTCCGTCTTCAGTGCTAAAATCAACTCTCATGCCGACTTCGGACAAATCATTTTCTTCATAAAATTTCTTCATAGCGTCCGTATTGGAAATCAGCTCCTTGGTGGTTATAACATTTTTACCTTCAACAATAACCGCCGGATACGGAACAGTCCCGGCAATCGGTCTCATCCAAGAGTTAAGACAGCCAAAGCAATACAAGGCAATGCCCGAGCCCGCCAATAAAACCAAAACCGCCAATGCAAGCAAGGCTAGTCTTTTCTTTGTGAATATTCTATTTTTTTTCCGCTCTTGATTCTCTTCCATATTTTTAAAGCTTTCTTAGATACTGTTTACATAATAACAATAAGATGAAATTAAATCAACAAAAATTGTATTATGAATTCTGTATTATGAATTTTGCTTTTTAGGGCTGGAATTTGCTTTTCCTTTATTCATCCCGCATAGCTTCCATGGGAGAAAGTTTCGCCGCTTTTTTTGCCGGCTTGTAGCCGAACACTACTCCTACTATAATCGAAAATCCCAGAGCTAATAATATGGAAAATGGAGTTACGGGAAATGTGAGGAAAAAGTCAAACCGCAAAGCCGCTAACTCAGCTAACTTGGTAAATATAAAACCGGCTAAAATTCCCAAAACACCACCGAACAAAGTTAAAAACAGCGCTTCAAACAAAAACTGTTTCAAGATATCCCCCTCTTTGGCTCCGAGGGACTTTCTTAACCCGATTTCAAAAGTCCTTTCCGTAACGGCCACATACATTACATTCATAATACCCACCCCTCCCACAATCAAAGAAATGGAAGTCAGCCCAATCAACAGAAAATTAAGCACTCGAAAGACATCGTCTATAATATCCGCCGCCTCCGACATAGAAATTACCGCAAAATCCTGCTCATCCGGGCTATTTATATTATGCTCTTCCTTCAAAATGGCATTTATATTCTCCACCAGCAAATCCTCTTGTTCCTCGTCCTTATATTTAAACATGGCAAACTGAATATGATCCGCTCCCAGAACTTTCTTCTGCAGCGTTTGAGCCGGCATATAAATCAATTCGTCAAAATCAAAAAAACCGGCGCCGCCTCTCTCTTGCAAAACTCCCTTGACCATAAAGCGCTGATTGCCCATTTTAACTCTTTTTCCCACAGCTTCTTTCTCCGAGCCGAAAAAGTCCTTGGCTATTTTGCTTCCCATGATGATAAAATTTTTCAGGTTCTTGTCGTCCTCGTCGGTAAACATCTCTCCCGCAGCGATTCCAAACTTTTGATCCACTTCCTTCACTCTCGCCGTTACGCCCATAATCATCGCGCTTTGATTCTCCTCCTTGTAGCTAATCACATCTTGATGCATCAATCCCGCATACCAAGGACCGATGCCCTCCAATCCCGCGATCCTTTCAGCTTCATGCAGCTTGAAAGTGGTAATAGAGATACCCGTGGCAATTCCGCCCATATTCCCGGCAGAAACAGCGCTCTTCCCCGGCGTCTTTATCTCTACTTCGATGATATCCGTCCCGAAGGATTCCAGCTGATTCGTTATATACTCTTTCATTCCCGCCCCCAAAGACAAAACAACAATCACCAGCATCACGCCGATTATCACCCCGAGCAACGAAAAAAATGTCCGCGCCTTATTTCCGGCCAGATTCTTGAGAGCCAATTTTATGGCAACTGATATATTTTTCATAGAAGCCTTGAAGTTGGTCGTTAATCACCGGCCGTTGTGTTAGCCGCTTCCATTGAGACTCACAAATGCGGTGGAAAAAAATTTCTCAATTTCTACAAATTTCTGCCAATTTCGACCCAGTGGAAAATTGCAGGTCATTTCATTTTAAACAATGGAGCAATGAAACAATGAAATAATCTTTAATAGAATTACGCGATTACTCTCCGGCAATGCCGAGAGCAAAGCGTGTAATTCCTATTTCAATTAAACAATGAAATGCGAAGCGCCCCTTGGGTTGAAATATAATATCAAACCAACAATTCTTCCGCTCTCTCCGGATGCCTCATTACCTCTTTAACCGCCTTCTCCATTTCCATTCCCCTGGATCCTTTTACTAAAATCAAATCGCCCGGCTCCATAAATTTCTGCAAATAATTGCCGGCTTCAATAGAATTATTGAAACACTCTACCCTTTCTTTTTGTTCTTTCTTCAAGCTATCTGCCGCCTTCTTGAATCTTTTTCCCGCCAAGAGCACCGCTTCCGGGTTTATTTCCAAGGCATCGCGCAGAGCTTGCTTGTGCGCATTCTCTTCTTCTTCGCCAAGCTCCAGCATGTCTCCCAGCGCCAAGATTTTTCTCTTGGCTTTTAAGTCTTGCATGGTTTCCAGGGCAACTTTTAAGCTGGACGGCGCGCTGTTGTAGGTGTCATCAATGATATTGGTTTTTTTTATTCCCCTCAGAAGATTCATTCTCCCCGGCGCGGGTCTGGCTTTTTTCAATGACCGAGCCATTTCCACCATGTTCAAATCAAAATAAATTCCCGCGCCAAGCGCGGCCAGAGCCGCGTAAACGCTTCCCTTTCCGATGCAATGGTTCAGCTTCATAGGCATCAATTTGCCTTGGTAAGCGAGTTTAAACCCAACTCCGTCTAAAATTTTTGCATTTCCGGCCTCGCTTTCCCTGTAATCATAATAAAAATCGGATGCTTTCAGCTTAGCATCCCGGCTGAATCCATAGCTTAAAGAGTTGGCGCTTACCTTCTCTCCGACTTCTTTAACTCGCTCATTATCAATATTATAAACTGCCAATGCGCCCGAAGACAAGCTTCTTAGCAAAGTTCCTTTTTCTCTTGCAATGGCATCCTTGGAGTCGAAATTCTCCAGATGGGAAATGCCGATATCGGTGAGAATACCAACCGAAACAGGCACAAAATCACATAAATATTTAATATCTCCCGGATGATCCGCCCCGAATTCCAAAACAATCACCTCCGGATAGTTTTTGCTTTTAAACAAAGCCAGCGCCGCCCAAACAAGAAAAACTTTGCCGTATTGAATCAGTTTTGACCTTTCCGGCTCGATATTGACTCCAATAATTCCCAGCGGGACTCCGACTTCGTTGTTATAGTTTTTTTTGCTGAATCTTACGTTTTTGTAATCCGAAAGCATCCTGCCGGCCATCTCTTTGGTCGTAGTTTTCCCCACGCTCCCGGTAATAGCAATAACTTCCGGCTTATATTTCTTAAGCACCCTCCCGGCCATCATCCTCAGCATTTTCTCCAAAATTCTTTTTTTCATAAGGTGTTTTCGTTAAAACATTAATTATAAGCGATAGTTCAGCCACTTGTCACTAATTACGGTTGAATAGTTTATCTTCATTGTTCCATTGCTCAATTGCTTCATTGTTATGCTACATACATATAAATCATTGATTTATTTAACCTTTAAAGCATAAAAGAGAAATAGTGTTTTCTTGTGTAACATAACAATTCAACAATGGAACAATGAAACAATGAAACAATGGAATTAAATAATTCTTTTTCTCCTAATCTTCTTCAGAGTTATCTTCCCCCTCTTCTTCTTTCTCCTCCTCGCTCGGTCCTCTTAAATAATTATGGGTTTTGTCGAATTTGTCTAGCTCTTCTTGGGTAAAATCCCTGCTCGGCTCTATGCCGTAATAGTCAAACAAGAACTTGGACAATTCGCCGAAGATGGGCGCGGCAGTGTTTTCGGCCCATTCCACATCCTTGGGATTTTCCACCACAACTAGCATTGCAAA
Organism: Candidatus Moraniibacteriota bacterium; assembly: GCA_034522495.1. Classification (GTDB taxonomy): domain Bacteria; phylum Patescibacteriota; class Minisyncoccia; order Moranbacterales; family DUUL01; genus JAXHLG01. The sequence continues at coordinate 441,105 of JAXHLG010000002.1, read as the reverse complement.
CTTGGGGTTGTCCACCGGCGCAAACCCCGCAAAAGATCCCACGGTAGCATCTTCCAAGTAACCGCCTTTTTCTTTATCAGCTATCTGCGCGGTTCCGGTCTTTCCCGCCACCCTGTAACCGGGGACAGCGGCCGGCTTGCCATGGCCATTATCCACATTGCTCTCCAGCATTAAGCTGATTTTGTTAGCCGCGTCTTGAGATATAACTTTGCTCCTGACCTCGTTTCTTAGCTCCTCTTTTTTTCCCGAAGACGCCAAAATATAATCCACCAGCCGGGGCTGGAACAATTCTCCGCCATTGGCAATCGCCGCGTAAGCGCTAACCAGCTGGATGGGCGTTACCGTGATCCCCTGTCCGAAAGAAGCGGTGAAATATTCGATGTCTCTATTGGTGTCCAGATTGGAAAGGTCGCCCTTGGCTTCGCTTGGCAGGTCTATGCCGGTTTTTTCGCCAAAGCCGAATTTCTTTATATAGTCATAAAATTTCTTATTGCCCAGCTTTTTTTCCACGTAGATCATTCCCGTATTAATTGATTTCTCGATCACTTCTTTCATAGTCTGCTTTCCGTGAACTTTTTCCTGGGAGTTTTTGATCACATACCCCCCTTCTTCGACCTGGCCGGTATCGACGTACGTTTCATCATATTCAATCGCTCCGTCATCAAGCGCCGCGGCCATAGTAATCGCCTTAAAAACAGACCCGCATTCGTAAGCATCTGAAACTAAAGCGTTTTTAAAAACAGAAATATCTTCAACTTCGGAATAATTATTTAAATCGAAAACGGGATATTGAGCCATAGCCAAAATTTCTCCGGAGTAGGGGTCCATGATTGCTATTTTTCCGCTATCCGCGTCATGTTTTTTCATAGCGTTTTCTAGCGCTTCTTCCGCTTTGTGCTGGACAATATGATCCAGCCCCAAAATCAAATCATTTCCATCTTGCGCGGGTTTGAAAAGCCTTTCCCCCACGGACATCCAGCGATTGGCCGCATCTCTTTCTTGATGAAGATATCCCGGCGAACCTTCTAATTTCTTTTGATAATATTTCTCTAAGCCATAAATGCCCTCTCTTTTGTGATCATTGTAGCCGACAAACCCAACGGATTGAGCCGCCAGGCTGCCTCCGGGATAATAACGCCAGCTTTCTTCTCTTAATTTTATGCCTTCGTGGCCTATATCTTTAACTTTTTTAATATCTTCTTCGGAAAGCCTTTTTTTTAGAGGTTCATATAAATCATCCTTTTTGGAAATTTTCTTCTCCACTTCCTCTAAATCCAATTCGAGCTTATCCGCCACCAATCTGGCAACTTCCCGCTTTTCCCCGTCTTGAATTATTTTGGGTATGGCAAAAGCCGTCGGCATATTCTTATTTACCGCCGCCGGAAATAGATTCTCCTGCTCTGCGAGAAAAATCTCCCCTCTTCTAGGCTCCAAATTCCGGCTTACCATGTACTGATCCCGGGCTTTTTCTTTATAACTGTCATGGGCTTGAATCTGGAGGGAATAAAGCCTAAAAAAAACTACTCCCCCTAAAAAAATAATCAGTAAAGAGAGTAGATTTATCCGCCATCTAAAAACATTTTCGCCGCCATCGCTTTTGTTGGCATTTTTGACCATGTTATTGACCTTAGTTTTACTTCATAGCTACCGGTTCAACAGAGTCCACTTCAATATAGCCGACCTTATCTGGCTTTACCATTTTATTTTTAAAGACATTTTCTTCATCTTTGAATCTATAAGCCGATTTCAAGCTGGCCATCTTGATTTCCAGCCCCCTCTTCTCCTCCCTTAATTCGTCCAGTTTTTCCTGTTTCTTGTTAACCAAATAGCCCATAGTGGCTATTTTATTAACTTGGAAAATATACGCCATTCCGGATAAGCAAATCATAAAAAGCAGGGCAAAAGAAATAAATCTTGGATTCAAAACACCGCAAACAGCCCTGCCGGCGCTGGCCGGTTTGTTTTTTTCTTTCCTTTGGCAATAATTGCCGGAGTTTTTAACATTCAATGATTTTGCCATATTATTTAACACACCCCCCCCCCAATATTAATTCTTACAATAATTCAACTGATAATATACATAATTTAGTCACGCAACCCATTCTTAAAGCAAAGTCCGGAAATACACAAATTACAAATTACAAACAATTCCCAAATTACAAAACTCAAATAACAAACTTGCAACTTTTTTAATTTGTGTTTTTCTCGCAACATTTACACCATTAAATTTTATTGGTCATTTAAATTTTGACTTTGAATTGTCATTTGAGCTTTTCCCGCTACTTTTATCTACCTGATGAAAGCGGGACCCCGCGGGGCGGTGGGACATTTGGATTTATTTTGCAAAACCAGCCACTCCAAACCGCAAACCAAAAAAATTCCAGAGGTTTAAATATAGTTTCATGCCTCTCTTATAATTTTTCCGCTACGCGCATCTTGGCGCTCCGAGACCTCGGGTTCCGTCTAATTTCTTCATCAGTCGGAGTAATCGGCTTTTTGGTGATGATTTTAATCTTTGGCTTCTTGCCGCAAACGCACACCGGAAATTCTTTTGGGCAAATACATCCCCCGGCATTTACCCGAAAGAATTTTTTAACCGTCCTGTCCTCCAGCGAGTGGAAACTGATAATTGCAATCCTCCCTCCCGGCTTGAGTATCCTCAGACTGGCTTCCAAAAATTCCCGCAAATTCTCCAACTCATTATTAACTGCAATTCTTAAAGCTTGGAAGACTCGGGTAGCCGGATGAATCTTAGCTGTTTTGTAATGCCCGCCAATAGCTTTTTTAATTACCTCAGACAACTCTTTCGTTGTCTCTATTTCCTTGATTTTTCTTTGTTTTTCAATAGCCTTGGCCGCTCTTCCGGCAAATTTCTCTTCTCCATATTCCTTGAACAATCTTTTTAAATCTTCAGCTTTCCAAGTATTGACAATTTCTCCAGCCGTCAACCCTCCTGTTTTACCCAGTACCGCATGGTTCTGGGCGTTGCCCCGTACCGCATGGTTCTGGGCGTTGCCCCGTACCGCATGGTTCTGGACCTTGCCCCGATCCGCATGGTTCTGAGCCTTGCCCAGTACCGTATGGTTCGGGGCTAGTCGCATATCCAGAGGAGAGTCCTTTTGAAAGCTCATTCCATAATTCTCATTCTCCATTTGATCGGACCGCCAGCCCAAGTCAGCAAGAATCGCATCAACTTTGCTCAAATTTTCCGATTCAAGAACTTCGTCGATTTTGGCAAAATTTTCAATTTTCAAAAAAACTTCCGGCTCCTTTTTTTGTTTTTTCAGAGATTTTTCAAATTCAGAGACAGCTTCTGAATCCAGGTCAAAGGCAACTAATATACCATTTTTGCCAATTTTATTCATTATTTCCCGGCTGTGCCCGCCTCCCCCCAGAGTGGCGTCCACAACCGCATCCCCTTTTTTTAAATTTAATTTTTCAACCGCCTCCCCCAACAAAACCGGAATATGCATATTTTTATAATTGTGATTGGTAATTGGTAATTAGCGTCCAATGTTAAGAATCTCGATAACTTTATGAACTTTGTAGAAAATCTTGTTTAAATGCTTATATGTTTAAATGAATCAATATATTCCCAGCTTTCCCAATTCCTCCGCAATTTTGTCCTGATTCTTTTCGGCGCTTTCTTTGTATTTTTCCCAGTTCTTCTTGTCCCAAATTTCCAACCGATTATACAAACCGGCGATAACCACTTCTTTGTTCAGGCCGGCGTATTTTTTCAAATAATCCGGAACCAAAACCCTTCCCTGAGAATCCAGCTCCACATCCACCGCTCCGGCAAGCATAAGCCTGACAAAGCTTCTGGTGGCGCTTTCCCCCACCGGCATATTGCCAAGTTTCTCCGCAATCTTTTCCCACTCTTTCATCGGGTAAACAAACAAGCAATTGTCCAAACCCCTCGTCACCACCGCTTTATTTTTAAAGTTCCGCCTGAACTTGGAAGGCATAGCCAGCCTCTTTTTCGCGTCAATAGAATGTTGATACTCGCCGATGAACATAATAAAACAATTTTTAATTCGAAATTTTCAATTTTGAATTAACCTTTAAGAAACATTTTTAAACCTCTTGCAACTGTTTTTGCGGGGCATTTCAAATTAAAAATTTCAAATTTCAAATTCTTTGCAATTCCCCACTTCTCACCACTTGATTACATTATATTCCACAATGTTACCCTTGTCAAACATTTTCATTCATTTTCAAGCCACAAAAAAATGGCCTTTTTAGGCCATTTTTCCAAAATCTCTATTCACTTATCCACACTTTTTCCACAAAATTTTGCAATCTTTATTATTCTAAATCATTAACCATCCTGCGGAACCCTTGGAAAAGGCTTCGACGTTTCACTTTCCTCTTTACTTTCAACTTCAGTTGTTGTGTCACGGTTCGCTCCACCGGGCAAAGTTCTAGATTCAGCATCTTTTGTGCCTACAGGATCATCTTCTCCATTGCTCGGTTTAGTATTTATTTGGGTGTTATTGCTTGTTGAATCAAGGTTGTCTTTTTGGGATTCTTTAGGTGAAGAAACATTTTTGTCTGACACCTCTTTATCATTAGAGTCCCCCTTGTAAATCATCCACCCAAAATATCCACTAGCAACAACAAAGATAACAATTAAAATTAAAACTACATTTTTCATAAATTTCTTTAAGATTTATTTATTCTGCTTTTTTCAATTCCTCTATTTTGCTTTCCAGCTCTTTAATCCGCTCATTTTGTTGCTCTAATAAGTCTGCTTGGCGATCTTGTCTTTCAAAGATAATTGCTATTTTGTCTTTAACTTCGCTAAAGCTTTCTTTTAGCTCTTTAACAGCCTCTATAATTGGAGCTACCAATGCAGAATATTGTACTCCCTTCATTCCTTCTCTGTCCTCCTCAACTAATTCCGGGTATATTTTTTCTACTTCTTGAGCGATCAATCCAATTTCTTTTTCTCCCGGATTATCTTTCCATTCAAAAGAAACTCCTCTAAGCTTGGTCAGTTTTTCCAACGAAGACCCCTCTATTGAATTTACAGATTGCTTCAACCTCATATCCGAGTAATTATTTAATCCTTTATGGTGCACCGTCCCATTCACCCTTAAATCGTCGTTTACATATACATAATCACTAAAGTATGCCGAATAAAGGTTTCCGCTTGGATCCTTATAACTTAATTTAGCGTCACCGGACTTGCTGCTGCCACCTAAATCACTCTCTATCCAAGTATTCAAGCCTCTAACATTATTTCCATCTTTCACTACTCCCAAAATAGCTCCCCAGGTATCTCTTCCGTTGTTGTCCCAATCCCCATTTACCAGCAATGTAGCCCTTGAAACATTATCTTTACCGCTGTAAACTTCTACTCCAGCAGTCCCTCCAGGCACATCATTGCTAATACTATTGACTTTGACCGACAAGCCGGCGGGATAATCTCCATAGCCCGTATAATTAACCGCTCCGGTCCGAATAGTGGCATCCATAGTATAATCCGTTCCAGCTACGTTAGTTACCTTCTCCTCCTCTACGTGGAGCTTACCCAGCGGATTTTCAGTTCCGACACCAAGGTTATCATGAACATATGTTCTTTCGGCGTTTACGCTAAAACGCCATTGAAAAGTATTGTAATCATAAACGTAAAAACCGTTAGAGTTTCCTTTTATCCCAGCTGCTATTACCCCGTCATCCCTTGGCTGAACACCGCTAAAGCTATCGCTTATATTTTTCCCGGTTAACGCCAAGACGGATCCATTTGTTGTGTCCCCTTGGGCATTACCCCCCGCAAGAAGCAAATATCCGTCATTTCTTCCCGTATAGACTTTAGCTGCATTGCCGAAACTAAAAGTATCCGCATAAATATCTTCTTTGCTTAACAATAGATCTCCATTAACATCGAGTTCATCCTGCGGATTGTTTCTGCCAATGCCAACGTTACCCCCATTATAATAAATATCACTCCCGTTTTGATTCCACAAAGAAGATCCTCCTCCATCTCCAATACATCCATTGGTATCGCAAATGGTTCCGCTAGCAACAATGTTGCCTCTTACATCCAACTTTTCATTGGGATCTCTTGTTCCGACACCTAAATCATCTCTTACATAAACGTCTCCTTCGAACTTTCCTGAAAATAGCTTTCCGTCACTATCCCTGTTGCTTAGATAAGCATGGCTTCCATCTACTTTGTTATCCAAACCATCTTCAATCCAAGATGCAAATCCGCGAGTGTTGATTCTATCTTGAACCACTCCCAAGAGCGCGCCCCAGGTTGGCTTTCCTGTCTTTCCCTGCCAGTCTGCATTAACTAACATAGTAGCTCTGGAAACACCGTCAATACCGCTATAAACCTCTATTCCTGCACTGCCGCCGGGAAGATTAGTGTCGACATCATTGACCTTTACAGAAAATCCGGCCGGCCAGTCACCATAACCGCCATCATAATTAACAGCTCCGGTTCTAATGGTAGCGTCCATAGTGACATCCCCGTATCCAGAGGTATCAGTTGTAAGGCTTTCTTCTATGTGCAACTTGGACTCCGGAAACAATGTTCCTAATCCTACTTTCCCGTAAGGAACAAGCAAGCCGCTTGTTTGGACACTGCCATCATCAGCCGGCATGTTCAAAATCAACTTGGCTTGTTTCATTTGTCCTTGCTCTCCGGTATTAAGAGGCGCTCCAACATTTGAATTGGGTGGACTATCAGGCGGCTCACTCCATGCCTCAACTTTTTGAAGGATCAAACCTCCGAACATGCCAAGCAAAGCTACTCCCAGCGACCAATTCGCAAAATTTACTATTTTTTTCATTATTATTATTTTAATTATAAAATCTTAAGATAACAGCAATTATTCATTTAAAACCTTGAGTGCGTCCTCTTTGGTGGGTCCTCCTTCCGGCGCAGACTCTCTTTCATTAAGAAGCAACCCCTGCACCTCTTCTTCTGAATGAATCTTGGTGTTCCCGCCACCTGTTTCACTATTATCATTAGTGCCACCTGATGACTCTTCCAAGGGAACTCTCTCGTTCAAAATTTTATCCTTTTCTTCATCCGACATATCACCCCAGCTTTTTTCTTCTTTTCCCTCATCCTCCTTTTCTTGATCTAACAAATCCTGATTGTTTCGTCCCGACTTTTTTTGCTCAGCTTTTTCCGCATAAATCAAATAACCAAAAACTCCTGCACACAAGAGGACTAAAACAATCAAAACTATTAATATAACCATTTTTTTATTTTGCATTTTGGTTTTTTTAATTTCAGTACTTATCTCCTATAATACATCTCGAGAAAAACCTGTCAATAAAACTTTTACCTTATCAATCTTTTTCCTTTATTAACAATCAAAACGACGCCTCGCGCCAGCCCTCTGACGTTACTTGGCAATCTCTTTCCACGCTGCAATTAGCATCATCCTGATCGCTGTCTTGATCGGCTCCTTCGCAGGTCCAGTAGTATTTGTCTTTTGACTTATCGCCGTCAGCGCTGTCGTACCGGACCACTGGGTCGTCATAAAAATTAATTAAACATAAATTGTCTTTCGGCGCCTCGCACGTCGGATCCGAGTCATTTGCGCTGCCGCAGGCTCCTTGATAGAAACAAGCGCCGTTGATGCATCTGCCCTGAACTCCGTCTTTCAAGCATTCCTCTTCTTTAGTTTCAGTATATGAATCTCCGTAGCAAGAGGCGGAAGAACAGCCGGAATTATAGCATTCCCTGCTTTTCATTTTCGTGGTTTCGTCTTTACAAGTCCAGTCATCATCCCACTCTTCGCAATAGTTGGGCAGATCAGAGCAATCCTCTTTTACAAATGATCCGCAGGAGTTGTGCCATACATTGCCAGTATAGCAAGCTCCCGCCCGGCAGCCTTGTCTTACGTAATCATACACGCCCATCAGCTTGTCTCCGGAACAATAATAATCCACGTCGCCTCCGTAATCGCAGTATCCGGTGGGGCAGCTTTCAATATATTCGTCGGGGCAGCCGCAGGCGTCGTATTTCCACACGCTATTCCAGCGGCAGCGATAATCTTCGGCTTCATCGCAAATAATTTTATACTTCTGAGTGAGATCTCCTTCAGCTGTTTCGTTGCAAACACCATCACCACTACTATCATAATTAAACATCCACTCATATTTAACCCGATAGGTACCTTCGGCGCATCCATGCGGCCAGCTCCTTTGACCGCTAACAGAAGTACCAGGACCAGAACTACTACCAAAGTCTGTTGGAAACCGTAGGCGCCACACCGTAACACCGTTAACCTTCATCCAGCCATTGCAGTGCTTTCCATAAAGTCTCCCAAAAATTCGACCGGTGATCTCATCATCCGCCTGCCAATTATCCACCGACCAGGAGTAGTTTTCATCATTATAATAATGATATACATAAGTATGTCCATCCTGATAACTATATCCTAGCATTTGATAACCAAGCCATTTCCAACCTCCCGCGTTCACCTCTCCAATATCCCATGCCAGAAAAACAAAAGCTGACAAAAAGACAAATAAGGCCAGAAAGCTCTTTTTGAGCAGCTTTTTCTTAACCAAAAGCCACCACAGAAGAAAAATCAAGAACAAAACAATCAGAGCTGAGGCAATTAAAATCAGGGCGTTGTCCTCGGAAGCGTTTTCCCCGGGAGCAGCTTCTTTCTTTTCTTTCTTTTCCATGGAGGCGGCTCTAACTTTAATTTCGTCGAGAACCTCGCCTTTTTGGTTTTTTATCTTGGCTTCCGCGTAAGGAGAAGCGCAGCTTTTGATCACGGAAGTAGAAAATTCCGAGTAATTCTTTTCGCCGCTTAAAGATTTTGTTACGGGAGAAGCGCAGTCTTTTCCATGCTGGTCAACGATTCTTAGGCTTAGTTGAAGGTCTTGATTTTTTGGGCTTGGCCTTTCTTGAGTCCCGGGAGCAAAATTCTCCCTGATTCCGCTCCAGTAAAAAGAAACCGAGATGTTTTGATTTTCTTCTTGATTCGCCTTGATGTCATAAATGGAGGCGGATAACCCTTCTACGGCATAGTTGAAATATATCCTGTTAGAAACCGCCGCTTCCCCCTGCTTTAAATGCAAAGCAGCATAATACGAACCGGGGGATTTAGTTTTCGGTACATTCAGGCTTATCTCTCTGGATTCTTTCGGTTCAATTGAAATCTTGCCGGGGTTTGATTCCGTTTCTATTTTTTCCCCGAAAATGCTTTCTTCATAAATATCAAAGGCGGGCATTATCGTTCTTGTTTCCGGGGAATCATTGCTCAATAAGCATTTGATGGCTAATTGCTCTTGAGAATTAATGTATATCGGATCGGACAGAGCGTATTCTTCTTCTGTATTGGAATTCTTCAGAAGGCGGCATTCTTTGTGGTCCAGCTCTATGCCGTCTTCTCCTTTTTCCATTTTTACAACTTCAGTTTCGGCCATACCCAAAAACAGGCCGGAGGAAGTCTTGGCAAATAACTGGATTAGGAATTCTCCTTCCAGATGGGAAGGCATCTCGTAGGCCTCTTTCTTGTCAATTTTCTCTCCTGGAGATAAATCCATGCTCTCGGGATCTATTTTCTCATACAAGACATCCCCCGGGTGAAACTCTTTGGAGCTTGTTCCCTCTTCTTCCGTGCCGTGCTCCGACTCAACCGCCTCTTTCCTGAATAATCTTATGCCATATTCAACATCCGGCTGAAATCTGTTGGAAAGATTGTAAACAGCAAAAGACAGCTTGACTTGATGGTCTTTTTGTTCAACCACTTTTAATTGGCTGATGCTAATATCAGCAATTGTTTTATCCTCAGCGCCGTCTTCTCCCGAGGGTATCATAACAACAGCTGAAGCGTTATTGCCGCCTAGCGTTGAGAAGGAAAAGAGGAGGGAAAACAAGGCCAATAATAATATACAGGATATCGGACTTGATTTATTTAAATATTTCATAGCTTTTTCCCTAAGATATATATGAACGGCCTTGGCGTTTTATGGGGCTGTTGACCCGCTTTTTTCAACTGCTTTTTTCGCGCGCGCCGAAAAGGCAGAACAATCAAAACGACGCCTCGCGCCAGCCCTCTGACGTTACTTGGCAATCTCTTTCCACGCTGCAATTAGCATCATCCTGATCGCTGTCTTGATCGGCTCCTTCGCAGGTCCAGTAGTATTTGTCTTTTGACTTATCGCCGTCAGCGCTGTCGTACCGGACCACTGGGTCGTCATAAAAATTAATTAAACATAAATTGTCTTTCGGCGCCTCGCATGTCGACTCCGATTCATTTGCGCTGCCGCAGGCTCCTTGATAGAAACAAGCGCCGTTGATGCATCTGCCCTGAACTCCGTCTTTCAAGCATTCCTCTTCTTTAGTTTCAGTATATGAATCTCCGTAGCAAGAGGCGGAAGAACAGCCGGAATTATAGCATTCCCTGCTTTTCATTTTCGTGGTTTCGTCTTTACAAGTCCAGTCATCATCCCACTCTTCGCAATAGTTGGGCAGATCAGAGCAATCCTCTTTTACAAATGATCCGCAGGAGTTGTGCCATACATTGCCAGTATAGCAAGCTCCCGCCCGGCAGCCTTGTCTTACGTAATCATACACGCCCATCAGCTTGTCTCCGGAACAATAATAATCCACGTCGCCTCCGTAATCGCAGTATCCGGTGGGGCAGCTTTCAATATATTCGTCGGGACAGTCGCAGGCGTCGTATTTCCACACGCTATTCCGGCGGCAGCGATAATCTTCGGCTTCATCGCAAATAATTTTATACTTCTGAGTGAGATCTCCTTCAGCTGTTTCGTTGCAAACACCATCACCACTACTATCATAATTAAACATCCACTCATATTTAACCCGATAGGTACCTTCGGCGCATCCATGCGGCCAGCTCCTTTGACCGCTAACAGAAGTACCAGGACCAGAACTACTACCAAAGTCTGTTGGAAACCGTAGGCGCCACACCGTAACACCGTTAACCTTCATCCAGCCATTGCAGTGCTTTCCATAAAGTCTCCCAAAAATTCGACCGGTGATCTCATCATCCGCCTGCCAATTATCCACCGACCAGGAGTAGTTTTCATCATTATAATAATGATATACATAAGTATGTCCATCCTGATAACTATATCCTAGCATTTGATAACCAAGCCATTTCCAACCTCCCGCGTTCACCTCTCCAATATCCCATGCCAGAAAAACAAAAGCTGACAAAAAGACAAATAAGGCCAGAAAGCTCTTTTTGAGCAGCTTTTTCTTAACCAAAAGCCACCACAGAAGAAAAATCAAGAACAAAACAATCAGAGCTGAGGCAATTAAAATCAGGGCGTTGTCCTCGGAAGCGTTTTCCCCGGGAGCAGCTTCTTTCTTTTCTTTCTTTTCCATGGAGGCGGCTCTAACTTTAATTTCGTCGAGAACCTCGCCTTTTTGGTTTTTTATCTTGGCTTCCGCGTAAGGAGAAGCGCAGCTTTTGATCACGGAAGTAGAAAATTCCGAGTAATTCTTTTCGCCGCTTAAAGATTTTGTTACGGGAGAAGCGCAGTCTTTTCCATGCTGGTCAACGATTCTTAGGCTTAGTTGAAGGTCTTGATTTTTTGGGCTTGGCCTTTCTTGAGTCCCGGGAGCAAAATTCTCCCTGATTCCGCTCCAGTAAAAAGAAACCGAGATGTTTTGATTTTCTTCTTGATTCGCCTTGATGTCATAAATGGAGGCGGATAACCCTTCTACGGCATAGTTGAAATATATCCTGTTAGAAACCGCCGCTTCCCCCTGCTTTAAATGCAAAGCAGCATAATACGAACCGGGGGATTTAGTTTTCGGTACATTCAGGCTTATCTCTCTGGATTCTTTCGGTTCAATTGAAATCTTGCCGGGGTTTGATTCCGTTTCTATTTTTTCCCCGAAAATGCTTTCTTCATAAATATCAAAGGCGGGCATTATCGTTCTTGTTTCCGGGGAATCATTGCTCAATAAGCATTTGATGGCTAATTGCTCTTGAGAATTAATGTATATCGGATCGGACAGAGCGTATTCTTCTTCTGTATTGGAATTCTTCAGAAGGCGGCATTCTTTGTGGTCCAGCTCTATGCCGTCTTCTCCTTTTTCCATTTTTACAACTTCAGTTTCGGCCATACCCAAAAACAGGCCGGAGGAAGTCTTGGCAAATAACTGGATTAGGAATTCTCCTTCCAGATGGGAAGGCATCTCGTAGGCCTCTTTCTTGTCAATTTTCTCTCCTGGAGATAAATCCATGCTCTCGGGATCTATTTTCTCATACAAGACATCCCCCGGGTGAAACTCTTTGGAGCTTGTTCCCTCTTCTTCCGTGCCGTGCTCCGACTCAACCGCCTCTTTCCTGAATAATCTTATGCCATATTCAACATCCGGCTGAAATCTGTTGGAAAGATTGTAAACAGCAAAAGACAGCTTGACTTGATGGTCTTTTTGTTCAACCACTTTTAATTGGCTGATGCTAATATCAGCAATTGTTTTATCCTCAGCGCCGTCTTCTCCCGAGGGTATCATAACAACAGCTGAAGCGTTATTGCCGCCTAGCGTTGAGAAGGAAAAGAGGAGGGAAAACAAGGCCAATAATAATATACAGGATATCGGACTTGATTTATTTAAATATTTCATAGCTTTTTCCCTAAGATATATATGAACGGCCTTGGCGTTTTATGGGGCTGTTGACCCGCTTTTTTCAACTGCTTTTTTCGCGCGCGCCGAAAAGGCAGAACAATCAAAACGACGCCTCGCGCCAGCCCTCTGACGTTACTTGGCAATCTCTTTCCACGCTGCAATTAGCATCATCCTGATCGCTGTCTTGATCGGCTCCTTCGCAGGTCCAGTAGTATTTGTCTTTTGACTTATCGCCGTCAGCGCTGTCGTACCGGACCACTGGGTCGTCATAAAAATTAATTAAACATAAATTGTCTTTCGGCGCCTCGCACGTCGGATCCGAGTCATTTGCGCTGCCGCAGGCTCCTTGATAGAAACAAGCGCCGTTGATGCATCTGCCCTGAACTCCGTCTTTCAAGCATTCCTCTTCTTTAGTTTCAGTATATGAATCTCCGTAGCAAGAGGCGGAAGAACAGCCGGAATTATAGCATTCCCTGCTTTTCATTTTCGTGGTTTCGTCTTTACAAGTCCAGTCATCATCCCACTCTTCGCAATAGTTGGGCAGATCAGAGCAATCCTCTTTTACAAATGATCCGCAGGAGTTGTGCCATACATTGCCAGTATAGCAAGCTCCCGCCCGGCAGCCTTGTCTTACGTAATCATACACGCCCATCAGCTTGTCTCCGGAACAATAATAATCCACGTCGCCTCCGTAATCGCAGTATCCGGTGGGGCAGCTTTCAATATATTCGTCGGGGCAGCCGCAGGCGTCGTATTTCCACACGCTATTCCAGCGGCAGCGATAATCTTCGGCTTCATCGCAAATAATTTTATACTTCTGAGTGTTATCTCCTTCAGCTGTTTCGTTGCAAACACCATCACCACTACTATCATAATTAAACATCCACTCATATTCAACCCGGTAAGTACCTTCACATCCATGCGGCCAGCTCCTTTGACCGCTAATATAAGTACCAGGACCAGAACCACTGCCAAAGTCTGTTGGAAACCGTAGGCGCCACACCGTAACACCGTTAACCTTCATCCAGCCGCTACAGTGCTTTCCATAAAGTTTCCCATAAATTTGACCGGTAATCTCATCATCCGCCTGAGCGGGGTAGCTTTCATCTTCATAATAATGATATGTGTAATAATCCTTAGGTTCCCAGTGGTTAGGTTGACTAGTATATCCTAGCATACGATAACCAAGCCATTTCCAACCTCCCGCGTTCACCTCTCCAATATCCCATGCCAGAAAAACAAAAGCTGACAAAAAGACAAACAAGGCCAGAAAGCTCTTTTTGAGCAGCTTTTTCTTAACCAAAAGCCACCACAGAAGAAAAATCAAGAACAAAACAATCAGAGCTGAGGCAATTAAAATCAGGGCGTTGTCCTCGGAAGCGTTTTCCCCGGGAGCAGCTTCTTTCTTTTCTTTCTTTTCCATGGAGGCGGCTCTAACTTTAATTTCGTCGAGAACCTCGCCTTTTTGGTTTTTTATCTTGGCTTCCGCGTAAGGAGAAGCGCAGCTTTTGATCACGGAAGTAGAAAATTCCGAGTAATTCTTTTCGCCGCTTAAAGATTTTGTTACGGGAGAAGCGCAGTCTTTTCCATGCTGGTCAACGATTCTTAGGCTTAGTTGAAGGTCTTGATTTTTTGGGCTTGGCCTTTCTTGAGTCCCGGGAGCAAAATTCTCCCTGATTCCGCTCCAGTAAAAAGAAACCGAGATGTTTTGATTTTCTTCTTGATTCGCCTTGATGTCATAAATGGAGGCGGATAACCCTTCTACGGCATAGTTGAAATATATCCTGTTAGAAACCGCCGCTTCCCCCTGCTTTAAATGCAAAGCAGCATAATACGAACCGGGGGATTTAGTTTTCGGTACATTCAGGCTTATCTCTCTGGATTCTTTCGGTTCAATTGAAATCTTGCCGGGGTTTGATTCCGTTTCTATTTTTTCCCCGAAAATGCTTTCTTCATAAATATCAAAGGCGGGCATTATCGTTCTTGTTTCCGGGGAATCATTGCTCAATAAGCATTTGATGGCTAATTGCTCTTGAGAATTAATGTATATCGGATCGGACAGAGCGTATTCTTCTTCTGTATTGGAATTCTTCAGAAGGCGGCATTCTTTGTGGTCCAGCTCTATGCCGTCTTCTCCTTTTTCCATTTTTACAACTTCAGTTTCGGCCATACCCAAAAACAGGCCGGAGGAAGTCTTGGCAAATAACTGGATTAGGAATTCTCCTTCCAGATGGGAAGGCATCTCGTAGGCCTCTTTCTTGTCAATTTTCTCTCCTGGAGATAAATCCATGCTCTCGGGATCTATTTTCTCATACAAGACATCCCCCGGGTGAAACTCTTTGGAGCTTGTTCCCTCTTCTTCCGTGCCGTGCTCCGACTCAACCGCCTCTTTCCTGAATAATCTTATGCCATATTCAACATCCGGCTGAAATCTGTTGGAAAGATTGTAAACAGCAAAAGACAGCTTGACTTGATGGTCTTTTTGTTCAACCACTTTTAATTGGCTGATGCTAATATCAGCAATTGTTTTATCCTCAGCGCCGTCTTCTCCCGAGGGTATCATAACAACAGCTGAAGCGTTATTGCCGCCTAGCGTTGAGAAGGAAAAGAGGAGGGAAAACAAGGCCAATAATAATATACAGGATATCGGACTTGATTTATTTAAATATTTCATAGCTTTTTCCCTAAGATATATATGAACGGCCTTGGCGTTTTATGGGGCTGTTGACCCGCTTTTTTCAACTGCTTTTTTCGCGCGCGCCGAAAAGAAATTTCTATTTTTTTTCCGCCACCATTATCATGCTAGCCGGAAACGATTCTTTGGCCAATATGTTTTCTTGAGAACTAACAATTACCAAGTCTCCTTCTTTAATTTCTTCCATGGCCAACTCTTGAGGAAAAGAGTTTTCATCTCTTGAAGCTTTCCCGATAAAAGTTTCCTCGTTTTTATCAACTTTAGACTGCCACGTTTTTCCTTCATAACTAAATTCCACCCTCAAAAAGTTTTCCTCCCTGGCCTTAACCATGCCCTCGAAACTTTTTAATTCTTTAACCTTCGATTGATTTTGGTTGTCTTGAAGATTTTTCTGCTTTGAGACTTCTCCCTGAATCTCCTTTGCTTGTTTGTTTTTTTCCGCATAAATCAAATACCCGAAAACTCCCACTCCTGAAAGGAGTAGAACAATCAAAACTATCAATATAACCGTCTTTTTATTTTGCATTTTGGTTTTTTAAAAATTTCAATACTTATTCTTTATAATATATCTATCACTCGTGTCCGGTTAATTTTTTTCTCATCTCCTGATTTTGGCTTTCCAGAGCCAAAATCAAGGGACAAGAATTTTTTTTGGCTTGAACGGAAATAATGGGATAATTGATATTGTTTTTTAAGCAATTATCAATTACTCAAATGTATCATGGAAAATATGTTCTTTCTCAGCTTGCAGATCACATCCCACGTTATGAATTCAACCGATGCGTGGATAGATACCGGGGCAATTCGGCAGTAAAAAAACTTACTTGCTGGAATCAATTCCTAGCTCTCTTTTTTGGGCAGATTTCTCATCGGGAAAGTCTCCGGGACGTTGTCAACTGCTTGAGCTCCCAGCAGGGAAAAATCCGCAACTTGGGTTTTTCCAGCATTATTTCAAGATCAACTCTTTCCGATGCCAGCGAAAAAAGGGATTGGAGGATTTACAGGGACCTGGCGGGAATATTGATTGATAAAGCCAGAAAGCTGTATGCAGGCGATGACAATTTTAATTTGGAACTGAACGGGGCTTGCTACATTATAGATTCATCGGTAATCGAACTCTGCCTTTCTCTTTTCTCCTGGGCCAAGCTCAAGACTGTAAGAGCCGGGGTGAAGCTGAATCTGCAAATGGACCTTGACGGCAATATTCCCGCCATGTTTGAAATCACTAGCGCCAAAAGGCACGATCTGGAATTCCTGGATTCGATCGAAATTGAACCGGAAGCGCATTACATTCTGGACCGGGGCTACATAGATTACGGCAGGCTTTACAAAATTCACCGAAAAGGAGCCTTCTTTGTTATCAGAGCCAAGGAGTGTCTGGGATTTGAAAGAATTTATTCCAACAGGAAGGAAAAAGGAACAGGGATTTGCTGCGATCAGATAATCAAGCTTAGCAATTGGAAAAGCTCTAAGAGGTATCCGGAGAAATTAAGGAGGATTAAATTCTTTGATCAAGAAAGCAAAAAGTATTTCACTTACTTGAGCAACGATTTTAATCTTTCTGCTGAGAAAATAGCCGCCCTGTACAAGCACCGCTGGCAAATTGAATTGTTTTTCAAGTGGATCAAGCAGCATCTCAAGATCAAAGCCTTCTGGGGCCGCTCAGAGAACGCGGTAAAAACCCAAATCTGCATTGCCATTTGCGCTTATCTTGTAGTAGCCATTTTCAAAAAACAATGGAAGATTGAAAAGAACCTCTACGAAATATTACAAATTTTGAACGTGTCAGTCCTAACTAAAACTCCCATGGTTGAGCTGTTTAGTAATCCTGAATTGCAAAATTTTAAAAGAAGCGGCGGAAAACAGGCTTGTTTGTGGGATTTGTGAACCGGACACGAGTGATATATCTATAATAAATCCTGTCAAGTTTTTAGTTCCCGAGTTCAAGAAATAATTGGAAATTTCGTAACGAAATGGTGTTTGGAAGCAGTCCCTAAAAATAAAATTGATTAAATGTTTAGATGCTTGTATGTTTGAATGCTTAAATGTTCATATGATAAAATGATAATATGATAATATGTTAAAATGTTTATATGTTAATATCACTCGTGTCCGGTTAATTTTTTTCTCATCTCCTGATTTTGGCTTTCCAGAGCCAAAATCAAGGGACAAGAATTTTTTTTGGCTTGAACGGAAATAATGGGATAATTGATATTGTTTTTTAAGCAATTATCAATTACTCAAATGTATCATGGAAAATATGTTCTTTCTCAGCTTGCAGATCACATCCCACGTTATGAATTCAACCGATGCGTGGATAGATACCGGGGCAATTCGGCAGTAAAAAAACTTACTTGCTGGAATCAATTCCTAGCTCTCTTTTTTGGGCAGATTTCTCATCGGGAAAGTCTCCGGGACGTTGTCAACTGCTTGAGCTCCCAGCAGGGAAAAATCCGCAACTTGGGTTTTTCCAGCATTATTTCAAGATCAACTCTTTCCGATGCCAGCGAAAAAAGGGATTGGAGGATTTACAGGGACCTGGCGGGAATATTGATTGATAAAGCCAGAAAGCTGTATGCAGGCGATGACAATTTTAATTTGGAACTGAACGGGGCTTGCTACATTATAGATTCATCGGTAATCGAACTCTGCCTTTCTCTTTTCTCCTGGGCCAAGCTCAAGACTGTAAGAGCCGGGGTGAAGCTGAATCTGCAAATGGACCTTGACGGCAATATTCCCGCCATGTTTGAAATCACTAGCGCCAAAAGGCACGATCTGGAATTCCTGGATTCGATCGAAATTGAACCGGAAGCGCATTACATTCTGGACCGGGGCTACATAGATTACGGCAGGCTTTACAAAATTCACCGAAAAGGAGCCTTCTTTGTTATCAGAGCCAAGGAGTGTCTGGGATTTGAAAGAATTTATTCCAACAGGAAGGAAAAAGGAACAGGGATTTGCTGCGATCAGATAATCAAGCTTAGCAATTGGAAAAGCTCTAAGAGGTATCCGGAGAAATTAAGGAGGATTAAATTCTTTGATCAAGAAAGCAAAAAGTATTTCACTTACTTGAGCAACGATTTTAATCTTTCTGCTGAGAAAATAGCCGCCCTGTACAAGCACCGCTGGCAAATTGAATTGTTTTTCAAGTGGATCAAGCAGCATCTCAAGATCAAAGCCTTCTGGGGCCGCTCAGAGAACGCGGTAAAAACCCAAATCTGCATTGCCATTTGCGCTTATCTTGTAGTAGCCATTTTCAAAAAACAATGGAAGATTGAAAAGAACCTCTACGAAATATTACAAATTTTGAACGTGTCAGTCCTAACTAAAACTCCCATGGTTGAGCTGTTTAGTAATCCTGAATTGCAAAATTTTAAAAGAAGCGGCGGAAAACAGGCTTGTTTGTGGGATTTGTGAACCGGACACGAGTGATGTTAATATGATAAAATGTTAAAATGATAATATGATAATATGAACCTCACTCTATCTCCTCTCTCCTCTCTTTGACATACTTGGACCATTCCTCTGTGGCTTCCACGAAAAATTTGAACGGGGCCTCGATGATGAAATCCAGAACAATGACGAACACGTTCAGTTTGGAGAAATTCTCGCTCAGCCACTTTCCCGCCGCTAGAACCGGGGTGTAGAAAAAGTCGGTGAAAAGTCGGAAAATACTCTCCTTGGGCTCCACCACCATCAGCTCATGAGCTTTTTTTCTGATTCTGGCGCTGAAGAAGCTAACTAAAGCCAAGAAAAACAAGAATATTACGATGCTGACAAAGTGAAATCCTATCATATTCAAAATCCAAACAATACCTCCAAAAGTTATCAAAAAAGTTCCCAGATAAATAATTCCGAATACCGTGTTCAAAGTCTTTCCTCTCAAGGCGGAAGTCCTCAGCCGATACGCTTGAACCTCCTTGCCGGGATGGACCAGCCCCTCTATGCCTTCAATGATTTTTTGAGTGTTGCGGCTTGTAGGCGTTTTAGTCGTCATTATGATGGAAAACAAAAGAAGCGGAGGAAAACCGATGTTCACAGCCAAAGAAATATAATTCACCGACTCGCCCAAAAGATTAATAACGGGGATTTCAAGCGCAAACACCAGCAGGCTTTTGGTTATGAAAATATACACAATGCTTCTGAAGCTGGCTCTCCAGATTTTAGCTCGGACAGTCTCATATTTCTTCCTACAACTCTCCCGTATCATTTCCCTGAAAGAGTCCGGGTCTCTGCTGGCCTTGCTATATGCCTTTACCGGATCTTTTTTGATCACCTCCGTCAAAATCTCGAAAAAAACCGTGTATCTGGAAATAACTCTCTTTAGCTTATTGGAAATCGGGCTGTTAACTTGATTTTCAATAGTGGCTCGGATCGAGTCCAGCTCTCTTGCTGTTTTTTCAATGGTCTCCTCGCCCGCGTTTTTCCAACTATCTACAGCGGATTTAAATAAAATAAAGCTGACCATATCGGTATCAAATTTGAGAAAGGTTCGATAAATGCTAACATATATTTGAATATCCTTGTTTTGATTATAGTCGGCGTCATCGGGTAAAATAACCTTGTCCCTTAAAACCTGAAACATAAAACTGATCGCCTTCTCCACCACCTTATCTCTTCCCAATTCTTCTTCTATCTCGCTGGCCATCAAGGCTATTATCCAATCGGACAGTTCTTTGTTGCGCTTGGAGGCCAAACTTCCCCTGATGGCTTTGTTGTGAAGCTTGATATACTTTTGAACAACCTTGGCAACCTCATCTATTTTCTTTTCCGGAACCGAGTTGTTTGCCAAATACTCTCCTCGAATCAGCTCAATCATCAAATGCTGAGCAATCTTGGAGCTCTTGGCCGGTTGAAGAACGCTTTCGATAATAATCTGCCTCTTTAAAATTCTTTCAATGGCAGTTTTTCTGAGAAGATACTCATCCTTATAGTCCACCGCGTTGCGGATTTTTTCATAGTAAAAAGACAGCTTGGAGATAGCGGTAGAAACTTTTATTTTCGGCTCGTTGTCACCACTCTTGCTTTGCTTCTCTTTATGCTGCGCGTACGCCGTTTCAAACAAACCCACCACTCCGGGCGTCAAGCTCAACTGATTTCTTCTATTTTTCTTATTCTTTTCCCCTCCCTGATTATCTCCAGCCATACAAAAACAATTTTAAATTTTTTTCTATAATAGGAATTACGCAATTGCTCTCCGGCAATGCCGAGAGCAAAGCAAGGCTTGGTTTTATGCGCACTTGCCTTTCAGGCTTGTTAAGATATTTTTAATAGAAAACCCTTTTTGCTTCTAAAATATTTTTTCGAACTAATGGGACTGTTTCCAAGCACCGTTTTTACTGCAATCCCACCTTTTTTGCTAAATTTTCCAAAAATTTTTTTGCCTTAGCTAAGGCTATCCCGCAATGCGGGACAAAAATTATTTGAAAAATTTATCTAAAAAACAAGAAATTTCGTACTAAAACGGTGTTTGGAAACAGTCCCCTAATGCAAAAACCAAGCCTAGCTTTGCTCTCTTTTTTTAGGCAATAAAGAGGCAAGCGCGTAATTCCTAAATAAGTTTCAAAAAACTTCTATCATATATCAAATACAACCATTCATTCCAACTTTATATTCAAATAACCGGCCAATGAAGAGTTTACTAAACCCGACAAGCTGTGTTTGTCGGGTTTAATTTTCCAAATTCCCCAATTTCTTAATTTCTATCAGTTTCTATGAGTTTCAAAAAATTTCACATCAACCATAAAACACTGAAATTCATCTCCTAATACACCATCACCCTAATACAAATAACCTCCCCGCTAACAATTACTAGAAGCTATAGACAATTGCTTACAACTAATGGCAGCTTTATAAACACGGATGTTTAACTGTTTAAATGCTTAAATGTTTAGATGTTTAGATGAAACCTATCTCAACCCAAACTGCCTTTTCATCTGCTCGGCCTCTTCTTTGGACATCTGGCCGTCTTTGACCATCTCGTCCAATTGCTTCAAAATTTTGTCTTTTTCCTTGTATAAGTTTTGCGGATTCATAGCCTCTTTGAGAGCCTTTTCTCTTTTGGATTTCGGCATTTTCTTGAACAGCTTCAAAGCCCATCGCTCTTTTCTTGACATCTTGGAATCATCCAGCTGATTCAGCATAGCGTCAAACTGATCCATCTGATCGCCTTTTTGCTCTCCTTCTTCCTTTTTCTTCTTCTTAAAATTAAACATTCCCATAAAATATGTCTTAATAATAATAAAACTCTTTATTCCAAGAATAATTATAACAATTTTTTCCTAAACAACAAGTCCGTTAATCAAAAATACTAAATTTTAAATTCTAATGACAAAAACTCATAAAAAACACAAACAATAAACTTTTATTTATGACATTTGAATTTGGAATTTGATTATTGTTTAGGATTTAGAGTTTAAGGTTTAGGATTTAAAGTCGATTCCATTGACTTAGCATATTTAAATTATTCAGCCAAGCAATTAAAGAATAAATATTAAAAGAGTCTCATGTTATTTATTCGGCTCTTGCAAATATTTCCTGATAGCGATAACCGAACTTACAACTCCCAGCAGAATGCCGGCCGCGATTTCGGCCAAAATTATCCAAACCAGGTTCTCCATAAAGAAGCCGTTTAAAAATTCATTCAAGTATATGCCGCTGGAGAAGGGCATGATCGAACCGGAAACCTCGTTGGTAGCCACAAACTTCAAATACCCGTAGGAAAGAGGAAGCGCTATCAAAGAAGAAATAACCCCGTAAAACAATCCTTCCCAAATGAACGGCATTCTGATGTAATTATTGGAAGCCCCTACCAGTTTCATAATTTCAATCTCCTTCCCATAAGCGTACATAGTTATCCTGATGCTGTTGAAGGTGATCAAAATCGCGATTAAAGACAGCGTTCCGCCGAGAATGAAGCCTATTTTCCGGTTCGATTCAATCTGGCTGCTTAAATTATCAATCACCGACTCATACTTATCATAATTAACGCTGGAAATCGTATCACTGTACTGCCCTTGCTTTATGGCTTCGGCGATCAGCTGATAGTCTGAAGGATTATAAGCCTTGATGCCCAAAGAAGCTTCAAAGGGATTTTCATCCAGTTCTTCTATGGATTGCTGCAATATTTCACTGTCTTCATTCTCCGCCTTGAATTCTTTTAAGGCTTGTTCTTTGGAAACATATTCTACAGACTCCACCTCTCCGAATTGTTGGAATTCGTTTCTGATGCTTTTGATTTTTCCTTCCGGAGTTTCAGGATCGAAATAAACCGAAATGCTAACCCTGTTTTTAATGTTCTCCAGCAAAAGATTTTCCGAATAAGTCACTCCTGCCTGGATATTGATAATAAATATGGCGATTACAATCACACTGATAGTCAAAACCGACAAAAGCCCATTGCGGTAAAAATTCTGAAATCCGGTCTTAAACGTTCTGGCTAGCTTTAAAAACATTTTTGTTTCTTAAAATTTAATTCCTTCATTGTTTCATTGCTTCATTGTTAAATTGTTGTATTTTCATTGTTTTATTGTTAAATAATAAAATTGTTTCATTGTTAAATTGTTAAATTGTTATGTTACATAAATACTGTGTTTTCTAAATATTTAGCTAGTTTAAGCCTATCAGTAATCGGATAGTAAATACAATTAGCAATAAAATAATTTGACAATGTAACAATTGAACAATTAAAAAAATATTTGTTTAAATGTTTAAATGTTTATATGTTTATATGTTTGCATGTTTAAATGACTTAAGATTATAAATCAGAAAATGCCTCGATATATATGTAACACAACAATTTAGCAATGGAACAATGGAACAATGGAACGACCATCCAACTTCTCACTTCTCATGTCTCACATCTCATTCTTCCACACAATACTTCCCTTGACTGGTGTCCCGGTAAATTTTGCCGTCTTTCAAAGCCACCACTCTTTTGCATACCTTGTCTACGATAGCCTTGTCATGGGTAGCCAGAATAACCGTCGTTCCATATTTGTTTATCTTCAGCAAAGCCTGGACAATCTCCCAGCTGGCTTCCGGATCCAAATTCCCGGTAGGCTCATCGGCCACCAAGACCCTGGGCCGATTCACCAGCGCCCGGGCGATGGCCGCTCTTTGCTGCTCTCCTCCGGAGACTTCGTGGGGATATTTGTGCATTTGTTTTTCCAGCCCCACTATCTCCAAAACCTGGGGCACATCCTCCTCGATTTCATCATTGGACTTTCCGGCCACCTCCATGGCAAAAGCCACATTTTCAAACAAGTTTTTCTTGGAAAGCAATTTGAAATCCTGAAAAACCACCCCGATATCCCTGCGGTGCTTGGGCAGATGACGCTTTTTCAAATCCACAATGCTTTCTTTGTTAAAAACAATATCTCCGGAGGTCGGCTTTTCCTCGGCGTGCAACAGCTTGATCAGAGTTGACTTCCCTGCTCCGGACTGCCCCACCACGGAAACAAATTCTCCGCCTCCCAAATGAAAATTCACATTCTCCAAGGCCGGAGCATTACCAGGATATATTTTAGATACGTTTTTGTATTCGATCATAGATAATATTTATTAATAAACTATCAGTCAGTAACTTTACAACTTGCTATTCTTTAAATTTTTTAATCTTTTAATTGTTTCATTGTTCAATTGTTTCATTGTTACATTGTCAAATTATTTTATTGCTAATTGTAAGCACTATCCGATTGCCAATAGGCTTCAACTAGCTAAATATTTAGAAAACACAGTATTTATGTATCATAACAATTTAGCAATAGAGCAATGGAACAATTTTATTATTTATCAATGAAACAATGAAAATAAAACAATTTAACAATGAAGCAATGGAACAATTTATTTTCTTAGATACCCCTCCAAAAAACCTTCAATACCCCCGTCCATCACGTCCTCTACATTGCTGGTTTCCAAGTTTATTCTGTGATCTTTAACCATTTTATAGGGATGAAACACGTAGGAGCGAATCTGGTTTCCCCACTCGGCCGACTTTTTTTCGCCTTTGACAGCTTCTTCCTCGCTCTTTCTTTTTTCTTCAAAGTGTTCATGCAACTTGGCCTTCAAGACTTTCGTGGCTTGCTCCCTGTTTTGTTGCTGAGACCTTTCGCTTTGGCAGCTGGCCACGGTGTTTGTAGGCAAGTGGGTTATCCTGACGGCCGAATCAGTAGTGTTGACATGCTGCCCTCCGGCGCCCGAGGCTCTGAAGGTGTCCACTCTCAAGTCTTTGGGATTTATTTCAACCTCTTGACTCTTTTCCAAGACCGGCCAAACTTCAACCGCCGCAAACGATGTCTGGCGCAGGGCATCGGCGTTGAAAGGAGACTGCCTGACCAATCTATGAATCCCTTTTTCTCCTTTCAAATATCCGTAAGCGTTTTCACCTTGAATTTCCAATGAGGCTCTCTTGATTCCGGCTTCCGAACCCGAAGACTTGCTGATTATGCCGGCCCTATATCCCGCTCTTTCACAAAACCGCAAATACATCCGCAACAGCATCTCCGACCAATCCTGCGCATCCGCTCCGCCGGCTCCGGCATGTATTTCCAGAATAGCATTATTCTCATCATACTTTCCCCGGAAAAAAGTTTTCTTCTCGAAATAATTCAGTTTTTTGCTTATTTTCTGCAACTCCTGCGATGCCAGTTCCAAGTCTTCCTCTCCGGCATTTTCTTCGTTTAATTCCTTTAAAAACTCTTTTAACTCCCTCATTTGATCTTGCAGGCTTTTCCAGTCGGCCTTTTCCTGTTTCATTCTCTCCAATTTTTTCAAAGCCTTGCCGGCCTCTTGCGGATTGTCCCAAAAATCCTCCTTCTGGCTTTCTTTTTCCAGCCTTTCTGTTTCTTTTTGTTTTCCGCTCCAGTCAAAGACAGTCGTCCAAATGGACGAATTTGCTTTCAATCTCCCTCAGAGATGTTTTGATTTCTTCCAATTTCATACTGCCTCTATTATATACCAACTTAAAAAATTTGAAAACTCCGCAAGAATATATTATCATATGATTGGTTTTCTTCAAACCAATATTTATTAGATGGGAAATGAGAAGCGGGAGGCGGGAGATTGGATGCTGGAGATAGGCATAGAAAAAAATTAAGCTTCGCACATTTAGCATCCCGCGTAAATCTGCGTAGCAATCCGCGTAAAATCAGTGGCTTATAGGATTTTTTGAAATTCCAATACAACAAAATAAGCCAGGGTGGCTCAATGGCAGAGCAACGCATTCGTAACGCGTAGGCTGTGGGTTCGATTCCCATCCCTGGCTCAGAGACAACAATTAACAATTGACACTTAACAGTTAACTCCAACTTAAATTCCAAGCAAAAAAAGACTCCAACACACCTTCAAGGTGTGATGCATCACACCTTGAAGGTGTGTTGGACGGCAGGATCGCGATTTTATTCAACACTTGACAGTTAACAATTGACAGTTAACAAATCTCGAGGTTGAACCTTGATATTTCTCCTTTCATGCTACGAAAATGGAGGCTGAACCTCCAGTGGAGGTTCAGCCTCCAACTCCAATGCTCATAATTTCCTAACATCAATCAGCAAACCATGTCATTATCTTCCAGGCAAAAAAAGAAAATCAAGCGGGAAATAAGGCAGCGAAGCCTGCCGGATTTGGCGCGAGAAATGAATATCTCGGAAAAAGATATTGAAAAATACCTCCGAAAAATCTGGAGCAAGAAAAAATACAAGCGCGTGGTGGAAGTAAAAAAATCTTCTCCCGCAACAGAATCAAGCGGGGAAATAAAATCATTCTCCTGGCGAAGCTTTTTTTACAAAAATCGGCTCACTTTAATTCTTCTCTTCGCCTTGGTTTTTGCTTGCTACATAAACATTCTCGGCAACGAATACGTTTCCGATGACATCAAATCCATCGCCCAAAACGAAAACATCCGCTCTCCGGAAATCTTTTTGCAGTTTTCCCCGATCGGATATTTCTTTCGAATCACTTACTTTTTGGCTTATCAAATAAGCCAAGGCAGCCCGGTGCCGTTTCATTTGCTCAATATTTTCTACCACCTGGGAAGCGTGCTGGGAATTTTTGTCTTGTTAAGCTTGCTAACCAAAAAAAGAATTGCCGTTATTGCAGCCTCCCTCTTTGCGGTTCATCCGCTGGCAAGCGAGGCCGTGACTTGGATGTCGGGGGTAACCTACGCGCAATACACCTTCTTTTTTCTCTTTTCTTTTATTTTTTACCTGCTTGGCAAACAAAACCGCAAATATTACATTCTCTCTGTCATCGCTTTCCTGCTTTGCGTCACTTCTTCCCAGAAAGCTTTCGCTCTGATTCTTGTTTTTCCTCTCTATGAATTTTTGTTCGGCAATTTGAGGCTGCATTGGAAAAAAATGATTCCTTACGCAAGCTTGGCGGGAATCATCGGAGTCTTGATGATAAGCAAAGTAGGGGAAAGAAAAGAAACCCTGCAGCAGGTTCACTACCAAAGCCAGCAAGGACTGGAAAATCCCTTGGTGCAGGTCCCGGTGGCGATCGTGAATTATTTAAAGCTATTCACCTGGCCTCAATCCCTTACCCTTTATCACACCAACGTAAGCCCCGGGAGACTGGAATTTTTCCTGATTTGGATTGTTTTCCTGGCATTTTTAGGTGTTTTGATCTTAGCTTACAAGAAAAACAAGTTTATTTTCTTCTGGCTAGCCTTTTTTGTTATCTCCCTTCTGCCCACTTTAACTCCCCTGAGAATCTCCTGGGTGGTAGCCGAAAGATACGTTTACCCCGGCCTCATCGGCCTGACAGCTGCCGTCGCCATTTTGGCACACTATCTTTTGAACAAATTCAAGGGACAAAGAGGCCGGCAAATTATCTACACCCTTGCGGCCATCCTGCTAATCGCCTTGTGCGCCAGGACAATCGTGCGCAACACCGACTGGAAAAACCGCGACACCCTCTGGATGGCAACGGCCGAAGTCTCCCAAGAAGGCGGTAACATCCACAACAACCTGGGGGATGTTTATACCAGAAGAGAAGAATATGAAAAAGCAGTAAAAGAATTCAAAAAAGCCATCGAACAAAAACCCGGCTACGCCGACGCTTACCACAACTTGGCCAATACTTTCTACAAAATGGGAGAAACCCAAAAAGCCATCGAAAATTTCCAAAAAGCTTTAGAGTTCAATCCCAATCTTTGGCAAACCCACCAACAGTTAGCCGCCGTCTATTTCAACCAAGGAGATCATCAAAAAGCGCTTGAAGAAATCAAGAAAGCCCTCAAGATCAACCCGGAAAACCAACAGCTCCAAAAAACCCTCCAAGCAATCCAATCCAAGTCTGAATCAAAATAAATATATATTTAAATCCGGATTAAAATATATATTTCCTTCCCTGCATTTCCTTCCCTGGAGGTTGAGCCTCCATAATGGTGGCTCAACCTCCACTCAAGAAAGTCTTAGTAGAGATTAAGAAAACTCGGAAATTTATCTTTTCTTGAGAACGCAATAAATATGATTCCCTAGCAATATGCTCAGCGGGAAAATTTTATTCAAGGGGAACAGATAGCCTATCAAATAATAGGGCAGTTTTTTTATTTCAAACCGGAAGGGATCCGCAAACATTTCAATTTTATAATCACTAAATTTTGACCTGCTCAAGTTATTTCTCATACTGAAATAGGTTTGCTCGTTTATATGAAATTTTTTATCATTGTGATCCCTGAACTCAGTCTTGATTTTAATTTTATTTTTTGGGGAAAGGAACAAATTAGCCAAACCAGAAAGAACTAAATCAACCTGTCTTCTGTAGAGTCTCTGAAAAAAATCTACATAAAGCTTGTTGGGAGCAGTATGCATATAAAAAACACCTCCGGGTTTGAGCACCCGATGCATTTCATTTAAAAAATCCACTACGGCATCATCGTCATCCAGATGCTCCACCAAATCAGTTGAAACAACAACATCGAAAAAATTATCATCAAATGAAGTTTTTCTAACATCCGACTTTCCCACCCAAGCATTTACTTTCTTTTCCTTTAGCGTTTTTTTTGCCAATGCAATAGCATCCTGGGAATAATCTATTCCATAGACATCAAAGCCTTTCTTGCTCAAAAAATAAAGCATCTCCCCTTTTCCGCAACCGGCATCCAAGGCAGTCCCTTCATTAGCTCTTTTTATCAAGCTGAAAATCCTATCGCTTGAAGGACAGGGCTTCTTGACGCCTGAATTGTAAAATTCTATGCCTCCATAATCTTCACCGAGAAAATATTCCTCGTCATACTCTTCCGGCTTCACTTTGTAATCAAACACTTTTTCAAAATTAATTTTTATACTTTTCCAGTCCGGTTAAAAGATAATAATAATATTTAAAGGGGGGATTTTTTTGAGTTTGCCTGAAAACATCTTTATCTGAAACCTCTCTCCACTGCTGCACTCCTTTTCTCTTTTTCAAGGTTTCTTTTAGATGAGACAAATTCCACCACCAAGCCCGGCACAAAGCAAAAGAGTTTGCCCATTTAAAAGTCAAAATCCAATAGCACCACAAAAAAGCGTTAACCAAAAAAAATATTGGCAGAACTCTAATAAGCGTTCTCCCTTCAAAATTTTTCAAAAAACTGCAAAGCTTATTTTTGAAATTATGATATTGCAAATAAGATTGCAACTGTAAAACACTGGTGCCGCCAACCGCATGAAAGATTTCCGCTTCCGGCCAATAAAGACACTCGTAGCCGGAGAGCCATAGCCGGTGGCAAAAATCCGTCTCTTCATAAAAACACCAGAAATCTCCATCAAACAAACCCGCCTCCTCAATTACGCTTCTTGGCATCAGAAGAGCCGCCCCCTTGGCCGAAAAATAATTTCTTGGTTGATTATAATTTTTTTTATCCTGCCTTTTTTTGTAGCCCTCATGATAAAGAAGAGTCGAGTTAGTCCAGTAGCTTCCGCACATATCCAGTTTTTCCGGCTCCTCCATCAGCCTTATTTTCGGCCATAAACAGCCCGCTCCCTTGTTTTTTTGCATCCCATTGAAGAGCTCCGCAATAAGATTCTCGGAAAAATTAACATCATTATTCAAAAACAAAATATATTTTCCCGAAGACATTTCAAAGCCTAAATTGTTCCCTCCGGCAAAACCGAGGTTTTCTTTTGCTTGAATCACCTTGATTTGCGGATAATTGCTTCTGGCAAATTCAACACTCCCGTCAGAAGACGCATTGTCAACTAAAATCACTTCCAGCGGCGAATATTTTTGCTTAAAGATGGATTCAAAGCATTCCGTGAGCCATTTTTTTCCATTGTAGTTCGCTACAATCACTGAGATCAACGGCTTTCTTTTAAAATAGGCCTGAGATTTTTTCATTTATTTTTAAATTTAGCAATAATCATGCCGCATCGGCCGGCCAAAAATTCTCCGGTTTTCAAAACTGTTAAGCCGGCAAAAACCAAAGGATGTTTTTTATATAAATTAAACTTCATCAACAAAATCTTGGAGCGGATCAGGGGGTCAATTCTCGCAGCCGCTTCAGCGCTTTTTTTTCTATAATGATGAAAATGCTTGCCGTAGTAATATTTCTTCCCCAAAGACCTGAAAAAGGAAAGTCCGCCTTCATTGTGGTAAATAGGCTTTTCAATTCGCCCAATAGCATGTTTTTTCTCAATCTTCTCCTTGAGCATCCAATCCTCTCCGCTTATTATCTGCTCGTCATAGCCGCCGACTTTCTCAAAGGCTTTTTTGGAAAAAAACCTGGGGGCCTCAATCAATTCGTCTCCCATATAAATAGCTTTTTCCAGTTGTTTGCATTTAGCCCAAAATCCCTTTCCGAAAGAAAATTCCGGAATTACGACAGCTTCGGCACCGCTTTTTTTGACTTTCTCCACGCATTTTTCCACCACCTGCTCAAACACAACCATATCGCTGTCCACAAAAAGCAAATAATCACCCTTGGACTTCCTGGCGCCAAAATTTCTCTGAGCGCTCCTCTCCGGCCCTTTCTGGAAAACTTTATTGGTATATTTCTTCCCAATCTCCCTGGTTCGATCCGAACTGAAATTGTCCACCACAATAATTTCGATGTTAGAGTAGCTTTGCCTGCTCAATGATTCCAAACAATTCCCGATAAAATTTTGGGAATTTTTAGTAGGAACAATTATGCTCACTAGCTCACTACTCATTATTTTCAATTATATTCTTAAAATTATTATATGATTTTTCAAAATTAAATTTATGAGATTCTTGCCAAGCATTTTTTCTCATTTTTTCGTATCTTTTTTTATTATTTAACAATTCAATAGCTGCTTCCGCGGCCTTGCCAGGTGAATTGTTTTCCACCACCAATCCCGTTTTCCCGTCAACAACGCTCTCTCGCAATCCATCCACATCATATACTACCGCCGGCGTGCCTTGGCCGGCGGCCTCGGTGACGGTCAGCCCCCAGCCCTCTTTCACGGATGTCTCCAAGATAATATGGCTTTTTTGAAGAATTTCTACTTTCTTTTTTTTATCGATTGAGCCAAGATAATGAATATCCTCTCTCCACTTGCTATCATTGACTCTTTTTATCACCCTTCTCTTGTAGTCCGCTTTTCCTCCTCCTGCAATGACAAGCTTTAACCCGGGAATTTCTCTTTTGGCTCTTTCAAAAATTTCAATCTTGTCTAAAACTCTTTTCATGGGGCGCATGTAGCCAAGAGACAACAAGGTCGGATTTTCATATTTTTCAGCGTCTTCCAGGTTTTTCAAAGGTTTCAAATCCACGCTCTCGGGAATAGTCTTGATCTTGTTTTCACTAAAGCCAAGTTTGACCAAATCTTTTTTTGTTGAATCGGATACGGTTATTACCTTGTTTTTATTAAGCGCCCACAAATACCACGGCTCCAGCCGATAGCCCAGCCACCCCAGCGGCGGTGGCAATTCATAAAACCAAACCTCTCGGCAAAGCTGATGAAAAAACAAAAATCGGGGGCAATTGGAATAAAACTGCGTGAAAAATGGAAAAGTGTTGACTTCCTCTACTATCAAACCCTGCCAATCTCGCAAATGCTTCCTGAAATAACGCCAAGCTTTCCAATAAACAAAAAAGCGGTTTCCCTGCCGAATAACCGTATAGCCATTTATTCTTTCCCTGCTTCCGGATCCCTTGAAGCGAGAGGTCAGAAGCACCACTTCAAAACCTTCTTCGGCCATTTTTGAAAGCAGCACATCTGCAATTTTCTCAGCTCCTCCAGCGGCCGGATTCTTGATGTCTTTCCAGGAAAACCAGAGAATCTTTTTTTTCTCATTTTTTTTCATGTGAATATAGGCAACGACCAAGGTTCAACCTTCGGCTGGCCGAAGGTTGAACCTTGGAGTATAAAAAAATCAAAAGACATCTACTCGTCAATATTAATCTTCTTCCTAACAATATAAAGCGGCCGCCCCGTGACTTCATCATGAATCCGGGCGATGTAAAGCGCAATCATTCCCAGACAAGACAAAACGATGCCGATCAAAACCGTGTTAATCACCACCACGAAAGACAGTGAAGAAAAGAACTTGGGTTCAATAAACCAACGGACAATGATCATCACAATAAATAAAAGACTGCTGACCGAGGTTATCAAAACCCCCAAAAAGCCCGCCACCTTCAAAGGCAAGAGCGAAAAAGCGGTCAAACTGTTCACTCCCAGGTGAAAAAGTTTTTTGTAAGAATACCCCGCTTTTTCATTCCGCCTCTGCTCGGCGGAAAATTCCATTTTCTCTCTCTTGAATCCCGTCCAGTCCACAATCCCTCGGAAAATCCTCCCTCTCTCGGAAAACCTGTTTATCTCATCCACCACCCTCCTGTCCATTAATCGAAAATCGGTGGAGTGAGGCTCGCTGTCAAGCGTTGATATCTTGCCAAATAGCCACCAATAAATTCCCGAAGTTAATTTTTTCAAGGCCCCGGCCCCCTGATTTTCTTTCCTGACAGTATAAACCACTTCGCCTCCATTTCTCCATTTTTCCAAAATCTCCGGAATCAGCTCCGGCGGGTGCTGCAAATCCCCGTCCATAGTTATCACCGCTTCCCCGCGGGCATACCGGCAGCCGGCCGACAGTGCCACCTCTTTGCCGAAATTGCGGGAAAAAAAGACGGCTTTGACATTTTTGTTTTTCTTGGCTAAACCACTTATTTCCATCACGCTCCCGTCTTGGCTGCCGTCATCCACGAAAATCAACTCCCACTTGATGCTCTGTTTATCAAAAACCGCCTTCAGCCTTTCAAAAAGCGGCCGGACGTTTTTTTCTTCATTAAAAATCGGGATAACAATAGAGATCATAGTGGATAATTATATTTACTTAGGTCAAGGTTAAATTCCTCAGCCAACTGCCTATTGGATTCTTTATAGTAGTCAATAATTTTCTGCTTCCAATAATCGCTCATCTCGGGTTTTTTTCTCAGCTTTGATATTTGCCGGCAAGAAAAATTGTAAATCTTTTCATCGACATACTTTTTATACTCAATATCCGGTAAAAATCTCTTTTTAAATACATA
Organism: Candidatus Moraniibacteriota bacterium; assembly: GCA_034522495.1. Lineage (GTDB taxonomy): Bacteria > Patescibacteriota > Minisyncoccia > Moranbacterales > DUUL01 > JAXHLG01. The sequence goes on along the minus strand of JAXHLG010000002.1, from coordinate 408,345 downwards.
CAAGAAGGCTTCTGAAGCTGGATTCTGACTCGCTTGAGATAATAGCTGAAGCGTTTCCTTCTTATCAATGCCAAGGAAACTGGCTATTTTTCTGGAGAAAGTTTCCGTATCGTTAACCATTTCCTCAAACAGAAAAATGCCAATATTTTTTTTGTCAAATAAATTCTTATAATGAGTTGCCAATTGATAATATTTGGGAGCAAAAAGGATACTTGTATGCGGATCTTCAAAAGCCTCTTTTAGCCATCTATCAAAAGTTTTGTATTTGCCGGTTTTCCCGGGACCAAAAACAGAAAAAGGATACATTTCATAAAACGACCTCAGAAAATCTGCCTGATTTCTTATAACAATCATTATTTTCGCTTCTGGAAAACATTTTTTTAATCTTTGAGCTTTCAAGTAGTTGTCGCTTCGAAAAGGAGCCAAAAAAGTTTCATTGGAAAAAATGTTTGTCTTGTTTTGCAAAACCAGACTCCTTATCTTTTCGTCGATGAATTTTCTATCAAAACATTCTTGAAATTCCAACTCTGGGAAATATCTAATTTGATTAGAAAAATATTCAATATCATCATTGAAAAATTCTTGTTTTTTAAAAGGATAAACTATGCCAAAGCTATTTATCCCCGAATGCTTGTTAAGCAAATTTCTCTGCAGAGTAGTGCTCCCGCACTTCGGATACCCTATATGAATACAAGTTTCTCCTTTCATAAACCACTTTTATCTTCATTTTATTAATTGATGCTACACACCCCTTCACGCCCCTTGTAAAAATTAATTGCACCGAGCGGAGATTTCTCACTTTAAAGGGGGATAAGCCTCTTAAAAGAGAAATGATGGAAATATCCACATTAGACTAACTAGGGGATGCTGATTTTTGAAAAAAACTGCTACTTCCGACCTGTGGGAAAAAATTATTTTAACCAAAATCCAATAAATAAGATAAAAATTCTTGCCCGAAAGGTTTCAGGTTTCGCACCGCTTTAAAAATATAAATATTTTATATATTTTTCCCCGCAGAGGGGGGGCAGACCCTCACTAGCGCCGTAATAAATTAATTTTGCCTCCTTGTTAATAAAAATTTTATCAACCAAAACAACTTTGGGTTTTCGACTAGCCGTAAAAATTAATTTAACACGGCACTAAGCAGCATGTGCGCAATATCTTTAGTGTCATCAATTAAACGCATCTACCGCCTTTTCAACAATCTTGGCGCCAACGCTTTCCAGATCAAATCCCTGGCTCGCGCCGAACTTCTCTATTCTGTCGCGATAACCGCCGGCATAGTTTCTTATTTCCTTTGGATAAACATATTCGACCCTAAAACCGGTCTTTTTCGGATAAGGGCAGCACTTGCCATAATATTTTCCATTGGATATGCAGACTGTTTTGATATCCAGAGTCGCCGCCAAGTGAACTGCCATGGTTTCATTGGAAATCAAAATTTCAGCAGAATGCAAGACCTTAGCAAATCCGGTCAAGGAACTCCCGGCTCTTGAAATTATCCTTTCCTTCTCTCGGCATTCATCAATCACCCTTTGCGCCAAATCCGCATCTCCGGATGCCCCCTCGATATAGACATCCCACCCGTATTTTTTAACCAGATAATCGGCCACCCGAGCGAAGCCTACCGCGTTCCAACGCCTGGACTTTTCTCCCGCCCCCGGGAAAATAACCGCATAAGGATTTTTGGAAGCATATCCGTTTTTTTTGCCAGTATCCAAATAGGGCTTTTCTATATCTATTTTATCACCGATAACTTTTTCTACAAAATTTTTATTCAAATAAAATTCGAAAAAAGTATTTTCTGGCCTCTCGATCAGCTTATCATAGCAACTATTTGAGATCCTTTTTTGTCTGGCGCTTAAATTCAACAAATCCCCTTCTTGGCCGATTTTTTTGTCTGCGCGGGCCGCCCTGGAAACCGCCTCGTCGATAATAAAATCCTTAGAAAATATAGGATTTAGCAACAAATCAAATCTCTCTCCCCTTAACCGCCAATTAAATTTCAGTCGGTAAAGAACATTTCCGGCGTACTTGGAGGGCTCAAGCCAAATAAATTCATCCGCCCATTTGCTGTCATGCTCTAAAGCTAATTCTTTCCAAGATGGGTTCCCGCAAACTGTTATTCTCCAGTCTTTAAACTTGTCCGATTTTCTCAGTTCTTCCAAGAAATTTCTAAACAATATATAATCCCCGATTAAATCCGTCTTGACAATGAAAAGCCCTTTTTTGTTTTCTTTCGCTGCTTTGAATCCATTATCGCCTTTACGCAATAAAATTACCGCAGAATCAAGCAAATAATAAAAATATTTTATCAACTCTTTTAGCATTTTAAATTTTGTTATTATTCAAAGTATCTTAGGAGACTCCAAGGTTCAACCTTCGGCGAGCCGAAGGTTGAACCTTGGAGCCTCTTCTTCACTGTCCTCTATTTTAAACGCAAACAATAAAAAAATAAAGCCGGCCCCGCCAAGGACCAGCTTCAAATACGCGTAAAGGGGTCTTACTTCAATTCCACAGTTGCGCCCGCTTCTTCCAATTTTCCCTTCAATTCTTCCGCTTCTTCTTTGGCGGCTTTTTCCTTGATTACCGCGGGAGCTCCGTCCACCAAAGCTTTGGCGTCCTTGAGTCCTTTGCCGGTGATTTCCTTGACTACCTTGATCACGCCGATCTTTTGGTTGCCGGCGGCGCTCAACTCAACGTCAAACTCATTTTTCTCCTCGGCGGCAGCTTCCCCGCCTTCGGCGGCGGCAGCTGCAGGAGCGGCGGCCACGGGAGCGGCGGCGCTAACTCCGAATTTGTCTTCCAATACCTTCACCAATTCGGATAAATCCAAAACACTCATCTTCTCAATCTCCTCAACAATTCCCTTGAATTTCTCGGGAACCTCTACTTGAGATTCTTCTTTAGCTTCAGCGGCACCTTCTTTTTTCTCCTCCGCTTCAGCTGTCTTTTTTTCTTCTTTGGCCTCCTCTTTGGCCTCGGAAGTCTTCTTTTCTTCTGTCATAGAATAATATTATTAATTAGTTAGTTATCATTGTTCCATTGCTACATTGTTTCATTGTTAATTGTATACACTCTGCGATTCCCAATAAACTTCAATTAGTCAAATACCTAGAAAAATAGAGTATCTGTGTAACACAACAATTGAACAATTGAACAATGGATATTAAACATTTGACTTTATAAGATGTGAAAACTTGAAACAGCCATCAGCCAATAGAAATTTCTAGCAGCAAATATCAAGAAATCGAAAAAATTACAAATAACAAGTTTTAACTTAGGGTTGTGAATTGGGAATTGTAAATTTTTTAGAATAATTAGTGTAATTAGATTAATTAGAATAATTCTTTCCCAACTTCCAAATATACCAATAAACCATTACACCAATTAACCCTCTTTTTGCTCCTTAATCCCATCCATCACCTGAACCAAATTCCTCAAATTCCCCGAAAGCGCTCCAACGAATCCGGAAATCGGCCCTTGGATGGTGCCGACCAGCTTGCCAAGCAATTCTTCCCTGGTAGGCAGTTTGGAAAGCTCGATCACCTTGTCTCCGGAGATAACGCTGCCCTCCAGCGTGCCTCCCAGAACTTTCTCCGGCTGTTCTTTTTCTTTGGCAAAAGCCACCAGCGCTTTGGGAACAGAAATCTCGTTCTCTCCACCGAGCGCCAGCGCCACCTGTCCTGCAAATTCCCTGACATCAACATCCATTCCCGCTTCTTTGAATGCCAAAGTGGCCAAGGTTTTTTTGGCAATTTTCAGCTCGGCCTGATTTTCTCTCAGCTTCCCTCTCAAATCCGCCATATCGGAAACCGAAAGCCCCTTATAATCAAACACGGCCGTGGATTTGCTTTCCTTGATTTGTTCAGCCAATTCTTTAACTATCTTCTTCTTTTGTTCTTTGGATAACATAAAATCATTTTAACATTTTAACATACAAACATTTTAACAAAATTTCTAATTATACTAATTGACCTAATAAATTAACAAGCTCCAAAAAACAAAATTTTAGAATAATTAGAGCAATTAGAATAATTAGAATAATTTTGTTATCAATACACCAAAATAAAACCCCTGCTTCCCGCAGAGATTAAAATTGCACAACAAGCAAGGCAAAACCAAGCATATTTTTATACAATTTCCTCGTCGGGACTTATACTGTGCCCAATTTCTGCGGAAAATTTTTTCCAACATCCTTAACTATACCAAATTGTTAAAATATGTCAATAAAATAATCCTAAAATAAATCTTCAAGCCAAGGTTTTCTTCAAACCCCAAGATTTAACCTTGGGGTTTTTACTCCAGCAAATACTTTTGCATTTCTTTTCTGTCTTTAAGATATTCCATATTCATTTTACAAAATTTTTTGTAGTCTTTAAAGCTGTTGTCAAATTGTTCGAGGATAATGCTTTTTTTAGGAAGTATCCCTTCTCTTCTTCCTATAAAATCCAAGTAGCTGGAATAGAGCCAATCTTCGGGGCTGTTGTTGTATCCGTGAATAAAATTATTGCAGTTAATGTAAGCACTTAGGTATAGGAGATATTCGTTAGTGTCTATGTGGACTGACTTATACCTGCCTTGGAAAAGTGAGCCAGAGCGGTCGTTTTTCTTATTAAAGAACATGGTAAAGCCAGTTCCAATTTTTTGCATATAAGAAGAAATTCCGCCCTCCTCTTTCTGCTTGAGCAATAAGTGAAAATGATTTGGATTGAGGCAATAGGCGATTATCTCGACAATTTTTTCGTCTTGCGAGGGTGGTAGAGGTTCAGCCTCCAGTGTGGAGGCTGAACCTCTACCACCCCCTCTACCACCTTCATCTTCATTGCTTGAATCCTTCTTTTTATTTCTTAAGTATTCTTCATAAAGACCCCCTGGCGCATATTTATTGTTAAATTTTCTCATGTAGAGCAAAAATCTCCTGAAATATTGCTCATTTAAAAATATCTCTCTTTTGTCAACTCCTCTGTTGTATATATGATAATATTCGCCGTTGTAAAATCCTTCTTTTCTCATGTTTTATGTAATATTTATAAACAGCATAAGTTGGCAGAGCCTCCACGATCCTAATTCAAAAATCAAAAATAGAGAGATGGGATAACAATAACATTATAACAAAAACGCCTTTGGCTGGCAAAGGCGTTTTTTTGGGAAGGGGAAAGGGTTTTTATTCTTCTTCGGTGTTGTCAACGGTTTCTTCTTCAGTAATTTCCTCTTCTTGAGTTTCTTCTGTGTTGTCTTCTTCAGGATTTTCTTCGTTTTCTTCTTCAGCCGGCTGAGGTTCCTCGCCCGGCTGTTCCGGTGCTTCGGTTTCTTCTCCCACTCCCGGAGTTATCGCCTCGCTACCGGCCGGCAATTCTTCCTGAGGAGTAGGAGTGGTTGGCTCTGGCTGCTGTTGCGCCTGATTTTGTTGCTGCTGAAGCCCCTCCAGAGGATCGTTTCCGTTTTCCAAATTTTCTATGATTTTTCCAACCTGTTCATTGTCTTGGTTGAGCTCCTGGACTTTCCTAAATTGGGACAGTGCTTGCTGATTGTTGCCCAACTCGCTGTAGGCCAGTCCCAAGAAGTATCTAGCGTTGGAGTATTTTTCGTTCATGTTTACCGCTTCCAGTAGCTGATTTTTGGCGTTCTCATAATCTTCTTGATTGTAGTGGATCAATCCCAGGTTGAAATAAAGTTCGGGAGTGTTGGGGAATTTCTTGATATTCTCCTCGGCCTTGGCAATGGCTCTGTCCGTGTCTTTCATTCTTTGATAAACCGTCACCAGCATCAAGTTAGCTCCTGGGTGACTGGGCTTAATGGAGGTAGCCGCTTTCAGGTTTTCTTCGGCCATATTGAGGTGTTCTTTGCTTTTTTGGGGCAGTTCCACCTCCTGAGCTTGACCGCCCGCTTGAGCCTGCTGTTGAGCCTGTTTTTGCTGGGCCATGTCGGAGAGAGTAACGTACACACTAGCTATCCCTTGATAAAGATCCGGGTTCTTTGGATCCAATTCAATGGCTTTTCTGTAGTTTTCAAGAGCTTTCTCTCCAGCTTCTTCCTGAATGGGGATAAATTCTTTGTAGAGATTGGCGATAGAAACAAAATTGAGAGAATCATTTTTGTCCAAGGCTTTGGCTTGATTGAGAGCCTGCAGAGCCTTCCTGAAACGAGAGCTAACCGTGTTGGATTCCTCGGGAGTCAAGTTTTGCAAGCCTTTTTCAGTGATTTTTTGCCTGGCCGATGCCAAGTGAGCCATAGCTAAATTTCTGTAATAAATATCCCTGTTAGGATCCAATTCTACGGCGCTTGCCACTTTCCTAGCAATTTCTTCCGGATTTTCATTGTTGTTGCTTGCTCGCAAAGCGTCTTGGAATTGGGCGGCTGCCACATATTTCTGACCGTGCAAGTAAATAGCGGTAATAAATCCGATAATAACCAAAACGAAAACGAATGACAAAGCAAAAGACGACTTGGGATTTTTGGAGGTAGCCACAACTTCCCCTTCATCAGTCCTGGTTTTGAGGTAATAGACGCTTAGATAAAGAGCCAGGCTGAACCACCACATAGTCAAAATGGTAATGTTGGCAAAATAGAAAAAGAGGACGATAGTGGAATAAAGCCACACCATGCCAGAAGCAATTAATAAATGGTCTTTCATGGAAACGCCTTCTTGGGATTTCTTGGAAATAACCCGGATAACTCCCTTGAACAATAGCGCCAAACCGGTTCCGGTCAAGAACAGGAAAGACAAGGCTCCCAAGATACCCACCGTAGAAACTAAGGTGAAGAAATAGCTGGTGGACTCGCTGAAATTCACTGCCGAGAAATCTCCCAGCTTTTCCGGCCGATTGATTTTATAGACATTGGTAAAAGTGGTCGGGCCGCTTCCCAGCATAGGGTTTTGCTTGATAGATTCCGAGGCTATGGTAGCAGAGGTTTTGTAGTTGAGGGAAACTTCAATAGGCATATCCGAGACCTTGAACACCGGCTGGCTTCTGAGAATCATCATCAAAGTTAAAACCAAGAAAATCATCGGCAAAATTCTTCCCTGATTCTGCTCTTCTCCCTGCATAATGATAGTTATTCCCAAAATGACAGCCAGGATAACCATAAGCGCAATCCAGACCAAATTGAAGTTAATAGCCATCAGAACCACGAAAAAGAAAAAGGAAAGGACTATTAATCCAATTTTCATCATTTTTTGCAGGTTGCTCAGAAAAAGAGTGATGGATATTATCAGCAAACTGGCAACAAAAACTCCAAAGATATAGACCGATCCCACGGTGTTGAATGTTTTTGCCGCGACCCCCTCCATTGGCAATATATGAATCCCCAAAAGCTGCAAAAATCCATAGAGAGAGGTTAAGAAGCCTCCTACCAAGAAAACCAAAACCAGCTTGAATGCATCACTGCTTCTCTTGATGTTGTTAAAAATCAATATGAATAATGCGACCAAAAACAACAGGGTAACAAACGACTTGCTTTCTCCCCCGAAATACCCCCACATACTTTGTTCAAAATATCCGGAAAAAAAGGTGCTCAATCCATAAATCAAAAGAAAGGTTACCACCGGAATAAGAGCAAAGCTTTTTCTGAATTTCATCTCATTCTTCCAAGCCATTTTTCCTATCCAAGCCAGAAAACCGATGCCAATCAAACCGACAAGAATCGTCTGTTTGTTCAGCTCCAGAGGACTCGGCACATTGGCCCAAAAGAACAACGGCAGCAAAAAGACCGTTAGATAAATGGAGAGCCTGATTATCCAATCCACTATCTTCATGGCCTTGTTGTCTTCCCGGCCGGCTTTATCTGTTTTTCCCTCCGTTTCTCGAGCTTTCAGATTGCCAAAGCTTCCCCGCGAAGCTCCCTGAGAAGCAAAGTTTTTCTTGAAGCCTTGAGCTTCAGAATCGCCGGTTCTTACCGAACCCTTCTTAAGCCAATCTTCGGCTTTCCTCTTGCTTGTATTGTTGTTTTCCATCTGTTTTGATTAATTTTAATTTAAAAATCCAACTATATATAAAATAACTTATGTGGGAATTATAATCAATAGTTTTAATTTAGTCAAAGAAATTCATTCAAATTCATTGTTCAATTGTTTCATTGTTGCATTGTTGCATTGCTCTATTGTTTCATTGTTTCATTGTTGTTTATTCCTTTAATTTTTGGTTGGTGAATTTGATTAACCCATTTAACTCTTTTGGCAAGCCGCTTAATTGGAAAAAGATATAATCGTATTGTTTTTCCGTCAAGAGCTTCCTCTGCTTGGCTTTTTCGTTCCAATCGAGTGATTCTTTGATTGAACCGTAACTATATCTGTAGAATTTAATTTTATCTTTTTTGCTATATCTGCCAAAACCTTCCGCTATGTTAGCTGATATAGAATCAACTGAACGAGTAAATTGCTTGCCTATTGTGTCTCTTGGGAAATAATCCCAATTATTAACAACTTCCCAAACATAGTTGGATAATTCAAAAGATTTTTTATGGGACTGTTTCCAAACACCGTTTTAGTACGAAATTTCTCATTTTTTAGATAAATTTTTCAAACAATTTTTGCAGCTTTAGCCTTAGCTAAGGCAAAAAAATTTTTGGAAAATTTAGCAAAAAAGGTGGGATTGCAGTAAAAACGGTGTTTGGAAACAGTCCCTTTGTAGCCGCTTATATCGTTTAGTTTTAGATATTTTTTTTGCATAAATAGCAATCAACAATTTAGCAATGGAACAATGGAGCAATGATTTTTCAGAATCCCATAAAACGCATTATGTTGATGCCTACTATATATTCGGAAAATATGTTCATCACGAATTGAACCAGGGAGAAAATGACCGGGAAAAACATAAATACAAAAACCAGAATGAATATAAATCCGTACTGTTCCATAACTTGCTTGGTATGTTCGGAAATCGGCAAAAAGGTGAACAGCAATTTTGATCCGTCAAGGGGCGGGATCGGCAGCAAATTGAAAACCATCAAGAGAAGATTGATATAAATGGCATAGCTAAAAACGCTGAAGACCAAATCTCCCCCGATTCCCAGCTTGAGAAACAAATTGAAAAATATTCCGCAGACCAGGGCAAATATGAGATTGGAAAGCGGACCGGCCACACTGACCAGAGCGGGTCCGTATTTTTGATCTCGAAGATTGTATGGGTTGTAGGGCACCGGCTTGGCCCAGCCGATTATGATTCCCGCTTGAGTCACCACCAGCAGGAGAGGCAAAATAATGGACCCCACCGGATCAAGATGCTTAACGGGATTGAGGGTTAACCTGCCGGCATATTTGGCCGTCGGATCGCCCTGCCAGAAGGCGGACAACCCATGGGCGACTTCATGGATTATAACCGAAAAAATCAAGACGCCTATCGCAATAATTATTTCCATAAAAAATTAAATTACTGATTTAGTTACTGATGTTGAGTGTTTATTGTTTATGTATCATTAAGTATTATGAATCATGAATTATGTATCATGATTATATTTATCGATTCTTGTCTAAAAGCTAAAAAATCCCATAACTAAGTAAGGGAGTTGACACCCTCACAACAAACTGCTATTCTATACCCATTGAGTATAACTCATCTTTCATAATTATTCAACCAAGACTATGGCCAAGTGTTATATTTGCAACAAAACGGCAACAACCGGCAACAAAAGATCCCACTCCAACATTGCCACCAAAAGGAAATTCAAAATCAATCTGCAGAGCAAAGAGATCGAAGGAAAAAAGCGAACCGTTTGTACCAGATGCATCAAGACCCTGAATAAGGAAGGCTAGCTTTTCTATGCTTAAAGCAATTTAGGAAACCCTGCCCCTAGGCAGCGGTTTTTTGATTGAATTCATTGTTCAATTGATTTATTGCTCAATTGTTAAGATCTGCTATTATTCAATGTGAAATAAACCGCATTCATTAGTCATTGAATTCAACAAGGGAAAAAAATTTAACCATTCCGCATCTTCCGACAATGGAACAATGGAGTTGCATTTCTTAATTTCAATTTATATCCACTTATATCCACTTTATATCAATCTATTTCTATTAGTTTCTACAAATTTCAAAACGTTTCCGTCAATTTTCAGCAATGGAACAATGGAACAATTATTTCTACTCCGTTTCTTTCTCCAGATCTTCCTTTATCTCTTGAAACCTGTTTTTGGCTTCCCCCAGTTTCTTGTGGCACCTTTTTACCAGCTTCGAACCCTCCTCAAACAGCTTGAGGCTCTTTTCCACATCCAAATCCTGATTCTCCAATTCTTTGGAAATCTCTTCCAGCCTCTGGAAATCGTTTTGCAAACTTTCTTTTTTGTTGGACATCTTATTCATCAATTGTTAAATTGTTTCATTGTTCAATTGTTAAGATTTTCACCAGTCATCAAATTTCTAGTAGCAAGCATACGGCATTCAGAGTGAAGTAAATTTGACTAATCCGCCTCTTCCAGCAATGGAACAATGAAATTGTATTTCTTAATTTCAATTTATATAAACACAATATACATTTTTATCTTCTATATCTTTTAGAATAATTAGAGCAATTAGAATAATTACCTATTCTCTACTCTTTCTTGTATTTCTCCAAAATCAATATCTTCCTCTTCTTCCCCGAAATAATCCCTGAGGATGGCCTCGGTGGCCGGGACCGCCCAGTCGTGGCCTTCGCCTCCTCCTTCAACTAGGACAGCCATGGCAATTTCCGGATTTTCATAAGGAGCAAAAGAAACAAACCAGGAGTGGGTTTTTTCTTCGCTGCCGTATTGAGCGGTTCCCGTCTTGCCGCCAACCTCGGTCTCCATGTTGTTCAAAGAGGTTCCCGAACCCGACACGATAGTCTCTCTCATCGCTTCTTTGACTGATTTGATGTGTTCGCTTGAAACAAAGCCTTCCCCGACCAGCTCTTTTTGCATGCTCTCCCGGCCGCCATCGCTTTTGATTATTTCATTCACCAGCCAAGGCTTGTACAATTTACCGCCATTGGCAATAACCGAAGTCGCTCCGGCCATTTGCAGAGGCGTAGCTGAAACGAATCCCTGGCCGATCGCCATATGATAACTGTCTCCAATATACCATTTATCGCCGAATTTTTGAAATTTCCATTCTTTATCGGGAACATTGCCGCTTGACTCGCCCGGCAAGTCCAGACCCAAGGGGCTTCCCAACCCGAAGTAGCGGGCATATTTGCTCATTCTTTGAGGCCCCAGCCCTTCTATGTTATTCCATCCGCCGCCCAGGGAATAGAAATAAACATTGCAGCTTTCCGCTATGCCCTTTTCCAAATCTGTTTTGCCATGAGTTTTCCAATCCCTGAACGTCCAGCTTCCATGGGAGATCTCGCCTTGGCATTCAATAACCGTATCCTCTTCCACCAGCCCTTCCTCCAGCCCGGCTGCGGCAACCAGGGGCTTGAAGGTAGATCCGGGCGGATACTCCCCGGCAATAGCCCTGTTGAGCATCGGCTTAGCCGGATCATTTAAAAGCTCGCTATATTTGCCGCTGCTGATTCCGCCGGAGAAAAAATTGTTATCATAACTCGGCAAAGAGGCTAGAGACAAAACGCTGCCATCCCGGGGATTCAGGGCCGCAATCGCCGCTCCGGTGGCTTCCTCGTTTTTTTCCAAAATTGCCCGCAATGTCTCATAGGCTTTCTTTTGAAGCTTGGCGTCAATATTCAAAACCAGCTTATCTCCTTGAACGGGAGACATAAAGCCCAAATTCTCTTTTATGTTTCCGCTGGAGTCCACTTCCGTTCTGATTTCTCCATGTTCTCCTCTCAGCCGCTCTTCGTAAGCATGCTCCAGCCCCGCTTTCCCGATAGAATCAGTCATCAAATAGTTCGGGCGCTTTTCCAGTTCTTCTTGGCTAATTTTGCCCGTATAACCGATAATGGGAGCAAAAATTTCTCCATCCGCATATTCCCGGTTGGCTGTTTTTTCCAAATAAATTCCTTGCAAATCCTGAAATTTTTCCATCAACACCAGGGCCTGCCGATGCTCTATCCCGGGCTTGATTAAATATGCTTTCGTGGAATTTTTCTCTACGCTTTCAATGGAAGACTTGACCGTTTCAAAATTCATTTCCAGCTCGCCGGAAATAGCCTCATAGAGGCTGTCTCTTTTTGATTTATCCCGGGCCAGCTCAATCGGAACAAACACTAAGTCAAAAGCCGGAATATTTCTAGCTAAAATTTCCCCGTTTTTATCCGCAATAACTCCCCTGGGGGCCTTGATTACTTGAGATCTTATCCGATTGTCTTCGGCGACAGCTTTGTAGTGCTCTCCTTTGACTATTTGCAAATAAGCGACTCTGCCGAATAAAACGAGTCCCGCCAATGCCATAACGGCAAAAATTATTCGAAAACTGCTCTTTTCCTCGGCGCTTGGCTCGCTTTCTCCGGATGACTTGTCCACTTCATGATCCATTGTCAAAGGATTTTCTATCTCCATCCCATGCTTTGATTTTCCTCTGAATATTTTCATCAGACTTTAATTTCTTTAAATTTATAGTTAAATCTATCTTTAATGCCGGCCATAATCCAATGAACCAATCCGGCCATCAGCACGAACCAAAACATTTCCCACAAATATCCCCCCAGTGATAATCCCTGCCAAAAATGAACCGGGGTTTGGGAAACTATATCAAAAAAAGCGCTTAAGGCCAAGAAGGTTCCGTCAAAAAATATTTTAGCCAGCGCAATAACTAAAAATCCAATAAATAATTGCTTTTCTTCAGCCAAGAAAACCCGCTTGAACAAAAAAACAAAAAAGGCGGCGGCCAAAAAAGAAATCATGCCTATGCCAAAAAAAGAAGAGCTGAAAGATTCAAACAAAATGCCCGCTAAAAAAATCCAAATTATATTTTCTTCAAAATCAAACAGCAGGCTCAACGAGACCACCGCAGCCAGCAGCAAGTTCAGCCCGAACCATCCCCCCGCGACCGCCGGAACGAAAGAGCTTTGCAGAAAAAAAAATAGCAATATTATGGCGAAATAAACCTTTTTCATTTAAATTCATTGCTCAATTGTTACATTGCTCAATTGTTGAGACCTGTTATTAAGACAAACTTTGAGTTTGAAATTTTAATCGATTTTTATTATCTCAATTTCAGTTTATATCAACAATATATGAAACCCCTGAAGAATGTCATTCTGAACTTGCCGTGTCCGGCTTTGACGGGTTTACCCGGCTTTGACGGGCCATGTCCGCCCTGTCTGCTGCCAGGCAGGTTCTGGCGGGATCCAGAATCTAGAAGCATGCAAAAAATGGCTTGTTCAAGAGATCCTGATTTTCATCAGGATGACATTTCAAAGGAGTTCCTATATTCTTCAGTGATTTCAATATATCTATCTTATATCAACCTCGTTTCTATTATTTTCAATTTTTTTAGAGCAATTAGGTTAATTAGAGCAATTAGTATAATTTTCTTTCTAATCTCTATTTCTCCCCCTTAACCACAAAAGCCACTCGGATGTCGTCAATTTCTATGGGCAGATTTACGGTAACTTTTTGGAAAAGCTGGTCGGAAGTGCTCATGGCTTCCTTGGTATATCCGATCAGCAACCCCCTCGGATAAGTTTTCCCCAGGCCGGAAGTAATAACCGTTTGGTCCCTCTCCACTTCCGCCGACTGAGGTATCATGTCCATTACCACCGAAGTGCCGTATTCGCCGCGAACTATTCCCTTGGTTTGGCTTTCCGCGATTTCAGCATTTACTTTATTCTCTTGATTCAGAATCAACTCCGCCTGGCAGCTTCCGGAAAAGACTTTGGCCACTTTTCCTATCAAGATACCTTTTCCCACAATCAAAGGCATCCCGGTTTTTATGCCGTCTTTTTCTCCTTTGTTTAGAAACAAAACTTTTTGATGGCTTGACAAATCCCTGGCCGAAACCAAAACAGGCTCCAGCTGATATTCCCCCCTTGGCGCCAGGTCAAGCTGATTTCTTAATTCATCGTTTTCATTCCGGACGTCTTTGAGGCCGGCCAATTTGCTTTTCAGAACCGTGTTTTCCTCATGAAGGTTCCTGTTTTCCTCTTTTAGCTCTCCAATTGAAGAAAAAAAATCAAGCCTTTCGCCGAACCAATAGCCGGCCTTGGAAAAAAACTCCATAAAAGGAGCGGAGACGGCCTGCACGGCCGGCTGCAAAGGCTTCTTCCCGGAGGTGTTAAGAAACAAAAAAAGAAGAACCACCACCAAAACAAAAGCCACCAAGTAATTCAAATTTCTCTTAATACCGTTTTTCATCACTTTCATTTAAACATACAAGCATTTAAACATTTAATCAGAACTTTAATCGGGTATTTTGTTTTATCGGCGCCCTTCTTGTTTAAATGTTTATATGTTCAAATGTTTATATGAATTTTATCTCAACTTCTTATCATCCGACATTTCTATCAAAATATCCCGGAGCTTGTCCACGTCTTCCAGCACGACGCCTGTTCCCCTTACTACGGCGGTCAGAGGATCTTCCATTCGTTTGACCGGCATTTCGGTGTGTTCAGCAATGAGCTTGTCCAATCCTCTTATCATAGTTCCTCCTCCGGCAAGAATAATTCCGCGAGTCATCACATCTCCCAAAAGCTCCGGCGGCGTTTCTTCGATAGTCGACTTTACGCTATTAACAATGGTTTTTATAGACCGCGAGAGAGCCTCTCTGACCTGGGAACTTGTCATTTTAACTTCTTTGGGCAATCCGCTTATCAGGTCCCTCCCGCGAACCATCATGGTCAAATTTTCTTCTTCCGGATGAGCGCTTCCGATGGAAATTTTCACTTCTTCGGCCGTTCTTTCCCCCATCAAAAGATTGAATTCATCCCGGGCGAATTTGATTATATCCTCATTCATCTCATCTCCGGCAATCCGCAAGCTCCGGCAAGCCACCACGCCTCCAAGGGAGACTACGGCCACTTCAGTGGTTCCTCCTCCGATGTCCACTATCATATTTCCCGCCGCATCCTGCACCGGCAGGCGGGCGCCAATCGCCGCCGCCATGGGTTCGTCTATCAAAAAAGCCTCCCTGGCGCCGGCATTCAAGGCCGCATCAATCACCGCCCTTTTCTCCACCTCGGTAACACCGGAAGGAATGCCCACCACAATCCTGGGCCGCGGCAAAAAAGTAAAAGAATCCTGATGCACTTTTTCTATAAAATATTTCAGCATCTGTTCCGTCACCTCAAAATCGGAAACCACTCCGTCCACCAGCGGCCTGGAAGCTACAATATGGGACGGGGTTTTCCCCACCATGTTCTTGGCTTTTTTTCCGATAGCCAAAATCTGGCCAGTCCTCTTGTTAACCGCCACCACGGAAGGCTCGTTGATCACGATTCCCCTTCCTTTGACATAAACCAAAGTATTGGCCGTTCCCAGGTCAATCCCGATATCTTTAGATATTTTTCCGAAAAACTTGTTGAACATAATGTTTTTAAGTCAAAGCTCAAAAGTCAAAAGTCAAAGCCACAGCTAAAAGCTAAAAACTATCGGCTTATTAATACTTTTTCTTATTTTTCATGGTTAATAGGCTAGAAGCTAGCATGTTGGAGATTTGTTCTATTTCATTTAGGTCTTGGTTGATTCTTGGTTTGTTTTCTTTTCCATAATCCGTGCCGTCTCTTAGGAGGCATAGCCAGTATTTGGTTTCATTGGCTGATTTGAGAGCTATGTCGTAGAATTTTGCAAAATCTTTTTTAGAGCTTGAAGACTTGGCTTCTACAATGTTAGCTCCCACGCTGGTAGCCGATCTTAACAGCTGGTCTTGGATGACCCAGTAAGCTCTGTGATTAGGCAATTTTGAAACTAGATCTATTGTTTCCAGGGAAAAGTAATAGGCTCTGTGTTTGAGGTTAATATTGTTGTTGGCCATCTCGGTTTTTAGTTTTTAGTTGTGGCTTTGACTTTTGAGTTTTGAGTTTTGAGATTGATTTTATCAACTCCTCTTCATTCACCATCTCCACCTCTCTCTCGCTTCTCTTTTTTAATTCCAATTTCCCTTCCTTCAAAGTCTTCTCGCTGATTACTACTCGGTATGGGCAGCCCAGCAGGTCCGCTTCTGCAAACTTCTGTCCCGGAGAAACGCCTTCCCTGTCATCATATAAAACCTCCACGCCTTCTTCTTTGAGTTTGGAATACAGCTTCGAAGCCTCGTCATTTTTGCCGATGGAAATCAAATGAACTTGATAGGGGGCGATATTTTCCGGCCAAACAATTCCCTTTTCGTCATTGAACTTCTCGACGATTACACCCATCAGCCTGGTCGGACCGATTCCGTAAGAACCCATATAGACGATTTGTTTCTCCCCGTTTTTGTCCGTGTAATAATAATCAAAAGCTTTGGAAAATTTCACGTTCAAGGGAAAGATGTTGCCCACTTCGGAGGCTTTGAAAGTCTCGTATTTTTCTCCCGTCTCGGGATAAAAATCTTCTTCTTTGGCCATTTTGATGTCATAGAATTCGTCCGGTTTTTCCACATCCCGGCCGAAATTCACATTGGCGAAATGATGATTTTTCTCATTGGCTCCGGTAACCAGATTCTTTTCATTCTCCAGGGAGTCGTCAAAATAAACCGGCAAGTCCTCGGGCAGGCCAACCAGTCCGATATAGCCGGGCTCGGTCCCGGTCAATTCTTTGATTTCTTCGGCCGAGGCCGGCACCAGAACCTCGCCGCCTAAAACTTTCTCCAGTTTTTCCTGGTTCAATTCATAATCCCCCCTCAAGGCGGCGGCGGCAAAGCCTTTTTTCTTTTTGAAAATAAGCGTTTTGACTATTTTGGAAGCCTCCAGCCCCAAAAGCTTGGTGACAGTGTCAACCGTCTTGGTTCCTTCGGTTAATACTTTTTCTTTTTCTTTTTCTTTTTCTTTTTCGGATTTGGCGGGCGCCCGGCTGGGAGCGATTTCCCGATTATAGCAGATGTTCTTCTTGGCAGACCGAAAAACCAGATCTTCTCCGGCGGGGCACCTGGTTTGGAACTCGTGGGAGAAATCTTTGGTGAAATCACCGCCTGAAGCCAGGGTTACATAAGTGTCTTCGCCCAGCCCCAGCCTCTTGAAAACATTCATGTAAGCTTCTTTGGATTTTTCATAAAATTCCAGCAAGTCTTTCTCCGAGCCATGGAAGCTGTAAAGGTCTTTCATCCGAAATTCCCTGCCCCGCAAAATGCCGCTTTTGGGACGAGGCTCATTTCTGAATTTGGTTTGGATTTGGTAAAGCGCCAGCGGAAAATCCTTGTAGCTGAAGCGGAATTTTTTGGCCAGCGGAGTAACAATTTCTTCGTGAGTGGAATTCAAAACATACTCGGCATCATTCTTCTCTCGGGAAAACTTGTTGGCGCCCTGAGCTTGGAACAAGACATCCACCGTGTCCATCCTGCCGGTTTTTATCCAATTCTCCCGCGGGCTCAAAGACGGCAAAAAAACTTCCTGACCGCCGATAGCGTCCATCTCCTCCCGGACGATGTCCTCTATCTTGGTTAAAGTTCTCCACCCCAGCGGCAGCATATTGTAAACCCCGGCCATCACTTTATCAATATAGCCGGCTCTTACCAGCAGTTTGGAGCTTTTACTAAATTCGTTTCTGGGATCTTCTTTCAATGTCCCCGGGAATAATTTGGATTGCAGCATATTTTTGAATTAACGATTTATTTAACTTCACAGAAATCACTGAAGAATGAATTATTTTAAGATTTTGTCATCCTGATGAAAATCAGGATCTCCCTGAACAAGCCATTTTTGTAAATTCATAGATTCTGAATCAAGTTCAGAATGACATTCTTCAGTGGTTTCTTCACAATGTTTTTAACATTCTAGCCTAAAAGGAGGAGGGTGTCAAAGCGATGTCATATAAACATATTAACATTTGAACATTTGAACATACTCGAATCTGCAAAATTTATACAGTGAAGATGGCGTGAAAATAAAAAAGTCACCGGCTACTAGCCGCTGGTCGCTCAGAGAATTTTTAATTTGAAATTTTGAATTTTGAATCAATTTTTAAATTATCTAATTATCTAATTTATTAAGCCATGGGCCTGAAAATAGTTTTTGGTTTTTAGTTGTGGTTTTGCGTTTTGAACTTCGACTTTTTACTTTAAAATATACTCTTTCCACTTCTATAAACTTGAAAAATTACCAATCCTCATAGCAAGAAAATTAGCTTGTTGTCGTATTAAAGAGTGGAAGTTCCTTAATAATTAAGGCTAGCCGAAATGGAGAACCATAAATCTCTTTTCCGGCAAGGATGCGGATTTCCGGGAAAGAGTGGCGAGAGCCGCTTGCGATGCAGATGAAGCGTTTCTCAATTCTATTCATTGAATAGAATTGGGAGATGTGTAGTTGAATTTGCAGGCGGTTTTTAACTTTATCTACAACCACTGATGATTAAACAAATAATACTTGCCTTATTTTGGAGGTCTGGCCTCCACAATGGAGGCCAGACCTCCACGTGGAACAGTTTGAGTATGCTACCTGCTCCGCCAATCCCTGATTTCAACTTTTCCTCTTCCCTTGTCTTCAATGGTGATTTTCTGCTTTTCGCGCCAGCCGTATTTGTCGATTATCTCCTTGGGGATGGTCAAAGAGTAGCTGTACGGGTTATTCTTCTTTAGCTTGTGCACAAATTTTTTCATTTTTCATTTTTAATGATTAGCTTGAAACCACTAAAGAGTGTCATTCTGAACTTGTTTACCCGGCTTTGACGGGCTGTGTCCGCCTCCGGCGGAATTCAGAATCTATAAATTTGCAAAAATAGCTTATTCATGGAGATCCTGATTTTCATCAGGATGACATTTCAAAGAGATTTCTAAATTCTTCAGTAGTGGTTTCTAGTTTATGGAATCATTTTAACATCTAAACAGCTTCGTGGCCATCATCGTGGCCACGATAGTGGCCACTAAATATTAATCCGCCAAACAAACTCTATACTAGCCGAGGAGAGCCGGAAGTTCGACTTCTGCATCCGCAGAAGTCGAACTTCCGGCCAACTTCAACAATTTAGCAATTTAGCAATGGAACAATGGACGCGACAATGGAACACATTTGACAAAACCGGCAAAAGGCTTTAGACTTGAGAATAGTTATTTGGTAAAAACTTCCAAAGCCCGAAGGTCTCGCCTTCTTGAGTTGCTTTAACTGCAAGAACCAGCCGGACCGACTTCCACCCATTCAGGTGGTTTTGTGTGTTATTTGGAGCTTTTTATTTGAAGTGCTATAATTTAACCAATAAAATAATGCAAATGCTTTACGAAATCAATTATTTGATTCTGCAATCACATACTCCCGAGCTGGAAAAGATGCGGGAGGAAATGAGAAAATTCATCGAAAGCAACGGCGGAAAAGTCGTTGAGGAGAAAAAATATCTGAAAAGAAAGCTGGCCTATGAAATCAAACACGAAAAATACGGTTTCTACACCGTTTTGAGGTTTGAATCCAAGAGCGCCAAGAGCATGGCTGAGATAAAGTCCAAACTTAATCAAATGAGCAACATAGCCCGCTACTTGATTGTCCGAGCCGACGAACTTCCCTCCTTGAAGGAGCAAGAAGAAAAAGAAAAAGAATCGGCCCAACAAGCCGAGGAAGAAAAGAGCACGGTCAGGCAAGAAGATTTGGATAAAGTTATCAAAAGCAAAAAGCAGGAAACTACTGAAAAAAGTCAACAGTCATCCGCCATCGAGAATCAAGCCGAAGAAAAAAAAGAGTCCGATAAAAAGGAAGTGAAAACCGAGAAAGAGGTTGAAAAGCCTTCTGGCAAGGAAACAGAAAAAGAAGAAGAAGCCGAGGAAAAACCTGAAAAAGAAGAGGATTCTGAAAAGAAAACCGGCAAAGACAAAGTCTCTTTGGATGAATTGGACAAGAAGCTGGATGAGATACTCAATTCATAAGTCAAATTCTAAATTAAAAATACTAAACTCTAAACAAATTCTAAATTTAAATAACAAAATAATAAATTCTTTCTTTAAATTAAGCTTCGCACATTTAGCATCCCGCGTAAATCTGCGTGATAATCCGCGTGAAATCAGCGGTGTATAGGATTTTTTGAAATTCCTATACGAGAACTTAGTTTTTTGAATGTTTTAATTTATTTAGAATTTAGGAATTAGGATTTAGAGTTTGGATTTAATTATTAAATCATATTATGGATTTAAACAAAGTAATGATAATCGGCCGTCTTGCCGGAGATCCGCAGGTGCGAACCACTCAGAACGGCCAGAATGTTGCTAACTTCGGAGTAGCTACCGGCCGGCGCTGGAACGACCGCAACACCGGTGAACCAAGGGAGGAAACCGAATTCCACAATACGGTTGCTTGGGGGAAATTGGCCGACATTTGCTCCAATTACTTGAGAAAAGGCTCCCGCGTTTATATAGAAGGCAGATTGCAGACCAGAAATTGGGATGATCAGCAAACAGGAAAGAAGATGTACCGCACGGAAATTATTATGGAAAATATGATTATGCTTGATTCCAAGGGGCAAAATCAAGGTCAAGGAGGAAATTTCCAAGGATCGGGCCAATTCAATCAAACCCAGGGCGACAACCAATTCCAAAACCAAGCCCAGGGAAGCGACCAATTCCAGGGCCAAAACGAAACCCAGGGCCAAAATCAGGGTCAAGGCCAGCCGCAGAACCAAAACAAGAAGCAGAACCAGCAGATGGATGTGCCGGCAGCTGAAGAAATTCCCACCATCAACATTGACGAGGAGGAGAAAAAGGATGATATCAAGGTGGAAGATATCCCTTTTTAGTTAGAATCTTGAATTTTAAATTTTGAATCTTGAATCTCGAATCTTGAATCTCGAATTTTCTTAGGGATTGTTTTTTTTAATTTTAACTTTGTTTGTATGAATAATTATAGTAACAATAGCAATAGCAATAGTAACAATAGCAAATCTTGTTATTTTTGTTCCAACAAAATTAATGTGGTGGATTACAAAGATGTAATCCTGCTTCGAAAGCACATCAACACCGTTGGCAAACTTCTGCCCCGCAAGAGAACCGGGGTTTGCTCCAAGCACCAAAGGGTGGTTTCCAAAGCCGTCAAAAGAGCCCGAATCATCGGCTTGTTGCCGTTTGTAGCGAGATAAGAATAGAATCCAGTATCTTGAATCTTGAATCTTGAAATTAGCTACTAAAGTCGCTTGGACCACTATCCCTTACATAGAATTTTGTATTTTAAGGTTTTAAGTTTTTCGTTGTGGTTTTGAGTTTTGAGTTTTAACTTTTGAGTTTTCAACCATGCTTTCCATTTCAGACATAAAAAAAGGTAAAAAAATTGTTTTAAACGGCGAGCCGTTTTTGGTTCTTGCCGACCAGCATTCCAAAACCGGCCGCGCCGGAGCGGTTTTGCGCACCAAGCTGAAAAATCTCAGGGACGGATCCATCATCAACAAAACTTTCCAAGGATCGGAAAGAGCCGGCGAGGCTTCTATTGAAACCAAAAAGGCGCAATTCCTCTACCGAGAAGCAGACACTTATTATTTCATGAACAATGAAACTTACGAACAATTCGAGCTGCCGCAAGAAGTTGTCGGCGAGCAATCCGGCTACTTGAAAGAGGGGGCGGAGATCGACGTTTATTATTTTGAAGGAAACCCAATCAATATTCAGCTCCCCATAAAAATGGATTTTGAAGTTACCGAAGCTCCTCCGGGGATAAAGGGCAACACCGCCGACGGCGGCTCCAAGCAAGTCACCCTGGAAACCGGCCTGCAAATTTCCACTCCTCTTTTTGTGGAAAAGGGAGATGTGGTGAAAGTCAACACGGAAAAGGGGGAATATGTGGAGAGAGCGTAGTCATTTTAACATGTTAACATTTAAACATATAAACATTTAGATAAACTTATTAATTTAGAGTCTATTGAAAATTAGTGGAAATTTATAGAAACTGGTTGAAACTCATAGAAATTTATAGAAATTTGAATAAATTAAGATACAAGGACACAAGATACAATCAACCAAACAAGATACAATTTATCAAATCGCCTGCTTAGCGCCAGGCGAGAAAGAAACAGTTTGAATATTTGAATTTCGAGTTTTAAATTTTTTTGTATCCTTGTTTCTTGTATCCTTGTATCCTTAATTCCAGTAACTAATCAAAAGTGTCAGGATGTTGCGATGTTAGAATAATGTTGCATTTTTCTCCATACTTTACCCGGAAAATTACTATTTAGCCAATTCTTGAAGACTAATCTTGGCAGAGCTTGGCTTTGTTTTGTTTCTTCATTGGCAATAATCTCACTTATGGAAAAGCCGGATGATGAGTGTTGTTCTTCGACAGATGCCACTGAGACCTCCTTTTGGGGAGGTTTTTCTTTTTCCTCATTTTCTTCTTGAAAATTAGATTTCTGCCATATCCACTTTTTTTCTTCCAGTACATATAGCTCTTCTTCTTCGATCCTATTTTTCTCATATTTAACTTTGTCGGCCGTTTCCCCGTTGGGATACCTCAGCTCGACTCGTCCCTTTTTATTAAGCAAGGCAAAGGCGCTGTCGTCTCGCTCCAGGTCATCCACTTCCCCGGCTTCAATCTCAAATTCTTCTCTAATGGGATGATTGGTCAAACTTTCCTTATCTTTGCCGGTGGCCACGGACCAATCCTTCAAGTCCAAGTCTTCATCGCTGTTGTTTTTGATCCAAATTACTTCGCCTTCAGAGTCTCTCCCAGCAGGATTAGGCAGTAATTTAACTATCTCTAAATCATACTCCGGGTAATCATCCACTTCAATTTCAAATTTTTCAAAAACATGAACACTCGGGTCGCTCACTCTGGCTTCCACTTCATACTCGCCTTCGTCCTCGTAAACATGGGAATTTTCTTTTTTATAGCTGCGATGCCCGTCGCCGAAGTCCCAGCGGATTTTCACTTTGTCTCCGTCCGGATCTTTGACGCTATCCAATTCAAAATAGGCCTTTACGTCCTCGTAAGCTTCGCGGGGCTTGTCAATTTTAAATCTGGGGGGATGGTTGATTTTATTTTTCCCGCCGGGAGTCAAAAAGTGGCTCCAGCCCCACTCCTTTCCGTCTTTTTCGGGAATTTGATTATAGGAAGACCCTGCCTTGGCCGGTCCAGCATACTCCGCTTTGCTGACCAGTTTTCCGTTGGGATCCGCCAGAGCGATCCAGCCTCCGCTGTTGCGGATGGAAAAGGAGGTGTTTTTCAATTTCAAAACCTTCAGCCCTCCCGGTTTTATAGAAAAATTTTCTATCTCGAATTCCCTGCCGGATTGGTTTTCTATCTTCCAGCCGGATAAATCCGCTTTTTGTTTTTCTTTATTGTAAATTTCAATCCATTCCTTGCCCTTGTCTCTGCCTTCAGCATTGGCTAAAAATTCGGTGATTTCAATCTTGCCGGGATATTTCTTCGGCTCGGGAAAACGGTTTCTCTTACCCGGCGTCGGAATTTCCGTCCAGCCCCAATTCTTGCCGTTGAAAGCGTAGGCTTGGCCTTCTTCCGAGCTGTCATAGTGAATTCTGTCCACTGTTTCGCCGCTTGCGCCAGCCAGGGCGACAACTTCTCCTCCGTTGTTCATGCCGAAATTAAATCTTTCTCTTTTGACTGAAAAGTATCCGCCGGGCTTTATACAGTATTTCTCGGAAAACTTGAAGTACCTGTCAATATCCTTCTCCAGCAAATTCTCATCCGCCAGATAACAGCCTTCCAAGGAGGCCTTTTCTTTGCCGGGGTTGTGTATCTCAATCCATTCATTTTCTTTTTCATTTTCTTCCGGATTCGGAAATATTTCGCTAATCTTTAAATTTTCCGGGCATTTTTTGGGCTCGGGGAAAACGTTCTCTTCCCCGAAGCTGCACTCCCGCGTCCATTTCCATTTTTCTTGTTTATCGTAGGCGTAGCAAAAGCCCTGCTTTGATCCTTGATATTCAATATCATCTACCACACCTCCCACAGGATTAATCAGCTTAACCCTTTCTGTACCCTTATTGTTTAAAATCAAACCAGTTTTTCCCCTTTTGAGGGGCATAATTTCTTTGGGAAATATCACTTCATCCTCTTCAAAAAAGAAACTTTTCCCTGAATCATCTTCCAATGACCACCCCCATAAATTCACTCTTTTTTCTGAATTATTTACAATCTCAATATACTCTCCAAAACGATCCTTCCCAATCGGATCAGGAAGAGTTTCGCTAATTTTTATCTTCTTAGTGTAAGCATTTTTTTGTTTTGAATATTCAAACCCCGGTGTCCCCAAGAAATAAACGGATTCTATCCAATTCTCTCTTTTTCCATCTTTATCATAGTCAATTCTCTCTAAAGTTCTAGCATTACCATCAGCTCCCCACTTTTTCGAGTATGCAACTTTATCTAAAAACTTTTCTTTTTCACTTTTTTCGCTCCAAATAATACCTAAATCTTCCTTTTCACCATTGCCCAAGGTGAAATTTGATACAAATGAGATAAGCTCGCTCTTGTTTTTTTTGCTAACTTTGTAAGATTTATTTTTATTGGTAATAACAAAAAGCTCTCCTTCTCCAATGATTGCCTTTTTTTTCTTAGAATAAACGGGGCTGCTCTCGGAACAATTTCCGTCTTTAACTTTTGTACAAACACGAATCGGCAATATATAATTATCCGAATATTTGCGAACTTGTTCCAGTATAATATCTCCATTAGAGTCATTATACACCTCTATCCACTCATTATCCTTATCGGAACCATCAAAATCATACATAAATTCGGAAATTTTCAAATTCGGAAAGTTCTTGTTGTCTTCAGCTTTAATATATTGAGCGCAAAAAAACCCAAACAAAAAAACAAGCATCACCATAAGAAGCTTGTTGAAAATTTTTATTTCTCTTGTGTTAGTTTTCTCTTTGATAGGCTCCCTCCCAAAAAAATCAAGAGGGTTTTTCATTAGCCGAAGACATAAGACCAAAAGATGACCAGGCCGATCAGAAACGCTCCCAGAGAGCCGATCAGCACTATGGAAGCCGTCACGTCTTTGAGCATTTTGGCGTAGGGATGAATGCGGGGCTTGAAAATGTTAACCAGTCTTTCCACCAAAGTATTGATTGACTCCAAAATCAAAATCGAGAATATCGCAAAGATAATCGCCGCTATTTCCCAGTCTTTCATTTTAAGCAAGAAAGCGGCCGCTAAAACAATTACTCCGATAATTACTTCTATCCTGAAGTTTCTCTCTCGTCTAAACATATACCAAAAGCCGCGAAAAGCATGGCGGAAACTTTTTAAAAAATTGCTGTAACCTTCCATTTTAAAAAATTATTTTTAATCAATTCTTTCTATCTCAACGCCCAAGTTCCTCAATCTTTCGTCAATATTCTCATAGCCCCTGTCTATTTGGTAAATATTGTCTATTACTGTTTCTCCTTCGGCGATGATACCGGCAATCACCATAGTGATCCCCGCCCTCAGGTCCGGGCTGGAAAGCCTTTTGCCATATAGCTTGGAAGGTCCGGAAACCACCACCCGATGAGGATCACACATAATTGTGTTGGCTCCCATGGTGGCCAGTTGATCGGTAAAGAAAAGCCTGCCTTCGAAAATAGCCTCGTGGATCAAGGAAGTCCCTTCGGCCTGAGTCATCAGCAAAGTATAAGGAGGCTGCATATCCGTGGCGAATCCCGGGTATTCATGAGTGGTGATGGAGACCGCTTTCATTCCGGAATGCTTCAGAGTTTTGATATAATTGCCGCCTATTTCCAAATTGGCTCCGGCATTTTTCAGAATGGGCAAAGCCGCTCCCAAGTGTTCCGGATTGCAATTTTTTACTGTAATTTCGCTATTGGCAATTAAGCCGAGCATAACAAAAGTGCCCGCTTCTATCCGATCGGGAATAACCTCAAATTCTCCGGCTGAAACGGCTTCAACGCCCTCGATTTCCATAACCGGCGTGCCGGCTCCTTTGATTTTGGCTCCGTTTTTGTTCAGATAATCCGCCAATACCGGAATCTCCGGTTCCATCGCACAATTTTTGAGGGTGGTTTTTCCTTCGGCCAGCACAGCGGTCATCATCATAGCTTCCGTTCCCGTTACCGTGATCTTGGGGAAAAAATATTCCGCCCCGCTCAGTTTTCCGCCGGCGGATGTTTTTAAATAAAATTGGCCGTTTTCGGTTTCCACTTGGGCTCCCAGGGCTTTGAATCCTTCCAGGAACATATCGATCGGCCTCTTGCCGATAACGCATCCCCCGGGATGATCCATTTTGACTTTTCCAAACTTTGCCAGCAAAGGACCCACCAAAAGAATAGAGGCTCGCAATCTTCTGGCCATTTCTCCGTCCAAATCGGCTTCGGTAATGTTTTCGGGGTTAACCTCTACTGTCTTGCTTTTTTTGTCAATTTCCAATTCAGCTCCCATGCTTTCCAAGAGTTCCAACATCCTTTGAGTGTCTTCTATGAAAGGAAAGTTTCTTATTACGCATTTCTCGTCCGATAAAACCAAAGCGGCCAAAATCTTGAGTGCCGCGTTTTTGGCCCCATTTACTTCTATTTCACCGCCGATTTCTTTCCCGCCGATTATTTTGAATTTTTTGTCCAGATCCATTTTTTTTATTATTTCAAAACGAAACCATAGAAGAATGTCATTCTGAACTTGTTTACCTTCCTCTGGCGGGATTCAGAATCTATAAATTTCCAAAAATGGCTTATTCATGGAGATCCTGATTTTTGCCGCTTAAGCGGCACCCCGCTATAGCGGTGGCATTCAGGATGACATTTCAAGGGGATTTCTGCATTCTTCAGTGGTTTTCAAAACTTTGTTTTTATTCTAACGGAAAAGTTATTATTTGCAAAGGTTTTTATATAAAGACACTCTAGCGTGAAGCAAATTCGTCATAATCCCGCATTACCAATTGTCCTTCGATTTGTTTCATAGTTTCCAGCACCACTGAAACTACAATCAAAACTCCCGTTCCTCCGATTGTTATATTATCTATACCCGTTATTCCTTGGACGATAAAAGGCATAACCGCCACTAATCCCAAGAAAGTAGCTCCGGTGAGCGTAACCCGGTTAACAATATAGTTGAGGTATTCCATGGTGGGTTTTCCCGGCCGAATTCCCGGAACAAAACCGCCTTGCCTCTGAAGATTCTCCGCCACTCTTTTGGGATCGAAGGTGACCGCTGTGTAAAAGAAAGTAAACATCACCACCAAAGCAAAATAAAACGTTCCATAAAACCATTGATTGGCAAAAACATCCGCTATAAAAGAAGCCACGTTTGCCACCGGCTCAACAGAACTACCGGCTAAAAAATTGGCTATAACGCCCGGAAAAAGCATAATGGACATAGCAAAAATGATGGGAATAACTCCGGCCATATTAACTCTCAAGGGCAAAATGGAATTATTTCCTCCCTGCTGACTGCCGCCTCTGGCCATTCTGGCAAAAGAAATGGGGACATTGCGCTGCCCTTCTGTGATAAACACAATTGCCGCTATAATAAAAATAGATATCAAAGCAAAAGCCAAGTATGTCAAAATTTGAGTAGGATCCCAGGTGGCGATTAGCTGCTTGATGGCAGTTGGCAGAGCGGAAACGATACCGGCAAAAATCAACAGGGAAACTCCGTTCCCCAACCCTTTTTCCGTAATCAGCTCACCCAGCCACATTAAGAAGATTGTCCCCGCCGTGGCGGTTACGACAATCATCACATAATCAAAGAGAACTAAATCTCCCATCAATCCCTGGCTTTTCAAAAGAGAAATCATCCCGAAAGACTGCACTAAAGCCAAAGGAGCCGTAAGCCAGCGCGTCCACATATTGAATTTTTGCCTGCCGGCCTCCCCTTCTTCCTTGTACATTTGCTCTATTTTGGGAAATATCATAGTGGAAAGCTGCATGATGATGGACGCTGTAATGTATGGCCCCACGCCGAGCATAACGATAGAGATATTTCTCAAGCCTCCGCCGGAAAATATGTCCAGCAAGCCAAAAATCTGATTGCCTTCAAAAAAGTTCTGGAGCTGCCTCGCGTCAATGCCCGGAATAGGAATATTGGCCGCCAGCCTGAAAATGACCAAAACAGCAAAAATAAAGAGGAGTTTATTCCTTATATCTTTAGCTTTGAATATTTGTACCAGTTTTTGAAACATCCGGCAATTTTATTTTTTATTCTTTTTTTCTTCCGTTTGAGGTGTTTTTTCTTGTTCTTTTCGGGCGGTTTCGCTCTTGCTGTCCGCGCCGGTTTTTTGGCCGGCCTCTTTCAGCTTTTTGGGTTCTTCTGCCTGTTCTTCGGATAAAATTTCGCCTCCGGCCTTTTCTATTTTGGCTCTCGTCTGAGCCGAAACAGCCAAACCGTCTATTTTGAATTTTTTGTCCAGCGTTCCCTCTGAAAGAATCTTTGCGTCTTCTTTCTTTTTGATGATTCCCTTTTCAGTCAAAGTTTTCCTGCTGATGACATCTCCGTCTTGAAACTTTTCTTGCAATTTTGTTAAATTAACCGCTATTTTTGAGTGATTTAAAGACTTGAAACCTCTCAGCTTTTTGGTTCTTTGCACTAAGCTGGTTTTGCCGCCTTCAAAGGTAGCTTTCTGGGAAAAACCCGCTCTGGCTTTCTGGCCTTTCATGCCTCTGCCGGAATAGGTGCCCCTTTTTCCGCCTCTGCCTACTCTTTTGGATTTTTTTCCGGCGGATATTTTTAATTCGTGAATTTGCATAATCTTGTGATTAGTTATTCGTAATTAGTTATTGCAATCTATGATTAAGCGCTCTTTGAGGTGGTTTTCTTGGTTTTGCCGGTCTGCTTCGGAGACTTCTTGGCAGCTGCCGAATCTTTCTTCTTGGCGGCGTTTGATTTTTCGTTTCTGCTTTTGGGAGACGCATCCTTTTCGCCCGCGGGAGCCTTTTTTCCTTCCCCGCTTTTTTTTGCCGTCGTTGAGACGGCATTTGCCTTTTCATTCTTGCCGGAAGCTTTTTTTTCACTTTCGATTCCTTTTTTCACTCCGCCTTCTTTCTTTTCTTTTTCCGGCCTCTTTCCTTCCAGCGCCTTCAGCGCGTTGACAGTCGCCTTGGCAACATTGATTTTGTTGGAAGATCCAAGCGATTTTGCAGTTACGTTTTTAATTCCCGCCAACTCCAAAACCGACCTCATAGCGCCTCCGGCTACAATGCCCTTTCCTTCCTTTGCGGGTTTTATCATAATTTCCGCTCCCCTGAATTTCTCATCCACCCTAAAAGAAATCGTGGAATCCAGTCTTTTTACATTTACCACTTCCTTTTTGGCCTTGTTGGCGGCTTTGGAGATAGAATCTGACACATCGCTTCCCTTAGCTGTTCCAACACCCACTTTGCCCTTTTTATTCCCAACCACGACGGTAGCGCGAAAAGAAAATCTTCTTCCGCCTTTCATTACCCTGGCCACCCTGGCCAAATCCAAAAGTTTCTGTTCGTATTCTTGCTTCTTTTTGCCGTTAAATCTCTTGTTTGCCATTTATAATATTTAAATCTTAATTCTGGTTAGTAAAAATTAAAATTTCATTCCCTGCTCTCTCATTCCCTCCGCCAAGGCTTTCACTTTGCCATGATACCTATAGCCGGATCTGTCAAAAACCGCCTCTTTTATCTTCTTTTTGGAAGCTTTTTCAGCAAGTTTTTTACCGGTTTCTTTCGCCGTCTCCGCATTAAACAATTTCTTGTCCACTTCTTTGCTTCTGGCGCTAGTCAAAGTAACGCCCGCTTGATCATCTATCAGCTGGACATAAAGCTGTTTGTTGCTCCGAAAGACAGAAATTCGCGGTATACTTGCAGAGCCGGATATTTTAGCCCGGCTTCTTTTTTTCCTAAAAAGTCTTTTCTGATTGCTATCTTTTGCGCTTGTCATAAAATTAAATCATTTAAACATTTAAACCCCGTAAATTCGCTATCGCTCACGCACGGAGAGGCGTTTTAACATTTAAACAACTCAATGCATTTTTGCTTATATGCTTGGATGTTTAAATGTTTATATGAAATACTACTCGCCTCCGCCGCCTGCTCTTTTGCCTTCTTTTTTAATAAACTCTTCTCCTTCATACCTGAATCCTTTTCCCTTGTAAGGCTCCACTTTCCTCAAAGTTCTTACTTTGGCCGCAAATTCTCCCACTTGTTCCTTGTTGACTCCGCTTATAGTTAAAACATTTTTATCTATAGAGGCTTGCAGGCCTTCCGGGATTTTCTTTTCCACCGGATGAGAAAAACCCAGATTCAACTTCAAAATATCTCCCTGAACATCCATCCTGTATCCCACGCCGTGGAGTTCCAGTTTTTTTTCAAATCCCTCTGTCACTCCCTTCACCATATTGAAAATTATTGAACGAGCCGTACCCCACATAGATTTGGATTGTTTGGTTCTTTCTCTCTGAGAGGCAATTATCGAGCCGTTCTCTTCTTTGATGTCCACTTTATACCCAAAGTCAAAAGAAAGCTCGCCTTTGGGACCTTTGATTGTAATTGACCTGTCTTTAACTTCGGCCGCAACTCCCTCGGGAAGTTCTACCGGCAATTTTCCTATTCTTGACATAATGTAATCATCTTAACATTTTAACATTTTAACCCCGTAAATTCGCTATCGCTCACACGGGGCGAGGCATTTTAACATTTTAACAACTCGATGCATTTTTGCTTATATGCTTGGATGCTTAAATGTTTATATGAACTTTACCAGCTCGACTTCTTCACGCCGGGGATTTCTCCCTTTCTGGCAAGCTCGCGGAAACAAATTCTGCATAAGTCGTAATCCCTCATATATCCCCTTTTTCTGCCACACTTCCAACACCTTCTCACTTCTCTGGTAGAAAATTTGGGCTTCTTGTTAGCTTTTTCAATTAATGCTTTCCTGGCCATAAAAAATAATTATCATTTTAACATTTTAACATACTAACATTCTAACACTTTTGACTAGCTACCGGAATTAAGGATACAAGGATACAAGAAACAAGGATACAAACAAATTCAAAATTCAAATATCCAAACTGTTTGTTTCTTATAATTTGGTGAATTGTTTCTTGTTTGGTGCTTGTGTCTTGTATCCTTGCGTCTTCTTTCTCCAAATTTCTACTAGTTTGAAATTTTTCTTTGGCTACCAGGTCCTTAAAATCTAACATAACCATTTACCTATTAATTAATCCGCATCTTTATACTAAATAGATATGTTAATATGTTAATATGAATTCTACCAGATTTCACAAACAATTTCTCCTCCAATGCCTTCTTTTCTGGCTTCTCTGTCGGTCAAAAGTCCCTTGGAGGTGGAAATAACCGCAAATCCGTACCCGTTTTTGACATTTCTGATGTCATCCTTTCCCTTATAAATTCTGCACCCCTGTTTGCTTACTTTTTTCAAACCTTTGATTAAGGGCTGCCCTTTGTCGTACTTCAGTTTTATCTTCAAAAAACTCTTGTTGCCTTCGGAAAAAATAGAGGCTTTTTCAATATAACCTTTATTATATAAAACTTGCGCCAGAGCCAGCTTGAATTTGGAAGAGGGCATAGAAACATCCATTCTTCCCGCTAATTGGGCATTTCTTATTCTTGCTAACATATCCGCTATTTGATCGAAGCTCATATATAATTTAATTAGTATTATTAATCTTTCTGCATGGGAAAACCAAGCAATTCAAACATTTTCAGTCCTTCTTCTTTATTGTCGGCCGTAGTTTTGATGTTGACCTGCATGCCGAAAATATTTTTGATATCGTCATGAGAAATCTCGGGAAAAACCAGTTGTTCCTTGATTCCGTAATTCAGATTGCCCTGCCCGTCGACGCTCCTGCGTTCAATTCCTCTAAAGTCCCTTATTCTGGGCAATGTAACGCCAACCAATCTCTCAATGAAATCCCACATTCTTCTGCCGCGCAAAGTGACCACCGCCCCGACTTCCTGATTCTGCCTCACTTTAAAACCGGAAATTGACTTCTTCGCCCTGCTTAAAACGGGAGCCTGCCCGGAAATAGCTCTCAGATCGTTAATTACGTCCTTTTTGAATTCCGGGTTTTTGTCCGCTTTCGACAACCCCGCATTGATGGAAACTTTTTCCGGCCTGGCTACCGCCCATTCGTTGTTCTTACCTGTTTCCTTTTTCAACTGGGGGATAATTTCCTCTATATACTTTTTTCTTAAATTGTTCATAACAGTTTTTAATTACATCCGGCCTAACGGCCCGTTATTTTAATCAATATTGGCTTTACACTTTTTGCAAACCCTTAACTTCTTGTCTCCTTCAAATTTATGTCCTATTCGAGTGACTTTTCCGCATTTGGGGCAAATCAATTGCACATTGGATGAATTCATCGGGCCGGAGGCTGTTATTATTTCGCCCTTCTGACCTCTCTTTTGAGGCTTCCGATGCTTTTTAATCTCGTTGGCTCCCTCAACTGTAACTCTGCCGGTTTCCCGATCTACTCCGATAACCTTGCCCTTCTTCCCCCTGTCTTTGCCGGCTAAAACTTTTACTTTATCATTTTTTCTAATCCTGATTTTCATAAAAATATCTTATCTCGAATTATCTTAATAAACTTCTTTGGCTGAAGAAACAATCTTCATAAATCCCCTTTCTCTGACTTCTCTGGCAATGGGTCCGAAAACTCTCGTGCCCTTGGGGTCTTTGCCGTCTACAATAATGGCCGCGTTGTCATCAAATCGAATATAAGTGCCGTCTTTTCTCCTCTGCGCCTTTTTTTGTCTCACAATAACCGCTCTTACAACGTCTTTCTTCTTTACCGCTCCCCTGGGCTCGGAAACTTTGACCGAAGCCAAAACCACATCCCCCACTCTGGCATATCTTCTGCGGGATCCTCCCAGTATCTTAAAACATTGGATAATCTTCGCTCCCGAGTTATCGGCCACTTTCAATTTTGTCTCTACTTGGATCATAATAATTCATTGTTACATTGTTACATTGCTAAATTGTTACATTGTTTTGCTACTCATTTTTTCGATTTATCATCAATTTAACAATGCAGCAATTTAACAATTTCCAGCAACTAGTTGCTGGTTACTTCCCAGCACTTGTCTTTGCTTATCGGCTTGGTTTGGGCGATTACCACTTCATCTCCCACTTTGCAGGTGTTTTTCTCGTCGTGGGCCTTATACCTCTTCGTTTTCCGATATTTTTTCTGGTATATAGGATGGGTTTTCAAATCCGTCACTTCCACTACCGCGGTTTTGTCGTTTTTGTCGCTTACTACTGTTCCCTTTTTCTTAACTATAATCTTCCCGCTTGACTTTTTCTTCTTTTCTTCGGCCATAAATTAAAATTAATTGCTTACTTCTTTCTCCTTTAGCACAGTCAAAATTCTGGCTACGTCCTTCTTGATATGATTCTGTTCCTGGTGATTCCTGGCTTGTCTGGATTTTACGCTAAACCTAACCTGGCATAAACGAGCCTTTTTCTCCTTAAGCAGGTCTTGCAGCTCTTCTTTGGTTTGTTTTCTCAGTTCTTGGGCGTTCATAAAACTCGCTTCCTTAAAAATTAATCCTTTTTAACAAATTTAGTCTTGACGCTTAGCTTGTCCGAAGCCAGCTTCATAGCTCTTTTGGCCACATCTTCCTTTATCCCGTCAATTTCAAACATTACTCTTCCCGGCTTTACCTTGGCTACAAAAAATTCCGGGTCTCCTTTTCCTTTTCCCATCGGAACTTCATTTCCTTTTCTTGACATTGGATGATCCGGAAAAATGCGAATCCAAATCTTGCCTCCTTTTTGGACATATCTTGTCATCGCTCTTCTGGCCGCCTCAATCTCGCGGGAGTTAATGAGACCGGTGGTTAAAGCCTTCATGCCAAATTCTCCAAAAGAAACCCGGGTTCCCCTGGTGGCGTTTCCCTTTATTCTGCCGCCCCTTTGCTTCTTCCTGTATTTTACCTTTTTAGGCATTAACATAACTCTTGCGTTAGTAATTACTGATTGTTGTTCTCGTTTCCCTTCTTGTAAAGCCAAACCTTGACCCCGATGGTTCCATAAGTCGTATAAGCGACAGATTTGGCAAAATCTATATTGGCCCTCAAGGTGTGCAGAGGCAAGCTCCCCTTGGCCAGCCATTCTTTCCGGGACATTTCCGCTCCTCCCAATCTTCCGGATAAGCCTATTTTCGCTCCCCGAACATTCCTATTTTTCATAGTCTTGTCCAAAGTCATCTTCATCGCTTTTCGAAAAGAAACTCTTTTCTCAATCTGCTCGGCCACATCGTCGGCCAACAATTGAGCATTCTCCTCCATGTATTTGATTTCCTTGACATCCAGCTGAACTTCCGAATTATCTTTGAAAAAATATTTCTTCTTTATGGCTTCTTTTAATTTTTCCAACCCCTGGCCGGCTCTTCCTATCAAAACTCCCGGGCGGCTGGAATGAATAACAATCCTAATCTTCCCGACGCTTCTCTCGATTTCTATTGATGCCACGCCGGCCTTTTTGAGTTTTTCCTTCAACTCCTGCCTTAACCGGACATCCTGCTGGAGGTTTTTCTGATAATTCTTATCGTTGTACCACCTGGATTTCCAAGTTTTATTGATTCCTATTCTGAATATTCTCGGATCGATTTTTTGGCCCATAATTTGGTAATTAGTAATTGGTAATTGGTAATTAGATAATTATTGAAATGCTTCTGAAATATAAAAGCTGTGCTTGAACTAAGGATACAAGATACAAGAAACAAGGATACCCCGTAAAGTCGCTCTGCTCCCACGGGGGCGAGCAAACAAATTCAAAATTCAAATATCCAAACTGTTTGTTTCTTATAATTTGGTGAATTGTTTCTTGTTTGGTGCTTGTATCTTGTGTCCTTGTTTCTTAATTTATTCAAATTTCTATGAATTTCAACCAGTTTCTATGCATTTCCACTAATTTCTAACATATTCCAACTTTTAGAACAACTAGGATAATTTTAGCTTTGGCTCTTCCTGCTTTCTTCTTCCGCTTTCTCACTCTCTTTCTTGCTTTTTTCCTTTGCTTCCGGCTTTTCTTGCGCTTCCAGCGTTAATTCAATGTGGCAGGTTCTTTTCAGTATTTGGGTTGCCCTGCCATAAGCCCTGGCTCTCCATCTCTTGAGCGTAGCTCCTTCATTCACTTTCGCCTCAGCAATATATAAATCTTCTTCATTCAATTTAAAATTGTTTTGAGCGTTGGCCACCGCGCTTTTCAGAAGCTTCAGCAAATCTTCGCTAGATCCTTTTTCCCACGTCATCAGCTGAACCGCGGCTTCTTCAGCCTTCATTCCCCTCAGAAGCCTGGTAACTTCCCTGGCTTTCCTGGCGGATCTCCTATAATTTTTTAAACTCGCCTTAACTTGCATAAAAATTCATTTTAACATTTAAACATTTAAACAGAAATTGATTACTGATCAATCATGAAATTGTTAGTATGTTAAAATGTTAGTATGTTAGTATGTTAATATGTTAATATGGTTATTTATTTCGTCTCCTGTTCTTTCTGCAGTTTTCCTCCGTGTTTGACAAACTTCCTGGTCGGCGCAAATTCTCCCAGTTTATGCCCCACCATGTCTTCCGTGGCCAAAACTTCGATAAAGTTTTTCCCGTTGTGTACCGCGAAAACAAACCCTACCATTTCTGGAGTAATTACGCAAGCCCTTGACCAGGTCTTGATAGCCTGCTTATCGCCCGGTTTCTTGTCTTTGACCTTCTTCAGCAGCTTCTCATCTATAAATGGTCCTTTTTTGATTGATCTGGACATAATTTGGTAATTAGTAATTGGTAATTGGTAATTAGATAATTATTGAAATGCTTCTGAAATATAAAAGCTGTGCTTGAACTAAGGATACAAGAAACAAGGATACAAACAAATTCAAAATTCTAATATTCAAACAGTTTGTTTCTTACTTGCCTGGTGTCAGACAGGTGATTTGGTGAATTGTTTCTTGTTTGGTGCCTGTATCTTGTGTCCTTGTTTCTTACTTTCTCAACTTTCTAATAAATTCTAACTTTTAAAATAATTGAAATAATTTAATCTGACTTTAAAAATCGTTTACTTTCTCTTCTTCTTACCTCTTCCCTTGATAATGTATTTGCTGGAGTGCTTGTTGCTTTTTCTGGTCTTCTTTCCCAAGCTCTGCTTGCCCCATGGAGATTTCGGATACTTCAACCCTATCGGCTGTCTTCCCTCTCCTCCTCCGTGTGGATGATCGCAGGGATTCATCGCTGATCCTCGGACCTTGGGCCTGCGCGCCATATGCCTTTTTCTTCCCGCTTTGCCAATCCGGTAAGAACCATGCTCGAAATTGCTAACCTGTCCCACAGTCGCATATCCCTCTT
Source organism: Candidatus Moraniibacteriota bacterium (assembly GCA_034522495.1). Classification (GTDB taxonomy): domain Bacteria; phylum Patescibacteriota; class Minisyncoccia; order Moranbacterales; family DUUL01; genus JAXHLG01. The sequence goes on along the minus strand of JAXHLG010000002.1, from coordinate 372,172 downwards.
TCGGAACCATCCTAACTTCCCCGGAAGACATCTTCAGATGAGCCATTTTGCCTTCGACAGCCTGCACTACGACAGCCGTTCCCGCGCTTCTGGCTAATTGACCGCCTTTGGAGGGCTTCATTTCAACATTGCTGACAAAAGTTCCCACAGGGATGTTTTTCAATTTCAATCGATTTCCCTCTTCCACTGACGCATCTTCGCGAGTAATAATTTCTTTTCCCTTCTTTAATCCCTTGGTAGCTAAAACATACCTCTTTTCTCCGTCCTTGTAAACCACTAAAGCAATCAAAGCGCTTCTATTGGGGTCTTTCTCTATCGATTCCACTCTGCCGGGTATGTCAAATTTATTCATTTTAAAATCTACCTGCCTATATCTTCTTTTGCTTCCTCCGCCCCTGTGGCGAATAGATATTTTTCCGTTTGATCGCCCCACATTTCGCTTCAAATTCGAAGAAAGGCCTTTTTCCGGTTTGCTGTCGGTCAAATTCTCCGGCTTTACCACCGACATTCCTCTTCTTCCCGCGTTATTTTTTCTATAAACTTTAACTGACATAACTTCTCATTTAAGCATTTAAGCATACAAACATCTAAACTTGTTTACATGTTTAAATGTTTATATGTTTGGATGATTTATTCGCTAAACAGCTTGATTTCTTGGCCCGATTTGATGGTGACTACCGCCTTCTTTCTTCCCTTTTTCTGTCCCGCCGCCATTCGGAAACGGTGGCTTTGGGGGCTTTTTCTGATTACATTTACTTTGATTACGTCCACTCCGTACAAAGCCCTTACCGCTTGAGCGATTTCCTTTTTATTGCAATCCTTGGCTACTTCAAAAACATACTTGTTGATAGCGTTTTTGTTCATAGCATCCTCCGAGACTACCGGCGAAACAATCACTCTCTCCACCAGCTCGGCATTTTCTTTAAGCTCTTCGCTAATCTTCTTCTTTTTACCCTTGCTTTTCTTACCTTCTTCCTTTTGCTTGGGCTTGTCCTGCTCCAGCTGACTGCCGGAGGCGCCTTCTTCCTTCTCTTCCTTCTTGTTTTTTCTTAAAAATGCCGTCATAACTATATATAATTCTATTTAAACAATTAATTACGCCTTTTGAGAAACCGTTTCGGCTTCAGCCTTGGAAGGCTCTTTTTCCGCTTCCTCCGCTTTGTAAAGCTCTTCCAATTTCTGCAGATCGTCCTTGCTTATAATCAAATATTTCTTATTAAGCATATCAAAAACGTTCAAATTGCTCCACAAAATATTCTCCACGTTTTCCAAGTTGCGGGTAGCCAGCCTCTTGCCATTGTCTTCCTTGCCGTAAGCCCACAAAACAGTTCCTTTGATTTTCAAGTTATCCAAGGCCTTTTTCGCTTTTCCGGTCTTGTTTTCTTCAAAATTGTTATCTTTAAGAACCACTATCTCCCGATCCGCCAATTTGCCGCTTAAAACCATTTTGACAGCGGCACGCTTCATCTTCTTGTTAATTTTCTTATTATAGTTCCTCTCATTCCTCGGGCCGAAAGCTACCCCTCCCTTTCTCCAAATGGGGTTTCTTACCGTTCCCACCCTGGCTCGCCCGGTCCCCTTTTGCCGCCAAGGCTTTTGGCCGGAACCTCTTCTTTCTTTTCTGGTTTTGGTGTGGGCCGTGTTGCTTCTCCTGTTGGACGCTTGAGACACGTAAACTTGATGAATAAGAGCATCGCTTCTCTCAACGCCGAAAATTTCGTCCTTCAACTGAAGATCTTCCACTTTTTCACCTTTCAGATTTTTTACTTCAATCTTTGCCATAATTTCAAAAACTAATTTATATCCAAAATTAAAAAAAATCCTAACGCCGGCTGCTGTAAATTTTCACTATGGATTTGTTGTTCCCCGGAACTGCGCCTTTCAAGGCCAGCAGTTTGTTTTCGTTATCCACCAAGACCACTTCCAGGTTTTTCACCGTCTTTTGCTTTCCTCCCATTCTTCCGGCCATCTTCTTGCCTTTGAACACTTTTTGAGGATACATGCCTCCGATAGAACCGGGGGCTCTCAAATCGTGCCTATGACCATGGCTGGCCGGAGATCCCGCAAAACCCCACTTCTTGACTACTCCTTGGAATCCTTTGGCTTTACTGGTTCCGGTCGCTTCGACCTTGTCGCCTTCTTGGAATTGCTCCAAAGTCACCGCCTCTTTCTCCTTAAGTTCAGTTTCGGCATTTTTAAATTCGCTTTTATTCAAATATTCTCTTCCTTTCTTGGCCGAGTTTCTTTTGTACCCCAATTGGATTGCCCTGTATCCGTCTTTTTCCTCGTTTCTCACCTGAGTGACAATATTGTCCCTTGCTTCCAGCAAAGTCACGTTCTCAGCCGTCCCATCTTCCTTGTGTATCGTTGTCATTCCTATTTTTTTCGCCAATATGAATTTCATGTTGATAAATTTGTTATTTAGGGCCTGCCCCGCATTGCGGGGCAAATAAGGTAAAATATTTATATTCTTAAAGCGGTGTGAAACTTTTCCCGTTTTCAAAAACAGATCTTGGCGCTTTTTTAAAAATCTTCTTAACCGCAAAGAAGAATGATTTTCCAAAAAAAGCCAATTATAAAACCGAATATTATTAAAGACTCTGAAGTAAAGCTCCTCTCGCCTTAATAAAATATTCGGCGCTAAAAGCTAATTCAGTATCCCGAGAAAGAGCTGAAAAAATTCGATCTCTTTCGGCGGACTTAAATTAGTCGATTTTGCAAATATTGTTCAAAAACTACATCTTAATCTCAATTCCCACTCCGGCGGGCAAATCAAGGTTGGTCAGTTCTTCGATGGTCTTGTCCGACGGCTCCACAATATCAATCAATCTTTTGTGGGTTCTCACTTCATACTGGTCCCGGCTGTCTTCGTGCACAAAAGTGGACTTGTTAACCGTAACCTTTTTGATAGCTGTCGGCAATGGCACCGGACCGATAACTTTGGCGCCCGTTCTCTGAGCAGTATCAACAATTTTCCTAACAGACTGGTCGATCACTTTATGATCGTAGGCTTTGACCTTAATCCTGATTCTGGTTTTGAGGTCTTGCTGATTCGTTGCTTCTTTTGCCATTTATATATTAATTAACTAATTTAGCGAACTGATAATTGCTTCTAAAAATCAACGACTTTCCCCAGTATATTAAACTTTTTGAAAAAGTCAAGACAATAATTGCGTTGTTAAATTGTTGCATTGTTAAATTGTTATTCAATTGATTCAGAGAAGAAAATACCTTGGTAATATTATTAACCCTTAAAACTCTATCCTCCCTCACCTTTTGTTCATAGGTTTTTATCTTGTATCAACAGCAATGGAACAATGGAACAATAATTTCAACTTCCAGAACTTCCCCGCCCAATCCCGCTTATCTCTTTGAAATTTTATGCACTCAAGTTTATCCTGCTTATCTCCACCTCGGAAATATCCTGCCTGTGGCCTTGCTTTTTCAGGTATCTCTTCTTGGGCTTTTGCTTGATGGTAATGACCTTGTCTCCCCTTTTTTGGGCGATTAATTTTCCTTCCACTTTGGCTTTTTCCAGAAGCGGCTTGCCCGTTTTCATTTCTTTGTCGTCATAAACGGCCAAAACTTCATCAAAAACCACCTTTTCACCTTCTTGAACATCCAGTTTTTCCACTTCCAGCCTGTCTCCTTCGCTGACCTTGTATTGTTTTCCGCCTGTTCTTATTATCGCAAACATTATTTTGTCTTCAAGTAATTATTACCAAACAAAAACCAGTATTACAGAAAAATTAATTTCTGTCAAATCTCAATTCATTTTAACATATTAGCATTTTAGCATTTTAGCATTTCATTACTAGCCCTTAACTATTGGCAGCCAGTCAAGACCCCGACCACTAATCACCAAAAACTCATAAAATTTTTTCAATTTTTTCAATTTGTAAATGAAATCAGTAAAAATAAAATATATATTTAAATCCGGATTTAAATATATATTTCTTTTTCCAGATTTTGCCAATCCTCTATCTTAAGATTCTGGGCTCTGACATCTTTAGGTAAATTCAGTTTTTCAAATATTTTCTCCAGCTCTTCCCTCTCCAGAGAAAAACCGGCCTTTAAATTGTTAATGAGAGTTTTGCGGGGGCTGGAAAAACCTATCCTGACAAGCTGAAGGAAATTCTTTTCTTTTTTTTCGTTTTTATAGCGATACTTGCCCCGGGGGCTAATCTTCAAAATGGCCGAATCCACCTCTGGACGGGGATAGAAGCTTTCCCGGGATACCTGGGAAATAATTTCGGGTTTCCCGAAATATTGCACAGCTGTTGCAAGCAAATTCATTTTTCCCGGCTTGGCGCAAACCCTCTCCGCCACTTCTTTCTGGACCAAAAGCACCAGCAGGTCCGGCTGAGCGGAAGTTTCCAAGAAGAGCCTGAAGATTTTTCCGGTGATATAGTAAGGTATATTGGCTATCAGCTTATAATTATGAAAATCCTTTCTCTTCAACAGCTTCGGCAGATTAATGTCCAATACATCTCCAATTAAGATTTCGACATTCTTGAAATAATTATTTCGCCTCAAGGATTCCGCTAAAGCTTCGTCTTTCTCCAGAGCCAAAACAACCCCCGCTTCCCCGGCAAGCCGTTTGGTTAAAACACCCTCTCCGGAACCTATTTCCAAAATCTTATCACTCTTTTTTATGTCTCCGGCTTCTATTATCTTCTCTAAAACTTCCTTATCTTGCAAGAAATTCTGCCCGAGGGATTTTTTAGGCATTTTCATGCTAATATTCTAACATTTAACATATATAGGAATTACGCGATTACTTCCTGGCAATGCCGAGAGCAAAGCAAGTCTTGATTTTTGCATTCGTTCGAAAAAAGATTTTAGAAGCAAATTGTTTTTCTTTCAAGTGTATCTTCACAAGATGAAAAGGAATGTGCGCATAAAACCAAGCCTTGCTTTGCTCTCGGCGCTGTAGAAGCGCAATCGCGTAGTTCTTAATATAAACATTTATTTTCTCTCAAATAAATTCATCTTATCCCTTGCAGCAACGCGGCTGCCGCACAACTTTACGCTGGAAAATGAAAACCTTAATTAGGGCCTGCCCCGCTCTGCGGGGCAAATAAGGTAAAATATTTACATTTTTAAAGCGGTGTGATTAATTTCAAGTTTTCAGAAATTAACTCTTTGGAAATTATTTGAAAATTATCATAATATTTCCTCCACCTTCACCTCCGCCACTCCGCGCCAGGGATCGGCGATTTTCTGGAAAGCCGTTTTTTCCAGGTCTATTATCTTTCCCGTTTCGGGGGAAGGACCATAATCATCCACTTGAACAATTATTTCTTTGCCGTTTTCCTGGTTCCTGACTCTCAGCCAAGTTCCCCTGGGGAACTTCACTGAAGCGCAAGTCATGTCATTGGTGTGGGCGTACCAGCTGGCCAACCCTCTTTGAATGTCGCCGACCTCGATTTTGGTCCCTTTGACAATCACTTTATTAACCGGCTTCTTGGCCAGCTTGCTTGATAATTTCTTCTTGGAAATCAGCTCGCCGTTTTCGTATCTCAGCAAATAATCAACTTCTCTTTCGCCCTTTTCCCCTTCTTGCTCCACTTCTCTCCTTCCCCATTTCATCTCGCCATCTTCTTCTACAATAGTCTCAAATTCTACCGGATGGGTTTCGGTTATTTCCTCTTCCTCGACCCGAGTAACTTCGATTTCCATGCCTTCTGCAATCAATCTTTCTTTGGCCGGCTTCACCTCGTCCAGAGGAGATAGCGGCACCCCCATTCTTTCAAGAGCTTCCTTTATTTTCATTTTCTCCAATTCAGCGCTTTTCACTTCACCATCCACTGCAATACCGACCCGGTATTTTCTAATTATTTTTATTCTCAACCCCGGAGAAATCTCCGTTTCCAACCCCGGATAAATCTCCTCTTTTTTTCCCAGTTTGATATTTTCTTCCTCTAGAAAACCCTCCACCGTCTCCGCCCTGGTCAGCGCGCCGTAAGCAAATCCGCCATCCACTACGGCCACTCTTTTTTCTCCCTCGAAAGACAGCACCTTTTCCTCCGCTTGAAAATACCAACCTCTTAAGACAAAAACCCCCAGCCCAATCACAATTAATGACGGCAAGAAAAACTTGAATGCCTTTTTGGAAAAATTTTTTCTATTTCCTTTCAAGTGCGCTTTTTTATATATTTATGAATCAGCCCGGCTAATCAATTTTTCTTAAGGGAGCTACCTGTTTGGAGAGTTTTTTCAGTCCTACTCCCGGAAAAGCTATGGTAACCAGATTTTCATCCTGGGAAATTACCATGCCCTTGCCAAAATCCGGATGCTCTACCTGATCGCCGTCTTGGAAGGTTTCCGGCCGGCCGGCGTCCTTTGAAACATCGCCTTCGGAGTCTACGGATTCTTCTTCATAAAAATCGTCGGAAAAGCCCTCTTTTTCATTTTCAAAATAATTTTCTTCTATCAATTCGGCGCTAATCTCCTCCAGGAACCTGGACTTTATGGAGGATTGGGTGGAGCCGTAAATGTTGCGGTAGGCGGTGAAAGTTAAATAAGCTTTCTCTTTGGCTCTGGTAATACCAACATAACATAATCTGCGCTCTTCTTCCATCTCGCTTTCATTCATGATTGCCCTGGAGTGAGGAAACAGGCCTTCTTCGGCTCCTACCAGAAAAACCCGGTTGAACTCCAGCCCCTTGGCGCTGTGAATAGTCATCAGCGGCACCGCATCGTTGTTTTTGAGATCCTCATCCGTTTGAGAAACCAGGGCGATTTCTTCCAGGAAGGAGGCCAGCCCCTCCTGCTTGTCATCATCAAACTTTCTGGCCACTGTTAAAAGCTCTTGAATGTTTTCATGCCGGACCTCCCCTTCCTCTCCGTCTTTCATCAGCATGGCCTTGTAGCCGCTTTTATTGTAAGCAAGATCTATCAGCTCGGAAACCGAAACAGCCTCCTTCTTTTTTCGCAATTCCTGCATCAAAAAAGCAAACTCCTCCAATTTTTTGGCTTTCCCTTTGTCTACTCCCGCTTGAACGAGTCGGTCCGCCTGGAGAGTTTCCAGAAGATTCTTTTCGCTTTGTCTGAAAAGCTGAATAATTTTTTCCACGGTTTTCTTGCCGATTCCCCTGGGAGGCAAATTGACAATTCTTTCAAAACTGACTTCGTCGCTGGGATTGTATAACAGATACAAATAAGACAAAATGTCTTTGACCTCTTTGCGCTGATAGAACTTGACCCCGCCGACAATCCGATAGGGCATGCCTTTTTTGAGAAAGGCTTCCTCAATAGCTCTGGACTGGGCGTTGGTTCGATACAAGACGGCAAAGTCATTATAAGAGAGGTTTTTTTCCTCTTTCAGCCTCGCCACTTCGTCTACTACAAACCGGGCTTCTTCCTTTTCATTTTCCACCTCCAAAATAGTGAGAAGTTCTCCCGCTTCATTTTGAGTCCAGAGTTTTTTCTTTTTCTGATTCTTGTTCTTTTCTATAATGCAATGAGCCGCGTCAAGAATGTTCTGGGTGCTGCGGTAATTTTGATCCAAAAGGACCACTTTGGCTTCCGGATAGTCTTTTTCGAAGTTCAAAATATTGCGAATATCCGCCATTCTCCAACCGTAAATCGACTGAAAATCATCTCCCACGGTATAAATATTTCGATGTTTTTCTCCTAGTATTTTTATCAGTTTATACTGGGAATAGTTGGTATCCTGGTATTCATCCACCATTATGTAGCGGAAAAGCTCTTGGTATTTTCTCAATACATCCGGGTAATCATTGAAAATCTTCACCGCAAGCATTATTAAGTCGTCAAAGTCCAAAGCGTCGGCTTTCTTTAGCCTGCTTTGATAACTCTCGTAGCACTTGCCCACCAGCTCTTCAAAATAGTTGGATGATTGAGCAATAAAGCCTTCGGCGTCTATCAAATTGCTCTTGGACTTGGAAATAGTCCCCAGCACGGCTTTCGGCTTCAGCTGGTCCTGGGAAACTTCCATTTCTTTCATTACTTTTTTGATCATCGCCAACTGATCTTGATCGTCATAAATCAAAAAATTCTTGCTGTATCCCTTTTTTTCTATCTCTTTGCGCAAAATTTTCACGCAAATGGAGTGAAAAGTCCCAATGTGAGGCAAATATTGGGAATAAGGGGGGATGTTTTGCGGAAGCCCGAGAATGTCCTTGATTCTGCCCCTCATTTCTTCCGCGGCCTTGTTGGTGAAGGTTACCGCCAGAATGTTCTTGGGCGGGACTTTTTTTTCTTTGATCAAATAAGCGGCCCGGAAGGTTAGAGCCCGGGTTTTGCCGGATCCGGCGCCGGCCAAAACCAACACGGGCCCCTCAGTTTGCGTCACGGCTTCTTGCTGTTTTTCGTTCAGCTGAGAAAGAATGTCCTGCGTTTGTTTCTGCATTTATTTTAAAACAATTCTTAAAGGGACTGTTTCCAAACACCGTTTTAGTACGAAATTTCTCATTTTTCAGATAAATTTTTTAAACAATTTTTGTCCCGCATTGCGGGATAGCCTTAGCTAAGGCAAAAAAATTTTTGGAAAATTTAGCAAAAAAGGCGGAATTGCAGTAAAAACGGAGTTTGGAAACAGTCCCTTGATACATCACACCCCATGTTAACTCAAAATAGGAAAAGAGACAATGGCGGAAATGGTATTGTAAAACTGGCCGTATTGTTGATTTTCCCCGCCTTTTGTTTCTTTTGGAAACAGCCTCATTTAAAAGCGTAGCTCCGGGGCTGGTTCCGGGGCTTGCCAGAATTTCATTTTTCAGGTAGGCTGGGAAGCAATAAAATGGAGGTATTTTTAGCACTTTTAAAAAAGCGAGGTGAAGTTATGTATCAGGAAGGAAGTTCTCAGAACAATTTCATGAGTTTCGAGGAGCTGAAAGAGAAACTGTTTCATGAAAAAGAAAAAATTATGATTAAGTATCCGAGATCAGAACTCAGAGAAATCTGTTTCTTGACAAATGATTCCCTTGATGGCAATAAGCTCGGCCGCTTATTGATGGATTTAGGAGTAAGTTTTACAGTGGAGTTTTATAAAAGAAGGGTGATGATTGTCAGAGTCACTGATAAAGTTAAAGATTTAATTGAAAAATTCATTGAGGAGGAAAACAGATGAGACCGCTTAAAGAAATCAGCGAAACGGAAATGCAGGACTTGGTAAACAAGGCCGGGGGCGAGAACTTTTCCTTAAAAAAACCTCCCGTTATTATTGACACTAAAAAATCTCCCTCTGCTGATTTTTTTGCTGGAACAGTGGGAAGAGACATTTTTAAGTTTGGGCAAAGAGCGGGCACTTTTTTGTTGGCAACCAATTGTCAAGATCAATACGAGAGAGATTGTTTGACAAATTGCTACTCCTTTATTTTGGGAGATAATTATAGTTTTTTGTTCAAAGAGGAATTTTCATTTCCTTTCTTCCAGAATTTTGTGTTTTTTTGGGGAGATTATCCCCAAAAAGACAACGGCATTGAGAAGAAGTTGCGGAGATGTAAATTCGATGGATGGCTGCATCCGGCTTCGACACTGTGGCAATTTGCCGGAAAACTCCAAAATGTCGATTTTTTCGCAAATTATAATCCTAAAATCAACAAGTTGGAAGTCCTAAGTGCTTAATTTGATATAAAACCGTACTAGCAATTTATTTCAAATTTCATTTTCCTGATCATTGTTCGTTCTTTCTTGTATTCTGAATAAATTATCAATTCCTCTTTATCAAGATACCATTCAGCGAATACAAATTGATGGGTATATTTTTCCGGAACGGCAACTTGTTCATTCATAATAGTAAAAAATGCATTGCCTTTTTCTTCAAAAGATTCAGCGAAACGGACAAAACAGATTTTCTTGTTTTTAACTGTCTCTAATCTGTTGATTTTAATTTGATGCTTCTTTTCAAGAAAATTGCATAATTGATAATTGTTTATGATAAAATTGGAATACTTGAATCGGAACAGTTCTTTTCCTTCAGCATTAAATCTATCGCATTCATTGTCAATCTGATTTAAATCTTTGAAATGGTTTCTTTTCCAGACTTTTTCATTGAAAACTCTGTTGTGGCCTTCAACGTGAGGATTATTCCAAGGTTTTGACGGAGCTCCAAACAACGGAGTAACACCGAGGTTCAAGAGGAAGATCACAAATTTTCCCAATGATCTCTTGCCACTCGCTGTTCCTCTGAATTGCAGCCCGTTATCCATACGGAATACATCGGGGATGGGATAAATCTGCCATTGCAGATAAAGCTTTTCTATCGCATATACAGCCTTTTCCGCCGGCAGTCTGGCTATTTCATACAGCTTGAAGGGAAAGTAGTAGCTGGTAGAAAGTATGTTCACAGGCTCGGATCTCCCGCTAATATATTTCTTTCCGATAAAATCTCCGGATTGGTGGATATGTCCCAAACTCTTGATCGATCTTGACGGAAAAAGCAAATATTCCGCTCCGCCCTTTTTTCTCTTTTTCGGCTTCCTGGTTTGAAGATTATTTCTCCTGATTGTTTCTTTGATAAACCAATCCGATGGCAGCTCTTCGCAGGGATAATTATTGGCATAATCCATTTGCAGGTATTCGCTGCCGATGAAGTAACTCTTTTCCAATATTCTATCTTCCCTGAGCTGGCAGATTTTTTCCCCGACTCGCTTGTCCGTGTATTTCCTTGCTTTGTCCTTTTTCCAACCTCTCTTGTCTTGATACTTGTCCTGCTTGAGCCATTCTATAATAGTTGCTTTTCTTATTCCCAGTTCTTTGCTTATTTGAATCTTGCTTTTTCCTTCCCGGGACATCTTATGGGCTTGCTGAAATTTTTTTTAGCCTCATTCTTTTTCATAGTACTGAAATTACATTAATTGCTTAAAAATAGATTCATAGCGAATCCGATTAGTGTAATATCAGTACCCTGAAAAATCAAGGCTAGGGGGGTACGCTTTTATTTCAAACCTAGCCCTTAGCCTTTAGCTATTCTTTCTTTTTACCGTTTTTAATAGTAGAAATTATTTTAGAAAAAATCATGGTAAATTCTTGAATTTCTTTCCACAATATTCTAATTTCTTCTATTTTTTCGGGATTTGTTTTTGCCAACAACCGCAACCAATACATTGTTTCCTTGGATTCTTTTTTACATATGTAAATTTTATTCTTGAAATCCTTTTTAGAACTAGCGCCATTGGCTTCGCAATAATTGGCTCCCACTGAAGTGGCTGAGCGTGTTAATTGATTGACAATCGATTTATTTACAGAATTAATTTTAACTGATTTTACCAGATCTATAACTTTTTCACTAAATTGGACTGTTCTTTGCTCTAAGTCATATTTCATGGATAATTTTTAGTTTTTATGGAGAATCAATTTTTAGTTTTTAATTTGAAATTTTTAGTGAATTTTTATTGAAATAATTTTTAATTCCTTAGGCAAGTTTTGCGCCGGAGCGATCCTCCGGATCGGTTCTTGGGGTTGGAGCCTAAACCTTAGGACCGGGCTGGAAGCCCGCTCCAGCGGTAACAATTTCAAATTGTTTCATTAAAAATTGTTTAAAAATTAAAAATTTCGAATTAAAAATTTTATTCATACACCCCCCCGCCCCCTCAAGGGGGAGCAAATCAAATTGTCGAATTGTCAAAGGGTCGAATCAGTCCTTGAGGCAGCGGAAAGAAAACCCGCTCTCCTTATAACAGGTCTTCCGGTGGACGTCGGAGTTGCCCCGGTACAGGAGCCGCCTCCACGCGTGAGAGGAGCTACTCTCGCTGGAAGACCAAAAGTCCGTGCTCGCGCCTCGATAAAAGAAACGGACCCTCGTGGTGCCGGTAGCCTGCCATAAGGGCGCTGAAAAGAGAGGCGTCGCAGTTCTCGCCGGCTTCGCATTTGTCCCGGACTTTGAGCTTGTCGCCCTCGTCGGTTCCCCTCCAGAAGGTGTCGTCGGCTTCGGCGCTACTCATCCCCAATTGCTGCTCCAGGGTTTTGAATTCCTCATCGGTGGGAATATGCCAGCCGGCCGGGCAGATTCCTTGAGCGCCTTCGGTTGTCGTGTATCCCATCGCCTCGTTCCAGTCGTAAAGCCCCCCGTCGGTTTCGCAGTTGGCGGGGTCGTTGCCGTAGCAGTATTTTTCAATAGTGCCGTTGTCGGAAACATCGGAGTGGGTAGCGCCGGTGTCGACCGAGTCCACCATCACTCCCACGTTTAAATTCTCCGCCATCCAGCACTGGTCTCCGATTTGAACCGTCTTGTAGGTGTTGCCGTCCGCGTCCTCGACGGTGGAGGGACACCCCGGAGTGTTGTACTGCCGCCAGTCACTGCCGTCGCAGTAGTTCATAGCCTGCTGGTCGGGAGAGTATCTCTGAGCTCCTTCCCGGTCGGAGTCGCAGGCCGAGTCGCGAAAGCCGGTTTTGAGAGCGCCTTGAACATCCAGGTCGGTTTTGGGGGAATCGGTGTTGATGCCCACGTCTCCCTGGGCGTCGATGTAGATGCCTTCATTGCCGCCGTCGCCGGAGAGGTAGAAGGAGGAGGTTTGCAGGTTGGTGGTAAGGATAGGGTTTGCTTGGGGGAGGGCATTGACGTCGGCGGCGGCGAGGGCGGAGCCGTTGAGATAGTAGCTCTGGGCGTTAACGGTTCCGCCGGCGTCCAAAAGATAGGAGGGGCTGTCCGTGCCGATGCCCACTTGGCCGCCGGAGGTGAAGATATGCTCGGTTACTCCCTCGTCTTGGATTTTCAGGTCGCCGGAGTCGGAGAGGTTGAAGGAGAAGTCATGGGTGGAAAAGCTGAGGGAGGTGTCGGCGTCCAAGGAGAGAGAATCGGAGAATTGGGCGAAGTTGAGAGTGTTGTTGTCCACTTCGTCGGCGGAGATGCTGTCGCCCAGAATAGAGGAGAGGGAGAAGGCTTCTCCCAGAATGAGAGAGTCGTCTCCGGAGAGGCCTTCGCCGAGGCTGGCGGAGATAGAGAGAGTGGAGCCTTGGTAGTAGTAGTCTTGAGCGTTGACCGTTCCGTCTACGTCCAGCTTGTAGGAGGGGCTGGCCATGCCGAGGCCGACGTTGCCGGAGGAGTCGAAGATGTGCTCGAGTGTTCCTTCGTCTTCTATCCGGAAATCGCCGGAGGAGGAGAGATTGAGGGTGAAATTGTGGCCGGAGAGGTCGATTTCAGCGCCGGCGTCGAGAGTCATGGAGTCGGAGAATTGGGCGAAGCCGAGGGAATCAGTTTGAATTTCGCTTGCTTCAATTTGCGAGCCCAGAGAGGAGGAGAGGGTGTAGGCTTCTCCCAGAGTGAGAGTGGAACCTCCGGAGAGGCCTTCGCCCAGGGCAAGGGGGATTTGGGAATTCTGGAGGAATTGGTTGGTTACGGAGTTCTCCGGCAGGGAGAGGGAGGAGGAGATCTGCAGGCCGGAGGCCAGGAGGGAGCCTGTTTGGATGTCCAGATTATCTCCGTCGGTTTCGGTGAAGACGGTTTGATCTTGTTTTTCAAAAAGGGTGGCCTGGCCCAGTTGGTTGTCCACGTAAAGCTTGGTGGCGGCGTCCTGGGAGGCCTGGGGGTCTTGGAGATTCTCTATCGTGTGGCCGTGGAGGTTGATATTGCCGTCGGCGTGGAGGGTTCCGTCCACTTCCAAAGAGCCGGAGACTATGAGGTCGTCGGCCTCGCCCAGAGAGTGGGTGGAGCCGTGGTTGCCGATGGTGACCGGGGAGGAGCCGTGAATGTTTTGGATGTAGAGGTTCCGGTAGTGGGAAGAGGGGGAGCCCAGGTCGTAGGAGTCGTCGCTCTCGGGGAGGATGTCGCGGGAATAGATGGTGTCTTTGGCTTTGAGGTTGTCCTCCAGGGTCAAGTTCCCTTTCATGGTGGCGCCGTGGACGCTGAGCTTGTCTTCGATGTCTTCGGAGAGTTTTCTTTTCAAGTCCTCGTTGGATTTGATGATGTTTTGAGAGAGGTCTTCCTTGGTGTTTTTCAGGTCGTCTTGGAAGTCTTTGCGGGCGGTCTGGACATTTTGGGAGAGGTTCTCCCGGGTTTGGGAGAGGGAGGACTGGAGGCTTTTGGCGGTCTGGGAGAGGGAGCCCAATTTTTGGTAGGCGGCGGTTTCGGGTTTGAGGACTTTGACTTTTTCACCCGAGAGGGTGTAGATAATATCTCCCAGGGAATTGGTCAGGGGGGAGTAGGCCCGGGGGTAGGCGAAGGCCGAGAGGGAAAAGAGGAAGACGAGGAAGAAGAAATAGGGGATGATGGTTTTTTTGAAGGCTTGGGAGAAGGAGAGGGTTCTTTTTTTGCGGAAGAAGAAAAACACAGAGAGGGCCAGCAGGAAGAGGGAGAGGTAGGCGGCCAAGAGGAAGAAGTTTTCTTTGGAGAAGATTTGGAGGGAGCTTTTGAGGGAGGAGAGGGTGGGAGAGAAGGAGGCCGGGGAGTAGAGGAGGTAGAAAAGGAGGGTGATGAAGAGCAGGAAGAGTCCGTTCTTGAGGTGATGGAAGCGGATCCGGTTGCGTCCGGCCCGGTCTTTGGCTTTTCTACCTTCCAGGTAAGAAGCCAGGGCTATGTAGAGGATGATGGCCATGGGCAGGAAGGTCAGAAACGCTTCCACCAGCTTTTGGAAGATATCGGCGGTGGCCAGCTTGAGGAAGGTCAGGACCAGGAAGAGAGCCAGGGCGTAGAGGAAAGGGGTTTTGCGGCGCCGGAGGAAGCCTTCTTGGCTTTCCCCCTCCCGGGCCGGCTCTTTTTCGGTTTCTTTTGGCATTTTTTGTATTTAAATTTTTATTGGCAAATCTCTAATAATAATTTAGCATGTTTTTTTGAAAGGGGCAAGGGAGGGGAAGGGGGAATTTTTAATTTGAAATTTTGAATTTTTATTGAATTTTTATTGGAATAATTTTTAATTTTCTAACAATTCATTTTTGTAATAAATTCAAATTGATTTATTAAAAATTCATTTCGAATTGAAAATTTTGAATTGAAAATTCCTTTTAGCTGGAGCAATCCTCCGGATCGGTCCATGGGATTGAAACCTAAGTTTGAGGACCGGGCCGGGTACGTAAAGCTAAAAGTACGTACCAAGGGAAGCCCGCTCCGGCAAGAGGATTGTCCTTGGGTTTTTCGAAACCTCGGGACCGGGCTGGAAACCCGCTCCAGCAGAAATTCAATTTTAAATTCAAAATTTTTAATTTTTATTGAATTTTTATTGGAATAATTTTTAATTTTCTAACAATTCATTTTTGTAATAAATTCAAATTGATTTATTAAAAATTGTTTAAAAATTTAGAATTTTCTCGCTATTTAAATTCAAATTATTGAATGCGGGACCCCGCAGGGCGGTGGCAAATTAAAAACTCCCCCTTGCTACTTGTCCCTTAATGCCTATTCCACCTTGGCTTTCAATTCGGCCAGTTCTTTTTCCAAGAATTTGATTTTGGCCATCACTTCTTTTTTGCCGGCTTTTTTGTCGATCTTTTTTTTGATTTCTTTAATTTCAGATTCAATGTTGTCTAATCGGCTTTCAATATTATCAAATCTTTCATTGATGCGGTCGAATTCCTCCATGGCGTTGTCGCGAAATTCATACATTTCTTCTTGGAAATTATCAAATCTGTTTTCCAGATTGTCGATTCTCTGATTGGTGCCGACTAAATTCTCAGCCATAAGCTTAATATTGTCATTCAAGTCTTCAACCAGAGCTCCGACTTGAGTGCCGGTAAAAACTTCTCTGTTTTCTTCGCTAATGCCTTCGGGTTTTTTAGGTTTTTTAGGTTTTTGATTTTTCATTGGAATTGAGTTAATTCTTTACCTTGATCTCATTTTATTTTATTTCCAAAAAAGAGTCAACGCGCTTTTTGAAGAATTAAGGAACAAGCAACAAAGAACAAGTATTTACTAAAACACAAACTTCAAACATTCTCAAAACACAAACTGATTAACTTTCAAAAAAACTTATTTTAGCAAGGGGCTAGCAATAGTAGCAAGGGAGAATTTTTAATTCAAAATTTTGAATTTTTATTGAATTTTTATTAGTGTAATTTTTAATTTTCTAACAATTCATTTTGTAATCTTTAGCTGGAGCGATCCTCTGGATCGGTCCTTGGGTTTGTCCTTTGGCTTTTCAAAACCTCAGGACCGGGCTGGAAGCCCGCTCTAGCAGAATAATTTCAAATTTTTTCATTAAAAATTCAATTCAAATTTCGAATTAAAAATTAAAATTTTTCCTTACTCCTTGCTACTTTTTTCCTTGTTTCTTAAACCAAGGGACTAAAATGCTGGTGCTTTTTTTGTATTCTTGGTAAGCTTTTTCCTTTCCCCATTTTTGGTCGGCGAATTTTTCCAAGGGCGGAATGCCGCTGATAAACAAAAGCAGGCTTATGATAAATAGAGGACTGATCAAGGCCAGTAAGGGTTCTAATCCGCTTAAGCCGGGAAAGACAAAGATGTAAACTCCAACCCAGCACAGAATTTCGCCGAAATAATTGGGGTGCCGGGAATAATTCCAAAGCCCCTCTTGAATAAACCTACCTTGGTTTTCTTTTTTTTGGCTGAATCGATATTTTTGCCAATCAGCGGTTGCTTCGATTATCAACCCGGCCAGCCAGATAAAAAACCCTGCCCACAAAACGCTATCTCCTCCGGAGGATATAAAAAATAGCGCCGGAACGAGAACGACCCATGCAGTCAAGCCCTGCAAAAACCAGAACCTAAAGAATCTAAAAAAAGATTCCCGCATCCCGTCAAATCTTGAGTCTTTCTTGAATTTCCTAACCCTGAGAAAAAGAAATCCCCCTAATCTCAAACCCCAGGCGATCACCATCAAAGTTAATATTATTTTAGCTTCAGTAATCGAGTTTAAAAACAACACCAGAACAGCCAAAATAACAAAGGTTAAGCCATAACTTAAATCAGTCAGCTTGTCAGTCTTGAATTTATAGGCCGGAATAAACATGGCAACGTTCAATCCCAGAGCAATCAATAGATAGTAAAATAATTCCACTTATATTTGACTAATGGCTTACTAAAATATATACATTAATTTTAACATTTTTCTTTCTTTATAAATATTGTTGTAGCAATATTTTAGCGGGGCACTCAATTTTCCATCTAAAAATCTTCAGCTTTCGCTTCGATTGGAGAGATATGCTTGGCAGCCCCGCCGGAGAAAATGCTTATCTAATCCGGGGCAATACGCTAAACGCGTATTGCTTAGCCTAAAGAATCTTTTTCCAATAAAAAAACCCCTCTTCTTGGAAGGGCATTTTCCCAGCGGGGCACTCAATTTTCTAGCAACGCGCTTATTGTAGAATTAAGGGATGAGTAGCAAGAAGTGAGGAAAAATGTCATCGGTTCACGAGTTTTACAAAAACAATGGAACGGGCTGGAAGCCCGCTCCAGCAGGACGGGGAATTTTTAATTTTTAATTTGAAATGAATTTGTAATGAAAAAATTTGAAATGTGTTACAAAATGAATTGTTAGAGAAAAATAAAAATTATTCCAATAAAAATTCAATAAAAATTAAAAAATTCGAATTGAAGATTTCATTTTAGCTGGAGCGATCCTCCGGATCGGTCCTTGGGTTTGTCTTTTGGCTTTTCGAAACCTCAGGACCGGGCTGGAAGCCCGCTCCGGCGGTAAGAAAAGTTAATTGTAAAATGTTAATTGCTTAATTTGATATAAAACCGTACTAGCAATTTATTTCAAATTTCATTTTCCTGATCATTGTTCGTTCTTTCTTGTATTCTGAATAAATTATCAATTCCTCTTTATCAAGATACCATTCAGCGAATACAAATTGATGGGTATATTTTTCCGGAACGGCAACTTGTTCATTCATAATAGTAAAAAATGCATTGCCTTTTTCTTCAAAAGATTCAGCGAAACGGACAAAACAGATTTTCTTGTTTTTAACTGTCTCTAATCTGTTGATTTTAATTTGATGCTTCTTTTCAAGAAAATTGCATAATTGATAATTGTTTATGATAAAATTGGAATACTTGAATCGGAACAGTTCTTTTCCTTCAGCATTAAATCTATCGCATTCATTGTCAATCTGATTTAAATCTTTGAAATGGTTTCTTTTCCAGACTTTTTCATTGAAAACTCTGTTGTGGCCTTCAACGTGAGGATTATTCCAAGGTTTTGACGGAGCTCCAAACAACGGAGTAACACCGAGGTTCAAGAGGAAGATCACAAATTTTCCCAATGATCTCTTGCCACTCGCTGTTCCTCTGAATTGCAGCCCGTTATCCATACGGAATACATCGGGGATGGGATAAATCTGCCATTGCAGATAAAGCTTTTCTATCGCATATACAGCCTTTTCCGCCGGCAGTCTGGCTATTTCATACAGCTTGAAGGGAAAGTAGTAGCTGGTAGAAAGTATGTTCACAGGCTCGGATCTCCCGCTAATATATTTCTTTCCGATAAAATCTCCGGATTGGTGGATATGTCCCAAACTCTTGATCGATCTTGACGGAAAAAGCAAATATTCCGCTCCGCCCTTTTTTCTCTTTTTCGGCTTCCTGGTTTGAAGATTATTTCTCCTGATTGTTTCTTTGATAAACCAATCCGATGGCAGCTCTTCGCAGGGATAATTATTGGCATAATCCATTTGCAGGTATTCGCTGCCGATGAAGTAACTCTTTTCCAATATTCTATCTTCCCTGAGCTGGCAGATTTTTTCCCCGACTCGCTTGTCCGTGTATTTCCTTGCTTTGTCCTTTTTCCAACCTCTCTTGTCTTGATACTTGTCCTGCTTGAGCCATTCTATAATAGTTGCTTTTCTTATTCCCAGTTCTTTGCTTATTTGAATCTTGCTTTTTCCTTCCCGGGACATCTTATGGGCTTGCTGAAATTTTTTTTAGCCTCATTCTTTTTCATAGTACTGAAATTACATTAATTGCTTAAAAATAGATTCATAGCGAATCCGATTAGTGTAATATCAGTACCCTGAAAAATCAAGGCTAGGGGGGTACGCTTTTATTTCAAACCTAGCCCCTAAGCTTTGAAGAAAGCAATGAATTACTGGATATTTTCCGGATCTTTATGAACAAAGACCCGGTCTCCCGCCAAGTCGAAGGGCAATTAGGCGAACGGGTTTTTGTAGCCCGTTGGCAATAACCTTATTAGAAGAAACAAAGACCCCTTGGATTGAATCAATCCGAGGGGTCTATTTTTTTAATCAACAATAAGCGGATAAAATTTCAATTGAAAAACATCCCCACTTAACTCTTTCTCTCTAAGCTTGGCAGCATTGCACTTGGAGTTGATATTGTCCCAAACAAAGAACTCTGCAATCTCTCCTCCATTTATAGGCAAGCACTGCCTATATCGAGCCAAGGGCTGAACTCCCATAATCTTATCGATCGCTTTCAGGAAAGATTCATCTATCTCTTCCATGGCAATAAAAAAGTATCCGGCGGAGATAAGCCATTGTCCCATAAAGGCGTTCCCGCCAATGTTTCCCGAAAAAAAGCCGGGCTCCTTGCCTATCTTCACTGAGAATTTTTTTCTCACTCCTGCGATACGGAAAATCGTCGCCAACCTTTCGTCTTGCTTCCAAGAAGAAAGGCCCCTTGCTTTCCACTCCCAAGAATGATTGCCATGAAAATAGTAATAACAAGGCTTGCCTTTCATCAAGCGGCTAACCGCCTCCTTGCATTCCTTGTCAAATTTCAAGGATTGAAGCACTACTCTTCTTTCCTCGGAATTGAGATAAAAAAGAAAATCTCTTCTCTCCTTGGAGATAAGATATCCACCGCCTTTTTGAAATGGAAAAACCGAAATGTTTTGAAGCCCGGAAAGCTCCAAAGTCCTTTTTAGCATTCCTGCCGTTTCTTGATTCGCTCCCATGAACATAAACTCCCTCCTTTCTGCTATATTTCACAACGCCAAAAATCTTATAACTCCCATGCTATAACAGCTCTTCCCTACAATATAAAATAATTTACGCATTTCAAGGCCCCGCCAATGGAAGTCACTCCAATAAAGAATTCGGCACTCAGATGCTTTGACTATATCTTTTTTTTGCATAGAGACTACCTCTCTTTTATGTTAAAGAACTTTTTAAAATTAACTCCAGACTCCTTAATCTATCTTTTTTCGATAAAAACTGACAAAGGTGGCCGGGACGATAAACAGTGTCAGAAACGCCGAAAAAGTAAGCCCGAAAATAATGGCAAATCCCATATTCCTCCAGTCCGGCTGAGTAATGGAGAGGGGCAATAATCCGAAAACAGTAGTAATAGTGGTCAAAATTATCGGCCTCAAACGGACAAATCCGCCTTCTTTAACCGCGTTGATCAGCCTCCTGCCGCCGGAAAGTTCTCGATTAATTTGATCAATCAAAATAATAGCATTATTGACCACAATGCCGACCAGGGAAACTATTCCCACGAAAGCCGGAATATCCAAAACCAAATTGGTGGCGGCCATGCCGAAAAATACTCCGGTCATCGCCAAGGGAATAGTGACCAAAATTAACAAAACCTGCTTGAAAGAATTAAACAAGGCGATTAAGATAAACAAGATTAAGATAATGCCGATAATCATTTTGACAAACATATCTTGGAAAGTTCCCGCCAGCTCCTCTTGTTCTCCGCCGAAATCCACCCTGTAACCGGCCGGAATATTCATTTCTTTTATTTTTTCTTGAAGCTTCCCGGTTATCTCGGTCGGGTTTCCGCCTTCCGTTCCGGCAGTAACAGACACCACTCTCTCTTCGTCTTTTCTGGTAATGCTAGCCGGGGAAGCTTGAATTTTAACCTCGCCAAGGGCGGATACCGGAACTTTTTCTCCGGCGGGAGTCTTGATTAAAGTATTTTCCAGATCATTGGGAGAATTGATTGTCTTCTCCTTGTATCCAATACTTAATGTTAAATCCTCCCCGTTTTTGGTGATTTCAATGCTCTCGTCTCTGGTGATCCCTCCCCTCAACCCGGAAGACACGGAGGCAACGTTTAAACCTTTTTGAGCCATTAAATCCTTGTTGGGAACAAACACGAATTCTCCGGGAGAATTTTCCACGGAAGTGTCTTCATTGACCACCGTCGGAATTTCTCCCAGTTTGCTTTTTATATCTTCTGCCAATGTTTCCAGGGTGTTCAAGTCTTCACCCACCACCCTGAGCGAGATGGCTTCGCCGGTAGGGGGGCCGGATTGTTCTTCCACGATAGAGATATCTCCGCGGGTGACTTTTTTCTCAATTTTTTTTCTGATTTGAGAAACAATTTCCCCGCTTTTCTTATCCCTGTTTTCTTTTTCCGTTAAGTTGGCCTGCACGGAAGCCTTGTGACCGCTGGAAGAACCGAAATTTCCCGCCGTAGCTTGAAAAGTGGATCCCACCGTAGAAACAAAATTTATCACCTCCGACTCTCCCAGCAGCACCTCCTCTATCTTTTTAACTTCTTTGTCGGTTTCTTCCATTACTGTTCCACTGGGCATATTCAAATTAACATAAAAATATTCTCCATCCGTCTCGCCAAAGGATTTGATCTTCAAAACTCCCGTCAAGGGAAGAGAGAGGCTGGCAAAAAACAACAGCCAGACCAAAGCTATAAGCAGTCGCCTTTTTTTATTGTTTTCCAAAATACCCGGCAAAATTTCTCTATAACGGCAAGCCGCCCTGTCAAACACTCGAGTAGCCCACCGCTCTGATCGCGCCTTCGACTTGCACTTGCCGGACAGCTTTTTGTAAGCCTTTTTTATCTTCCCGCCATTGCCGCGCGCCTCTTCTTCTCTTTTTTTATAAGGATTTATAAACAAAATTCCCACTGCCGGAACAATGGTCAAGGCCACGAACAGAGCCGCTATCAAGGTAGTGTTTACTACGGTGGGAATGGTTTTAATAAACTCCCCGATGATGCCTTCCACAAACATCAGGGGAAGAAAGGCCGCCACGGTAGTAAGCATTCCCGCCAAGAGAGGCGGGGCGTATTCTTTTATGGTGGAAACAGCCGCTTCAAAACCGGTTACCGCATAGTTGGAAACCCGGCTGTACATTCCCTCCACAATCACAATCGCCGAATCAACCAGCAACCCCAGGGCCAGGACCAGGGAAAATAAAGAAAGAAAATTCAAGCTCTCCCCTATCAGGGACATTATGATAAAAGAAATGAAGAAAGAAAAAGGCACGGAAAGACCGGCAATAAGAGCTTCTTTCCACCCCAGAAATATAAAAAGCAGTATCAAAATAATGAAAACGGTTTGCAGGCCGTTAATGGAAAGGGTGTTGATGCTTTCGGAAATATATTTGGAAAAATCGGAGGTAACTTCCACTTTAACGTCTTCCGGGTAGGCCTTCCCGCGGGCGTCTTCCAGCCTCTTCCTCGCCTCGGCGGCTACCGCGGTAATATCTCCGCCGGTTTTTTTAAAAACTTGAATGGAAACAGCTTGCTCCGGCGGCTGGCCGTTCACGGACAAGCGGGAATCGGAAGTTTTCTCCTTAAAGCCTTCTTTGACCTGAGCCACATCTTCCAGCAAAATCGGCTTGCCATTACTACTGCCTACTTGAAGAAGGCCGATCTCTTGAACGTTTTCGAATTTTCCCGAAACTCTGGCGGTATAGTTATAATCGCCGACTTCCACCGATCCCAGGGGAAAATTGATGTTCTGAGAATTAATAGTCCTGACCACTTCATCAAAAGACAGGTTTTTGCCGGCCAGCTTGTCTCTATCAATGTCAACCCGAGCCACCCTCTCGGCGCCTCCGGCCACCTTTACTTCTGAAACAAAAGGAATCCCGGACAAGTCTCCTTTGATGTCTTCGGCAAATTTTTTCAGCCGCGCCGGGTCATAATTCTCTCCTGACAAAGCCGCGATAAAAATAGGCTGGTCGCTCAGGCTTATTTCCATAACATTGGGATCCGAAGCGTCTTCCGGCAATTCTGTTTTGGCGCTGGCAACCTCGTCCTCCAAATCTTCCACCGCTTCATCAATGTCCTGATTTGCTTCAAATTCGGCCACTATAGTGGAAAAGCCCAAGGAAGAAGTGGAATCCAGATTTTTCAAGCCTTCCAGATCGGCCACCCTTTCTTCGATTTTCTTGGTTACCTGCTCTTCTACATCTACCGGAGAAGCTCCCGGATAAGCGGTGGAAACCACGGCGACGGGAATTTCCACTTCCGGCTGCAGTTCCCGGGGCAAATTTCTGATAGTGGAAACGCCGAAGATAAGCAAGAAAAATATTATCAAATAAGTCAGCTTGTTCCTGCGTATCAAAAAAACCCAAGGCGAATCCTTGAAATTATCCACATCTTCCCTGATTTTTTCCAATTTGGTTTGCTGTTGATCCCGCTGAAAATTTTTCATTGATTATCATTAAAATATGTAAATTTCTTGAAGCTCGTAAAGTCCTAAGTCCTTTAAATTTTGATTTGTCGATTGAATTAAGGAAACAAGGATACAAGAAACAAGCACCAAACAAGAAACAATTTATCAAATTATAAAAAACAAACAGTTTGAATTTTGAATTTTGAATTTGTTTGTATCCTTGTATCTTGTGTCCTTGTATCTTACTTTCTATAATTTTCTAATTTCTATTTTAAATCATAAATCGCCTGCGACTTCACCGTGAAGCGGCAAGTCGTAAATCTTAAATCCATCTTGGCAATAGAGCAATGGAACAATGGAATAATAGAATAATCAATTTTCAACCTTCAATAATTCCCCATCCCTCAAATTCCGATTCCCTTCTATGACAAGATTGTCTCCTCCCTCGATTCCGCTTAAAATCTCCACTTTATCGCCCACAACCTCGCCGAGCTCAACCTCTGAAGAAATTGCCTCTCCATTTCTCTCCAGAAAAACTATTTTTCTTTGCTGACCGATGTTAACCGCGTCAATGGGAATAAAAAACCCTTCATCGGAAACCAGTCCAGCCTCCAGCTTGATAATCGCATTTCTATTGGCGTATTTCTTGGCGTCTATTTCCGTTCTTATAATTGCTTCATACCTTTGGTTTCCTGAAGAAGGCACTGGCGAAACCGCTTCCACATAGCCCTTTTTCTCTTCTGAGCCTATTTCTATCCCCACTTCATCTCCCGCTTGAATCCGCGCCGACTCTTTTTGGTTCAAATAAACCTTGGCTTTCAGGTAGCCGAATCCGGAAATTTCCGCCACAGAGCCCCCCGCATTCAAGTAGTCGTTTTTTTCCACGCTTCTGGAAACCACGTAACCGGAAACCGGCGCTTTAATAAAAGATTTATTGAATTGAATTTCCGCCTGATCCAGTTGCAGCTTGGACTGCTTTGCCTGAAGTTCGGCGTTGTTGACTTGGATTTCCATTTGCGCTTCAGTCTTGTCCTCCGTGTCTTTGGCGGCCTCATAGTTTTCCTCGGCTATTTCTATTTGATCTTCATCCCCCGTTTTTTTTGCTTGCTTTAATGCCACCTTGGCCTTGTCCACCGAACTGTCCGCCAACTCCAGGCTCTCCTCGGCGACTTCCTCGGTTTTTTCCAAATTGTCTTGGGCGATTTCATAGGACTCCTTGGCTGATTCATAACTTAATTTGGCCGAGTTGGCCGAACCGGATTGATCAAAGACCGCTAAAATTTGGCCGGCTTTTACATAATCCCCGGTTTTTGCTCTTACTTCTTTTATCCGACCGGCATATTCAGCCACAGCCAAAGCCGAGCGTGAAGACTTCAGGTTTGCTGTCTTTTCGATTTCAGCGCTATCCAAGTTCTCTTTTCCCACCTTTATCGTTTTCACGATAGAGGGTATTTCCTCCTGCTCTTGAGCAATCTGCTCTTTTTGGCTAATAAATCTCCAGGCCAGCAAAGAAGCCAGAACGGCAACAGCCAGCAAAATCAAGTAGAATTTCTTGCCTTTCTTCTTTTTTGAAGGCTTTTTATTGTTATGCTCCATTGAATTTTATTATAAATCTTAGAAATTACACGATTACTCTCTGGCAATGCCGAGAGCAAAGCAAGGCTTGGTTTTATGCGCACTTGCCGTTCAGGCTTGTTAAGATATTTTTAATAGAAAACCCTTTTTGCTTCTAAAATATTTTTTCGAGCGAATGCAAAAACCAAACCTTGCTTTGCTCTCTTTTTTTAGGCCATAAAGAGGTAAGCGCGTAATTTCTAAATCTAACATCTTAGCCATTACGCGCTTGCATTTTGCCTTAGCGCCGTGAATAATTCCCGAGCTTACAACCAATGAACAATATTAAACCAAAAAGAAAACCGAGTAAAGGCTTTCTTCGTTACCCAAAAATCTTTTTGCGTTTCTACACCTAAATCAAGTCGCAGTATTGCCCCACAAATTCCTTTATAATAGGAGGCAGATAAATAATTCCCAAAACAATGGGAACCACAATCAGGATTATTTTCAGTACACCGATTATTTGACTAATAATCACGTATTTTCTGATGTACCGAGTCATTTCCCTTACCTCCTTGGTGGCTTTCAGGTTTTCCTCAAGAAGTTTTTTCAACTTTTCATCGTCTTTTTGCAAGTTTTTGTTTTAAATTTTAACATTGTTTCATTGTTTCATTGTTATATTGTTTCATTGTTGAAAAAATTGATTTTATTAATTGTAGGAATTACGCGATTACTCCTTGGCAATGCCGAGAGCAAAGCAAGGCTTGGTTTTATGCGCACTTGCCTTTCAGGCTTGTTAAATTAAGCTTCGCACATTTAGCATCCCGCATAAATCTGCGTGATAATCCGCGTGAAATCAGCGGTGTATAGGATTTTTTGAAATTCCTATACGATAAAGTAACGCCAACAATAAACTTAAAAAAACAGTTCATCATTGGGAATTTTATTTGACATTAGGAATTTGACATTAGGAATTTTTTGCTTACATTCCTTCTTTCTTTAATTCCTCAATTAATTGTTTCTGCTTTCTAGACGGGCGGGCGGGCACATCCACTTTGATTTCCACAAAATGATCTCCCCGGCCGGCGCTGCCGAATTTTCTGACTCCCTTGCCTTTTATTTTCAAGAAATCGCCCGACTGAATACCGGCGGGGATTTTGAGTTTGACAGAGCCGTCGATAGTTCCCGTTTCTATTTTATCACCCAACACCGCTTGGGAAAAGGTAATTTTTTCTTTGGAATAGATATCGTTGTCTTTCCGGGTAAACCGGGGATGCTCCTGAACATGGATTCTCACGTAAAGATCGCCGGCCGGGCCGCCGAACTCCGAGGCTTCTCCCATACCGGAAACTCTCAAAACTTGCTCATCTTCTATGCCGGCGGGAATGTTTATCTTGGTTTTTTGGTAATCCCGAACTACTCCGTCGCCGCCGCAATCAGCGCACTTTTCCTTGGGCACGGATCCTTTCCCCATGCACTGGTCGCAAACTTCAACCTGGGAAAAAGTTCCAAAAAAGGTCTGTCGGGCTCTTTTGATTCTCCCGCTTCCTTTGCACTGGGGGCATTGCTGGGTTTCGCCTCCCTTGGCGCCCGTTCCCCCGCAGGCTTTACAGGCGGTTTTTTTGTATAGATCCACTTCTTTTTCCGTGCCACCCGCCATCTCTTCAAAGTTGATTTTGACATCCACTACCACATCCGAGCCGGCTCTCTGCCGCGCCGAAGCGCCGCCGCCTCCGAAGATATCGGAAAAAATATCCTCAAAACCTCCTTGGCCTTGGCCGCCGCCGAAGCTGCTGAAGTCAAAGTCTTGAAAACCGCCAAATCCTCCAAATCCTCCTTGGCCTCCGGCTCCTCCGGCGCCGGCTTGAGAAAAGGCGCTGCCGAATTGATCATATTGCTTTCTCTTTTGCGGATCAGAAAGCACTTGATAAGCCTCGTTGGCTTCTTTGAATTTTTTCTCATCCCCATCTTTCTTGTCGGGGTGATATTTGTGAGCCATCTTTCGGTAAGCTTTTTTGATTTCATCCTGGGAAGCCTCCTTGGAAACCCCCAGTATTTCATAATAGTCTTTTTCCGCCATGGTTAAGTTTTATAGGTTATATTTATCATTGTTCCATTGCTCTATTACTCCATTGTTAAAATAGTCTTTTGAAAATTAAAGATTGCAAGATTCGCCAGCGTTATTTACAGTTTTACTTCGCTCGGGAACATAAAATTTGAAAGAAAAATCTAGCTTGTCGCGTCGTTCGCGAACGACTGGACTCGCTTTCTGATTTTCTAACTAAATTTTCTTCCAAGGCTTCAGAAAATTTAGAGAAAATTCCGAACCGCTCATACAGACGATTTTGTCTTCAAATTTTATATCCCCTCGCTCTTGGGAAATGTAAACAATGCTCTGGATTCTAACAATTTAACAATGCAACAATTGAACAATGGATATTTTAACTAAAAACAAAATGGATTTGCATCCATTGTTTTTTTGCCACTTATTTCCTACGTTATTACTATATTATAAATTTTGGATAAAATCAATAATAATAAAGGGCTGTTCCCAATAAGGAAGCTGGTTTGTTGGTTGTCTTCCAAAGCTCAATCTTGAAAAAAGGAGCCGGTTCCCCTGCGGGAAGCCAAAATCAAAGGGCGTTGTTTTTGCAAATTTCAGCGTATCTTCGGGCGCTGGGACGGATTTTGCGCTCCATAGTATCATAATTCATCTCGCACAGTCCGAACCTGGGTTCAAATCCTTCCAACCATTCAAAATTGTCAATCAAGGACCAGTGGAAATAGCCCCTGACATCAGCGCCTTCTTCAATGGCTCCATGAAGCCGCTTCAGATGATTTTCGATAAATTCTTTTCTATACTTATCTTCTTTGTCAGCCAGTCCGTTTTCAAGGATGTAAATAGGCTTTTGATATCTCTGCCAAGCATCTTTGGTTATCTCATAAATTCCTCTCGGATATATCTCCCATCCCAGATCGGAAACTTTTTCATTTTCATTTTGCTGATAGAAGGGAGCCTTGAATGAAAGTTTGATTTTGTCGTGGAAATAGTAGTCAAGACCGACAAAATCTTGATAACCATCGATCTTGTCTAAAAAATCATAATTATACCAATGAGCTACTTTTTTTGATAAAAATTTCCACAAGAAAAAATCGCTGTAAGGTTCAAAATAATTGTATAGTTGAGTTATGCCGACAGGCAAATCTTGGTGAATATTTTTAACTACTCGATAGCATTCCTTGTGGGCGCTGATCATATTTTTTTTAGCTTTCCTGAAAAGCCAAGGATTTATTTTCCCAGGAGGAAACCTGCCAACCAAAAAACCTGCGCTCAAGGGAACCATCGGTTCGTTCATTGTTATAAAAATGTCAATTTCGCTTCCCAACTCTTGAACTGCTTTTTGGCAATATTTTTTGAAATAATCTACAGATTCCCTTTTGTGCCAGCCGTATTCATGCGAAAACCACAGCGGCAGCGGCCAATGCCACAGGGTTACCACGGTTTTCATGCCTTTTCTGCGTATATCCTGCAAAACTTTTCTATAGTGTTCAATTGCTTCCTGGGAAAATTCCCCTTCCTTCGGCTCAATTCTCGACCACTCCAGGGACAGGCGAAATCCTCCGCATCCCAAATCGCGAGCCAGATCATGGTCGGTTTCATAGAGATTCCAACTATCGCAGGCTTTTCCCGATTTGTCTTTGGCTTTTCCTTTCTGCTCCCATTCCCACCAATCATTATTGTTATTATTCCCCTCCACTTGATGAGAAGAATAAGCTACCCCCCATAGGAATCCTTCCGGGAATTTCTCACCCATCTTGTTTTTTGTGTTTTGTCCGTTGTCTTTTGTAATTTGTTTGTTCATTGTAATTTGTGCTTTGTGTTTTAAAGTGCCTGAAGTTCGACTTCAGCAATTGCTGAAGTCGAACTTCAGGAAAGTTTCAGGAAGAGATTTGCTACTTCTCCACCGCTTCAAAGAAAGCCAGTGATTCTCCGAAAACATCGACCGTGTTTCTGGCTTCTTCTTGAGTAATAGAATAGCTTTCATCCCTGACAATTTTGTTCTTTATTTTGTTGGCTTCCTTGACTTGGCTTAAATTTTCCAACTGAAAAGGCTGCATATTATCCAGCTTTTGACCCAAGGTATCGCCTTCATAGCCGATAATGTTCAAAACCTTCTCCAGCATTCTGGCCGATTCCAAGACAGCCGCTTTCCAGTTGGCGGGATTGTCGCTTTCCATCCATCTCTGCGCCTTGTTCCATCTTTTTTGGAATTTGCCGGGTTCCAGCTTGTATCCCGCCCCGAAGGTCAGAAGATTATAATAAGATTTTCCGAAACGATACATAATCCCCGCCAAAGTCAAAGCCATCACTATCATATAAAACCCCAGCAGGAACTTGAAGGCCCGAAAAAAATAAGACTGCTCGAGAAATTGGTTGAATTGTTCCAACGCCTGTATTATTTCCATTTTTTTGATTATTTTTGGTTAGAACGGAAACCACTGAAGAATGTCATTCCAAACTTGTTTACCCGGCTTTGACGGGCTTGTCCGCCTCTGGCGGGATTCAGAGTCTAATGATTACCAAAAAAGGCTTTGTAAAGAGATTCTGATTTTCATCAGAATGACAAAATTTTCAAAAGAATCAATTCTTCAGTGGTTTCTTAATATATTTGAGTTTATTATAACATAAAAAAAAATTTTGATAAGAAAACCATTGTTCCATTGTTAAATTGTTCCATTGTTAAATTATTTAAGCAGCATCGGTTATTGACACTTTCCGGATGTGGGTTAAAATAAAAAAAGCCTCCAAGGATAAATAAAAACAAAATTTTAATCAATATTCCGCTATATGTCTATCAATATCATTTTTATAGCTTATTGGATTATACTATTTCTCGTTTTTGTTATGGCCGGGATAATAGTTTATCACTTGCTGGCTTATTCCCTAAACAAAAAAATAACCTTTTGGACTGTGGCAATTTTTTTGGGAGTTTTGCTGGTGCTAGTAGTAATAAGTTTAATGCTTATTTTCAGCGTTAATTTGAATGATTATATTATATATTTTTAGCTCTATGTCTATTATTCAAGACCCCGATTACCAATATCGTTATAAAAATTACACCTTTAAAGGAAAAAAGGAGGATGAAAATATCATCCTGCTTTTGCGAAGGCATTGGTTGATTTTTGTTTTTAAATTTATTCCTACTATAATCGCTTTAATTTTTGTTTTTCTTATCGGCTACACCCTTAGGGGCGGCTTCGGGGAAATTTTACAAGCCGACTTCAATGATAAATTTATTGGCTTAATAGAAGTTTTTCTATATATTTTAATTTGGATCGGCGCTTTTGTAACCTGGGTAAACTATTATTTGGATGTTTGGATCGTTACCGACAAACGGATAGTCAACATTGAACAAATCGCCCTCTTTAGCAGGCATGTGAGTGAGCTGGAACACAGCAAAATTCAGGATATCACCTCTGAAATTCAAGGCATTTTGCCTACCCTTTTCCGCTACGGGTACGTCTATATTCAAACCGCCGGCGAAAGGCAGAGATTTGCCTTTAAACAGGTGCCCAATCCGGTAAGAACCAGAAACATCGTGATGAAACTTCAAAAGAAAGCAGTCCTGAGAGAAAAGAAAAAAGAAGGAGCGATATTGAGAGGGAAAGTTTAACCGCTTTCTTATTAAATTCAAAAACCGCTGCTTGGAAGCGGTTTTTTTGAATATCTTTATAACGATGTAAAACCTTGTTTAACGCCAAGCTGCATTCCAAGTTTGGGCGGAGCCCAGTACCGTATGGTACCGGGCGGAGTCCGGAACTGTATGGTACCGGGCGGTGTCTGGAACCGTATGGTACCGGGCGGTGCCCAGCACCGTATGGTGCTGGGCGGAGGCGGAGGGATTCGAACCCCCGGTCCCGCAAAAACGGGACAACGGTTTTCAAGACCGCCGCTTTCGTCCGCTCAGCCACGCCTCCGTGTACAACAGTTGACAATTAGGGACTGTTTCCAAACACCGTCTTAGTACGAAATTTCTCGTTTTTTAGATAAATTTTTCAAACAATTTTTGCCGCTTTTGCCTTAGCTAAGGCAAAAAAAATTTGGGAAATTTAGCAAAAAAGGTGGGATTGCAGTAAAAACGGTGTTTGGAAACAGTCCCATTAACATTTAACTAATAGGAAATCATCACAGCTCATAATAACATCACTATCTTTATTTGTGAAGATTGCATGAAAAGCGCTTGCGCTGGATATGCTTCAAAAAAGCCTAATTCACCTTTTGCCTAATGCTTTTATAATATAAATTCTTGCCAATAAAATTCAAAATGTTATCATGAATATAAACAAATGCGTTCTTAATTAATTCCCCATCCTTAATGCATAACAGGGGAGGTATTTTGAAAAAAAGATCGTCATGGCCAAGAAAGGTATTCGTTGGAAAAAAAGCTCAAATGGACAAAAACCGCCAGCTTTTTTTTGCTAAATTGGCCAAAGAGTCCTTTGGTCAAAGGAGGTCTACATGACGATTTTTTGTGTTCCTTTTTCTAAGTCGATAGACCGGGGTTTGGGAAGGAGGTGATCCAGGCCCAATGTTTCCAGCTGTCCCCGGTCGCCAAACACACCAGACCATAACGGCTGGAAAGAACGGCATATCTAGAAGCCGGGCGTCGCAAAGACCCCGGCTTTTTCTTGAAACCACTGAAGAATGAATTCTGAACTTGCAGTGTCCGCCTCTGGCAGGATTCAGAATCTAGGAACATGCAAAAAATGGCTTGTTCATGGAGATCCTGATTTTTGCCGCTTAAGCGGCACCCCGCTATAGCGGTGGCATTCAGGATGACACTTCAAGGGAATTTCTATATTCTTCAGTGGTTTCTTCCTTGCAAAATTTGTGTTATTTAATTTTAACAATCTCTATCGAGCTTCTTCTCATGGCAATCATGGAAGACGGGACATCCGTCCAGCAACCACTGTTGAAATAATGGACCCCCTTTTGCTTCATCTCCATGGAAAAATGAGTGTGGCCGCAAAAAACATAATCGGCTCTATGCAGTCTGGCATAAAAAATCGCGCTCTTGGCCACTTTATTGGAAAGCCTCAGCCATCCCTTGCTTTTCCTTTTTATATACCGAGCTATTTTTTGTTCCTTCCCTCCCAGCTTTTGCATCAAAAGATAGATTTTTGAAGCAATGTAGCTTAAGAAAACATTATCCAGCATAAAACGATCGAATTGGTGGCCGTGTAGGGCCAGGCATTTTTTATTTTGGTGCTTCCAAACATATTTTTTGTAAACTTGAATCCCAACCAACGAAGACATCACTTTAGATAAATTCTTGTCATGATTTCCTTCAATCCAAATCACTTCCTTTTTTTCGGATAAATGACTGAGATGAGACAATAACTCCCAATGATCTTCTCTTAAGTTGTTTAAATCGAGATCATCAAAAACATCCCCCAGCAAAATGATCGTTTCAAATTCCCATTGCTTCAAAGTCTCCAAAAGCTTTTCCGCCCGGCTGACAGGACTTCCCAGGTGAATATCGGATACAATTAAAGTAGTTGCTTTTTGTTTGCTCATTTTGCTTTGGATAAATGCTTATTTGTTTGTTTTGTTTTGATCTTGATCCTCCATAAGTTCCAACACCACAACCTCTCTCATTACCCTCTGCCCCTTCCTGCTGTAAACGAGGGTGTTCCGAAACGTTTGATCGATATCCAAGCCGTTTTTTACCGGGGAAACAATTTTCAAGTTTTTCAATTCCGGATGAATAAAAGACGGCTTCCTCTTTTTCAGCACCGGCCAGATCATCACGACTCGCCCGCCGGGCTTGAGAATTTCTTCAAATTCCGCCAACGCGCCGGAATAAAGCTTTTCCAGCTCCTTTTTTATTTTCTTTATGTCATCAAGCTTTTTTTGCGGCCCGAGATAGGGTTCCGTAACGATTATATCAACAGAATTTTTCTTCAGGTGATCAGACAAGGAAGACGCTTCTGACCGCATCAGCTCGATTTCTCTTTCTTTTTCGCCGGATAGATCGAAATTATTCTCTAGCCATTCCGTATTTTCTCGCGAATCTTCGATGGCTTTGCCGGAATTATCGGTTCCGATTATTCTTTCAAAACCCATCAAGTAAGCTTCCATCAAAACAGTTCCGGAGCCGCAAAACGGATCTAGCAAGGTTTGCTCCTTGTTCCCCCCGGAGGCAATGTTGATCATAATTTGAGCCAGCTTAGGCGGAATCATGCCAGATCGGCTATCCCTTGCCGGCCGACCGTAGTCGCGGCGGGAAAGCTCCTTGAAATTCTGCACGGCTTTGGTTTCGGCCAAAAGCTGGATTCCCTCTTTTCTCAAGACAATAAACTCCTTTCCTTTTTCCAATAATTTATTTTCCTTAACCGCCACGCTGGAAAGATTCCTCTCTCTGGAAGTGGTCCAGCGGGAAGATATGCTTCTATTTTTCAATTCTTTTTTTACCTTTATGGCAATATCTTTGATTTCCCCGCGCTTGAATCCATACGAGGAAAAACCGAATCGGAATTTCCCCTCCCAATTTTCGGGCAAGTATTTTTTTATCTCCTCGTTCAAGTCCGCGCAATTTTCTTGCAGCAATTCGGCAATTTTGACAGTGCCCCCCAGCCGGCTGATCAAATCTTCAGCGTCAAATTCTTCTTTTGTCTCCACTTGCAAAACTTGCTTATCCAGAAAAAAATAGTTTTTCGGAGATAGCTTGCAAGAAATTTCTGCCACAGACAAGCCGGGGTGGTTGCCTAAGATGAATAAGTATTTCATAAATTTGCTGTTTGATTTTGAAAATCTAACATAATTTGGATTCTCTGAAAATAATAATGCAAAGCCGCCCCCGGTGAAGGAGCGACTTTAAAAAAGTAAAGATTGAGCTTTGCCGAAGCCGCAAGAAATTAAGCTTCGCGCATTAGTAGCGTTCCGCCTAAATCTGCGCTTGACCCGTTGCTACGAAACAGTTTTACGAGATGGTAATCCGCATAAAATCAGCGGGGTATAGGAAGTTTTTGAAATTCCTATACGATAAATTGATTTCTACGGTGCTAGTTGGCTAAAACTTCCACTTTGTAATCCATTTCAGTCATAACTCCGGGGATTGTTGCCACTCCTCGGTGATTAGTCATAACCGTGCCGACAAGGTGACGTATTTCCTCGCCTCCCTGCTCTTTGTAAACAGAAAGCTTTATGGGAGTGGGTTCTTTCAGTCTCTCGCCGTCCTCATCCCTGAACCTGGCTTTTAGCACAAAAGGCAAGGCCGGGTCTCTGTCTCCGGTTTTGTAAGAAAATTGGTATTGACCGGGCACAACGTCCCTAACTTCCAGCACCTTAGCATCATTAGTTCTCTCATAAAAAGCGTTAAACCAATCGCTTTGTCTCACCTTAGCTTTCACCTTAACTCTGGGAGAGCCTTCTTTTTCATGCAGGCTGGCGCTGTCAGTGCTGTCAAACTCCAATTTGTATTCATTTCCAGAAACCAGCCCCGAGGTTTCCAGCCAACCGCTGTCATCGGTTTTTACTTGCTTTGCAAGGTATTTCTCTCCATTGAGTTTAACGTACATATCAACGGTGGTCTCCTCGTTCAATCTTTTTCCGTCTTTATCGAGCATTCTCAGCCTGACTCCCAAGCTTTGCGAATCTTGGACGTGGTCTTCGTCGATATCCATTCTGTACCAGCCGGGAAGCACGTCCTTGGCTACCACGACTCCGTCGTCATTGGTTCTTGTGGTGATGGCACGAAACGTATCATCGCCTTGCTCGGTGTAGATTTTTACTCTCACGTTATCGGCATTGACACCGGAAACGGCCTTCACGACCGCCGGCGCAACAGCCAACAACCCACCAAGCAACAAGAGAATCCCCCATAATTTGCAATTCTTCATGTTTCTTTTTTTTAATTTTTATATATAAAAGATTTTTTGATAATGTCTTCTGATCAACAAGAGGAGGTTATATTTTTACCACCAAATCTTTCAAAGCATCCTTTATCTCAATTTTGCCCGTTTTTGAAAAATTGTCAAGCTTAAAACAAAGATTGTAGATACTCTTAATCTGCGAAGTCCCGAAATTGCTTAACTGCTGCTGTGTTTTCTTAACCACATAAGGATGCAGCCCGGTTCGGGAGGCAATCGCTTTCTGATCAAAAATTCCTTTTCTTTTGCAATAATCCACTCGGGCAAGATTTCTCAATTGATAAACAATCATGGAAAAAATATAAAAGGGATCTTCTTTGCTGCTCAAAAGAGAGTTCATAAGCTGTAAAGACCTTCTCTTATTTCTCACGCCGATGCTGTCCACAAAGTCAAAAATCTTTACTTCCAGCGCTTTTTGGCAAAAGAGCGCCAGATCTTCTTCTTTTATGCCGCTCCCGGCGGAGTTGATTCTAAAGCTGACAAGCTTTTCCAATTCTGAGTCCAGCCTCCACAAGTCTTTTCCGTAATTGGCAGCTAAGTAGTTAAAAACCGGCGTTTCGGCGCCGAGCGTCCCGCCGGATTTTTCCCGGATTCTGTCCTCAATCCAGCTTCGCAGCTCCCGGTCCGCCAAGCCGGAGCTCTCTCGGCTGTCGGCGTACTTTTTTAAAAAAACGAAAAACTTGTTTTTGGAAGACGGCTTTCCCGGCTGGGTTATCAAAAGCTGCAAATCTTGACTGGAAGCAAAGGGCTTCAAAACCCCTTTGAGCTCTTCCTGCTGGCCTGCGGGGAGGTCGAACGCGTCTTTAATTTGAATCATTTTTTTTCTCGAAAAAAGCCCTCCTCCCAAGGAAAGGCTTTTCCGGATTTCTCCAATGGAATCTTCGCCGGCGATGAAGCTGTCGACCGTGGCGCCGGGATTGTCTTGAATAAATTTCTTTTTCAGGCTGTCGGCGTTTTCCTTCACTAAAAAAGTTTCTTTGCCGAAATAAAAGTGGATCATAAAAATAGGATTTATGCGATAAGAAAAACATTGTCCGGCCCGCGCTACCGATGCGGCTAAGCGGCGCTCAATTCTTCTTCAGCCGTTTTTCCTTCATCCCAGTCCAGCTTCATGTTGGGGTAAACCACGTTTAGCCAGATTTGTCCGGGAACGAATTTTATTTCTCTTCCGTTTTCATCCATCAGCATCAGCTTGGAATCGACTTTGGAACTGTCTTTGCTCCAGCGCCCCTTAATCTCTTTTCCGTTCATATAAAAGTAGGCTTCGCCGGATTCGGTCTGATCATACCACGGGTCGCCCAATTCCATGTTGTTGTAGTGGGGATCCTCTTCCATGTTGTTATCTTTGGCGATCAGAACCACTATATTTTTGGCGGCCACCACTTCTTCGTTATTTCTGTCGGTGTGTTTTACTCCTCCCCAATACCGGACATACTCATTATTTTCTTGATCGTAATCATAAATAACTTTCAAATCGCCGGGATAGCCGACTTCAAGATTGGCTTTTTCCGGCCTTTGTTCTATTGGCGCTTCTTGCTGATGAGGGTACCCGCCAAACCTGTTTTCCGTCCTGTAGCCAAACTCCTCAGCGCACTTGAGAAGCTCGTCGAATTTGGCATACCCGCTGTCAACACCCCGGCTCATTCCCTCTTTCCGGAAACAGCATTCCCGAGCGGATTGGCCGGCGTCATTGTTGCAATTGAGATTGTCGATTACGCCGTCATTGAGGTTGCCAACGAACGAGTCCAGTTCGGCTCTTCCCCAGTGAGTAAAAATGGCGTCCATTCCCTTGGCCAGATGAACAAAGTCCGGGCGGGCGCTTCTCATGGAGCCCACCTCCGGAGGAGTTCCGCAGACATACACAGCCATCAGCCGAGTGAATCCGGTAGTCAAAACCGGCATCTCCACTACCATGTCCGCCTCCGACATTCCGGCCGGGGGTCTAGCCTGGCTGTCCGAGGGCTGCATAACCGCCACCGGCCTCCTGTTCCAATTCTCGCAAGCCAAGCCGGAAATGGGGCTCACATCCCCTTGGTTGATCGGCTCTTGCTTGCCCATTTCATTTCCTTTATTAACATCTATTAATTTATCTTCCCCGCTCTCGTCGCTTCGGCTGGTAAACCACCAGGCCAAGCCGGCCACTAAGATAATCACCCCCAGGAGGGCTACTACCTTCTTCCAACCGCTGTCGCTTTTGGGGCTTTTCGGGGCTTCATTTTCCACTTCTTCTTGAGAAGAAAATTCCGCCTCTTTCTGATTAGATTCTTCCTCCGGAACATCCTCCGGTCGATTTGGATAGGTATTCATTTTTTGTATTTAAAAATTAAACTTAATCATTGTTAAATTGTTTCATTGCTTCATTGTTAATTGGCAGCTTTTCATTTCTGGCATTTGGGGCAGTAGTAGGTGCTTCTTTGGCCGATCTTGATTCTTTCTATTTTGGAATTGCATTTTGGATGTCTGCACTTTTCTCCTTTTCTATTATACACCTTCAAAACTTTTTGAAAAGACCCCGGCGCTCCGGCGGTGTCCCGGTAGTCGCTGTCGGAGGTTCCCCGGAGCTTGACGGCCTCGTGCAGAACCCTTTTGATAGCTTGAAAAAGAGCCTCGATTTCCCTTTCTTTTAATTGCCCGGCGCTCCTGCCGGGATCTATGCCGGCTTCGAACAGGATCTCGCTGGCGTAGATATTGCCGATTCCGGCAATCAAGCTCTGGTCAAGCAGAATGGTTTTTATGCTGGTTTTTTCTTTTCTGGCTAGCGCGCCTTTGAGTTCTTTCAAAGAAAATTTTTCCGAAAGCGGCTCGATTCCAAGCTTTTGAAGTTCCTTGTCCTTGTCAAGCTCTCCCTTTTTGTATAATTTTATTTTACCAAACTTTCTCATATCGGAAAATTCTAAGGTGTGGTCATATTTATCGCTTCTCTGGCAATCAGCTGATTTCAAATACCAAATGTGGTGAATATATTGGTTGACTCTATCGCTGAAATGCCTTTTTACTTTGCATTTATCCCCTTTAACCAGCAAGTGTCCCGTCATTTTCAAGTGAACAAGCATCACTTTCCCTTCGTTGAATTCAATCAAAATATTTTTAGCCCTTCTTTTAATTCTTCTTACTTCCCGGCCAATCAATTCTTGCTTGAATTCCTCCAGAGGCATCTTGATGGATTTCTCCCAGTCCGTCCAAAAATCAACCACTTTGAAACCTCTTATTTTTTTATTGAGATCCCTCTTAACAGTCTCCACCTCCGGCAACTCAGGCATAGATTTGGAATTAATAATTATTTTTGTTTGCATGTTTGCATACATGCAAACAAATTATTTCAAAAATTTCCATCGGTTTGAACAAGTTTCAATCAATTTCTATAAGTTTCGCGACCTCGCAAAGCGGGGGAGCAAATTTCCAATAGTTTCAAAATATTAATTTTAGAAATTACGCGATTGCTCTCCGGCAATGTTGAGAGCAAAGCAAGGCTTGGTTTTATGCGCACTTGCCTTTCAGGCTTGTTTAAGGTGTTTTTAAAAGAAAAACATTTTTGTTTCTAAAATATTTTTTCGATCGAATGCAAAAACCAAGCCTTGCTTTGCTCTCTCTTTTTTAAACAATAACGAGGCAAGCGCGTAATGGCTAAATTTTATGAATCATGTATTATGTATCATGAAAAAGCCTTGGGGAAAAATAAGTCTTGTTTGCATGTTTGCATACATGCAAACATTCTTTCTCTTTATTCAAATTTAAAAAAATTATAATGCATAACACTCGCCGCTCAACACACCTTCAAGGTGTGATGCATAACACTCGCCGCTCAACACACCTTCAAGGTGTGTTGAGCTAGGCTTATCTGAAGCATATCCAAAGTTAGTTAATAATCTCGAGAATCGTTCCGGCAATAAATAAAATCGCGAAGAAAACCGCCGCAAAAACGCTCAATCTGTTGTTTACCGCCGGCTTTTTTCTTCTGTTTTTCTTGGCTCTGAACAGCACCGCCATTAAAATGATCCCGTACATTCCTCCCACCACGGAGCCGGTTATGCCGATTACCTCCGTTAGATTATTCAATCCCAGCGCGAAAAGAGCAAACGGCGCCGAACACGCCAGCAGCCAAGCCAGCGTTTTGTTCATTCCCGCGTCCCACCAATAGACCTCCCTCAGCGACTGGCAAATGACAATAAAGGAGGTCACCGTGGCCAACAGCCCAAACGCCAAGGCGGACTTGATCAGGCCGTTTTGAAAAACACTCTTCAGCCCGACCAGCGTGTCGGGAGTAACGCCGTCTCCGCACACCCCTACAACTATCAAAGCAAAGGCCGCCATTATAGCCGCGGGAAGAAAAGTCCCCCAGGCTATAGCTGAAGAAATTTTCTTTTTCTCTTTTTTCAAAAGCCGACAAACTTCCGGAATGGCCGCCTGCCCTCCCACCGCGAAGAAAACCACCCCGTAAGGCAACAGAAAATATTCCCATTCAAGCAGGGAGAAGTTCCGGAAATCAACATGGCCGAATCCTTTCCAAACAATCCCCAAGACAACCGCTATCAATAAAAAATTAAGGGCAAGCTCCGTTTTGGCAATCAATTTCAAACCGAAAAAGACAACGGCGATTTCCGCAAGAAATAATACAGTGGTATAAAAGAAAATATTTCCGCCCAGCGCATCGCCCAGCAGTCCATGCAGAAAAACTCCTCCGAGAATAATATAGGCCAGCAAAGCGCCGTGCTTGCCAATAATGGAAATAACCAAAGCTAAATTCCTAAAAGTTTTCCCAAAATAGCAGCCGACATAGCCAGGCATTCGATGCCTTTTGTTGGTGGAAAGAATTATCTCGGCGTATATCCGGTGCAGCAAAAACTGCAGCCCGGCCAAAGCCGGCAAATAGACAAGCAAAGCCATCACCCCGGCTTTTTCAATCACAAAAGGAACCGCGAACAGCCCGGCCCCCAAGATGGTCCCCATTAGGATTGATATGGATCGAAAATAATTTTTTGACATATTCAATTAGCAAATAAATCAGCCTCTATACTCATATTTTTTGCTTAAATCGATATAAACCAATAAAAAAAGGATACAAGAAACAAGAAACAAGGGTACAAATAAATTAAAAATTTCAATGCCCAAAAACTCAAGCGCTTTTCTCTTTGTTTTGAGTTTTGTCGATAATAGAGCACAAAATATTTTTTATTTCTTTGCCTTCTTGAATTAGATCTCTCATCCTTTTTTCAAATTCTGGGTTGGCTTCTTGAATTAACTCCAACCAATGAAGAGCTTCCTTGACTTCTTTTCTGGCAATTCTTAGCCTGTGAATAAAATCTTTCTTGCCCAATGCATCATTAGCTTCCCTATAATTAGCGCCTATTGAGCCGGCTGAACCTGTTGCTTGACTTTTGAGTCTTTCATTAATTGAATTTTTTGGCAGGGCCCTGCAAAGTCTTATGACTCTTTTGGCAAATTCTGTAGTTCTTTCTTCCAAGTCATATTTCGGCTTGTTTTTAGATTCAGCATTATTGTCATTCATCTACCCGTTTGAATACTTAATTTTGGTTATTGGAATTTGTTTGTATCCTTGTCTCTTGTATCCTTGTATCGTTATATCTTGTCTCTTGTATCCTTGTATCCTTGCATCATTATATCCTTGTGTCCTTTTTTATCCTTCACATTACTGCAATATAACTATGCAAAATACAAAAAATAAAACACTCAGTTATATAATCAGAGCTCCGTCCAGCTTTTTCCGAGGGAATACTCCACTAGCAGCGGCACTTTCAGTTCATAAACTCCCTGCATTATCTCTTTCATCTTTTCGGCGAAA
The DNA here is from genome assembly GCA_034522495.1 of Candidatus Moraniibacteriota bacterium. Classification (GTDB taxonomy): domain Bacteria; phylum Patescibacteriota; class Minisyncoccia; order Moranbacterales; family DUUL01; genus JAXHLG01. The sequence goes on along the minus strand of JAXHLG010000002.1, from coordinate 331,696 downwards.
TCTTTTCCCGTCCCGGCCTCAACTTCGAATATCAGCTCGTCATGAACCTGCAATATCATCCTGGCTTGATCCGAGCTGAAATTCTTGTCCAATTCTTTTTGGACTTCCAGCATAGCCAGCTTCATTATGTCGGCGGCCAAGCCTTGGATAGGTAGATTGATAGCGATTCTCTCGGCGGCGTTCTTGAGCTGAAAGTTGGAAGAATTGATGTTGGGAATGTAGCGCCGGCGGCCCATCTCCGTTTCCGCGTAGCCGCGCTCGGCAGCGAATTTCTTGGTTTCTTCCAAGTAGCTCTTGAGGCCGGAAAAGCTTTTCATATACTGCTCGATGAAAAAATCGGCCCTTTTTTTGTCTACTCCGCTGTCGCGCATAAATCCGTAGGTTCCCATGCCGTAAAGAATGCCGAAGTTTAAAGACTTGGCTTCCCCTCTTTGTTTGTCCGTTACCTCGCTCTCCTTGACTCCATTCACCCAGGCGGCGGTGGCCCGATGCACGTCCCGATTCTCTTGAAAAATTTCTATCAACTTGGCATCGCCGGAAACATGGGCGGCCACTCGCAAGTCGATTTGGGAATAATCAATGGAAACCAGCTCAAATCCTTCTTCAGCGACAAATGAACTCCTTATCAACTCGGCCAATTCTCCCTTTTTGGGGATATTCTGCAAATTCGGGTCCGAGGAGGAAAGCCTTCCGGTGGCGGTCACGGTCTGGTTGAAGGTAGTGTGGGTCCGTCCGTCTTTGCCCACCAACTCCGGCAAAGCGTCCGCGTAGGTGGTTTTCAGTTTAAAAAACTCCCGGTAATTTTCAATTTTGGAAACCACCGGGTGCAAATGCCTGATCTTTCTTAGCTGATCCGCATCGGTGGAATAGCCGGTCTTGCCTCTCTTGATGTCTTGCGTGGAAATTTCCAGTTTGTTGTATAAAATTTCGGCCAGCTGGGAAGGCGAGTTTATATTAAACTCTTCCCCGGCCATTTCATAGATATCTTTTTCCAGAACCTCGATCTTTTCTTGAGCCTTGTCCGACACTTCTTTCAGCTTCTTTTTGTCCGTTTTTATTCCCCAATGCTCCATTTTGGCCAAGACCTCCACCAGGGGAAGCTCCAGCTCTTGCATCAGCTCCTCCAAGCCGCCTTTCAGCCCGCTTTTCTTCTGCTCCTTGCTTATCTCCTCCAGGGAGCGGGTGTATCTTTCATAAAGCTTCCAGCTCCACCCGGCTTTTTCGCAAGATTCCTTCCGCGCGGTTTCCTCGTTGTCGTTAAGCAAGCTGGATTGGCCGTTTTTGGTGGTTTTGTTCTTGATCTCGCCGCCGAACTCCTCCAGAATCAACTTTTCCAGCTCGTTATTGGTCCCCGAGCGCAAAAGGTAAGCGGCAATTTTGACATCGAAAAAATTTTTGACAAAGTCGTCCGGCTCTTCCCGGGAGAAAAACAAAGGCCGGCCCTTCTTGATATCATGCCCTATTTTCAGTTTTTTTTCATCCGTCAAGACGCTTTTGAACTCTTCCAAGCGTTCGGGAGTCAAACAGAAAACGCTTTTCGAGCCGGGCAGGAACAAGCCGGCTCCGCCAATCCCGCCCTCCTTTAAAATAAAGTCCAACCCGAAAGCTTTTTCTTTTTCAATCCCGGCCATCAGCTCTTCCAGTTCTTTCTTGTTTTGAACGGTTTTTGCTTCCCCGATTTCCAGCTCGTCCTGGTCTTCTTCGGGAGAAATCCGCTTGAGAAGGCTGGAAAATTCCATCTTCAGCATATAGGTTTTCAAGTTTTGGAAGTTGTAGTCGGAAACCCTGCACTTTTCCAGATCAAATTCCAGCGGCGCGTCGAGGCGGATGGTGGCCAGATCATAGCTCAAATAAGCGTCCTTTCGGCCTTCTTCCAGTTTTTTTCTTACCGAGGGGCTGACTCTTTCCAGGTTTTCATAAACTCCTCCCAGGGTTTTGTATTTCAGCAAAAGCTCCACCGCGGTTTTCTCGCCCACGCCTTTCACTCCGGGGATGTTGTCGGAGGGATCCCCGCGGAGAGCTTTGTAGTCAATCATTTGCTCCGAATCGAGCCCGTATCTTTCCCGGACTTTGTCTTTATCGTAAATCACCGGGTCGTTAACGCCTTTTCTCAGAGTCATGATTTTCACGTGATCGTCCACCAGCTGAAGAGTGTCCAGATCGCCGGTCACTATATAAATTTCCACCCCGTCCTCTTTTCCAATCTTGTCCGCAATGGAGCCGATCAAGTCATCTGCTTCATAACCCTCTTTCTCAAAAATGGGAATATTGTAAGCGTTCAGAAATTCCCTGGTCAGGGGAATTTGATTATAGAGCTCATCCGGAGCCTTTTCTCTTGTCGCCTTGTATTGATCATATTTTTTGTGCCGGAAAGTGGGCTTGGCCAAATCATAAGTTGCCGCAATATAGTCCGGCTTCAAATTCTCCATGGCGCTGATCAGGGTGGCCGCGTAGCCATAGACGGCATTGGTCAAAGTCCCGTCCTTGGTGGAAAGCGGCGGCAGGGCGTGGTAAGCCCGGTGGATCAGAGCGTTGGAATCGATAATCAAAAGCTTTTTAGGCACGAAGAGGTAATTAAAGATTAGATTTAAGAATAGAAATTAATATCGACCTTCCCATATTATACAACACCTTTTCATAAATATAAATCCAAAGGATAAAAACACAAACTGTTTAAAACGCAAAAGTCAAAAGTCAAAAGTCAAAACCACAGCTCAAAACTAAAAACTAGGAGATTTAAAAATTATATTAATAAGGATACAAGTTACAAGGATGCAAGATACAAAAAAATTCTAAATTCAAATATTCAATATTCAAACTGTTTGTTTCTTTGATTTTTGGTCATTGATATTTGTTTGTATCCTTGTTTCTTGTGTCCTTGTGTCCTTTTCTTTTCTTCACTGGAGCGACCCTCCCGGGTCGGTTCATTGGTTTTTTTGCTGACTCCCGAATCCATGGACCGGGCCGGAGGCCCGCTCCAGCCGTGAAAACTCAAAACTCAAAACGCAAAGCCACAACTAAAAACCCGAAAGCTTAAAGGATTTAAGAATGATTTAAGAAATTCTAAGCACTTCATGCTCAAGGCAGATCCGCCTCAGGCGGAAAATTCTAAATTCTAAACAAATTCAAAATACTAAACTCAAATGACAAAAACTTCTGTTTGGAATTTTGAATTTTAGATTTTGATATTGTTTAGGATTTAGGGTTTAGGATTTGATAACCCTACGAGCGACCCTCCCGGATCGGTTCATTGGTTCTCTTGCTGACCCCCGAATCCATGGACCGGGCTAGGAAGCCCGCTCCAGCCGTGAAAACTCAAAACTCAAAGCGCAAAACCACAGCTCAAAGCCCGAAAGCTTAAAGGATTTAAGAATGATTTAAGAAATTCTAAGCACGAAATTCTAAACTCTAAACAAATTCAAAATACTAAACTCCTGTCTGCCGCCAGGCAGGCAAATGACAGAAACTTCTGTTTGGGATTTGAAAATTATATTAATAAGGATACAAGATACCCCGTAAAGTCTCCCGCTAGGCGGGATCCCACGGGGCAAGCAAGATACAAGATACAAAAAAATTCTAAATTCCAACTGTTTAAAAGTCAAAGTTCAAAAGTCAAAAGTCAAAGCCACAACTCAAAACCCGAAAGCTTAAATCCCTGTCTGCCGCCAGGCAGGCAAGTGACAAAACCGCTCAAATGACAAATGAATGACAAATGAATAAATTTCAAATTTGTCATTTGGATTTTGGATTTGATTTGACATTAGGATTTTGTCATTTGGCATTCTCAATCTTACTGTCCTCTGGCCCGCTCCAACCGTGACTTTTACTTGCCTCGGCAGTCCGGAAGAGAAGTTCGATTTCTGCGAATGCAGAAGTCGAACTTCGGGGTCTCGCAAATTCATCCAAGTTTCCCCATTTCCCTAATGAAGCGAGTGCATTAATCGGCTTTTTCTTCAATCATCCACCTCCAAACCGGAAGCACGTTTATTCTCTTGTCTCCTCGGCTGATGGTGTCGGCCTGATTGTGGGTCAAAATAGTTCCCCGAGTCAACTTATATTTCTCCATAGCCTCCAGGACTCCCTCGATTTCCCTTTTCTCATTATCCTGATTCAAATTGTAGCATACTTGAAAAACCCGGCTGATTCTTTCCTTTCCCCGACGGCTTTTCTCCGTCACCGCAAAATCGCATTCATATTCGCCGCTGTGGTAATACACCCCGCCGAACTTTCTTTTTAGCTCCAGAAAAACCAAATTCTCCAGGAATCTCCCGCTGTTTAAGGAAAAATTGAATCCAACTTGCGAAACCAGGCCGTTGTCCGCGCAGTAAATTTTCCTCGGATTGCGGTTCTGTTTTTTGATAGAATAATCAAACTTTTTCAGGTCTTCAAACAAATATGCTTGCTTTAAGTGATCTATATACTCCTTGACTGTGCTTTCATGAAGATCCAAATTTTTACCTATCGCGTTATAGCTGAACAATTTGGCTGTGTTGCTTATCAGATAATACGCCGTCTGTTTCAGTCCGTAAGCGTCGCGAATCTCGTTGCCGGCAATAACATCTTTTAGAATAATGGTCTGGTAATAATTGACCAAAATATCCTTCTCTTCATTCTCGACTGCTTCGGGAAACCCGCCGTAGCGCAAATACTTATCAAAAAAACCGACCAGCTTATACTTCAAGTTATAATTTCTCACATAATCGCGATAATAATCCTGTCCCTTGGCTCTTAGAAACTCCTTAAAAGAAAAAGGGTAATTGATGCGGGCAAAGTACCTGCCGGACAAGCGCGATATATATTCCCCTTCCAGCAGATCGGCGTTGGAGCCGGTGATAAAAATTTTCTCAAACACGCCGGCGTCATACTTGGCCTTAACCCATTTCTCCCATAAGCGGACATTCTGAACCTCGTCCAAAAACACATACTTTATTTTCTTCTGAGTCAGAATTTCCGCTTGGCTGACTATTTCATCCAGCTTTTCCGCCTGAGCGTAATAAGGAACAAAAACTGGATGGTCGAAATTGACCAGCAGAATCTCGCCCGGATCAACCCCCCGGCGATTTATCAGCTCATCTACGAGCAAATAAAAGATAGTGGACTTTCCGCTTCTTCTAACTCCGGCTATCACCTCTATAAATTTGGAATCCAGCTTGATTTCTTCCAACAAATCCCTGGAAACGCAGCCCTCGGCAGCGCTCTCTCCCCGCCAATGCCGATTCTGCTCCAAAATAGTTTCCTCTATTTTCATAATATAGTGAGTAAAAAGTTATATATTTACCTATTATAGTAGGTATGATAGCAATAAAAGCCAGCTTTGTCAAAATAAGCTCCTGTCTCCGCCAGGCAGGCAAAATTCAAAGGTTTAAAAAACAAAGCGCAAAAATCAAAGGTCAAATCCACAACTCAAAACCCGAAAGCTTAAACAAATTTAGAAATTAGGAAATTCATGGAAATTTGTAGAAATTGATAGAAATTCATGGAAACTGGTTGAAATTGATTGTAACTACAATAAACTTCTATTAGTTTCGCAAGCGGAGTGAGCAAGTTTCCACCAATTTCTATAAGTTCCACTTGCAAAGCGAATATAGTTTTTAGCTTTTAGCTGTGGATTTTCCCGCTACCTTAATTATTGCAAGTTGAAAGCGAGACCCCGCAAAGCGGTGGGACTTTTTCCCGCTACCTTTTTTATTTTAATGAAAGCGGGACCCCGCTTTGCGGTGGGAGATTTGACTTTTGAGCTTTGGATTTGATTTGACATTTGAGCGGGTTTGGCATTTGTCATTCTTGATATCTACCTTCCCATATTATACAACCCCTCTTTCCTAAAACTCTAAGCACTAAATTCTAAACTCTAAACAATATCTAAATACTAAATTCTAAACAAATTCTAATACCAAATAAGGAAAATGCAAAACTGTTTCTGATTTTTGAGTTTTGGATTTTGATATTGTTTAAGATTTTCCGCCTGAGGCGGATCTGCCTTAGGCATGAAGAGTTTAGGATTTAGGATTTCTCAATCTACCGTCCCATGTTGTATAATCTCTGAATTTCATCTTCGCTCAACGCTCTATTATAGATGCGGGCTTCGTCGATTTGGCCACTCCAAAGATAATCCGATCCTGTAAATGTACCAAAAAATAAATCGGCTCCAATATCAAAATTGCCTGTAAAATCTGGGTTTTCATTCTTTTCGTGATTCCCATCAACATAAAAATCGATTCGATCATTGTCAACTCTTCTCGTTACCGTCAATAGCAAGTGATGCCATTGGTTATCATTTAATAATGTTGTTCCTTCAAAATTTTGCTGGACACCATCACTATCTCTTAATGTCCCTCCCGCTATCTCAGAACCCTGACAACCAATCCACCATTGCCTACCATTATACCTTCCTACTGCCACCTTATTTCCATTACAATTGCTATCAGTATATTTTGTCCACAAAGACACGGACCAATTCTCAGCTTCGCCGAATTCAAAAGCAGAATTAGCAGATATAGTCACATTATCATCCACACCATCAAAATCCAACCCTTGCCCGACTTTGCCGATGGTTTTTTGGGGGCCGTTTGTGAGGGTACCGTGGTTGGCGCCCGAGGAGCGGTCGTAGGCGGTGGTGCCGGCAATGTCCGGGCCGTCAAAGGACCACATACCCACCAGGCCGTCGGTAAGCCGGTCGGTCTGCGAGGAATTCAGCTTCGCCTGCCCCGACTCATACAGCGTCTCGATTTCCCCCTCCGACAGCGCGCGGTTGTAGATGCGGACTTCGTCGATTTTGCCTTGAAATAAATCACTAGCTAGCGGACTATCTCCAATATTTAAAACATTTAAATTCATTGTCTTTGGCCAACTGCTTGTTCCGCGAAGATCAGCATTTCTATACAAGCGAACCTCTTCATCAGTCACGGTTGCTGTTACGTGAACCCATTTATTTAAAGAATTTAAAGTATCGGCAATACTGGTATCATCTCCATCTGCATCCATTTTGAACTTGTATCTATTAACAGTGCCATCAAAACCAAAACTACATACATTTAAGCCACCATCAGAAATCTTTAATATACTTCTCCATGTGCCATCATTTGGTTTCATCCAGAAAGACACCGAAAGAGGCACAGAGGATATTTCGGGAATATTAGCATCCACATAATCATCACTCCCGTCAAAATCCAACCCCTGGCCGTATTTGCCGGTGACCCAGTCGGTGGCGGGGTCCATGTTTTGCATGGTGCCGTGGTTGCCGTTGCCGCTCATATCGCCGACCTGGGTGCCGCTGCCTTCCTCCATGGACCAATACCCCACCAGGCCGTCGCGCGTCGGCGCCTTGATCTTGGGCCTGGTGAGCTTATACAGCCGCTCAATCTCCCCCTCCGACAACGCGCGGTTGTAGATGCGGACTTCGTCGATTTGGCCTTGCATATTTTTAGCATCGTAAACGCCTTGTCTTCCGATGGCAGTATAATCAACATCATTTATTGATAGACTGCCGGATGCCGTATCATCTAACGTTCCATCTACATATAATTTCAAGTCTATCCCATCCCATGTCATAATTATATGCTGCCACGTATCTTGTTTTGTTGTATCACGAGCCGTGGAGGTTAATACACCATCTACAAATCCGTTTGAATCTGCAACCCCCGCACGCCACCCAACGCCATCACCACCATAATCACTATATAGGACGAAGGCTGCAGTGGTAACATGGCCATCATAATTCCCACCCATAGTGTAATCAGCAGCAGTAATATCGCCTGTAATTTTAACCCAACCGCCAAACGTCATTGCATTCTCATTAGCTATCGAAGTAAAATCAAGAGAAGTTAAATCCACATAATCATCTACCCCATCAAAGTCCAACCCGGCGCCGATTTGGCCGTCAGTCCAGTCGGTGGCAGGGTCCATATTGGTGAGCGTGCCGTGGTTTAAGTTGCCGCTTTTTTCATAGGCGGTGCTTCCCGCGCCTTCTTGGAAGTCCCAGTAGCCGACCAGGCCGGAGTTCATTACGGGGCGGATAATAGTTCCTGCATCCGCGATGTGGGGGATGAGGAAGATGAGGGAGATAAAAATTGTTACGAGTATTTTTTGCATAAAATTATTTTAAAGCACAAACTATTCAAAACACAAAGCCCAGACAAAACACAAACGAAAACAAAAGCACAAACTGACCGAAACACAAAGCCCGAATGAGAAAACAAACTAATTCTTCTGCACTTTGTTGATGATAGCGGAAAATATATTTCTCAGTTCTCTGCATTCGACAAACAACTCTTTCATTCTATGTGAAAACTCTGGATTTGCTTCTTGAATTAGCTGTAGCCAATGATCGGTTTCTTTGGCTTCTTTTCTGGATATTCTGATTCTGTATAAAAAATCTTTTTTAGTCAAAGCCTCGTTGGCTTCCCTGTAGTTGGCTCCGATTGAACCGGAGGAACGAGTTATTTGCTTAATCATTTCAATATTTTGGCAATTTTTAGGGAGGGCCTTTGTTAGTCTCAATACCCTTTTGGCAAAATCAGTTGTTCTTTGTTCCAACTCTCTGTAGTCGTTTGTGCTTTGACCGGTTTCAGGTTTTGTGTTTTGTCTGGGCTTTGTGCTCTGGGCTTTGGGTTTTTGATTCATAAATTTGTGTTTATTAGTCAAAGCTAATACTTTCAACAAGCCTCACAATCATTTTCTCATATTTTTCCTCCGTTGTCACCTGGTAGAGATATCCGTTTCGGGTGAACCAGACTTCGCGGATTTTGCCCAGGGAGGGGTCTTGGGTGAAAAAAATCAGTCCTTTGATGTCGTTTTGGGTCAAGGTTGCCCGCTGGGGATTTTCTATCTCCAAGTCCGGCAAATCCTGCTTGATCCGCTCGGGAGTCAGCGGTCCTTCCTCGTCAAAAGGGGTGATAAACATCTGGATCCAGGAGGCGCCGGATTCTTTGGTGCCCGCTTTTTCTTGGAATAAAACCACTTCCCCGTCCCGGCCTTCCTGGAAATTGGAAACCGTCATTTCTTCGGGAATGGTCAAAGAGATGCCGTATTCTTTGTTCTTGTATCTTCTGTTTTTTGAGTCGATTTGTGAATTCCGGCTGTATTGCTCCAAATCTTTCTTGTTCTCCTCCAGCGTCATCGGCTCCTTTTCTTCCCCTCCTTGTTCTCCGCCCTCTTGTTCCCCTCCTTGCAACGCAAAAACCAGCCAGCCGATCAAGCCGGCCAACACTATAAATCCTATTGTTGAGTAAATTATTTTTTTCATGAAATTTTGTTTTAAAAGTCAAAGGTCAAAGCCACAGATATATTAAGTCAAAAGTCAAAAGTCAAAGCGCAAAGCCACAACTCATATTAATAAGGATACAAGATACAAGGATACAAGGATACAAAAAAATTCAAAATTCAAATATTCAATACTCAAACTGTTTGTTTCTTTAAAATTTTGGTTATTGATATTTGTTTGTACCCTTGTTTCTTGTATCCTTGTATCCTTAACCTACTGACGAATTTGAAATTTTCTGGATCCTATCCTATACAGTTTCCCGATTTCGGACTCGGAGAGGGCTCGGTTGTAGATGCGGACGTCGTCGATTTTGCCGTTAATATATCCATCACCACCATTACCATCATCAGAAGCATATCGACCAATCCAATTGACAGGTGAGGCATTAATTACATCAGAATAAGTACCGCTAGCAACCCATGAGCCTTTCGCATACGCTTCCCAGTTACCAGCATCCCATAACAGAACAAGATGAACCCACGCATTCTCATCAATACCGTAACCAGTATTAACACCACCAGATCCACCTAAACGTATTTGAAAATCACCATCCATCACTACTACATATGCACGATCACCATCACTATAGTCCCCTTGCGTATATATATTATTAGTAACAGAAGTATCATTAATTAAACACCAAATAGAGATTGTACCTATATCTCCAACACCAATTGGAACCTCCACATAATCATCCACCCCATCAAACGAAAGCGCTTGGCCTTGTTTGCCGATGGCGGGTTTGGGGCCGTTTTGGGCGGCGCCGTGGTTGGCTTGGCCGGAGAGGTCGCGGACTTCGGCGCCGGTGTTGTCCCAGTCCATGTCGGGGCCGTCAAAGGTCCAGTGGCCGACCAGGCCGGAGGTTAGGGAGTTTTTGGTGGAGGAGTTGAGCTGGAGGGTTCTTTTTCCGTGGCGGTAGAGTTTGGAAATCTCGTCGCTTGAGAGGACGCGGTCGTAGAGGCGGATCTCGTCCAGGGCGCCGTCGAAGTAGTCGGTGGAGACGCGGGCGAGATCCAGGGCGCTGGCTGTGACGCCGGTGGTGTCGGTGATGACCACATGGTGCCAGTTTGAGTCAATGGTGGCCGAGGCGCTGGAGCCGTCCACATAGACGGTTGGGTCCGGGAAGCTCGTGGCGACGATATTGGAGCTTGCGTCTATTTCTATCTGGTCGGTGCCGTCTATGTCCATAACCTTTCGGCTCGTGGTGTCATCGGCCTTGATCCAGAAGGAAATGGTTTTGGTTTTGGTTGGGTCGGCAGTGGTTTCTTCCGCGCCGACATTATAGAACGTCCCGGGAGCGTTTTGGTTGTTGTATTCGGTTGCAATCCAGCCGGAAGAGCGGGCGGAGGAGGAGATGCGGATTTCGTCCCAAATTCCCGCAACTTTCTCTCCCGTGCTCCACTGATATCCTAAATTATAAATATCAAAAGAACCGGTAGAAACCGAATGATTATTTGAATGTTTAAGCTCTCCATTTGCATAAAACTCAGCATTGTCGCTTGAAAGCACGGCAAATGCAATATGAACCAATTCTTTTAAAGGAACCGCGTAACCAGAGCTAGGATTAAGAATAGTAGTACCTGAAGACCCCCACTTTATATAAGGATATCCGGTATCTGAATTAAAATGATTGATATAATCCCCTTGGGAGTTAGAATCACTTCTCCATACGCCCGGATTATTGCCTGCCCACTCTGAAACATTTACCCACATTGAATATGTAAAATCACTATCCGCGGGTATATTTAATCCGCCTATATCAATATAATCATCAGAAGCATCAAAACCGTCCGCTCCGTTTAGCTGACCAGTAGCATCGGTAGTCACGCCATTTTGAGTAGTGCCGTCATTAGCATTGGCTGTGGAGTCATAATGGGTGCCGCCGCTTCCGGAAGGAGTTTCCTCCAAGTGATACACCGCCTCATACCCATTCGTCCACACATTCTCCGCGCCGTAGGTGTCGGAGTCGGCGTAGTCGGAGCCGCCAGAGCCGTAGTAGATGTAGAAGTCGGTATCAGACGAGGCGGAAAGAGACGGCGCCTTGAAGTGAAGCTCGCCGGTCTCGGCGGTGGTGTCGCAGGACACGACTTCTCTGGGAACTTCGGTAGAGCCGTCGGACTGGGTTACCCGCACATCGGCGCAACCTGCGTTGGTATTTGTGAAGAAGTCCGAGCCGAGGGTGGAGAGATCCACATAGACGGGAAAGTCGGTAAGGTTCTCGCTCACCTCCGAGCTTTGGATGGTAATCTTTTTGCGAAACTCCGCGCCGGCAACATTCCCCACGCCCGCATAATCCCCGCTTCCGTTGAAGGAGAGCGCCTGGCCCTGCCGGCCGGGGACAACCGAGGACTTGCCCGCGCCCGAGACATCGCCGTGATAGCTGTTTCCGGAGACATCCCGGAGCTCGGCACCCGAGGCGGACCAGTCCATAGCCGAGCCGTCAAAGCTCCAGTACGCCATCAGCCCGCCTGCCATAAAGCCGGTGGCGGGGGTGTTGGTTTGGGTGCTTCCGCTGGCTTCATCCGCGCCGATATCCCAGGCCTCTTCTTTGGGGCGGCTTTCGCCGTCTATATCATCAGAAAAAGCGAGGTTGGCGTCGCTTGAGAGGTCGGTGCCGGCGTTTTTGGCGTTGGCGTCATTTGCCGCTAAATGAAAGTCACCATTGATTTCGTCTACAAAATTCACTTTGGCATTAGTAATGGAGTTGGGGCCGGGGGCGGTATCGTCGGAGGAGAGGTTGTGACTACATGAAGCATCATTAATGTCATCATTAAAATCTTCAACTGTACTCCCATAACCTATACAATTTTTACAAAGAACCCCGGGTCTGGCTCCATAAAAAGCCCTTTGCCATCCATAAGCAGTACAATTGTAAAATGTCAAACCTGCCGCATTAGTATGCATTTTTACTTCTATCGCTGTATTTGGCGGACCATATCCTCCTGTAGATTCCCCAATAAAAATAGAATTTACAACCAAAGCTCCGTTAGCCGACACGCCATTCTGTTCGAGCGCCTCTCCCGCGCTTTCTGTAATGCTGTTTCCGGCAACATACACGACTACCAACTTATCGAGTAGTATGTGTTCCGCATTCCAATATATGCCTGCATTAGAATCAAATCCTGAATGTTTTACCTGAATACCTTTGACTTGTGTGTAAGCCACAGATATAGAAAGAGGGGTGTCACTACCGCCAACATTCAACCGATACGCGCTCTCGTCCCATTTACCGTCATGGCGGTAGTCTTCACTTGGATCGGTCCAGACTTTGATATAGTTGTCGCTGTCGGTAGTCCAGCCGTCGATGGCAACCGCCGTTGTATCCGCCGAGCCGGCGGTGGAGCGGCAGGTGGCGACGGCGATCTCGCCCGAGGCGGTGAGGTCTCTTTCTTCGCCGGTCTCCCAGGCGTTGAGGGAGGTGTAGTCGGTGCCGGCTGCGTTGTCGGGGTCAACAATGGAGGCGGACTCGGTGGCGGCCAAGACCTGGGGGAGGAGGGAGTTGAGGAATTGGTCTATTTTTTGGTTTCTTTTTTCTATTCGGGCGATCTTGTTTGAAATCTTAGCGGCGGCCTGTTGGCATTCCGGTTTCTTTTTGAGGTACTCTAGGTTGAGGGTGGGCAGTTCTTCAAAGCCCTTCTTAGGGTCCCTCGCAATGAGGATGTCTTTTTCTGAAAGAATCTTGGTATAGTCAATCCCATAGGCGCGGTTTTTAACGGTTTCCGGCTCTTCCTGAAGTTCGACTTCAGCAGTTGCTGAATTCGAAATTCCGGAATCATTTTCTCGATCCCCGATGACCGATGACTGATGACTCTCACCTTCTTCCGTTTGAGCTTTGCCCGCCCCGTTTGTGCCTTGCTCTTTTACGGGGTGTTTTGCTTGCCACGCCGTAGCTTCAGCGGAAGCGGGTGGTTTGGAATTTGTTTCTTGTTTCTTGTTTGCTTGCCACGCCGCAGCTTCAGCGGAGGCGGGTGTTTCTCCATTTGAGCTTTGGGCTTGATTTGTCATTTGAGCTTTGTCATTTGGCATTTCCCTGTCTTCATAGACAGGGCTTATCATCTTTTCCTTCTGCCCTTCACTCAACTCTCCCGGATAATGAAAAGCCAGCAATTTGGTTTTTTCTTTGTCGCCCAGGAAGGGCTTGTCGGTGCCGAATTTCTTTTTGAGGTCTTTTATACTTCTAATCTCCACCACGTCTCCGGCCTCGGCTCTGGTCTCTCCCGATCCGGTGGCTTTGGGTTTAACGAGAATGATGTAGCCCTGGTCGTAATCCTTGAGGGTTATTTCATTGTTCCCGAGGAAGCTGAAAAGCTTGCCGGTTAAGTTCTGCGGGAAATTGAACCTTTCCCCCAGGGCGGTTTGGGAGAGGATGAGGAAGACAGCCAAAGCAAGAGAGGTTATTAGGATTGTTTTTTTGGTTGTTTTTTGCATGTTTATGGTTAAAATTCAAAGGTCAAAGGTCAAAAGTCCCACCGCAGAGCGGGGTCCCGCCGTCATTAAAATTTATAAAGATAGCGGGAAAAGCCGCAACTAAAAGCTAAAAACTATAAAGGAAATGGGGGAATTATATTAATAAGGATACAAGATACAAGGATACAAGATACAAAAAAATTCTAAATTCCAACTGTTTAAAACGCAAAAGTCAAAAGTTAAAACGCAAAGCCACGACTCAAAGCTAAAAACTATAAAGGAGATTGGGAGATTATATTAATAAGGATACAAGGATACAAACAAATTCAAAATTCCAATGACCAAACAGTTTGTATCTTTTAATTTGGTGATTGTATCTTACTTGTGTCCTTGTCTCTTGTGTCCTTGTGTCCTTTTCTTTTCTTCACTGGAGCGACCCTCCCGGGTCGGTTCATTGGTTTCTTGCTGACTCCTGAATCCATGGACCGGGCTGGAGGCCCGCTCCAGCCGTGAAAAGTCAAAGCGCAAAAGTCAAAGCGCAAAGCCACAACTCAAAACCCGAAGGCTTAAAGGATTTAAGAATGATTTAAGAAATTCTAAGCACGAAATTCTAAATTCCTGTCTACCGCCAGGCAGGCTAAACAAATTCTAATACCAAATAAGGAAAATACAAAACTGTTTCTGATTTTTGAATTTTGGATTTTGATATTGTTTAGGATTTAGAGTTTAGAATTTAGGATTTTTCGCTGGAGCGACCCTCCCGGGTCGGTTCATTGGTTTTCTTGCTAACTCACGAATCCATGGACCGGGCCGGAGGCCCGCTCCAGCAAAAATAAATCCACAAAGCACAATACACAATTAACAAACAAAGCACAAAGCACAAAGCACAAAAAATCTCCAGAAAACACAAATAAAGAGAACTTTGTGTTTTGTGTTTTTGGTATCTGTGTTTTGTTTGTTCATTGTAATTTGTGTTTTGTTCATTTTGAAACCTATTGCCGGATTTAATACTTCCTCTTCCCAATAATCATAAACCTTTAGTTTCTTAGCAACCCCAGAAGTCGAACTTCTGGTTGCTTGTAGTCAATATCAATTAACTATCATCCAATCAAATTTAATTTCCCGAGTGATTGCGTCGCCGTCGAAGCGGACTTGGAAGCTTTCTTCGGTTCGGATTTCGTCGGTGTAGAGGATCTTGCCGGCGGTGGATCCGGCGGGGGTGATGATGATTTTGGATGATTGCCGGACTTTGGCGGTTTGGATGGTGACGCTGGTTTCTCCGGCCGGGATAACTTCTTTGCCGGAAATTTCTTGGTCCATCTTCAGTTCTTGAGTGTTCACGCCAGCAGTAGTGACGTTGTCGGCCTGCACTTCCCCGGCTTCCACTTTCTGGGCTTTGAGGTTGATGATTTCCATGCTGGCGGTCAAGGTGAAGAGCTTGTTGCCTCTTTCGTCAAGGATGTTTTCTTCCAGGGATTCTCCCAGGGATTGGAGAATTTGGGTGATGCGGGCGGAGATGGCGGTTTCCGAATCCAAATTGTCTTCGAGAATAGAGGTTTCCAGATCGCTGATTCTGGTTTCGTTGCTGGCGGCCAGGTCGATGAGGTAGGAATCGGTTTCGTTGAGGCTGTCGATGGTGGCGGTCAGCTCTTCCAGTCTTTTGTCTTGGTTTTTAAGTCTTGAATCTTGAGTCTCAAATCTGGAATTTACTTCATTTTTGTGATTCGTAATTTGTGATTCGTAATTAGCTAATCTATCGTCCACCTCTTTCTGATAATCAGCGAATTGGCTATTAATAACTTTGATTTTATCCGTGTTGTTTTCAATATCTTGAGCAATTTGGCCGGGGTCGAAATTGAAGGTTTCCGAAAGGGAGAGGTTGTTGATGGCTTGGGAAACCAGGATGTCCACTTCGTCTTCGATTTCCATCTGGGCGATGCGGTCTTGGATTTGGGATTCCACTTGCTCGACGGTGAGAGACTGGTTTCGGCGGGAGATAAGGACGTTGATTTTTTTGCTGTTGTCTTTTTGCTTTTCCAGGGCCACGCCGACGGTGGAATCTCCGGGGCCGGCTTTCATCAGGTAGCCGGGCTTGGAGGCCGAGGTCAGGGAGTCCCCGGAGCGGATTGGGCCGTTTTCGTCAGTAACTTTGGCCGGGACTTGGCCGAGCATTCCGATGATCTTGTAGTTGTCGTTGTCTTCTCTTTTCTCCTCAGCCGGAGCGTTGCCCAGGAAAGCCGGAGAAGAAGAAACAATGCCCATCAGGTTGGGATCCCTCTGCCGGGGGCATCTCTTGACGGCGTTTTCCC
The DNA here is from genome assembly GCA_034522495.1 of Candidatus Moraniibacteriota bacterium. Lineage (GTDB taxonomy): Bacteria > Patescibacteriota > Minisyncoccia > Moranbacterales > DUUL01 > JAXHLG01. Next base: position 315,718 of record JAXHLG010000002.1, on the reverse strand, counting down.
GGGTCAGGTCGATGCAGACGGCTTCGCCGGATTCCAGATCCGTATCTTCGGTGTAGTAATATTCGGCGTAGTCGGCGCTGCCACTAGCCCAGGTGTTGTTTTCATCGACATAGGCCACATTCACTCCGTCCCCGTCGTGGTCGACAGTGAATGTGTAGGAAGGATCGGTATCGCCGATACCGACGTTGCCGTTGTTTAATACACTCATTACTTCTGTCCCTGCGTTATTCTTAATGCCAAGCCTTGAAGCAGGAGCAGTGCCTCCAGCAGTCATGGTATTAACTAAATCAAAGTTGTAATTAGCTGAAGCCACTCCTGTAGTTCCATCAGAATCATATTTACCTCTTAACCTCAAGACTGGAGAGTTTTTCAAGCCTCCATCTGTTGTAATGCCAGCGGGTTGCAAGAATACGGTTTGGCTATCACCCAAGATGTCTAATATGCCTTCCGGCCCCGTCGTGCCGATGCCGACGTTGCCGTTTTCGTCAATTACTCCCAGCCCTGTTCCGGAATTATTTTGCCATTGGAAGAGAGGATCCGTCGCCTGCCCAGCACCAGCTCGAACAGTTAAAGTGGTGGAGCCGGTGGAAACGGTTTGGTCGTAAATTCTTGCTGAGCCGGAAACATCCAATTTCGAGCTTGGTGCCTGGGTGCCGATGCCGAGGTTGCCGGTAGAGCCTTGGAGAAACAAAAGTTCGTCGGAGGAGTCGGAATTATAGAATCTAAAATCCCTGTCGGCGGCGGAGCCGTAGAAATTGAGGCTAGAATTTTTAGTCAGAGTTCCACCCAATTCGAAGGCGCCGGAACCCAGGGTGAGGCCGGAGCCGGCGGTGTAGGTGGTATCCGCGTCGTTGCTGTCGGCGTAGTCTTTAATCGCGGCGGAAGTTGCCAGGGTGGTGTCGTTGTCGTTGGCGGCGATGCCTTCGGCTTGCGTGATGATGTCGGAGGAGGCTATTTCGGAAAATTCGATGGTTTGGCCTAAAGTGGCGGTAATGGCGCCGGAGCTGAGCGTGATTCCCGTCCCCGTCCAGTCGGTGACTGTTTCAGCGTTAGTGCGGAAGCCGGTAGCTTGGGCGGTGCCGTCGACGTCCAGCTTGTAGGAGGGGCCAGTGGTTCCGATGCCAACGTTGCCGGAGATATAATGCAGATCACTTCCCGATTCCGCCCAAAGATTTTTGTCTACCGGGTTGACTGAGGCGTAGACAGTGCCGGTGATATTGCCTTCGTTGCCTACATCGTATTCATAGATTTTATCCGTATTTTCCCCTAATTCATACATTTTAGAGCCATCATTATTCCAAATGATATCAGTGGCACTGGTGTCTTGTGTTTCAATAGAGGTAGAAAGAGAGGCAGTAAAAATATCATATGGTGTTGAAACGTTATATTCATAAATTGTGTCTACATATCGATCAATTTCATATAACTTTGTGCCATCATTATTCCAAGCTATGCCTCTTGGATTTACATTTTGAGTATTTTTAGATGCTACAACAGTCGCCGTAGTAATATCGTATGGAATAGAAAGGGTGTGCTCATAAATTTTATCACTGCCATTTGAAAGTTCATACATTTTAGTGCCATCATTATTCCAGATTAAATCCGAAATCTGTCCTGAATTAGAATCTATTGAAGTAGAAAAGGAAGCCGTAGTAATGTCGTAAGGAACTGAAACATCATATTCATATATTTTATTATTACCAATACCTACTTCATAAACCTTGGTACCATCATTATTCCAAGATATGTCTGTAGAATAACTGTCTTGAGTACTTATAGAAGCAACAAAAGCAGAAGTAGTAACATCATAGGGAGTGGAGAGAGAATATTCATATATTTTATCACTGGAATAACCAATTTCATATAATTTAGTGCCATCATTATTCCAAGCAATACCGGTAGATTCATTATCTTGCATATCCATGGAAGTTGAAAGAGTAGCGGTAGTAATATCATAGGTGTTAGTCACCGTAGGTGTAAGACCAATAGAAACACTTGAATCAGTTTCGTAAGTGCTATAGAAGCTTTCCCCTAAGTTAACAGTAGCCTGAAGAAAACCATCCTTTCTAACTTCAACTTTACCTCCCCCCGTAAGACCACTTGCATCCACACTTACACCAAAGGATTTGGTTGAGCTGAGACCGGAAATCGGGGTCCAGGTTTCTTCAGAGGTAAAAGTATTATCCCACTTGGCTTCTTCTCCAATAGTTAGATCCGTTCCGTCCCAGTAGAGGGTTCCGCTTGTGGAATAGAGCCGGTTGGCGGTGGTGCCGGGAGCGCTGGCATCAGCCAGGTAGATTCTGGGATCGGCGCCTCCTACGTGGAGCCTTTCATTGGGTGAAGTATTCCCCAGGCCGAGATTGCCGGCGGAGGAGAGAAGGAAAGGTTCGGTGGATCCCACGTGCAGCAGCCCGGCCGGGTTCATTTCATTGATGCCGATACCTTGATTCTGGATGCCGCCGGAGCCGTCGGCTTCGGCGTAGACGGTCAAAAGGGGGTTGCCATCGATTTGGGCGGTGTAGGATTGGGGGTCGCCGGCGGCGGGAGTGGAAGAGACGGACAAGTCCACCCAATTGACGATGCCGGCGTCGGTGTCAAAGGAGAGAGAGCCCAGACCGATATTGTCAATACTGGTGATGCCGGTGGATTCATCGTATTCCAAAGCTCCTTCGTCCACCCGGAATCCGCCGGCGACGTCCAGGTGAGTGGAAGGAGAGGTCGTCCCAATCCCGACGTTGCCAAATTCTGTTACAGTCATGATATCCCCGTCATTATCATCATTGGAGCTTAACAAGAAGATATTGCCACCCGTACCGCCTTTCGCGCTTACCTCTAAGTGGGCATCGGGGTACAGGTCACCAAAACCAGCATAATAGTTTGATGATTCTAATGCAAGATATACCCCCTTATCAAAGAAAACTGAAGATCCAACAGAGTGCCCTCCACCTGTTCCAATAACAAATTTATTAGTATTTTGAAGACCTATACCCCAACGCCCTCCTGCTTCCATTATAATTCTAGGGTCGGTGTCACCGCTATTGGTTCCATTAACATAAATTCCTCCATTTGAAGATCCATCAACTTCCAATTGCAGTGTAGGGTTTGTTCTTCCTATCCCAACATTCCCCTCAAAAATCGCGCCTCCATCCGGGGCGGCGGTAGAAAGGTAGCTGGAGGCCGGGTCGGTGGTGCCGACCGAGAGCCCGCCGGAGACGGCGAGCTTGTTGGCGGGACTCGTCGTCCCAATCCCCACATTCCCCGCGCTATCCACCACAAAAGGACTGGTTGCTCCCACATGCAGCAGTCCGGCCGGGTTCATTTCGCTGATGCCGATACCTTGATTCTGGATGCCGCCGGAGCCGTCGGCTTCGGCGTAGACGGTGAGGAGGGATTCTCCATCGATGCGAGCGGTGTAGGATTGGGCCGTGCCGGCTGCCGGCGCAGAAGTCACCGGCATATCCGTCCAGGAGATAACTCCGGCGTCGGCGGCAAATTCAGTCGGGCCGGCATAGAAAGTCTCGCCCACTTCCAGTGCTCCGGAGATCATAACGGAGTCGCCGTAGGTGGTCAGGCCGGAGGGGGATTGAGTGCCGATATGCAGAGCCGCTTCCGGAGAGGAGTTGCCTATTCCGAGATAATCATTAGTATCATCCCAGAAGAAATTGGAGTTGTCTTGGGAATAGACTCCGCTTGCGCCGGCGAAGATGATGGAGCCTGAGTCAAATTGGGTGGAAGTGCCGGTGCCTCCGTACTGGGGAGCGATAGTATTGCCTTGCCAAGCAGCTCCGGTAATAACCCCTCCGGTAACGGAAAAAACGCCGTCGGTAAAGGCGCCTGCCTCGAGGGTGCCGGAAGTAGAGAGATTCCCGGAGGAAATAGCAAGAGTGCCGTCAGTAAAGCTGGAGACGGTGACAGCTCCGGCGGAGGTAACGGTAAAATTATTGTAAACATCCAGGGCGGCTTGAGGATCGGTGGTGCCAATTCCCAGGGATGCGGCGTTTAGCTGTCCCAGAGTCTGGGTGTCTTCTCTTTGATAAAAGGAAAAATGCTGGTTGTCTCCGTCATAAAAAAGCCCTCCGTGAGTATTGGCAGTGGGACCCAGATAGAAGCGCAGACCCATGTCTTCTTGATCGGAGCCTTCGGAGTTGATAGTGAAGTACTCGGCGGTGGTACCGTTGGTGTTGGTAGAATCGACAGAAAGGTTGTCTACGTAGATATTGGACCAATGGTTGGAGGAAGATCCCAGGTTGAGAGAATCGGTGGAAGGAATGAGGGAGGAGTTGAGGGTGATGTTTTCCCCGGCGCTGCCCAGAGTAGCCGAGCCGTTGATGGTTAGCTGGGAGGCTTCCAAGGCAGTAGCGCTGAAAGTACCATTGACAGTCAGGGAGTGGCTGGATGTGTCGATGGCGGTATCGGCATCCACGATCAAGGAGTTGGAGAATTCGGTGAAATTGAGAGAGTCGGGAGAGATGAGTCCGCCTTCTCCTCCAGAGATGGCCTGCCAGATGGGAGAAGAAGCTCCTTGGGAGACTAAGACTTGGTCCTGGGAGCCTTGGGCGGTGAAAGAGTATTTTTCTCCGTCGGAGTAGGAGAGAGAGCCGGGGTCTCCCAGCGTTGCGGAGTTAGTGCCTCCGGCCGAGACGGGAAGAAGGCCAGCGTAGGAAAGTTTGCCCAGAGATAGAGTGCCGGAAGAGAGGGTGCCGGCGTTATCGGCATCGAAAATATAGGTTTCTACGTCGTCTTCGGAAAGATGAGTGTTGGCGGCTAGATCCGAACCATTCCAATGAAGCGATCCGTCCAATGAATAAAGCCGGTTGGAGGTGGAAGCTGGAGCGGCGGCGTCTCTGATGTAAAGCCTGCCGTTTATATCTAAAACTTCATTGGGATCAGCCGTACCTACTCCGACTGAAGCGCCGGAGAAGTAAAAGGCGCTGTTGGAGTTGAATTTCAAAGACCCCTCATCGCCGGCGGCGGAGCCAAAGATGATTTCCGAGTCGGAAGAATTGTCCGAGCCTATGTAGATAGAGTTGGCGTCTGCGTCTATTCCGAAGGCAGAGTTGTCCGGAGCGGAGCCACCAATAGCAAAATCATTGACCTCTTTGGTCAAATAAGTCAAAGAGCCGGTGTCGGTCCAGTCGCTTGAGCCGGCGGTGTTGGTAGTGCATTGCCATCGCTCCTCTGAAGCATTCCAAGTTAAGATCTGGCCGCTGGAACAGCCGCCAAGCAGCCTCATTCCCTCATCGGTTGCCTCTAGTCCTGAATTGGAAGCGGTGGTGCCAGTGGTGCCGGTGGTGGTGGCATCCATTACGCTGTTGATCGAGGTATCGCAAACCAGTCCGTTTTCGCTGTTGTAAGTGCAAAATCTTCCGTCGATCAAGGTTCCCGCCGCAACCGAAAGAGTGTCCCCTTGCAGGCTCAGCAGAGATCCTTCTGTTTCCAAGTTGGTCTGGTCGGAGATGTCGATTTCCTGTCCCAGGAAGGAAATTTCATTAGAGAGGTATTGCTCTTCGATTTCTCCGCCCGGGCCCAGGAGCATGATATTGTCTTCTTCTTCTCCGATAGTCCTGTTTTGGAGAGCTTGGGCGTTTTGGGAGGTTTGGGATTCTACGGCCGAGTAGGCCATGGGGTTGGGGGAGAGCTGCTTGCGGGGGACGAGTTCGGCGTCGTTGCCGATGCGGATGCCCAGGTAATAGGTGTTTTCCTGGAAGTCGAGGTCGGAGGGAAAGGGGTTGTTTTTTCCCAAAGTGGTTTTGAGGAGGCCGTAGTTGAGGTTGGCGGTCTGGGTTTCCTGCCAGACTCTCTGGGCGGCGTCGGTGTTGGAGGGATAGGGATCCAGTTCGGTTCTGTCGGCGGAGTAGATAGCGAACCTTACTTGATGGTCTCCCCTGACCGGCTCGTTGATGCCTTCGGTGACGTACATGGAGAAGTCTATGCCGGCAGCGTTGGCGGGAAAAGGAAGAACAACCGCCGCCGCTAAAGCTATGGCGGTCAAGCCCGCCTTCGCCAAGGCTACTCTGGTTAAGCCCGCCTTCGCCAAGGCTACGGCGGGCAAGCAATATACGAAGGATGCAGACAAGAGGGTGAAAAAAGCAGCGTAGAATGGCTTTGCTGTTGCGCGATTGAAGGTGGAAATTTTGTTTTTTGCCATTAACAAAACCGCTTCTTTTTTGAAAACTGAAGCCTTCCCGGGATTTTTAATTCCTCTTCTTTTGCAGAAGTTTCCCGGTCTCATTATTTTGTTTTTACTTCTTATTGGTATTCATTTCCGATATTTTTTTCAATTTTTCCCAATCGGAGGTTGAATCTCCTTTCGAAGATCCGGCCTCCAGGCGGGAAATAAGCGGCAAGGATAGTAGAAACAGGGGGAAATATATGAACCGGGCCGGAGGCCCGCTCCAGCGCAGAGACTGGGCTGGAAGCCCGTTCCAGCACAAGATCTTTTTATGTTTCCATAAGCGAAACCGCTGAAGAATGTCTGAATTTGCTTATCCGCCTCTGGCGGGATTCAGAATCTATAAATTTGCAAAAATAGCTTATTCATGGAGATCCTGATTTTCATCAGGATGACATTTTAAGAAGATTTATGCATTCTTCAGTAGCTTCATTCTCCTTTTGTATTATTTTATATGACATTTCAAGGGGATTTCAATATTCTTCAGTGGTTTCATAAGCTTGTTCTTATTTTAACATTTTTGGAAATGTTTGCAAGAGCACGGAGGTGGAAAAAATTGTGTGGAAAAAATCGCAGGAACCGAGCCGGGGGCTCATAAGGTAAAATATACAAGGATACAAGGATACAAGGATACAAACAAATTCAAAATTCCAATGACCAAACAGTTTGTATCTTTTAATTTGGTGATTGTATCTTACTTGTGTCCTTGTCTCTTGTGTCCTTTTTTATCTTCTTTCCCAATTTCTCAATTTCCAAGGCTTAGCTCAGAAGTGGCTCAGAAGTTCGACTTCTGCATCCGCAGAAATCGAACTTCTCACTTCTCAGCAGCTGCCCAAGCCGGCCCTCGGGGGTTTTCCGCCGTTTGACGCTTATTGCTTGCCGCTTTTTGTCTTTTGTTTTTCCACTTCTTTTTCCAGCTTGGAAAGCCTTTTGAGGATGTCGTTGATTTGAGCTTTGTCGGCCTTGGATTTGTCCAGGCGATTGACTTCTTTTTTGATGCTTTTAATTTCTTTCTCGATGGAGTCTAGGCGGCGGAACACTTCTTGGAAATTTTGGCGGGTTTCGCTTTTGAAGTCATACATTTCTTCTTTGAAACCTTGATAATCCTTCTTAAATTCATCCAATTCCCCCCTCAAGGCGGTCTGGCCTTCGGCTATAATTTGGATGCCGTCGTTCATGTTCTCCAGCAAAGTCATTACTTGGCTTTCGGAGAATTGGTTTTCCTTGTTTTGGTTGTTTTTCTTGGATTTCGGCATAATTATAGGTTAATTTTAAACGAGTTTACTACTGAATTATTCCTGAAGCAAAAAACGCGGGAACCGGGCCGGAGGCGCGCTCCGGCAAAAGAACTTAAATGACAAATAAGGTAAAAGATGCAAGGATACAAGATACAAGGATACAAGGATACAAGGATACAAACAAATTCAAAATTCCAATGACCAAACAGTTTGTATCTTTTAATTTGGTGATTGTATCTTACTTGTGTCCTTGTCTCTTGTGTCCTTTTTTATCTTCTTTCCCAATTTCTCAATTTCCAAGGCTTAGCTCAGAAGTGGCTCAGAAGTTCGACTTCTGCATCCGCAGAAATCGAACTTCTCACTTCTCAGCAGCTGCCCAAGCCGGCCCTCGGGGGTTTTCCGCCGTTTGACGCTTATTGCTTGCCGCTTTTTGTCTTTTGTTTTTCCACTTCCGCTTCCACTTTCTCCAGCCTTTTCAAGATGCTTTGGAACTGGCTTTTCCCTATTTTTTCTTTGTCCAGCCTGTCAATCTCTTTTCTTAGGTCCTTGACCTCGAAATCGATGCTTTCCAGCCAAGAAAAAGTCTTTTCGAAATTCTTTTTTGTTTCCCTGCGAAACGATTTAAATTCATTGCTGAGATTCTTTTGGCCGGTTTTCAATGTTTGGATATCTTTTTTCATGCCGGATTGCTCTTTTTTCATCTCGGCTTGTTCTTTCTTAATGCCGGCTTGCTCTGTTTTGATGCGGGAGACGTCTTTTTTTAATACTCCAACGTCTTCTTTCAAGACTCCGATATCTTTCTTCATTTCGGCTTGTTCTTTCTTCATTTCGGCTTGTTCTTTCTTCATTTCGGATTGCTCCGTTTTGATGCCGGAAACATCCTCTTTCAAGACTCCGACATCTTTCTTCATTTCGGCTTGCTCTTTCTTAATGCCGGAGACGTCTTCTTTTAAAATTCCAACATCTTCTTTCAACACTCCAACATCTTTTCTCAAGGTCATCTGTCCCTCGGAGAGAAGCTTCATAGAGTCATCAATGCTTTCCAGCATCATCATGACTTGATTTCCCGAAAACAAGTCTTCCTTGTTTTGGTTGTTTTTTTTGGGTTTCGGCATAAATTTGGATTAATTTTTTGCGTTGGCTTTTCTGAAGAAATGATATCATAAAATGGGAAGGCTTGCAAATATATATAGGGGGAGGGACTATGGGAGGAGGGAAGCGAAAAGTTTAATTCATCGTATAGGAATTTCAAAAAATCCTATACAATGCTGATTTTACGCGGATTACCACCCCGTAAAACTACTTCGCAGGAACGGGGCAAGCGCAGATTTATGCGGGATGCTAAATGTGCGAAGCTTAATTATCCATGAACCGGGCCGGAGGCCCGCTCCAGCGCGAAAAAGGAAAGTGTAGTTGATACATGTTGGAAATAAATAGAAATATAGTTGATATATATTAGATATAGGAATTACGCGATTACTCTCTGGCAATGCCGAGAGCAAAGCAAGGCTTGGTTTTATGCGCACTTGCCTTTCAGGCTTGTTAAGATATTTTTAATAGAAAACCTTTTTTGCTTCTAAAATATTTTTTCGATCGAATGCAAAAACCAAACCTTGCTTTGCTCTCTTTTTTTAGGCAATAAAGAGGCAAGCGCGTAATTCCTAAGATATAAGGTTGAAATATGGTGGGTATAAATGGAAATTGACGCCGAGGGTAATCTACTCTAGCAGAAATATATATTTAAATCATGATTTAAATATATATTTCTTTTTTCGGTAAATTCACATCAAATGGAAAATACGAAAAAACTTAATAGTGTATCACGATTGGAGTGCCGATGTCTGAGAAATCATAAACCTTTTTGGCCGGGCCGACGCCGAGGCGGACGCAGCCGTGGGAGACGGGAAACCCAAGATGATGAACTCCTTCTTTGACCCCTCCGGGCCATTCCGGAAGCTCGTGAATGCCGTGGCCATCCGAGGTAAACTGGATAAACCAGGGCATGAAAAGCTCGTAGTCTTTTGACCAGGGCCTGGAAGCCTTTCCCATTACCTCGAATTCCCCGGTGGGAGTTTCCATGCCCGGCATACCGGTTGATGCCTTGTAAGCTCCCAGTTCTTTTCCGTCTTGAAATATGGAGAGAACTTGCTCAGATAAATCAATGTCTATGTATTTCCCTCGTGTGATTCGGGGTTCCGGCAGAATGGTCCTTTCCTCGGTTTTAAAGGGATTGCCCTCTTTGTCGAAACTGTAGATTATCGGAGCCGGCTTCTTGGTGGTAAAAAATCCGTGATGCAGCCGGCGGGAAAAATCTTCATACTTTTTGTGCTTAAGATCGACCGCGACTTCATATTCGGTGTTGGCAAAAAGCTCTTTTTGAGGGTCGAATATAATTTTTTTTCTTTCCTCTTCCAGCCGGTAATCTATTTTAACATAAGGATCTATGTCAAACTGCAAGTAATAGCTCTCGGGAAGAGGCCGGTCCAAAACTATTGCCGCGTTTTCTTTGTAATCAATGTTTTCTTGGCCGTCGGCGGGAAAGAAGGAAAGCTTTTCTGGCGGAGGCGGAGAAGAAAGCCGGATTATTTTGCTTTTTTCCAAGGGAACGCCCAGCTTGCTCTTGAATCCGCTCAATTCCGCCCGATATTCGGAATCGGGGTTCAAATGCTCTTTTAGTTCCAGCTCCAGCGTTTTGCCGTCTTGCCAAGAAACTTCATTTTCAAGCCCGGGGATTAAGCGCAGATTGTTTTCAACGCTATCTTTGTCCACCGAGCCGGTGAAGCTGAATTGAACGATGTCGTTCTTGACTGCTTGAGAGGAATTTTTTTCCCGGCCGTCAGGACCCAAGAGAGCGGCGTCGCAGCCAATGTTCTTCTCGTGCCAAAGAACAGTGGCTCCCATGGCTGCCAAGGGGATTAGCAAAAGAAAGGCGATAATTCCTATTTTAATCATTTTTTTCATGTCTGTTTTGGTTTCTCTTTATTTTTTTAGCTAATATTTCTCAAATATTTCAAACAAATTCGAGGTCAAGCCAAGGTCCAACCTTCGGCCAGCCGAAGGTTGGACCTTGGCTGTTTTAATATTATCAGCGATCCCTGAAGTTCGACTTCAGGGATCAGCTGAATTTCACAAAATAGTTTTCCAGGGCCAGACGGCCGTTTATGTTGGTTTTCTCTATGTTTATTTTCAACTCGACAAGATCTTTGGCCATTTGGAAGACCTTTTTTTGAATTCGAATATCCCGGTTTTGCAGAACACTTTCCTTGGCAAAATTGTGAAGATAATAAATCCAGTCATCCAGGGCTTCCAAAAGCTTTTCTTTGTCCTTGGAGCAGTCAAAGGCCAAGTCGAAGGCTTTGTTGATTCCGCCTTTTGCGGATTGGCGGAAGCGCTCTATTTCCCTTTCCCGGCGGTCTCTGACTTCATTGTTTTGGATCATTCTTTTGGCTGTTTCGTACCTGCCCGAGGACATTTCCGCGGCCTTGTCTAGCTCCGGGACGAGCGAGTCCGGAAAATCACGCTTCAAGGCTTCAACCAGCTTGTCTTTATTCAAAAGGGGAAAATTCACTTTTGAGCACCTGGAGCGGATCGTGTCCAGAAGCCTGTCTTCAAAGGCCGTAACGAGCAAAAAAAGGCAGTCTTTCGGAGGCTCTTCCATGATTTTCAGGAGGCTGTTGGAGGCTTCTCCCGTCATTTTGTCCGCATGGGTTATAACAAAAAATTTCTTGGGAGCCTGATAATTGAAGTAGCCGGCTTGCTTGATTTTGTCTTTGATTTGGTCGATAGAGATATCTTTGATTCTTCTTCTGCCTCTTTTGACCTCTTCCTCCGGCCGGATGAAAATAACATCCGGGTGATAGCCGCTTTTCATTTTCTCATCCGTTTGGCTGATTTTGTTAACTTTTCTAATCAATTCCACAGCCGCCCCCTCTTTGCCGGTCCCTCCCGGCCCCGCAAACAGAAAAGACCCCGCAAAATCTTTTTGGGAGATGATCTTGGTTAAATTGTCGATTGTTTTTTGATTAGAATTCATGGATGTCTGGTTATATGATTCAATTGTTCCATTGTTAAATTGTTTCATTGTTAGGCAATCCATGGACCGGGCCGGAGGCCCGCTCCAGCCGTGAAAACTCAAAAGTCAAAACGCAAAACGCAAAGCCACAGCTAAAAACCCGAAAGGTTAAATAAATTAGGAAATTCATGGAAATTTGTAGAAATTGATTGAAACTTATTGAAACTTATTGTTATTTTTGGATCTATATGTAGCGGTGATAAAGTTTTGTAATTTAATGGATGATTTATTAGCGGTTTCTTTGAATTGATTATAGTTTTCTTGGTTAACTTTATTTCTCTCTTTTAAAAGCTCTATCCAATAATCGCTTGCTTCACTTAAAGAGCCTCTTGCATTATAACAAAATTTAATCTTATCTAGAAAATGGTATCTGGCGTACCCTTCAACGAAATTGGCGCCGAAAGAGTCCGTTGCTCTAATAAATTGATCGCCTGTTGTTTTCTTATCTTGCCAATTTAATTGGTCATAAATTTTCCATCCAGTTTTTGATAACTCTCGGGCTAATTTATATATTTCTAAATCTTGAACCGGAATAAATTTTTTATTAGTCATAATTTCTATGAGTTTCTACAAATTTCTATAAGTTTCTATAAGTTTCGCGAATGGAATGAGCAAGTTTCCATCAATTTCTATAAGTTTCATTTGTAAAGCGAATATAGTTTTTAACTTTTAGCTGTGGCTTTTCCCGCTACCTTTATAAATTTTAATGACGGCGGGACCCCGCAAAGCGGTGGGACTTTTGACTTTTGACTTTTGACTTTTGCGTTTTGCGTTTTGAGCTTCCTCAATGTATTCTTCCAAATTTCTCCTGAAGTTTTCCGAGCTGAATTTCCGGACGCTTTGACTTATGTCAGAAGCTTCGTAGGTTTTTTCCTTTTCCATGAACCTGCGAACCGCGTCGGCTATTATCTCCACCTGGCAATGGTCGAAAAACTCTCCGGAAAAGCCTTCTTTAACCGTTTCCAGGGCCCCGCCTTTGCCCAAAGCGATCACCGGCTTGCCGGCGGCCATGGCCTCTGCCGGCGCTATTCCGAAGTCTTCCTCGGAAGCGAAAACAAATGCTCTAGCTTCTTGATACATTTTAACCAATTTTTTTCTTTCCAGCCAACCCATAATTTTTATCTTGTCCGGACGCAAGCATTCCCTGGCGATCTTTTTTCTCAAATATTTCTTTTGAGGCCCATCGCCGACAATCACCAAGGGCAGCCCCATTTTGTCAAAAGCATCGATCAAGACATCCAGCCGCTTGTATTCAACCAGCCGGGAAACTGTCAGGAAATAACCTTGATGAGAGCCGCTTGGCCTCAGATCGTCCATTTTCACCGGAGGGTAGATGACTTCCGATTCCCTGTTGTAATATTTCTTTATCCTGTCGGCGGTGTATTGGGAGTTGGCGATTATGCGATCCGGCCTTTGAGCGGACGCCCTGTCCCACATTCTTAAATAATTCAAATACATCCGCGTCAGAAGCTTGGCTTTCCCTCGAAGCTTGCAGTCCTGCAAGTATTCATGGCTCCAGTCCCAGAGATACCTCATCGGGGAGTGCATATAGCAAATGTGCTTGGTATAGGATTTCACCACCACTCCTTTGGAAAAAGCGCCGGAAGAAGTAATCACCCATTCGTAGTCCCTCAAGTCAAAGGACTCGACAGCCGTCGGCATAAAAGGCAGAAGAAAACGATGCCGGTTTTGCATAAACCCCGGAAACTTTGCCAGAAAACTTTCCCTCACTTCCCTATCCCTAAGCCAAGCCGGTTCTCCGGTCTGCGCTTTTTTTTGTTCTTTTCTTGCCAACAAGGTAAAAACGGGAGCCTCGGGAAAAAGACCGGCAATATTTTCCAAAACAAATTCCGCTCCGCCGCGGGAGAGGAGGAAATCATGGACGATGGCGATGTTTTTGTCGTTAGAGGTCATAATATTTGATATGGATGGTTGTTAAATAAAGGCAAAAGGCAAAGCCGCAACTAAAAACTAAAAACTAGGAGATTTGAAAATTATATTAATAAGGACACAAGATACAAGGATACAAGGATACAAACAAATTCAAAATTCCAATTGTTCAAAAGTCAAAAGTCAAAAGTCAAAGCTACAACTCAAAACCCGATATCTTAAATCCCTGTCTGCCGCCAGGCAGGCAAATGACAAACCCGCTCAAATGACAAATCGATGACTAAATGAATAAATATCAAATTTGGCATTTGAATTTTGATAAATTGTTTCTTGTTTGTATCCTTGTTTCTTGCGTCCTTGTATCCTTAACCTACTGACGAATTTGAAACTTCCTTTCTTAAATCTGCTGGAGCGACTCTCCCGGGTCGGTTCAATTATACATCTACTAGCAGCCGCTCTTCCTAACAAGCTCTGCTGTCTCTTCCGCGCATTTCCGCCAGGAGTATTTTTTCACGTTTTCCAGTCCCGCGTCAACCGTTCTTTTTCTAAACTTTTCATCGCGGACAAGTTTGACTGCCAAACCGGCCATCTCCTTCGGGTCGCGGGGATCGACCAAAATGTTTTTGTCGGCCGCCACTTCGTCCATCGGCCCCAGATTGGAAGTTATTACCGGAGTGGAGAAGCTTTGGGCTTCCAGGATGGGTATGCCGAATCCTTCGCAAAAAGACGGAAACAAAAAGGTGTCAGCGTTTTTCAGCAACTGCCATTTCCGGTCTTGATCAATATAGCCCGGCTCCAGGATGTCTTGCTTGAACCGGCTGCCGGCGATGGCTTTTTTTATCTCTTCATATCCATGCCCCGGTTTTCCTCCCAGTATGAGCTTTCCCTTGTAGTTCAGTTCTTCTTTGGCTATTTCGAAAGCTTTTATTATACCTTCAATGTTTTTTCTTTTTTCCAGCCTGCCGATGTAGAGGAAGTAAGGCTTTTTTTCTGCCGGATTTTCAAGGGAGCCGCCTCTTTTCTTTTTTCCCTCGGACGCTTCCCCAGCGGGGGAGTTAAATCCATTATAAACCACTTTGATTTTTTTCGGCAAGACGCCGTATTGCTCGGCCAAGTCTTTTTTGGTGTTGGCTGAGACGGCGATGATTTTCTTGGCCCAAAGGCAGCTTTTCTTGATAAAAAAACGGTGGAAAAGCCTGGAGTAAAGAGAATAGCTTTCCGGGCAGTGTTCATACTCCAGCCCGTGGACGGTCACCACCGTGTTTTTCGGGTGAATCCAGGGAACGGTGTGGGCGGGAATGAAAAGCACATCCGGCGGATTGGTCAAAAACTCCCACGCCATGCCGGCTTGGGTCCAAAAATATTTGAAATCTATTTCTCTGGCTTCCCACTTATCGGGCAGTTTCATGCTGGATTCCAGCTTCTTTTTCCCGCCCGGCCTCAAATACAATACCACTTCTTTGCGGCTAAGCTCTTCTCTTAAATTATTCACCAGTTCAAAGGCATATTCTTCAATCCCGGTTCGATTGTCCAAAAAAGCCCGGGAAGCGTCGATGGCTATTTTCATTGAAAATCATTTAAGTAAATTAGCTAATTAAAAGTCAAAACTCAAAGCGCAAAACCACAGCTCAAAGCCCGAAAGCTTAAAGGATTTAAGAAACTCTAAGCACTTCATGCCCAAGGCAGATCCGCCTCAGGCGGAAAACTCTAAATCCTAAATAAATTCAAAATTTTAAATTCAAATGACAAAAAATTAGGAAATTCATGGAAATTTGTAGAAACTGGTTGAAATTGATTGTAACTACAATAAATTTCTATTAGTTTCGCAAGCGGAGTGAGCAATTTTCCACCAATTTCTATAAGTTCCACTTGCAAAGCGAATGTAGTTTTTAGCTTTTAGCTGTGGTTTTTCCCGCCCTCCTACTACCTTTTAAATGACGGCGGGACCCCGCAAAGCGGTGGGACTTTTGACTTTTGACTTTTGCGTTTCTTAACAACCCCTGAAGTGGAACTTCATTTTTTCTTTATTTTTCCAGTTTTTCTTTTAAGATTTTCATAGCCGCTTGGGGATCGGCTTTGCCTTTGGCGGCGGCCATGACTTGGCCCATTAGGAATTTGATGGCTTTGTCTTTGCCGTTTTGGTAGTCTTCAATGGATTTGGGATTGTTTTCAATTACTTGCTCGACTATTTTCTTCAGCTCGCCTTCGTCGGAGCTTTGGGCCAGGTCTTTTTCTTCTATGACATGAGACGGGTCGGCGCCGGTTTCAAACATTTCCTTCAAAACAATTTGAGCCGAAGAAGAGTTGATTTCGCCTTGGTAAATGATTTTGATCAGCTCGGCAAAATTTTCCGGAGTTATTTTTATTTCTTCTATTCCCCGCCCGCTGTCGAAAAGATGTTTCTGAGTTTCGGTCAATAGATAGTTGGCGGCCAGCTTGTAGAGCTTTTTTCTCTGCTCTTGGCTTAATTTTTGTTTTTCAATTTTGGTCCAGTTGTAAAGCTCGCTGCAGGCCTGCTCGAAGTAGTCGGCCATTTCCTTGTAGTCAGTCAAAATTTCGGCATTTTGTTCGGTAAGCCCGTATTCCTTGATGAATCTATTCACTCTTTCCCGAGGCAGCTCCGGGATGGCTTGGAGAATGCCGTCGATTTCTTGATCGCTGAATTGCATAGGCTGAATGTCCGGCTCGGGAAAATAGCGGTAATCATCGGCTTCTTCTTTGGTTCTCTGCTGGAAGCTTTTGTTTTTGCCCTCGTCCCAGCCGCGGGTTTCCTGTTTCACTTTTTCCCCTTTTTCCAGAAGCTCGGCCTGCCTCTTCGCCTCGTAGCGGATCCCTTTTTCGATGGACTTGAAGGAGTTGAGGTTTTTTAACTCCACCTTGGTTCCGGAAAGGGGGTCTTGGCCTTGCAGATAAACAGAGATGTTGGCCTCGCATCTCATCTGGCCTTTTTCCATATCGGCCGGGGAGATGCCAATGTAGCGGAAAAGCCGTCTCAGTTCTTCGCAGAACTTTTTGGCTTCTTTTGCCGAGCGGATGTCCGGCTCGGTGACCAGCTCCATCAAGGGTACGCCGGCGCGATTAAAATCCACCAAGGTCTCGCCCAAGTCTGCGGAGTGCATTGATTTTCCGGTGTCTTCTTCCAAATGTATCCGGGTAATGCCCACCTGTGTTTTTCGCCTTTTCTCGTTTTCATCAAAATAATCGAATTCCAAAACTCCTTTCTCGCACAAGGGCCGGTCGTATTGGGAAATCTGGTAGCCCTTGGGGAGATCCGGATAGAAATAGTTTTTGCGGTCGAACTTGCTTTGGCGGGCGATTTGACAGCGCAAAGCCAAGCCGGCTCTCATCACGTATTCAATAGCTTTTTCATTGGGGACCGGGAGGCTTCCGGGCTGGCCGGTGCAGACGGGGCAGATGTTTTTATTCGGCTCCGGCTCCTGTCCCATGCCGTTCCCGCAGGAGCAAAACATTTTGCTTTCCGTGCCCAGTTCCACGTGAATCTCCACTCCGATAGTGGTTTTGTATTTCTCCATGATAAGTCATTTAGATGATTAGCTGATTTATTTAAATGATACTATTTTTGTCCGGATAAAGCAAGGGGAGGGTCATATTAGCATTTTGACGGTTAAAATCCACAGACCGGAACAAACCAATGGAGCGGGCTGGAAAACCATTTCCACGGAGCAAAAACACAAAACACAGACCCGCACCCACCGCCTTGCGGGGTCCCGCGGTCATTTAATAATAGTAGAAGGGCGGGAAAAGCCCAAACAAAGCACAAAACACATTTTCCAAAGCACAAACTGTTTAAAACTCAAATCGCAAAAGTCCCACCGCTTTGCGGGGTCCCGCCGTCATTGAGGTTTATAAAGGTAGCGGGAAAAACGCAAAAGTTAAAACGCAAAGCCACAACTCATATTAATAAGGATACAAGACACAAGGATACAAGGATACAAACAAATACAAAATTCCAATGACCAAACAGTTTGTATCTTTTAATTTGGTGATTGTATCTTACTTGTGTCCTTGTCTCTTGCCTGCCCCGTGGGATCCCGCCTAGCGGGAGACCTTACGGGGTGTCCTTGTGTCCTTTTCTTTTCATTAAGTCATTGATTTGACGAGGATTTTGGCATTTGTCATTAAAAACTAATTTCCCTCCCGAGTCGGTTCATTGGTTTTCCTGCTGACTCCTGAATCCAAGGACCGGGCCGGAGGCCCGCTCCAGCAAAAAGACATCCTCATCGAATGAATAAGTTTTAAGCTTTGAGTTGTGGCTTTGCGTTTTGACTTTTGCGTTTTGCGTTTATCTCCCAAATTATTGTAAATTTCTTGAATAATAACAATGGAAAATAACAATGGAACAATGGACAATATTTATGAATAGAGTTATAATATTGGTATGAAAAGTATAAAATTAAACATAATAGAAATAGTTTCGATCTGGTGGATAAGCGTGGCGGTTTTTAGTCTGGCTGCGGTGATTTTGGGAATTTTCCGGCCGGAGTTGTCTCTGGTTTTTGCCGGTTTGATAGCTTTATTGATTCTCAAGAAAATCAAGGATAAAAAGATCTCCCCGGAGAAGCTCTCCGGTTTTTCCTATTTGGTTATAGCCTTTTTTCTGCTAATGGCCGTCTTTTTGTCTTTCAACACTCAGCCCACCATCTTCGGAGGAAGAGACGAAGGGTCTTATTCCAATTCGGCCATTTTGATGAATAAAAGCTCGGGAATGACGCACGAATCGCAAGCGGCTGAAGAGTTTTTTGAAATTTACGGGGAAGGAAAAGCTTTGAATTTTCCCGGGTTTCAATACACGGAAGAAGGGAGTCTCAAGAGTCAGTTTTTGCCGGGATATCCCGCCTGGCTGGCCAGTTTTTACGGATTGTTCGGCGTTCAAGGATTTGCCTTTGCCAACTTGTTTCCCTTCATGACTTTTGTTTTGTCCGTTTATTTCATTCTCCTGCAACTGCTGAAGCCCAACAAGACTTTTGAAGAAACCTTGGAGGGCGCGCCGCCGGAAAAGGGGGGTAATGAGGGTTGGTACGAAAAAGTTTTCGGGGCTGAACAATTGGCCTTCTTGGGAGCTTTGACGCTGGCCACCTTCTTTGCCGTGACGGTTTTCTACAAGTTCACCCTCTCGGAAATTTATTTCGGGTCATTGGTTTGGTTTATTCTCCTGATGGCCGTTAAATACTTCCGGACCAAAAGCTTCGCTGTTTATAAATTGATGTTTCTGCCGGCAATCCTCCTGCCTTTTGTGAGAATCGAAGCCGCCGCCTTCATCTTCCTGCTTCTTTTGATCATGATCCTCAAAGACTTCAACCATCTCCGGCAAGCCAAATATCAATTCTTTTTCGTTCTCTCCGGGCTGGCTCTCTTCATTTCTATCGCCATTATGCCTAATTTTTTCATCGATTCCATCAAAAACCTAGCGGAAATTTCTTTCGGTTCAGAGTCCGCGGCTTCGGCCGAAGGAGGGGCGCCGATCATTCCAGATGATTGGCAAAACTTTTATTTGCTGAAGGTGTTTTACAACTACAATTTGATTCCCTTTATTTTGATGTCCGTGTTTGCCGTTTTTTATATTTTCAAAAGAAGAAAGTTTTTCGACAAAAAGGCGGATAAAAAATTCAATTCCCTACTTCTGATGCCCGTTGTTTTTACCTTCCCCACCTTGATTTATTTTATCGATGCCAACATTTCCCTGGATCACCCCTGGATGCTTCGAAGGTACATTTTCACTGTTCTTCCCCTTTTGGCCATATATTCCATGCTGTTTTTGAAGCATATCCGCTTCAGAAATAAAATTTTGTTCAACCTTATAGCGGTGTTTGTTGTTTTGGGCAACTTGGTCCTTTTGTTGCCGAGCAAGGATCAAGAAACGGGAAAGTGGCATAATTTCTTGACTTTCAAGCAAAACGAAGGACTGGCCGGGGAAACGGCCCGGCTGGCCAAAAACTTCCAAGAGGACGACCTGATCTTGATTTCACAAAAGTCTTCCGGTTCCCAGTGGTCGCTCATTTCAGCTCCTCTGAGAAACCTGGCCGGATTGAACGCAGTCTACTTCTTCAACCCCGAAGATCTGGAAGAAATTGGCCGGGATGATTATGAAAACGTGTATCTTCTAACTTCCAAAGAGGAATTGGGGTTGTATAAAGAATTGGAGAAAGAAAAAGTAAAAGACTATCGGCTGTCTTATCCCATAATTAAGCCATCCAGAGACCCGATGGAGAAGCCGAGGGTTGAGAAAATTGAAGTTGAAGGAGGAGTGTATAAAATAAATGAATAGAATACAAAAGTGAGAACATAAGAACACAAGAAGGGATACAAGATACAAGGATATAAAGAAGCAAGGATACAGGGACACAAGAGACAAGGATATAAGAGACAAGGATACAAGAGACAAGGATACAAACAAATTCCAAATTCAAATATTCAATGTTCAAACTGTTTGTTTCTTGTTTGTATCCTTGTATCCTTGTATCTTGCCTGCCTCGTGGGATCCCGCCTAGTGGGAGACTTTACGGGGTATCCTTGTATCTTGTCTGTCTGCCTTTGGCGGGTATCTTTGTATCTTTTCCTATTATTTTTAATAAAAAATCAACAAAATAACTCATGTTCAAATATTTACTGGCTTTTTCCATGGTTCCGGAGATCGGGCCGAGGAAATTTGAGAGGTTGGAAGAGTATTTCGAGACCTTGGAAGAGGCTTGGAGGGCAAGCGAGGAGGAGTTGATGAACGCCGGACTGAGTCAAAAAGATATTGATTCGCTTTCCAGGACAAAGAACGGCTCGGGCTTGAAGCGTTCTCTCGAGCAGCTGGAGAAGGAAAATATTGTTCCAATTTCAAGAAAAATGAATTTTAAGGATTTTTCGGGAATAAATGAAGATCTTTTTCCGGAAAATCTGAAGCAAATCCCAGATCGCCCTTTTTTGATTTTTTGCAAGGGAGAGGCCGGGTTGTTAAAAAAGCATCAACTGGCGGTGGTGGGCTCTCGAAAGCCGACATCTTACGGCAAGATGATTATGGACAAGGTGGTCTCCAGAATTTGCTTAAGCGGAATTGCTATAACCAGCGGGATGGCCCTGGGAACGGACGCTTTGGCGCATAAGGCGGCACTGGAGAACCAATGTCCCACTATCGCGGTTCTGGGGAACGGACTATCGGAAAAGGTGCTTGCTCGAGCGGTCAATTTCGGGCTTTCCAAGGAAATTGTCAACAAAAACGGTCTCTTGGTGTCGGAATACCCGCCTTTCAGCCAAGCCAACAAGTCCACCTTTCCCGCTCGCAACAGGATTATCAGCGGATTGTCCATGGGCGTGCTGATAACTGAAGCCGGCTTTGGAAGCGGCACCCTAATCACCGCGCGCCACGCCTTGGATCAAAATCGAGAAATTTTCGCCGTCCCCGGCAATATTTTTTCTCCCCAGTCCGCCGGCACCAACCAACTCATTCAGGAAGGCGCTTTGGCCGTGACTTCCGCCGAAGACATTCTGAGGCAGCTGGATTGGAAGCAGGAACCGTCGAGAGAAAAGGAGAAAGAGGGATTCGCGGATGAGCTGGAAGCCAGAATTTATCAAAACCTTTTCCACGAACCCCAGCCCATTGACAAACTGGCACTTAAATGTAAACTGGACATTTCCACTATTTCAGTTAAGCTGTCAATGATGGAATTGAAAGGAATAGCTAAGGGAGTGGAAGGAGGATATGTACGCAACTGAAGTTGCAATTTCTAATTATCAATTTCTAATTTCCAAATAAATTCAAAATTATAAAATCCAATATTCAAAGTGCTTGTTTTTTGCTTCCCTGGGATAATCTACCTTGGTTTGAAATTTGATAAATCATTTTTTGCTTGCCCTCTCATCGGAGTGAAGTGACTTTAAGCGATACCCCTACCTCTTCCGTCTTTATTTCCTTTTCTTAAACCCTGAACCTGGGCGCTAACAAACATGAATTAAATATGAAGTATAAAATTCAATTATTAAAGAAATTATAGTTAATATGAAACTGTTAATCGTAGAGTCGCCGACTAAGGCTAAGACTATTTCGCGTTTTTTGGGAAAAGACTACAAAGTCAGGTCTTCTTACGGCCACGTTATGGATTTGCCGAAAAACAAACTGGGGGTGGACCCGGAGAATAATTTCCAACCGGATTACATCATCCCGGAGAAGGCCGAAAAAAATATTAAGGAGCTGGAAAAAATAGCTCCCAAAGCGGAAACGGTCGTGCTAGCAACGGATGAAGACCGGGAAGGAGAAGCCATTTCTTGGCATCTGGTCCGCGCTCTTGATCTGAAGAAAAGCCGGATTCAAAGAATTGTTTTCCATGAAATCACTAATTCCGCTATCCAGGAAGCGCTTAAAAATCCTCAGCAAATAGATATGAGACTGGTGGACGCGCAGCAGGCCCGCCGGGTTTTGGACCGGCTGGTGGGGTATCAGCTTTCCCCTCTCTTGTGGAAAAAGATCCGCAAGGGCCTGAGCGCCGGGAGAGTGCAGTCGGTGGCCGTTCGGCTGGTCGTTGAGCGCGAAAGGGAGATTGAGAAATTCAATCCTCAAGAGTATTGGGAGATTTCCGCCGATCTGAAGAGAGGTTCGGAACCATTCAACGCCAAGCTCTGGAAGAAAAACGGCAAAATATACAAAAAACTGGATGTCAAAAACCAGAAGGAGGCCGGAAAAATAAAAGGGGACTTGGAGTCTTCCGACTTTGAGATAGAAAGCATAAGCAAGAAAGAAATCAGCAAAAATCCTCCTCCGCCTTTCACTACTTCCACTTTGCAGCAGACGGCTAACAGCGCTTTCGGCTTTTCGGCCAAGCAGACTATGCGGCTGGCCCAGCAGCTTTATGAGGGAGTCGCTTTGGAAGGCAAGCGCTCGACCGGCTTGATCACTTATATGCGAACCGATTCTTTGAACGTTTCCAGACAGGCCCAAGAATCCGCCAGGAAACTCATTAAAGAAAAATTCGGAGACAGTTACTGCCCGGAAAAGCCTCGGTTTTATAAAACCAAGTCCAAAGGAGCCCAGGAGGCTCACGAAGCTATCCGCCCCACTTTCCCTCAAAAAGATCCGGAATCCGTTAAACAATACATGGATTCGAGGCAATACAAGCTTTACCGGCTCATCTGGCAGAGGATGATTGCCAGCCAAATGGAGGCGGCCAAGATCGATTCAACCGCGGCCGCGGTGAAAGCTCAACCAAAAAGCGGAAAGGACGAGTACTCTTTGAAAGCCACCGGATCTGTAATAAAATTTGAAGGATACATGAAACTCGCTGGCAAGAAAGACGACCGCGACAATCTCTTGCCGACAATGCAGGAAGGCGATAAACCGAAGCTTGTCAAGATAAACTCGGAGCAGAAATTCACCCAGCCGCCGGCTCGCTACAGCGAAGCGGCTTTGGTGAAAGCGCTGGAGGAAAACGGAATCGGCAGGCCCTCCACTTACGCCCCCACTATTTCCACTATTCAAACAAGAGGCTACATAGACAAGGATGAAAACAAAAAACTCTTGCCCACCGACATTGGAACTTTGGTCAATGATCTGCTGGTGGCTCACTTCCCCAGGATCGTGGACTACCAATTCACGGCCGAAATGGAGTCCAGCCTGGACAAGATCGCCGAAGGAGAAAATGACTGGACCAAAGTAGTAGAAAAATTTTATAATCCGTTTAAGAAAAATTTAAAAATGAAAGAAAAAGAAATAAAAAAGGAGGATTTCCAAAAAAAGCTGGGGCGGAAATGCCCCGAGTGCGGAGGAGAGTTGGTGGAGAAGTTCGGCAAGTTCGGCAAGTTCATCGCCTGCAAGAATTATCCCGATTGCAAATACACGGAAAAAAGCCAGGAGGATAAGGACTTGGAAAAAGAAGTAATGAAGCAGGAAGGCGGATCCAAGGGCGAAGTGAAATGCGATAAGTGCGGGGCCAAAATGGAAGTGAAAAAAGGGCCTTACGGGCCGTTCTTGGGCTGCAGCAATTACCCCCAGTGTAAAAATATTAAAAAGGTGGAAAACAAAATCGGAGTCAAATGTCCCGAGTGCGGAAAAGATTTGGTGGAAAAGAAATCAAAGAAAGGAAAGACCTTTTACGGGTGCTCCGGATACCCCAACTGCAACGCCATGTTCTGGAACAAGCCCACCGGAAAAAAGTGTCCCAAATGCAAGACCTTGCTGGTTCAGAAAGGCAAGAAGACTGCGTGTTCGAATAAGGAATGCGGGTACGTAAAAAACTAAAAGCGCAAAACTCAAATGTCCCACCGCTTTGCGGGGTCCCGCCGTCATTTAAAAGGTAGTAGGAAGGCGGGAAAAACCAAAGCTTAAAACTAAAATCTATTTGAAATGCTTATTAAGAGTTGCCTTAAAATAAGGTTTTGAGATTTTAGCTGTGGCTTTGAGTTTTGAGTTTTGAGTTTTGAAATTACAATGAGGCGTCATATAAAAAAAACAACTGAGAAGGCTAGAAATGTGAAGTATCGAATTACTATCTTCACCGTTTTTTTGGTGTTGATTTATGGTATCGGGTTCTGGTATTTTAATTACACTGGCGCCAGGGTCAGTGTTATGGAGGGGCTTGATACCGCCAATCAAGACAAGATTGAGCTAGAGGAGAACATTCGGGAAATGGTGGAAGGCTACCCCATTGAAAAAATGGTTCCCTACATAATAGAGAAGGACAAGATGGTGGCGGCCTTCGTGGTGAGCATCGCCAAAAAGGAAAGCAACTGGGGCAAAAGGGTGCCAGTTTTGAACGGAGAAGACTGCTTTAATTACTGGGGTTACCGCGGAGGAGGGGAAAGAGTGGCTCCCGGAGGATATACTTGCTTCGACACCAGACAGGAAGCCGTGGAAGCCATTGCCGGGAGAATTTCCGAATTAGTCAACAAATATGAGTTAAAGAGCCCGGAAGACATGATCATCTGGAAGTGCGGGTCAACCTGCGCCGGCCACAGCAGCTACGGAGTCCGCAAGTGGATATCCGACGTCGCTTATTATTTTGGGAAGCTTTATTAAGAAATTTCCAATTAATTATTTCCAATTTCTAATAAAATGACCAATATAAAAAAGATAACCTAAAAAATTTAATAGGTTTTGAAAACTCCTTTTGATCTAAAATTTTTATCTTTTATTTAAATTATGTTAAGTAAATTTAATACTAGACAGAAAAATAAAATTTTGCTTGGTCTGGCTATTTTTTTGTTTATTTTTGTTGGCTGCGCCTTCTTGTTCGTCCAGTGGAAGAATAGTAATAATGTGTTGAGAGATTTTCATGGAAATAATTATTTGCCATCACAAAAGCCCATAGAAAACTACATAAAGACTCAAAACGAGATTCACAGAGTGTTCACAGGCAAGAATATACAAGCACATCATGAAAAAAATAATTTTATAAAACAATGCTCTGCAGCAGCTGTTTCATCACCTGAAAAATCGGTTAAAGAGCTTCCCCCGCCAAAATCGATAGCGAGGGGGCTGAGCACATTTGTTTCGATAGGCGACAAGGATACATCTAAAGTGGTTGAAAAAACAAATGAAGAATTGGCTTATATCCAACAAGCACAACTCAAGCTGAAGATCCTCATGAGAGAAACCGAAGCATTTAAGGAAAAAAATAAAGACCGTCCTGACAATGAAGAATCTAGCGTTTTAGATTTAATACATAATAATTATGAGAGTTTAGATAGTTTTTTTCGAGAACTTTTGTTGTATAAACAGTTTTTTAAAAAGCAACTTGATGCTATTGATGTACAAAAAATTAATAATCAAAACCAGGGTATGATAGAGTTACTTCAAAATTTTGCAAAATCTGCTTCATCAATCTCAAGTCCTGATAAATTTTTTAATGAACATACTTCGGAATTTGTTGCCTCATTGGAGAATAAAAATAACACCTATGAAAAAGCAATCAAAAACCTAGAAGAAATGGAAGCGCCAAAAAAAGCTCTAGATTATGAATTGCTGAAAGAAATGAAAAAGGCCAGAATTCAATATTATTCAAAGC
This sequence comes from Candidatus Moraniibacteriota bacterium, assembly GCA_034522495.1. Lineage (GTDB taxonomy): Bacteria > Patescibacteriota > Minisyncoccia > Moranbacterales > DUUL01 > JAXHLG01. The sequence goes on along the minus strand of JAXHLG010000002.1, from coordinate 290,347 downwards.
GGGCCTCTTTCAACAAAGAAACAATCAGATCGCTTGAAGAAGGCAATTCCCTTTTAAGCACAATGAAACAAATAAATAAAAAAAGGGTTGAAGAGGGGGGAGAAAATATCAACTTCTTCATAAAAAAGTATAAGACAGATTCTAAAATAGTAGACATCTTCAAAGATATAGTAAGAAATGATAATCAAATAAAGGAAAGATTGGGGGATATATCCTCTAATTACGAAAATGGACAAAATAACCAAGTAAAATTGGAGGAAGCAGTTGCTTCTTATATAGAAAAAGAACAGAATGAGTGGGACAAAAAAGTTGAGCAAATAAATGATCAACTAAAAGAAAGCTTGGGTAATAAAGCCAATCAAACCTCGGCTTTTACAATTGATCCCCGCCTCCATAATATGACAGTATCTTTTTTGTTAAAGAACAGCGAAACAAAAAAAGTAAATTTTTATCTTAAAAACCCTTTCGGAGAAATAATAAATAAAAATAAGGCTGACAATTCCTCTCGTATCTATTTTGCTAAAGGCAAAACTTATTTTGTAATTAAAATTAAAGAACCTCAACCTGGAGTATGGAAAGCAGTTATTGAATCCCCAACCGAAGTGAAGGGGAATCTTGAAGTCTCTGTGATTGATAAGCCAGATAAGAGTGATGAAGCACTTAATAAAAATGATGATTCTTTAAAAAAAGAAAAAAGCTCCGATAATATGCCATAAAACGCCAAGGAGGAAGAAACGATTTAGGGGGAGAAAATTTCATTAAACAAACACTTCCCCTCCCCAAAAAGCCGACGATAATTTGATTAATACTCCAATGAATAACAAAATCAATAAAGTAATAAAGCTGAAAAATATTTAAGAGCTAAGAAAAACAAACTAACTTGCATTAAAAAAATTCGGAAAAATTAAGTTCAAATTCTAAAAAAGAATTGCATCAAATGTCAGAAATTTAAAAATGATTTTATTTAATCAGATTCAAGCGTCTCAACTGGAGCCGGGGCAATTCTTTTTTTAGGGTCGGGGAGAATTGGCAAGGTTCAGGCGAGGACGCCTGAACCTGAAGCGAGAATACATTGTTTCATTGTTTCATTGTTAAATTGCTTCATTGTTATATTCCTTCTAACTTTTAACTAATTGTATGATTGAATTTTTTACTCAAATCGGTGTTCCGGACAAGTACGCCGGGGATTTGTGGCTTTTGATTATTTTCTTGATTACCGGCATTATCCTTTTGGCCTTGGTTAACAAAAAAAGTCTCGGAGCGCTTATCTTGTCCATTTACGCGGCTTACGCCATTGTTTCTTTTGCTTATTTTCTTCCGGAAAAGGGAAACACGAAGGTGATGTTTTTCGGCCTGTTTATCTTCTTCAGCTATATGCTGCTGAAAAAAGTTTTCTCTTTTTCCATCAAGGGAAAAAAGGTGGAGGTTTTGGCTCAAACTTTGGTTTTATCCCTTCTTGCCGTGGGGCTCATCGGGAGTTTGGTGATGGAGTGGATCCATCCGAACGAACTGGAATTGTTCTTCACTCCGTTTTCCAAAAAACTGTTTTTCTCCGATATGGCCAGATTTATCTGGCCCATCCTCCCCCTTGCCGCCCTCTTTGCTTTCAAGAAAAATAAACGTTAAAAGCGATGGAGTTATTCTGGAACATATGGCAAAATTTGCCTCTTTACATAGAGCCTGAAATTTTCAGCGCAGGGTTTTTCTCTCTGCGCTGGTACTCGCTGGGCTATTTGGCCGCGTTTGCTACCATTCTCCTGCTTATCCTCTACCGGATAAGACAGAATGAATTACCCCGGTTTTCCAGAGATAAATTATCCAAAGATCAGCAGAAAGACCTTCTGTTTAATATTTTTCTGGTCTCGGCGCTGGGGATGCTTCTGGGGGCCAGGATAGGATATTTCCTATTTTATGATTGGCAGGGGCTGATTGAAAACCCGGCGGAAGTTTTCCTGCCGATCCGATCCGGAGAGCTGCAGGGATTTTTTGGAATGTCCTTTCACGGAGGGGTGCTGGGGGCGCTACTGTCGGCTTTCGCTTACGCCAAATGGAAACAAGTCAACTTTTCTAAGCTTTTGGATTTTTTTATTCCAGCCGTTCCCTTGGCTTATTTTTGGGGGAGAATGGGAAATTTTTTTAACAAAGAGCTTTTCGGCAAGATAACGGAAAAATCCTGGGGGATGCGCTTTGAGTCTTCCGGTTCTGCTTTGCGCCATCCGACTCAGCTTTATGAAGCCTTTTTGGAAGGAATTGTCATCTTCCTTATTCTTTGGCCTCTTCGCAATAAAAAATTTTTTCAGGGAAAATTTCTGGGGATATACTTGATTCTTTATGGCATTTTTCGTTTTCTAATCGAATTTTTCAGGCAAACGCCGCCGGAGCACTTTGTTCTAAACTTTTTTACTCTGGGGCAAGTTCTTTCGCTGGCGCTGATTGCGGGAGGAGGATACCTTTTACAAAATAATAAACGCTTCTAAATAATTAAAAAATACCATAAATTAAAACTTAATTAGACTAAAAATTTAAACTCAAAACTTAGAACTCAAAACTCAAAGTTACAACTAAAAGTTTAAAGCCTTTTTTGTTTTAAATTCAAATATGCTTTACAGAAAAAATAAGATAGTTTTGAGTTTTAAGCTGTGGTTTTTCCCGCCTTCCTAATACCTTTTAAATGACGGCGGGACCCCGCAAAGCGGTGGGACTTTTTGATTTTTGAGTTTTGACATAAAGATTCTTCTTGCTTTCTTTCCCTTTTTGCTTTATCATAAAATGCCTGATAATTAGGGGCTGCTGAAGAATGCCATCCTGAAATTGCTGTGTCCGGCTTTGACGGGTTTACCCGGCTTTGACGGGCCGTGTCCGGCTTTGACGGGTTTACTCAGCTTTGACGGGACTCAGAATCTATAAATTTGCAAAAATGGCTTATTCATGGAGATCCTGATTTTCATCAGGATGACATTTTGAGGGGATTTATTCATTCTTCGGTGGTTTCACAATTAATAAAGATTATGCTGATATTGTCCATGGAAACATCTTGCGATGAAACTTCGGCGGCCATCCTGGAGGCGGACGAATCTTTGAATAAATTCGGCTTGCTTTCCAGTGTGGTTTCTTCCCAGGCAAAACTGCATTCCGCCTGGGGCGGCGTAGTTCCCAACTTGGCGGCACGGGAGCATCTCAAAAACATCTTCCCCGTTTTGGAGCAGACGATAAAAGAGGCCGGGGTCAAAATGCAAGAGGTTGGTCTATTATGCGTTACTCAAGGACCGGGGCTTATTCCGGCTTTGCTTGTGGGCGCTAACGCGGCAAAAACTTTAAGTTATTTCCACCAAAAGCCTCTCTTGGGGATTCATCATATAGAGGGGCATATTTACGCCAACTTTTTTGAAAATAAAAAACAAGGAAGGCTAGATAAACACTCCTTCCCTATTTTAAATTTAGTCGTCTCCGGGGGACATACTCAATTAATCTTAATGAAAGATCATCTTGATTATGAAATCGTGGGCGAAACCATGGATGACGCGGCCGGCGAGGCCTTTGACAAGGTTGCCAAGATTTTGGAGCTGGGCTATCCCGGCGGCCCCATTGTTTCCCAGAAAGCCGGGGAAGCGGAAAAAATAACGAGAGAAGATATGGCGAGCCTAGAATTTCCCCGCCCCATGCTTAAATCCAAAGATTTAAATTTTTCTTTTTCCGGTCTGAAAACCGCCGTATTATATTTTTATAAAGATTTGGAAAGACGAAATCTATCCAAAAAAGACCTGGAAGACTGGAAAAAAATTATTTGCCAAAAATTTCAGGAGGCCGTGATTGATGTTTTAATCCAAAAAACCCTGAAAGGAATTTCCGAATTCAGACCAAAAACCGTCCTGCTTTCCGGCGGAGTGGCAGCCAACTTTTCTCTAAAGAAGGAGCTTGGGGAAGCTATCAAGAAGGACCGCCTCCAAGTGAAATTTTCCTACCCGGAAATGGACTTTTGCGGGGACAACGCGGCTATGATCGGGGCAGCGGGGCTGGCAAGATACGGGAAATTGAAAGAAGAAGGCGTCTTGAAAAAGCTGGAAGGCAATTGGAGAGATTTGGAGGCGGAAGCGAATCTAAAATTATTCTAATTGTTCTAAAAAAGCTAGAAATTTGTTGAAATTTGTTGAAATAAGGTTGATATAAATAAATACATTGTTCCATTGTTAAATTGTTCCATTGTTGATATATGATATATGAGTAGAAATATAGTGGATATAAATTGATATATAGTAGATATAGATGGATATAAAGTTGATATACATTGAAATTAGTTGATTCGTTGATTGGTTGATTAGGGGCTGCTGATTTTATGAAAAAATTTGCTACTCCCGCTTTGCGGGAAAAAATTATTTTAACCAAAATCCCATAAATAAGGTAAATAATTCTTGACCAGAGAATTTCGGGTTTCGCACCGCTTTAAAAATATAAATATTTTACCTTATTTGTCCCGATTCCTCGGGATCAACAGGCACTAAGCAACTTAATTGTTCTAAAGAATTCACAAAACACAAATAAACAACCAACCCCGAAAAGTCGTTCCAAAGGAGCAAGTAAGCAACATACGAACAAAAAAATGGCAACTTATGATTCTGCTTAAATTATGTAACTGATAAGATATTGTTGGCCTACAATACTTTCAATTATTGATTACTTAAAGATAAATTGGGGGCGGATTTTTGACAAAAACATTTTAAAAAAAGATATTCCTCCTTTTGCGCAGTTAGAAAAAAGGATGGAGATGCACCCAAGAATCACCTGCCAGTTCCTGAAATTATAATATATTTAAAATACTTTTTAGTGTTTCGTTGTATTCACAAAGCCTTGACAAAGACACTAAACCATCTAAACTGAAGATAGACTATAACATAAAAAAAATGCAAAATAAAAAAAATATATTGGTACTGGTTTTAGTTTTATTGTTGGCTATTTTAATTTTTTCCACTGTGATTCTTCAGGAAAAATATAAGCAAAACTTAGAAGAAAAAAAATCTCATACCTCTGGCCAATATAAAGAAGACGAAAGAAAAAAGGAACCAGACGAAAAAAATTCAGCCCCTAAATCTTCCGAAACTTCTACCCTAAAAAGCCTCCAGGGAACAGTTAAAAAAGGTGGAGATAATTATTTGACTGTAGAATTTCAATATGAAGACACTAGCTGGCAATCAAGGGTAAAGAAAAATGAAAAAACAATCATAGGCATAGCACCCGAGGATGATATTTCTATGCCACAGATCATAACTCTTCAAGACATTCAAGTTGGAGACAAAGTAATAATAAGCTCCCAAAAAAATATTTTTAACAAGGAATCATTCTTTGCCAGTGGGATAATGACAACAAAATAAACATTCATTTTGAAAATGACTAAAAGAAAAATAATTATAAGTAACTTGATAATAGTATTTCTTATGCTAGTTGGTTTCTCCCTTTCCTTGAATCAAAAAGGGCAAGATGTATTAGCTTACGATTTCTGTAGTGATATGGGATATGAATGCGGAACATGGACAGATCATACTGGAGGCACGGTTAATTGCGGAACTTGTTCTGGAAACACCTCATGCGGCTATTATGAAGACAATGTCGGCAGCGGCATTTCCTGCAATGATGATGAAAGGCCGGTCTGGGGTTGTCTTGGGGGCACATGTACTACTGTAAGCTGTAATTATGATCCTTCTTGTGATATTTGCGATCCTCAATCTTGTTATGAATTGGGATATGAATGCGGGACTCACGATGATGGCTGTGGGAACATGATTAATTGCGGAACCTGCAATGACTACTGCGATACCTCCGGAGATGTACATAGGTATTGCTCCGGCAATTCTGTTTATGGAGTCTATGATTTTGCAAATCGAAGTTGCTCAAGCGGAAGCTGCCATACTAACTGGATCTACAATTCTTGCGAGCCTTATTTCATTGAACAATGCGGGATTGATTATTGCGAAGATTGGGGTAACTGGCAATGTTATGTTGACTCCGTAACCGGTGTCGAATACAGACAAAGAGAGCAAGTTTGCTATGAACAGGGTTGCGCAACCGGAAGTTGCTATAGCAATCAAATAACGAAAACTGAAAGGGAGGACTGCGTTAAAGACGGCTCTCAGCAGAATAATCTTCCCGGAAAATGTGTTGATGGCACATGCCAATATTTTGGACTATGTGGAGAAACTGAAGAAAATAATGATTTATGCGAGAAACCGAATAATAATCTTTGTATTATTGACTTTTTTGAAGATCCGGCCGTTCAATATGATGATGCCGGAGGAGACAAATCCGAAGATAAGTTTTACTGGACTTGCGACGGATACGATCCCGACTCCACTTCTGATGACGACTTTTGCGAAATAGAAAGAGATTGCCCAATAACTTCGCAAAGATGGATGGAGACTTCTCCTTAGCGTCAATCAATTGTTGTATGATTAAAAAATTTCTTGGAAAAATTTCATGAATAATAGTGTTAAAAGTGGAGCCATGAAGAAAAGATGATTCATGGCTTTTTTGAGCAAATACTCAAGTTAAAAAACTTGGGTTTTGTTTACAAAAAAAGAAAACAGGTAGTAAAATTAGTGAGATAAGCCATTTATGTAATTAAATAATGAAAAACAAGCCACACTTATTGTCTTGAAAAAAGGTACTTCTCTGAGGGTATCCAAAATTATACCTTATTTTTTTCAGGACTGGGAAGAATTGGCAAGGTTCAGGCGAGGACGCCTGAACCTGAAGCAAAAAATACATTGCTCCATTGTCAAATTGTTTCATTGTTGATTAAAATACATTGTTCCATTGCCACCTAAAGGGTGGTCCGCCTTTGGCGGGTTAAATTGCTTCATTGTTGATTGGTTTTCTTGATAACGGATGACTCATTTTCCAGTGGCAAGTGGCTTTTGTTTAAATGTTAAAATGCCTTGCCCCGTGTGAGCGACAGCGAATTTACGGGGTTTAAATAACTTAAATGCTTTAGATGACCAAGATGAATAACATAATCCATTGCATTGTCATAGCCGGACCTACTTCTTCCGGCAAATCGAAGGCAGCGGTTGAGGCGGCTAAAAGATTTGACGGCGAAATAATTTCGGCTGATTCACGGCAGGTTTACAAAGACATGAACTTGGGCACGGGCAAGGTAGACGGAACGTGGCAAAAAAGAAATGGCCAGGAGGTTTTTCTTTATAAAGATGTTCCCCATTATCTGATAGATTTTCAAGAACCCGGAAAAGAATACAACATTTCCCACTTCAAAAAAGACTGTCAAAATAAAATAATTGAAATATCCGAAAAAGGCAAAGTTCCCATTATTTGCGGAGGAACCGGATTTTGGATTTCCTCGGTAGTTTATGGAATAGAACTGCCTGAAGTGAAACCCAACCGGGAGCTGAGGGATTGGCTGGAAGATATGAGCGATGAGGAGTTATTGAAAAAGCTTGAGAAGCTAGATTCTTCAAGAGCGAAGAAAATTGACCCACGCAACCGGCCCAGATTGATAAGAGCCATAGAAATTGCTAATAAATTGGGAAAAGTCCCCTCAAATAAGGCCGGCTATTATCAAAAAGACGGCCTGGCAACCGGAAAGATAAACGGCCATGAAGTCTCTTTCAGCCAATATGCTATTTTTCCGGGAATGGAAAAGCTTGAAGAGAAAATAAAAAAGAGACTGGGCAAACGATTCAAAAATGGAATGGTGGAAGAGGTTCAAAATTTGCAAAAAAAATACGGGCTGAGCCTTGAGCGAATTCAGTCATTCGGATTGGCCTACTATTGGATTCCTATTTATCTTCAAAATAAAATGAAGGAAAAAGAATTGCCGGAAAGAATTTACTCATCCGAAAGAAAATACGCCAAACGCCAGCTAACTTGGCTGAAGAGAGAAAGGGAGTGGCAATGGATTGATAATTCGGCAGACATCAAAATAAGTCGCTAAAAAAGTTTGCTTGACATTATAAGAAATACTCAATAAAATCAAGATAAAGACATTCGAAGTCACTGAAGAATGTCATTCTGAACTTGTTTACCCGGCTTTGACGGGCCGTGTCCGGCTTTGACGGGTTTACCCGCCTCTGGCGGGATTCAGAATCTATAAATTTGCAAAAATGGCTTATTCATGGAGATCCTGATTTTCATCAGGATGACATTTTAAGAGGATTTATGCATTCTTCAGTGGTTTCGACATTCGAAGCTAATGAAAAATGATTATTTTTCACCGGCTTCAGATATTCTTGGCAAATTAAAAAATAAAAACAAATAAATGAAAAAAAGAGTAAAGTTTTTTTTATATTTATTGGCTGCTGTGGTAGCACTCTCGCTTGGAGTGGCTTTTTATATGTACAAAAGCGACCCCATTAAAAACCAAGGGGATTCCCCTTTGTTGAAAGAACCTTCTAAGCAAGAAAGGGAGAGAGCAGACAGCGAGTTTTCGATAAGTTATATGTATGGTCAAATTTCCCAAAACAAAGAAAAAGAAATGACGGTTAATGCAGACTTGAAAAACGCGCAAAAAAACAGATATAAACTTATTAAGCCCGAAAACAAAAATGGAGAAACTGATACGGAAAAAAGAACCGAGGAGGAGTTCAAAGAAGGCGATTGGGTGATCGCATATTTTGAAGATTTTGTTACATTGTCGGATTTAAACACAAAAGAATATTTAGAGCCCTCCAGGATAGAAAAAGCGCAGAAACCAGGCAATGAGAATGATGCTTCATTGCAATAAAAGCAGAAGATGCCGGAGACTATGAATAAAATTCTTCGAAGTATATTTTAATCAAGTCCCGCTCTGCAACAATAAGCAAGAAAGGCAGAATTCTTTCTGTATATTTTCAAAGCAAAAGAAAAAAACTAGTTATCTTTTAAATAATTTTAAAAAACAAATATGACAAAAAAAATATTCAGTAATTTCTTTTTCTTGCTTTTTTTGATTGTTTTGATGTTAAATTTTTTTTCAAAAAAGGCAGAAGCTGCTCCATCTGATCCCGTCTGCCAAAACAACTTCAGCGCCTCTCTCTCTTTGACTGATGATGACAATGTTTATGACATAGATGAAGCCGTTAACTTACAGTTAACACTAAACGCAGAAGGAGAAAATATCAAAGAAGAAGGAGATATCCTTGATTTGATTTTGGTAATGGACAGATCTGGTTCGATGGGCTGGCAAAATAAAATGGCGGGGGCTAAAAAAGCGCTTCATCAAGTCATTGAAACGTTAAGAGCAAGCAACAACCACAGTAAAAACAAAGTCGGCTTGGTAACCTACAATCAAAATTCCACTTTAGATATTGGCTTCACCAATAGATATGATTTAGTAGACAGCAAAATTGATCAAATGTATCCGGGAGGCAGCACAAGTATTGGCGGAGGACTTCTGACCGCAGCCAGCCACATGAGCAATAAATCAAGAGCCAACGCTCGCCATTTCATAGTCCTTGCTTCAGACGGGCTTCATAACACTCCGCCTTCAGTTAATCAAGGTATTAACGCGGTCCCGAAAGATACAACAGTTTACACAGTAGGAATTGGATACGACGCTTCCGCTTCTACTCTAAAAAATATCGCTCAAAACTCGGGGGACAAGAATGGAAAATATTATTACTCCGACACAAACGAAATTGAGAAGACTTTTGAAAAAATCATAGATGATATTTTGCAGGAATTCACAGCTGATAATCTTCAGATGAGATTAAAATTGAAAAATAGCGACAAGGCACCCTTTCAATCAGCGCAAGAGGCCAACTATTACCAAGGAATGGATTTATTGGAATGGAAAATAGATGATCCGCTAAAAAAAGGAGATGAAAATACTTACAAAATTGAATTAAAAGCTGATAAGGCGGGAGCCGGTCAAATCTTTCCAATCAATGAAGAAGCTTTGGAAATTGAATACGGCATCCAGAAGTTCGGTGAAACCGATTACTGTAAGCAAAATGTTCAAATTGAGGAAAAACAGATAGAGATAAGTTGCATCGATTGTGAAGAAAAGTGTGTAAAAACATCAAACCATAAGCATGAATACTGCATAAACAATGACTACAGGGTTGTCTATGATTATTTAAAATGCTATTGCGATAGTTCTGTTTGGCAATATGCAAGCTGCGGAGAAAGCATACAGGATTGCGGCACTACGACATACGGATCATGGAGCAATTATCAGTGCCGAGACGCCAACAACAATGGAATTCCAGACGCTACAAGAGAGATGCCTTACACGGAAAGAGGATGCGAATTAAGCAAAGGCGGCTGCTATGAATCGGAAAAAACCCAGCTCGATATCAATGATTGTATAGATGATGAAGGCAACGTGGGAAGATGTAAAAATGGATCTTGCTACTATAGCGGCAAATGCGGAAGCGCTGCCGAGATAACTAGCACCTGCGAAAAACCGGCGTCCGATTTATGCGAAATATCATTCGGAACGCCCGTGGTCAAATACATAAATCGAGATGACAAAGCCAACGATGCGTTTGTGTGGGATTGCACCGGAGCGGCTCCCAAATATAATGACACTTGCGAAGTGGAAAGAGATTGCGACGTGGTTCCTAAGGATTGGATAGAATTTTAATTTAACTTTTTACAAAAAACCGCGCAAATTTTCGCGCGGTTTTTTTGATGGTTAAAGAGCTTGCCAACAAGAATCGTACTACCTTAGAAGTACTAGCGAGAGCCAGAAGTTTGACTTCTGCATCCGCAGAAGTCAAACTTCTGTATGCTGCTCCTGAATGCTTTAGGGTTAGGATTGGCAAACGTATTCATATTGGCCGAAGAAAAAATATGGGTGTAGCATCAATTAAAAACAAAATAACTATTTTTTTACCGACAAATCCGTGTGCTTTGAAATGTTCAAGAGAACCGCGATTCCCAAAAGAGTGAAGACCAGAGAACTGGAGCCGTAGCTGATAAGCGGGAGGGTGATTCCAGTCAAAGGGATCAATTTAATTATGGCCATAATGTTAATAAGAGCTTGGAATATTATCCAAGAGCTTATTCCAATCGCCACCATACGGCTGAACTGGTCTGGCGCAAACCTGGCAATCCGGAAACCTCTTAAGGCAAAAGCAATAAAGAGCAAAAGAAGAAGGCCGGCGCCAATAAAGCCAAGCTCCTCGGCTATTATGGCAAAAATGCTGTCGCCAACAGGCTCCGGCAAGTAATTGAATTTCTGCCGGCTGTAGCCTAAACCAAGACCGAACAATCCGCCGGAGCCAACCGCCATGAGGGCTTGATTGATTTGGTAGCCAATTCCCTGAGGATCAATTCCAGTCCCCAAAAAAACTTTCAACCGATCCATTCGATAAGGCTCCAGTTTGATCAAGAGCAGAATAATGCTTACTCCTCCGGCAAAAAGACCCGCCAAATGCTTGATTGGCGCTCCTGAGGCAAAAAGCATCATGACTGAAATTATCACTATGGCCCCCAACGTTCCCAAGTCCGGCTGGCTGATTATTAGCGCTGAAACCGCGCACAGTATAGCCAAAAAAGGCAGCAGCCCCTCTTTAAAACTTTTGATTTTCCTGCCCCTGCTTTCCAGCCAAGCGGCAAGATAAATGATCATAGTGAATTTAGCCATTTCAGTGGGCTGGAAACTGATCGGCCCCAGATCAATCCAGCTACTGGCCCCTTTGTAGCTGCTTCCTATTCCCGGCATTAAAACCAAAAAAAGGAGGATGATAGTAACAAAAAATAACAGAACCGAGACTTTTTTCCAAAATCTGTAATTGACTTTTTGAAAAATAAAAAAGAGTGCAAGACCGGGAATAACTCCGAATAAAAGCTGCCTTTTGAAGAGATAATAAGCATCTCCAAATCTTGTCTCGGACAAAACCACGCCCGCCGAGGCAAGCATTATTAACCCAAAAATAAGCAGAATAAAGGTTATTCCCAAAATTACCGGGTCGGCTTTTTTCTTTTGTGTTTTTTTGCTTTTCAATTTTTTAGTTTAATCCAGTAATTAAAGCTCGTGATTCCCAGGGCATATCCAAGGTTCAACCTTGGATTGCTTGTTCATAATTTCGAATTTTTCTTTCTCCATTTTTCTATCTCATGATGATGGCCGCTCAAGAGCACCTGGGGGACTTTCCATCCTTTGTAGCTTTCGGGCCTGGTGTAAACCGGGTAATCCAGCCTGTCTTCCTCTTCTTTTGCACTAAAGCTCTCCCAGCTCAAAGATTCTTTGTTACCTAGGACGCCGGGGATTAAGCGAGTTACGGCATCAGCCACTATCATGGCCGGCAACTCGCCTCCGGTTAATATATACTTCCCCACAGAGATTTCTTCATCGGCTATTTTCTTAACCACTCTTTCATCTACCCCCTCGTATCTCCCGCATATCAATATAAAATCTGAAATTTCTCCGCACCACCGGATTGCCCGTTTTTGATCGAAGCTTTTTCCTTTGGCGGAGAAAAGTATGGTTTTGGTTTTAACCAGCGCCTCCTCCCCTCTCTCTTCTTTGATTTTGCTTTTGATGTCTTCCACGCAATTGTTGATTACATCAACTCTCATGACCATGCCGGGTCCTCCGCCGTAAGGAGTGTCGTCAACTTTCCGGTGTTTGTCTTGGCTGCAGTCTCTTAAATTATATACTAAAAAATCGGCCAAGTTTTCTTCTTGTGCCTTTTTCATCATGCCTACATTAAAGTAGTTCTCAAGTATTTCTGGAAATATGGTTACTATGTGGAAAGTTAACATGGTCAATTTTCATTGCTAAATTGCCACCCAAAGGGTGAGCTGCCTATGGCAGGTTTCATTGTTTCATTGTTAAAGAAACTGTTGCCATAACAATTGAACAATGGAGCAATGGAGCAATGGAATAATTTAATACAACAAAAACCGCGTTACAATGATAACACGGTTTTTGGATATTTGAAAGCCTTTTAGAGACTTATTTTATATCATTAACGATATCGTCGATACTTTTTTCGGAATCGCCTTCTTCAGATCCTTCCTCTTTTTTAGAGCTTTCGGCTCCTTTTTCAGAGTACCTTTCAGAACCTTCCGGTTCATTGATCTTAAGATTGATTCGAGCGTCGTTTTTAGCTCCCATAACTCTCAACAAAGTCCTGATGGCCTTTGCGGTGGAGCCTTGTCTTCCGATGATCATCCCCATATCTTTGGGATTTACAGTTAATGTCAAGAGGACGCCTCTTTCATCAATCCCTCTTTCTACTGTAACGTCATCCGGGTAGTCCACAATGGACTGAACCAAAAATTCCAAGAATTCTTGATCTTTTTCTTTTTCTGCCATTTCTCTACGTTAATTCTAATTATTAAATTGCTCTTCCCTTAAGCATCGACTTATCCATGCCGGGAATTACTTGACTATAGTGTAACAAATTTATGCTTTTTTGTCAATGGAATCATTATTCATTGCTTCATTGCTCCATTGTTCTATTGTTAATGGCTATTTAATTAAATTTTCCTTAACAATGAAGCAATTTGACAATGCAACAATTGACTTTAAAACCTCGCATTATCGCTGATAGTGTTTTTTTTCCTAATGGATCTTCCGCCTCTCTGTTTTAGATCTTTCCATCTTTCTTTATCTCTTCTGATTTGCTTGTTAATTGCTTCTTGGGCCAAATCAAACGCCTCGGTCACGGCTTTCTCGCTTTTAGATGCCCTGTAAGAGTTGTTGGGCGTATCAAATATTACCTCTAGATTCCAAAAGCCTTTTTTGTCCTTTTCGGCTCGGAAATCTATAAAAAGTTCATCTTCGGCATATTCCTTGTCATTGTCTAATAGTTCCCTAAATTTATTCAGCCTCTTCTCAACGTAATCTCTTTCTCCCTCAGTTAGCTTGCTCTCCCCGAAATAATATCTGATTTGCATAATTTGGCTTTTAATTTTTAAACTTTCCAATCTCCTAGTTATTTATACGCAAAATTGAGTTTTATATTTTAGTTTGAAGAGCTTCTTTTTCAGGACTCTCTCTCAGCTCGGCACTTGGTCTCGCCTTTGTCTTTCTGTCTGACACAGATCCATTCGACAGAGCCTCCTTGGTCGGGAAAGGAGGGTTCGTTTCCTTTTAATTCTCCGATTTTGCAGAATTTCCCTTGAAAAGAATCGGCGTCGGCTGGATATTCCCCTGCGGCAGCTCCGCATTTGAGTTCCGGGCCGTTGTTCCAGTAATTTCCCTTGGTGTTGTTTTGGATCTCTTGGGTTTTTTCCGAGAGGCCGGCGATAGTTCCGGAAACCAGGTCGGGGTTGATGACAAAGAGCATCAGATAAGCCAGGAAGGCCAGGGCCAGGCCGAAGAGGGCGTTGGTGATTTTTTCTTTGGCCGATTGCATTTTGGAGGGATTGCCTACGGCCAGGACCAGGTAAGTGAAAGCTCCTACCGCTATCATGAAAACCGCCAGGATGGCGATGGAGGAGAGGCCGAATTTGTAGAAGTTGTTGAGGTATTCTATTAAGTCGTCAGTGGTGCTTTCCTGGCCGGGGATTTGAGAGAGGGTTTGGGCTTGGGCGGAGAGGAAGGGCAGGACAATTCCCAGCAAGGAAAAAAGAGAGAGCAGCAATTTTTTGTTTTTGTTTTTTTTGAGCACTTTGATCATGAGAAGAAAAATTAATAGCTGCTGCACAACTGTTGTCTATTTAGGGCCTGTCCCGCTCTGCGGGGCAAAATGTGTAAAATATTTATATTCTTAAAGCGGTGCGCGTTTAAATAAAAAAGATACGCGCATATGAAGTTTAGTCTATTTAGAAAGGCTAACTCTCTTTCTAAAAAAACAGGAATTGATAAACACTTAACATTGGTCGGCAAGGAAATATGCTTAAAAACCGACTAATTGTAATTCTTCTTGCAGTTGAATGCCGAAGTTGTGCCTGACTTTTTGCTTGATTAAGCTAATCAGGGTAACCACATCGTGGGACTTGGCATTTCCCTCGTTAATTATAAAATTGGCTTGGTCGGGACTTATTTTGGCATCGCCCACTTGCAGGCCTTTTAAATCGCACATATCTATCAGCCAGCCGGCCGGAACCTTCTTGTCCTTACAGGCAGAGCCGGTTTCCTGTTCAAACATTTCTCGAACTTCCTTGTTGGCGTTTGGATTTTTGAAGACCGATCCGGCGGAAAAACATCTGTTAAGCGACGGCTGTTTTTCTTTTCTTGATTTTGTAATTTCCTTGATCTTATCTTGTATCTCCTTTTTATTTCCCCGCTTGAAAGCAAGCTCTATCTCCCAGATTATCAAGCTATTGTTTCTTTTGAATATGCTTTCCCTGTAATCAAATCCGCATTGCGACTTGGAAAATTCTTGCGCTTCCACTTTGTCTTCATTTATTTTGAAAGCCTTGACTTTGACTGCCGAATCCTTCATTTCCCCGCCGAAAGCGCCCGCGTTCCCCCTGACCGCTCCGCCAACCGTGCCGGGGATACCGGCGGCCCACTCCAGGCCTTTCAGGCCTTTCTCCGCGGAAAAATTTACCAGATCGCCGAGTTTCACGCCTGCTCCGGCGACAACTTTGTTCTTTCCATCTTCTTCCAAATTGTCGTTGCTAATTTTTACGATCAAGCCTTCAAAGCCCTCGTCGCTGAAAAGAATGTTGCTTCCGCCTCCCAAGATAAAATATTTCAGGTTTTGGTATTTAGCCCATCGGAGTGCCTCCTCCAACTCTTTTTTGCTTTTTGTTTCAACAAAAAAACTGGCCGGACCGCCTATCTTGAAAGTGGAAAAGTCTTTAAGGGAAACATCTTTTTTGATTTTGTTTTTCATAGCTATGTGTTTTTAATTTCTTCTAAAGTTTTCTTAGCGCATTTTTTCCAGCTGAATTGTTTTACTCTTTCTTTTCCTGATTGTATCATTTTTTTTCTTATTTTGGAATCCGATAGAATTCTCTCCAGTTGATTTTTTAAAGAATCCGGTTCATAGGCGAGAAATTTCAGGGCGGCGTCGGCGGCAATTTCGGCTAAACTGGAATTGTCCGCTACAACGGCGGGAGTTCCGCAAGCAAAGGCCTCCAAGAGCGGCAGCCCGAATCCTTCGTACAAAGAAGGCAGAATAAATACTTCGGCATTTTGGTAAAACGCGGGGAGTTCTTGGAAATCAGCATCTCTTATAATTACAATCCCGCTTTTGCATGGGGACCTTCTTATTCTCGCCATTGTTTTCTCGGATTTCCAGGCTTCCTTCCCTACTATAACAAGCTTTAATTCTTGATGTTCTTTTTGTTCTTTTATTTTCTCAAAAGCCTCCACCAGGACTTCGATGTTTTTCCTGGGCTGAATTGCGCCCACATAGAGCAGGTATTTCGCATTTTTGAGCTTGCGCCTATCTAAAATTTTTGTTTGCTTGCTTTTGTTTGAATTACAGGTAAAATTATTTTTATCAACACCGTGGTAAACTACTGAAATTTTTTCTTCCTTGACTTTTTTTGGATAATATTTTAGAATGTCGCGCTTGGTCGCCTCCGAGACCGCTATCAGCTTGTCAGCCCTTTTGACCGCCGTTTCAGTGAAAAAATCCAATTTCCTGCGATCGAGAAGCGGGAAAGAATCTGGAAAAACTTTGAAAGCCAAGTCGTGGATGGTCACCGCCATTTTTGTTTTTTTGGGCGCCAAAAAAGGAACTTGCTGAATCGGCATCCAGCACACATCCGGCTTATCCCAGCGAAGCTCGAAGCCGAATCCCGTCTGAGTCCACCAGAAAGGATAATTAATTCTTTTTTCTTGATAATTGGGAAAAATTTCGGGCTTTAGAAGGGAGTTGAATTTATTTTTGTGGTATAGGACGAATTTGCTTTCCGTGTCCAGGCGGCCGAACTGATCAAGAAGATTCTTGATATAAACCCGGGTTCCGTCAATCCTGTCATAGTCCAAGTCAGCGCAATCTATTGCTATATTCATAAAAAAGTGTTACCCTTAATGGCTCTTGTTTGAAACCGCTGAAGAATGTCATTCTGAATTTGCCGTGTCCGGCTTTGACGGGCCGTGTCTGCCTCTGGCAGGATTCAGCATCTAAGGATTACCAAAAAAGGCTTTGTAAAGAGATTCTGATTTTCATCAGAATGACAAAATCTTAAAATAATTCATTCTTCAGTGGTTTCAATGGCTCTTGTTTTCATTATAGAGTATTTTGGTTAGAATGTTAAGGAGAGAGTTTCATTTTATCATTTTATCATTTTAACATTTAAACCCCGTAAATTCTCCCGCAAAGCGGGATCACACGGGGCAAGGCATCCAAACACACCTTAGTTTATAAAGTTTATAAAGTTGAAAGTGTGAAAGGGATTTATTGATAATCATCAGTCAATAATCACTGGTTAATAACATTTTAACATTTGAACAAAAGTCACTTGTCACTTGTCACTTGTCACTTGTCACTGGAAAATGAGTCATTCGTTATCAAGAAAACCAATCAACAATGAAGCAATTTAACAATGGAGCAATGAATTTATCTATATCCACTATATATCAATTTATATTCGTATAATATTTCCATAAATTTCATTGGCAATTTAACCCTTTAACAACGAGCCATCATGTCCAATCGCATAGAAAAAGTTAATCAGCTTGTTCGAGAAGAGCTGTCCAAAATCATCTCCAGAGAATTTACTATCAAGCAAGGAGTTTTTATTTCCATATCCAAAGTGGACTGCAGCAAGGATTTGAGGCAGGCCAAGGTTTTTGTAAGCATCTACCCTTCCAGCGAAGAAGATTATGCGTTGAAAACTTTGCAAAAAGAGGTTTACAAAATCCAAGGAATTCTCAATAGAAAACTGAAAATGAAGCCTCTGCCGAAAATTCAGTTCATTTCAGATCACAGCCAAGAGAATGTGGAAGAGCTGGAGGAGATATTTCGGAAGATAAGGGAGGAGGATAATTATTCTAATTGATCTAATTATTCTAAAAAAATCCGAGATTTAAATAATAATAGGCATATTGTAGAGATAAATAAATACATTGTTTCATTGTTAAATTGTTCCATTGTTAATATATGATATATGGTTGATACACAATCGAAATTGATTGAAATTTGCAGAAACTTGCGCTTCGCGCGAAATTTATAGAAATTAATAGAAATTGGGAAATGTATTAGCGTCTCGATTTTTGGCAATAATTTTAAAAACCCTGTCCCAACTGAAAATAACTAATAACTAGAAAAGATTATGGAAAAGCTTTCTCGAAATTTCAGTAAACTGCAAGATGTCCTTAAAAGGGGGTCTTCTTTTCTTTTGGTAATCCACCCCAAGCCGGACGCTGACGCGCTGGGTACGGCCTTTGCGTTCAAGGAATATTTGACCGGCCAGCACAAAAAGGAGGTAGAAATTTACTGCATTGACAAGCCGGCAAGAGAGCTTGAAAAGCTTTTTCCAATCGAGGAGGTTCAAAACAAGCTTAAATTGGAGAATTTTGATAACTTAGTATTCTTGGACAGGGGAGATATCTATTACAAACTGAAATTCGACCAAAAGTTGAAAGAGCTGAACACAAAGCCGCGGATTATAAATATTGACCATCACCCCGACACTTCCATCGAAAACGCCTTGAACGTGTGCGACGCTGAAGCGGCCGCCACTTGCGAAATAATTTACCGGTATTTTGATTATATAAACTTTGACATTGATCCAAAAATTGCCCAGCATCTATTGAACGGCATTTTCTCCGACACCGGAGGCTTCCGGCACAACAACACCAAGCCGGAATCATTGGAGATTGCCGGAAATTTGATGAGAAAGGGGGCTTCCACTATAAAAATCAGCAAAATTTTGTATTTCAACAAATCCCTGCAAACCTTGAAGCTGTGGTCTATAGCTCTGGAAAGAGCCCGCCTGGAGCCCAGAAGCGGGATGGTAATTTCTTTTCTTACCAAAAAAGATTTGGAAGATTGCGGAGCCACCTCGGCAGATATCTCGGGAATCTCGGAAATTCTCAACACCATTGCCGAATCCAAGTTCTCCCTGATTTTGGCCGAACCGGAAAAAAACAAAATTAAGGCCAGCCTTCGAAGCGACGAACATAAAGGAGTTGATGTCTCTCAAATTGCCCGCCAATTCCAAGGAGGCGGCCATAAACTGGCCAGCGGATTTGAAATAAAAGGCAGACTGAAGCAAGTGGGGGAGAATTGGGTGATAGAATAGATGAATTTTAAATTTCGAATTTTAAATTTTGATTGAATTTTTATTGAAAAAATGTTTAAATGCTCAATGATGGCAAAGCATTTGAAACTATATAATTAGAACATTAAAAATTAAAAATTAAAAATTAAAAATTCTAATTTGCCGGGGTGGTGAAACTGGTAGACACGCATGCCTTAGGAGCATGTGGGCTAGTCCCGTGGAGGTTCGAGTCCTCTCCCCGGCACCATTTTGTTCTAAAAATTAAGACGGCAGTCGAAAATTTTTAGCTAACAAAATGAGTGTCCCGCTGGAGAAATGCCGTTTTAGGAAGGAATAGGTTTTTCTAGGGGTGTTCCTTTTTTCCAAGGCTAAGCCTTGGAAAAAATCTAATTACAGAAAAAGAGATCTCGCCACTCAACACACCTTCAAGGTGTGTTGAGTTAGGTTTGTTTAGAGCATCTCTAGTGTAAGCGCGTAACATCATTTATTATTATCAATGCAAAAAATTACTTATAACCAAAAATCGAAGAGGCGTTTGGACAAGTTTGTTACCAATTACTTCCAGGCTCGAGATGCCGGCCGGTCACGCCGGTTTTTTCAAAATGAAATTAAAGCCGGCAATATTTTGATTAACAATGAGAAAGTAAAGCCTGATTATCAGCTTAAAGAAAATGATGAAATAGCTCTCCGTCCGGAAGTGATTGCGCAAGAAGTAAAAGAGATAGAAATAAAGCCGGAAAAAGAAAAAAGGTTTGAATTAATTTTCGAACATGAGGATTTTCTGGCAATAAAAAAGCCGGCCGGAATCAGCGTTCATCCCTGCCCACAGGAGAGGTTCGGCACCTTGGCGGAAAGCTTGTTGTATTATTATCCGGAAATAAAGGATGTTGGAGAAAATCCTTGGCGCCCGGGCATTGTGCATCGACTGGACAAGGAAACTTCGGGGATTTTAATTATCGCCAGAAACCAAGAAGCTTTCCAGTATTTCAAAAACCTCTTCCAGAAAAGAGAGATAGATAAAACCTATCAAGCCATAGCCTGGGGCAAGTTCAAAAAAACGAACGGAAGGATAGAAAGCTTTATCGGCAAATCGCCCAAAGATCCAACCAAGCAAGCAACCAGCCGAACGCCGGAAAAGCTTGTTAATCACAAAGAAGCGGCCACTGAATATAAAGTCTTGGAGGAATACGGAGACTCTTCCCTTTTGGAAGTCACTCCCAAAACCGGCCGAAAACACCAAATAAGAGTTCATCTGCATTCAATTGGACACCCTATTGTCGGAGATAAAAAATACTCTAATAAAATGGTCCAGGATGACAATCAAAAATACTCCCGCCACCTTCTGCACGCCTGCCGAATCAAGTTCAAGTATGCTGACGGGAAGGAGTATGAATTTAAAGATGAGAAGTGGAAGATGGAAGGTTAGATTTATGATTTAGGACCTGTCGCTTCGCAAGGAAGTCGCAGACGATTTAAGAATAGAAATTAAGAAATTATGTTCGCTGGCGCGAACGAAATTGATAGAAATTTGTAGAAACTGTTGAAATTGGTAAAAATCTTAATCAAGCTCAAGCGTTCCCGCTGGAGCCGGGATGGTTCCGTGTTCAAGTCTGGGAAGAATTGGCAAGGTTCAGGCGAGGACGCCTGAACCTGAAGCGAGGGGAAAATTATTCTAATTAACCTAATTATTCCCACCGCTTTAAAAATATAAATATTTTATCTTGTTTGCTGCTCCGTCAGCAGGCCCTAATTATTCTAAAAAAATCGCAAAGCACAATATACAATCAATATACAAACGCAATTCTTTCACGCTTTACAAACTTTCAGCTTCTTTATGTTTAAATGTTTACATGACTTAAATGCTTGTATGTTTAGATGTTTACATGTTCGTATGCTTAAATGTTTAGATGTTTGATGTAAGATTTTCTAGCGTTGTTTACAAAAATTGTTAGAATTTATTAATAACAATTAAATGTAAACAACTATGGTCATCCACAAGAAAACTCGTCTGACACCCATTCAAAGAGAGGCTCTGGCAGATGATTACTACAAAAAGCACGTAAGGGTATGCGATCTCTGCAGAAAATACCAGGTCTCTGCTCCTACGGTTTACAAGATAATCCACCGGGCTAAAAACAATGATTACAGTATCCACAAAAGCATCAACAAGAAGTATAGATGCCTGCAATACGGAATCAAAAGGCTTGCCAAGATAGAGAAACGCATAGAGGAGAAAAAGAAAAAGCAAGCCAAAAGATACAACAAGAAATATCCGGGAGAAATGTTCCACATGGATACCAAGAGACTGCCTCTCTTAAAAGGAGAATCACCCAAAGAAAACCATCAGTATCTCTTTGTGGGAATAGACGATTTTTCAAGAGAACTATTCGTAGCAATAATGCCGGATAAGACCCAATACTCTGCTGAGAAATTCTTGGAGCAAGTCTTAGAAGAATGTCCCTATACTATTGAACAAATCTACACAGACAATGGATTGGAATACCGAGGCAATGAACACCACGCTTTTGCAAACCTTTGCCGAGAAAACAAGATTGAGCAAAGATTCACCAAAGCGAAATGTCCAAGAACAAACGGGAAAGCCGAAAGAGTTATTAGAACTATTATGGAAATGTGGCATGACAAGCATGTTTTCAAAAACAGGAACCACAGAAAAGTTGAACTTATCAGATTTGTGAATTATTATAATAATGTCAAACCTCACAAAGGAATTAAAAATTATACTCCCATGGAAAAACTTTTAGAATATTTTTTTCCTAAGGAAATGTAAACAACGCTCTGAATTCTAACAGTTTAGATGTTTAGATGACGCATCCTTGACCTAATCCAATTTTTAAGCTATTATGCGGAGGAGTTTAAAGCCTTTAATTTAAATATATGGATCAAAAACTTATTGAATTTAATAAAAACCAACAGAGACAGGACATCCCTCATATTCAGCCGGGGGACATTGTGCGCGTGCACAAAAAAATTAAGGAAGGACAGAAAGAAAGAGTACAGGTCTTCAAGGGGCTGGTAATCTCGATTAAGGGCAAACAAAGCTCTTCTCCTACGGTAACTGTTCGAAGAGAATCTCAAGGCATTGGCACGGAAATGACCTTTCCGACCAATCTTCCCACTGTTGAAAAGATAGAAGTTCTTCGCCACAGCAAAATAAGAAGATCCAAACTTTATTACATGAGAGAAAGATCCGGAAAATCCGCCAAGATGAAAGTCAAGGAGCAATCCGAAGAAGAGAAAAAGCTTATGAAAAAAGAAGGGCAGCCAACAGAGAAAGCTGTTGAAGAAAAAAATAATAAAGAAGAAGACAAGAAATAGGAAATTGTTCCATTGCTAAATTGGAATTTTAGAGAATTTATAGAAATATTATAGATATATAGTAGATATTAGGGAATTTAAAGAAAGAAACAAGGATACAAGATGCAAGGATACAAACAAATTTCAAACTTCAATATTCAATAATCAAACTGTTTGTTTCTTGATTGCCTAGCGGCAGGCAGGCTTTCCTTTCAATATACAGACATTTGATAAAAATTATTCTAATTAACCTAATTATTCTAATTAAAGGCTGATGAAAGAAAGAGACAAGGATACAAGATGCAAGGATACAAACAAATTTCAAACTTCAATATTCAATAATCAAACTGTTTGTTTCTTGCTTGCCTGGCGGCGATAGTTCTTATTTTCAAGTCTGGGAAGAATCGGCAAGGTTCAGGCGAGGACGCCTGAACCTGAAGAGAGGGGAAAATTATTCTAATTAACCTAATTATTCTAATTATTCTGAAAAAATCGCAAAGCGCAATATACAAAAGCAATTCTTTCACGCTTTACAAACTTTCAACTTCTTTATGTTTAAATGTTTAAATGTTTAGATGTTTAAATGCTTGTATGCTTGTATGTTTAAATGTTTAAATGTTTAAATGTTTGCATGTCAACTGTTAATTGTTGTTTCCCGCCTCGATGGTGGAATTGGTATACACACACGGTTGAGGGCCGTGGCGCTTATAGCGCATGAGGGTTCAAGTCCCTCTCGGGGCACAAGTTTAGCTTGTAGCTTGTAAGGAATAAAAAAAAATGTTACTGGACGCAGTCCGGCGAAGACGGGCAAGTCCCTCTCGGGGCACTAGTCTAGCTTGTAGCTTGTAGCTGGTTAGCTGGTTAGAGATTTATTTGCTCTTTGGCTTGTAGCTGGCTGGGTATAAATTTACCATTACACCCTTCTTTGTATTTATAAACCAAAAAACCGGCTGAAGCCGGTTTTTTGATTGAAATAAAATATGTATTTAAATATATATTTTTTAGTTGCTTCTTTCCACAACCATTCTCGGTTCGGGATTGGCTACTGGCGCAAATGATTCTTGGAGAGTTTTCTCCTCTTCTGTGTTTTTCCTGGCGCAGATTTTCTTCACCCACCAGATCCACATATCCAGCTTCCAGAGAGAAAGAAAAGCCTTCAGGAAAAGAGCTATGGCTAACATTATGACCACAAAGGCCATTCCGGAGATCATAATAATAACGGCGTTAGAAAACCCGGCGAGTTTGGCAAAAAGCGCAATGGGAGCCGCTACAATAAGAAGAGATCCGAAAGATGCCGCTATCATGGCAATTCCGGCAAGAATATTAATGAATAGGAACAGGAAAAGAAGCTTTATAAGCTCCCACTTGTTGGTTAATATAATTCTCACGGCTTTTTTGAAGGCTTCCAAGACCTTCACATTGGAGGTGGTCACGAATATCACCGCTATCCTTTTGGACAAAATCAATAGAAGCATTAAAACAAATATTGCTAAAACCGCCAAGACCGCCAATAAAACTGCGGAGACGCTCGGCATATCCCCTGAGTTCATATTCCAAGGAAAAATAAGGTATATTCCGAAAAGCGCGGCGCTCGCCGCTAAAATGATTAAAAAATTGAAGGCCGCGACCAACAAATCAACTTTCAAGATCGGCCAAAAGCAAATTCTGCCCAACGTCCAAACTTCCTTAAATCCGCTTTTTTCGTTTTTGATGTTCTGCATTTTGTCTATCTTTTTTATCAATCCTCCGCGGGCAATAGTGGAAATCAGCCAGATTGCTAAAAAGACTAAAAGAAATAATAATACGCCAACTGCTATCCAGGCAATATTTTCCATCAAGAAGCTTTGCATCTGCGCCCAGGAAAAATCGGATTGGCCTTCATCTGTCGGAGAGCCCCCTCCGCCGAATTGAGCAGTGAAGCCGGAGGGTACCAGCAAGCCCCAAAACCAGATGCGGGGATTTTTCCAAATTCTCTTGAAGGCCTGGCTGAAAATGTCAAAATAACCTTGGGGAAACTTGTTGGGTTCGTTGGTTTTTGCGGTTTGATTGTTCGTATTATTATTTTTCATTATTTTTGTTAAGTGATTATACTGTTTCAGTTCTATTGTTCCATTGTATCATTGTTTATTCAAATCAAACTGAAATGCATTATGGAGTTAAATCTCTTCAATAAATTGTTTAATATCTTCTTTAAATTTTTCCAGGTTCGCGTAGTCTTTTTGGACAGAGCCGAGGGCTCCCTTGCCGACAACTTCCCAGTTGGCGCTCTCGATGTTGGATATGGAGATCACTCTTTCAACTGGCAGCAAGGGCAAAGATTCGTAGAAAGAAACACCGTCCGGCGAATTAAAGTCAAGAAAGATCATATCAAACTGCTCTTTTTCATTTCCTCCGGCAAGAAAATCAAGCGCTTCTCCTCCTTTGTCGATAATTGTTGCATCTATTTGATTGCCGGTTTTCTTCTCAGTTTCTTCGGCGGCTTTTTCAATCTTTTCTTGAACTGCCGGATTGTCCTCGAGTATTAATATTCTTTTCATAATCTTTAGAAATTACAGTTTTTATGTCGGAACTGACTAGATGGAGTTAGATCCCGAAGGTAAATCCCCAAGGTTCAACCTTCGGGTGCCCGAAGGTTGAACCTTGGGGTGGCTTGATTAGAAGCTTTATTTGCTTTCTTGTTTTCCTTTACCTTCTTCTTCATCATGATTAAAGAAGCCGGTGATTTTGTCAAAAAAGGAGTGGACCATGGAATTATTTTTGGGCTTAACTTCTCCTACTATTACGTGTTCCCCGGTTTCTTCCTGCTTCTTCTCCAGCTCTTTGTGGTATTGAATTTCTTCTTTATAACTCCTTCCGCCTTTTACCAGTTTTTCCATTACAACGCTGGCGGTTAAATCCCCGGAAACATTGATAGATGTCCGAAACATCTCCAGAATCCTATCTACTCCGATTATCAAAGCCAAGCCTTCCAGCGGAACTCCTACGCTTTTGAGAACCGCTGAAAGAACAATGATACCTACTCCCGGAGTGGCCGGCGTGCCGATGGAAGAGCCTACGGCTGTTGCCACAAGCACAAGCAAAGTTCCGATCCCCAGTTCTAAATTATAAACTTGAGCGATAAAGATTGTGGCGGCGCCCTGGAATAAAGCGGTAGCATCCATGTTGACCGTAGCTCCCACGGGGATAATGAACTGAGAAATGGAAGGGCGGACCTTGAGTTTTTCTTGGGCGGTTTTAATGGAAAGCGGCATAGTGGCTACCGAACTGTCGGTGGAAAAAGCCAGCAATTGAGCTTCCTTGATTTTGCTTAAGTAATTCCAGGGGCTCCATTTGCCCACCACAAGGGCGATTAGTAGATAAAAACACAGCATGATAAAAAGCGCTGCCAGCACGGTAATTACATAAAAACCAATACCTGTTAAAGTTTCCAAACCGGTCTGGATGGTCAGCTGGGCGATCAACCCGAAAACTGCCAGAGGAGCAATCTGCATAGCCCAGCCTACGATTTTCATGGTAACGGATTGAATAGAACCCAAAAGATTCAGCAGCGGACGGGATTGCTTCGGTTTCAGACTGATCAGGGCCAACCCGACAATGATGGAAAAAATGACAATTTTGAACATTTCTGATTGCACCATTTCGTTCAAAGGGTTTTTGGGAATCGCCGAGACAATAGCGCTTGGAATTTCTTTAAAATCGACCTCGCTGTTGGCTAATTTGTCCTTATCGACAGAAACTTCTTCCGGTGTTTTTTCCAATTGAGAAGATTCGATATAATTTCCGGGCTTGATAAAGCTGGCCACGCTTACGCCGATGATAACCGCCACAATGGATGTAAAAAGGAAATAAATCACTACTTTGCTTCCCATTTTTTTGAGCTGGTCTACGCTCTCTCCGGAAGCCAAGCCACTGATGACAGAAGCAAAAACCAAGGGAATGACAATCATTTGAATCAGGGCTAGGAAGAACTGCCCCGGCAGCGCAAGCCACTCGCCCGCCACCTTGGCGGTATCTCTGTCAATAAGTTTCAGATCAGGCCCGAGAAGAAAACCGGTGATAGAACCCAGAATCAAGCCTATGATGATTTTCAGCCATAGCCGGCCTTCCACCAGCGCATGGATATATTGGTTTAGATGTTTGATGTTTCTGGGGTGAATTAGGGATAGAGGATCTTTCATAACTTTTTTGTTTTTTATTTCTTGAGTGAAATTACTGAAGAATATCATTCTGAACTTGCTTACCCGGCTTTTACGGGCTGGGCCGCCCCTAGCGGGGTTCAGAATCCAGAAACTTGCAAAATTGGCTTATTCATGGAGATCCTGATTTTTACCGCTTAAGCGGCACCCCGCTATAGCGGTGGCATTCAGGATGACATTTTAATGGGATTTCTATATTCTTCAGTGGTTTCTTGAGTCTTTATTTATTGTAACTTATCAATCAGGGTTTAAGCAATAGAAATCATTGTTCCATTGCTAAATTGTTTCATTGTTGATTGTTTATGATTCCCTCGAGTAATAAACTCGGTTCAGGTTCAAGCGTCCTCGCATGAACCTTACCAATTCTTCCCGGACTTGAAAACAAGAACTATCCTAGTTCAAGCGAGGACGCTTGAACTTGGTTAAGGCTTTTGCCAATTTCAACAGTTTCCACAAATTTCTATCAATTTCATTCGCGCCAGTGAACATAATTTCTTAATTTCTGTTCTTAAATCGCCTGCGGCTTCATTGCGAAGCGATAGGTCGTAAATCATAAATCTAACCTCCCATCTCTCAACTCTCAACTCTCAACTTCCTAAACTCCTTCTTCCCCACTTTCAAAATTTTCCCGTCCCAGTCTTTGGAGACTTTGTCTTCGAGGGTTATTTTTTTGCCGTCCACGCTGACCCCGCCCTGCTCTATCTTCCGGCGGGCGTCGCTTTTGCTTTGGGCAAGATCATTATCAGCTAAAACATCAACAGCATCTCTGCCTTGTTTCTCTTTTATCTCGCTAGCCTCGATATCCTCGCCCTTTTTCTGAAATTTATTCACAAAATCTTCTTGGGCTTTTTCGGCCTTTCTTTCTCCTTTGTAAAGCTTTGTAATTTCCAAGGCCAATTTCATCTTGGCATCCCGAGGATTTATATTCTCTTCTTTTAAATCAGCTTCCAATTGAGTAATTTCTTCAGCGGGGACATCCGTGCATAGCTTGAAATACCTAATAATAAGCTCATCTGTGATAGACATGGTCTTGCCGTACATAGACTCGGCCGATTCCGTTAAGGATATGTAATTGTCCTCGCTCTTGCTCATTTTCGCCGTGCCGTAAAGACCTTCCAATAGAGGACAGGTAACAACATCTTGCGAGGATTGGCCATATCTTTTTTGAATTTGCCTGCCCATAAGAAGATTAAACTTTTGATCGGTTCCCCCTAATTCCACATCGGCTTCAAGAGCTACCGAATCATAACCCTGCATCGCAGGGTAAAGAAACTCTTGGATACTAAGATCAACGTCTTTTTTTATTCTTTCTTTAAAATCCGACCTTTGCGCCATCTGGGAGTAAGTAATTTTGGAGGTTAACTCTACCAGATCCTTGAAGTCCATTTTGGAAAGCCACTCGGAATTATACCGGATTTCGACTTTGCTTAGATCCAGAATCAGCCCCGCCTGTCTTTTGTAGTCTTCCATGTTGGATTTTATTTCTTCATCAGTCATTGGCTTTCTGGCGGAAGCTCTCCCGGTGGGATCTCCTATTTTTGCTGTAAAATCACCTATTAAGAAAACAACTTGGTGCCCCAGTTCCTGAAAATCTCTCAACTTCTTAAGCACAACAGCGTGTCCCAAATGCAAAACCGAACCGGTCGGATCAATCCCCAGCTTTATTCTCAATTTTTCCCCATTGAGCATTCTTTTCTTTAAATTTTTCTTGACAATTACTTCTTCTACTCCTCTCTCGAGGGTTTTTTCAATTAATTTTTCATCTGTGATCACTTTTGGCATAAGATATTATAATTATTATCATTATATTCAAGCTTCTAGATTCGAGATTCAAGATTCAAGATTTCATTTGTAATTAATAAACATAGGAATTTGTAACACCAACCGCCAATAGCTAACAACAAATTACACTTTCTAAACTTTCCCACTTTTAACTTTCACACTTTCTAAACTTTTAACTTTCACACTACTGATCACATCTTCTCCAGCGTCTCGATTCCCAAGAGCCCTAGGCCGTTTTTGAAGATTTGACCGGATGATTTCACTAAAGCCAGCCGGGAGTTCTTCAGCGCTTCGGTATCAGCTTTTTGAATGGGGCAGACTTCATAAAAAGCGTTGAATTTCTGCCCCAGATCATACAAATAATTGCAAACCAGATGAGGGGCGATTTCGGTTCCGGCCTTTTCCGCAATGTCCGGATAGGCAGCCAGGGCGCCGGCCAGCTCTCTCTCTTCATTTTTTACTAAATTCAAATGGACTTCCCCGCCGGAATCGCCGCTTCCGACCTTCCCCAGAACGGATTTGGTCCGCACGTAGGAATAGAGAATAAAAGGGCCGGAAAAACCGCTTAGTTTGATAAAATCATTCGGATCATAGTTGATGTCCTTATGGAATTCGCGGGAAAGGATCAAAAATTTCAAGCCGGCCAGGGCCACTTTTTCAATGATTTCCTCTTTTTCTTCCAGCGAATAATCTTTTTCGACTGAGATTTTCTCCCGGGCCAATTCCTTGGCTTCTTTGATAACATCAATGCATTTGGCCGTTTCTCCCATTCTGGAGCTGGTTTTCTTGTTTCCTTTCAAAAGCCAGCCGAAAGGAATGTGCCGGTAGCGTCCTTGGAATTTTTTGTCTATTTTTTCCAGAACTCTGATGATGGCTTTGAAGTAGTCGGTTTGTTCCACGGAGGTTGTAACAATTGAGAACTCCAGCTCGTATTCAGAGAACTTTTTCAAAGCCAAGGCTAGGTCTTTGGCCGAATAAGTGGGATTTCCTTCGCCGGTCAGGAAAACCCAGTTGTTCAGGCCTTCTTTTTTGCCATTGAAGATAACCGCTCCCTCGCTTTCTTCAAAAATTTCGCCTTGATACTTCTTGACAATATCTATCGCCTCTTCAAAGACTTCACTCTCGGGGTATTGCCGGTCGTATTCCACGCCCAGCTCTTTAAAAACTTCCGCTTGGTGCTCCAGGCTCCACTCTCTTATTTTTTTGTACCACCGATAATTCTCGTTGTCCTTTTGATCGTAAATATCTTTGTTGATTTTTCTTATTTCTTCTTGAGCCGCCGGGTTCTCCTTGAAAGCATTGGCGCCTTCCACGTAAGCCTCGTCGATAAGCTTCATTTTTTCTCCGCTTTCCCGGTCTTCAAATTCTTTCGGCAGTTCTTTTTTCATCATCGCCCAGGTGGTTTTGGCCACATGCATGCCTATGTCTCCGAAATAGTTGGCTTTTATGACTTTGTAGCCAAGAGCCTCCAAAAGCTTGACCACCGAAAATCCGGAAATAGCGCTTTTGAGATGGCCGACCGTGATGGCCTTGTGGGTATTGGGCTGGCCGAATTCCACCATTGCTTGGCTTCCACCGCCCAAATTCGACATCCCAAAAAATTCTTTTTTTCCCAAGATATCTTTTGCAACCTCCTCTAGCGCTTGCTCGCTCAGGTGAAAGTTGATAAATCCGGGGCTGGCGGCTTCTATCTTTTCAAAATAACCGCTTTTTTCCGATTTTCTGATTTGTTCAGCCAAGTCTTCCGCCGTCTCCAAGGGGCTTTTTTTGGCGGTTTTGGCCAAGCTCAGGGCGACGTTGGTTGAATAATCGCCAAAACCGGCGGGCGGGCGCGAAGCTTCTATATCTTTCAGGCCGATTTCCCGCTCAGGCCAAACAGCTTGGCAAGCATCTTTTATTATTATTTTTATCTCTTGTTTTAAATTCAACACCGGAAATTAATTTTTATAGCTCTATTTTAGCAGAAAAAATCCTTTAAGACAACGCTTGTTGATAGTATTGTTGATAGTATAATGGTGTAATGGTGTATTCGGATAGCGGGCGTTGATTGCTCCTTTGGGCGAAATTGGTAGAATTATTCTAATTCACCTAATTGAAACCACTGAAGAATGTCATTCTGAACTTGTTTACCCGGCTTTGACGGGATTCAGAATCTGATGATTACCAAAAAAGGCTTTGTAAAGAGATTCTGATTTTCATCAGAATGACAAAATTTTCAAAATAATCAATTCTTCAGTGGTTTCCTAATTAATCAATTACTATAACAAAAATCCCCTTTCCAAAGAAAAGGGATTTTTTGAAAAGATTGGCAAGTGTTTTTTATCCGCAGGAGGCGTCGGAGGCGCTTGCTGTTATTTCTTCGCCGAATCCGGGAGCGGGGGTTTCAGAGGAAAGTTCTGTGTCGCATTCGGCCGGCTTTTCTTCAAAAGCGGTGCAGATTTTGTCCAGGAGGCTTTGAGGATCTCTGGCAGAGCTGGTTTGCTGACCGTTGATTATCATCGTGGGAGAACCCTGGACGCCGTATTTCTCATTGGCGGCCTTGTGAATGTCAAAGGGAGGAAATTGGCTTTCCCAGCTGTCTTTATCTTCCAATTTTTTAGTAATCTCATATTCTTGATCAGTTGCGTCCATGCAGCTTGTCAACGCGCTTTCATTGACGCCGGTTTCAGCTAAGCATTTATCGGAGTCTTCGCTGGCCAGAAAACATTCCAGGTAGTCATAATACTTTTGAGAATCAGCCTGATCTATGCAATATTGCCTAAGGTTTTCCATCACTTCCTTTTCTTCATGCATGGCATAATCAACAAACTTGAAGCTGAAATCCATCTTGTCTCCCAGGGTTTCTATGACCGGCAGCAGTCCTTTTTGCACTTGAGTGCCGTAGGGGCAATAGCTCATCACGAAAGACTCTACTTGGGGCGTTTCGCTTTTAGGCAGAGGCTCGCTTTTCTCTTGCTCGGCTTGCGCTTGGGCGTCTTTTTGGGCTTTGATCTCCTCAATGTTCATTGCCTGGGGGAAGAAATTGCTGCCGTCTTTGGTCAAATAGCTGGTCAGCTCCTGCCCCTGCAAGTCAATGGTAATTTTATATAAATTATTTTCTTCGGCAACTCCCTTGACTTTTACCTCTGTTCCCTCTTGAACCAAATTTCCTTCAATAAAATCCTTGGCCTTGGCTTCGGCCTGCTGCGGAGTCAAGTCTTGCTTGAACAATTCTCCTTTCAAATATTGATCCAGGAAAAACCCTCCGCCGAAAAACACGGCCGCCACGATTATTAAATTAGCAATTACTTTTTTGTTCATAGATTATTTTACTATTTAGAATTTCAATAAGATTAAGTACTTGCCACCTTATCATTTTTTTTGAAGGAAGTAAAGGGAGATTCATTTTAACATTTTAACATTTTAACAAAAATTGCGCGGGAATAAGCCAAACAGCTAAAACCATTCTTCCAGCCCTTTTCCGGTTCGAATCCCAGACAAGCCCCTTATGAACTTTCATACTTTCTCTACTTTCACACTTTACGAACTTTCAACTTTCTAACTATTATCACATAGAGTTACAGCCACAAACCACGTGGGGTTTATGGCCGGGAACCGTTTTTGGGTGATTCACCCTTTACCCTGGTTTACTATTGTATTTTAAAGAAAACTAAGCAAGCTTAAATTTACTTGTTTAAATTTCAATAACTTTAGTAATTACGCGGTTAAGCTTCTTGCTTGCTAAATTATTTATATCAAAGAGAGCAAAGCAAGGCTTGGTTTTTGCATTCGTTCGAAAAAATATTTTAGAAGCAAAAAGGGTTTTCTATTAAAAATATCTTAACAAGCCTGAAGGGCAAGTGCGCATAAAACCAAGCCTTGCTTTGCTCTCGGCATTGCCGGAGAGTAATAGTGTAATTCCTGAACTTATCAAAAAAGCAAACTTTTAAATTCTGAACTTTTTTCTCGATTGAGAAGGTATCGATTAGAGAATGTTCGCGGCTATGCCGAAAAATATTCTCTTGCAGAAAACTCAAATTGTTGAATAAACAATTCTTTCAAAAAGAAAATACTGTTCTGCTCATAAAAGAGAAGGGTGGCTTTTTTATAATCATTTTCATCAATGCTTCGATAAGAAAGAGGGCAAAACCTATTCGCGAGCAAAACAGCATTGCTTAATATTCTAGCTGTTCGTTTATTGCCATCTTCAAAAGGCTGAATATATGAAATGAGGGCGAGCGCGGAAATTGACTTTGTCAAAGGATGATTTTCTTCATTATTAACGACCGAAATCATTTTATCCAAAGCTTCCTTAATTTGGAATTCATTATCCAACGGTTTATAAACGGTCCCGGTTATACCTACCAGTCCTTTTCTGATGTTTCTTCCAACTCCTAGATCCTCAACAATCAGCTGGTGAAGATTCTCAATTTTATCTAAAGTTAGTTTTTGGAAATTGTCAGATCTTTCCAGAATATAATCTAAAGCTCTTTTATGGTTAAGAATCATTTGAGCCTCCGACTTGGTGTGTCCGGGAGCCTCTATTTTTTCTTTGATTAAAGTTTCAGTTTCAATCAAAGAATAAGTATTGCCTTCGATTTGGGAAGACTTCCAGCTCAGTTCAATTGTCAATCTCTCGTATTCTTTTTTTAGGATGGTGGGTGAGAGTTTTTGCATCCTATTCCTGTAGTCTGCATTTAAGTTATCAAGGCACTGAAGATCTTCTTTCGAAAAAATGGAATTATCAAAATATTGAAAGACATTGAATTCAAATCTTTCTTTAATTTCTCTTCGGTCAGAGGTCGCGGAAAAATATTCGCGTGGATTATAATAAGTCATTAGAGGGTTTTCGATCTTAAGCCGATAAGCGGTTGAACGGCCCCGGCCGACTCTTTTGATTAAGTTTTTTTCAAGCAAATTGTCGAGGTCTCTGATAACAGTTGTCCTATCAATCTTTTCACCATATTCTTCCAAGAATTCTTTGATTTCCTTTGTTTTTATTTCTTTATTTTCCCTTATTAATCCAAGAATTTGGTTTTGTCTTTTTGTTAGATTTTCCATAAGCAAAGTTAATTGTTGCATGAACTTATTCTAATTGTAGCATTTTGATATAATATATGCAACAATTATTTAAGGGGTTTTACGGCAGAGACTCGCAGGCTTCACCGTCTTTGTCTCTGTCTAGTCTGTGAACATCTGTGCCGGCAGAGGAAAGGCAGGATTCATAGCAGGCTTGCGCCTCGTCATGGGTGGAGAAATCGGAGCAGTTTTTGGTGTTGCCGGAACAATCACAGCTTGAGGTTGAAGCCGGCGCCGGCGGAGGGGCGGTTTCTTCTTCTATTTCCTCCTCTTCTTCCTCCTCTTCTTCCTCTTCTGCCTCCTCTTCTTCCTCGCAAGCCCCGTCGGCCCAGAGACCTCTTTTGTTTTCCCTTGCTTCTTCTTCGGCCTGATTAAACTGATCTTGATATTTTACATCCGGAGGATAGCTGGAAGAATGAGCATAGCCATTTCTGACTAAATAATCATTTACGAAGGTATCTCCAATATAAACATACCTCAATAACCTGTCATATTTGTCAGTATCGGAAATATCTTTTTCCAATCTAACTTCTTTGCCTTCTACAAGCTCCTTGTTTTTCTTGCTGGCTTCTTCTCCAAAACATTGGACAGGCTTGGAGGGGTGGACCGTTTCCGGCGTATCGATGCCGATATATCTGACAACTCCACCATTTTCGAGTTTTATCGTATCTCCGTCGATAACCTTGATAACTTTTTGCATTTGACTATCTTCTTCCGCCTCGCCTGTCTCTTGCGCTTCTTCCTCGCTCCGCCTTTCTTCTATTTCTTCATCCGCTTCTTCTTCCTTCTCACCCTGCTCCTCTTCCGCTTCTTCCTCTATGTCCTCCTCTTCCTCGTTTTGTTTTTCTTCCGCGTCTTCGTCCTCATCTTCCTTTGCGCCATCTTCTTCTTTCTCTTCTTTCTCTTCCTCTTCCGGCTCCACAACGCTGTCTTCCGTGGCACCAGCTTCCTCTCCCTTTAACTTCTCATTCTCCTCTTTCAACTGTTCAACCTCATTTTGCAAGCCGGCAACCTTTTCTTCTTTTTTGTCTTCTTCAGAATAATCTGAGGTAATTCCAAAAGCCACAAGAAAGAAAACTATAATCAGTCCGAGAGCAATTTTAACGCCTCCCTTGGTCAGTTTGTTCTTAAACAACAGCAAAAAAGGCTCAGGACGGAATAAGCTTACTATGAATGAGATTAACAAAATTAAAAAAAGCAGCGTAAAAATGGTGTTCATGTCATTAAATTAAATTTTCTCAAGTTTTGGTAAATCCAGGTTCATATCACCGTTGATAATACTTATAAAATGTTGATTTCTTTTTTGGTTGATATCATCGATTCCCTTTTGCCCGGTTGTGTGTTTTGCACAACATCTGGCAGTTTTTGATATCGCTTTTGCCGCCTTTGCTCCAGGCCGCCACATGATCGGCGTCCATTTCGGAAAAATTCCAGATTTTATTCTTGTTGGCATCATGGCCAATCGCGCAGAGCGGGCAATTTGATTTATTCTTAGCTTTTGCCTGTTTGGTTTGGGATTCATAAACCGCCTTTTTGGTTGCTTCATCAAAAACCCTCACATCGAGTAATTTTGTATCTTTCATACCGCCAAGAATGAACTCAAAAATGCCCTTTCGATTTTTAATGTAAGGATCCGCATAAAGCTTATGCACATTCTTTGACACCTCCTTGGAGTCGTAGGCGTTTTTGTGATACTCCTCATACATCCTTCCCCATTCAAGGCCGCGCATCTCGCTTTCAACATCAACAAAAACGCTGGAAATCCAGTCAATTACGGTATTAAAATAATTTTTTAATTCGGTGATATCTTCATCATATCGATGACGGCTCATATAATCGCCGATATTGCCCTTACTAACCCAATCCAGCGCGCGCTCCAGAAAATCCTGCCGGTTAGCACTGCCTTTTATATAA
Source organism: Candidatus Moraniibacteriota bacterium (assembly GCA_034522495.1). GTDB lineage: Bacteria > Patescibacteriota > Minisyncoccia > Moranbacterales > DUUL01 > JAXHLG01. Next base: position 255,014 of record JAXHLG010000002.1, on the reverse strand, counting down.
GCACTCCATTTCTGAATATTAGCATTCTGGCTATTGCTGAATTCTTCTTTGGCAAGAGTCACAAATGGCCCGGAATAGACTGCGTTTAAAAGCTCCTGGTTATTGAGCGGCACTCCGGCAATATTAATTGTTTTAAACCATTCCTTTATCTCGCTTTCTGTTCCCTCGCATTCATAAATGAGCAGCTTTGTTCCCATAATTTTATCCTGTTTGTCTTTTGCCATGCCCCCGAAATATTGCTCCATACCGTTTTCATCTTTAATAGCGAATTTCTCATTAATAAAGCGACCAACACTGGTAATTCGCTGCTGGCCGTCCAGCACCTCAAATTTATCTTCGTTGACCTTATTAAAATAAATCAGGCCGAGAGGATAACCTTTGAGTATTGATTGAATGACAGCGGCTTCTCTTCCCTGCTCGGCGTAAATATAGTTTCGCTGATATTCCGGCTGAATGGTGAGCTTGCCGGACAAGCCAAACAATCCCTTGCCTTCCAGCTCGTTATAGACAAATCCGTCGCAAATTTCTTTAACTGTAATCTCAGTTTTTAAAATTGTTTTCATATTACTTTTTCTTATGATTTAATTTTTCAAATTCCATAGCAACGCTTGGGCTATTAGTAGTGAGTCTTTTAATTGATAAATCCGTTGCCTTATTATTCGCTAACCGTAAATTATTAATAGATTTCAATAAATTTTCCTTCACTTTATTCAAATGATCAATAGTCTTGTCAATTTCTTCTATGGATTTAGAAAATTGCTTTGATGCCAAACTATAATTTCTTGAAAATGCCTCCTTGAATTCATTCATATTGGCTTCAAAATTCGACACGTCAATATTTTGGTTGTTAAGCGCTTCAATTTCTTTTCGCAAATGTTGGGATTTAATATTTGCTTGGCGCAAAAAACCGATAATAGTAATGAAATGCTGAGGTCTTATCGCATACATAAGATCATAATCATAAACCGTCACAATATCATCATAGTATTCATTGTCTTTTTCAAGCAAGCTCACCAAGACGGCATATTCGCATTTTTTCTCCCGCCGATCCTTATCCAGCTCCTTGAAAAAATCATTATTCTTTTTCTTGGTGGCGGTTGTATCATCTTCATTTTTCATTTCAAACATAATAGAAAGAAGCTCATTCCCCTCCTCGTCCATTTCCCGATATATATAATCTCCTTTGGAGCCGGATTTTGAAATAGTATTGTCTTTGCCGAATTTTGCGTTGGGAAATGCAAAGGAACGAATACGATTAAATTCGTTCTCGCAATGCGTCTCTAGCGATTCTCCTACCATCTTTGTGCTCATTTTTGTCCGCATCTCCTTGAGAGAAACCAGCGCAGTCTCACTAGACTTCAACTGCTCTTTGAGCTTTTCTTCATTCAATTCTTTTTTGTGCTTAACATTGCTGATCTCGGCATCTTTTTCATTCAATTTTTCTCTATACTTTTCTTCAATCTCCTGCTTTTCCTGAAGCGCTTTCACTTTTGCGTCCGATTCAATCTTTTCCGCAATATTTTCCAGTTTTGAATTAAGCGCGGCAACCTCTTTTTCCTTCTCGGATAATTCTTGCTTCACGCGATCAGCGTATTCTTTTTCCTTAATCTCCAGCTTCAATTTATTCTCCCGCTCAATAGCCTCCTTTGCTTTTTTCAACTCCTCATTAAACGCATCGCGTTTTATGGAATTGACCACATTTGTGATTGTTGTTTTATCAATGTCGGTTTCATGAATGGATTTAAGGTCAATTATATCGCCCTTGGAGCCATCCTCCAGTAAAACTAAGGTGTTTTCATCTTGAATTGATACTTTGACTTTTTTCATAAATTAATAATTTTTTTAGCTCGTAATACATTTTAGAAAATCTAAGAGTTCTTGCTCAACAACCTCTCTCCATTCTTCTTCTTTCATGGATTCAAATAAATCAATATTATTTTTTTCTTTAATGCACTTAGTTATTTTATTATTTTGCTTAATTTTTTTTATAGTCTTTTTAACATCCTCATATTCAGAAAAAAAATCAAAAACCCCATCTTCTAAATCATGCATTCTCTCCAATGCCCTAGGATGATAATAGTTTTCTATACAACTCTTTTTAAGGATATACGATTCCCCTTTTTTCTTACTGTTAAAATTAGCACTTCTTTTCTGTTGTTTTTTGACAATCTCATCACCTAAATGTTTATCACTATCAATTATTAAATATAAATCTCTATCAGAAGAATCAAAATAATTAATGTTTAAAAAACTATCTATGTCCTCCCCTCCGCCAAAAGGCAACAAGAGTATTTTATCATTATTTAAAAGTTTTGTTCCTATACATTTTTTACATATCAAATCATAAAACTTTGCATCATTGCCACTTTCAACAAAAACTATTTTTTCATGTCTATCCATGAGATTAAAAGATGGTTTAATGCCTAACTCAGAAACGATACCAGGAATGAATGTGCTCTTATTTTCTTCATTCAAGCATTCGTAAGTGGACTGATTTTCTTTTTTGCACAATATAATTGAATCTTGCTTGGTCGCTCCAGCGAAAATTGGCGAATGTGTGGCAACAATAATTTGGTTATCTTCAGATAAGTCTTTAAGAGCATTGAGTAGATCTTCCTGAGCAGAAGGATGTAAAAAAGTTTCCGGCTCCTCAATAAGATATATAATATTTTCTCCATTTTTCTTTTTCGCTAAATATCTAAATCTTGCTACCATAAAAAGTCTCCTGCATCCCGCCCCCTTATGTGTCATTGGAATTGGCTTGGCATCATCTTTTAATTGAAAACTTACATCTACGCTTGGTATTGCTTTGGGCCAATCAAAATTTGGACTTATCTCAACTTTTTTTATATCCGCATAATCACTCATATAATTTTTCACTGACTCTGCCTCTCTTGCCATCTCATTTTTTATTTCTTTTTGAATCCTAGATAGTTTTTTTGTGCTATCTGATGTTTGTTCAATAAAATAATCCCTAATTTCCGAAAGAGAATTTGTCTTAAAGCTAGTATCAGCCTCTAATCCATAATCTGATACAAACAACTCAACTCCTGGTAAAAGAGAGTTGATTTTATAATCATCAGGAATAAATCTTTCGATAATTCCTTTGTTCTCTTTACTGCAAAATTCTTTTATGTGTTTTATTTTCTCTAATTTTGAATTTCTTCCAGTGCCGCTAACTGGTATTGAAATTGAATTATCCTCTATAATTTTAGATAGTTCCTCATCACTCTTCGAATAAAGCAAAGAAAATTCACTATCCTTAAAATCTCTCATTAATATTTTTTCAACATCAAAACCTTTTTTTGGAGTAGAAACTGTTTTTTGCACTGTTAAGACTCCATCAGGCAAAATATCTACCAAAAACTCATTCAAACCATCATCTTTTTTAATTTTACTTTTAATTTTTAACTCTAGCATTTTTTCAAGATTTTCATTGCAAAAACTGCACTCAATTACAATTGGATTATTATAATTATTAAAGTCATGCTCCGTAATAGGATAGCTCTTGGGATCTAAAAAACTCACAATAGCATTTAAAATAATAGATTTCCCAGAATCATTTTTTCCAACAATAGAAGAGAAGTTCGCAAGCGGTATATCCTGCTTTTCTTTTATTCCTCTATAATTCTCAACTGTAACTTTTGTAATTTTCATAATTTTCAACTTTTATGCCTAATAAAAAGTCGGCTATATATTCTTTTTCCATTAATATACCCTCTATCAAATTTTCCTTTCCAGTCCGTGTTTATTAAATTTGACAAGAGTCCCTCCTTAATCTCATAATCGCTCCCAATGATATCAAACTGCTCTGGCGAATATTTATCCAAAAAACTAATTGGCACGCCCATCACGCCATCGTAGTCGCTGGGGATGGCATTGGTGAATGGAACTTCAATGGCGTTGTAGTTGTCGTATTTCTGATAACTATTTTCATTTTTCTGAACTTTTTTGTTGAATTTTTTATTGTCCGCCATGGTCATCAAGGGCAATGGTTGATGGCGACGACCATGATCCAGGTTAGTAAACCACACAGATGGCGAACGTAGATATGTGATGCCGTTCACTTTTCGAATTGCTGTTTTTGGCTTACTGCTAAGGTCGGCGTTTGACGGGGCTATGAAAAGCATGTCTTTATTGAAACTTGTTGTGCCGACCCACATTTTATTGTCTTTGATAAGCGGAAAAATCTCTTTATAGGTAATTGTATTCTTGCTTCCAATTATCACAAACTTTTTATTATATTCAAAAAGTTGTTTGACATATTCCCGAAACAGCGAAAACGGCGGATTGGTTACCACGATGTCTGATTTTTTAAGCAATTCTATGCATTCATCGCTGCGGAAATCGCCATCGCCCTCCAGCGGCGCCCATTCGTTGTTTTTATTCTCCTTTAATTGCTTGGCAATGTCTTGCAAATTGAATTCGCCGTCACCGTTTATGTCGCCCACATCGCTAATAATAAATTTGTTGGCGGTTATTTTCGGCCGGCCTTTCTTCGGAGTAAGCGTTTTGTTATCCCCAAAAAGTGTTAGCTGGGTATTTGCCACCGGAGAGGGCTTATAGCTGGTAGTAATGAGTTTTTTTAATCCAAGCTTGTTGAAATTAAGCACGAAATATCGAAAAAAATTGCTCTCATACGGATCATCGCAGTTGCAATAAACCGCCTTGCCACGAAATGCATCGGGATTAAATTCCAAGTAGGCTTCCATTTCTTTCTGAATATCGCCGTATTGAGTATAAAACTCGTCATTTTTTGCCTTTTTTGCTTCTGCAAGATTGCTGTTTTTCATAGTATAAACACCTTTCTTTGCCCCGCAAAGCGGGCATATTTAAATTAAATAATGTTTTAAGCATACCCAAAAACACATAACTACCTGAATATTAGTATAAAACCCGCTAAAAATCAAATTAAAGCACAAAAAAAGCCCTCTGGCGAAAGTCTTTTTGACGATTTAGCAGTTGGTTAGCTTAGTTTAAAAAATTGATAATAAGGGCTAATAAACCCGACAAACAGTGCTTGTCGGGTTTATTAGTTGATCATAGTGGATTATTTTATAGTATTCAACAACCAATATCTGACTTTTCCCACTTTCTAAACTTTCACACTTTCTAACTAATTTCGGCTCCGCCTGGCGAAGGAAACAAGAACCGTTTTTGTTTGATTTACCCTCCAACCTGTCTCACTATTTATTTTAATTAAAATATTATGATGCCTTCCAGATTTGAATTTAGGATTGATATCCCAACCACGACCGATTGACCTCATAATATTATTAGTTTAAAATAATTACTGTCGACTCTTGAACCTTCAAAAGTTAGGAGCTATAAAATGAATTACACGCATGATTTTGCTAATTTAGCTTGTGATTTCTGTGTTATTCCCGATACTTATTGTGGAATTTCAATTTACAGAAATAATGGATACCGTGTTTGTTCTTTTTGTCACCAACATGAAGATAAGTCATTTCAAGGAGCTGATGCTTTGTCATCAAATTTAAACTTGGAAAAAGGAGAAAAGGTAGGTGTAACTGTTAGCGGTGGCAAAGATAGTCTTTATGCTTGGATGAAGATGGTTGAAATACTTGGTTCAGAAAAAGTAGTGGCCTTCAATCACAACAAAGTAGACTTGGTGCACCCAGTAGCGATGAACAATCTAAGAAAAGCTCAGGAAAGACTAAAAACTGAATTGGTAATAGTTAGAGATGATATTTTTCTTCCCCGATTTAAGAAGAACCTAAAGGCTTTTCTTGATAAGCCTGATGCTGCGATGATAAAAGTCGCTCTTTGCGCTGGATGTAGATATGGCATAAGGGGTAGAATGTTTGAAGAGGGTTTAAAATTTGGAATAAGTAAATATATAAATGCTAATTCCTACTTAGAGCAAAACCCATTCAAACTCTCTCTATTAGAAAAAAGAGGCGGAGGTTCCTATAGAGATGGCATCCTAAACTGCTTATATGAAAATAGTCGTTATCAGCACTCCGATAATATTGAAACGATCAAAAAAGATCACGAGTATTGGCCTTCTGGAGAAATTTTTTCTTCAATGCCCGAATTTTACTCTCAGATCCAACACTTCTCATTTGATCGCTACTTTCCTAATAACCCCTTTTTTTACGAAGAGGAGGTCAAAAAGAACTTGAGCTGGGAAAAACCTATGAAAAGTTGGCACTTCGATTGCCAAGTTGAATCATTTAAAGATCTCTTTTATTATGGTCTGCTTGGTCATACAGAGCTCGAAAATAAGTTAAGTTCAATGGTAAGGCACCGTATTATAAGCCGTGATTACGCTCTTCAAAGATTGTATTCATATCGTGAAAAAATCAAGCTAACGATATCGGAGGTGCACAAATTATGCGAAGAATTGGATATACAAGAGTTAATACCAAAGATTGATAATTTTTGCAAGGAGAGTCGATATATAAGAACTTTAAATTAAGTAACAGAGCCGGTTTCCCGAAAGCGAGAGACCGGCTTTAACAAAACAATGAATAAACAAGAAACTATTTTAATAAAACCGCATCATTTTTTGGATATCATAAAGCTTCATGGAGCAGGCTATGATGAATTTGTTCCAGATGAAGCTTTCGGTCATGATTTTTGGCGGGTTGGCAATAAAATTCTTGAAGACCCCCAAGTAAATTTAAGAATAACTATTGAAGGGGATGACATATGCATTCCGTGCAAATTTTACAATGGAGATCTCTGTATTGATAAAACCTCAATAAATACTGGCGAACTCTCCAAAGACAAATGGAATAAAATTATAGATTCAAGATTACTGGATGTATTAAATCTAAAAGAGGGAGATGTTAAAAGCTCTTTAAGTCTGTGCCATTTAGCTCAAAAGAAACTAAACAAAGATATTATATTCAAGGTTTGGAAAGAGAAACCAGCTGAAATTTCCCAAAAAAGAGCCTCTCTACTATTAAAGGGCATAGATAAATATATTAAAAAAACAGAGGTTGATTTCTTTAAAAAACCTAATGTTGCGTGAATCCGGTTGTAAATTTTGTTAAACAAACACTCTGTTAAGTGTTTGTTTTATTTTGCAAATCCAAATAGAGCCGAACAAATAAGGCAAGAACCGTTTTTGTGTGATTTACCCTCCACCCTGGCTCACTATTTATTTGATTTTTATCATGTAGTGTAATAGGATGTTATAAATATTTATTAATAATAGATTAGTGATGAAAAAAATAAATTTCGTTTTAGGGGGAATAGTTATTTTTTGGCTATTTTCTTCTTTTCTGCTCGGTTATAACTACATAGACTCAAAGAAGCAAAAGGAGAATAAAGAAGATAAAGAAAGTATAAGTAGCATTGCTGTTAAAAATAGTAGAACTAAAAAGGATAATCAGGAAGAACAGACGAAAATTGATTTAAAAGAACCGGATAACCTTGAAAATAAAAATAAAATTGAAGAAATTGAGGAGGAAATAAGGGTAGAGAAAGAGATTGAAGGCAGTAATGAAACAGAAGAAAAGCAAGTATACACTAATGAAAAGAAAGAGGAGGAGAAAGAGGAGCGTGACTTCAAGGACAAAAAAGAAGACGCGATGAAAAAGTGGAGATCTGTTTTTAAAAACAATAACCCTCCGGAAACAAACAAACCAATTATTAAAATTGATAAAGAAGAAAAGGAATTAGATGAAAACAAAAAAAGGAGAAATGAGAAGGCAAGCAAAATTTTAAATGAACTTTCTAATCAAGAAGATGAAATAAAAGAAGAAATAGAGGATATTAATAGCAGGACCGCAGAATTAAATGAAATAATTAATGATATTTATAATCAACCTGATAATATATTAACAATAGAAGGAAAAGCATCGCCTTATGAATCGGAATTAAACCTTTTGCAGAAAAAAAAGATTGATTTAAATAATTTATTGATCCAAATTGGATCAGCAAGAAACCAAGTTGATGACTATGCTGACTCTGGAGTCATGCCACTGATTTCAACTCTCCAATTTTTATCTTCTTTAGGGATCAGTTTCTAATTTACTTGTCTTCAGTTTAGCTTAAGATCTCTTGCGATTTTAATTACATGGATAAGATTTCAAGTCTCAACATCATTTTTTATCTGCTAATGTTATTCCTAAGATTATTACATAAAACAAAATCAAATAAAATAATAATACATTATCAATCCAGAACAGAAGGCATGCTAAAAAACCAATTAGAAAAGAGGTTGATAGTTTTGATTTAGGAAACTTTTTTACAAACTTATCTAAAATGAATTCGATTTTATTCAATATTGCTATTTAAATTTATAAAACACAACAATTATTTATAAAGCTTGAAACATCTTTCATCTCTTTTGTTTTTGTTATTTTGTATTTTCTCATAATCTGTTTTAATTAAATTAATCTTGTCTTCTATTTTTCGCACAGGTTCAAAGATGCTTCTTCTTTTCGATCGCCATTCCGCGTGAGCATTGATATAATCCCAATTCTTGTCATTACTTTCAAGTATTTTAGTAACAAGTGTCTTATCTCCATCTTCTTTATTGCCTGTTTTTTCAGGGTAATCCTGAACTTTAGGCTCCGGATTATTCTCATCAAACTCTTCTATTTCTCCGTTGGCCTCTTTTTCCAAAACTTTCTTTTCTTCTTCAAGTGATTTTATGTGGGAATCTATCTCATTCTTTTTTCTCTCATATATCTCTCCTGAATCTTCTAGACATCTTTTTAAATCATATTCTTTTTTTATCGGCATGATTAAAAAAGTATAAGCAACAGATATGCTCACGATAACAATTCCCACGATAACAACATTCTTTAATAGTTGATTTTTTTGTTTGGATTCATAACCTTCTTTGTTGTCGATTTTATCGCTATTCTTTTTATCTTTTTTAGTTGATTTCACAACTGTATTTTGTTTGTTGTTTTTGGCAAAATTTATCCACATAACAATTAATAACAGCAAAAGAAAACTACCGACTGCACTTATAATAAAACTCGAGGGAGTTATCTTGTCAAAAATAAAAAGGATGATTAAAGCCAATAAATAATGCCAATGTTTTGTTAAATTGATTTCCATGTATATTTTAAATTAAATTTTACCAAGTTTTGGTAAATCCATGTTCATGTTCCAACTTAATAAGCACAGCTTGGTTTGATACATAAATTGAATGGTTCTGAGCAGTAGGAATTATATCGGTATGAATTTGGATCAGCAGATTCACTAAGGCAAGCATTGTATTCTGCCATCTTGGCGCTATATTCAGTCAAGCAAGCGTTGTATTTAGTTATTTCTTTTTGACATTCTTGTGCCTCTTCTTGTTCTAATTTTTCGAGCATTGATTCAGATTGATCGATTACTGTTGGAGTCTGCTTCACTTTCTCGGTTATTTCTTTTTGAGAGGTGTTTTTTCTCCTTGCTTTCTTCTTTTCAGTCAATTTTTCTATAAAAATTAAATCCTCAATATTCTTATCTAAATATGAAGCTCTATTTAAAATTGCTTCTTTTGCTTTTCTTTCCTCAGAATACTTACTAAAGTATTTATCTCTTCTTTCCTTGTCTTCCGTAATAAATTCTAAGTATTCTTCAGTTGCTACAGACAATGCTCTTTCAGAAGGGGACTTGATTATTTTTTCTGTCTCGTTTTTGATTGTACCTGATTTTCCCCAATTTTTGGTGGTAAAAGAGTTGTATGAGTACACAATTATTATTATGAATATCACAACCCCAATTATTATCTTTAATATATTAATTGGTTTAAACTTTTTCATGAGCTTGTATTAATAATACTCTTGACTAAAAATAATCTGAATATTCTTCATCCTTTTGTGATTTCTGACCTTCTTTAAAACCATCCGCAAAACCTTGCTCAATCTCAGAATCTTTTTTTAGAAAAAAATATAAATCTGCAATAATGGTAAAAATAAACCACAGCCAAGAGACTGAAAGAACGTTAAAAAATTTTGTAATGATAAAAAGGAGGGTGATCATAAATGTGTTCTTAGATGCAACAAAAGCAAATCCTGGGAAATGACACTTAAAACAAAGCATTGTTTTAATTATTAAACTTAATTATTAAATCAACAATATAAATCATCATTAAAACGATCAAGAAAATCAGGATGGGCAGAGCTATTAATGTGATTATTCTTTTCATTGTTGTGTCTTAATTTTAAAAAACAACCAAAAATAAGACTGCTGGGAGGAAGATTATTTGCTTGTGTTGGTTGCTTTTCATATATCTATATTAATGAAACCACTGAAGAATGTCATTCTGAACTTGTTTATCCGCCTCTGGCGGGATTCAGAATCTATAAATTTGCAAAAATAGCTTATTCATGGAGATCCTGATTTTCATCAGGATGACATTTCAAGAGGATTTCTGTATTCTTCAGTAGTTTCATTAATCTAAATTTAAAATACCACCTTCAGGCCTTTTTTACAAGTTTTTTGATAAAAAAACGGCTTTGGGAAGTCGCCGGAGGATATTGAAGTGGACGATCCGGCGGAACTCACACTTGCCGAATCGCATAAGACTTAATAGATATACAACTATATTTCATCACTTATAAGAGAATCTCTCAGCATCTGCTTCAGGCTGCTCTTGCCCTTGCTGGTCTTGAAATATTTTTCTCTTCTTCTGGCATCGGCCTCTGATTTATGGGCTTCATAATAAACTAAATCCAGAGGCAGCCTCAGCTTGGTTGAATTTGTTTTTCCTTTTTCATGTTCAGCTAATCTTCTTTTTAAATCAGAAGTAAAGCCAATGTAAAGCTTGTTGTCCTTTTTGCTTTTGAGTACGTAAACGTAGAACATAGGAAAAAATGCGTTAGGATTACAGCCATGAACCGCGTTGGGTTTCATGGCCGTGAACCCTACGCGGTTCACGGCGTCCCGGGCAGGATTCGAACCTGCGGCCTACGGCTTAGAAGGCCGTTGCTCTATCCAGCTGAGCTACCGGGACGTTTGGCAGTATATTTGGAAATTGGGAAATTGGGAAATTGGTATTTATAAATTAAAACACAAATCACAATTCCCCTCCTATAAAGTCGCTGCGCTCCCACGGGGCAGGCAAACAAAGCACAAAACACAATTATCAAAGCAAAAACTGAGGGGGTATTCTAGTTTTGATTAATACAGGCATAGATTAGCAGAGAATGGGAGGAAAGTCAAAGGTAATCCATGTTCATGTTAGCATATTATCATTTTAACATCTTATCATGTTAGCATTTTAACACATGGACACAGGATAGTTTTGGCGTGAAATTAGAGCCTGTTAAAAATTAAGCGTTCACTCCAACCAGAAGGGTGTTAAGAAGAGTGCTAAAAAAGCTAAGGGGGGTATGGGTTTAAATGGGAATATCTAATGAGAGAGATGGGATAAATGGGGTAAAAGGGGATAAAAAAGGGGGTTGTTAAACCAGCCTTGATAAAAAAAGCAATAATTGGGCCAATAAGCCGGCTCCGGGAAAGATTATTGCAAAAAATCCACATACCTTCAAGGTGTGAAAATTTCACACCTTGAAGGTATGCTAATGCCTCAATTTTTCTTCATTAATTATTTGTTTTAGAAAAAACGCTAGAGGAGCTCAATGGCAACTTGCTTCACTTGTATATTTCCGTTTGCCTTCACTTGGCCTCACTTTCTTAACTTTATAAACCCTCCGCTTGTTTAAATATTTCGCCCCGTGTGATCCCGATTAGCGGGAGAATTTACGGGGTTTAAATGATAATATGATAATATGTTTAAATGATAACATGATAACATGATAACATGTTAAAATGTTAATATGTTAATATGACTTCTAGTAGTCCTTCAGTTTGTCCATGCCTTTCATGGCGCGGATTTTTTCCAGGGCCTTGGCTTCTATTTGGCGGATTCTCTCGCGGGTCACGCCGAACTCGTTGCCGACTTCTTCCAGGGTATGCATCACTCCGTCTTCCAGGCCGAAACGGATGCGGAGAATTTTCTGCTCCCGCAGGGTCAGCTGTTCCAGCACTTCGTTAAGGTGGCTTTTTAAAAGGGTTCTGGAGGCGATTTGATGAGGCATCACGGAGTCGGTGTCTTCAATAAAGTCGCTGAGGACGCTTTCACTGTCGTCGTCGCCGATAGAGGTTTCCAGGGAAATGGTTTCCTGGGAAACTTTCATGATGTGGCGGACTTTCTTAATTTCCATGTCCATTTCCGCGGCGATTTCTTCCGGCAGCGGCTCTCTTCCCAGTTCCTGGACCAAGCTTCTGACCACTTGGATATATTTATTGATGGTTTCCACCATGTGGACCGGGATGCGGATAGTTCTGGATTGGTCGGCAATGGCTCTGGTAATGGCTTGGCGGATCCACCAAGTGGCGTAGGTGGAGAATTTGTAGCCTTTGCGGTAATCGAATTTTTCCACGGCTTTGAAAAGCCCGATATTTCCCTCTTGAATTAAATCCAGAAAAGAAAGATTGTGGCTTCTGCCCACGTATTTTTTGGCAATAGAAACCACCAGCCGGAGGTTGGCCTCGGTTAATCTCTGTTTGGCGGATTGGTCTTCCTGTTCTATAGCTTTGGCCAAGGCAATTTCTTCATCTGAGTTTAAAAGATCCACTTTGCCGATTTCGCGCAAGTACATCTGAATGGAGTCGGCGTCGTGAACATCCGTTTTTTCTTGTTTTTTAACCTCTTTTTCAATCTTCTTTCTTTTTTTGCCAACTTCGTTTTTTTGGGCCTCTCTTTCAATTTCATCTTTAAGCACGTCTTCGGAAGATATCACCTTCACTCCGAACTTGTCCGCTTTGTCATAAAATTCTTCCAGCCTCTCCAGATTCCTTTCGATGTCGCCCAATTCATGGATTATTTCCTCCTCGGTAACAAATCCCCTTTGGCGGCCTCTGCCCAAGAGATTTTTGATTCCCTTGTCTTGAATGCTGTTCAAAGCCGGACCGGAAGAGCCCTTTTTTTTGCCACTCCCGCCGTCGGCCTCTTTTCGGTCCGGCTCTTTTTCCTTTTGCTTTTCTGGAGATGACAAAAAAGAAGACTTTTCGGTCTTTTGGCTCGATTTTTCTTCTTTGGCTTCCTCTGAAGAAGGATTTCTTGAAGAAGCTTGTTTTTCCTTGTTATTTGGCATAACCATTTGTATAAGATTTACAAATATTTAGAATGAATATATTGAAGCGAGTCTTATTATCTTATTATTGATAAGTTTAAAAAATCAAAATGAAAAAATCAAAAATCAAAGTGACAATTCAAAAAGAAAAGAGGCTTTATAAATTTAAAATCAAGGAAAATAAAATGACTTTATTTTTAAATTTTTCTTTGTCATTTTGCATTTTGATGTTTAATCTTTGCATTTCCTATCATTCTCCTAACTCTCTGGAAAGCTTGGAGAAGTTGTCCATTAGGATTTGGAGGCTTTCTTCGTCGCCGTCTTCTTCGGCTCTTTTGATGTCCCAGACAATGTCTCTCAATTGTTTTCTCTTGATTTCCCCTGCCAGCTCCTTTTTGATGTGTTCCCACTCTTTTTCCGGGTCAACTTCCAGCTCCATAAATCCGGTTTTGTCATCATATCCGTATTTGACTTGCACTTCGCATTCTCCCACTTTTTCTTGAATTCCTTCCAATTCGCCTTTTTGGATTTTTTTAAAGATTTCCAGATAAGATTCTTCCAGGAGATTCTCCGCCTCTTCCATGTCTGGGCCGAGCTGGTCTTTGTATAAACTAAAAAGGCCTACCAATCTTTCCTGAAGACCGGCTTTTCTGCTCTTGACTGTGTTTTTGGTTTTGGAAGCGGTTTTTTGACTGCTATCATTTTTCTCTCTTCTATCAACATTTTTCACTTTAACTTTTTCTAAGACTTGCGTCAATGTATCTTCTTCCACTTGGATGGCATCGGAGAGTTTTTTTATCCAGTAGCTTTGTTCAATCGGGTCGGCGATATGCTTGACTATATTGAGAAACTCGCTGGCAATCAATCGTTTCCCTTTGGGGTTATTACGATCATGCCTGTTTGTTATTGCGCTGAAAAAATATTCCATCACCGGAGAAGATGCTTCAACGGCTTTCTTCCAAGAGGAGGGATCTTTGATGGTAAGATCGTTAACGTCCTTGAATCCGTCCGGAAGCAGAACAACTTCCGTGTCCACTTCCCTTTCCAGGCAAGTCTGAACACTGCTGAACACAGCTTTCTGTCCGGCTTCATCCATATCGAAACAGAGCTTCACGTTTGCGGTATAGCGTTTCAAAATGTCTATTTGTTCGGGGGTCAGGGCGGTGCCGGAAACAGCCACGATGTTTTCCACTCCCGCGCCGAAGGAGGCCATCACATCCATGTTTCCCTCCACCACTACCGCAAAGCCTTCCCTCTTGATGGCTGTTTTGGCCAGATTCAGGCCGTAGAGAATCCGGCTTTTATCGTAGATCTCAGTTTGGGGGGTGTTGATATATTTAGCGCTGGATTCGTCTCCGCCGGGCATCACCCTGGCGGAATGACCGACGATTTTTCCGACCTGATCGGAAATGGGAAACATTATCCTTCCCCGAAAGCGGTCGTAATAGTCGCTTTTGCCGCCGCCGGAGGTGTTTGCTTTCTGGACTAGCAGCCCGGTTTTGGCTATGTCTGAAAGAGAGTAGCCGCTTTCAAGCAGATATTCCAGGAGGCTGCTCCAGCTATCGGGCGCCAAACCGATTTGAAATTGGCTGATTTGGTCTTCCGGTATTGATCTTTCTTGGAGATATTTTTTCGCTTGGCTTCCCAAGGGCGAAGAACTGAGCTGATTTTGAAAGAATTGATTGGCGGACTCAACAATTTCATAAAGCTTCTCTTTCTGCTGTTTTTCTCTGGGGTCTTTCTTTTTGAACCTGGGGATTTCTACGCCGGATCTGTCGGCAAGGCGTTCCAAGGCTTCGCGGAATTCCAACCCTTCCATTTCCATCACAAAGGTGAAGACATCCCCTCCTTTTTGACAACCGAAGCAGTACCAAAAGTTTCTTTCCGGATTGACCATGAAAGAAGGAGTTTTCTCGTTGTGGAACGGACAGAGCGCCTTGTAGTTGGTGCCGGCTTTTTCCAGCTTCAAATATTCGCCGACCAGCTCGGCGACGTTGAGGCGTTCCTTGATTTGATCCGTGACTTCCATGAATTCCGGATATTTACTCTTTATATACCAAGTATCAAATGTTGATTAGAAAATATAGTTTATATGAAAAAAGAGAAACTCAAAAGTCAAAAGTCAAAAGTCCCACCGCTTTGCGGGGTCCCGCTTTCATTAAAAATCATAAAGGTAGCGGGAAAAGCTACATCTCAAAACCTAAAACCAAACAAATAACTACTGGCTTTGAGTTTTAAGCTGCGGTTGTTTCCGTTATCTTTGTAAATTTCTACAAAAGAAACGAGACCGTAGTACGTTTGGTGGATTGTGCTTTGTGGATTTGATTTCTCTTCTGATTTCCATTAGCTTAACACAAAACACCATTTTAAAAAATCCAGCAACTTCAGTCCCAAGCGACAGGTCGTAAATCATAAATCGTAAATCATAAATCTGTTTTACTTCTCCCAATCCTGAATTATTATCTTTTTTCCTTGAAGTTCGGCGGTGACTTTTTGTTTTTCTTGCCAGCCGAGTTCTCGGACCATGCCCTTGGGTAAAGTTATAGCATAACTGTCGCCGGTTTTAAAGATTTTGCGGGTTTTTCTTTCGTTTAATTTTCTTCTCATAAATTCAAGTTAATTTTAAATATATATTTAAATATAGATTAAAATCTATATTTTTGCAATGAAAAGGGGTTGATGTGAAATAATTTTGGGTATATATTCATAATAGATAGCAGGAGAGATAGAGATTAATAATTATTATTGCGAATATGTATTTACGCTTATTATTACAGAAGGGAGGTGAATTTTATGCCAAAGTTTAACGGAACAGGTCCGGCCGGCATGGGTCCCGGCTCGGGCAGAGGCATGGGTCCCTGCGGCGGCGGATTCGGCATGGGCCGAGGAAGAGGTTTCGGATGCGGAAGAAGGTTCTGGTCGCGAAAGAACGAACTGCAAGCGCTCGAGGAAGAAAAAGAGATGCTAAAAGAGGAACTGGATGCTATCAAGGAAGAGATTGAGTCTTTGAAGGAAGAAAAGGATGATAAAAATTACTCAAATTGACCTAAAGAGACTACATTGTTGAATGGCTAACTAAATAGTTACATAGAGAAGAAAAAGTGGGATTAATAGGATTAAGGGGTGGAAAGGGATTTGTTTATTGGTATAATGGTGTATTAGGAAATGGGGGGGGGCGATTGGGTTCTTGAAGTCCCCCTTAATCCCCCTTTGAGAAAAAAAGGGAGTCATGTTTAGATACTTTGCCCTGTTTTATGTCGCTTTGCAAGAGAATTTACAAGCCTCGTATGTTTAGATGTTTAAATGTTTAAATGATTCCATGCCAAGACCGAGAATGTGCCGGAGGGTAAGGTTTAATCCAAAAGTTACCTACTTCAAGCCCCGGGGAGTGCCGATCCGGGATCTGGAAATCGTTCATATTTCCAAAGAAGAAGCCGAGGCCCTGCGCTTGAAGGAGGTTTTGGAATTGGAGCAAGTGGAGTGCGCGGAAAAAATGAACACCTCCCAAAGCACTTTTCAACGAATCCTCGCCCGAGCCAGAAAAAAAATCTCCCAAGCTATTATTGAGGGAAAAGCGATTGAGGTTGAGAAATGATTATTTCATTGCTTTATTGTTTCATTGTTGAGGAGGAGATAAAAAATCTCTCACTTACCATCTCCCAACTCTCATTTCTCAAATCCCACATTCCGCCTCTCATTTCACGGGCAGTTGGTGGCTTTGCGGTAGCCGGCGGCTTTGGCTTCGTCGAACTCGTTGAAACTCGTTGAAATCAATATAAATTGGAAATTCAAAGAAAGAAACAAGGACACAAGATACAAGGATACAAACAAATCTCAAACTTCAATATTCAATAATCAAACTGTTTTTTTTGCTCTCCTAAGAGCAGACAGGTGATTTGGTAAATTGTTTCTTGTTTGGTGCTTGTTTCTTGTCTCCTTGTGTCCTTAATTCCAGTGACCAAGCTAACTGTCAAAAACCAATATCAAGCAATCAAAACAATTTCTTATTTCCCACTTCCCGTCTCTTGTCTTACGGGCAGTTGGTGGCTTCGCGGTAGCCGGCGGCTTTGGCTTCATCAAACTCGTTGAAATCAATATAAATTGGAAATTCAAGGAAAGATACAAGGACGCAAGATACAAGGACACAAACAAATCTCAAACTTCAATATTCAATAATCAAACTGTTTTTTCTTGCTCTCCTAGTTAGGGCCTGCCCCGCAGTGCGGGGCAAAATATGTAAAAAATTTATATTATTAAAGCGGTGTGACTCTAATTGCTCTAAAATTTTCCTGATGAGTAGTTGGAAAAATAAAAGGGTTGGGGGGGTAAAGAGGCGGAAAGGGATTAAGAGGAATAATTTTCGGAGGAAAAAAAATTCGGAGTCGGAAAAGCTCTGGTTTTGCAAAAGTATTTGAAGAGGCTGTTTCCGATCCCCTAAAAGTCGCAATTTCTTAGGCCGCTTGGATTTCCAGGCGGTCTTTTTGAAATAAAATATCCCCAACCTGAGATCAAGTTAGGGATATTTGAAAGATTAGTAGTTATCAAAAGTTCCGTAGGGGGTTTCCAGGATTACTTCGTTTTCTTGACCCCGGTTTCCCTCGCAACGGCCGAGATCAAAAAGTTCAATTTGGATTTCCTCGGCAACCTCCTCCAGAGCAAGGGAAAAATCAAGAGTGTCTTCCCCTACCGCATCTATGCCGACCCCGCAGTTGAAGGATTCGAACATATGCTTCCAGTTTTCCTTGGATTCTTCCTTGATCAACTGAAAGAGCGGAGGCGGTTCGGGCATGCGTTTGCGATAGGTGATGCCCTGGCCAACATGGGCAATTTTGGTGGCTCCGCCGCCGGTATTCATGCTGATGCCGTGCAGCTGGTCGAAAATGCCCCGTTGCTTGAGCTTGTCGATGATCTTCTTGATAATCAAAGACCAGTTTCTGGTGGGAGACAAAAGAGCTTGGCTCATAGTGAATTCGGGTGCGTCGGGAAACGGATCAGCAACTTTGAATCGGCCTTTGAAAGGCTTACCGTAGCCTACCAGATACGGGTATTTCCGGTTGTACTCCTCGGACATTAGATATTGGCGGCCCTGAGTGGCTCCATTGGACATCAGCCCGAAATTATATTGCGGCTCCCAAGCGGCTTGGCCGTAGCTGGCAAAACCGTAGATTTTATCTCCCGGAGCAATGTTTTCTCCAGTGATGATATTGCTCTCTAGCGTGCGGGCATAGAAATCGGCGCAATATATTACGGAGGACGTTTGATTGGGCAAATCGGCTGTTTCTCCTCCCATAAAGTAAGTCAGGTCAAAGCCGTTTTTTCTGTAAAAGTCGAGGAGTTCGGCCACTCTGATGGCAATTTGCCTCATGATGGCTTCTTTTTCCACATAAGCGCCATTGAATTCCAGAATTTGAGTGATGACCACTTTGCCGGAGACGAATCCGCTGGCGGCGATATCTCCGAAATTCATTTCAAAAGCGTCGTCCACCGCCCCTTGGATGGCCTCTATTTCGCCGGTCTCCTCCACGTGGAGCAGGCGTTGGAGAAATTTGCTGCCGTCGCCGTCGGGATGCTTGGTGAAAAATAGTTCCGGAAAATCCGGATCCCGTTTCATATTAACAAAAGCGTGAGGGGTATCATTGTCCACTATTTTGCCGAAAATTTCCCTGACGCTAGCCTTTTTCGGGTCGATGCCGAGCTGCCGGTAAATACTTGTCTCTGTCATAGCTTGCCTCCTTCTGAAATTTTGGGCCGCGGAAGGATTCTTCCGCGGCCCGGGGTTGTTATTTTCTGGTCATTATTGAATAACTCTTGGGCGGCTCCTGAGAAAAATCGGGAGCGGCGTCCGTCCAGTGCTTGAGATTTTGCATCATCCTCATCCAGGGGCCGTTCTTGAATCCTTGCAGCTCCCGGGGGAGATAATGGTGATGGGCCGGCAGAAAGATTCTATCCGGATGCGGCATCATCACCAGGAAGCGTCCGGTTGGGTCAACCAAGCCGGTGATTCCGCCGGGAGAGCCGTTGGGGTTGAAGGGATATTCCGTGGTAGGCGATCCATATGGATCGACAAATCTCACGGGGCACAGGTCTCTATCTTCCAGCTCTTGTAGAATGTCGGGCTCGGGAGAATAGAGCCTTCCTTCCCCGTGGTTAACGTGGACCGGTAATACGGAGCCTTCCATGCCTTTCAAGGCGATCGAGGGAGAATGATAAATCCTGACATAGCTTTGCCGGGACTCAAATCCCTCGCTTGAGTTGCCCACAAAAAGAGGCAGCATTTCGTCTCTGCCGACGTTGAGGATTATGTCCAAGTAAAGCATCATCTGAGCTGCATTGCACGGCGCATAGATCCAGGTATCCGGACGGCTCATAAAGTCCCTCAACTGCTGACTGCAGTATTCGTTGAATTTGAACACGGCCGCCCAGCCTTTGCCGGCCTTGAGAACGTCCTTGAAGGAAAATCCGGGAACCGGCATCAGACCCCTGAACCAGCTTAAGGAAACATCTTTTTTGATCAGATGCTCCATGGTGATTACCCAAGGATCAAATCCTGCCATGTAGGCAAAGTCCACCATCTCCTTTCGGCTGTTGCATCCCTCTTCTTCCAAGATGGCTACTCTGGGTTTGCCGGGGTAGTCCCGGGTAACAATCGGGTGGCGATCCGGGTTAAAAGTGAGCTTGCAAGCCGGTTCCACGGTGTCGAAGAGGTTTTTTCTTTCCTGAGCTACAACTTCCGGAACCTTGTGATAGCCTTTGAGTTGGCAAGAGGTGTCCCGCCAAATGTCCCTGAGAACCGGCATTCGCTCATCCAAAACCATTTTGCCGTTATAAGCGGCTTGAATGCGCTTTTCCCGCGTTGGGTGTCCAATTATGTGAATATTGCCGATGCATCCAGCTTGCGAGAGGATATCCACAACCTGATGCTGATGTTCCGGCAATACTTCCAGGACGAAACCGGCTTCTTCATTGAAGAGATACTGGAAAGCGTTTTTTGGCGGGCTGTGAAATCCCGCCTCCAATCCGCAATTGGAAGCGTAGGCCATCTCGCAAAGGGTTTGCAGGAGACCGCCCCGGGCTCTTTTCTGCACGGAAAGCAGAAGCTTTTTCTGCAACAGTTCTTGAACTGCATCAAAGGCCGAGCCAAGCAAGTTAAAATCCCTGATTTTCGGCGCTTGATTGCCCGTTTGCTTCAAAACTTGGGCAAAAGCGCTTCCTCCCAAGGCGGTGCTGCCTTGGGCTAGATCCACAAAGAGGATATTGGATCGATCTGGGCTCTTGAACTCAGGCGTAGCCTTGAGACGATAATCGACGCAACCGACCTGAAGAGTCAAAACCAAAGTATTTAAGGACCTGATCAATTGATCCTTGTATCTGGTTGCCAAGCTTAGCGAATCTTTTCCTCCGTTGATATCCATCTCAAGCCGATTCAAAGCATCCTTTAGTGCCACAGCGGCATCATAAAGCCATGCCATGCCGCCTTCAAGTTTGGCCGGAAGCATCCAGTTGGCTGACATCTTGATGCCGTTCCTGCCGGTAATGGGAGCTCCGAGAAGCCCCAACAGGGCATCGGCAGCCACCATTTCGGAATGATCGGCCGGCGATATCAGGCCGATCGGAGCCCGATGGCCGACTGAGTTGACCTGGCCGGAAACGTTGAAGTTGCTCGGCGCGTTGATGTCAAAATGACAGATGGGAAGCTGGGCCGGACCTACGCACATTTGCTGGACCAAATTGGTTCGAACCATCCGATCCACAATATGCGCCATCCACTCCTTGGAGCTCACCCCCAGCAAGCGGGGCACAAGCTCCATAGCTTCCCGGACTGTCATGTTTTCCGGGATCTCAAGTTCCTCAAGAGGAAGCTGTTTCCTCTCATCATGGAACTCTTTTTGCGGGTATTCGGCAAAGAGGTGTTTAAGCTCGAAGTTCTCTACCTCTGTTTTTCCGTCTTCAGCAATCACCACCATTTTGCCTTCATCAGAAACCGTTCCAATCCAGTCGCAAGGGCACCTCAGGTTAGAAGCGATTTCCTGTACCAATTCCAAGTCTTCCGGATTAATCAGAAGATACATGCATTCCTGATACTCCGAAACCAGAACTTCCACCGGAGAGAGCGTTTTGTCGCCCAAAGGCACTTTGGATAGATAAACAACTCCTCCGGCCGGCTCGATCAGCTCTTTAACACAGTTCAAGAGTCCGCCGGCGCCCTGGTCTTCAATTGATTGGATGGGGTTATAAACACCCCTTTCGGCCAAGGTTTCCACCATCTTCTGGATTTTGTTGGCCATTTCGCCGTTGACTCTTTGCACAGAATCCCAGTCCAATTCATCTTTGTTTTGGCCATGCAGCAGGCTGGAGGCGGATCCCCCGCAAAAACCGATGCGAAAGGGTTTTCCGCCCAGCTTGATGATGAGCATTCCCTTCCGGGGAGGAACCTTTTCAGCATGCCTGGAGTCAAGAAAGCTTGACCCGCCCGAGAGCATAATCGGCTTAACGTTTTCGTATCTTTCCCGGCCGATTTGAAAGCCGTAGCTTTCGGCGATGGCAAGGCCAAGAGGTTCCCCGTGCTGGTTAGCGGAATAGAAATCGCCTTCGGTTGCTTTTGTGAAAAAAGACAAAGGCGATTCAAGGTTGGGATCATAAAGCCAATTTTGATCCTCCCAAGGCAGTGGATAGCCCGGTATTAAGAGATTGCCTCCCATAAAACCGGAAATTCCGATGCCCATAATGCCGCCGCGGCCGGTAGCGCCATTGTCTCTGACACGTCCCCGGCCGCCTGTTCCGGCGCCGTTCCAAGCTTCAATTAAACAAGGATGGTTGTGAGTTTCCACCGTGAGTACATAGTGATAAAGGATTTCCGCCTGCCTGACCGGAGATGGGAAACCCGGGCGATTCGAGATCAGCAGGTTTAGCGACCTGCCAAGAATTGCGCTGCCGTTGTCATGAAAAGAAATGACGGCATTTTGATCATTTTTCTGAGTGGCTTTGATAATTTCAAACAAGGTCAAAGGCATTAATTCGCCATCAATATAGATCTTGGCATTAAAGGCATGATGCCGTGAATGCTCGGAGAAGCTATTGCCCCAGTCGACAAATTCCACATCCGTGGGATTCCTCTTGTAAATATCCGCCATGAGGTAATGCAGATATTTTAGATCGGCTTCATCCATTCCGGTACCGAAACGTTCGTTGGCTTCTTCCAACGCTCCCACTCCTTTCTCCAAAACCGGAATATACTCCACGGCGGCCGAGACCTTCTCATTGTGAAAAGATCGAAGGCCCTCCGGGTAATAGCCTTCCGTCATCTTGTCTCTGAAAAAAGGGAGGATTTTTTGGATTTTCTCTTCCTCCGAAGAGAGACCTTCAAACTTGTATCTTCTGCCCGCTTCCAGTCTTGTTATTTGGGGCATTCCGATAGCCTGGCAAATTGAGACCGCATTGGTCGAATCAGCTGTCTCGAAGTTGAGCAAAGTGGCTATTTCGACAGCTTCCTTGTCGGCAATTCGAGGCTTGTAAAAATCACTCTTGCGATCATGAAGATCTCTCAAAAGCCAATGGAGCATGAACTTTTGACGATTTGAAATATTTCCTGAGGCTTCAACGCAGTAAACTTTTTCCGTTTGGACGCTTTTGACTTTTGGGTCGATTTGTTGGACCTTTTCCAGCAGAGCCTGCGCCGCGCTAGAGGACAAAACCGGTTCGGCAAATTTTCGCGTAAATTGCATTTGCGCCTCCTTGTGGTTATCTGACAGCTTGGCATTTTCAGCTAATTAACTATTTTACGCCTATTAACTCTTGCGTTGACTATTCATCTTCAGATACACATTTAAACCTCTCCCGGCTTTCATCCAGGCAATCCAAAATCGCCAGTGAAACAGCCGAAGGAAGCATTTTCCACTCATACCTCAGAACATGCTTTTGAAGTTCTTCTGCCGCTTGATCCAAGTCCTTTCTTGTTCTGTTGCTAAAATAGAATTGCGCGATTATATTATACGGGATCTTCACCTGAGCCTGCATGATCCAAGGACCGGAGTCATAATCTTCATCCACCGAATGAAATGTTGGATAAGTATAAGACGGGCCACTAAAACCAAGCCTTCCTCTTTCAATCTGATCTATTTTTTCCAAGATAACCCTGCGGTGAACCTCCAGACCATAACATTTATTTCCCCCGTGTTTTTCCAGGTCCGCCGGATGTATATTATAGATTTTTACTCCTTCAACCGGTTGCACTTTGAGCACGCATCCCAACAAAAATACAATGTCGATTCTGTTTGAAACGAGAAATTCTGAAAAAACTTTCCCGAAATTGACGGAACGAGCAACACCCTCGAAATCAAAATTACAGTGATTGATTCCTCTGGCCTTTGCTTTTTCAAGGCAACCAGCTTGGCAGTTGGTGCTAATTAGGATTAAACTTTCCAATTCCGGGAAAAAGCCTTGATCGAATTTTTCCATTACAACATCTGCATCGGTTCCGCTTCCGGAAGCGACAATAGCTGCATTCAGTTTCCTCTTTTCCATGATGTTTCTCCTTTTGCTTGAGTATAACTTTTTCTTATAACACATCAACACGTCCGTTCTTTTCAAAGAGCAAATATAAACACAAAAACCAAACCCTCCTAGTTTGGCTTTGTTTGTATATATTGGATTATTTTGGAAGATTAGTCAATGATTTTGAAGCCTTAAGGCTGTTTAAAGCCAAGAAGAATCTTCCTTTTTATAAATAAATATATATTAAAATCCGGATTTTAATATATATTTCTTTTGTGGTTTACGGCGGAGGTGGACAGTTTTGATAATTTTCAATTTTCAATTTGCCACCGCCCTGCGGGGTCCCGCTTCGGTCCATGAGATTGAAACCTAAACTTGAGGACCGGGCTGGAAGCCCGCTCCAGCGCAAAAGTCCATGAGATTTGCGGAACCAATAGACCGGGCTGGAAGCCCGCTCTGGCAGGAAAAATTAAAAATTTCGAATTGAAAATTTCATTTTTAGCTGGAGCGATCCTCTGGATCGGTTCTTGGGGTTGGAGCCTAAGCTTGAGGACCGGGCCGGCTCAGAGCAGAATGCAGAACCAATGGACCGGGCCGGGAGGCCCGCTCCGGCAGTAAGTCTCCGGCCCGATCCTTCCGTTCTTGCATTAGCTTTCCCACAAAGGATCCGGCTTTAAAGCGCAGTCCGGGTTGGCGCTTGACCAATACCAATCTTCGGGTTTTGCCACATATTGCTTTCTAACCGGATTGTTGTGAATATATTCCAATTTTTGGATAAGAAATTTTTCCGATTCAATACACTTGGGCATATTGCTTGATTTCCAGAGTTGAAATTTTTTATTTTTATCAAGGAATATTTTTTCTATGCTCGGTTCTGTTGCCTTTATATTTTTATGTATTTGGGAGGAGGTAAAAGTTTTAAAGCTTCTTAGGAATTGGATAATATCCTCTGACATTATGATTAGATGAAGATGGTTTAGCATAAAAACAAATCCGAATAGTTTAATTCCTTTGTTTTTTTGGCAGTATTGCAGAGACTCGGCTATGATTTCCCAGCGTCCTTGGCGGTCAAAAACATAGAACCAGTTTTTCGCAGTCAGGGTTAAAAAGAAACTGCCTGCCGGGTTATTTTTGTTTACTTTTATTGATGGCATTTTGAATGTATAAAATTAACCTTAGGACCGGGCCAGGAGGCCCGCTCCAGCAGGTTTATTTCAAATTGATTTATTAAAAATTGTTTAAAAATTTCGAATTTTCCCGCTATTTAAATTCAAATTATTGAAAGCGGGACCCCGCAGGGCGGTGGCAAATTAAAAATTTTATTCTTACGCTGGAGCGATTTTCCGGATCGGTTTTTGGTTTTTTGAAACTTTAGGACCGGGCTGGAAGCCCGCTCCGGCAGGGGGGGGTTATTTCTTAAAAAACAGCGCGAGCGCTTTTCTGGCTTCTTCGATTATCATCACGGAGGAGGCTGCGGCGATGATGATGAGCCATTCCGGCAGGGTCAGGGGAACGGTGTGGAAGATGCTCTGCAATAGCGGGTTGTAAATCACCAAGAGCTGAAGGACGATTACCAAGCCGGTGGCGGCAACTAAGTATTTGTTGGAGAAAGGGTTGGAGGTGAAAAAAGATTTTGTCGCCGAGCGGCAGTTCCAGGCGTTGAACCATTGAAAGACCACCAGGGAGGTGAAGGAAACCGTCCAGGCTTTTTCCAGGTCAATCTCATAGATCCGACTGAAGAGAAACAAGGTTCCCGCCGCCATCGGAGCCGCCATCAAAACCATTCGAAAAAGCATAGCCCGGTCGACGAACCCGCCGGCTTTTTTCAAATATTCCTTCCCCAGCAGATTCTTCTCCTTTTTTTCCATCACCAGGGCCACGTCCAAAAATCCGTCGGTGACCAAGTTGATCCACAATATCTGGGGAGCCAAAATGGGCAGGGGCATTCCCAGGAAGATGGCTCCTACAATGGTCAGCACCTCTCCGAGGCTGGTGGAAAATAAGTACAGGATAACTCTCTTGATAGTTTTGAAGACGTTCCGGCCTTCTTCCACGCCGGAGACAATGCTGCCGAAGTTGTCATCCAAAAGAACAACATCCGAGGACTCTTTGGCCACTTCTGTTCCAATTTTGCCCATAGCCACGCCGACGTTGGCCGAATTCAGAGACAGAGCGTCATTGACGCCGTCTCCGGTCATCGCCACCACGTCTCCTCTTTTTTTGTAGGCTTCAATAATTTTTAGCTTGTGAAAGGGGGTGACCCTGGCGAACACGCTGGTTTTGTCCAAAAGTCCGGCCAATTTTTCTTTGGTTATTCGGTCGATCTCCTTTCCTTCCAAAACTTTTTCGCCCTCCTTGAGGATTCCCACCTTTTCGGCTATGGCTTTGGCTGTCGCTTTGTGGTCGCCGGTGATCATAACCAGGCTGATCTTGGCGGATTTTACTCTTTTGATGGCGCTTTTGACTTCCGGCTTCGGCGGGTCTTCGATGGCCAAAAAGCCGACGAATTCCAATCCGGAAAGCTTGCGGCCGATGGTCTCTTTTTGCTGCAGATCTTTTTTGGCAGCCGCGATAACCCGCAAGCCTCTTTGGGACATCCGGGTGAAAATTTCGGCTAATTCTTCCCTGTCTTGCTTGGTCATCTTTTTCACGCCTGAAGAGGTCCGCCTTTTTTCAGAGATGTTCAATATTTCTTCCGGCGCTCCCACGACTGACAGCAAGAAGCGGCCTCGGCTTTCATGAAGGGTGGAGTGGTATTTGAGCTTGTAGTCAAAAGGCCTTTCCGATATCATTTGGTATTTTTCTCTCAATTTTTCTTTTCGGAATCCCAGCTTTTTGGAGAAAACAAGCGTGGCCGCTTCGGTGGGGTCGCCCGAGACTTTCCAGGCGGAAGTTTCCTTGTCATAAACAATGCGGGCGCTGCTGCATAGGCTTGCGATTTTTCCAATCGTAGAAAGTTCCTTGTGATCGGATTTTTTTACTGTTTGCCCCTCGTGTTTGACTTCGCCTTTGGAAGAGTAGCCGACTCCGTCGACGGAGAAAAACTTCCCGCCGGCGTAAACTTCTTTTACTGTCAATTCGTTCTTGGTGATTGTTCCGGTTTTGTCCACGGCGATAACGTTGACTTGCCCCAAGGCCTCGACGGCCTGCAGTTTCTTGATCAAAACATTCCTTCTTCCCATTTCCCAAACGCTAACAGCCAGCGCCAGCGTCACCACCACCGGCAGCCCCTCCGGCACCACCGAAACGGCCACAGCAACGATGACGGAGAGCGTTTCGGCCAAAGCGTCGCCTCTTGCCCAGCCGGCTCCCAGCAGGAGCAAGCTGACCAAAGCCACAACTGAGATGATGAAGCGGGACAGTTTTCTGATGTCTTTTTTGAGGGGCAGTTCTTCTTCCACTACCGCCATCTGTTTGGCGATATCTCCGATCAAGGTTTTCTCGCCGGTTTTGACCACTACCGCTTTCCCGCTTCCGGCCACCACGTTGGTTCCTTTGAAGACCATATTTTTTTGATCCGATATTTGGACTTTGGACTTGTTTATGGCTGAAGCGGACTTAAATTTGGAGCTGGATTCGCCCGTCAGAGCGGATTCGTTTATCTGCAGGGACCGGGCGGAGATCACCCTGGCGTCGGCAGGCACCTTTTCTCCTTCCCTGAGGGAAATTATGTCGCCGGGAACCAGCTCTTCGTCGGAAATTATGTATTCTTTTCCCGCGCGGATCACCGAGGCGTTGGTTTTGATCAGATTGCTCAGCGAGGCAAATATATTTTGGGCCTTCTTTTCTTGAATAGTGCCGATGACGGCGTTGAAAATGAGGACAAAGATTATGATGAAGCCGTCGATTTTGTCTCCCATTAAAAAAACCGCCGAGGCCGCCAAAAGAAGTATGAAAATCAGCGAGCTTTGGAACTGCCGGAGAAAAATGGCTGTGATGCCGTCGGCTTTGACTTCCGGGAGCTTGTTGGGGCCGTGCTTGGACAATCTTTTCTCAAATTCCTCTTGGCTCAACCCTTCCTCCCGAGTTTTGAGAAGCCCGAAAACCTCAAGCTTTTTTTTGTTGTAATAATTGGTTGTTTTCATTGTTGTAGGAATTATACTATTACTCTCCGGCAATGCCGAGAGCAAAGCAAGGCTTGGTTTTATGCGCACTTGCCTTTCAGGCTTGTTAAGATATTTTTAATAGAAAACCCTTTTTGCTTCTAAAATATTTTTTCGATCGAATGCAAAAACCAAACCTTGCTTTGCTCTCTTTTTATTTAAACAATAACGAGGCAAGCGCGTAATTCCTGTGTTGGTTAGATATATGTATTCTTATCTCTTTTTGCGATAGAAAAAGTGGATGAAGAAAATAGCCGCGAGGGCGCCCAGGAAGTTGAAGACCAAGTCCAGGGCGGTGTTGGCGTAGCCTCCGACATTGGTTTCCGGGAAGGCGGCGACGGCTATGAATTCTACAATTTCGTTGACCGCACCCAGGCCCATGCCGGCCACGGCGATGATAGGATAGACCACTTTCCAGTTGGTTTGGCGGTTGAGGTAGGGTTTTAGGAGATGATAAACCACCAGAGTGGCAACAGCGAAGCCGAAGAGATGGACGGCTTGGTCGAATTTCAGGACCGAGGTGTTTTGGATTTGGAATATGGGGATGAGGTTGAGCGAGTAGAGCACGTCTGAGCCGGCCTTGATTCCCCCGCCGGCCATGTGGAGCAAGCCCCAGAAAGAAAGGCCGCCCAGAATGATTCCGTCGAATTTGGAGCGATGGAGCGTGGCGGCGATCAGGATGAAAAACACTAGCAAAACCGCCACGTACCAGAGAAATTCGTAGTTTCGAATGCTTAGATAATAAACGCTGAAACCGATGATGTAGAAGAGAGTGAAGATGAGAATTCCCCACTCGGATTTTTTGAGGTTGAGCATGGTTTGAAGTTAAGTAAGTTAAATTAAGGCATTGAACATAAAAAAATAGAAGAAAACACTTCTCCATCCATAATCACCATGGGGTTACCCGGAAAGCATGTTAAATCATACTTTGAACAATAACCTACGCAATTATTTTTACATTCTTTTTCCTCTTTTATTAGGCATTTTCCTTGACATTGGCTAGATGTGATACAAGACTGACCATAATCCGTCAAAGGCAAGAAACACTTGACAACAATTCCGGGATTTTCCATATTGGTCCTGGATCTTAAATAACCATCCTGTGAATTACAAACCATCGAAGGAAATTCGGTAAAATCTTTAACAAAAAGCGGGGATAAGTGAAATTGTGCATATTTCCAGCCGTCTGATGAAACATTTGAATATTTAAAAAACATAAATAAAGTTAAAATAATCATAGAAGTCGTAACTAAAGGCGTCAAGATTAGAAGAGTTTTTTTGATAAATAAAGGATAACTATTATAAAAGAAAAACAAAAATAATATTATGAAAGCAATATCTCTGATAATCACAAAAGAACTAATTAATATTGATTCACCTATAATCACATATTTTAGCGCCGGCATATTAAGACAAAAAAGTCCGCCAAGGAAAAGAAAAATCATAAGCAAGGCTTTGATGATTTTTTTAAATTTTCTCATTGCTTATTTTTAATTTTAAAAACTTAAACCGTATATATTTGCTGAAGCCGATGATGTAGAGGAGGGTGAAGATGAGAATTCCCCACTCGGATTTTTTGAGGTTGAGCATGTAATTTTGATTTAGTGTTGATTATAAATGGCAGGTTATTCCATCTTAGTGATTGTCGAAATTGGTTTTTCACACACAATTAATGGACCGGGCCGGAGGCCCGCTCCAGCGAAAGAGGCCCACTCCAGCGAAACACAGTCTCTTCTAAGAGGAATATTAAATCCCCAGCGCTGAGGAGTAGGCGCTGAAGACAAAGGGGATGAGGATGGCCAGGCCGATGAGCGGGAGGACGATGGCGGCGATGGAGATGATGAGGGTCCAGAGGAAGTATTTGCGGGTTTTCTCCACGGAGGCGTAGATTTTTTGAAGCATTGCATCCTGGTCGTCCAGGCGTTTTTTGGTTTCGGGGTCCATGAGGGTTGATGTTAAAAGTAAGTATATGAAAATCCAAGGTTCAACCTTTTTTGGTTAAGGTTGGAACAGCTGAAAAGAATAACTAATTAATATATTACAATAACTCAGCTAGCTTATTATTGGATATTGATTTTTTCTTATTTTTATTTTTGTTCTTTATTCTTATCCGGCATTGCGATTAGAATGATGAGGCCCAGGATACTAAATAATAGACCAAGAAGACCGTAAGCACCATGGTAACCTTTTCCTTTTGCATAGTGCCAGCACCCTATAGTAAATAAAATAATACCACCCAGCGATACCAATGAACCCAAGGCAGACATCACATCCCCATCTTGCCTTAGAAATAATGACGAAAATTGCAAAACTAAGCCAAGACCGACAAAGATATTAGTTTTTTTCTTATATTCTTTTAACATAAGACATTTATTAATTATTAGATTGATTTTTTTTCTCGTGATATTTAAAATGACTTATTATTGCTGCAACAATAATAAAGCCTAATAGATTAAGTACTCCAAAAATTCCAATTAAAGCTCCAAAGCCTCTTGCTTTGGCATACAACGCACTACCAATTATGAACAAGACAGTAGCTATCGGAAAAAATAGTGGCGTAATATTGTTTCCCGAGCCTGCTGTCGTAAGAAAAAGAACATCAGAGACAAAGGCTAAGACGATGAAAACAATTGCTAAAATCATATAATTTGACATTTTTCTATTATTAATTTTTAAGTTTTTTGTTATTGTATAATATTTTTAAATGTAAGATTTTCTAGCGTTGTTTACAAAAATTGTTAGAATTTATTAATAACAATTAAATGTAAACAACTATGGTCATCCACAAGAAAACTCGTCTGACACCCATTCAAAGAGAGGCTCTGGCAGATGATTACTACAAAAAGCACGTAAGGGTATGCGATCTCTGCAGAAAATACCAGGTCTCTGCTCCTACGGTTTACAAGATAATCCACCGGGCTAAAAACAATGATTACAGTATCCACAAAAGCATCAACAAGAAGTATAGATGCCTGCAATACGGAATCAAAAGGCTTGCCAAGATAGAGAAACGCATAGAGGAGAAAAAGAAAAAGCAAGCCAAAAGATACAACAAGAAATATCCGGGAGAAATGTTCCACATGGATACCAAGAGACTGCCTCTCTTAAAAGGAGAATCACCCAAAGAAAACCATCAGTATCTCTTTGTGGGAATAGACGATTTTTCAAGAGAACTATTCGTAGCAATAATGCCGGATAAGACCCAATACTCTGCTGAGAAATTCTTGGAGCAAGTCTTAGAAGAATGTCCCTATACTATTGAACAAATCTACACAGACAATGGATTGGAATACCGAGGCAATGAACACCACGCTTTTGCAAACCTTTGCCGAGAAAACAAGATTGAGCAAAGATTCACCAAAGCGAAATGTCCAAGAACAAACGGGAAAGCCGAAAGAGTTATTAGAACTATTATGGAAATGTGGCATGACAAGCATGTTTTCAAAAACAGGAACCACAGAAAAGTTGAACTTATCAGATTTGTGAATTATTATAATAATGTCAAACCTCACAAAGGAATTAACAATTATACTCCCATGGAAAAACTTTTAGAATATTTTTTTCCTAAGGAAATGTAAACAACGCTCTGAATTCTAACATTTTAAAAATAAATAAAGGTGAAAAAACAATTTTTTTAAATCCCCAGCGCCGAAGAGTAGGCGCTGAAGACGTAGGGGATGAGGATGGCCAGGCCGATGAGCGGGAGGACAACGGTGGCGATAGAGATGATGAGGGTCCAGAGGAAGTATTTGCGGGTTTTTTCTACTGAGGCATAAATTTTTTGGAGCATTTCGTCCTGGTCGTCCAGGCTTTTTTTGGTTTCGGGATCCATGTATTTGTTATTAAATTTTAAATATATAGAAGTCCAAGGTTCAACCTTTTTTGGTTAAGGTTGAACCTTTGGGCGGGTCAGTGTTTGAAGGGCTGTTTTGATTTTTTTATTGAAGTCTTGGTCCATGTTGATGGATTCGAGGCTGTGTTTCCCTGCTTCTTTTTCAATGGATTGGCTGTAAGCGCAGATCATCTCAGCTATTTTTTGGTAGGTTTCTTCTTTTTGAGTTCTTTGGATTATCCAGTCGTTGGGGGTGGAACTTTTTTTGATGTCTTGGATGAATTTTTTGGTGTCGGTTTTAAGTAGGAATATGCTTTTGATTTTTCCCGGGTGCTTAGAGAGAAGCTTATGGGCAACTTCCGGTTCTAGGTGGTAGCCTTCAAGGATATAGTCGTTGCCGTCTGTTAACTCGCAGAGGGCAAACATTTCCATGGCCCGGAAGACCGTTTTGGCCTGCCCGCGGTAGGCAGAAATGATTTCTTGAGTTGAGTATTTGACGTATTTTTCATCGTTGCTTTTTCCTCTTTGGTAGCTGACGGGAAATTTCTCGGGGAGGCTTTCTGGATCGAGATAAGGCTTGATGACGGATTGGAGGGTGTCCGTGGAAAGCCAAGGAATGCTTTTCTTTCTGGAAAGCTGTTTAGCTAAAGTGGTTTTGCCGCATTTGGGCGGCCCGCCGATGAGGTAGATCATTTGTTTTGGGTTTTGAGGTGTTTAATTTCCCTGAAGTTCGACTTCAGCGTCCGCTGAAGTCGAACTTCAGTTTAATAGATCTGGGGTGTATTTTGATTTTAATTTATTTGGAGTTTTTTGGCAATGAGTTATAAACGTATTACCGAGGAAGAACATGGTAAGATAACAAATCTTTTGACAAAAGGACATAACACAAAATAAAAAACAGTCGGACGCGCGACGTCCGACTGTAGTAAAAAAAGAAAAAAGAGCTGCTCATCTCCTTCTATGTTTGGTGGCCTCCCAATTGATGTATTCGGGAGGAAGAATTTCACTGAAATCCGCTTGAGATGGTTTTTTGAAGATGTCACCATCTTCCGGATCCAGGTTGCAGGAAATCACGGCGAGCACAAAACCTGTGCCCAGAACTTCTCGTTGTTGCAAATTTCCACAAAACGAACAGCGGGGTTCCTTTTTTGTCTCAGGCATAAGACACACTCCTTTTTTTCATTAAAAAACCCACCGATTCCAATTCAAATAATAATATTCAGTTTTTATATTTTGATTTTAATTTATTTGGGGTTTTTTGGCAATGAGTTTCGGTGTTTAATGTCGAGCAGGTTTTTCGCGATTGGGAAAACAAATGGTTTTGTTTGCGTGTTTGCATACATGCAAACAGAGTTTTTGTCTTTTGCTGGGATTTGGCGAGGGTTGGAAGCCTGAGACAAAACATGTAAAATAGATTGCCGATAACATCGGCAGTGTCAAAAAACAGGCCGGTTAGGCCTGTTTTGAAATGGATGAAATTTCTGTTGAAACTAATGGACCGAGCTGGGAAGCTCGCTCCAGAAAAAAAGAGAATATGAGAACCGGCTAAAGAAGCTTAAATTCCCTGCCAAGCCCCGTCAATTTTTCTAATGGAAAAACCGTCGATTGGCATTCCGTCTTCCGCAAAAGTTACTTTGGAAACAACGGGATAATCGATTGCTCCCGAGGGTTTTTGTCCTTCCCTGGTGTATTCCAATTCTATTTTATCGCCATCAGCATCTTGGCTTTCGGCGCGCACCAGCAACAAACCTTTTTCATCTCCTTCTACTGCTGTTTCTTTCGGCTTTTCTCCTTTGAGGAGTTCTTTGAAAACCCACCGCACTTCTTCCAAGTCCGGCATTTTTTCTTCTTCGGGTTTCTCGAGATTGTTTGGAAATTTTTCGGTCATGTTTTGTTTTTAATAATAAATTGAGGATAAAAATTCTCTTAGCATTAATTTTAGGGCTTTTCTGCCTTTTGTAGTCTTTAAATATTTCTCCCTTCTCTTGGCGTCTGCCTTGTTGATAAATGCTTCATAAAAAACTATTTTCCAAGGTAAATAAGGTTTTGTAGAGCTCACAACTCCATTGTTGTGTTTTTCTAAACGACTTTTCAAATCAGTGGTATAGCCAACATAAAACTGATTTTTCTTTTGTTTGCTTTGAAGATAATAAACGTAATACATACATATTTTGCAAGGTCTGGGCGGTCCGAACCAGAATTTTTCAAATTCGATTCGGGCCAGCCCAGAACCGAACTTCGTTCTGGTTCTGGGCGGTGGGACAGGGATTCGAACCCTGGGTAGTTGGAAACTACACACGCTTTCCAAGCGTGCGCCTTCGACCGCTCGGCCATCCCACCAAGTTAATTTTGAATTTCAAATTTTAAATTTTGAATAGTTCTTAACTTCCCTTAATTTATACCAGTATAAAAAATAAACCAATAGACCGGGCTAGAAGCCCGCTCCAGCTAGAGAAAACGTTTGTGTTTTGGTAACTGTGTTTTGTGTTTTGTTTGGGCTTTGTGATATCTGTGTTTTGTGTTTTTGCTTTAAGCTTTGAGCTGTGGCTTTGCCTTTTGCGTTTTGCGTTTTGAGCTTCCTTCAATTGAAAATTGTCATTCTATTCCCCAAATCAAGCTTCCCTTTCTCTTGATATTCTTGTCCTTGGTCTTGAGTTTTAAATGAACGTCTTCTTGGCGGAGGGCGGAGTAGCCTTTGGCTTCGCCGAGGCCGGCGATGCTGATTGTTTTCTCTTTGCCGCTTTTCTTCTGCTTTCTCAGGCGAGTTATGATTTTAGCAAATTTTCCGAGCTTTTTCAATGGCTTGTCGTTGTAGGGAGATTTTTCGGCGTTTTGGATAACGCGGGCGGCGGTTTCTATTGTCTTGAGCGGGTATTTGCCGACGGCGGTTTCGTTGCTAAACATGATGGAGTCGGCGCAGTCAACAACGGCGTTGGTTACGTCGGAGATTTCGGCGCGGGTGGGGCGGGGTTTTTCCACCATGGAAGCGAACATCTGGGTGGCTACGATGACGGGTTTTTTGGCTTTGAGGCATTTGTTGACGATTTTCTTTTGCAGGACCACCACTTCTTCCTGAGGCATTTCGATGGCCAAGTCCCCGCGGGCGACCATGATGGCGTCGGATTCGTCGATGATGGCGTCCAGGTTTTGGATGGCTTTTCTGGTTTCAATTTTGGAGACTATCCAGGGGTAAGCCAGAGAGCTGTTTTTGGTTTGCTGAGAGCCTTTTTCCATCTTGTGGAAATTCTTTTCTTTTTTGAGGATTCTTTTGATGTGCTGTTTGAGGCCTTGGAGCTGTTTTCTGTTGGAGACGAAGGAGGCGGCAACAAAGTCCACGCCCTGGGGGATGATGAATTCCAGGTCTTTGATGTCTTTGTCGGTGAGGAATCCCATGTGGGAGGAGGCTTTGGGGATGTTAACACCCTTGTGGGGATCGACTTTTCCTCCGGTGATGACTTCGGCCACGCATCCGTCTTTTTTCTTGTCGATTGTTTCCAGTTCTTTGAGACCGTCTTCGATGAATATTTTTTCTCCCACTTCCGCGTATTGGTAGAAGCTGTCCCAGTCGAGAATAAGCTCTTTTTTGAAGCCGTAGGTATGGGGGCAATTTTCGTCGGTTACGAAGACTTTTTCTTTTTTTTCCAGCTTGAGGGATCTTTTGTTGGCTACTCGGATGCGGGGGCCTTGGATGTCGGCTATGATGCCGACGCTTTTGCCGGCTTCTTTGGAGGCCTTGCGGATGTTTTTGACTGTCTTTTTGTGCCAGGCTTGTTCGCCGTGGGAGAAGTTGAGGCGGCATACATCCATGCCGGCTTCCATCATCTTTTTGAGGGTGGCCGTTTTTTCCGAGGCCGGCCCGATGGTGGCGGTGATTTTGGTTTTTTTCATTGGTTTTGTTTAATAAACGATAAGCAATTTTGGCGAATTTGCTTTTTGAAGGAGGGCCTGAAGTTCGACTTCTGCTGAGGCAGAATTCGAACTTCAGGCTGAGACTATAATTTGTTCCTGTTTAATACCCAACATTTGCGCGAAGTTGGGTATTTAAACAAAAACAAACATCTGTTCTGTTTCAAGAAGTAAAAGTTTGAAAAAGTTGGAGGCGGCTATTTGATTATCTCGATACCGCCGATGAGCGGAAGCGGTTTGGCTTTTTCTTTAACTCCGTTGATGATGCCCATGACAGCAAGCACGATTATGGCCAACGATCCGAGGGGGAGAATGATAAACCATCCCAAGATAGGTATAATACCGCCGACAATGTTAACCGCTATGGCAACTAGCAATAATACCAGCTGTTGGTTGGCGTGGAACTTGGCATATTTGTTGTTCTTCAAGTCTTCCATTACCAAAGGAATGAAAAACAGGATGGGGAAAATGTATCCCACGATGCTCCAAGTCTTGGCGTTGCTGGAGACATTGCCTTCCGGAGCTTTTTGCTCTTGGGCTTGCTGCTGTTGTTCCGGCTGAGCCTGCTCTTCTTTTTTCGGCTCTTGAGGATTTTGATTTTTTTCGTTCATATTTTCACCTGCCTTTCTAGAGTTATGGTGTTAGTAATTTGTAATTGGTAATTGGTAATTTTTGTATCCCTGAAACCACTGAAGAATGTCATTCTGAAATTGGTTCAGAGTCTGATGATTGCCAAAAAGGGCTTTATAAAGAGATTCTGATTTTCATCAGAATGACAAAATATCAAAATAATCAATTCTTCAGTGATTTCATCCCCTTGTTTTTATTTAAACATATATAAGGATGATTGAAAATAGTAGTTTTTGTTATCCCATTGTTCCATTGCCAAATTGTTTTATTGTTTGGGGGATAAATAATTTCACAGAATATGATAAAAGGAAAGTCAAGGTTCAACCTTCGGCTAGCCGAAGGTTGAACCTTGGGCATACTGGCTACTTAAATAAAATCAGTTGCAAATTAAGAATTGCTGTCTGAAGAGGCCATTCCGCGGAGTTTTTTGATGCGTTCTTCGACGGGTGGGTGGGTCATGAAGAGTTTGGCGGTGAAGCCTTTGGCGCGTTTGCCTTTGAGTGGGTTGGCGATGTACATGTGGGCGGTGGCTTTGTTGGCTTTTTTGAGGCCGGCGGTGTCTTGGGAGATTTTCTCCAGGGCGCTAGCCAAGCCGTCGGGGTAGCGGGTGAGAAGGGCGCCGTCAGCGTCGGCCAGGTATTCCCTTTTTCGGGAAATGGCCAGTTGCATGACGATGGCGGCGATGGGGGCGAGGATGGCTAAGACCAGCGCGGCTATGGTTATGATGAGCTGGGCTTGGCCGCCTTTGTTGTCACTGTCGCCTCCGGAAAGGCCGCCGAAGATGCTCCAGCGGAGGAAGAAGTCCGAGAGAAGGGCAACGAATCCGACTAAGACGGTTACCACCGTGCCGAGAAGGATGTCGCGGTTACCGATGTGGGAAAGCTCATGGGCTATGACGCCTTCCAGCTCGGTTTTGTCCAGTTTGTCTATCAGGCCGGTGGTAAGGGCGACGACTGCGTGTTCCGGGTTGCGGCCGGTGGCGAAAGCGTTGGGAGAGGAGTCTTCAATGATGTAGATTTTGGGGACCGGGAGGCCGGCGGTGATGCAGAGATTTTCCACCAGGTTGTAGATTTCCCGGGCGTTTTCCCGGCTGACTTCTTTGGCGCCGTTCATGGCCAGGACGATTTTGTCGCTGAACCAGTAGCTGAAGAAATTCATAAGGACGGCGAAAATGACGGCTCCATAGAGGATATAGGAATTGCCCATGGCTTGGGAAAAAATCCAGCCGATACCGATGATAAACACCAAAAAGCCGACCAGGTAGGCCCAGGTCAAGCGGACGTTTCTGTCTTTTTCGTTGTAGAGAGTTGGCATATTGAATTTTGAATTATGAATCTTGTCACCGCTTTGCGGGATCCCGATTCTATAAAAATTTAAAAGTTGACGGGAAATCTTGAATACTTTTGAGAAAATTAATTTTTGTATTTATTTAATCTAGTCGATCTTATTAAAGCATTTATTAATTTGTGGCAATTTATTGATTGATTGGCCAGTTTTTCAAAATCGGCATTGCTTAAATATTTAAGATCTTTGCAAATAATTAGTTGATTTTGAAGTTCTATCAAAGAAGTCTGCGCTATATTGTAAAAGCGATTTTTATCTTTAGAAGACACTTTGGCAAAACCTTCTGCTATATTTGAAGTTACTGAAACGGATGACCGTCTCATCTGATCTATTAAATTGTATTTTTCATCTCTTGGAAAACCATCGGTCATCTTGTATACCATTAAGACCAGCTTATGGCCTTCTTGCCAGGCTATTAAATCGGTGAATTTACTTATCTTGGAATAGCTTCGATTTTCCTCCACCATAAAACAAGTTGACTGAAGATTAGGACTGAAGTAGTCAATTTATTCTAGATTCTAGATACTAGATACAAAATTCGATCTCAGAATTTTACTTCCACGTTTTCTTTTTCTTCGCCTTCGGCTTCGAAGAATTCTTTTTCCTTGAAGCCGAGCATTCCGGCGACAAGACTGTTGGGGAAGGTTTGGATCTTGGTGTTGAAGTCGCGGACGTTGCCGTTGTAGAACCTGCGGGAGGCTTGGATTTTGTTTTCTGTGTCAGAGAGTTCTCTTTGCAGTTCTAAGAAGTTTTGGTTGGCTTTGAGGTCGGGGTAGTTTTCCGATACCGCAAACAATGATTTCAATGTTTCCGACAGCATGTTTTCTGCTTCGGCTTGTTCCTTGGTGTCTTTGGCGCCCATGGCTTTGGCTCTCATTTCGGTTACTTTCTCCAGGGTTTCTTTTTCGTGCGCGGCATAGCCTTTGACAGTGTTGATTAAATTCGGGATTAGGTCATAGCGCCTTTTGAGTTGGACGTCGATGTCCGACCAGGCTTCTTCGGTGCGGTTTCTCAGTTTGACCAGGCCGTTGTAAATAAGCATCAGCCAAATCAAAACTACCGCTGCCAGTACTCCTATAATTATTAATACTACGCTCATACTATTTTTATTAATGTTTAAGCTACTTTAATAATAGCTCAAAAAAGGCAGCTTGCCAATAGATTTTTCTCATGGCGGCTTGGCGCGAGGCCTTTGGGTTGATTAGATATCAATTCGTTTTTCCGTGATTTGCTCTAGCGTCAGCTTTACTGTTCTTTCGATTCTTTTCAAGGATTCAATGGAGAGGGAAATTTTTGAGGTTTGATTGACGCTTTGTTTTAAAAAAAGTCGAAGCATCTTGAGGGAGTTCTTATCAATTTTTATTTCCTGAGCGTGGATGTCTTTTTTTGTCTTCAAACAGGCTTTGC
The DNA here is from genome assembly GCA_034522495.1 of Candidatus Moraniibacteriota bacterium. Lineage (GTDB taxonomy): Bacteria > Patescibacteriota > Minisyncoccia > Moranbacterales > DUUL01 > JAXHLG01. The sequence continues at coordinate 216,246 of JAXHLG010000002.1, read as the reverse complement.
AAGAAACTCCATAAGGAACAAAAAAGGAATAAGATTCTTCTTCGGTGATTTTCTCGCTGCAATTGAAGCATCTGAAAACTCCCGGCTGATAGCCCATCCAGTAAATAATCTTCCACAGAATGGCCAGCTTGATCTTTAAGCTTTTGGTTTCTTGATAGCTGTTATTTTCGATTTGATCGAGATAAAAAAGTATTAAGTGGTAGATTTTTTCGTTGATCTCGTTTTCCGGCGACTTGTCTGTTAGCATCTTTTTGATAGCGTTAAAAAAATTTTTAACGCTATTGATTTTGGCTAAATCTTTTTTTATCGAGGGGTATTGGTTTCTTATTATAACGCCGGTGGCCTTGTCAAAATTTCGTCCTTTGGCTAGAAAGATCTCGGAGTTTGTGATCGGCTCCAGTCCGCTGGCCAGTTTGGCTTTGGGTTTTCTCACGCCTTTTGCCGCTATGGTTCTCTTGCCGGATTGCATAGAAAAAATTTCATACAGCCGGTCGTACTCTTTGCAATCGTATGATCTTAAAATTATGACTTCTTCTTTGTGAATCATAAATAATCTGTTTTTGATTAAATAAATTGATTGCCTTATTGGCGCGTCCATAAAAAAAATCCTATCGTAATAGGATTTTAACATAAAAAGCTCCGTTTATAAATTTGAATTCACAATTCCCGGCACCGTCCTACTCTAATCCCGCAGTGCGGGACTACCATCGGCGCAAGCGGGCTTAACTTCTGAATTCGGGATGGAATCAGGTGTGGCCCCGCCGCCATAAGCACCGGGAATTGTAAATTCAAAACTTAATCAGAAAGCTTGGATCACCGGAGAAGATAGAACAAATATCAATGTGCAAAAAGCTAAAATTCCAACTATCATCAAAATCAATTCAAATGCGTTAATTTTTGTCATAAGTCTATTTCCGGTTAACGAGGAGGGTTTTGCATAAAAAGTACACCCTCCTTCAATATCTTATTATTAATGCACTTTAAATATATTATGGGAATGCATTGGAGTCAATAATTCTTTCAATCTTTCTTGATTGCCAGTCACAGTTCTCCGTAATCGCCACATAAAATATGGAGATTCCTGAGAACAAAAGCAGTGATGCTCCTTAGTTTATTAGTACTTCTCGGCTAAATGCGTTACCACACTTACACCTGAAGCCTATCAACCTGGTCTTCTTCCAGGAAACTATAGCCGCGCATAGCACGGAATTTCCAAATTTCAAAATCCTAAATCCTAAACAATTACCAAAATTCTAATAACAAAATTACAAACTAGACAGTTTTTAATTTTGAATTTAAAAATTGGAATTTATTTTAGAATTTAGAGATTAGAATTTAGATTTTCCGTGCTATGCACGGTTGGTTGCCTTATCTTGAGGTGGGCTTCCCGCTTAGATGCTTTCAGCGGTTATCCCGAATGAACATAGCTACCCAGCCGTGCCCTTGGCAGGAACAACTGGTACACCAGAGGTTGCACTCATTCCGGTCCTCTCGTACTAAGAATGAATCCTCTCAAGCAACAACGCCTACGGCAGATAGAGACCAACCTGTCTTACGACGGTTTGAACCCAGCTCGCGTACCTCTTTAATTGGCGAACAGCCAAACCCTTGGGACCTGCTGCAGCCCCAGGATGAGATGAGCCGACATCGAGGTGCCAAACAGCGCCGTCTATGTGAACTATTGGGCGCTATTAGCCTGTTATCCCCGGGGTAACTTTTGTCTGCTGATCTTCTGCGCTACTATAAGCGACAGTCGGTTCACTAAATCCTGCTTTCGCAACTGATCGACGGATGAGTCTTTCAGTAAAGCCGGCTTTTGGTTTTGTCCTATCGCTCCGATTTCCATCCGGAGCTAGCCGACCTTGGTGAGCACCTCCGTTACTTTTTAGGAGGTATCCGCCCCAGATAAACTACCCACCAGGCACTGTCCCTGGTCTGGTATCTGAGCTCTTTTTGATCTTGTGCAGACAATTAGATTTTAATCGTGAAATTTACTTAATCTAATTATCATGCACTAAAAAGCGCAAATAACAGACCAAGGTTAGCGTTCAAAATCATGCAGGGTGGTATTCCACTGTTGGCTCCATCCCGACCGGAATCGGGACTTCAAAGCCTCCCACCTATGCTCGGCAGCATAATCTCGAACGCAATGCCAAGTTATAGTAAAGCTCCACGGGGTCTTTTCGTCTTGCCGTAGGTAGAGGGCATCTTTACCCCCATTGCAATTTCACCGGGTCCTTCGTTGAGACAGTTGCCTAGTCGTTACGCCTTTCATGCGGGTCAGTAATTAGCTGACAAGGAATTTCGCTACCTTAGAACGATTATAGTTATCGCTGACGTTCACCGGCGCTTCGGGGATTGGCTTGCACCTCTCCCGTTAACGTTCCGGCACTGGTCAGGCGTCAGCCCCTATACATCCCCTTGCGGGTTTGCAGAGACCTGTGTTTTTGGTAAACAGTCGCCAGGCATCTTTAGCTGCGGCCGACCGCCGCTCCGCATCGGAAGCCCTAATTTCAAAATCCTAAATCCTAAACAATCACCGAAAAGCACAAAACAATAAAGTCTTGAACTTTGGAATTTTAATTTGTTTAGAATTTAGAGACTAGAGTTTAGGATTTCCAATGCGAAGCATTGGCCGGCGGTCCTTATCCCGAAGTTACGGACGCTATTTTGCCGAGTTCCTTAACGAAGGTTCTCCCGTTCGCCTTGGGCTACTCGCCCTGTCTACCTGTGTCGGTTTGCGGTACGGTTGCTACGCTACTAGCCTTAGAAGTTTTTCCCGGCACCCTGCTCACTCCACTTAACTTGCGCAAGCGCAAGCGTCGAGACATTTCTTGGTGTATTGCCGGACGGATTTACCTATCCGACCACCTCAAAATGCCTACCGGAATCCAATAACCGGCAAGAGCTACTAGGATGCGTCACTCCATCGAATAACATAGCAGTGCAGGAATATTAACCTGCTGTCCATCGACTACCCCCCAGCGTTCGTTACACAAACGCAAATTACAAGATACAAGAGACAAATAACAAACAAATTCAAAATTACAATTAACAAATCCCAAACAGTTTGAAATTTATACATTGGTTATTGATATATTGTTTGTACCCTTGTTTCTTGTTTCCTTGATCATTGCGTTTGCGCAGCAAACGCCAGGGGCTTGCCTTAGGACCGACTAACCCTGGGATGATTGTCATCGCCCAGGAAACCTTGGACTTTCGGCGTACGGGGATCTTACCCGTATTGCGGTTACTCATGCCAACATTCTCACTTCTGTTCGTTCCACCCCGGCTCGCGCCGTGAGCTTCATAACAAACAGAACGCTTCTCTACCACGCGCTCATATCTCGCTACGCTCGATATTCGCTAAACTCAAAGCTTAGAACTCAAAGCGCAAATCCATCGGTATCCCGAATTCTCGGGATGATTTATATAATAATCGTCCCGCAGGGACACCATAGTTTTTCCGCCAAAGGCGGATCAGCCTTGGGCTGAGACTTTTGAGTTTTGACTTTTGAGTTTAGTTCATATCGAATGCAATGAGATATGAACGCGTCCGCACCTTCGGCACTATACTTAGCCCCGTTACATCTTCGACGCAAAACCACTGAACTAGTGAGCTATTACGCACTCTTTTAAGGATGGCTGCTTCTAAGCCAACCTTCTAGTTGTCTCAGTAGTTTCACCTTCTTTTCCACTTAGTATAGATTTGGGGGCCTTAGGTGGCGGTCTGGGCTGTTTCCCTTTTGAGCCTGAACCTTAGAGCCCAGGTTCTGACTGCCAGGATTGGCTAACAGGCATTCGGAGTTTAATTGAATAGCCTAGGCAAAGCCCGACTACTCATTCAGTAGCTCTACCTCCTGTTAGTAAGCGGGACATAAAGTCCCTAACCTGACGCTAGCCCTAGAGCTATTTCGAGAAGAACCAGCTATCGCCGAGCTCGATTGGAATTTCTCCTCTATACACAAGTCATCCCCGCGAGTTGAACGACGCGTGGGTGCGGGCCTCCTGCTGATTTTACTCAGCATTCACCCTGCTCATATATAGCTCGCCCGGATTCGGGTCTAATTTATACGACAATCGCTCGTATCTCGCTTCACTCGATACTTCGCTCAAACTCAAAGCTTAGAACTCAAAGCGCAAATCCATCGGTATCCCGAATTCTCGGGATGATTTATATAATAATCGTCCCGCAGGGACACCATAGTTTTTCCGCCAAAGGCGGATCAGCCTTGGGCTGAGACTTTTGAGTTTTGACTTTTGAGATTGAGTTTGTATCGAATGCAATGAGATACGAACGAACGGCGGTTAAGCCTCGCTTTCACTCTGCCTTCATCATAAAATGATTTAGGCCAGCCGTATAAATTAACTCGTTGGCTCGTTCTGCAAAAAGCACGCAGTCACCCGTGTCTCGCTGCCGCTCGCCACTGATAAAACTCAAAGTTTAGAACTCAAAGTGCAAATCCATCAGTATCCCGAATTCTCGGGATGATTTATATAATAATCGTCCCGCAGGGACACCAACGTTTTGAGTTTTGAGTTTTGAGTTTTAATCGTGTCGAACGCTAGTGAGACACGAGCTCCTACTCTTTGTAAGCATATGGTTTCAAGTTCTATTTCACTCCCCTTGTAGGGGTTCTTTTCACCTTTCCTTCACAGTACTGGTTCGCTATCGATCTGAAGCAATATTTAGCCTTGGAAGTATAGGGCTCCCGGATTCAGACAGAGTTTCACCGGCTCCATCCTACTTGAGAACAATCATCATGGAGATTTGCTAATTTCGTTTACGGGACTGTTACCCTCTATGGTTCCTCTTTCCAAAGGTATTCAACTATTAACAAATTTTATAACTCCACCCTAAATAAATAAGAATGATTGCCTCGCAACCCCGCTGCGCAGCAGCGGAAACTCTAAATCCTAAATCCTAAATCCTAAACAATTTCCAAAATCCAAATAACAAAACAATGCTGTTTTGAGTTTTGAATTTGTAAAATTTGAACTTGTTTAGAGTTTAGAGATTAGAGCTTAGAATTTCCGATGCTGCGCATCGGTTTAGGCTCTTCCCCTTTCGCTCGCCACTACTTAGGGAATCACACCGGCGCTCCGCGCCGGAATTTCCAATTTCCAATTTCCAATTTCCAAACAAATGACAAACACGAAATTAACAATATCCAAATATTTGGACATTGAACATTTGAAATTTTATTAGGAATTAGGAATTAGGAATTAGACATTCCGGTGCGAAGCACCGGCATATATTGTTTTCTTTTCCTCCGAGTACTAAGATGTTTCAGTTCCTCGGGTAAGCCCGCGCTGCTTCGCAGCGAACTCAAAGCTTAGAACTCAAAGCGCAAAGCTAATGGTATCCCGAATTCTCGGGATGATTTATATAATAATCGTCCCACAGGGACACCATAGTTTTGACTTTTGAGTTTTGACTTTTGAATTCGTTGTGAAACAGCGCGTAGCGCTGGTTTACAACGCTGCGTTGCCGCATTCGGAAATCCCCGGATCAAAGGTTGCTTGTCACCTCCCCGAGGCATATCGCAGACTGCCGCGTCCTTCATCGCTTGCTTCAGTCAAGGTATCCACCATATGCCTTGATTGAGCACCGCTGCTTTTGACTGGCAAATAACAAAGATTGAATTTGTTATTATTATCAAAAGCTTAAGTTTAATTTATTTTACCTACTTTATTCTGTTTTCAATGTTCCTCTCCGCTTGGCGCTATTCAGACCCGCCGCCCAAGCAAAGATCCAAGAAGAAAAAGTTAAGCTGTTAACTCCTTCTTCCTGAACCCTTCAAAAATTTAAAAAATTAGAACTTTACAAAGTCAGACCTATTAATCCCAACAAAAAAACCGCTTGATGCGGTTTTGACAGCACGAAAACTGCAAAACCGTCTTAACTTGAATTTTTACTTATGGCTTTTTTGGTTTCCGTCATTTAACAAATACCCCCTGAGGGCTAAAAATTAACATTTTAATTCTGCGGAAATATTAGTCCGTAACCAATCCGCAAAGTTGAAATTTTCAAATCATCGAAACGTCAATATCAAATCTAGCAATCATTTCAACTCTTGTCAAGAGAAGTATCATTTGTGTCAGACACATCATGTCAGACACATCATTTTAACATTTTAACAAATAAACCAACAACCAATACAAAAACCGGGTTTAACCACAATCGCCAAACCCGGTCAATTTTAAAATTATATCTAATAGACAGATCTGTTTCTTTGAACAGATCTATCAAACCTTCTCAATACTCCATTCATGAATTTGACAAACCCCAAGGCTTGCTCAAATCCTTTCTTCACTTGTAACTTGCTTTGAAAATGATATTGAGTGAAACCTGGCTTATCACCTCCTGATATTGAACATATTATACCTGGAAAATTAGGCTTTTGGTTGAAAAAATCTTCAACCAATTCCGTACCCGATATTTGCCCAATGCCTTCGTCCAAGAGTAAGATATCAAATTCCTTTTCAGGCAAAGCAACTTGGTCCACATTACAAATAGAACCGATGATAATCTCTAAACCAATAGCAGGCCAGGCTTTCAGGATTCGGATCAGCCCATCCACTTCGTTTTGCCGATCATCAACCAGCAAAACGATGGGATCATTTTGAGGAATATACATATGAGAAACCAGGCTTTTCATCGCTTTGTCCAATTCAAACTGTTCTCCTTCTTGGAAAAACCCACTTTGCATAGAAATCATTTCTTGCAAAATTTTCCCAAGTGGATGAACTGGAAAATAATCTTTGCAGGGCGGCAAAAAATATTTTTCCGCTTTAGAAGAATTCCACCCCGGCAAATTCTTAATTTCATGCCTTATATAGGCTTCGACATCTCCACGTCGCTCCAAATGGAAGGCAACTACACCGCAAATTTCACTTGCCAGAATTTGATCAATTAAGCACTTCACATCTGTGTAACATACAAATTGAATATGCCGATCAAACAAAGACAAAGCTTTATCGATCGCCAAGGCAAAAAATTCACCCTCCTTTCTACCGGGAACAAAAACAGCTACGTGCTTATCCCCAATAGCAGATTCATAGAAACTTTTCTCAGTTGAAGGCAAAGAAAATTCAGGCATTTCAACTTCTTCTGCGCCGATATGCCTGGCAATTAAATTCCGCCCCTGCAGCAAGATATTTACCCCTCCTTCAAAACCTTCTTCTTTCTCTTCCAGAAGTTTGTTAATCTCATCATCAAATTTCTTGATCTGTCTTTCACAACCCAACCGGTCACCAGCCAATCTCGGATTGTTTTGCTGAAAGACTTCCCGCAAACTTTCAAACTGCCAATCGGAAAACATTGACTTTTTCATCAGGCCTCCTCCTTTTGATAAAACCCTTTTTTAATCTATTCCTAATACGTATTGTATTGTCAAATAACTGAGAAGTTTAAATACTACTACAAAAATACCTTTCTGTCAATTAAACAGGCAAAAACACTCCCCTTGAATTAACCCCGAAATGCCCCCCCCTCGAAATATTGACAATACCACAATAATATGATAATATGCGCTTTCTAAAAAATTAGCGACGTGGCCATCTTAATTTATTCACCAAGAGCAAACCAAGATGTCCATATCGGCCATCAAAACCTCTAGCTTCCATAAGGAGGAAGTATGCACAAGCACATTTTTACCATCATTGCCCTAATCGCCCTAGCCATTCCAACCACCGCAGCCGCTGAAGTATTGTACTACAGCGAAAGCAGCCTCCAACTCACCCCGGTCCAGAAACGGGCCGTCGAGCTCGAGCTAGAAAAGGCCGGCCTCTCTGGAGCTACCGTCGAGGTGCGGGAAACCCGCCCCACCGTCTATGTGCGGGAGCTTGCGCTCCCTATGCAAGAAGTCGATCTATGGTTGTTCGTCCGCAAGGGCGACAAGGTCGAACACTTCAATGGAAATTGTTTGAGGAAGCCGAAAATTTTCGACTTTTTCAAGGCCACGACAGTGGCCCTCAGGAGGGCCATCACCGAGATGGCCGCAAGTCAATAAAGATGAGGCAATGAAATAGCCTCATCACAACCCTCAGGGGTTCAGCAATCAATCGCTAAACCCCTGTTTTTTTATATTCAAATAAAAAAGTACTTCACCCCAACCGGCAAAGTCCTTTTTCACTTCCCCATAAATCTAAAATCAAAACTCGAAGCACTCCCTTTCTCCCTTCAATCTCTTTTGTTTCTTTAATTAGGGGCTGCTGATTTTTGAAAAAAATCTGTTGCTCCCGTTCTGCGGGAAAAAATTATTTTAACTAAAATCTAACAAATAAGGTAAAATAATTTTTCGCACCGCTTTAAAAATATAAATATTTTACCTTATTTGCCCCGCATTGCGGGGCAGGCCCTAATTAAAGAAAGGAGGATTTATGCAAAAAATCATCATCGCATCCGGGCCGCTCATAGTAGAAGATGAAAAAGTTCTGCTCAACAAGCACGGCGACACCGCTTTCTGGAAATTCTGCGGCGGCAGAGTGGAAGACTTCAGCCAGGACTTAATCGAAAACGCCCGCCGGAAAGCCAAAGAAGAAATGGGCATTGAGATAGAAATTCAAAATCTAGAGCCTTTCATAACCCACGCCCAAAAAGAAACCCCAGAAGGCAAAATCGACGTCATCTTGGTCCATTATCTAGCCGAAAGGATCGGCAAAATCAACCCCGGCAAAGACATCCGGGAGTGGAACTGGCTGGAGACCAAAAACCTCCCCGAAGACCTCGGCCCCAACATCCGCCCCGCCCTAGAACATTTCGGATTTCTCTAAATCCAGCAAAAAAATATAAACAAAAGCCTTCCCCAACCGGAAGGCTTTTTCAATACAAAAATATCTACCTAAAGAGAGATTAACCGCTGTGCGAAAACATAGAAATTTCCCAACAATTTAGCAATGGAACAATGAAGCAATAAATTTAATCTCCTAATATACTATTACACCAATACACAATTACCTTCCCTTCTTATCCCCCAAAACCAACACTTGCGCCTTCCTCGTCCGAGCTCTGTCAAGCTCGAAAAACAACAGCCTCTGCCAAGTCCCCAGCTGCAGTTCTCCGCCTACCACATTCAAAGAATGGGAAGCCGGCAAACGGATAGCCTTGCAGTGGCTGTGCCCGTTGCGGCATTCATCATCGCAGATATTCTCCGTCCTCACCTCAAAATCATCATGCTGATAATAAATATCGCCGGGAGCCAGCCTGTCCAAACTCTTTTTGATATCTTCCAAAAGGCCCGTCTCCTTCTCATTAAGCAAAATGGCGGTTGTTGTGTGAAAGGTTTGGATATTGACTATGCCGTTCTTAACCCCGCTTTTCTCAACAAACTTCTTCACCTCATCGGTCAAATCCATAAAATCATAAACCCCCTCGCTTTTAAACTCAACCTCAAAAACCTTGGTTTTAGCCATAATGAAAAATTAATGCGTTATGTGTTATGTATCAAGTATTTTGTATCATGAAGTATGAATCAAGCATCATGAGTATTTAAGAGCACAAATTAAATAATACCACCAAATAGTTTCTCGTTCAACTCACCTTTCTTTTTTACGCTGGAACGGGATTCCAGCCCGATCCATGGACTACAATTTCATCAAATTACCCAAATTCACCAATCATTCAACTTCCCAACAATTGAACAATAAAGCAATGAAACAATTCACCACAATTCAAAAATCTGCAATCGAAAATTCCCATTCTCCTATTACACAAATACACTAATAAACGAAATCCTCCCATTGACCAAACCCCCTTCCCATGCTAGACTTCAGCATCCCAAAGAAGAACCTTGACAACAACAAACCCCGGAGGTATTTATGAGTTATTCAGCTATACCCGCAAAAGAAGAAATTGGCAGATCGCAACGGAGATTTGAAACACTGCTTATGTTAATTTTTTCCTGTTGGATCATTTATGTTCTATCAACAATTGAACTAAATAAAATTTCCGTCTTTGATACAATACTCTTTATTATGCTTATTCCGGGTGCGATGATGCTTTGCTTTTTCACTTATTTCTACTCCTTTTGGGAAATGAAAATGCTAAGTAAAACAAATCTCAACAGTCGACCAATCTCGAAATTAAGGTACAAAGAACTTCCCAAAAAGGCCAGAAAAGAAATCTTGTCTTTACCCTTCTTCGGCAAAAAAATCTTCATGAACCCCCGAGCGCAAGCCGTCTTCAGGCAAGCCGAAAACACCTTGGAGGAAATAAAGATAGCCGAATTGGAGGATAAAATCAAGAAAGAAATAGCCAAGTGCGAACAAAAAAATCCTCACTTTATATTGGAATGTGTGCTTAATCTCACGGATTATCGGATAAATTTTGAAAATCTTGCCTATTACACAAACGAAGCGACCGAGATTTACCTAGATCATTATCACAACATGCTCAGAGAGATAGCCCTAAAGCTGTTTGCCCTGGAAGAGATCCAGGAGATGAAACAGCTTGACAATTGGAAAAATTTAGAAAAAATTGCGGAAAAACACGGTCTTGGCGACAACTTAGAAAACCTATTTCCGGCCGACCCCCCGATTGACGAAGAGAAAATAGAAAAGCTAAGCAAAGAAGCCCGGAAAAAAGCCGCCTTGGTGCAAATAATAAAACAGGAGCGTCAAGAGCTATTATCAACAAATCAAGTAAGCCATAGAAGGATCCGCGGAATAGCAGACAGTATTATGCATACAATCGAAACATACGGATAAATAAATCAAGCCCAAAAAGAGCGCTGCCAACCGGCACACGCTCTTTTTTAATGCAAAATTTTTTCCTTTTATCCCTTTTGCTTCCGCCCAAGCCAAAAAATTCAACCATTTTCTAATTTCTCAATTTCGTGATTTCTTAATATCTATAAATTTCCATCAATTTCAATAAGTATCCAACAATTGAACAATGAAGCAATGAAGCAATTCACCACAATTCGAAAATCTGCAATCGAAAATACCCAATCCCCCATTATACAAATAAACTAATACACCAAATGTTTAAATATTCGTATGCTTAAATGTTTGTATGTTTAAATGTTTAAATGTTCGAATGACCTAAATCCTGCCATACTCTTTCTCCAGCCTCTCCAAGTGTTCCCAAGTCTCCTTCTCCATTTTGTCCAAAATTTCTTTCACGGTCTTGTTAGTTGTCGCGAAAAGATCAAAACACTTCTTCTCCAAAACCGACTGCTCAATTCTCAAGGCCGTCTCCACCGCCTCCTTGTAACTCATTTTCTCCTCGCGAGCCTTTTCGATGCACTCCTGGACAAACTCCATCACTTGATGCACCACCGTCCTGTGAAAAACGCTTTCGGCAAAATCTCTTTCCTTGCTAATCTTTTTGATTCTCCGCACCTCTTTGACATGTTCGTCCTCCTCCCGGACCAGCTGAAGCCACAAATCTTTTCTCTGAGGAAATTTATCCGCATAAATCTCATACAGCCTCCCCACCATCCGCTCATTTTCCTCAAATACGTCCAAAATGCTTTTCGCCATCCTTATTTTTAATTTTTAAGCACGTAATCTCTTCTACGCCCCCAAAAGATTTTTAATTCACTAATGTTTAAAGGTTTCAACCAATATCCATAAAATAAACTTTTTAGAATAATTAGATCAATTAGAATAATTAGAATAATTTTATCTCAAACTCTTTAGCCAAAAAGAATATTGCTTTGGATAAGCTCTATTGAACTGTAATTCCTCTGGATTAATTCTTCTTATATTTCTCAATCTCCATCCACACCTCATCCGGCACGAAAATTTCCTTGCCTTTAGGCGTCACCCCCGGATACACCCAAGTGGAAATTACCCTCTTTTTCCCGCCAACCGTCTGATACATCACCCAAAGCTCTCCCTTGTCCTCTTTCTTGGACTTTTTCTGCATCACCGCCACCGTGCTGGGCGCAATTCCCTCCTCGCGTCTTTGAGGATTATTGATAATCCTCTTAACTCGATTGGGTGTAATCCCATACTGAAAAATCTTCCCCACCACGTGCCGAGTCCAAAGATACTTATAATCATCCTGCGGAATCTTGATTTGCATAGCAAAGCTTTAAAGTTATAAAGTGGAAAGTTTAGAAAGTCATTTGTTGTTGGCAATTAGCTTAGTCACTGGTCATCTGTCACTGGTCACTAATCAAACAATTTCTCTTAATAATAAAACAGAATTTCCTAATTTCGCAATTTCCTAATTTCAGCTTCCATAAGTTTCTATAAATTTCCATCAATTTCAATAAGTATCTAACAATTGAACAATGAAGCAAGGAAGCAATTCACCACAATTCGAAAATCTGCAATCGAAAATCCCCCGTCTCCCATTATACAAATAAACTAATATACTGAGTGTTTAAATGTTTGCATGCTTAGATGCTCGTATGCTTAGATGCCTTGCCCCGTGTGATCCCGCTTTGCGGGAGAATTTACGGGGTTTAAATGTTTGTATGCTTAGATGTTTACATGTTTAAATGTTTAAATGTTTGTATGTTTAAATGACCGTTATCCCCGCCATCATCGCCTGAATCTCTCCTTCTTTTTCCCCGTCTCTTCGAAATGAAAAATAATTATCTTCGAGGCAATAAGTGCATTCTGGCTTAATGGCAATATTTTCTTCCAAGACCCCTTGCTTGATTAGCAAAAACCTTGCCAAGGCCTTAAGATCAAAAAAGACTTTGTCTTCCTTGCGAACAAAGAACTGAGGAAATTCGGCAAACTTCTGCTGAAAATCTTCCTTTACCTCAAAGTGGCAAGCCCCAATGCCGACTCCGACACCCGCCAAAAAATCATCTGCTTCAGCGCCGAAAGCTTTTTTCATTTGACTCATCGCCTCCCGAATAACTCCTTTTTTCAAACTCCTCCATCCGGCATGCAAAACACCGCAAACCTTGGTTTTGGGGTCAAATAAATAAATAGGCAAACAATCCGCCACCGTTACAGCCAAAACTATCTCTTTTTGACGCGCTACCAAGCCATCTGCTTTTTCAATAATTATTTGACTATCTTTGCCAACCACCTCCACTCGCGAATCATGCACAAGCCGAGCAGAAACAAGTTTACATCCCCCTAAATTATTCTTCTGGAGAAAATTATCCCGATTCGCAGAGCTGTCACCCCCAAAAAGCCGCATGTTTCCATCAGCTCTTTCGGATAAAAATGTTAACACCTCCGAATGTTCAAATATATTCATAAATTAGTTTAGAAACCACTGAAGAATATAGAAATCCCCTTAAAATGTCATCCTGAATGCCACCGCTATAGCGGGGTGCCCCGCTCTGCGGGGCAAAAATCAGGATCTCCATGGATAAGCCATTCTGCAAATTTATAGATTCTGAATCCCGTCAAAGCCGGACAAGCAAGTTCAGAATGACATTCTCCAGTGGTTTCAGTTTAGGTTTATATAATCTTAACAAATAAATAAAAGCTTAACAATCGGACAGCTCAATAAGGTTTATAAAAAATCGTGGCCATCATCGTGGCCACGATCGTGGTAACTACCCTCCCTTCAAATCTCATACTATCCAGAAGTTCGACTTCTGTGTCCGCAGAACTCGAACTTCAAACTCACTTCCGCCGGGGTCAATTTGCCAGATTTGAACGACATCAACAAATATCCCAATTTCAATAAATTTTTATTTTGGGACTGTTTCCAAGCACCGTTTTTACTGCAATCCCACCTTTTTTGCTAAATTTTCCAAAAATTTTTTTGCCTTAGCTAAGGCTAAAGCTGCAAAAATTGTTTGAAAAATTTATCTAAAAAACGAGAAATTTCGTACTAAAACGGTGCTTGGAAACAGTCCCATTTTATTTCAATAAGCTTCTCCGATTTTCAACTCGGAACTTTATGAACTTTTAACTTAGAACTTTTACCTCTTGTTATAGTTCGTATGCAACAGCTCCTCCGCCAACTCGCTTCCGGGACTGCCCAAATAATCTTGGTAAACTTTTTCAATTGCCGGATTTTCGTGAGACTTCCTGACCGGCAATCCCGCATCCTTTTTGTAAATCGCCTCCCTTCTTTTCCTTCGAATCTCGGAGTCCACCGGCCGGGGCTGCCCGCCTCCTCCCAAACAGCCGCTCGGACAGGCCATCACTTCAACAAAATCATACTTGGATTTCCCGCTTTCAATATTATCCAAAATTTTCTTAGCGTTATTGATTTCATGCGCCACCGCCACCCGGACAGTCAACTCTCTGGAAAGACACCCCGTTTTGGGTATGGTCAATTCCGCCTCCCGGATTCCCGCGTCTCCCCTGACTTGCTCATAATCCAGTTTCTCCATCTCCCGGCAAGTCAACTTCTCATACGCCGTTCTCAGCCCGGCTTCCATTACACCTCCGGTAGAACCGAAAATAATCCCCGCCCCGGAATAAATTCCCATAGCCTTGTCAAACTCTCCGTCTTCCAAATCCGGAAAAGCGAATTTTTGATCCTTGATCAAGCGGGCCAACTCGCGGGTAGTGATAACCAAATCAACATCCGGATTTCCGTCTTTGCCCATTTCCTCTCTTCGCGCTTCATATTTCTTGGAAGTGCACGGCATCACGGAAATCGCCATAATATTTTCCCTGTTGATTTTTTCTTTTTGCGCGTAATAATTCTTGACCATCGCCCCCATCATCTGCTGGGGAGACTTACAGCTGGACAAATAAGGGATAAAATCCGGTCGATACTTCTCCACATAGAGTACCCAGGAAGGACAGCAACTGGTAAACATCGGCAGGCGCGCTTCCTCTCCCTTGGACTTTTTCCGCAACCGCCCCAAAAGCTCGTTAGCTTCCTCCACAATAGTCAAATCGGCCGCAAAGGTAGTGTCAAAAATCAAATCCGCCCCCATTTTCCTCAAAGCGGTGATTATCTTGCCCTCCACCGGCGTTCCAGGCTCCATGCCGAACTCCTCCCCCAGCGTAAATCTCGACGAAGGAGCAATTTGAAATACCTTCAGTTTTTTGGAATCCTGAAGAACTCTTTTCAGATCTTCTATATTCTCTTTCTCGTTAATCGCCGCCGTCGGGCAATAGACTGAGCACTGCCCGCAATAAATGCAATCCAGCGGCTCCTCTCCCGCCGTGCCGACATTGGACTCGATACTGCGATGATTCATCTCATACAATCCCAGCGCCTGAATATTTTTACAAGCCCGGATACACCTCCGGCACTCCACGCAGTACTGATTATCCCGGTAAACAGAAGGATTCTTATCATCCACTACTCTATTTTTGAGGCTGTTCTTGAGGATCTTTAGCTGCTCTTCTTTCTCGAAATCGCCAAACTCCGGAACAAAATCATTGGTATCTATGCCCACCTCCTTGGCCAATTCCTGCAGCTCGCAATTTCCGTTGCGCGAACACTGGGCGCACTTGCCAGCGTGATCGGCCCAAAGAAGCTCCAAATTATACTTCCTGGCTTTATTGATATCCTCATCCTGAGTAAAAACCTCCAGGCCTTCCTGGACTTTCAGCCCGCAAGAAGACAATAAGCCGTTGTGTTTATTGGTTTTCACCAAACAAAGCCTGCAAACTCCCTCAACCGGCAGCAAGTCCTTATGAAAACACAAAGAAGGAATGAAGATATCATTCTCCCGGCAAACCTCCAGCACCGTCTGCCCCTCCTTAGCAAAATATTCTTTTTTATCAATAAATATTTTCATTTAAAAAAGCAACTTGTTATTAAATATTAGTAATTGACAGCTAGCTTGGTCACTTGTCACTTGTCACTAGTCACTTGTCACCATCTAATCAATTTCGTAATTTCTTAATTTCTATGAATTTCCACCAGTTTCTATTATATATCAACCATATATCTATGGTATTTCAATAAGTTTCCCTACCTTTCAACTCAGAACTTAGAACTTTATAAACTTAGAACTATTTTTATCAATCATACTTTAACTCCCTTACCAACCCCAACTCCATCACATCCTTCAACCCCGTCACCGAAAACTTCCCCAGCGGACAAAAAGTGGTATTGTCCAAAACCCAAACCAGCTTCTTCAAGTCCTCCTTGTCATTTTTATCAAAATTTCCATTATTAAGCCTTTCAATAATGCCCTTCAGCCGGAAGGTTCCTTCCCGGCAAGGAACGCATTTTCCGCAGGACTCCCTCTGGAAAAAATCTATCCAGCTTTGCAGAAGCTTCTTAACGCTCTGATGCTTGTCGATTACCAAAAGCGACCCGGACCCCATAGCCAGCTCGGCTTGCTTGCCATAACCGGGCGCCTTGCCAAGCGAAGCGCCGTCCAAAACCCTCCCGGAACTGCCGCCGACTTGAACCAATCCGATCTCGCATCCGACTCTGGCGCCCCCGGCTAACTCCACCAGATCTTCAACACTCGCGCCGATCTCCGCCTCATACAACCCCGGATACTTCACCGCCCCGTCGATGCAAAAAAGCTTGGTTCCCGGCGAATCTTTTACCCCTAATTTTGCAAATTCTTTTGGTCCGTTTTTCATAATCCAAGCAGCATTGGCCAATGTTTCAGCGTTGTTTACCAAAGTCGGTTTGCCAAACAGCCCGCATTCGCAGGGAAAAGGCGGTTTATTCCTCGGCTCGCCTCTTTTCCCTTCTATGGAATTGATCAAAGCCGACTCTTCTCCGCAAATGTAAGCCCCGGCGCCATAAAATATCTCCAAATCAAAGCCAAAATCGCTTCCTGTGATCTTTTGACCCAAAAAATTTTTCTCATACGCATCAGCAATAGCCTTCTCCAAAATTTTTCCCGCCTCATAAAAATTTCCGTTGAGATAAATAAATCCCTTGTTAGCGCCGATGGCATAAGCCGCCAAAACCAGCCCCTCGATTATCCGATGAGGATCATTTTCCGCTATGCTTTTGTCCTTGAAATTGCCCGGCTCCGACTCGTCCAAATTGCAAATAACGTATTTCTCCTCCGAAGAAGCCCCGGCGGCAATCGACCACTTCTTCCCCGTCGGAAACCCGGCGCCGCCTCTTCCTTGAAGCCCCGATTTTTCCATCTCTTCCACCACCTCTTGAGCCGGCTTCTTTCCAAGCGCCTCCCCCAAGGCCTCGTAGCCCCCGGCATCAAGATAGCTCCCGATCTTCCAAGCATCAACCTCGCCCCAGTTTTTGGTAATAATTTTCATTGAAAAAAGTAATTGATTATTAGCAATTGGCAATTGACAGCTATTTTGGCCACTCCCACCCCATCACTAGTCGTTCATTAACGCATTTCTTATAACAATAGGAATTACGCGATTACTCTCTGGCAATGCCGAGAGCAATAAAGAGGCAAGCGCGTAATTCCTAAACATGATAAAAAGTTAATATGATAAAATGTTAAAATGACATCCATTGCCCAATCACCTCCATCGCTTTAGCCTTATTCATCTTGGTATAAAAAGTTCCGTTAACTCTCATCACCGGTCCTTCCAGACATCGCCCCAGACAGCTGATTTTTTCAAACTTCAACTTGCCGCCATGCCCGGCTCGTCCATTGAAAAAAGCCTCCAGTTCACTGATCATGCTATCAACGCCTTTGCTTTGGCAGTTGGCGCTATTGCAAATCTGAACCGTCAGCTGAGGCGGCTCCTCCAAATTTATCTCATCATAAAAACTGGCCGCGCTATAAACTTCCGCCGCGGTCATCCCGAAATGACTGGCCGCCTCGTCCAAGGCTTCCTTTCCAAACCAACCGAAATTTTTATTTATGTCTTTAATCGCCCGCAACAAATTCTCTTTTTTAGGCTCATATCTAAGCAAAATTTTCTGTATCATCACTATTTTGTTTTTAAATTCAAACTTTTATGTTATTATTTTATCATAGAAAATTAAATAACAAAATAATTATGCCAAAAAAACATTTAGGTACCATAACCATCCTAGTCAAAGACAGGCAAACCAATTCTCCGGAAGTCAACCGGATTCTAACCGAACATGGCCACATGATCCTCTCCAGACTGGGAACCAACTTGGAACGAAGATGCTTTGAGCATTGCACCGCCCTGGTAGTCGTCACCATCGAAGGCACCTCCAAAGAAATCAAAGAATTAACCGAAAAAATCGACTCCCTCTACGGCATAGTAGCCAAAAAATCGATAGTGACAGATTAATAATGAGAATCTTGTATCTAGTGTCTTGTATCTTGAATAGTTTTGCATCTCCTAATTTCCATAATTTTCGACCAGTTGAGTTCCCACCAATTTCTATCGCACACCAACCCTATATCCGTTTGGTCAGCTCAACACACCTTCAAGGTGTGTTGAGTGGCAGGCGTGTCAAGCGGCGTAACATCAGTTGCTCGAGAATGGTCTAGAAAAAAATACCCATAAAATTATCTAAAGAGCTATTTTAAAAACAATGCAACAATTAATATTTAATAAAATAAACTCATGAAAAACAAAGTCGTCACCCAGATTAAGTCTATGCCGCTGGCCGGCTGGCAAACCTCGGAGCTAACCTGGACCGTCGGCCTAACCTTGGCTGCCATCATCGCCCCTGCGTTGCTTGCCCACAGTCCGGGCAATCAATGGATAACCGGAACGCTCGTCAACCTGACGCTCTTCGCCGCCGCCTATCGCCTCCCTCTTGCCAACGCCTTTTTGGTGGGAGCGCTCCCGTCCTCCATCGCCTTGACCAGAGGCCTCTTGCCTCCGCCCATGGCGCTTATGATCCCCTACATAATTTTCTCCAATATAGTCTTGATAACCGCTTTTAAATTTCTGAAAAATAATGTCCTGCAAGGCGCTTTAGCCGCCAGCATCGCCAAGTTCGCCCTTCTTTACGGAGCTTCCTTGCTCTTGGCCGGCTCCCTTAACAGCCAACTGCTCTACATGTTCAGCTGGCCCCAGCTTGCCACCGCCCTGGCAGGAGGATTGGCTTTTGTTGGAGGAATAAAGGGATGGAAGAAAATGAATTATTCTAATTATTCTGATTGATCTAATTGATCTAATTGATCTAAAATTTATTACAGAAATTCGTGAATTCGTTGATTGAAAAATCGGACAAAAATGAAAATTGAGAAATCCATTAACTGATGTTGCGCACATATCTTCTTTTGAGTTCAATATGAATATGCAAGGTTAGCCCTGAAGTTAGACTTCTGCATCCGCAGAAGTCGAACTTCAGGCTCTTCCTCGAAAAAGCTAATTCAACATAACTGCGCAACACCAGTTATTAATTAAAAATGGAAGCAACAATCCAAAAGGCTAAAGGCTAAACCTTGATTAAAAAAGGTTTAGCCTTGTTTTTTTGCCAAAAGCATCCTCTCTTCAGAAAAATATATATTAAAATCCTGATTTAAATATATATTTCCCAATTCCAATTTCCATAAGTTTCCATCAATTTCTACCATATATCAACCATATATCCATTGTATTTCAATAGGTTTCCCCACCTTTCAACTCAGAACTTTATAAACTTAGAACTATTTTATCAATAAATATCAACCTTATATCTATTATATATCAATCCATATCAACTGCTTGCATGCTAAAATGTTAAAATGATAACATTTTAATATGAAATAGCCATTTAATTTTTGCTGGAGCGGGCCTCTGGCCCGGTCCTTTGGTTTTTCGAAACCTCTGTGCCGGACTGGAAGCTCGCTCCAGCAGTATTGTGTTTTGTGTTTTCTGCTTTGTGTTTTGTTTGGGCTTTGTGTTTTTTGTTTTGTGTTTTTCCCTCGCTGCCAACTAATACCCGCTCTCGCTCCGCAACCGAGACTGTGTTTCTTTGAGGTTCTTTTCAATTCTTTTCAGTTCTTTTTCCTGCTGAAACTTGTCTTTCTCCATTTTTTCCAGCTTATCTTCCAGCTCCTCCAATTCCAAGTCCAGCCTCTCTTTTTTCTTGTTTATTCTTCTTTTTTCAATTTCCACTTCCTCTTTTTTATTCTCCAGTTTTCTCAGCTTAGCGCTTAAAACAGTCTTCTGCCCCTCCAGCTCCCTGTTCTTATTCCTAAGCGAACGCAGTTCATCTTTCTCCATAAATTTTCAATTAAATTTTTAAGATACTACCATATAACGTAATATAGTAGTGTAGCTTTATTTGTCTTTAAATTTGTCAACAAGATTAAAAAGATAAATGTTTCTCAACAATGTAACAATTTAACAATTTAACAATTCATCCAAACTATAACACTCCTCTTCCCCAAACTCCCCCACCCTTATCCTCTTTAATTTTTTCAAATATCCGCCGGTCTTTAAAGCTCTGCCGATATCCCTGGCCAGTGAACGAATATACACACCCGAACCGGTAACAGTTCTTATTTTCAGTTCCGGCCAATCATATCCGGTTGATTCAATTTTTTCCACAAGCGCCTCGCGCGGCTTCAGTTGAAACTCCTCCCCCTTTCTCACTCTCTTGTAAGCCTCTTTCCCGTTAACCTTCACCGCGCTGTAAAGAGGAGGCTTCTGTTTTATATTTCCCTCAAAACTCTTCAGGACTTCTTTTATCTCATGCTCCTCGGGAATCTTTTCCACTTCTATCTTCGTTTTCTCGCCCTGCTCATCATCCGTTTCACTTTCCTCCCCTAATTTGATAACAGCTTCGTATTCTTTGCCAAGCTTGGAAACTTCCCCCAGTTTTTTGGTAGCCTCCCTCCCAACACCCACCACCAAAACACCCTCGGCAAGAGGATCCAAAGTCCCGGCATGACCCACCTTTTTCTCACCAAAAGCCTTTTTTAGCCTCATCACCACATCATTGGAAGTCGGCCCCGCCGGCTTATAAACCGCAAAAATGCCAAACATAAAAATTTCGCAATTAAATTTCTTTTATTCTCTAAGTTTAACATATAATCACCAGAAAAAGATATTTAAAAATCCAAAGCACAGACCACAAAGCCCAAACAAATCACAAAAATAAAAACACAAAACACAAACATTTTTATTCTGTAAGAGAGAGCCTCTGGCCCGATTCTTAGATTTCAAACAACTTCACATTTCCTAATTTTTCCAAGGCTAAGCCTTGCAAACTGTTAACACAGTTTATAATTAAATAAGAAAAGGGTTAAATAGAAGTCAAAATTGCCTACCAGTTCCAATTTCTTAATTTCTTAATTTCGCAATTTCCATACTAAATTTCAATAAGTTTCTACAAACTTCGATTAATTTCTGTGATATCTACATATATCCATTTAGTCTAGTCACTTATCACCCATCACTAGTCACTAATTAACCAATAATAAAAAATCCCATTACACTATTAAACAAATATACCAATACACAAATTACATCAATATATATCCATTCATTTTATTCACAAATCGTAAATCGCCTGCGACTATGTCGCGAAGCGACAGGTCGAAAATCGGAAATCACTCCCCTTTCCTCCCCAATTCATACACTTTCCTCTTCCAATTCTCTCTAGTTTCCTCATCCGCCTTGTCTGCCTTGCCGAAAGCGGTTCTTTTAATCAGCCCGAAACCGCAAAAACCTAAGACACCGTGTTTAACATTCCTATAAAAACCATCCAAAAGAAAGCTCCCTGTCATCCACAGAGGCGCTCCTTGAGTGTAAATCACCCTGGCGGACTTGCCCTTCATGTGTCCCTTCGGCAGAAGCGCTCCTTCCTCATACTTGAAAGCAAATCCCGGCAATAACGCCCTATCGAAAAAACCTTTCAGCTTAGCCGGAAAGGACATCCACCAAACCGACGTTACCAAAACAAAATGATCGCACCACTGGAGATTTTTCTGCTGCTCAACCAAATCTTTCTCCAGCTCTTGGATTTCCTTGTATCCCTTGTGCAAAATCGGATCAAAAGACAAATCTCTCACCTTAGAAAAAACCACCTCAAATCCCTTTTCAGTAGCGCCTTTCTTATAACTCTCAGCTAAAGCCGCGATCAAACTTCCCTCATCCGATCCCCCATCCAAAACGAATATCTTTTTTTGTACTTTTTTTCTCAAAATTAAACCTCACACATTTAGCATCCCGCACCAAAAACTAAACAATGGAGCAATGGAACAATTAAGTAATGTAAAAATTCTTCAGTATACCATTAAACAAATATACCAATACACAATTATACAATAACCCCACCGCCAACCTCCAATTTAGAACCCAAGACTTTATAAACTTAGAACTATTCTACATCTACTATTTTTTCGCCAATGCCGGAGAAAGAAAAGCCAAATACACGGCAGCCAATCCCACCACGACATATATGATTCTCGATAAAACATTAAACCCGCCAAAAACGGTTTCCACTAAATCAAAATCAAACGCGCCAACCAAACCCCAGTTGAGCCCGCCCACAATCACTAACGCGATTGCCAGCCAATCCAACGAACTTAAACCTTTCATATGTACCACCTCCATTCTATTTTAGCTTTTTAAAATATACCCTTTCAAATTAATCAGGGACTGTTTCCAATCAGCAGCACAATTCTCCGAATACAAATCACCCCCCCCCAGGCAGCAATGGAACAATTTAACAATGGAACAATTCTAATCTATATATTCATACCCGAAACCCAATATTATTATTTCAAAGAATTCTTTTTTAAACAAACTTTTTCTCTGGAGCGGACCTCCTTTTGCGTGTGGCTTGGCTTTATGTATCCGACCCGATTTATAAATTTTTTAGTTAATTCACTAATCAATAAATTTCGTAATTTCCATACATTTCTATTGTATATCAACCTTATATCTATGGTATTTCAATAAGTTTCAATCAATTTCTATTGTATATCTACCTTATATCAATTTTTATCTATCATATACCAATTCCACATCTAACCTCTCATCTCTCCTTTCTCACCTCGCTCTTTTTTCAAATCCTCCTCTTTCTGCGACGACATCATCTTCTTATACCTTCCTTTGATTTCCGACTCCACAATATCCCGACTACGGCCGTACTTATAGCGCGAATACTCCTTCAACGCTTGCTTAACTTCATCGTTGCCTTCCGTCGGAGGATAAGTTTTCATATTGAACGGATCCGTCGATTCATTATTTATAAGAAGCTTGGTAAAGCATTGGAAATTGTTGATGTTGATCAAGTCATCAGCGTCAAAAACCGGGGAAAACTGTTTCTGTAAAAATTCCGCGTCCTCCGAGCCCACCCGGAAGGAACACATAGAGCCGACATTGCCGAAAACCGCCTTGGAAATATTTTCCGAAAGCTGCCCGATGAATTGGTGGGCGATAGTCAGCCCCAATTTATACTTCCTGGCCTCGGAGAGAATGGTGGAAATGGAATCAGTGGTGAAATTTTGAAACTCATCAATATAGAGATAAAAATCTTTTCTCTGATCCTCGGGAATGTCTGTCCTGGAAAAAGCCGCCATCAAGATCTTGCCAACCACGATCATTCCCAGCAAATGGCTGTTGACTTCCCCCACCCTTCCCTTGGAAAGGCTTACCAAGAGAATCTTGCCTTCATCCATGGCCTTGCGGAAGTTAATTGTGCTCTCCTGCTGGGAAATAATGGGGCGCATCATGTCATTGGAAATAAAACTGGTCAGCTTGGAATTGATATAAGGCGCGATGTTTTCCAGCGCCGCGTCCCCGCCGGCCTTCTCCGCTTCTTTCTGCCAAAAGTCAATCACAGTCTCATCCTTGCAAAGCTTCAATTTCTCTTTCCTGAATTCCGGATCGCGGAAAACCCTGGGCACTTCCATTAAGGTCGACCCGGTTTCCGGGCTGTCCATTACCAGCAATAAGGCGTTTCTCATGTATTGCTCAAACATCGGACCTCCCGTTTGGCTGAGGTCGTACAGCTTGTCGAAAATATTAATAATCTCATTAACCACGAAAGTCCTCTGTTCGGGATAATTTTCATCATACTCCAGCATATTGAATCCAAACGGCCTCTCCGTGTCGGAGGGATCGAAAAAAATAACATCTTCAGCCCGTTCTTTGGGAATATTGGCCAGCACATTGTCAATCAAGTCTCCGTGCGGATCAATAATGCACATCCCTTCCTTGTTGACCGCATCCTGCTTGGTAAGTTCTTCTATAAATCCCGACTTACCGGTACCGGTTTGCCCGACAATATAAAGATGCCTCCTCCTGTCATCCGGGCTTAAGCGAATATCCGTTTTAGTCCCCCGGAAATCGCTGTAGCCAAGCAACAACCCTTCCTTGGGAATATTCACCGGCGGCGGAGCAGCTTTGGCTCTCAGCCAATTCAGCTTGGGAGTCTCGGTGGTAGAAATAGGCAAATGGAAAACGCTGGCCAGCTCTTCCGTATCCAAAGTAACTTTTGTCGATTTCTTGAAATGGCGAAAAATGTAGTCATAAGAAAGCCTGTGAGCATTCCGGGATTTGTCCCTAATCGCTTTAAAGTTATTCAAATTGCTGTCTTCAAATTGGCTGAAGGCATTCTCCAGCTGAGCCAGCACGGCTTCCGCCCTCTCTTGGGATTTGGCCGAAGCCAGAATTCTGATGTTGGCGTCCAGTCTGGACTTGTTAACTTTGTTTTCAATCTGTTTGATTATGTCATTTTCTTCCGGAGTCAAATTCACCGGCGCGTCATCCCTGGAATTTTCGTCTTTTTTGGTAAAAACATCCAAAAGACTGGACAAGGCGTCCGCAATCTTGTTAGCTCCGGCCGCTTTATCGAGCCTTTTGCCCTGCTGCATTTCCCGGCTGATTTTCTCTCCCTTGCTTTTGACGGAATTGTTGCTTGATTTTTTGAAAACCACTTGCAGGCAAGCCCCTTCTTCCGGATCTTCCAGTTTGGAAAACGCGTTGGTTAAATTATGTAAAGGATCCGACTCCAGCCTTTGATAAGTTCTAATAGGAAAAGCCGCGTTCTTATTAAGCTTCAAATAACTTCCCACCGTATGAGAACCGGGGCGGAAAATAGTATAGTCCTCCACTCTCTCAATGTGGGCGCTGGGATAAAAACTATGAATCTGCTTTTCCACCAGCTCCTTCAGCTTTCTCGGCATGGAAACATAAAAAGAAATCTGCTCCTCATCAGAGGGAACCGCCATTTCCAAAGTTATCTGGGGCGGACCGTAAATAAACTTCTTCAAAAAGCCTCCCCTCATCTGAACATTGGCCAAAGTGGAAAAAAGCTGCTCCATCACGGAAATTTCCTCTTTCTCTCCCTGAGTTTTCTTTTCCGAATCCTGATAGTTCTCCGGCTTTCTGGATTTAGCCACCTTGATTACATCCAAAGTGGAATTCAAGGATCTATTAAGCCTGGCTCTGGCAAAAACAGCAACTTCCAAGAAAAACCAAACACCGCTAACCAAGGCCACAAACCCGCTCACCCCCATCAATATTAATATAATCGCATCAGTACTTAACATTTCTTTTTTTTACTTTTATATTTCTCCACCTTAATAATTTATAGGAATTACGCACTTGTGTTGCGTTCTAACATTAAATTAAGCTTCACACATTTAGCATCCCGCGTAAATCTGCGTGATAATTCGCGTGAAATCAGCGGTGTATAGGATTTTTTGAAATTCCTATACGACAAGATTAAAACAAACACGTAATTTACCAGTTTAACCAACTTGCCAAAGCAAACATACATCAGCATTTATCAATCATATTTCAATCAATTTCTACCATATATCAATCCATATCAACTGCTTGCATGCTAAAATGTTAAAATGATAACATGTTAATATGAAATAGCCATTTAACAATGCAATTTCTATTCTTCCTCAATAAACCCCTTCTTAACCAACTCCTCCCTGAGCTTGCCCTCATCCACCATCTCATCGTGAAGCATGTCCATCACGTAGTTTTCATTCAATTTTCTGGCCATCTTAATCGCCGTTTCCGGACCTTCTTGACCGGCGATCTGGGTCAGCTTCTCAATTTTGTCCTCGGCGCTTTCCAGTTTCTGAAGCTCCGCAAAAGAATCTTTTTTCTCTATATCTCCTTTATCATCGCTATCGGATTGCGCTTGACTTGAGCCGACCGATCCGGCTTTCTCTTGAGCTTTTTCCAAAGCTTCCCTGGAGGCTTGCTCTTGCCGCTCTTCCTCCGGCTGTTCTTCTCCGATTTGTTCCTCATTTTCCTGCTCCGGACGCCTTTCCGGCGCTCCCCCCGCACCTTCAAATTTTTTCTCTCCTTCCCTCTCTCTTCTGTTTAATTCATCAGGCATAAACATATAAAATTACAAATTACAAAAACCAAATTACAAATAAAAGAAGTCCCTGAAGCTAGTTGAAATTTCCAGAAATTAATAGAAACTTATCCCAAAACAACCAAATAAATGAATTCCACCTACTCTTTTTAGAATAATTAGAGTAATTAGGTTAATTAGAACAATTACTTGCCAAGCTCTCCCGATATATCCACCTCGTTATCCGAATCATCAGTCACTTGATGCTTTTTGATCAAGTCTTCATCTCCTTCCTCTTTTCCTTTGTCCTCTAATTCATTCAATCTTTTAGTAAAATCGCTTGTATCCGGCCGCTCTTGAGAATCAGTTTTTTTTCCTTCTTCCTCCTCTTCTCCAGATTCTCCCTGATCCCCGGTGACTGATGACTGATGACTCTCCTGCTTAGATAATTCTTCACTTTCTTCACTTGCCTTCACTTGCGCACCTTCTCCGCCATCTTCATCCTCTCCTTGACGACCGGCAACCGGTGACGAGTGGCTTCCTTCCTCGCCTTCACTCTGATCATCTTCTTCCTTCTCTTCTTGTCCAGCACCGCCTGCTTCGCCCGCCTTATCAAAAGGATTCTTTTTAGAGGCGTTATTTTTAATCTCCTCCAAAGCCTCCTTCCTAATCCTCTCCGACTCAGTTTCAGCATCAGTTTGCTCCTCATTTTTATCTGACTCAACGTCTGGCTGTTTTTTCTCTTGCATTTCTTCATCTTTAGACTCCTCCTGGTGACCGCCAACCGGTGACGGATGACTCTCCTGCTCTTCTCCCATTTCTACCCCTTCCTCCTCTTTCTGGTGACCAGTGACCGGTGACGAGTGACTATCCTCCTCCCGATCCCCGGTGACTGATGACCGATGACTCTCCTGTTTAGATGATTCTTCACTTTCTTCACTTTCTTTACTTTCTTTACTTGCCTTCACTTGCACCCCTCCTTCACCATCTTCAACCTCTTCCCGATCCCCGATGACCGATGACTGATGACTATCCCCTTCGTCCCCCTCCCGGTGACCAGTGACGAGTGACGAGTGACTATCTTCTTTCTCCCTCTCCTGATCTCCGATGACTGATGACTGATGACTTTCTTGATCTCCTCCCTTTTCATCCCTTTCTTCCATATTCTTCCCCAAAAAATCCTTCGCCTGCCTCTTGTAATCGCCGATCTCCTCCAAAACAATATCATTCACATTAGGGATATTCTCCTCCAGAAAATTATCAAGTTTTTCCGGGCTTTCCTGAGCCTCATCCAGAATCTTGGAAAATTCTTCCTGCTTCTCCTCCGGCAGTTCTTCCACAATTCTCAACGTCACCTTCTGCTGAATTACCTCCCCGATTTGAGGCAGAATTTTTTCCTGCTCTTCTTTGGAAAGCTTGTCAATGCCCAGCTCTTGAATCAAATCAATCTGAGCGTCCTGAATTTTTTGTTTAATGTTTGCCATTAGATGTTTTTAATTTTTATTAATAACTATTCAAAATTGTTCTTGCCTTGTCAGCCATATGTTTCATATTAGCATTGTTGTTCTCCAAAAGCTGAGAATACTCTGCTTGATTCATTCCCTCAATTCCGCTATAGTGCTCATCAGCATAATCCATAATCATCTTATCCAAAATTTCTGCCGCTTTTAATTGGTCATTTATGCCGATTCTATCTTTATCAAGAACTTCTCCGGCAAATTTGAAAAATTGATCATCTATAGCCAGTCTTAATTGAGGTCCGCTTTGATTGCTTTCTTCCATTTCTGGAATATCCTGAATAAATGCGCGCGCCTTGTCTCTTTGTTCTTCCGGAATTTGAGCAATCTCTTTTTCCAGCGCCTCCTTGTCAATAGCGCCGGCCTCAGCCGCTTCTTCTTCCCCGGCCGACTGCTCGGCTCCGCCGGTTTCCGCCTCTGCTCCTGAACCTGCCTCCCCGGCGACGCCCAGCTCTTCTTCTTTAAATCTGCTAATATTCTCGTCATTGGCAAACCCGGGAATATTCAACCCCTCTTTAGTCATATTCACTTCCGATCCCACATCCATATGCCTGAATCTCCAGTTTAAAAACTGCTCCGCTTGAGCTTCATTGTCAAAAACGCCTTGACCCAAAAGATTATCTTTAACCCCGTTCCTAAATTTCAATACCGCATTGCCCACCTTGTTCTGCTGATTCGGCTCCCCGTCATAATACTCCTCCAATTTATCCCAAACTGCCTCATCTTTGGCTAGTTGATAACTTTCCAGCACCTCGGGGTTCGCTTCAAGCCCGGCCTCCCCCTCAGCAGCATTTTCTCCGCTAGGACCCTCTTCAGCATAAGGTGAAACATCCGAATCCTCTTCCGCATAAGGTGTCCTGTAATTTTCCGGCCACTGGCTGTTGCTGTCAAAACCTTCAACGGAAGAAACCTCTTGCTCGCTTAGAGAATTATACAACTCCTCCTCGCTTACATTGGAAAAATTCTCAATATCAGAACTGACTTTTTTATTGAACTCATCCAGAAGCCTCGCCGTTTCATCTTTATATTCCTTTGAATGATCAATAGCCTCTCCCACCCCGGGCTCTTTTTGTTTAACATGAGAAACTATATCCTGCTTAACAGTTTTTGAATATTTGTTTTCCGCCCCGCTCTCCCCGCTCTCAGTCGCATTAGCCGCCGCCTTTTCAACTCCCCCTCTATTCTTCATGGACCCCGAATCAACAGCCTCCGAAGCATTGCCGGAAAATAATTCATCCAGATTATAGAACCCGGCCCCCAACGCCCCGGCGGACACTATCATGGCCAAACGCTTTTCTTTCTTTCTCTCCCTTTCCTTTTTGTTGAATTCATTCAATGCCTTGAAAGCTTCCGATTTGCCACCTTCGTAGCTTTTATAAAAATCCATATTGAAAGCATGCTTGTCTTCGTTTCTGCCTCTTTTCTGACTCCGATCCATCATCGCCCCTACTCCCTTGGAAAGACTAGCGCCGACCGCGCCCCTAGTGATTCTTGAAGCGGTATAACCCAAAGCCGCAAATGGAGCGCCTCCAACAGTGGCCAAAGCTCCGCCGCCTAACAAGGATAAGGCCAAAACCTTTTTATATCTGGGCTGTTTTTGAATCCGTTCCCAAATTTTTCTCGCTTTGCTTTTATTTAAATTTTCCCCTTCAGTAAAAACCAACTGCTGCTGCTTTAAGTCAAAATAATCATGGACCGATAATTTTTCTATTTTTTCTTGCTCTTTCTCTTCTTTTCTCTCACTTTTATCGCCTCCGCCCTCATCTTCTTTCTCTTTCATTTTGGCAAGAAATTCCTTCTCTTGTTCTCCCAAGGGAACGACTCTTTTAGAAAAAAGCAGTTCTTTTTTTCTCAACTCGTGCAATTCCCTGCTCTTGGGATTTTTTTTCTGCTCCGCTTCTAGTTTCTCCATCTCCTTGTTAAAAACCGCCTGAGTATAATCTTGAAATTTATTTTCATATTCTCTTCTTGCCTGCTGATATTTTTCCTTATAAAATTTGTAATCTTGCATTGCCCCGCTCTCTCTCTGCTCTTCGCTTTCCTGTTCTGTGTCTTCAAACTCCTCTTTTTTATTTGAATTTTCGGTTTTCTTTTTTTTAACCTTTGCCTTCTTGGCTTCAAAGCTCTGCCTGAATCGACCTTGAAGAAGTTCAAATTTGGCCACATCCTTTTCCTTCTCCTTCATCTGCTTGTGAACCTCAACCAGCCCCTGGAAAGATTCATCGACCTCCTCTTTTAGCCTCGCTTCTTCGCTCCTTGCATCTTTTTCATCTTTATTTTCCGCAATTATTCCTTCTTCGATAGCCGGCTCTTCTTCTTTTTCTTTCTTTTTTAATTCTTCTCTTTCAATTTCCCTCTTCCTCTTATTCTCCTCTTTTTTATCAAAAACGTACCTTCCAATATCTTCATTGGAATAATCATTTATATCAACATCTTTCTCAGTTTTCTCATCGACTTTTTTGTCTCCTTGCTCGGTTGAACCCTGAACAGCTCTCTCGGTCTCACCCCGCTCTGCCTCTTCTGCGCTTTCACGTCCAACGCCTGTCCCGACCGAGGCTTCCGAAGCCTCCGTCCCGGATTCATCATCATCTTCATCTACACTTTCTCCGCTTTGAAACTTGCTTTCACTCTTCTGCTCTTTAGTTCCCGGCTTTGAAACAATTTGATTAAGATCCGCCACCGGTTGCTCACCATGAACCTCGTCCTCGCTATACTCCCGCGCCTCTGCCTCGCTTCTTGCTGTAAACTTCTCCGCCTTGCCGCCCTCTTCTTCTCCAACATCAAAATCGCTTCCTGCTTGAGAAAGATTATTTGTCAAATTTTCATCATACTCATCGACCTTTTTTGTCGCTTCGTCCAACGGATTGTGATAAGTGGGCATTTTTTCCATTATAATAAACTTTATATCTAGAAATAAATTGTAAGAAAGAAATAAAACAAGAAACCACTAAAGAATTGATTGTTTTGAAAATTTTGTCATTCTGATGAAAATCAGAATCTCTTTACAAAGCCTTTTTCGTTAATGGCTAATTGCTTAATTTGATATAAAACCGTACTAGCAATTTATTTCAAATTTCATTTTCCTGATCATTGTTCGTTCTTTCTTGTATTCTGAATAAATTATCAATTCCTCTTTATCAAGATACCATTCAGCGAATACAAATTGATGGGTATATTTTTCCGGAACGGCAACTTGTTCATTCATAATAGTAAAAAATGCATTGCCTTTTTCTTCAAAAGATTCAGCGAAACGGACAAAACAGATTTTCTTGTTTTTAACTGTCTCTAATCTGTTGATTTTAATTTGATGCTTCTTTTCAAGAAAATTGCATAATTGATAATTGTTTATGATAAAATTGGAATACTTGAATCGGAACAGTTCTTTTCCTTCAGCATTAAATCTATCGCATTCATTGTCAATCTGATTTAAATCTTTGAAATGGTTTCTTTTCCAGACTTTTTCATTGAAAACTCTGTTGTGGCCTTCAACGTGAGGATTATTCCAAGGTTTTGACGGAGCTCCAAACAACGGAGTAACACCGAGGTTCAAGAGGAAGATCACAAATTTTCCCAATGATCTCTTGCCACTCGCTGTTCCTCTGAATTGCAGCCCGTTATCCATACGGAATACATCGGGGATGGGATAAATCTGCCATTGCAGATAAAGCTTTTCTATCGCATATACAGCCTTTTCCGCCGGCAGTCTGGCTATTTCATACAGCTTGAAGGGAAAGTAGTAGCTGGTAGAAAGTATGTTCACAGGCTCGGATCTCCCGCTAATATATTTCTTTCCGATAAAATCTCCGGATTGGTGGATATGTCCCAAACTCTTGATCGATCTTGACGGAAAAAGCAAATATTCCGCTCCGCCCTTTTTCTCTTTTTCGGCTTCCTGGTTTGAAGATTATTTCTCCTGATTGTTTCTTTGATAAACCAATCCGATGGCAGCTCTTCGCAGGGATAATTATTGGCATAATCCATTTGCAGGTATTCGCTGCCGATGAAGTAACTCTTTTCCAATATTCTATCTTCCCTGAGCTGGCAGATTTTTTCCCCGACTCGCTTGTCCGTGTATTTCCTTGCTTTGTCCTTTTTCCAACCTCTCTTGTCTTGATACTTGTCCTGCTTGAGCCATTCTATAATTGTTGCTTTTCTTATTCCCAGTTCTTTGCTTATTTGAATCTTGCTTTTTCCTTCCCGGGACATCTTATGGGCTTGCTGAAATTTTTTTTAGCCTCATTCTTTTTCATAGTACTGAAATTACATTAATTGCTTAAAAATAGATTCATAGCGAATCCGATTAGTGTAATATCAGTACCCTGAAAAATCAAGGCTAGGGGGGTACGCTTTTATTTCAAACCTAGCCGCTAATCATTAGATTCTGAATCCCGCCAGAGACGGACAAGCCCTTCAAGGCCGGGTAAACAAGTTCAGAATGACATTCTTTAGTAGTTTCAGAACAATCAATATTCCAAACCTTTTAAATACTCAATTACCTTCCCCCATTTTTCCCGTGGAAGATACTTTTGATAGCCCAGTAAGATCCCGGGCAACTCCTTTTCCCAATAATGTTTTTTCTCATCTTCAATTTCTCTTGAAATCTCATCCTCTGAAGCCCCTCTCTCTTTTGAATCAAATCTATCCTCTTCAAGCATATCCATAAACCTTTTTACATAAGGAATCAGACCCTCCCGAACAAAAATCTTTTCCTTTTCTGTTAAATCTAAACCTTCCAATTCAATTTTATCTTTTTTGTTTTTCTCTAGCTCCGTATTTATATAATCCTGATCGCTTTCGGCATAATTCTTCAAATACTCTTCCGCATCCACGCTTACTTGCTCCAATTGATCTTCCGGTTGCCCGCCTTTCTCACCTTCTGGCCGCCCTGCCTGGGAAGAACCGGACACCGGCTGGCTTCCGCTTGCACCTCTATCATTTTGCCCTTGGACTGCACCTCTTTCTTGATCTTCTTTTTCATCTTCGATTTCCGCAAAACTGCTCCAGAAATCTCTATAATTAAAAGTTGCTCTTTTACCACCCTGTTGAGTTTCCATCACAATTCTTCTGTTGCCTGTCCGCCTATCGATTTTATAATCCTTTATCGTGAATAATGTGCCCTTGTCCTTCTTTTGATAAACCTTTTCGCCCGGAGCTCCAAGCTCAGCTTTCATTATTTCAATGTGTTTTTTCTCAAGTTCCGAAATTTTGTTTCTCAATAAATTTAAGCTTATCCCCTTTTCTCTCGTTTTGCCATTCTCTTCAATTTTCGCTTTAAATCTCTTCGTTTCATCATCAAAAAAATATTTCATGACCCTAAAGGTATCCCTATCTATGCCTATGTCTGTATATGTAGCTAAAATATTTTTTTCCAAATAATTTATATAATTATCCACACTTTCAATTTTCTGAAGCTCGCCATTGTTTTGTTTTCTTATCAAAACTCTCTCAACATCATCAATGTCAACTTCTTTACCACCTTCTACAAATTTAACTTTGCCTTTTTCGCTCCCGGAGATAATATTAATAACCTCCCCATTGCCATAAACATACATCCCTTTAATTTTCTCCATTCTTTCTTCCAATTCCTTCTCCGTCTTTTCTCCAGCGCCCTTCTCTTCATCCATTTTCGACGATTCCCCTTGTTGTTCGTTTCCTTCCGACTGAGTTCCGCTTAAAGAATCATTAGCTTCTTCTTCCACTATTGGTTCTTGATTTTCAGTTTCTTCATCTTCTTCTTCATCTTTGTCTTCTCCGCTTTCTTTGCCTCCGACAACCTCCTCCGACTCCAAATAAAATCCTTTTTTCTTAAACCAATCCTCAAACTCATCCAAATCCATTTCTTTCTCCACTCCTTCATTTTTTGACTTCCCGCTAAAGCCCCAATTGGGTACCGATTCTCCGTCTCCATTTTCTTCTTTCCCCAAAGATTCAAAAGGGTCTGAAAATTCCACCACCACAATTTTCATATCTTCCGGTTTAAAATCAACAATTTTCATCTCCTCTCCATCGGGATTGCTATAAACTCTGTTCCATTCATATTTATCAAATCTTTCCTGAAGTTTTTTCAACTCCGCAGGGCTTATTTCTTCTCGACCATTTCCAGTCATTCTTGAATCCTTTTCTGAGCCGTTGCCAGCTCCTTGACCAGAAGCTACACTCCTGGTTGCTGAGGTCTGGTTGCCCTCATCATCCTGGCTTGCACCCGAAATAACACCTTCGCCTTCACTTTCACCCCCGCCTTTGCTATCCCTCGTTTGTTCAACAGAAACATTTTCAATAGCCTCTTCTTTATCCTCCCCGCTGGCTTCCGCGCCCTTTCTTTCGTGCCTGTTCAAAAACTTCTTTAAAAATTCTTCCAGTTTCTTCTTAGAGGCATTCCCGGAGCTATATTTGTAATCTCTAAAAACTTCCTCTATATCTTTTTTTTGGTCCTCATCCAAGTTTTCTTTTGCCAAAATATCATAAACCATAAACCGAAGAGGCTTCTTTAGATTTTTGGTATGTAAATATCCTATAATTTCTTTCTCGATTTCCTTTTTGTTTTCCGGGTCCAGCTTTTTTGATCGTATCTTTTTTTCTAAATAATCAGGAAGCCCCCTTTCTCCAAACATCTCTTCTTCAAACTTCTTAGCATATTTTTTGTATTTTTCAGTGTTCCTCTTGTTTTCTAGTTTTTCTTCATTTCCCCGCCGTAAGTCCCAAACGCTTTTGCTTCCGGAAACGTAGTCCAGGGCATATAAATCCCTGACCTCTTCATTAAGATAGGGCTCAACAAGATCTTCTAAATAAATCTCCCTTGTTTCCGCTTTATTTTCAGGCTTTTTTTTGTCTTCATCGGCAACGGCTTCAATTGCATTTTCAGTTGAAGCGTCAACCCTCATGGCCTCCTGACTCATAACTTTCAATTTTTATTTATAATAAAATCTATTTTTTTCAACAATTTATTCCCCAAAACTAAGCCTTTTAAACACGACAAACCGTGTTTGGCGGGTTTAAATCCCTCCCCAAAAGAGAGATTCCCCCCCCCCAGGAGGCCACCCAAAGGGTGATCGCCCCCCGGGCGGCAATTTCGCAATTTCTATGAATTTCAATAAATTTCTATATATATCATAGTAATCTAGTCGCTTGTCACCCGTCACTAGTCACTCATTAAACCACTTCTCTTGAAGCCACTGAAGAATGAATTATTTTAGGATTTTGTCATCCTGATGAAAATCAGGATCTCCCTGAACAAGCCATTTTTGTAAATTCCTAGATTCTGAATCCCGCCAGAGGCGGACACAGCAAGCTCAGAATGACATTCTTCAGTGGTTTCTTTCTCTTAACAATTTAGCAATGGAACAATGGAACAATGACCCCCCCAATATACCATTAAACAAATACACCAATACACAATTGAGCAATTTTTTTTAATTAGAGCAATTAGAATAATTAGAATAATTTCCCCCCTACTCTCCCAAAACCTGAACAATATAATCCCTCTCCCTGCCGCCATCAAACTCCACTAAAAAGATGTTCTGGCGGTCTCCGAGCATCAGCTTGCCGTCTTGCACCGGGATAGTTTCGCTGGTTCCCAAGAGAAAGTTTTTGCAATGGCTGTGGCCGTTGCTCCTGCCGTCGGATTTATTTTTCTTGGTCAATTCAAAAACATCATGATCGTAGCGCTCATCCACCGGAGCTAATCGATAAAGTATCCTTGACATGTCCTGCAAGAGCATATCCTCCTTGTGGTTAATAGCTACCGAGGCCGTGGAATGAGGGGAAAAAACCAAAGCCTGCCCGCTCTTGACTCCGCTTTCTTGAACTATCTCCTCCACTTGTTCGGTGATATCGACAAATTCCACTTGTTTCTGGGTAGAGATGGAAACTTTTTCATTTTTGATTTTCATTTTTTTGATATTAATTTCTATTTAATTATTTATTTTAAGGGGAAAAACTCAACTTAATTCCATTGTATAACACAATACAAATCTTGCCAAGAAAAGTTATCCACAAGCTAGCTTGGCAGCAATTTTTAATTTTATAATTTTTAATTTTAATTCAATTTTCATTGAGCTAATTTTAAATTTGGACACCCTTTTTTCTCCTCTCCTTTCCATTCAATCTCTTAATTTAAAAACCGCAAATCATAAGTAGGGGCGGCTGATTTTTGAAAAAAATCTGCTGCTCCCGCTCTGCGGGAAAAAATTATTTTAACCAAAATCCCATTTATAAAAGAAAATAATTCTTGCCCGGAGGATTTCGGGTTTCGCACCGCTTTAAAAATATAAACATTCTACCTTATTTGCCCCGCACTGCGGGGGCAGGCCCTAAGTGTTTTTATTGCTTGGTTTTTCAGATTTGTCTAGATTGATTTTTTAATAGTGTTGTTACGTAGCATGCTACGTAACAGCTCATCAAATTCCTAAGATAAATAGAAGTTTGGATTCTGATTCAGCAGAAGTTAAACTTCTGACTATCTGATTAGAACCTTTAAAATTAGTAAATTCAGGAATTACGCGAATGCATTCCGGCAATGGCGAGAGCAAAGCAAGGCTTGGTTTTATATACACGAATCAAATTAGTTGACAAGGAAGAAATCTGAGCGTGTAATTCCTGAAATTGAAAATTCAACGAAAATTGAGAAATGAGAAATGAGAAATGAAAACTTTTTGGTAGATAAGCCAATTGCCAATAACAAATATAGGAATTACGCGATTACTCTCTGGCAATGCCGAGAGCAAAGCAAGACTTGGTTTTATGCGCACTTGCCTTTCAGGCTTGTTAAGATATTTTTAATAGAAAAACCTTTTTGCTTCTAAAATATTTTTTCGATCGAATGCAAAAACCAAACCTTGCTTTGCTCTCTTTTTTTAGGCAATAAAGAGGCAAGCGCGTAATTCCTAAAAATGTTAGAATCCAGAGCGTTGTTTACACATCACAAGAGCGAGGGGATATAAAATTTGAAGACAAAATCGTCTGTATGAGCGGTTCGGAATTTTCTCTAAATTTTCTGAAGCCTTGGAAGAAAATTTAGCTAGAAAATCAGAAAGCGAGCTAGATTTTTCTTTCAAATTTTATATTCCCGAGCGAAGTAAAACTGTAAATAACGCTGGCGAATCTTACACCTAAAATAACTAATTGCCTATTTGTCAATAAAAAAGAAAACCCCTCTTGGGGGTTTTCTTTGTAAAGTCAGATAAGGTCTTTATTTTTTGACAGCTTCCTTCAAAGCTTTTCCGGCTTTGAACTTGGGAACTGTAGTAGCAGGGATCTTAATTTTTTCCTTGGTCAAAGGATTAACTCCGTCCCTGGCAGCTCTTTCTGAAGCTGAGAAAGATCCGAATCCGGTAAAGGTAACTTGCTCGCCTTTTTGCAAAGCCTCGGTTACAGTGTCAAGCACTGCTTCCAAAGCTGCTTCGGAATCTTTCTTGCTAAGACCGGTTTTGGATGCTACTGCATCGATTACTTGTTTTTTGTTCATGATTTCACCTCCCATCTAGTACTAAGCTTAATTTGTTTCACGGTTTTATATTCCTAAATATTACTTGAAACCACCAAAGAATGTCATTCTGAACTTGCCGTGTCTGCCTCTGGCGGGATTCAGAATCTATAAATTTGCAAAATGGCTTATTCAGGGAGATTCTGATTTTCATCAGGATGACAAAATCTTAAAATAATTCATTCTTCAGCAGTTTCTTACTTTTCCCCTATTCTAATACATTTTTTACAAATTATGCAAGAGTTTTTTGCATTTTCTAGGCATTTTGTTTTTGCCTAATCCTCATTTTTGGCTCTGTTGAGCCTATCTTGCGTATTCAACCGATCGCAGTTCCCTGAGGACATTTACCTTGATTTCGCCGGGATAGTTAAGTTCTTGCTCTATTTTTTGGGCAATGTTTTTGGCTAATTTGATTGACTTGAGGTCATCAATCTTTTCCGCGTTGACAAACACTCTGACTTCTCTGCCGGCCTGCAGGGCGTAGCACTTTTCCGCTTCATTAAAAGAAAGGACCAGCTGCTCCAATTCCTCCAGCCTTTTTAAGTACTTCTCCAGGGTGTCTTTTCTTGCGCCGGGCCTGGAAGCGCTCAAAGCGTCCGCGGCGGCCACCACCAAGCCGATGTTGTCCTTGAAGGGATAATCTTCGTGATGGGACTTCATAGCATCTATCACTTCCTGGGGCTGATTAAATTTCTTTAATATGTTTATTCCCAGCTCCACGTGAGTTCCCTGTATCTCATGATCAATGGCTTTTCCAATGTCATGAAACAATCCGGCTCTTTTGGCCAAAGAAACATCCAGTCCCAATTCCGCCGCCAAGGCTCCGGAAAGATGAGCGACTTCAAGAGAATGCAACAGCACGTTTTGCCCGTAGCTGGTCCTGTATCTCAATTTTCCCAAAAGATGGGTGAGACTGGGATCCACGCCGGTCAATCCCACGTCGTAAACGGTAGCTTCCCCGCTTTCTTTGATTCTCTTGTTAATTTCCTCTTTGGCCTTCTGCACCGCTTCTTCTATTTTAGTGGGGTGGATGCGTCCGTCTTCGATCAGTTTTTCGATGGAGTTCTTGGCAATTTCCCTTCTCATCGGGTCAAAACTGGAAACCACAATGGCTTCCGGAGTGTCGTCCACGATAATCTCCGCTCCCGTCAAATTTTCCAGAGCTTTGATATTTCTTCCTTCCCGGCCGATAATTCTCCCTTTCACCTCGTCGTTGGGAATAGTAATAGTACTAGCCGTTGTTTCGGCCACTTGGGAGCCGGCATATCTCTGCATGGCAACCGCCATAATATCCATAGCCTTGGACTCGACTTTGTCCCTTTTTTCTCCCTCCAGCTTGGAAACCGCCTTGACGATTTCGTCCTTATTTTCCTTTTCCGCCATTTGAAGAAGTTCTTTTTTGGCATCTTCTTTTTTCATTTTAGCCACTTTCTCCAGCTCCTTCTCTTTATCCTCTTTCACCCTGTTGACCTCTTCCCTGATTTTTTTTATCTCCTGGGCTTTCTGTTGAACGTCTTTTCTCTCTTTGTCCAGGTTCTTGTCTTTCCTGTCCATCTCATTTTCCTTATTCTCCAGCTTCCTCTCCCGGGATCTGATGTCCTCTATCCTTTGTTTTTCATCTTTCTTGGCGTCTTCCAAGACCTTCACTGACTCGTCCTTGGCATTCAAAACCTTTTCTCTGGCTTTCACTTTCGCGTCTTCCAGAATTTTTTCCGCTTTGGATTCAGCTGTTCCCAGACGGTATTTGGCATAAAATTTACGTCCCACAAAGCCAACTCCGCCTCCGGCCAGCAAAGCCAAAACGCTCATTGTTATCGGATCCATTTTTTTGATTGCCTAGCAATGCAAAAAAGATCACATCCATATCGCTATGAACATTTTTTCCATTTTCTATTTTTTCTACTATATGAAGTCATTTGGATTTCTTTTTTGCAACTACCGGCTTTTTTAAATCTTAACAGTCGGTTTATTAATATCTAATTCATACGCAAACAATAGCAACTTTCTATCAATGCGTCCTTTCTCACTTTACTCGCATTTTTAAAAATTGTCAAAGCGAAATCATGTTAACATTTAAACATATTAACATGAAACCGCTGAAGAATTGCTTATTTTGATATTTTTAGGAATTACGCGATTACTCCCTGGCAACGCCGAGAGCAAAGCAAGGCTTGGTTTTATGCGCACTTGCCTTTCAGGCTTGTTAAGATATTTTTAATAGAAAACCCTTTTTGCTTCTAAAATATTTTTTCGATCGAATGCAAAAACCAAGCCTTGCTTTGCTCTCTCTTTTTTAGGCAATAAAGAGGTAAGCGCGTAATTCCTAATTTTGTCATTCTGATGAAAATCAGAATCTCTTTACAAAGCCTTTTTGGCAATCATTCATTAGATTCTGAATCCCGCCAGAGGCGGATAAGCAAGTTCATGTTAACATTTAAACATCACTCGTGTCCGGTTAATTTTTTTCTCATCTCCTGATTTTGGCTTTCCAGAGCCAAAATCAAGGGACAAGAATTTTTTTTGGCTTGAACGGAAATAATGGGATAATTGATATTGTTTTTTAAGCAATTATCAATTACTCAAATGTATCATGGAAAATATGTTCTTTCTCAGCTTGCAGATCACATCCCCCGTTATGAATTCAACCGCTGCGTGGATAGATACCGGGGCAATTCGGCAGTAAAAAAACTTACTTGCTGGAATCAATTCCTAGCTCTCTTTTTCGGGCAGATTTCTCATCGGGAAAGCCTCCGGGACGTTGTCAACTGCTTGAGCTCCCAGCAGGGAAAAATCCGCAACCTGGGTTTTTCCAGCATTATTTCAAGATCAACTCTTTCCGATGCCAGCGAAAAAAGGGATTGGAGGATTTACAGGGACCTGGCGGGAATATTGATTGATAAAGCCAGGAAGCTGTATGCAGGCGATGACAATTTTAATTTGGAACTGAACGGGGCTTGCTACATTATAGATTCATCGGTGATCGAACTCTGCCTTTCTCTTTTCTCCTGGGCCAAGCTCAAGACTGTAAGGGCCGGGGTAAAGCTGAATCTGCAAATGGACCTTGACGGCAATATTCCCGCCATGTTTGAAATCACTAGCGCCAAAAGGCACGATCTGGAATTCCTGGATTCGATCGAAATTGAGCCGGAAGCGCATTACATTCTGGACCGGGGCTACATAGATTACGGCAGGCTTTACAAAATTCACCGAAAAGGAGCCTTCTTTGTTATCAGAGCCAAGGAGTGTCTGGGATTTGAAAGAATTTATTCCAACAGGAAGGAAAAAGGAACAGGGATTTGCTGCGATCAGATAATCAGGCTTAGCAATTGGAAAAGCTCCAAGAGGTATCCGGAGAAATTAAGGAGGATTAAATTCTTTGACCAAGAAAGCAAAAAGTATTTCACTTACTTGAGCAACGATTTTAATCTTTCTGCTGAGAAAATAGCCGCCCTGTACAAGCACCGCTGGCAAATTGAATTGTTTTTCAAATGGATCAAGCAGCATCTCAAGATCAAAGCCTTCTGGGGCCGCTCAGAGAACGCGGTAAAAACCCAAATCTGCATTGCCATCTGCGCTTATCTTGTAGTAGCCATTTTCAAAAAACAATGGAGGATTGAAAAAAACCTCTACGAAATATTACAAATTTTGAACGTGTCAGTCCTAACTAAAACTCCCATGGTTGAGCTGTTTAGTGATCTTGAATTGCAAAATTTTAAAAGAAGCGGCAGAAAACAGGCTTGTTTGTGGGATTTGTGAACCGGACACGAGTGATTTAAACATATTAACACTTTAACGCCTCAAATTCGCTATCTCTAACATGGAGCGGATTATTTTAATATTTTAACAATTTTAATCGATCACCCTCTGAGAGGCAATTTCGAATAGTTTCTACAAGTTTCGCGCGAAGCGCTAATTTCCATAAATTTCCACTTTATATCAATTTATCTATCTATATCTATAACATTTCTGCCACTATCAATTAACAATGGAGCAATTTAACAATGGAGCAATATTTCTCACCCTTCAACCAGCAAACAGCTTGATCTTCTCTTCCACCTTGCTCTGGACTTCATCCCTGGCTACTTTTAGTATCTTTCGGGGATCGCTCACTTCGCAATGCTTGCCGCCGGCCATTTTGCAAAGGGCGGTACAGAAAGCGATTCGGATATCCGTATCAATATTGAAGCAATTGATGCCCAGCTTGACGGCTTTTCTAGCCTTTTTCCCCTCCCAGTCCGATGCTCCGTGCAATATAAGCGGCGTTTCCGGCAACAGTTTCCTGATCTCTTTCAGCCTATCCCAGTCCGGCTCATTTCTCTCCCGGAAAAACCCGTGAGCGTTTCCAATGGCAATAGCCAAGGCATCCACTCCCGTCTCCTCTACAAGCTCCTTGGCTTGCTTGGGATCCGTCATTATTTCTTCCCAGTTAACGCTCATCTTTTCCCTCCCCAGATAGGGCACTCTTCCCAACTCTGCTTGAACGGCAATGCCCTTGGGGTGGGCATGCTCTACCACTTTTTTGGTTATCTCTTTATTCTCCTGAAAGCTCATCTTGGAAGCGTCGATCATAGCCGAATCCACCCCCAGTTCAATAGCCTTGATCACATCGTGAAGATTGTGTCCGTGGTCAAGGTGAAATCCTATGCTGGCTCCGTTGGACTCTTTGTCAATAACCGACTTCACAATTTCACCGATAGAATTATTGGTATAATCCATCGTGGTGGTGGTGGCTTGGATAATGCACGGCTTGCATAAATTGTCCGCCGCCCGGATAATGCTTTGGGAAATTTCCAAATTAGCCGTGTTAAAAGCCCCCACGGCCGTATTTTCCTTCAAAGCCTTCTTCAAAATTTCAATACTTTTTGTTCTCATTTGTTTTAATTTTATTATTTAATTAATAGAAATCAAGAATTAATCGTTTTTATTAACTGATATTATGTAATTCATATAAATTACCTCTTGAGAGAGAACCCGGATAAGAATCTGAAGTTTGAATTCTGCGTCAGCAGAAGTCGAACTTCAAGCTAACCGCAACAACAAAGCAATCTGTTTAGCAACGTATTTCCCGCTTCCCAAAATTCATGATACTCGATTCATGATATATGATACTCAATACATGATTCAAATATTTAAACTATACCCCCCCCTAACGAGATTAACCGCAACAAAAACGCAATCTGTTTAGCAACATATTTCC
Organism: Candidatus Moraniibacteriota bacterium; assembly: GCA_034522495.1. Taxonomy (GTDB): domain Bacteria; phylum Patescibacteriota; class Minisyncoccia; order Moranbacterales; family DUUL01; genus JAXHLG01. The sequence continues at coordinate 174,073 of JAXHLG010000002.1, read as the reverse complement.
CACTTCCCAAAATTCATGATACTCGATTCATAATACATGATACATAACTCATGACACATGATTCATAATACAACGCCAGACACTCCAGACTGAATAAAAGATACCCAAGCGATATTAAAACACCTTGATTCTCACTTTCCTTCCTCCGCTATTTTAGCAATCTTCACCAACTCATAAGGCATTTTGCTCGCGCCGCCGATTAAGGCGCCTTCCATTCCGGACTCCACACAAACTTCCCTGTAGTTCTTGCTGTCCACGCTTCCGCCATAAATAATTCTTACCCTCTCGGCCGCGCTTTGTCCGTATTTTCCAACCAAAAATTTTTTTATCAAAACCCTGGCCTCCATCAGCTCGTTAGCCGTCGGCAAGTGGTCCGGATTATTAGCGCTGATTGCCCAAATAGGCTCATAGCAGATCACAACTTCCTCAATTGTCCCCTTGCCAATAAACTGCAAATTTTTTTCCAGCTTATTGAGAAGCACTTCTTTGGTCTCCTCCCGTCTCTTCTCGTCGGCGTTTTCGCCTACGCAAAGAATGGGATGAAGGCGGTTTTTAACCGCTAAAGATGTTTTGTGCGACACCGCTTCATCGGTTTCCCCGAAATATTTTCTCCTCTCGCTGTGGCCGAGAATAACAAACTTCCCTCCGTAGCTGGACACCATCTTCGACCCCAGTCCGCTTGTATAGGCCCCCTCGTCCTGCCAAAAACAGTCCTGCGCGCCGAAGCTAACGCAGTCCAGCTCTATATTGCTCGCAAAATCCGCCAAAGAAACAGCCGGCGGGCACAAAACCAAGCGGCTTTCAATAAGCTCAAGATTTTTCGAGTCTCTATCGAAATTCCTCAGCCACTGGCTGACTTGCCCTTTCCCGGAAAGGTACATTTTGAAGTTAGCTATGATCAAATGCTTTTCTTTTATTCTCATAATTTTCCAATGCCTACGGTTAAAACGGTCACTATGACTCCGGCCGCCATAATGCCTAAAAATATAATGGGAATGGCTTTTTTCCTTTTGATGCCGAAAAGAAAAGCGGCCAACGATCCCGTCCACCCTCCGGTTACCGGCAGGGGAACAGCCACCAAAAAGAACAATCCCCAGTCGCCATATTTCTCAATCTTGTCTTTCGCTCTCCGGCGGGTCCTCTCGAAAAGCCAGTCGAAAAATTTTCTCCAAAATGAAAAATGCTTGGACAGAAAATTCGCCACCGCCTCCAAAAAGAATACCAGCAGAACCACCGGAACAAAATTCCCCAAAACCGCCCAGAAATAGGTTTCCCAAATTCCCATCTTGTAGGCGCCTATCCCAACCGGAATGGCTCCTCTCAGTTCAAAGACAGGCGTCATGCTTATAATAAACATGGAAATCTCGGCCGGCACGCCCTTCAAGAGCTCCACCGCCTGCTGTGTTTCGATTATCATAAAGTTGGAAGCGATTTAATTAAATATAGCGCATGCCTAGGCAAACTGAAAGTTAACTCTTATTTATTCACAGTCACTTGTCACTGGTCACTTGTCACTAAGGAAATTTTTAATTTTTTTTGAATCAATTTCTGAATTTCTTAACATCTTAATCTCGAAATGTTTCTACAAATTTCAAATTATTTTCCATTTACATACAACAAATATCTTTTTATTCCAAAAAATAACTCGCTTTCAACTTTAGAATAATTAGAGCAATTAGAATAATTAGAATAATTTTCACATCTCCTACATCTCACTTCTCCTCCCGCAACGCCTTCGCCGCCTTCTCCGGCTCCATAGCCGAAATTTCCACTCCGGTGGAGAGCTCAAACCCGGCCCAGATGGAAGTCTTGGGTAAAATTTCTATATGCCAGTGGTAGTGCGGGTAATCCCTGCCGTCGCAAGGCGCCGTGTGGAGATAGAAATTATAATCCGGGTTATCCAAAACTTTGTTAATTTTTCTAATAGCTTCATTCAGAACTTCCGCTCCTTCCAGTTTTCCTTGAAGGTCTATCCGCTCAAAATAAGGGCTGTGCTTCTTGGGTAAAACCCAAACTTCAAACGCCCTTCGGGAAGAAAATGGACAGAAAGCGATAAAATTGTCGTTTTCAAAAACAATTCTTTGCCGGTGTTCCGTTTCCCATTCAATCATATCGCAAAAAACACATTTTTTATTAGCCCTGTGATATTCTTCCGACCCGTCCAGCTCCAGTCTCACATAAGGAGAAACCACCGGAACGGCCGCTAGCTGAGAATGAGGATGAAAAATAGATGCGCCGGCTTCCGATCCCTGATTGTGAAATATTTCAATATAGCGGACGGATTTTTTGTTCATCAAATCAATGTAGCGTGTCTGGAAAGAGTCCAGAATCTCAGCTACCTTGACATTGTCCATAGAGCCGATTCTGTCATAATGATCTCTGGTTACAATCACCTCATGATAGCCCACTCCGTCCATCCAAAAATACGGCCCTTCTTCCTGGTGGTTGATTCTCCCTCCGGAAGGCCTGGAAAAAGCCGGATACTTATTGGGGAAAACTCTCAGCGTCCAATCTCCGTCGGAAGTATTGTAAATCAACACATCCCCCTCTTGCCCGGAAGCTTCCGGCTTGCAAAAAAGGCACTCCTCGGGCGTCTCTTCCTGTTCCACGCTGTTTTTTTCTTTTTTGAAATCATCCGGCCTTTTCCCGCGGCTGTTGGCAATCACCACCCAGTCGCCGGTCACCAAGTCCTGCCTCAGCTGAGAAATTTTTTCTTTTTGATCTTTTGTTTTTTTAGAGGTCCCCATAATTTTTTGTTTATATATTATATTGAATCAATTTTAAATTTATAATTCGAAATTTGAATTGAAACATTAAATTTCATTAAAAATAGTAATCGCGCTTTTGGCTTTCTCTATTACCTAAATGATGTTACGCACTTACTTTCTATCCAGCTTAATTTGGATATATTTATCAATTCTTGCCAAAGAGGTTCAGCCTCTTAAAGAGGCTGAACCTCTAATCGAAGCAATTATAGCTTTAGCAAAGGGTGCGTAATATCATTTAATAAGCCCAAAAAGCGTGTGCGCATAAAACCAAAACTTGCTTTACTCTCGACATTGCAGGAATGCAATTACTTAATTTCCAAAAAAATTCAACATCTTGGAAATAGCACGCTCTTATTTATCCTCTACCGTCTTTTCAATATTCTCCGCTTTCCTGTTGAGCTGATACACCCCTTTCATCAAATTCCATCTGACTTTGAACAAATCCTTGAAAGTGCTGATGTAGCCGCTTATGCCGACAGTGCTGTCTCCGCTGTCGATCCACTCCACGGGAACCTGCTTTATATCATAACCCAGCTTTTTTCCCAAGATAAGAATTTCAAAATCCAAACCCCACCTCTGTACTGTTGTCCGCGGAATAATATCTTTAACCGCCTCCTGTGTAAAAGCCTTGAATCCGCACTGGGTGTCTTTCGTGCCGTAGAGCCCTCCCACGAACTGTATCAGCAGATTGCCGGCGTCCCCCATAAGCTCTTTCCATTTGGGTTGATGGACCTTCACATCAGACTCTTCCAAATCTCTCGAGCCAATCACGATATCCGATCCTTCTTCAAATTTTGGAAAAAACCTGTCCAGCATAGTGATGGGAGTTGCTCCGTCCATATCGGTAAAAAGCCTGAACTTGCCCTCGGCTGCCAGCAACCCCTCTCGAACGCTGTATCCCTTTCCTTTATTCTTTTTTCTATCAATTATCCGAACATTTTTGATGTCTTTGGTATGCTTCTTTACCAGTCCCGGAGTTTCATCCGTAGGCCCGTCCAAAACCACTATCATTTCATAGTTCATTCCTTTTTTCTCAAAATATTCTTGAATAGAAACCAAATGATCCCTCATCTGATCTTCCCGGGAAGCTTCGTTATAAGCCGGAATAACCACCGAAAAATTCGGCTGATTCTTTTGTTCCATTTTGATTATTTATAAGTTACGAGTTTAGGTCTATTGAAACCACTGAAGAATTGCTTATTTTGATAATTTTAGGAATTACGCGATTACTCTCTGGTAATGCCGAGAGCAAAGCAAGGCTTGGTTTTATGCGCACTTGCCTTTCAGGCTTGTTAAGATATTTTTAATAGAAAATCCTTTTTGCTTCTAAAATATTTTTTCGATCGAATGCAAACACCAAACCTTGCTTTGCTCTCTCTTTTTAGGCAATAAAGAGACAAGCGCGTAATTCCTAAATTTGTCATTCTGATGAAAATCAGAATCTCTTTACAAGGCCTTTTTGGCAATCATTCATTAGATTCTGAATCCCGCCAGAAACAGACAATCAAGTTCCGAATGACATTTTGCAGCAGTTTCGTCTATTTTTTTCAAGCGGGCTGTATTATTTGCGTCTCTTTGCTCTTTATTCAATTTTCTAAAAAGCATGATACATAATACTTGATTCATGATACGCTCTTCTAAATACTGGGAAGCTAGCCTAAATTTCAATGTTGAGTCAGAGCGCGCAAGGCCAGCTATTGAAAAAGCTTATCATAATTTTACCACTTTTTCTAGCGCTTGTCCAACCAGCTTTGCAAAATGATCCTGGCCGCCTCTGCATCGTCGTATTTGGAAATATTCCTGCCCTTGGTTTCCGCCAAATTGCTCTGGGCAAGAAGAGTGGAAAAGGACTCGTTTTCAAATTCCGTCTCCAGCTCCATTTCCTTGAAAGACTCCAAAAGCTTAGCTCTTTTTTCTTTATCAATATCATAATTTACGCCAAGAACTATTTTCGCAATGCCGAAACTGTCATTGAGTTGCTTCAACTCCTTTAACAAGTCCTTTCTGGGAACCTGCTTGTAAGCGGTCGCTATCCTGGTTTCCTCATCCGCCCAAGCGATGCCGCAATCTTTGGCGCCCCAATCAATACCGATGTAATACATACTAGTTGAAAGTTAAAAGTTGAAAGTGTGAAAGTTGAAAGTGTGAAATAAAAAGTGAAAATTAAGAAGATATTTTTAAAGACACAAGGATACAAGATACAATTACCAAAAAAGAAACAATTAATCAAATTCCAAGAAACAAACGTTTGAATTTTGAATTTTGAATTTGTTTGCCTGCCCCGTTGGAGCGGAGCGACTTTACGGGGTATCCTTGTTTCTTGTTTCTTGTATCTTATTTTCTATTCCGTCAAAATCTTGCATCCATCCTCGGTTACTACTATAGTTTGCTCGAAATGTCCTGACAAGCCGCCTTTTCTGGTAAGATAGGTCAGCCGGTCCGAAGCCAGCTTAATCCCTGAATCCTTTTCATTGACCATCGGCTCCAGCGCCAAAACCATCCCCTTTTTGAAAATCTCTCCCGTCCCTCTTTCCCCATAATTGGGAACCTGGGGAGGCTCATGAACATCTCTCCCTACTCCGTGGCCGACCAAGTCCGTCACCACGAATAGCCCCTTAGATTGGACAAAGTTTTCCACCGCCCACCCGAAATCGCCTAAGCGATTGCCGGGTTTAATTTGCCTTAATCCGATTTGCAGGGATTCCCTGGTTACCTCAATGATTTTTCTGGCCTTCTCGGAAAGCCTGCCCACTCCAAAACTAATAGCCGCATCGGTGTAAAGCCCTTTGTGCTTAACTCCGATATCGATTTTCACTATATCTCCTTCCTGAATAAGCTTGTCCTTTCTGGGCACTCCGTGAACAATTTCATTATTAATGGAAATACACGCCGATCCGGGAAACGGTGTCACCCCGTCGGTCTTATAATTTTTGAAAGACGCTTCGGCTCCATGTTTGGCAATAACTTTTTCCACTTCCCGATTAACCTTGAAAGTGGATATCTCCTCTTTTTTAGCTCTCTTAGCAGTTTCCTTCCCTCTATTCAAAGCCTCCCTCAAGATCTTCCCTCCTTCTTTAAGAACCTCCAACTCTGATTTTTTTGAAATTATCATATATTAGCAAACAATAATTAGGACCTGCCCCGCTCTGCGGAGCAAAATATGTAAATTATTCATATTTTTAAAAAAGACCGCCAAGCCAAAATTCTCCGAACGGGAATTATTTATTTTGAAACCACCAGAGAATTGATTAATTCAAAATTTTTGTCATCCCAACTGCCACCGCCACAGCAGAGTGCCGCTACAGCGAAAAAGATCAGAGTCTTTTGATAAAGCCTTTTTTGGTAATCATTAGATTCTTATTCCCGCCCAAGCGTGACAGGTTCGTTAAAGCCGGGCAAACAAGTTCACAATAACATTCTTCGATGGTTTCTATTTTGTCTATTGAATTTTAGCTTAAATATTTTTTTTTCACAAGACGGGGCAATAGATTTTTTTCAAAAATCAGCAGTCTCTAATCAATTTTATAATAATAAGGGTGGTCCGTGTTTATGCGATATATCGCCGTATAAGCATTGGGTCTGGAGCCGTTATTAAACTCAAAGTTTATCCATCTACCTCTGGTCCAGCCCTCAGTATTAATACTGTAATCCATTATGATAAAGCTTGATTGGCCTCCTCCTTGAGAGTAATAGGTTTTTCTGTCACTTGTAATAAGACTTTCTATGGTCCCATCTCCAGAAAACTTACTTTCGCTTTTTATCGGCTTATCATCTATGGAAAAATATAATGTAGAATCTGCAAGATTTGAACTCATTTCCATTTCAATCTTTTCAGTTCCGGCGGGAACATACATACTAAACTTAGAACCGTCTACGATGCTGGATCCAAGCTCTAAGTAATAGGGTATTACCCTAACTGTTCCGGAATTCTTTTCGGGGAATTCGTTATGGCGACTTTGCAAAGGAGTATAAGGGGAAGCGACTTCTTGATTAGAAGAGGGCTCGGAAGTTGATTCCCTCTTCTCCGCCGAGCAGCTTCGGTCTTCTCCTTCATTAATGCCTTGGCAGTCCCAAGTCCATTGGCCGGATTCTTCTTGGACTTGGGAGGGAGTTCCTCTGTCGCAGAGATCGGACTTTTCCGGTTCTTTGATGAGAGTCTTTTGGTCGGCGCTGCCGCACCTGCCGTTTTGGGGGACATCTTCTTTAGCGGCGTAGCAGGAAGCGTCTTCTCCTCCTTCTTCCGGAGCTTGGCAAGTCCAGGTCCAGGCGTTGGTTTCTTCTTTCACGTTTGTTGGTTCTCCCTGGGAACAGAGGTCTTGGGAGGGTTTGTTTTCAAAAGATTCCCCGTCAGCGTCTCCGCATTGGGCTTTGTTTGAGGATTGATTATTTTTTTGAGAAGCCGAGCTGTTGTTCCAGTAATTTCCCTTGGTGTTGTTTTGGATCTCTTGGGTTTTTTCCGAGAGGCCGGCAATGGTTCCGGAAACCAGGTCGGGGTTGATGACAAAGAGCATTAGATAAGCCAGGAAGGCCAGGGCCAGGCCGAAGAGGGCGTTGGTGATTTTTTCTTTGGCCGATTGCATTTTGGAGGGATTGCCTACGGCCAAGACCAGGTAAGTGAAAGCTCCTACCGCTATCATGAAAACCGCCAGGATGGCGATGGAGGAGAGGCCGAATTTGTAGAAGTTGTTGAGGTATTCTATTAAGTCGTCGGCGGTGCTTTCCTGGCCGGGGATTCGGGAGAGGGTTTGGGCTTGGGCGGAGAGGAAGGGCAGAAAGAAGAGAGCCTGAGATAAGAGGAGGGTGAAGACTTTTCTGTTTTTGGGGGCAAATTTCATGAGGTGGGTTTAGTTGTTATTTTTCTTCCGGGAAGACTTGGCTAAAAATGATTTTTCCTGCAACCGGCTTCAGTTGGAACACCACTCTTGGGTTTCTTGTTCTTTTAGCGGCATGTTTATGGTTACGGCGAAGGCGCTGCCGACCTCGTTAGTATTAAGTCTAGTATACAAGGGCCTTCCGTCGGCTTCACCCGCCTTAAAATCGACTAATCGATTGGGATTGCCGTTTTTGACAGAGATCAGGGTGTCGTTTTCCATTATTCCCGCATCTTTTATTGGAGCATCCGGGTTGTTATTATAATTAAAATATTCATCCACTTTATAATATTTCGGTTGCTGACCCAAGCGCCCGGCAAATAATATTTTTCCCGGCGGATCAATGCGCATTGGCGCCTTGATGTTATAAGCGAACGAATGGCGATTATTTTCGGAAATTGCTGGAGGAATCAAAACGTTTATTTCATGATCATTCCTATACTCTGAATCATCATGCCTGATGGTAAAATTAACGCTGCGTAGTCCGCTGTAGGTGTCTATGTTATCAAACCTCTCGCAAATCTCCTCTTTGCCGATGTCGAGGTCTTCGAAGGTGTCTTGGGGGTCGGATGGATTGCTTTCTTCTTCCCTCTTCTCCGCCGAGCAGCTTCGGTCTTCTCCTTCATTAATGCCTTGGCAGTCCCAAGTCCATTGGCCGGATTCTTCTTGGACTTGGGAGGGAGTTCCTCTGTCGCAGAGATCGGACTTTTCCGGTTCTTTGATGAGAGTCTTTTGGTCGGCGCTGCCGCACCTGCCGTTTTGGGGGACATCTTCTTTAGCGGCGTAGCAGGAAGCGTCTTCTCCTCCTTCTTCCGGAGCTTGGCAAGTCCAGGTCCAGGCGTTGGTTTCTTCTTTCACGTTTGTTGGTTCTCCCTGGGAACAGAGGTCTTGGGAGGGTTTGTTTTCAAAAGATTCCCCGTCAGCGTCTCCGCATTGGGCTTTGTTTGAGGATTGATTATTTTTTTGAGAAGCCGAGCTGTTGTTCCAGTAATTTCCCTTGGTGTTGTTTTGGATCTCTTGGGTTTTTTCCGAGAGGCCGGCAATGGTTCCGGAAACCAGGTCGGGGTTGATGACAAAGAGCATTAGATAAGCCAGGAAGGCCAGGGCCAGGCCGAAGAGGGCGTTGGTGATTTTTTCTTTGGCCGATTGCATTTTGGAGGGATTGCCTACGGCCAAGACCAGGTAAGTGAAAGCTCCTACCGCTATCATGAAAACCGCCAGGATGGCGATGGAGGAGAGGCCGAATTTGTAGAAGTTGTTGAGGTATTCTATTAAGTCGTCGGCGGTGCTTTCCTGGCCGGGGATTCGGGAGAGGGTTTGGGCTTGGGCGGGGGCGTAAGCCCCGTAAAACAGCCAGAAAACAATGGCCGGGAATGATGTATGTTTAATTTTTTTATTTATTTTTACCATTAAAAATATAATAAATATTATTTTTCTTTCATGGCTTTTTGGATGAGATCTTTCAACGACGCGCCGCCTGGCTCCTCCTTTTTTTCGCCGACCTTGTTGTTGTTAGTCTGACTCTGGTGATGGCTTCCGCTGGATTGCCTTTTGTAATTTCCACCGTTTGAGACTGCTCTGGATCGGCCTTCTTTACCTTCCGAATCTTCTTGAAGCTTGCTTTGCTGTCTCCTGTATTCCTTCAAACAATCTTTGCAAAAAACAGGCCTCTCCCCATCCGGCACAAACGGAACTTTCACTTCGGCTCCGCAGGCCGAGCAATCGGTGCTATGGAGAGTTCTTCCTTTATCATCCATTCCCGGCACCTTTTCAGGAGAGATTTTCGCCGCTTTCCCGGAAACCTTTTCTTCTTTTTTCTGCGAAGTTTTTTCAGCGCCGGAAGCTTTGGGGATTTCTTGTTTTTGCCCGGAGCCGGACTGTTGCCTGCCCGAGGGGACTGCCTCTTGTTTTTGCTCTCCTTTGATCAATTCCTTGACCTTGCTTCTGGCCTCGGCCTTCATAAATCCGCTCCAGCGGGTAATTTTGTCCTCCACTTCCTCGCGGGGAGAAGCGTATCTTTCCCTGGAAACCTTGATTATTTTATCCAAATTCTCATGGGTGCTCTCCATTTCCACCGGCGGAAGAGTGGTGGCGGAAAAAGGCTGAGTGGAAACTCCGTCTATCATTAGCTTGAGATAAACATTGTATTTTGCCAAGTTAACCAAGTCATTGGCATAAAAAACCGGCTCGAACTCCTTTTCCAAAAACTCGGCATCAAAGGCGCCCACCCGGAAAGTAATAATGGTTCCCACGTTGCCCAAAACGGCATCCCGAACCTGTTCATCCAACTGAGTTATATATTGATGCGCCAAAACCAAATTCAACCTATATTTCCTGGCTTCGGATAAAATATTGGCAAAAGACTCCGTCGCAAAATTCTGAAACTCATCCACATAAAGATAAAAATCCTTCCTTTCAGACTCCGGCATATCCACTCTGGCCATAGCCGAAAGCTGAATCTTGGTGATCATCATAGCTCCCAATAAGGCGCTGTTATCTTCCCCCACTCTTCCCTTGGAAAGATTCATTATCAAAATTTTCTTGTTATCCATCACTTCCCTCATGGAAAAAGCCGACTTGGTTTGACCCACGATATTTCTAATCAGAGAGCTGGACAGAAACTGGCCGACCTTGTTTTGGATAGGCGCTACCGCTTCGGTGGCAAAGTTGTTGCTGTATTTGGAAAATTCCTCTGTCCAAAAGGTTTTCACCACCGGATCGGAGACCTTTTCCACCACCTTTTCCCTGTAGTCTTTGTCCACCAAAATTCTGGGAACGCCCAGCAGAGTGGAAGTGGGATACTCAAGCAAGGCCAAAATAGCGTTTCTCAAAAGATATTCCAGACGAGGACCCCAAGAATCGGCCCAGATTTTCTTGAACACTCCCACCAGCCCGGAAGCCACCAAATGGCGGTATTCGGTACCGACTTTTTCCATCACGTTCATAGCAATGGGATAATCGGTATCCGCCGGATTGAAGTAAATCACATCATTGATCCTGCTTGCCGGAACCGCCTTCATGCACTCCTCGGCAAATTCTCCGTGAGGATCGGCAACAGCCACTCCGTTGCCGTCGCGTATATCTTGAATAGCCATGTTTTGGATCAAATTGGTTTTCCCCATTCCCGTTTTTCCAATAGTATAAACATGCCGCCTTCTGTCGTCGATTTTGATACCAAAAACTCTTTCCTTGTTCCGGAAGTTAGTTTTCGCAAAAAAATTTATATCTTTAGACATAAAATTACTTCATTTAAACATACAATCATTTAAACATTTAAACATAGTATTAATCGTTTGTCATTTTATTGCTTAAAGCAATGTTTGTGTTTAAATGTTTAAATGTTTAGATGTTCGGATGAATTACTCCATCGGCAAATTAGCCGGGGCTTCGCTCTTCTTGGCTTCCACTCGTCGAATGGCGCTTGATTTAACCGACATATCCGGGAAGTGAAACAAGGTAGCCAACTCCTCGGGATTCATAATATAAGAGATTCCCGCTCTATCCCGCCCCCTGAAATCATTTACAATCTTTCTCTGCCGGAATTTCAAACGGGGCTCGGCAAAATAATAATTGGCAAACGTCTTGGTTCTGTTGTCGGGAATAAGCGAATTTAAATTGTTGTCATTAAATTGTTTTATAGCTCCCATTCCGCCAGCCACTCCTTTGGCTTTATTGAAGTCGACTCTTCTTCCCAGGTAAACAAATCTCATAGTTGTATCAAAGCCCACTTTGGAAATTTTCCTTTCCATTTCTTCCACCACTTTTTGCTGAACAGGCGTCAACTGATTTACATTGAACGCCGTCTCCTCTTTTTCCTCGGCCGCTTCGCTAAACTGAAGATCTTGACCCATAAAGGCCCGAGGGATATTGCCAACCAAATCGGCGATGGGACTGAAAATTTTGGAAATGCCGTTCGAAGCCTCTTTCTTTTTCTTCCCGCAAAACTCATCGATTTTTTCCTTGGCAGGCGGTATCCACTTCTTTTCTTCTTGCGGACTAATAATAATTTGCAGCCAGAACTGTTCATTCCGCGTCATCTTGTTCATTATTTCCACTAAAGATCCCAACGGATCAATCATGTTGCCTGTCACATCCTCCTTGAAATTTTTATAAGTTCTAATCGGCTTGGGATTTTCTTCATCATGAAATTTTAACACCGTCCCCCAGACATCCCAGTCTTTATTGGGAAGATTTATAGGTGACTGCTTAGTGTAATCATCCACCTCAAAAATTTCCGCATCCGGATACTGGGCATAAATCTGAGCTTCCACCAAGTCCCTGGCCGGCTTGGGACAGCGAACAAAGAAATGCACCGATTCATCGCCGACAGAGGCTATCTCAAAACTGAATTTATCTTGCAAGGGCCTCCAAGTGCAGTATTTTTCAAATAAGTTCGGCTTGCTCCAAGTGTGCACCCCCGAAAAGATGCTTTCCACTATTTGAGGACTCTTCTCCACATCCTGGGGAGGAATAAACTCCAAACATACAGATTCCTGCCTGCTTCCAAAAGCAAATCCTCCGTATTCTTCCCAGGCCGTCATAAAAATCTTCCACAGCGGAATTGGCAGAATTATCCACCAAAGATTGGAAATAATCTTCCAAGCATAAATAAACAGAACGGAATCCTTGGAGTTTATGAAAAAATAGCCGGCCGAAAACAGCAAAACCCCTCCCCCAATCAGAGAAAAAATAAAATTCCTGTACTCTTTTTCCGGTTTTCTTTTGGCAGCCGACATCGTATTTATTAATCTTTATTATAAATTTTAATTTTTTTTATGTATAAGCTTTTTAATCACACTTGAGCCGTTTTATCGAATATTAAACCAGGTTTTATCTCTTCTTCAAAGTATAACGCCCTTTGGATAATTTTTCAAAGAGATTTTGATCAGCCAGATTCACCATAACGGTCATCTTTTTGACTTGCCGCTGTTCAAGCACGCATTCCACGATTTCCGTTCCGTAAAGAGGGCCGGACTGAGATTTCAAAATGTCAATAATAACTTCCTTGACCGTTCCTTTTTTGAACCCCCATTCCTTTAAGCCATATACCCCTCTCCCCACCAGAACAAATCTCTCGTCTTTAATCAATTCATTGTGAACCGTCTGGGGAAGAGACTTTTTGTCTTTCCAAAAAAGATTAATGTGATAAGAAATATTTCTATAATGAAGAGGCTCGTTCTTTTTGCGCAAAACCAAATATGCTCTTTCCCGATTGCCGCGCTCCATCACACAGCTCCATCTGGAAATTCCCCACTCCCCCAAAAGGTTTCTCTTCAATTTTTTGTTGAGATTCAAAAGCATCTCCAGAGCCTTTTCGGCGCGCTTGTTTTCTAAAAATTTTTTGAAGCGCTTCGATCTATTAATCTTGCCAGAAATCTCCTTCAAAACCAAGGGCCTTCTTTCTTTTTTGATCACTTCCTCAAGAACGCCGCACAATTCGGTTATGTCTTTCTGCTTAACTTCTCCGGCCTTAGACCAAAAACCCTTGGTTTTTAAAGTCTCTCTTTTATATTCCAGCCTGTCCGAGCAATTGAGTAAAAACATCAACTGATTGATCTCCAATTCGGAAGGATCTTTTATTAACTCTTTTTTTAGCATCATTTTTTCGCAAAAACCGCCTTTTTTGTCAAGAATCTTCACCGCCCGGCTCTCCAGCTCCTTAAACTCGGCGCTTTTCTCCAGCTTTTTCATTTTTTTGAAATTGTCCGCTTCGATCTGCCTCACCCTTTCCCTTGTGATTCCCATTTTTTTGCCAATTTTTCCCAGCGACTGAGGCGTATTGCCCCTCAGGCCGAATCTCAAAACAAAAACCCTTCCGGCTTTCTCGCCGGCTTCTTTAAGTACAGAGTTCGCTAAATTATCCAAATTTTTCTTCATATTTCAATAATCAATAATAAAACAAAAATTGACCAAAATAGCAAAATATTTTAGAAAATAAAATCGCCGCAAAAAAGATGCATTTGACGCGATTTCCCCTTCTTGCTTTACTGTAACACAATTATATATCTATGTCAACTATAGATTCCCGGCGATGACTTCCTGAGGGACGGGGGTGGGAGTTTAGAGTTGTTGCATATAGGAATTACGCGATTACTCTCTGGCAATGTCGAGAGCAAAGCAAAGCTTGGTTTTATGCGCACTTGCCTTTCAGGCTTGTTAAATTAAGCTTCGCACATTTAGCATCCCGCGTAAATCTGCGCTTGCCCCGTTGCTGCGAAGCAGTTTTACGGGGTTGTAATCCGCGTGAAATCAGCGGTGTATAGGATTTTTTGAAATTCCTATACGATAAGATATTTTTAATAGAAAACCCTTTTTTGCTTCATAATACCCTCTTTAGGTTCAAGCGTCCTCGCTTGAACCTAAGCAGTTCTGTTTTTCAAGTCTGAAAAGAATTGCTAAGCTTTAGGCGAAGACGCCTGCATCTGAAGCAAGAAAACAGCAATAAAAAATGCCATATACGCATATATGGCAACGAATAGAAATATATATTAAAATCCGGATTTAAATATATATTTTTCAATAACCCAAAACCAGCCCTGAAACCTATTTCCCTCTTCAGATTCAATCGTCCTCCCCTTTTCAGGTTCAAGCGCCCCCATTCTTTTTTCAGGTTCAAGCGTCCTCGCTTGAACCTAAGCAGTTCTGTTTTCGGAGCCCGAAAAGGACTGTTAAAACCCGAGCTCTTCTATTTTTACTTTTGAGTTGAATCTTCATCTTTCTCTTTTTTGGGCTCTTTGCTTGTTTCCTTCTCTTCTTTTTTTATCTCTTTGTCCTTTTGATTCTGCTGTGCTTGCTCTCCACCACTTTTGCTTCCGCCCTCCTTATCCTCATTATCCTCCGCCACCTTGCCATCATCCTTCATCGGCTCTCCCATTTCCCGATAAACCGTGCCCAGCACGCCGTTGACAAACTTGCCGGAGCTCTCTCCGCCAAAAGCCTTGGCTAATTCAATCGCCTCGTTAATAGCCACCTTGGGAGGAACTTCTTCATATTCCCCAAACATCAGCTCAAAAATCCCCAGCCGCAATACATTTCTATCTACAATAGTTATTTGATCCAGGGGCCACTCCGGCGCGCACTTTTCAATTATGGGATCTATGACATCCCTCTTTTTCAGCACCCCTTGGGTAATTTTTTTGACAAATTCATCATCCTTAAGCTTGGGAGCGAATTCTTCCACATTATGCTTCATAATTCCCTCCAGATCACCATCATTTCTTCCGTTAAAATCCCAGGCGTACAAGCTTCTCATAGCTACGGCTCTTGCCAAATGACGATTTCCCATTTTATTTTTCTATTAAAAAATTATTTGGAAGACTTGGATTTCTTCACCTTGGGAACCATCGCTTGCTTGCCGGCATAGAAGCCGCAATGAGAACAAACCCGATGAGGCAAAACCGGCATGGAACAATTCCCGCAATAAACCACATTAACTTTTTTAAGCCGCTCCTGGCCGCCTCTTCGCCTGTCTCGCCGGCTTTTATTCTGTCTTTGCTTTGGTACTGCCATAAAAAAATATTAATTCATAAGCTGTAAAACACTTGCAACTTTACCATAGTTTTTTCTGCTAAGCAAGAGCGCGTCATCTAAACATTTTGTCATTTAATCATTTAAAAATTTCAAATAAAATTAAACGCGATTGAAACCGATAAAATAATGAATTGGTCATTTGTCATTTTGTTTGTAATTAGAAATTGGAAATTGGAAATTAATCTTCACTTTTCTACCCCCTACTATCTACTATTAATTTCCTCTCACAATCTCCAACACTTCATCCCTTTTCTCTTCCATCAACTCTTTGCTCTTGGCTTCCAAGTTAAGCCTGATTTTCGGCTCGGTGTTGGAAGCTCGGACATTGAACCACCAATCCGGATAATCAATTCTGACTCCGTCCAATTCGTTCAATTCGCCATCGGCGTATTTTTCTTTCAGCTTATCAAAAACGGCTTTTTTATCCTTGACTTCCGAATTTATCTCTCCCGTATGATGATACCGGCGAAGATCCTCTGTAATTTCCGACATAGTCTTGCCCGTTTCATTCAGCAAATTCAATATCATAATTACCGCCAGAGTGGTCATTTCGGCCTTATAATTTTCCTCGAAAAAGTAATGCCCGGAAAGCTCTCCGGCAAAAACCGCGCCCTGCCTTCTCATCTGAGCCTTGATCAAAGAATGCCCCACCCGGCAATGCTCCACCTTGCCGCCGCTTTCTTCCAGAAATTCTTTCACGGCGTTAGAGCTTCGCAAATCCACCAAAACCAACCCCCCTGGATGCTTTTTTAGAATCTCTTTGCCGATAAGCGCAGTGGTGAAATCCATAGGAACCACCCGGCCGTTCTCATCCACGAACCCCGCCCGGTCAGCATCCCCGTCATAAGCCACCCCCAGATCAGCCCCTTCTTTTTTCACTTTCTCGCACAGGTCCTCAAGCGTCTCGGTTTTCAAAGGATTAGCCTCATGGTTGGGAAAATTGCCGTCAAAATCTTCAAACAAATAGGACATTTCCAAGTCTTCCGGAAACTGCTCAAACACCTCCCTATCCAATATGCCCATGGCGTTGGCATAGTCCACTGCCACTTTTTTCTTTTTTCCACCCGTTTTGAAAAACCCGGTCATGTAGCCGATGTAAGTCCTCCTCATTTCATCGTTTTTTTCCACTTCACCCTTTTCCTTTGCTTCGGCAAAATCGCCCTTGAGGGCCAGCTCTTTTATCTCCTCCATTCCGCTTCCCTCTCCGATAGGCACAGCATCCTTTTTGCATAATTTCAGTCCGTTGTATTCTCCCGGATTATGCGAAGCTGTGATAATCACCCCCGCATCAACATCCTCCATCTTGCCGGAAGCAAAATAAACCATGGGAGTAGTAGACAAACCCAGCAAAACCGCGTCGCAGCCGCTGTCTGTCAATCCCTCTACAAAAGCTTTCTCCAAATCCAAGGAAGAATTTCGAATATCTCTTCCCACCACAACTCTCCCCGCCTTCAAATGCTCCGCCAAAGCTCTGGCAATGTTATAAACCGCTTTTTCGTCGATATCTTCAGGATAAATTCCCCTGATATCATAAGCCTTAAAAATCTCCGGATTAGTTTTACTCATAAATTTATTTTTAACATTTTAAAACCCCTTATTTAAAATACTACCATATAACGTAATAACGTAATATAGTAGAAACCACTGAAGAATATAGAAATCCTCTTGAAATGTCATCCTGATGAAAATCAGGATCTCCCTGAACAAGCCATTTTTGCAAATTTATAGATTCTGAATCCCGCCAGAGGCGGACACAGCAAGTTCAGAATGACATTCTTCAGTGGTTTCATAGTAGTAAATATTTTCTATTTTATTATAATATCCATTTCCCTCTTTTTTTCACTCTTTATTCTAAGATTAATTTTAACATACTTTTCAGGCAAAATACCGGTTATCCGCTCCGGCCACTCCACCAGAACCAGGCTTTGTTTATCAGCAACAATCTCCTCCCACCCCAAATCAAGCATCTCCCCCTCCTCCTCAATCCGGTAGCAATCAATGTGGTAAATATTTTCGATTTTCGATTTTCGATTTTCGATTTTGTTTGATTTTTGCTGTTTAGGATTTGTAACTTGTGTTTTGTGCTTTATTTGTAATTTGTAATTTGTGTTTTGTGTTTTGACTTTTGAATTATTATCAACTTTCAACTTTCCACTTTCCACTTTCCACTTAAGTTTGTATTTCTTCATAATCACAAAAGTGGGGGAAGTAAACGGCCCCTCGGCGCCAAGCAGTTCCAAAACGAACTGGGAAAAGGTTGTTTTCCCCGCTCCCAATTCTCCTTCCAATAAAACAACGTTGCGCCCGTCCAAAAACTCATCAATCACTCTCCGAGCAATCTCTCCGGTCTCTTCCAAATTATTTGAAACAAATTCTTTTTCCATAAAAACCAAAAATTAAATTAGCAAAAATCCAGAAGTTCCAGAAATCCAACTTTTGGATTCTTATTAAAAAAGCTTTATCTTTTATTTTGTACACTGTTAATTGTGCTTTGTTAATTGTTTGTTAATTGTTCGCTGTGTTTTGTGTTTTTTTCCTAAATGGATTAAATTTTCCCCCGCCTCTTTATCAAAGAAAACTGCTAAATAACTTTTATTCCTCCACCAACCATTTCCCCAAATCACAGACATTTCCCGCTCCCATGGTAATAACCACGTCATTTCCGCCGATATTGTCCTTGATTTTCTCGTAAAAATCTTCCATACCGCCGGCGTACTCAACCCCGCTTCGAAAAATCTTCATCTTATCCACCAAGTCCTGCGCGTGAACGCCGCCCTGTTTTTCCCTGGCTGAACCATAAATATCCAAAACATAAACCTCATCTGCCATATCAAAACTCTGAGCGAATTTATCCAGCAAAGCTTTGGTGCGGGTAAAAGTGTGGGGATGAAAAACGCAAATTATGTTCTTGTCGGGATACTGCTCTCGCGCAGTCGCCAGAGTTGCCTCGGCTTCTTCCGGATGATGGGCGTAGTCGTCGATAATCAAAGCCCCCTTCCTCTCGCCCAAAATTTCAAATCTCCTGGACACGCCTTCATATTCGCCCAGAGCCTCAACAGATTTTTCCAATGAAACTCCCAACTCCCGCGCCGCCGCCGAGGCCGCCGTTGCGTTTAAGAGATTGTGTTTGCCGGGAACTTTCAGCTTCAATTCAGCCGGAACAGCCACGCACTCCACGTTGGTCTTACCTCCGGCCGCGAACTCCTCTTTCACCTGCTCCACCACTCGCTCATTGATCCCCAGCTTTTGATAATCAACCTTCTTGCCCCTGGATTCGCCGAATCCTCCCCCGGAAGAAAAATCGCGAAAAAGCCCGTAAATAACCACCTTGCATTTGGCCTCCAGCGCCACCTCAACAGTAGACGCGCTCTCGCCCCAGGCCACCAAGAAACCGTGCTTGGGAATCTTGCGGACAAATCTTTTGAAAGTTTCTTTGTAAGCTTCAAAGTCCTCAAAAAAATCCGGATGGTCAAAATCCACGCTGGTTAAAACTACTCCCATCGGCGAATAATGGGCAAGCTTGTCCTGATACTCATCCGCTTCCACCACCATAAATTTGGACTTGCCAAACAAAACATTGGACTGGAATTGCTTAACTTGAGAACCGATGATGGCCGTGGGATCCACCCCGGCTTCTTTCAAAATCAGCGAGAGCATGGCCGAAGTGGTCGTTTTCCCATGAGTCCCGCAAACCGCCACCGCATATTTTTCCTGCATCAGCCGCCCCACCGCCTCCGGATAAGAAGCCGTGGCCAGCCTCTTTTTTCTGGCATACTTCAGCTCCTCATTATCCTCGGGACTGTAAGCCGTGGAATAAACCACCAAATCCGGCTTCTCCACGCTTTTAATATTGCTCTTGGAGAACCCTTCAAAAAACTCGATTCCCTTTCTCTTCAACACCTCTTCCGTAAAAAACTTCTCGGTAGTATCCGAGCCAACCACTTCTTTTCCCATCTCCCGGAAAATCTCAGCCAAACCGGCCATCCCCGCGCCTTTGATGCCGATCATATAAACACTCCTTATCTTTTTTAAATCAAAATTTTTCATAGATGTGGATTATGGATCTTGTATTATGTATCAAGTATCATGAATTATGTATTATGTATTATGAA
This sequence comes from Candidatus Moraniibacteriota bacterium, assembly GCA_034522495.1. Classification (GTDB taxonomy): domain Bacteria; phylum Patescibacteriota; class Minisyncoccia; order Moranbacterales; family DUUL01; genus JAXHLG01. The sequence goes on along the minus strand of JAXHLG010000002.1, from coordinate 154,792 downwards.
ACCACTGAAGAATGCAAATCCCCTTTAAATGTCATCCTGAATGCCACCGCTATAGCGGGGTGCCGCTTAAGCGGCAAAAATCAGGATCTCCATAGATAAGCCACTTTTGCAAATTTATAGATCTGAATCCCGCCAGAGCCTGCCTGGCAGCAGACAGGGCGGACACAGCCCGTCAAAGCCGGACAAGCAAATTCAGAATGACGTTCTTCAGTGATTTCAATTATTATGTATCGCGTATTTAGTTCAAGCCGCCTTCAATGTTCGTTGAATAGCATTGACTTTTTAGCTAGCAAAAAAGGATTTAGCCCTTTCCCAGAAAGAAGCTTCCCTGCTTATTTTCTTCAATCGATCCAGTTCTTGCTTCATCTTCTCTTCCGTGTCAGTGATCAAACTGCCGGCTTCTTTTTTTGTCGCGTCATCAAATGCCAATTCCTTCAGCTTCTTTGATTCGGAAAACTCGCTTTTTAAGCCCCTCAATTTCCCTTTAAGAACCTCGATTCTCGCCCGGCTCGGGCCTCTGAACAAATAAACCAGCCTGTTTCTTTCCTTCTCCTTGTTCCATTCCTCCTCAAATCCTCTTTCCAGGGATTCAATTTTCTCTTTTCTAGCCTCGAATTCGCTTCGGAAAACCTCGGCCTTTCCGGCGCCCCGGTTTTCATCTTCTTCTTTGTCCGCCTCTGCCTTTTTTTCATTCTCCTCTTCGATCTCTCGGTCTTCTTCCTTTGAATCATCTTTAGTTTCTTCTTGTTCTTGCTGTTCAGCGCTTTCCTCTGAGTCTTCTTTCTTGCTTGGACTCGCCTTCTCTTTCTCCTTCGGCTCCGGTTTCTTTTTTGTCTTGGAAAACTCCAAATCCGTGGGCCTCACATATTCAGAAGATTCAGACGTAAGAGAAATCTGATCCCCTCTGTAAGCGATTGTTTTGGACTGATAAGATTTATCTTCATATAAATCAAAATGGAGGTCCACAATCTCCCCCGGCCTGGCAAAAAATTCCGCGGAAATCTCGCTATCCGATCCCCTGAAAACAATAACCTTGTACAAATTATTGATAGCGTCGTCAAACGTTGCCTTGCTCCCGTATTCTATCTCAATTACATCTCCCCTTTCCGCCGTCTCGGCCGCTCCACCCCCGGCCCCCGCAGCGCCCGTCAGATACATTCTGGCCTTGTAAGCGTCCGAACTCGCCTTGCCTCTAATAGTATATCGAACCAAAGAACCCCCGTGCCTGAGAATCCAGTCCGTATCTCTAGCGCCCTCTCCCCACCAAGCATGCGCTTGAACAACCGAGGGAAGAATAGCGAAAAAAAGTACCAACCCCCCCCGTTGCGATTTTTTTCATAATAATATATTAAAAATCAGAAGATACGCCAAAATCACCAACTAATGCATTAATATACCACCATACACCCCAATCGCCTTTTTGTACAGCATCGCTGGGTATGTATTATATTTGTATCATGAATTATGTATCGTGAATTATGAATAGTGTATCATGCCGCTATACACTTTGGTTACTTTTTTGTATAGTGTCGCTACACACTTTGTATTATGCGATAATTTTTATCAACTTAAGGCCCCATAATACATTCTTCATAATACATGATACACGCGCACCTAATTCCGTCTTTTCCTCAAAAGCGTCGGGATGGTGCGGAAGATGATTTGGATGTCTTTCCAAAGGGACCAGTTTTCGATGTAGTAGATATCCAGCTTGGCTTCTTGTTCGAAAGCCAAGTCGCTGCGGCCGGAAATTTGAGCCATGCCGGTTATGCCGGGCTTGACGGTCAAAACTCTTCTTTGATGATCCTGGTATTTTTCCACCTCCATCGGCTGATGCGGCCGGGGGCCCACCAAGCTCATTTCGCCCTTCAAGACATTGAAAAACTGAGGAAACTCGTCCAGGGAGAGTTTTTCTATATAGAATCCCAGCTTGGTTTTGCGCGGATCATCTTTAATTTTATAAACCGGGCCCTTCCTAGCGGACTGCTTCTCGATCAATTCTTCCTGGTATTTTAAAGCTTTACGATTGTGAGCCGGCGAAAACTGCTTGCCGTGGCTGTATTCCTTTTTCATATAGCGGAATTTGTATAAATCAAACTCCCCGCCCTTGTGGTTGACCCGCCGGTTGAAATAGATCACCGGCCGGCCGGACTCCAGCCAAATCAGCATGGCCGTGGCCAGCATAATCGGCCCGAAGATAATGATTCCTACTATCGATCCGGCTATATCAAAAACTCTTTTCAAGATTTTCCCCCAGCCGTCCAAAGGCGTGTTTTTCACCTCGATTATCGGCTCTCCCAGGAAAACCTGCAGATCAAAGTTGGTCGTTTGAATCAAAGTGGGAACGTATTTAAAAGCAATCCGGTTGCGAATGCAGAATTCTTTCAACCGGAACAGTTTTCTCTTGTTGACTTTGGGGTCGCACTCAATAATCTCATCCACCCCTTTCAATTTCTTAAGGTTCCTTATTTTATCAAAATCGATTTTGCTAATATGTCCTGCCGAGGCATAGCCAAGCCTCGGATTTGCTTTGATAAGCTTTTTGAAGGATTCGGCAAACCCGTTCCCTCCAATCAAAAGCACTTTTCTCACTCCTATTCCCGAAACCGCCATCAAGTACAGCTGAAAATACCTCAAAGCAATCCTGGCCGCTGAAACAAATACCACCGCCAGCACAGCCCCGGTCAAAATCACGAACCGGGAAGAAAACCAGTCTTGCTCCAAAAACAGCACCAGCACAATTCCCATCAAGGCAATCAAGGTCGCCCGGCCGACCCGGTAAATCTCCATCACCTTACCCTTGTTGGAGCGGATATTGTAAAGCCCCTCAATGGCAAAAACAGCGACAAAATATGCCGCCGCCAACAATAAAATCTGCAAAAACTCCCGCACCGAAAGATCATACAAGATCGGCTTCACCTCTTGCACCACATCCGCCCTTCTCAAATAAAAAGCCACCGATCCGGCTAACACCAGCATCACGTAATCCACCGGTACCTGCAAAGCGCTAAAAAACAATTCCGCTTTCTTCATAAACCCCCAAAATTATTAATAATGTAGAAATATCCCAAAAACGACTGGTTCCGCCTTGTGTCATCCTGATAAAAATCAGGATCTCTCCCTCAAAAAGCCGAGAAAGTCATTTCAACAATTGAATCTGTAACCATTATTATTATACAAAAAACCATTCCATTTGTCCATAAAAACCAATCGCAAAAATTCCAATTTGACAAAACTTTATATAAAGTTTATAATTTATATAAAGTTTTAAAAAACAGCCTATGAATTCAATTTTTTCCAAAAGACTGCAAAAAATCCGGCAAGCGGCCGATATTACTCAAGAAAAAATCGCCACAGAATTGGGCGTTTCTTTTGCTACAGTCAACAGCTGGATCAACAACAGATCATACCCGCGCCAAAAACACCAGGAATTAATCAACAAATTATATGAATTTTATGTTGCCGGCAAAGAAACAATTCCTCCAGGCAAGCTTGAAGAAAAAAAGTCCAGAATTAACAAAAAAGCAATAAGATACCAATACATCACAGATTTGATCACAAACCGCCGCGACTTAAAAGATCAATTTCTATTGCTTCTAACCTATAACACCAACCGGATTGAAGGCAGTACCATGACCCGGGAAGACACAGCCGCCGTGCTTTTCGACAACCAAAGCCTCGCCAATCATTCCCTGGTTGAACAAATGGAAGCCAAAAATCATCAGTCGGCCTTCAACTACATCTTGACCGAGTGGATGAATTCCAAAAAAAGAACCACTGATTCTGAAGAGATACTCAATCTTCATCAGATGCTGATGAACGGAATTTTAAGCGATGCCGGCCACTACCGCGATCATTCCGTCCGCATTGTCGGGGCAAACATTCCAACAGCCAACTGGCAGTCCGTTCCGCAAAAAATGAATAAATTGATTAAAGAAATCAACCATCCCCGCTCCGGGGATACTATTCACCGCATCGCTCAAATCCATGCCCAATTTGAACAAATTCACCCCTTTTCCGACGGCAACGGCCGGATAGGGCGCCTACTTATGAACATGATGGCTTTCCAAAAAGACCTTCCTCCAATCATTATCGAAAACAGCCGCAAAAGGGTCTATTATAAATACCTGCAAAAAGCTCAATTGGAAGAAAAATACAATTTCCTGGAAGACTTGGTCTGCGACAGCTTGTTGGAAAGCTACAAAATCATCGAAAATCTCCGCTAAAACAAACAAACTTTATATTAAAAAATAATTTATATAAAGTTTTGAAGAAGAATTCTTCCGCCGGAGCGATCCTCCGGCCCGGTCCATCGGCTTAGTTAATTCAAAAAAGCCCAAGGACCAATCCGGAGGATCGCTCCGGCAATAAGAAGACTTCGCCTGACATTACCGCATTTGGGCAATTCCGGCAAATCAGCGCTTCCGAAGAACAGTCTGAAGTTCGATTTCTGCGGGCGCAGAGGTTCAGCCTCTTTGAGAGGCTGAACCTCTACTCGAAGCAATTGCAGCTTTAGCCTTAGCTAAGGCAAAAAAATTTTTGGAAAATTTAGCAAAAAAGGTGGGATTGCAGTAAAAACAATGTTTGGAAACAGTCCCATAAAAGAGCTTAATCACTTCACATTCTTATTCCTAATCATCGGATTGGGGTGGTCTTCGCGGTTCCAGTTTTTTATCTTGTCCATCAGAGAGCTGTACCAGCCCGGCCGGCCTTCGGTCATGAAATTGGTCAGCCAGAAGCCGGAAAGCAGAAGCAAAAATCCTCCATAGATCATATTTTCCGAGGGAACTTCAGTAAAAACCAAGAATCCCAAAAAAGCGGCGATTATCGGAGAAACAATGATATCCACCAAAGAATAAACGCTGGCTTTGATTTTGCGCAAAGAAAGGGTGATGAAAAGATAAGCCACCCCGGTAGAAACCACTCCCAGGCAAACCACCCAGAGAACAACCGGCAAGCTCAATCCCAAAGCCGGATAATCAATCATTTTGGCTAAATCCCCCAAACCGCTGACAAAAACCGCCGGTAGCAGAAACACCGTCGCCGCCATCATAAACCACAAAACCTGCGCCGGCGACTCGGTCTTGTTTTCCGAGCGCAAATAAGTCACCAGCCCCGCATAAACCGCCCCGTCGATCAAGGCAATCACGTTGCCCAAGGCATTGCCCCCATCAAGCGGCTTGGCGATAAAAATCCCCGTCAAGGCAATCAGAAAAATAAAAATATGCTCCTTGCGAACTTTTTCTTTCAAAAATATGGCCGAGAAAATAAACACAAAAAAGGGAGCGATGCTCCAAAAAATCACCACATTAGCTATAGGCGCCAGGCTCATAGCAATATTGAACATACTGATCTGCAGCGCTATCAACGCCCCCACTATCAAAATATCCCGGATATTGCTTTTGAAAGTTTTTAAAAATCCCCTGTCCAAAAACGGCACCACCGCCAGCAAAAACAAAAACGCAAAAAACACCCGGTAAAAATTCAGCGTAAAAATCGGCACATTCCCGCCGGTCAACTTGACAAACACTCCGATCGTCGCCTCCGAAACCGTCACTAAAAACAAAAACAAATACTTTTTCATATTTTTTACTTTATCCAGTTTAATATAGATTCATTTTAACATTAAACAAAATTTTTCCAATAAATCAAAATCATGCTAATATACAATTGCCAAAACTGAAACCACTGAAGAATTGATTATTTTGAAAATTTGTCATTCTGATGAAAATCAGAATCTCTTTACAAAGCTCTTTTTGGTAATTATTAGATTTTGAATCCCGTCAGAGCCTGCCTGGAAGCAGACAGGGCGGACACAGTCCGTCAAAGCCGGGTAAACAAGTTCAGAATGACATTCTTCAGTGGTTTCAAAATTGAATCAAACCAATGGAAAACATAGATCAAAAAAACCAAAACAGCGAATATCCGGAAGAAGAATCACCGACTTCTCTTTATTCCCAGTTGAATAGCGAAAATTTGAGTCAGCATTATTTGAATAATTACTTGACAATTCCCCTAATTTATATATAATTAGGGTATGATTATACCTTAATTTAAATAACATGCTTATTGAAAGGAAAATACAATCCGAAATTGAACAAAATCTTTTTAAAGGAAAGATTATTGCCATCTATGGCGCGAGGCAAGTGGGAAAAACTACTTTAGTAAATCAGATTACTAGCAATCACAAAAACAAAAAAGTATTCTACCTTAATTGCGATGAACCTAAAGATCGCGAATATTTAACAGACAAAACTTCAACCGAACTTAAGAGTCTTATTGGAGACAGCCGGCTTGTCGTTATCGATGAAGCTCAAAGAATCGCTAATATCGGACTAACATTAAAATTGATTGTTGATAATTACCCCTCCATTCAAGTCATTGCCACAGGCTCATCTTCTTTTGATTTGGCCAACAAAATAAGTGAACCGCTTACCGGCAGAAAGTACGAATTTTATTTGTACCCCTTTTCTATGGCAGAATTAACGCAAAGATACTCCAAAATTGAACTTGACCGCCTAATGGAAAGACAGCTGGTATACGGCTTTTACCCCGAGATCATAAACAAACCAGCGGACGCAGAGGCCAACTTGCGAGAAATTGCTAAAAGCTATTTATACAAAGATGTCTTACAATTTTTAGAAATCAGAAACTCAGACTTGCTTTACAGGCTGCTCCAAGCGCTAGCATTGCAAATTGGAAACGAAGTCAGCTATAACGAGTTGGCTGATACCCTTCAAATAGACAAAAAAACTGTTCAAAGATATGTTTCCATTTTGGAACAGGCTTTTGTTGTATACCGCTTAAAACCCTTTGGAAGAAATTTGAGAACGGAATTAAGAAAAAAACAAAAGATCTACTTCTACGACACAGGCATCAGAAATGCGCTAATAGACAATTTAAACCCCCTTAATTTACGCAACGACACCGGTAGTATATGGGAAAATTTCCTTATATCCGAAAGAATAAAACAGCTCCACACTGGTTTTGCTTATTCTAAAAAATTTTTTTGGCGCACCCACCAGCAACAAGAAATCGACTATCTTGAAGAACAAAACGGTCGATTATCCGCCTATGAATTCAAATGGAACGCTAAAAAAGCGAAAAAGGCGGCGCCCAAGATCTTCAGAGAAGCTTATCCGGAAGCCTCCTTTAAAACTATCACGCCCCATAACTATCAAAAATTTATAAATCTTTAATAGACCGGTTTCTTCTGGCTTCCCTCTTATGTTCGCCTCGAAAAAATTCCTGTCCCGGAAAGACGCCCCCGCTAATAAGGGACTGTTTCCAAACACCATTCCTACTGCAATTCCACCTTTTTTGCTAAATTTCGCAATGAAATGGTGTTTGGAAACAGTCCCAATAAAAATCAAACCAATGGAAAACATAGATCAAAAAAACCAAAACAACGAAACTCCGGAAGAAGAATTACCAAGTTCCCTTTATTCCCAGTTAAACCGGGGTAATTTAACTCAAAAACAGCATTCGGAGCTAACAGAGCTGGGCCAAGAGCTTCAGAAGCCGGAGCTAAGCTTCTTGAAAGAGCTTCAGGGAACATTCGGAAATAATATTGATATCTGCCTGGTCGGAGGAATTATCAGGGATAAGCTATTGGGAAAAGAGGCCAAAGACTACGATTTCGTAGTCTCTTTTGATCAGCAATTGTATGAAAATCCCGATGACGCCAGGCAAGCTTTCGAGAATTTTTTTGAAAAGAATTATCCCGGCCGGCTTCGCCTAGTGGGAGAAAATTTCGGAGTATATAAATTCGATGCCGGAGAGGAGTTGGGCCAAATTGATATCGCTTTCCCTCGCAATGAGTGGGCTCTGGATAATGAGTCCCGCGGAGGAAAATCCAGCTTCGAGGTTCAATCCGACCCCTTGATGAGCGTGGAAGAAGACTTAAGCCGGCGGGATTTGAATATTAACGCTATGGCTTTGAGGGTGAAAAATCTTGAAGACCCGGACTCTTTTGAATTCTTAGACAGCTTCGAAGGCATTGAGTCATTAGAAAACCGGGAAATCAAAGCCGTCGGCAACCCGGAAGACAGGTTTAATGACGATTACAGCCGCATCTTCAGAGCCATTCGCTTTGCTTCCAAATATGATTTCGACATCGAAGAAGAAACTTGGCAAGCCATCGGCAAAATTGCCACAGAAGACAAAATCAACAAGAAAGACGAGGAGGGCAAATTTTTGCTAAAAAGAGAAACCATCGCCTCCGAGTTATGCAAAGCTCTTTATCACAACCCCGGAAAAACATTGGATTTGATTACAGACACTTTTGCAAAGAATGATGAATGGCAAGAAACTTCCATATTAAAAGAAATTGCCCCTTACTTGCTGGAAGAAGTCCGACTGCAAGGCTTCAACAACCAAAAAAAAGACCGCATCAAAGTGGAAACCGACCAATCCGCCCTGCCGGTTGAAAACCGGGACTGGTATATTCAAACATTCGGCCGGCCAGCCGGGAAAGAAGAAATAACCCTGGAAAAGGTCAAAAAAGGCAGGTTTTACAGAGATCACTTCGGGGCTCCCAAAAAATACGATCCGAACAACCCGCCAAAGATAATCGACCCTCCCAATCAAGAAGAACTGGAAAGATCCCGCCAGATAAAAGAAAAGTCTCTGGAGAGAGCCGCTAAAATGTTCGAATTGGCCCGAGAACAAGAAATTGATCTAAGCCTGGAAGAAACCTTTGCCATTCTTTTCCACAACAGCGGACAAACCCCGAGACTGGCTCAAAAAAATCCCAAAACCGGCAAAACCAATTACCCCGGCCATCACCGCCTCAGCGCCGCCTACTGGAATAAATTTTACCGAAACTTTCACTTGTTCTCTATCCCGGAAAACCCTCCTCAGTACAAAGCAGACAATTGCCATGCCGCTCGAATTATCCACGACATCCCCAAGGTCTACAGTATCTTAAGCGGCCACAACTGGGAAGAAAGCCAAAAGCCCCGGGAAGATTTATTGCTCAAGTTATTCGACCTATTTCCCCAGGGAGTAAATGACCCCCTTTTAACCGTCATCAAACTCGACATCGAGGCCACTGAAAACATTTCCCCAAAAACACAGGAAAGCCTCGGAAAATTGGAAAAGTTTTTGCAAGAAAAATATGAAAACTTGGAAACTGACTTTGGCAGTTTAGAGGAAAAACTCAATGAACTTATCACTCCCGGAAAAATCCACCAAGAATTTTTTATTCCCCCGGGGCCTTTGGTAAACGAATTGCAAAGAGTGGCTAAAAGCGAATTCGCTAAATATCTTTTTTCCTTGAAAAACAGAGAAGAATACTCTTCGGAAAAAGCCAAAAACATCATTTTCACCGCCATCGCCACCCACGAAAAAACCAGGTATGAATGGAGGCAAATGGCCGGCTCCTCGCTTTTGGAAAATTTCCTGGGAGAAGAGCTGGAAAAGGCCGGGCAAACCGGCAGAGAAGAAAGCATCAAAGCCCTGAAAGACCAGTTCCAAAAAGAAGTAATTTCTCTGATCGAAAAATCGGCCTATGAAAAATATATGCAGACCGATTCCCAAAATTACCCCTATGAAAATGAGCTCCGGGAAAGACTGTCCCACCCGGAGCACTTCATTGCCAAGCAAGTCAAACTCCTGCTCTTCAAGGACCCTCAAAAGCTGGCCGAAATCATCAAGCAAGACACGGAACTCCAAGACAAAAAAATCGCGCCCGATTTCAACAAGAAAAAACTGGTTCAAGAAAAGCCAAAAAACAAAACATTCAAATTTTTTGACGCTTACCTCCCGGAAATTGCCAATCTTGTCGGCAAGGAGCAACCGGAAAATCTCCACGCCGAAGGCGATGTCTTTGAGCACACCTTCAAAGCGCTGGAAGCTATGAACGAATTTGATGAAAGCGGTCAATTCCAGGCCGATTTAAAAACAGCAGCCGCTGTATTGCTCCATGATGGGGAAAAACCGGAAAAGATGGATTCAACCAGAAGAAGGACCGAATCACTTTCATCGGCCACGAGAATATCCAAGAAGAAAAGATTTCCAATGTTTTGCGCTCATTAAATCTCAATCCCGCCTGGAAAGAAGAAATCGAACCCGCCATCAGAAACCATATGAAGATCATCACTCTCATGGAAGGCAACTGGGACGGCGGGCTGAACCGCAAAATCTACCGATTATTTCCTAAAGGGAGCCGGGACCTTCTTTACAAACTGGCCCTCTGCGACGCCCAAGCCAGCATCAAAGACACAGGGGAGAGCCAGTATGAATCAGACAAGGAAAAGTTTGACAATCTCCGCCAAGTCTTGGAAGAAATTGACAAAATCAACCAATCCGGCTTCGCTCCGGAAGACTTCCAAGGCGACGAGGATCTAGCCCATTTAATTGCCGATCCCAACGACCAAGAAAACGCTTTTGCTTTGTTTTTGGAATATATGCGCTTCACCGGCTTCAATCCTTTGCGGGAAAACGAAGACAAGCAAAGCTTTATCCGGCAAAAACTCCGGCAGTTCCCCGCCCAAGCCCGCATCTACCTGAGAAAAAAATATAATTTAACCCAAATCGCCCAAGACCAAGGCCTCGACAAGAAGACCGCCAAAAAATCCATCCGAAACTTCCTCACCGAAGAAAAAATCGGGGAATACCTCGACACTAGAAAAACCTTGAATATGAGAGAAGACTTTCGAGAATGGATTATAAAGCAAAAACAACTCTAAAGAAAACTTCTAACAAAAAAGCCCGGGCTAGCCGGGCTTTAAAAAAATCAACTATTTATTCCTCATCTCCGTCCGATTCCATCTCCATTCCGGTTTCCGAATCCTTTGGAAATTCTCCCTACCCTTCTTCTTTCATCCCTGTTTTGGCCAACTTTCTTGCTTATTTTCTTCTTTTTCATTAAAATTCCTGTTTTCTCTTTTGTTCTTCTCATTGCCATCCACCGGCACACCCGGATTATTCATTTTTTGTTTTTCCGTAGCCATTTTTGTTTATAAACAAATTTAACCTTAACCCCATTCTAAAACATCTTCCCGAGAATGTCTATTTTGTTAAAAAACACCCCTGCGGGAGGGGTGTTAAAATGGACTATAAAAGTATAATTAATTTCTACCCATTCTCCGGCTGCGGCGTCTGGTCTCGGTTAAGGATAATTCCCAGCGCCACGGGGGAAACCAGGGTGGTGAGGATTACCATGATGATGATAATGGAGAAGAGTTCGTTGGAAATTACGCCCAGGCCCATGCCGATGGAGGCGAAAATTAGGCCCACTTCGCCCCTGGGAACCATACCGGCGCCCACCAAAAGCTTGTTGACCCCTTTGCCGGCGCCGAGGCCGGCCACCAGCTTGCTGGCTATAGCCGCCAGCGTCAAAATTAGGCCGAAGGATAAAATTCGGGTATCGAAAAGAGATTCCAGCTGCACGGCCATTCCGGTCATAACAAAAAAGATCGGAACCAGAAATTCTCCCACCGGCTCAATCAAGTCTTCGATATGCCTTTTGGCGTGCCTGTTCATAGTTTTGGTTAAAGACTGTTTCAGACCGGGTTCGCAATCGGCCACTTTCTCTTTTACATCGCTTACGACTTTGGGGTCTTTGAAATAGCGGAAATGGACCGGGTCCAAAACCAACCCCGCCGCAAAAGCGCCCACAATAGGCTCCAAGCCGATTAGTTTTGCCAAATAAGCAAGCACCAGGCAGAAGGAGATGCTTATAGCGAATTTCATCTTTACGCCGGTGTGAATTATGGAAAACAGTCTGCTCAAGTATGGCGCGGTTATTCCGCCAATAACAATAGCGCCGATCAAGAAAATCACTGCCTTGGCGGCAATCCAGCCGATCATTCCCAGCCCGGCGGCTCCGACTACAATAATATTGGAAACCACGGCCAAAATAATCAAGCCCAGAATGTCGTCAATGACCGCCGCTCCCAAAACAATTTGAGACTCTTTCATTTTCAATTTTCCCAAGTCCTTGAAAACCCGCGCGGTAATCCCCACCGAAGTCGCCGTCAAAGTAGCGCCCAGAAAAATGTGGGTGTTGGCTCCTGCCTCCGGCCAGAGCCAGGGGCCCAGCAAGTAAGTACCGGCCAAAAATGGAGCAACCACCCCGATTATCGCCACCACAAAAGAGGCTATGCCCACTCTCTTCATCTCCTTGATATTCGATTCCAAACCTATCTGAAACAAGAGAATTACCACACCTAGCTGAGCCAAGAAATCAATTATTGAACTATCTTTAATCGGCTCAAAAAAATTTATTCCTAGCAAGGTCAAATTCCCCAAAATAATCCCTATGGTCAATTCGCCCAAAACTGAAGGCTGCCCCCATTTTTCCACCAGTCCGGAAAGCTTGGCCGCAATCAAAATAATCGCAATCCAGAAAAAAACCTGAGCCGCGTTGCCGCCGTGGCCCTCGCCGTGACCGCTGGCCGCCAGCGCTCCGGCTCCGGCAAAAAAAGCGCTGATGATTAAAAACAAGACAAACCTGTTGCCGCGGGCGCAATTTTTCTTTTTTAAAAGATCGCCCTTGAATCGGCATCCTCTTTTGAATATTTTTTTCATAGATTTTTATCCGCCAAGCAGAAAGTTAAGGTTAAGCAAAAAAAATAAAAACCGCCATCGATAAAGATGAAAGTTTTTGCGCCGGAACGCGCGCCGCTGGAAATATTAAATTTTAGGGACTGTATTTAAAAATTCAAATGCAACATAAGAAATATATCAAAACATTTTTTTATGTCAATGGCACCCTTCAAACCCCAAATTCAAAGTGAAAAGTTGACAAGTGAAAAGTTGAAAGTTAGCAAAGAATGCATTATGATATAGAAAACCATTTTGATATTTAAATAATAATTATAACTGCATGCCAAAAGAAAACACTCACGCTTACTTTGCGCAAAGAGTTTTGTCTAAACTCGAAAAAGAACATCATCAAATTGCAAATAAAATCAAAAGTCAAAAAAATTTTTACATCCTGGGCGGCTATTCGCCGGACGTTTTTTTCTACTCCAAGAAGCCTGAATACAAGAAGATATCCGATTATATTCATGGCCACGGAGGAGAAAAAACCAATATGATACCGAGAGAATTAGCTGAAAAAACAAAAGTAAGCAGAAAAACCGAGAGCGAGGCTTTTCTTTATGGTTTCTTAACTCACCTGGCCATGGACATTGTCTTTCATCCAGTTATTTTTTATTTGACCGGCAATCCCTACTCCAAGAACAAAGAACAAAATCCAATCAACTTTCATCGACACCGCCAGCTGGAAACAGCTCTCGATAAAAATTTGCACAGGGGTTTCGGCCTTCTTGACCCCAGGGATATCAATATTCAAGAATTATTATTCATCCGGTTGATAGAGGATAAGTTCAACGCAGACAAAGAAGAGCTATTGCAAACTTACAGGAAGCACTTCTCCAACAATCTGCTATTTCGCAGAAAATATTTATATTATTTAATTTTATTTCTCAACAAGATTAATATTTTAAAGATAAGCGACTTGCTCGGACTTTTCTACCAAAACGCAAAAAAGGCTCACTTTCCAAAACAAATCGGCTATAAAGACCTGCTTACCGGCGAAGCGAAAGAAGCAAAATTGGAAGATCTTTTAGATAAAGCCGAGGATTTAGCCATAGATTACATAACAACTTCTTATAAATTTTTGAACGGCCAAGTGGCAAGAAAAAAAATGGGAGAGGTAATCCAAGGACAAAATTTGGATACGGGGGTCATCGGCAAAACCGCAAAAGAAATTAATTATACAAAGTTTGATTAAGTTTATCGCGACAAGCCATAAATTAACTTTGCAGAATGTTACGAGATAAAAGTATCTATATTCCATTTAATAGGATTGTATTTCAAAAGACATAATAACTTCAAAAAACCTTTGCTCATTTTTTTACAATCTAGGTAAAATAGGATGATCTTTAGAATCCGGGTTTGGCTTCTCGGATCCAAATTCCTGCCCTTCGTTCCTAATTTCCCCGCTCCCACTTCTCATTTCTAACTTTATCCTTGACATACTAGCTCATTTCGATTATAATAGAAATAAGACTATGTTTTTTATTATTATTTCGAAATGAAATGTTGAAAAAGGAGATCGTTTGGAGAGAAATTCTTTTCTCTGCCCTGGAAAAAGGACAATTTGAATTCCAGCAAAAAGACTTGGCTGAAAAGTTCAATTTTTCATTGAGCACTGTTTTCAATGCCTTGAAAGCCCCCAGAAGCGCCAAAGCCCTGCAAGTTTCCGGCCGCGGTTTCCGGCTTGTCAGCGCCGAAAAAATGCTTTACTTGTGGGCCACGGAAAGAAATTTGGAAAAAGATATTATTTACAGCACTTATTTCCCCGGCCATCCCGGCGAAATTGAAGGCAGTATGCCGGATAAAATAATTTGGGGGATTTTTTCCGCTTATAACCGCAAATTTGGAGAGGCGCCTTCCGAGTACGGGAAAGTTTATGTTTATGCAGATGAAAAAAAACTGGAAGAAATCGAAAAAAGATTTCCCAAAAAAAGAGGGCCAGCCAATGTAATCGTTTTGAGACGGGATAAATACCTGGATTTATACAGCAGCTCCGGCACCCTGGCACAAATATTCGTCGATGTCTGGAACACCGGCGAGTGGTACGCCGGGGAATTCCTCGACCGCTTAAAAATTAAAATGGATCTATGAACAAGCAATTCTGGCACAGCGACATAACGGAAAAAAGTTTTCAAGCCTTATTGGATCTCAATAAGCATTTTGACTTCATCTTGATCGGCGGATGGGCGGTTTATTTATGGACTAAAAAAATGAAATCCAAAGATATTGATATAGTGGTCGATTTTGACCAGCTGGGCGAATTGCAAAAAAAATATAATTTAGAAAAAAACAATCGCCTAAGAAAATATGAGATCAAAATGAGGGAATTCGATGTCGGCATCTATTTGCCCCACTACTCCAAAATCGGCTTTGATCTGGAAAAGATAAACGACCACACCCATAACCTCGAAGGATTCTCCGTTCCGGAAATCGAAATCCTCTTGTTTCTGAAAATTTTCGCCTTCAAGCAAAGAAAAAACTCCGCCAAGGGAGAAAAAGACAAAATAGACATTATTTCCATTCTCTCTTCAGTAGACATGGACTGGGAGAAATTCTCCAAGATTTGCCAGCAAAATAATTTTCCAGCCGGCTCCGAATTAAAAACGCTTCTTGCAAACACTCACAAAATCGAAGAACTGGGGATTAACAACAACCAAATGGCCAAACTCAAAAAATCCCTTGCAGAGAAAATTTAACCCAAAATCTTTTCACTTCCAAACAAAAAAAACGCTCTCTTAAGCGTTTTTTTGATGTTTAGGCGTCTATAAGCCGGATTCTGTCCAGCGCCCCGCGGTGGAAATTCTAAATTCTAATCTCTAAATTCTAAACAATAAGTAAATTCAAATAGACAAACTCCAAATAAAGAGTTTAATTCATTTGGGATTTGGAATTTATTTAGGATTTAGGATTTTGTCATTAGGATTTCCGGCGTGGAACGCCGGTGGTTCATTTATCTGCGCTCTTTGTTGCCAAAGAGCTTTAGCAGCGCCCCCGCACTAAATTTTGCGATTATTTCCGAAGGAAATAAAAATAATTACTAAACTACTCGCCTCAGATGATAAAAACAACACAACTACAAGTTTAATCATGCTGACAAGATCGCAAAATTAGTGCGGGGTTCGGCCTTGCATCAGGCAGGGTTTGCCACTAACCGCCATCGCTGGCGGCCGAGAACCGTAGCTTCCGCCGAAGCGGAAACACCGACTCACTTTTCACCTTTTGCCAGCGCACCGCACCGGAATTTTAAATTTTGAATTTAGAATTTTAATTGAAACTCTAAATCTTAATTTTGAAATTCGAAATTAAATCATTCAAAATTCGAAATTAATAATTCGAAATTAATAATTCGAAATTCCAGTGCGAAGCACTGGCTAGTATTGTCTCTGCGGCACTTTCCCTTGACTGCTGTTGCCAGCAGCCCGGCCGGCATTACCGGCTGCCCTGTAAGTTTTTAGGGACTGTTTACAAGCACCATTTCGTTACGAAATTTCTGATTTTTTAGATAAATTTTTCAAACAATTTTTGTCCCGCATTGCGGGATAGCAGAGCTAAGGCAAAAAAATTTTTGGAAAATTTAGTAAAAAAGGTGGAATTGCAGTAGGAATGGTGTTTGGAAACAGTCCCTTTAAAGAACTTACTCGATGTCCGGACTTTCCTCCCCCGCGCTAATTATTTGATTGTTTGCAAGACCAACACAAAAACTGTCTTAAGCAATTCTTACTAAAATTTCTTGCATACCTTTTAAAAGACAAGAGTTTTTTATATCAAATAATTTAGCGCGGGGGCGAACCCTCGACACCTAAACATTATTACTCTGCCATTAAATAATTAATTTGTCAATGCTTGCTCCGCCAAAAATAATCCGCCAAAAATAACCTGAAGGCATTTAAGCCCTTGCGGCAATTTTAAAGTCTGTGTTTTATTTTTTTGTATTTTGTGTTTTTTCATGCCCCAAACAAAAACAAACCTCTAAAGAAAGGTTTGCCTTGAAGAATCTGCAAATTATAACAAGATCCTCTTGAGCGGGTGACGGGACTTGAACCCGCGACCTTCTCCTTGGCAAGGAGACGCTCTACCTCTGAGCCACACCCGCGTTTAAAAATTCAAATGTCAAAGCTCAAATGTCAAAGCTAATCCACAAATAACATTAAACAAATAACAAACAAAGGGTTTTTAGAAATTAAATCATTTGAACATTTAAAATTGTGAATTAAAAATTGTGAATTAAAAATTAGCCACTCCCATAAATAATTTGCAGATATTTTCCGGATGAGTCGCTTCGCCCAATAAGGGTTGTGCCTATTCGGCACACGCGACTCGTTAAAAATTAATAAACTTATAGATTGATTCAAAATCAATCTTTCTAAGAGGGCAAATTATTTACGGGATGCTCAATTTAAAACTAAAAATTTTCAACTAATGTTTCAATTTTTAGATTAAATTGGCAGTGGCCGGGGAGAGGATCGAACTCTCGACACAATGATTTTTCCCGCCATGCGGGACTCTACCACTGAGCTACCCGACTAACTCTTCAAATTTTAAACCTCCCTTCATTTTTTTAATCTCTTTTTCTCTTTTCATTGCGCTTTTTCTCGTTTCGTGAAGTTCTTTGAATATCAACTTGTAAGGAACATAATGTTTAGTTGACTTTACAATACCTGAATTATGTTCATTCAGTCTCTTTTCTAAATTGGAAGAATATCCTATGTAATACCTCCCAAAATTGATGCTTTGAATAATATAAACATAAAACATGTGGCCGGGGAGAGGATCGAACTCTCGGCACAATGATTTTCAGTCATTTGCTCTACCACTGAGCTACCCGGCCGGATGACAACAATTAACTTTTGACAATTAATTGGAGTTTTAGCCCGCAAGCAATATATTAACATAAAAAATGAAAAAATCAACACTGTCTATTCTTCCAAGAATGGAACAAACACAAAGCCGGGGTAAACCTTTTCCTCGAATTTTCCATCTTTCTTTGAAATTCTTCGAATATCATTGCTCTGAGTCGGCGCCACCAGCGCTCCGCTTTTATTGAGGCTCTCTTCCAAATCTCTTGGGATTTCTCTGAAGGCCGCGCCTGAGTAAATTTTATCATAACAGTTTTCTTTCCATAAATCAGCGGCGTTGCCGATTCGGTAATCCACGTTTCCAAGGCCGCTATTTTCCACTGCCTTTTTGCCAAAATGACCCACCTTTTGATTTATCTCGCAAGCATGCACCGCTCCTTCTTCTCCGGCAAGATAGCCCATCAGGCAAGCCGCCCAGCCACTGCCGGCGCCGATATCCAAAATCTTGTCTCCCTTTTCAACCCCTAATAATCCCAGCATAAAAGCCACTGTTGAAGGCTGGGAAATGGTTTGTCCTTCCGCGATCGGCAACGGCCGGTCCTCGTAAGCATGCGCCCGCCAAGCATCCGGCACAAAACCTCCCCTATCGACTTCCAAAAAAGCCTTCTCTATCCTTTTTGACTGTATTGCACCAGATCTCAGCAGATGAGCGACTAGGGAGTCCTTAGAAGACATAATAATTTTTATAACAAGATTAGCACCCTAACTTCAAAAATTGATTATTTGATCATTTCAGCATTTGAATTTGATTTGACATTTGAGCTTTTACTTTTGACATTTCTATTCTATATCCTTCAACTCCTGCAATCCGGTCAGCTTTTTGTACAACCCTCCGGATTTGTTGGCTAGCTGATAATGACTCCCCTCTTCCACCACTTGGCCTTCTTCCAGCACCACTATCTTGTCCGCTTTTTTAATGGTGCTTAAGCGATGGGCGATGATAATCACCGTCCTGTTTTTCCGGATTTTGTCCATGGCCTCTTGGATAAGTTTTTCGCTGTAAGAATCCAGGTTGCTGGTAGCTTCGTCAAAGACAAGGATTCTCGGATCCGCCAGCACCGCTCTGGCAATGCCGATTCTCTGTCTTTGCCCGCCGGAGAGTTTGATTCCCCTTTCTCCCACCTTAGTATCATAGCCCTTTTTGAGTTTGCCGATAAATTCTTCCGCGTTGGCAACTTTGGCAGCCGCTTCAATTTCCTCAAAGGAAGCTTTGGGATTGCCATAAGCAATATTATCCCGGATAGAAGTGTTGAAGACTTCCACTTCCTGAGGCACTATGCTGATATTTTTGCGGAATTCATAAAGGTCATAGTCTCTCAAGTCCTCTCCATCCAGCAACACTTGGCCTTTTTGCGGATCATAATGGCGGAAAATCAGCCTTGCCAAAGTGGTTTTTCCTCCACCGGAGGGTCCCACGAACGCCGTCATGCATCCGGGCAAAACTTTTAAGCTTACATCTTTAAGAGCTTTCTCTTTGCTGTCTTCGTATTTATACGAAACTCTCCGAAATTCAATTTTCCCCTTAACTTTTTTCGGGATTATGCCGTTTTTGGGGTTTTTGACCGCCGGCTCTTCCTGGGAGAGCTGATAAATCCTGTCCACCGGTTCGGCGCTTTCCATTATTCTGTCATAAAGCCTGGAAATCCGAAAGAGCGAAAACATGGCCTTTTCCGTCACCGTAATCACAAAAACCAGGCTTCCAATAGTAATGGAGCCCTGCCAAGCCAGGTGAATGCCAAACAGAAGCATCAAAATTCTGCCCGTATCAATCACCAAATGCCGGCCATAGTTATATCTCAAAATATTGCTAAACTCGCTCCAAAGATTGGATTTGAACCGCTTAATAATTTTTTTGTAGCTGTTCAATTCGTTCCTTTCCTGAACAAAGGATTTAACGGTGTTGATGTTGATAATGGATTGAGCCATCAACCCGGATGCCTTTTCTTCCTCGTCAAAACGCCCCCTTCGGTAGGGATAGACTTTTTTGTTCAGTCTCAAGGTCAGGACCATGAAAAGCGGAATAAAAAAGCAAAAAATCAACCCGAATCTCCAGTCCACAAAAAACAAAAGAATAGTGGTGAAAAATATCTGCAAAACAGTAGGGGCAACATCCCAGGAAAAATTCCCGATTAGCTCATTGATCCTGTCCACTCCCCGCTGGACCTTCAAAATTTTGTTGCCGGTGTTTTCCTTCTCGTGATAACCCAGGTCCAAAAAAACCAGCTTTTGATGGGCGCTGCTTAGAAGGTGCTCATAAACCCGGGTAATGATTTGAAAAATTTTCCTGTCGGCAAAATAATCCACCACCGAGGAGGCTTGATAAACAATAAACAGCGCCGCCGACAAGCCGATTAGCAAAGAAAGCTTCTCCGGATCGAAGTTGGTGATCTCGTCAATAATGAACTTCAACAAATAAGGCCCCGCCAAATTCAAGCTCTCCAACACCACTAAAATAGCCAGCAACGCATAAAACCGCTTGTGAACCGGCTTTAACAAGCTCCACAGCCTGGCAAAAAATTTCCTCAAATTAATTTGCTTCTTGTTTTCCATAATAACATTTACATTAACAATACCCATCATAATCCAGCATAAAAAATTAGTCAAAACAAAAAAATGATGTTAATATCCATATATAAAAATTTTCAAAATTTCGATACGCCCCTGCTTATATGTTCGCATGCTTAACTGACTTATATAATTACTGATCCCCGATTACGGATTACCGTTGACTTTTCAATAGTGACTGATGACTCACTTTCAGTGACTAGTAACAAGTGACCAGTGACTTTTTTTGCTTAAATGTTTGCATGCCTCGCCCCGTCTAAGCGATAGCGAATTTACGGGGTTTAAATGATTAAATGACTTACGCTTTCTAACTTTTAACTATATTCAAGCAATCCAAACCGCTGCTTTACAAACTTTCTACTTTCTAACTTTTAACTATTGCCCATGTCCTCAAAAGTCTATTCCGCCTCGATCTACGGAATGGAGGGAAAATTGATCGAAATAGAAGTCGACACTGCTCCGGGACAGCCGGTTTTCAATATAGTCGGCCTGCCCGACACGGCGGTCAAGGAAGCCAAAGAAAGGGTTTCCAGCGCGATTAAAAACTCCGGTTTCAAAGCGCCCCATTTCTTCGGACGTATCACTGTCAATCTAGCTCCGGCGGACCTGAAAAAAGAAGGGCCGCTTTTTGATTTGCCCATTGCCCTGGGTTTCCTAGTCGCTTCCAAGCAAATCGATTCGCTCCCCAAAAAATCGGTATTCCTCGGCGAACTCTCCCTTGACGGTAGGCTGCGGAAAATAAAAGGTTCTCTGCCCATAGCCCTGTCGTTGAAAGAAAAAGGGGTGGAAAACATCTTTCTTCCTCAGGAAAACGCCCCTGAGGCCAACTTAGTGGAAGATGTCGGCGTTATTCCTTTGGAATCATTAAAGGAATTCGCCGAGAAATTAGACAGAAAGAGCTTTGCCAAGTTGCCCAAGGAAAAAATAAACCCGGAAGAGCATGGGCAAAGCGACGATTCTTATGATTTTTGCTATATCAAGGGCCAAGGACACGCCAAAAGAGCCTTGGAAATAGCCGTAGCCGGCGGCCATAACATTCTCCTTTCCGGCCCGCCCGGCTCGGGAAAAACCATGCTGGCCAAGTCAGTGGTTTCCATAATGCCGGAAATGAGCAAAGACGAAGCCTTTGAGGCCACTAAAATTTTCTCCATAGCCGGCCTCACCGACCACGACAATCCTTTCGTTACCCGCCGGCCTTTCCGCAACCCTCACCACAGCGCTTCTTCGGTTTCCCTGGTGGGAGGCGGCGCCTTTCCCAAGCCCGGCGAGATTTCCCTAGCCAACCGAGGAGTGCTTTTTCTGGACGAATTTCCGGAGTTTTCCAGAGAATTGATCGAGAACCTCCGCCAGCCGCTTGAAGACGGCATGGTATCCATCTCCAGAGCCCAAGGATCGCTCAATTTTCCGGCTCGGTTTATGCTGGTGGCGGCAATGAACCCCTGCCCCTGCGGCAACGCCACCGATCCGGACAAGTTCTGCACTTGCACGCCGGCTCAAGTTTCCCGCTACAAAAGAAAATTATCCGGCCCTATCTTGGACAGGATCGATTTCCACGTGGAAGTTCCCCGCCTGAAATTTGAAAAACTCTCCGGAGACAGCCTGGCCGAGAAAAGCTTTGATGTTAAAGAAAGAGTTAAAAAGGCGCGCCAAGTGCAAAGCAACCGCTTTCAGAAACACTCCATTTTAACCAACGCGGAAATGAACACCAAGCTTATCCGCCAATACTGCCAAATCGGGGATGCTGAAAAACAGCTTCTGAAAAATGCCATCAACCAAATGAACCTCTCTCCCAGAGCCTACCACCGCCTCCTCAAAATCGGCCGCACCATCGCCGACCTCAACACCCGGGAAAACATCACCGCCGACGACCTCGCCGAAGCCATCCAATACCGGTTCAAAGAAGAATAACAAATCCATTGCCCAATTGTTTCATTGCTAAATTTTTGCTAAACATAAAAGACCCGCTCATGCGGGTCTTTTATACCTAAGTTTTGAGTTTTAAACTTTGCGTTTTGGGTTTTTAGTAAATATACCCTTTAATCAACGGATTATTGGCGTTCAAGGTTCTCCTGTTGGTTACCCCGATGCCCTTGTAGTTCATCTCGGAAATAGTTACGCTGTTGCCGCTAACAGCCTCCACAATTCCTACATGCCCGTACCAGCTTTCCGAGGTTACGATAATGGAGCCAACCTTGGGGGTCTTTCCGGTTTTAACTCCATAAGCCCTGGCGTTATACAGCCAAGTACCGGCATTTCCTCCCCAGGGAACATATTTGTGCTGGGCAACATAATAAGTGCATTGACCGTAAGGAAATCTATGTCCGCCGGCCGGATTCCTGTCTATAATAGACGGCGCTCTGCCCGCTCCGGCAACGCCCGAGCTGTAGTAACTTCTTTGCTTCAAAGCTTCCGGTGCCTCTTTTTCTCCACCGGGTATAATCAATTCATCCCCCTCATCCACCGATCCGTCGGCGGGAAGCTCATTGAAAGCAATAACTTCTTCCTTGTCCGCCTCATATTCTTCGGCAATCTTTTTAACCGTGTCGCCTTTCTTCACCACATGCTTTACTCCGGCTACCGGCAAAATAAAGATCTTGTCTCCCGGCTTAATCATGTCCGCGTTTTCTATATCATTTGCCCAAAGAATGGTATTCACGGTGATGTTGAAATTTTCTGCAATGGAACTAACCGAGTCGCCTTCTTTAACTTGGTACACAACTACGTCAGCTCCTTCATCGAGCAGTTTTTTGGCATCATCGGGAGCTGTAGCCGTAACTACCTGCCTCTGCATTTGATTTGCCATCAGCTCTTCCTGGGAAAACATAGAGGCCTCGATGCTTTCATTTTCATTCAAACTGGAAGCCATCGCCAAGGGCGCGGTCAGCAGATTGCTCTGTTTGTTGTGGCTCATAACCCGACTGACAATCTTCTCTTTGTTATTTACTTCCTTTTTTAAATATCCCAGCAAGAAACCTTCTTGATCCTTGTTTTCGCTTAAGTTGCCGGCCATCACAACAACAGCTGCCCCACAAACGACAGCCATAGCGGAATTTTTTCTAAAAAGTTCCAAAAAAACGGCACCGCGGCTTTTCTTAATAAAGCCTATAATGCCAGTTTCCAAATTTTTTATCTTTGAAATCACCCTCCTAAAATTGAAATTAAACTTCTGCTTAACATTCTTCCCCTTCCCAGAATTCGCTTGCCTTTTCCTAGTTTGATTAAGTATGCGTTTAATAACTTTAAATCCCTATTTGGCCCTTGGTGTATAGAGAATCCCTCCGAGGATGATCCTCATCAACCAATTGCCTTCTTAAATATAATAATCTAAGGACACGGGGTATACTATCACAGGCGCTTCATTTGTCAAGAGAGTTTGATAAAAACTCCCCTTTTGTTCCTCCATAGAGGCATTTTCAAGACATATAAACTATTCAAATTGTTTCAGCCACATCAATTTTGTGCTATAATTATGAAACTATAATTTAAGGTTCAACCTTCGGCTGGCCGAAGGTTGAACCTTGACGATAAATAAAAACCGAAATGAAGCCAATCGAAAAACTAAAAAAAGAATACTTGGAATACCTGCAAGTGCAGAAAAACGCCGCCGCCAAGACCCTGGAAAACTACAATCGCCACCTCAGCCTCTTCATTGAGCAAACCGGGGTTTCCAGTCCGGCTGAAATCACCGAAAAGACCGTTCACAAATTCCGGGTATTCCTAAGCAAAAAAACCGACCAAAACGGCGACACCATCGGCCGGCGGACTCAGAACGGCTACGTGATCGCTTTGCGCAGTTTCCTGCGGCACTTAGCAAAAAAAGAAGTCAAATCCCTCTCTCCGGAAAAAATTGAGCTGGCCAAAACCGAGGACTACCAAATTGAATTCCTCTCGCCGGAAGAAATCCGCGAGATGGTCTGCGCCACCAGCCCAGCCACTTTCCGCGGCCGCAGAGACCGCGCTATTCTGGAGCTTCTGTTCGCCTCCGGCTTGCGTATTTCCGAGCTGGTCAACCTCAACCGGGAACAAGTCAACTTGGAAAAAAGAGAATTTTCCATTCTCGGCAAAGGCTCCAAAAGGCGAATCGTCTTCATCACCGAGCCAACCGCCCGAACCATTAAAAAATACCTGGAAAAACGAACCGACATCGACCCGGCCCTCTTCATCCGCGAAGTCAAAAATCCCCAAAACGAGGAAAAAGAATTAAGAATCACCCCCCGCTCCATTCAGCGGATCATCAAAAAATACGCCCTCAAGGCCGGCATCGTCAAAAACGTCACCCCGCACGTCCTTCGCCACAGCTTCGCCACCCACCTTCTGCAAAACGGCGCCGATATCCGCTCCGTCCAAGTCCTTCTCGGCCACAGCTCCATCAACACCACCCAGATCTACACCCACGTCACCAACAAATCCCTCAAAGATGTCTATGAGAAATATTATAAGAAGGG
This sequence comes from Candidatus Moraniibacteriota bacterium, assembly GCA_034522495.1. Taxonomy (GTDB): domain Bacteria; phylum Patescibacteriota; class Minisyncoccia; order Moranbacterales; family DUUL01; genus JAXHLG01. The sequence goes on along the minus strand of JAXHLG010000002.1, from coordinate 130,377 downwards.
AAAATAAATATTTTCGTTATTGGTAAAAATATTTTTCATCCTCGACTACCTTGGGCATGTTGGTTTTTTCCCATAATTCATACTTTCCGTCAGCCGCTTCAAATAATTTTAAAACATTCGGCTCGTATTTTTTAATATTTTCAATGATTTGTTTGGAATTAAAGCTTTTGAAATCCCTGATAAAGCCTATAACATCATCGGATTCAACCAACAAATGAACGTGATTAAGCATGAAAACAAAGCCGTATATTTTCAAATTTTTGTTTTTTTGAAACCATCTCAATGAATTTGCCAACAAGTTCCATCTGCCATACCTATCGAGCACATAATACCATCTTCTGGTAGTAATGGTGATAAAATAAGTTCCGGCATTTAATTGTTTAGAAACTCTTGTGGACGGCATAATTGTTCTTATTTTTCAAATGCAGAACTGCCACGGTTCAAGCGAGGACGCTTGAACCTGCGCTAAGAAATTCCTATACGATAAATTAAAGCTAATCAGCTACCAGCTAAAAAGCTAGAGACGTGGGCGTATCCTGATTTGAACAGGAGACCTCTACGATGTCAACGTAGCGCTCTAACCAGCTGAGCTATACGCCCTGATTTGAATTTCGAATTTCGAATTTTGAATTTTGAATAAAATAACAATTTCTAAATCATTAGAAATTTAATCATTAAAAATTGATTTCCCGCTAATCTTTTAAATTTCAATGAAAACGGGACCCCGCAGGGCGGTGGCGGAATTAAAAATTTTAAATTAAAAATTAAATTCGTCGGGGCACTGGGAGTCGAACCCAGGCTGCGCGCTCCCAAAGCGCGTGTACTACCATTATACTATGCCCCGGGGGCTAAATTACAAAACACAAATCACAACCAACAAATAAAACACAAACTATTCAAAGCACAAAACACAAATAAATTTCAATATTCAAATTAGAAACTACAAACAATCTAAACGCTCCAGCAAGAGAGTTAAGAAATTTGTTTGTTCATTGTCGATTGTGTTTTGTGTTTTGTTTGTTCATTGTAATTTGTAATTTGTAATTTGTTAATTTCCTAACTCTAAATCAATCCTCTGCTTTAAACTCAAAAAAATGGCTAACTCAATCTTTTCCTTACTATCATATACAAATAGTCGCATGCAGTCAATAAAAGGAATTGAAATAATAAAGGGCTTTCAAACTTATAAAATAATGTTAGAATAATATGTGTCCTCCAATTAAAATAATTTGAATCAGCGATGGAATATCAGCAAATGCTGGACATTATTACGTTTTGGGGCTATCCGTTGATGTTTTTGATTATGATAGCGGAAGGTCCGGTCGCTACTTTGGCCGGAGCTTTTTTGGCTTCAATGGGTATTTTTAACATATATATCGTGCTGGCTCTAAGCATAATAGCAGACACCATCGGAGACGTTCTTTTTTATTCAGCGGGCTACTTTGGCGGGCATCCAGCTTTGAAAAAGGCGGAAAAGTTTTTCCGCGTTAAGCAATCTTTGCTGGAAGGACTGAAAGAAAGATTCAAGGAAAGCGGCGCCAAAATAATTTTCACAGTGAAAGCGACAACGGGTCTTTGCAGCATAACCTTTGTCTTGGCGGGCGTGGTCAGAATGAACTTTAAGAAATTTTTGCTTTATTCCACTTTAGGAGGCATAATTTGGAGTACGATTCTTTCCGGGCTGGGATATTTTTTCGGGTTTGCCGCCAAGGAGGTTGATAATTACATCCAGTACGCCGGGTGGGTGGTGTTCGCTTCGGTGGCCGCGCTGATAGTTTTCTTCTTTTTTTCCAAGAAGAAGCAGTTCAAAAGAAATTTTGAAAACAAAAATTAACAAAAATTATGCAAAATAAACAATCTCAACCCCAAAATAATTCTCCGGGAAATTACGAAGAAATACTGCTCCAGTGGAAAGCCGGGGAATTCGATAAAGTCCACAGGGATTTTCGAACTTCCGCAATTATTTTTTTAATTTTTTTCGCTTTGATCGCCTATGGACTATTCACCGGAAACCTTCTGATGTCTATTCTTTTTATATTGATTGGATTTGTTTTGTATGCTTATGAAAAAAAGGAGCCGGGCACGGTTGAATTCACCATTATAGAGAGCGGCTTGCTCGCTCAAGGCCATATCTATGATTTTGATTCCATGGAAAGTTTCTGGATCAATTACGAACCGGGCGGAAAGAAGGAGTTGATTTTAAAAAGAGACAATTTTTTTCTTCCCTATTTAAAAATTCCTTTGGGCAATCAAGATCCGGTGGAGGCCCAGGAAGTTTTGTCGGAATTCCTGCCGGAAAAAGAGCACATAGACCCCATAAGCAAATTCTTGGAAAAATATTTTTAGCGCTTTTGTCCTTCTGTGGCTTGCATTGCCGGCTTTTTTGCTTTACAATTTAAACTTATTAGGAATTACGCGATTGCTCTCTCTTTTTTTGGATAATAGAGAGTCAAGCGCGTAATGGCTAGATTTATCATTTTATCATGTTAGCATGTTAGCATTTTATCGTTTTATCATTTTATCATGAAACCACTGAAGAGTTGATTATTTTGAAAATTTTGTCATTCTGATGAAAATCAGAATCTCCATGAACAAGCCATTTTTGCAAATTTATAGATTCTGAATCCCGTTTAAAGCTAGAGCGGGCCTCCGGCCCGGTCTATGAATCAAAAGGGACTGGCGGAGCAAAAAAACATTGGTTTTGCAATGAATCAATTTTTGTCCTTGTAGCTCAGTCGGATAGAGCGTCGGCTTGCGGAGCCGAAGGCCGCAGGTTCGAGTCCTGCCAAGGACGCAAAAAACTCAAAAGGCAAAAGTTAAAGTGCAAAGCCACAACTCAAGACTTAGAAACTGCCCACTCAACTTTAATAGTTTTTAGATTTTAGCTGTGGTTTTGACTTTTTCCCGCTACCTTTATAAATTTGAATGAAAGCGGGACCCCGCAAGGCGGTGGGACTTTTAAGTTTTGAGTTTTTCCTTAACTGAAGCATGACTTCCTACACCTAACAGCTTTTTTGCATAACAACTCAGGGTTTGAATGTTTAGATGTTTAGATGCTTAAATGAATACTGATGTTAACTTTCACCGACGACGTCTCTTTCGTTCCCGGCGTGGGAGATAGAAACGCCAAAAAACTCAACACCCTCGGCATCCGGACAGTCGAGGATTTATTGTATTACTTCCCTTTCCGATATGAAGATTTTTCCCTTAGGAAAACTATTTCCCAGATCCAAATAAATGAAACCGTCACCCTGAAAGCTGCGGTCAAATCCATTAAAAGCATGCCCCTGAGGGGAAGGCGCAAAGTCACCGAGGTTTTTTTGGAAGACGGCACGGGAACAATTAAGGCTGTTTGGTTTAATTATTTGCCCCAGCTTAAATATCTAACCAAGGGCAAATACGTTCAAATCAGCGGCAAGGTCAGCCTCTACAAAGGCAAAGAAGCGTATTTCCAACACCCCAATTTTGAAATCATTTCCCAAAAAAGGTTTTTGCAGGCGGAGGATTTCTCTTTCTCCGCTTCCACCGGCATCCTGGCCCCTGTTTATCCGGAAAACCGCAATGTAAATTCCTACTATTTGAGAAAGGTTATTAAAAACGCCTTAGAAAAAGTCCGCGTCCGGGATTTTATTCCCCAGAATATTTTGAATGATCAAGGCTTGCTCAACTTGGAAACGGCTCTCAGTCGCGTCCATTTTCCCCAAAATTGTCCGGAGACGGAAGAAGCCAAAAAAAGATTTTCTTTTGAAAAAATGTTTCTTTTGCAAATCAAAGCGCTTCAGACCAAAAAGTCCAGAGAAGACAACCGAGCCTGCTCCGTTCCTTTCAGAGAAAAAGAAGTAAAAGCTTTTGTAAAGAGCCTTCCTTTTCAATTGACCGACGCGCAAAAAAAGGCTTCCTGGCAGATCATCCGAGATCTGCAAAAGGATAAGCCGATGAACAGGCTTCTGGAGGGAGATGTGGGAACCGGAAAAACGCTGGTGGCCGTTATGGCTTCCCTTGGCGCTCTTCTGGAAAAAAAGCAAGTGGCCATTTTAGCTCCCACGGAAGTTTTGGCTATCCAGCATTATCAGGGAATAAGAAAAATTTTATCCGATTACTCCTTCCAGGTCGCTGTTCTGACAGCCTCAAAATCCGAAATCGACGGGAAAAAACTCAAAAAAGAAGAAATGTTTGAAAAAATCAAGCAAAAGGAGGCCCGGCTTGTCATCGGAACGCACGCCATCTTAAGAGACAAAATCTCCTTCGGCGATTTAGCGCTGGTAATCGTAGATGAACAGCACCGCTTCGGAGTCAATCAAAGAGCCTACCTGCAGCAAAAGACAACTGAAATAGACGATGGAAAACCGAAACGTTTGCCCCACCTGTTAACCATGACGGCCACTCCCATTCCCCGCTCCCTCTCTCTGGCTTTGTTCGGCAATCTGGACTTGTCTATTATCGATGAATACCCGGCCGGAAAAAAGAGCGTGATAACCAAAACTGTTCCTCTCTCCGGAAGAGAGCAGGTTTATCAATTTATCCGCCATCAAGCCTCCGCCGGCAAACAAACTTTCGTAATTTGCCCTTTGGTGGAAGAATCTTCGGAAATGTCGGAAGTGAAATCGGCCACAGAAGAATTCAACCGCCTTCAAAACGATATTTTTCCGAATCTAAGTTTGGGCCTGTTACATGGAAAAATGAAACCGAAAGATAAACAGTCCGTAATGAAAGATTTTAAAGACAAGAAATACGACGTCTTGGTCTCCACCGCAGTGGTGGAAGTCGGCGTGGATATTCCCAACGCCACCGTAATGATCATAGAAGGCGCGGAGAGGTTCGGCTTATCCCAGCTTCACCAATTCCGAGGAAGAGTGGGCCGCGGCCAAGACCAGTCCTATTGCTTTCTCTTTACTTCCGATAACGCGCCCGACACCAACGCCAGACTGAGGGCTATGGAAAAAACAAATGACGGATTTAAAATAGCCGAAGAAGATTTGAAGCTCCGCGGTCCCGGCCAGTTCATGGGAACTCTTCAATCCGGTCAAGCCGACGTAGCCATGGAATCCCTCAAAGACGTCAAAGCCATCGAACAAGCGCGCCTGGAGGCGGAAAGAGTTCTGACCTTCAATCCAAAACTGGACAAATTCCCCCTCCTGAAAGATCAAGTAGACGCCTTGAGCAAAAGTTTGCATTTGGAGTGAATAAGTATTATGAAGTATGTATTATGAATCATGAAATAACTGAAATATCACAACTCAAAGGAGTTTTTTATGGATTCGTTAGAAAGAGAAAGGTTGACAGAGAAGCTTAAAGCGAGAGTTTCCCAAGTTCGTTTACAAATCATAGCCTCTAGCCAGGAAAAAGCACATCTAAGAAAAATGAGGCTTTGGGAAAAATTCAGTAATGAAAGAAAAGACCGGATGATAATCTCAGCCCCCAACTGATTATCATCAAACAAAACAAGAAGCGGCAACGACCGCTTCTTTTTAGTTGATGTGATTCTCTCGGATAGGTTTTTCAGAAATTCAAAAACCGGATTAAAGGCACCGCCCCGGCACAAAAGATTATTTTATTATGTCTTCCAAGTAGTGAATTTGAGATGCAATTTTTCGTCAATCATCTGTTATTTTTATTACTTGAATTTTGAAAATTGATCATTGTTTGTTTCCTTGTATCTTGTACCCTTGTATCCTTTCTAGCGAAAAAATTTTAATTATGGCCTGCCCCGCACTGCGGGTCAAATAAGGTAAAATATTTATATTATTAAAGTGGTGCGAACTTCTTTTTTAATTGCTTTTCTTGGATAACCTTCCAATAATACTGCTGGAGTTTTTTGGCTTGATGAACCACATCGTTTTTTCGGGCTTTCTTTGCCGCTTCCTTGCTTAGTCTTTTTCTTTTTGAACCGTCTTGGATCAAATCTTCCACAGCCGACTGAAATTGTTTTTTGTTTTCCTTCACCAAAATCCCGTCTTTCCCGGAATCAACAGCATCCATAGACCCGGTGGATTCAACCGCAACGCAGGGCAGACCCGACGCCATGGCTTCATAAAGAGACAGCCCTTGAGTTTCCGATGTAGAAGCCTGCAAATAAACATCTCCGGCCGCAAAGTAATCTTGAATTTCTTCCCTATCAACCAATCCCGCAAAAATCACTCTGTTTTTAATCTTCATTTTGGCGGCTTTTTCCTTTATTGTTTCCTTGAGCGAACCTCCGCCGACAAACATTAGTTTTGTCTTTTTGTTTTTTTTCATTATCCCGGCGGCGCATTCGAACAAAAAACTTATGTTCTTTTCCTCTTCAATCCTTCCCACATTTAAAAGCAGGTTTTCACTTTCTTCAATGTGGAATTTTTTTCTTATTTTTTTCCTCCGGCCGCTTTGAAATTTATCCGCTTCTATGCCCGTCGGCAAAACTTTTACCTGTGTTTTCACGCCCCGGGAAATAATCATTTGCTTGATGCTCTCTGAAGGAGCAATCACCAGATCGCATTGGTTGGCAAAACGAGTGGCCTCCTTCTTCACCAAATTGGCCAAAACCGACTCCGGTAGCATGGGAACATAATGAACATAATCTTCATACCTCGTATGATGAGTAAAAATGATGGGAATGCTGTGTTTCTTGGCAAGGCGCAGTCCCTCTCTTCCCAGCGAGAAAGGCTGATGAGCGTGGATTATGTCAAGCTTTAGTTCTTTTATTTTTTTGTTGATGGGAGGGTAAAAAGGAATCGCAATCGGATATTTTCCTTTGTAGTTGTACATTATGGAAGGGTAGCGAAAAACCGACTCGTTTTTATCGTCATAATCTTCATATTGCGGGGCAAACACAAAGACTTCCTCTCCGAGTTTTTCCAGGCTTTTGCGAAAAGTTTCCACCGACACGGTAGAACCGTAGTTTATGGGAAGATAGGTATTAGTGAAAAACCCGATTCTCATGAAAATTATTTTATTTCCTTAATAAAATTGTTGATGGCGGAAGTGTAATCAGAGGTATTTTCTTCCAGCAAGATGTGGGTTTCTTCCTCCACTTGGATCCAGTGAAGCTTTTTCACCCGGGATCCAATCTTGTTATACACCACCCAGGGAGAATAAGAAGCCACCATATAATCGTTGCTGGTTTGGATCACCAAAACCGGCGCGGATATTTTTCCCAAAATCTTGCCGCTTCTTTTGATAAGCTTTATGCTCTCCAAAGCGCTCGAGATTGGAAAATACCTGTAAGAATGGCTCTTGGAGCCGGATTTGCCGGGATATTTTTTATGTAGATATTTTTTAAACAATCCGGTAGCGAGAACGATGAAATTGGTCCAGAAATGATTTTGCAGGTAAATGGGCGTTCCCAGAAGAGTCAATCCTGCCACCTTTTTTTTCAATGAAGCCATCAAGGCCAAATTTCCTCCCAACGAAATCCCGGCCAAGTGGATTTTTTTGCCGGGAAAGTCGTTTCGAATTTTTTTAATGGCATTATTGGTATCATCCAACCATTGTTCCCATTTCACATTAACAAGGTCTTCGGGAATAGTGCCGTGTCCGGTCAAAAGAGGAGCAAAAACCGTGTAACCTCTTTTGTTAAGGTCTTTTGCCAAGGACTCGACTTGCTTCAGATTGGATGTCCAACCGTGGATAATTATTATCACGGTTTCATTGTCCCCTTTCCACAATTTGCTCTTTTGCATAAACAATAGTTAAAGATTGCTACTCAAACACGCCTTTCCACAAAACCCTTTCCCTTCTTTCCGGCCTGTCCAGCTCTCTGCTTTCCTCGTTTGAGGAAGAATCGTCTTTCTTCTTCTTTTCTTTTTCTTGGGCTTCGTCGGATTCTTTCTTCGGGGGTTCTTTTTGCTGCTTATTTTCCTCTTTCTCTTTCTGAATTTCTTCCCAATTCATAAACAAATCCTTCGGCTCAATGTCCCAAATCGCCACTCGCCCAAAACCTTCTCTCTTAATCAAGTTAAAATCGTCGGCATAATCTTCATCCACAGGCGTCCTGTCGTCGATCCGAGATATGGCAAAAAAGTCGCACTTGTCTTTATTATCCATGCGATGTTTGATCCTGTGAAACCTCTCCTCGGGCAGGCGCATCAGCATAAAATATTCATATCCGTGAATACGCGCCGCCGGCGCCCGATAGCAAAGATTATTCCCGCTTTTTTCCACTTTATCGACCATATACCCAACCGCGTCCTTCATTTGTTTCACCGTTACCCCATCGGACTGCTTTAAAAAAATTTCTCTTTTCAAAGCTTTCTCGCTGCCAGTGTCTAAATAATTATACCACATAAAGACGGCGTTGGCGTTGGAACCTACAAAAATTGCCGTAATCACCAAAACAAAGGCAAACCCGTATTTCTTGAAATTCTCCATTATTTTATCCGCTATCAGGCCGAAAAACAAAAACGGGAAGAAAGCCAGGGGAAGAAAAAATCTCGGTTTCAAGCTGGTGTCGGTTTTTGCGTAAAGAAAAACAAAAACCAAAAGCCAGACAAAAACAATGGCCGCCGGAAGCCTCATGCTCTTATCTTTTTTAATCTTTCTTATCAGCAAGAGCGCTCCGGCAAAAATCAAAACGAAACCTACCCAGGCAAACATTTCTTCTTGGCCTTCTCCAAAGGAAGTTAAAAACATCATAAATGTTCTGGACAATTCCCTGACCGCCTCCACAAAACTGAAAACAAAAGGCAGCCCATCTCCTGTTTTAGCAAAAATAGCATACTTAAATTGTTCATAATTGGCGCCCTTTGTCGCTATCTCGCTTAAAATCATGGGAATATAGAAAACAACAAAAGCCCCGGCGGCATATATCCAGTGTCTTGGATTAACCCGGGGACGATAGACCGCCAAAGCGATCAGGCCAATCAGGCCGAAACCGGCTAAGGCCACAAAATGCAGCTGGCTCAGCACGGCAAAGCTCAGTGCCGCCAACACCAGCCATCTGCCCCGCTTTATTTTTTCTTTAACTGAAGAAAACTTGTAAATGGAAAGAGCCGTCAAAACGGTCCAAAATGGAAGCGCGTTGGTGTTCCAGGCAAATCGCGAATACTGGATAGACAAAAAAGAAAAACTGTACAAAGCCGTTGCCAGCAAGCTGCTCTTAACTGACAAAAAGAGACGCAAAAAATAATAAAAAAGCGGAATGGAAAGCAAAGAAAAAACCAGATCCGGGACCGCCAGCGCGTAAGGATCAAGAGTATTGAAAATCTGAACTGAAAGAGCTTGGAAATAATAATAAACCGGCCCCAGCCTCAGGAAAGTTCCGGCAGCTCTGGCTCCAAGAAGCGGCAAGTTGCCAGGCCCGTGTTCAAAAGACTCTCGAGCCAGCTCCGCGTCCCTGGCTTGATCAAGGCTGAAGTAAAGCCAATCGGAAAAATGCCACAGCCGGATTACTGCCGTGGCCACGATAATGGCCACGATAATGGCCACGATTAATTTGTTTTGTTTTATCCAATTCCATGTTTTGCTTATTCGTTCCTGCATAACTGTGATTAGCTGATTAAACCATCCTTATTCTAGCAAAATAAATCAAAAAGTAAAATAAAACAGCCACCGGCCAGCGCCGCGGGCTTTCTTTCTATTTAAGGACTATCTAAACCCGACAAACAGTGTATGACGGGTTTATAAGACAGAAGCAAGGGATGAGGAGCAAGAAGTAAGGGGAATTTTTAATTTGCTACCGCCCTGCGGGGTCCCGCGTTCAATAATTTGAATTTAAATAGCGGGAAAATTTTGAATTTTTATTGAATTTTTATTGAGGTCATTTTTAATTCCTTAGCCAAGTTTTACAACAATTTCAAATTGTTTCATTAAAAATTGTTTAAAAATTAAAAATTTTGAATTGAAAATTCCTTTTAGCTGGAGCGATCCTCCGAGTCGGTTCTTGGGATTTGCAAAACTAACGGACCGGACCGGGAGGCCCGCTCCAGCAGGAGCGCAAAGAATTCTTTTGGTTAATTGTTAATTGTTGTATTAGAGCCACTTGTTCCCGCAGAGCGGGAAACCGACGACCTACCGCTTACCCCGCACCAATTGTTTTGTCTTCTTCTATTAACAAACAATGTAAACCTTAATAAAATGAGCCGAGAACGAGACTCGAACTCGTAACCTACCGCTTATCCCGCACCAATTATTTCATTTAATTTTTGAGCCACTTGTCGGGCTCGAACCGACGACCTACCGCTTACAAGGCGGTTGCTCTACCAGCTGAGCTAAAGTGGCAAAAATATGAAATAATTTGGTGCGGGACTCTACTCCCGCAAAGCGGGAAGCTATCTCGGCTGAACAAAACAATTTGGTGCGGGGCTCTACTCCCGCAATGCGGGAAGCTAAAGTGGCCTTCGAACAGTTTACAATTGACAGTTAACAGTTAACGAGCTTTAAAAAAACCGGTTAATTGTAAAATGTCAACTGTTAATTGTTCGCAGCAGCCCCGCTATCCAAAATGCTTGTATTTTCAGGGCAATACGCTAAACGCGTATTGCGTAAACTTGAGAAAGCAACTTGTTTTCCAAGGCCTTCCTTCCTTAAGGGGCATTTTTCCAGCGGGACACTCGTTTTGTTACCTAAAAATTTTCGACTAGCGTCTCAATTTTTAGAACAAAATGGTGGGCCGGGAGGGATTCGAACCCCCGAAGCCGAGAGGCGCCTGATTTACAGTCAGGTGCATTTGACCGCTTTGCTACCGACCCGATTTTCAATTTCCAAGATACAAGACACAAAGACACAAACAAATTCAAAATTAAAATATTCCAATAAAGAGGTTGCTTCTTTGGAATTTGGTTATTTGCTTCTTGTTTGTACCCTTGTTTCTTGTGTCCTTGATTTTTTTGTCAATGAGCCCACGAGCGGGTTCGAACCGCTGACCTCATCCTTACCATGGATGCGCTCTGCCAACTGAGCTACGTGGGCTCTAATGTGCCCGCTTAAGCAAGCAATGAATCAACAAATAAATTAAGTTTCACACATTTAGCATCCCGCATAAATCTGCGCTTGCCCCGTTGCTACGAAGTAGTTTTACGGGGTTGTAATCCGCGTAAAATCAGCGGGGTATAGGATTTTTTGAAATTCCTATACGATTAAACATCCAGCATAGCCAAACCTGAACAATTTGTATTCAATTTTCAAGCAACTTGAACCTAAAAAACGAAACCACCGAAAAATACAGAAATCCCCTTAAAATGTCATCCTGAATGCCACCGCTATAGCGGGGTGCCGCTTAAGCGGCAAAAATCAGGATCTCCCTGAATAAGTCATTTTTGCAAATTTATAGATTCTGAATCCCGCCAGAGGCGGACACGGCCCGTCAAAGCCGGGTAAACAAGTTCAGAATGACATTCTTCAGTGGTTTCAAAAACAATAGGTCTTTTATAGCATATCATTGAAACCTTTTCAATAGATTGATTCGCTCCATCTTTCTTTTGGCATCCACGTCTCGTGGCTTTACTTTTAATATCTGGCGATAGCATTCCTGTGAATCCGAATAGTTTTTTATTTTTAAATATAACTCGCCCAGTTGCCTGTAATTTTCTATATCTTTGGGATTTTGAGCAATCTTTTTTATCAGCTTCTTTTCCAGAATTTTTCTGTCCACTCCCAAATCATCATCACTTCCATCTTCGGCGCTTTCAGTTTTTTGATTGGCAACTACCTCCTTTATTAAATTGCTTTGCGAAGGTTTTTTTTCAGATGAAGCGTCTGAAACGCTTATTACTCCGTCTGAAAATTCTTCTTTATCTTTTGCCTCCTCTTCTTCATCGCTAAAAACTTCCCTCAGCCGCTCCTTTCGCCCCCTCAAAAAAATCTCTTTTGCTTTTGCTTTAAATTGGATAAAATATCCGGGTTTTCCCCTTTTAGCTTTTTTTTCATCCGCTTCTGGCTGTGGGGGAGCAGCCTCTTCTCTTTTCTCAAAAAAACGATCGGCTGCGTCTCCGTGTTCTACTTCCTTCTCTTGCTCTTGACTGTCGCCGGTTTTGCTCTCCGGCCCTTCGGTTTCTTTTTGAAATTGATCCGCTCTTTCTTTGACGCGCTCTGTGCTTGAAAAAGACGCGGCAATTTCTTCTTTTTCATCATTTTGCCGGCTTTCTTGAAAGTTTTCCGCCGCTTTGGTTTTCTCTTTTCTTTTGCTTCTGTTTTTAATAAGCCAAGAGTGGAGAAGATTTAGCGACTCTTTTATTTTCCCCACTAGCCATTCGGCGATCAATATAAACAGCTCCTTCGCGTAAGAAAATATTTTCAACAAAAAAATTTTAACCGGATTGGATTCGTCGCTTTTGGGAAACTTTTTCTGTTCGGACAACTGCTTAAACTCAGGCAGGTGCTTGCCCACTATAAAAATTATTATAGCCAGACTAACAAATATAATGACCGGAAAAATAATATTAAGCACGCTCATGTTTTAATATTTATCTTTTTTAGGAATTACGCGATTACTCTCCGGCAATGCCGAGAGCAAAGCAAGGCTTGGTTTTATGCGCACTTGCCGTTCAGGCTTGTTAAGATATTTTTAATAGAAAACCCTTTTTGCTTCTAAAATATTTTTTCGAGCGAATGCAAAAACCAAACCTTGCTTTGCTCTCTTTTTTTAGGCAATAAAGAGGCAAGTGTGTAATTCCTAATTTTTCTAAATAATGCGGCGGATCGGCCAATGATACGGGACTGTTTCCAAACACCGTTTTAGTATGAAATTTCTCATTTTTTAGATAAATTTTTCAAACAATTTTTGGAAAATTTAGCAAAAAAGGCGGGATTGCAGTAAAAACAGAGTTTGGAAACAGTCCCGATACAGCCGAGTTTAACTTTTTTTCTTTATCTTGTCTTTTTTGGTTTTGACGACAGTTCCGTCGGAAAGCTTCACCTTCACCTCTTCCAAAAGAGGACTCAATTCCACCACTTCTCCTTCTTTGCCTTCGATAATAACTCTTTCTCCTTTTTCAGGCATATCTTTAAGCATTTCTTGATATTGATTCGCCTCGTAGCCCAAACAACACATAAGCCTTCCGCATGCGCCGGAAATTCTTTCCGTGCCTCTGTGGGACACCAGCTGACAGCGAGCCATTTCCGTAGAAATGCTTTTCAGGCAACCAGGGAATTTCTTGCAACAGACCTCTCTGCCGCAGATTCCGTATCCTCCGATTTTTCTTGCTTCATCTCTGGAACCGATCTGCTGGAATCTTACGGTTTTTTGCAACCGGTTGGACAAATTTTTCACCAGTTCCCGAAAATCGACTCTTCCTTCGGCGACAAAAGCCACTATCAAACAATTCCCATCCAAGCTTAACCTGGCCTCGGAAACTTTCATAGACAACTCGGCTTCTCGAACTTCTTGCTTAATTTCCTTTAAAATTTCTTTCTCTCTTTTTTGATTATTCAAGACCATCTCCCTATCTTGAGAACTGGCTTTTCTGGAAGCTCTCCCCACAGGTTCTTCTCCTTCAAGGCTTTTTTGAGAAACCAAAACCTCGGCCAGCAAAGAACCGCCCCATTCATGCTCGATAACCAAAACATCGCCTGCTTCAACGTTCTCCAAGCTGCAATGAATATTTTTGGGTTGGTCCCATTCAAAAAATTTGACTATCATATAAAAGTCTTATATTTCCATTTTGGTAAATTCGCCTATTTCAATATTTTCTCCCAGCATAGCAATTTTTTCCTTTACGTGCTCTTCAACGGTTTTATTTTGATCTTTCACAAAAGACTGGCTCAGCAATGCGCTCTCTTTTCTTGCTTTGTCTTCCCTCCCTTGAAGAATTTTCTTTTTGACCTCCTCGGGTTTTTCTTCGGACTCCAATTCTTTTTTCCAATACTCTTTCTTTTCTTCTATTATTTCATTGGATACATCCTCCGGCTTCACCGCTTGGGGATTCATAGCCGCCACTTGCATGGCCAAATCTTTAGCCAACGCTTGAAATTCTTCATTTTTGGCAACAAAATCGGTCTCGCAATAGACTTTTATTAAAGAAGCCTGCTTTCCATCGGTGTGCAAATATGAACCTATGATGCCTTCCCGGGTTTGGCGATCCTTCTTTTTGTCCGCTTTTTCCAAGCCTTTTTGTTTAAGAATTTTTAAGGCTTTTTCTTCGCTGCCTCCGGCTTCATCCAAAGCTTTTTTTACATCCACCACCCCTGCTCCGGTGGCTTCTCGAATTTTTTTAATTTTTTCCATCATAAAGATTGAAAACCGATAAACCTATATTTTTACTTCAAACACAAGCAAATCGGCTGATTATTTTTTAGATTTGCTCTCTTGAGCTTCCATTGATTTTTTCAGGAAAACTCCCAATAAATATTTTAAAGAAGAAAGCGCGTCATTGTTGGCCGGAATGGGGTAGTCAACATTTTCCGGATTGTCGTTGCTGTCAACCAAGGCAATCACCTTTACTCCTTCCTTTTTGGCCTCGTCAACAGCCAGCTTGTCTTTTTGAATGTCCAATACCAAAATGGCCGCCGGAAGTTTTTTCATGTTTTTTAATCCCCCCATTTTTGCTTCCATCTGATCCAGTTCTCTTTGCAGCTTAAGTTTTTCCAATTTGGTCATATAGCCAAAATTTCCCTTTTCCAGCGCTTCCCTGTTTTCTTGCAAATATTTTAGCCTTTTGGAGATAACTCCGAAATTAGTAAAAGTTCCGCCAAGCCATCTTTCGTTCACATATGGCATGTCAATTCGCTGGGCCACCTTCTCTACCAGTGATTTGGCTTGCTTTTTAGTGCCTACTATCAAAACCTTCTCTCCTTTTTTTATGGTTTCTTGCAGGTAATCCAGCGCCTGCTGATAAAGCTCCTCGGTCTTTTCCAGGTCAATAATACTGACCCCTTTTCGAACACCGAAAACATAAGAATCCATTTTTGGATTGCGGGCGGATTTTTTGTGCCCGAAATGAACTCCCGCTTTCAGCATCTCTTCAATAGAGATATTGTAGCTTTTCTCGGGGAGGGTTGTTTCTCCCTGGCTTGCCTCCTTTTGGTCTTCTTGCTTGTCTTGCCCCTTTTGTTCTTCGGGGCTCTTTTTTTCTTCAGTCATCACGTTAATTTAATTTTTACCTATATTCCTCTACTTGCCCCTGGAGCCTCGGCTCCGTCCGGCCGGAAGCGGATAAATCCGCCAGGAAGGCCGAAGAACAAGTATGTGAATTTGCAGGCCTTTTATCTTGTCCTGCAACTTAGAATAAAGTAGCACAAACAAAAAAGATTGTAAAGAAAAGATAAAAAAAGTGTCAAGAAGCAAGCAGTAAGCAGCAAGGGTAATAATAAAAATTTACTAACTACGCAGCCGGTTGACTGGAGACAATTTCGGTGTTAAGGTTTTAATGACATAAGGTTTTAATGATATTGACTAAGTATTTATAATAATTTAATAAACTATAACACCTTTGGTCCGCAGACATCTAAGTGTAAGAGACTTTCTCTTCTCTTGCAGTTTGCGGGTCAAAGACAGCAATTTATGGAAAAGAAAGAATTTAAAACAACCATCGCCGGCAAAGAGCTGGTGGTAGAAACAGGCTCTCTGGCTCAGCAGGCCCACGGATCCGTCACGGTTAAATACGGAGAAACAGTGGTTCTTGCAACCGCCACCATGAGCGACAAAAGAGCGGAGCATTTGAACTTTTTCCCCTTGATGGTGGATTATGAAGAAAAATACTACGCCGGCGGGAAAATCAAAGGTTCCCGATTCATCAAAAGAGAAGGCCGTCCGTCTGATGACGCAATCCTGACGGCTCGATTGATTGACAGAACCATAAGGCCGTTATTTGACCACAGGATGAGAAATGAAGTCCAAGTGATTGTAACGGTGTTTTCCTACGATCAAAAAAACGACCCCGAAGTTATTTCCGTAATCGCCGCCTCGCTGGCTTTGGCTATTTCCGACATTCCGTGGAACGGTCCGGTAGCGGCATTAAAGATTGGAGAAAAAGAAGGAGAATTGGAGATAAATCCCTACAGCAACCACGAAGAGGAGCCGGAGATGAATTTTTTGGCTGCCGGAACAGAAGATAAAATCAACATGATCGAAGCAGAGGCCAAGGAATGCCCGGAGGAAAAAGCCGGAAAAGCCTTCCAAACAGCTCAGGAACACCTAAAACAAATAGTTCTTTTCGAAAAAGACATTATAGAAAAAATAGGAAAGGAAAGGAAAAAAGTGGAATTGAACGAACCCGGCAAAGATTTCTTGGAAAAAATTTCCGCCTTTTTGAAGGATAAAGGGTTGGCAGACGCGCTCTATTCCCCAAACAAGGAAACGATGAAAAGCAAGATGAAAGAAATCGAGGACGCCATGAACAACATGATCGAGGAAGAATACCCTCAAGAAGAAGTCGATCAGAGAAAAGCCGAAGCTTCTTTCTTGTTTGAAGAGTTTTTAGACGCTGTTCTGCACCGAAGAGTTTTGGACAAAGAAGAGCGCCCCGACGGAAGAAAGCTGGATGAAATAAGAAAAATTAGCTGTGAAGTCGGTCTCTTCCCGAGAACCCACGGAGCCGGCCTTTTTAACCGAGGCGAAACGCAAGCTTTGACCGTGGCTACCCTGGGATCCCCCGGAGCTGAACAGTTGGTGGAAACCATGGAAATGGAAGGCAAAAAAAGATTTATGCACCATTACAATTTCCCTCCCTACAGCGTCGGCGAAGTAAAAATGATGAGAGGCCCCGGAAGAAGAGAAATCGGCCACGGCGCTTTGGCTGAAAAGGCTTTGACGCCTGTTTTGCCAAGTAAAGACGAATTTCCTTATACCATCAGACTGGTTAGTGAAATTTTGTCCGCCAACGGATCCTCTTCCATGGCCGCCACCTGCGGATCCACCCTGGCTTTAATGGACGCCGGCGTACCGATAAAAAAACCCGTCGCCGGAATAGCTATGGGAATAATCACGGAAAAAGGAGGAACTCATAAAATACTTTCCGACATTCAAGGGCCCGAAGATCATTGGGGTGATATGGATTTCAAAGTGGCCGGAACCAAGGACGGTATCACGGCGATTCAACTGGACGTAAAAATAGAAGGCATAACCCCGGCGATAATAGAAGAAGTTTTAAATAAAGCCAAGGAGAGGAGAGTAGAAATTCTGGGAAAGATGCAGGAAGTTATCCCCGAGCCGAGAAAAGAACTGTCCGAATACGCACCCGCTATCATCAACATCAAAATTAACCCAGAAAAAATCAGGGAAGTCATCGGACCCGGAGGAAAAGTGATCAATGAAATAATCGACGAAACAGAGACGGAAATAGACATAGAAGACGACGGCAACGTCTACATCACAGCCGAGAATAAAGAATCCGCCGAAAAAGCCAAAGAGTGGATAAAAAACCTGACTCGGGAAGTAGTTGCCGGAGAAGTTTTTGAAGGAAAAGTAACCCGGATTATGAACTTCGGAGCTTTTGTAGAAATCCTGCCCGGACAAGAAGGGCTGGTTCACATCTCCGAAATTGCCAACGAAAGAGTAAACACGGTGGAAGATCATCTCAAGACCGGCCAAGTGATAAAAGTAAAAGTAAAAGAAATCGACTCCCAAGGCAGAATCAACCTTACCATGAAAAATATCAAATAAACGGCCGGCCTTGCGAACTCTTGTCGAGCCTAAGTTTTTTAGATAGGGATGCGTGTTATAAATCCATAATTCATGATACGATTGCACCGCAGTCCGTATGTTATAGACTAAATAGGCCCTGCCCCACAATGCGGGGCAAATAAGGTAGAATGTTTATATTTCTAAAGCGGTGCGAAATAAAAGAGAATCGCGCAATGCTGGCAAATTATTCCGTTGCCGTTTTTCAACTAAACAAGTTTGTATATCAAAAAAATACAAAAGGTATTTGCGAATTTTTAAGTATGTGTTAAAATAAAAAAAATTCCTTTAATATTAATAGGAATTACGCGCTTGCCTCTTTATTGCCTAAAAAAAAGAGAGCAAAGCAAGGTTTGGTTTTTGCATTCGATCGAAAAAATATTTTAGAAGCAAAAAGGTTTTTCTATTAAAAATATCTTAACAAGCCTGAAAGGCAAGTGCGCATAAAACCAAACCTTGCTTTGCTCTCGGCATTGCCAGGGAGTAATCGCGTAATTCCTAATTAAAATAAAAATTCAAAAAAAAATATGAACGATAAAAACAATCAAAATCAAAACGAAAACCAGGAGCAAAATGAAAACAAGTCTCAAAAGGATATTAACTATGAAGTGCGATCCATGGAAAGCGACCTGAAAAACAGTGAATACAAAAAAGGGAAATATACCAAGGAAGAAATAGAAAAAGAAAAAAAGGAGGAGAAGGAAGATGAGCAGGAGAAGGCAAAAAAGAAAGCTCGAGAAGAACAGGAGAACAGAGAGAAAAAACAACAAGAGCAGGAAAAAGCTAAAACAAAAAGCCCTTTCCTAGAAAACATCCAAAAAGACGAAAATAACATTTTTTCCCACTCTTTCCAAAGCGAAAAGGACTCAGAAGAGAAAAAATCCAAGGAGAGCTTTGAAAATAAAACTGAAGATCAAGAACAGGAAGGAAAAGAAGAAGAAAAGAAACGCCAAGAAATGGTGGAGCAAAGAAAAAAGGCGGAATTTGAAAAGCAAAAAAGGGAGCGGGAAGAGACAAAAAAGAAGAATGCTTTGCAGCTTTCTCAACAGCAAGCAAGCAAGAACCCTGTTGCAAATAAAGTTGCAAATACCCAGCCCCCCAAACAAAAGAAGCAGCCGGAAATAAGCCAAAAGAACAGCGGCATTGGTAACTGGCTATTAGCAGCACTTCTGGTCGTATCTCTTGCGGCCGCGGGAGCAGGGTTTTATTACTATTTCTTTGTCTTAAACGGGGAAGAACAATCAAAGGTGGCGGAAAAAGACACATCGGACGACAAAGGAAAAAACGAGGTTTCCAACACTGAAAAGGAAGTGACTCAAGAAAAAAACGGGGTAGCTCAAGAACTTGAACAGATGAATATTGAAACAGGAATAATCAATCTGGAAGAAAATCAGGATTTGCTCTCGGCTTTATCAGGCAAGATAAACCAAAACAACGGGCAAGAAGATTATATGTATGGATTCAAGAGGGGACAAAAAATGTTAACCGGAGCCGAAATTGCCAATGGGTTAAATATTGAACTCCAAATTGCAAATAACTTCGAGAGGGGCATGCTTTACCTCTCCAGAAACAACGATGTTGCGCTAGTGTTCGAATTAAAAGAAACTGCTGATACAGAAAACATCAACAATCAAATAATGCCCGCCGAGCAAACCCTGCCGAGCAAATTTAGCGCCTTCTACAGCGCAATAGACAAGCCTGTTGAAAACATAAATAGAAACGTGGTTTTCCAAAAGAGCAGTTTGAACCCCAATATTAGATATTTCAACTTTAAAGAAAACTTAACCTCCCACTCAATGGACTGGGGTATAATTGGCGAAAAATATCTAATTTTTTCCACCTCCAAAAATATGACTGAAAAAGCTTTAAATTTTGCAAAGCAGTAATTTGAGATGGCTTCATTAAACATCAATTTCCTTGATTTATTTCTCTTTCAATAATGGGACAAAATAATGAAACAAGATTGAATACCTACAATAAGGAGAAAAACCGAAGAACCGCGGCCAATTGACCAGATCTTGGAATTATGCTATAATAGTAATGTAAAACAAAAAATTGAGGTAGTTCTTTCCAAAATTGCGCTTTCTGCTGTTCCACGACAGCCGGAGTATTCCAATCGCGATTTCCCC
Source organism: Candidatus Moraniibacteriota bacterium (assembly GCA_034522495.1). Classification (GTDB taxonomy): domain Bacteria; phylum Patescibacteriota; class Minisyncoccia; order Moranbacterales; family DUUL01; genus JAXHLG01. Next base: position 110,718 of record JAXHLG010000002.1, on the reverse strand, counting down.
CTATTCGCGATTGGACTTTTCCGGCTGTCCTACCAAAAACAAAAATAAAGAATCGCCTTCTAAAATAAAAATAAATTTTTTGAGGGAATAAGTGAACATTGTTTCACACTCCCATGGGACGGTGGAAAGAAAAAAAACACACTCATCGAAGTGTGAGATCTCACCCGACTTTAGTCCAGAGTGACGCTATACTGCTTTATAAGCGGTTGAGTCCGAGACCTAAGTCGGTAATTCCGGTGGCGCTGAGCCACTAAATCTAAAACAAGGGCTTCCAGCGCCCCGGATACCTATTCTACACCGGAAACGAGACTAAATAATTTAAACGACGCCGTTAAGGCGTTTTTTTGTTTGCCTTGAAAGTTGCCAAACTGATGTTGCGCGCTTGTTGTCTATTTAGCCTAATTTGGATGTATTTATCAGTTCTAGCCAAAGAGGTTTAACCTTTTTAAGAGGCTAAACCTCTACTCGAAGCCATTGTAATTTTAACAAGAGGCGCGTAACATCAGTTACCTAATCTGAGTTATAATTGTTAAAAAAAGGCGGCTTCGAAAGCCGTCTTTTTTTATTGATTCAAGGTCTGATTAGTTATTTCACTCTTTTCAACCAAACCGTAATTTTTTCCCCGCCTATTGAAACCTCTTTTTCAATATCGTAATCAGCAGGTTCTTTCTCGGTTTTTTCCATTTTTTTAGCCAAAACTTCGCCCGCAATCTCCCGGGAATAACTATCAAAAATCTCCTCCCCTCCCCGGTAGTAAACCAGGATTCTATCGCTGATTTCATAATCGGCTTTTTTTCTTGTCTCTTGTATCTCCCTGATCAGCTCCCTGGTTTTGCCTTCCAGTTGAAGTTCCGGGGTTATCTCCGCGTCCAGGCCCGCTTCCAAATGCCTGCCGCTTTTCCATTTTATATTATCCCCTTGCTTTTCTTGAAATATGACTTCCTTTACATTCACTTCGTCTTTGATCAAGTCGATAAAATCATTTTCCAAGTCCTCGCCCTTTACCAACAATCGAGAAAGGGGCTGCCTTACTTTGATTCCGCTTTCTGCTCTCAAGGAGAGTCCCAACTCAACAATCTCCCGCGTTCTTTTCATTTTTTCATCCAATTTTTTGTCTATTTTACCCGCGTCGGCTTCCGGATAATTTTCCAGATGAACGGATTCCTTCCCGGTTAAGTTTTGATAAACCTCTTCGCTAATAAACGGGCAAATCGGCGCTATGGCTTTGGAAAAATCAACAAGAACGGCCCAAAGGGTTTGATAAGCGTTTTCCTTGTCTTTATCGTTCTCGCTTTTCCAAAAACGCCTTCTTGACCTTCTGATGTGCCAGTTGGACAAATTGTCGACAAAATTGGTTATTTCTCTGCAAGGTTTGATTAGTTCATATTTTTTTATGTTCTCGTCAATGTTTTCAATTAGACCGTTTAACTCGGATAATATCCAGCGATCCAAGAGATTGGCGCTTTCAGCCGTTTTTTTGCCGGGCGTCCAGTTATCCGTATTCGCATAAAGCGTAAAAAAAGAATAGCTGTTCCACAAGGTTCCCAGCGTTTTCCTCTGAATGTCTTTGATGGCGTCCTCGGAAAAATTGAGATTTTCCGCATGCATCAGCACCGAAGAGAGAAAGTAAAACCTGAGAGCGTCGGCCGAGTATTTTTCCAGCACCTCTCCCGGTTCAGTGTAATTACCAAGCGACTTAGACATCTTTTTGCCGTCTGATCCGGCAATGGTACCGGTAGTTAAGACGTTTTTGTATGATTTGTCCCCGAATACTCCCACTGCCATCACATGCATAACATAAAACCACGCTCTGGTTTGGGAGATATATTCGGAAATAAAGTCTGCCGGAAAGCTTTTCTTAAATTTTTCTTTGTTTTCAAAAGGATAATGATGCTGAGCGAATGACATGGAACCGGACTCCATCCAGCAATCGAAGACTTGCGGGATCCGCTTCATCTCGCCGCCGCATTTTTCGCATTTCCAAACAACCTCATCAACCCAGGGACGATGATAATCTTCCAGCTTCCGGCCGGACAACTCTTCCAACTCCTCATAGGAACCAACTGCTTTCACCTTTGAACATTTTTTATTCCCGCATTTCCATACCGGCATAGCAGTCCCCCAGTAGCGATCTCGGGAAATATTCCAATCCGGAGCGCTTTCAATGCCCTTCTTGAACCTTCCTTCTTTCAAATGGCCGGGAACCCAATTGATTTCCTCATTTTTTTCCAACAATTTGTCCCGCAAACTGTCTATTGCCGCAAACCAAGCCGACTGAGCTTTGTAAATCAGCTTAGTACCGCACCTGTGGCAATGAGGGTAGCTATGGGTAATGTTTTCTTTCCGATACAAAAAACCATTTTCTTTAAGCCAGCCTACGATTTCCGGATTAGCCTCCCAGACGAACTTTCCTTCCCAGGAACCTTCATTAAACTTCCCTTCCTCGTCGACGTTGAGAATAATCGGCAAACCTTTTTCTTTTCTGGCATTGAAATCATCCTCTCCAAAAGCCGGCGCCAGATGAACAATCCCGGTTCCCTCTTCGGTTCCGACAAAATCGGCTTGGATTACCTTGTATCCATCTTTGATTTTGTGCTCAAACAAAGGCGCGTATGATTCTCCAATCAATTCGCTCCCGGGAAACTCCCTCAAAACCTCATAATCGGCATCCAGTGCCTCCAGCCTGTCCTTGGCAATAATGTAAGTTTCTTCCTCGGAAAAATACAAGGAAGGCTTTTGTTTAATGTTTTCCTGTTTTTGGTTTTTAACTTTAACCTCCGCGTAAACTATGTTTTTTCCCACCGCCAAGGCAACGTTGGCTGGCAGAGTCCAAGGAGTGGTTGTCCAAACCAAAAAATGCTTGTTCTCGCTCCCGGCAAGTTTCATCTTTACATACACGGATATGTCTTTGTCCATCTGATAACTGTTGTCCATGGCCACCTCAAACCCGGAAATAGGCGTAGCGCATCGAGGGCAATAAAGAGAAACCCTCACATCTTCATAGATCAGATCTTTGTCATAAAGCTGTTTAAACGCCCACCAAACCGACTCCATGTAGTCGTTGTCCATGGTTTTGTATGCGTTTTTAAATTCCACCCAGCGTCCTACTCGATCAACAATCTCCTCCCACTCATCGGCAATTTTGGAAGTTTCTTCCATACAGGTGCGGTTGAATTTTTCGATGCCGATTTTACCTTCTATTTCGCTTTTGCTTTTGATTCCCAGTTTATTTTCCACCATATTCTCAGCCGGCAGCCCATGGCAATCCCATCCCCAGCGCCTCTCCACGCGATAACCTTTCATGGTCCAAAATCTAGGGATGCAGTCCTTTACCACCGAAGAAAGCAGAGTTCCGTGATGAGGCACGCCGGTGATGAAAGGAGGCCCGTCGTAAAAACTGAACATTTTATCTTCCGGCCTCTGGTCGACCGACTTCTCAAAAGTTTTATTCTTTTTCCAAAAGTCCACCTTTTCTTTTTCCATCTCAGAGTACTTTTGTTTTGGATCAACTTGTTTAAACATAGGTATTAATTAAAAGTTTAATAAATTGTTGAATTGTTCCATTGTTTCATTGTTTCATTGTTTATTTGCAATTTTCAGTTTTCATTGAATTTCCCAATGCCTTGCAGTGTCCGGCTTCCATAGTCATTTATCAAGGCAGCGGGAAATTTCTTAATTTCGCAATTTTCATAAGCTTCTATCAAATTCAAACCGTTTCTAATAACTGCCAGCAATGCAGCAATTGAGCAATAAAACAATGTATTTGATTTTTTAAAACAAAAAATCCCCTGCTTATCACAAGGGACGATCGAAAAAACCGCGGTACCACCCTAATTGGCCGCCAAGCGGCCCAGCTTAAAAAAGCTGTAACGGGCTTTCCCGCCGGGTTCTACTGGCCCTTGTTCCAACCAAAGGCTTTCTTCCCGGGGCTCTGGAGTGATGGCTCCATCATCGCCTTTCTAAATACGGGACTGTTTCCAAACACCGTTTTAGTACAAAATTTCTCATTTTTTAGATAAATTTTTCAAACAATTTTTGTCCCGCATTGCGGGATAGCCTTAGCTAAGGCAAAAATTTTTGGAAAATTTAGCAAAAAAGGTGGGCTTGCAGTAAAAACAGTGTTTGGAAACAGTCCCAACATAAGAATAAAACAAAAAACTACATTTGTAAAGACGGAGATAAAACCCCCAAATTCAAACCCCGGTGCCCCTTTTTCTCAAACAAGATTAAGAGTAGTATATTCGCAATAGATTTCAGCTAATAATTAATTGTGAATATGCAGCCGATAACTTTTTATGAAAGAGAAATAATCGAAGTTTCTTTGAGGCTAAAAAGAAAGAAAGCTTGGATAGCTCGAAAATTGGGCAGGGATTATTCTGTCATTAAAAGAGAGATTAAAAGAAATTCAGGGGAGCATCTGCCCTACAGAGCAATAGATGCCCAGTACTTTATGGAAAGGAGGGCTAAAAATACTAACAAGAGAAAACTGGATAAAGAAAAGAATCGGAAATTGAAAGAATACGTGGAGAAAAAAATTAGCGGGGATTGGTCACCGGAACAGATTGCTGGAAGATTAAAAGAGGAACCGCCTCCGGGGATTATGGAAACTATTAGCTATGAGAGTATCTATGACTATATCTACAACGGAGCAGAAAAGCACAAAGAACTCTACCGGCATTTAAGAGTTGGGAGAAAGCAAAGGCAGAAAAGATATTTTCGCAAAAAGCAAGGAAATAAGCTGAAAAATAGGGTTTCTATTCATTTAAGGCCAAAAGAGGCAGACAAGAAAAAAGAGTATGGGCACTGGGAAACAGACTTGGTGGAATTCGGCAGAAAACAGAAAGAGAATTTATCGGTTAAATATGAAAGAAAGGGAATGCTTTGCCGGCTTCACAAAGTATGGGGCAAATCAGCAATGGAGAATGAGGATTCTATTGCGGATACTATAGAGGGCTTCCCTAAATCTTGGGTTAAAAGCATGACCAGAGACAACGGAGGAGAAAATGCTAAGCATTTGGAAACCTTGGAAAACTTTGATGTCCCTTCTTACTTCTGCGATCCTTATTGCTCTTGGCAGAAAGGAGGGGTAGAAAATCTTAACAAACTTATTAGGCAATATTTTCCCAAGAAGGGAGATATTGCGAATGCTACGGAAAAAGATATACTGTTAGTGCAGGAAAGACTTAATAACCGTCCCAGGAAATCGCTTAACTATTTAACCCCCAATGAAATTTTTGTGAAACGCTCTTAATTTTTTAAAAAAGGGGCACTAAATTCTTGAATCTTTAACCACTGAAGAATATGTAAATCTCCTTGAAATGTCATCCTGATAAAAATCAGGATCTCCATGAATAAGCCATTTTTGCAAATTTATAGATTCTGAATCCCGCCAGAGGCCGACACGGCCCGTCAAAGCCGGGTAAACAAGTTCAGAATGACATTCTTCGGTGGTTTCAGAGATGTATTAGAGAATTGGAATAATTTTTGTTTCTCGCCTTCCAAGCTCTCCTTTCTCACATCCCGATTCTCATCTTCCATTTCCCATCTTTCCTAATTTGTAAATAAAAATAACCACTCCCAGCATGATGAATACATCCGCCAAGTTAAAAATGGGAAAGCTGCCGATTTTAAAATAATCGACTACGCATTCCAATCTAACCCGGTCGATAAAGTTGGACAGCGCGCCTCCAAGAGTCAGGAAAAGCGGCCAGTTGTAGGCAAACTTGAATATTAAGATTATCAGCCCAACAAAGGCCAAAAACCAACCCATCCAAAAAAACAGCCCCTCCAGCGGAATTCCCCAAGACAAGAGCGGATTGCAGATAGAGAGAAAACCAAAAACTCCTTCCGTCTGAGGCAGGAGTTCCTGCTGGGATAAATACTTAAGTACTTGGTCGAGAAATATAACACTCGCGACAACGATTAGCTTATTTCTCATTTTTCTGCTTGCAAGTTATGCAATCTTTAGCGGCCGGATACACCTTCAATCTCTCAACAGGTATTTCTTCATCGCAGTTCTCGCAAATCCCATAAGTCCCCTGCTCCATTTTTTCCAGGGCGCTCTCAATATTTTTAAAATCTTTCTCCAGAGATTCTGTGATGCTTACCCGAGTAGAATAATCGGCAATCTCTTCAACATTGTCCTCCCTCTCTCTTCCATAGTCCTCATATTTAGCCTCGTAGTCACCGCCTTCTTCTTTTTTGGCAATTTTGTTTAACTCGCCTTCCACCTTCTTTTTATCTTCCAGTAGCCTTTCTTTAAGCTCTTGCTGTATTTTTTTATCTCTCATATCGTTGATTTTATTTTTAATAATAATTTCTCTCTTAAAACCACTGAAGAATTGATTATTTTGAAAATTTTGTCATTCTGAATGCCACCGCTATAGCGGGGTGCCCCGCTCTGCGGGGCAAAAATCAGAATCTCTTTACATAGCCTTTTTTGGTAATCATTGGAAATTCCCTTGAAATGTCATCCTGATGAAAATCAGGATCTCCATAAATAAGCCATTTTTGCAAATTTATAGATTCTGAATCCCGCCAGAGGCGGACACGGCAAGTTCAGAATGACATTCTTCAGTGGTTTCTCTCCTGCTTATTATATTTTAACACCCATCTTCACTCAGAGCAAACAACGCTCACCTGCTTTTGTAAAGGGACGGGTACTCAAAGCCGTATCCCCATCGCCAAGGAACTGGAGCTAGAGGATGTCCGAAAATTCTCACACCCCAGAAGAATGTATTGCCCAAATAAGGAATCTTGTTGTTGAGCATCTTTTTTAACTCATCATCCGCCGCCTTTCTTTCCTTTACGCCTCCCCCGGACCAATATTTCATATCATGCCGGATGCAGTCTTCGGTGAAATCGTGTCCAAACACGCTGTTGGGAAACAAAGTGCACCCATCAGTAGTAAATTTCCGAGGCGGCTGCTCCGAAGCCAATGCGGAAGCTTTCAATCGCAGAGATTCTTCTTGAGAACTTTCAAAGCTCTGGTCCAGCCAAACCAGATAACCGATTAGAACCAAAAGCAGCAAAGCAGTTATTTTCTTCATTCTATAGTTTACAAAAATTAATCATTTGCGTTTTTCCTGTTGCCAAGTAAAACGATATTTGATTTTTTGCATAATGGCGGCTGTAGCCGAAAAGGCTCAGATGCAAAAATATTTTAAAAAAAGAAGCGCTTTGAAAGGACGAAAAAAGAATTCCGCAAAAAATCAAATATCGTTTTACTCTGACTGAAAGCCTTTCAAAAAAGGTAAATAAAAATGAGCCGTGTAATCCCCACCTTAAACAAAATCACCTTAACCTAAAATTCCACTTCCAATTTTTGCAATGCCGAGCATAATCCACTCCCACGCGGGGTTTTTTGATAATTTTCCTTTTTTTGAAGTCACCGCCGCCCTCTATCCACAACTTCTCCCCAGCCGTTAGATCCCACTCATTGAAGCTCCTGCCTATTTTCAATCCCCTGGTTAGTTTTCCCGGACCATCAAGTTTTTTAACAATTTCATTTTGAGCATCGCGCAACTCCGCGCCTCGAATCAAAACCGCCGCCGGATAACCCTCAGCCTCGGTTACCGCATTCAGCATCCAATGCACCCCGTAAACCAAATAAACATACGCCCTCCCCGGCTCTCCAAACATCACTTTGGTTCGCTCAGTCTTGCCCTTGGCTGCATGGCAGGCCAAATCATGCCTGCCCCGATAACACTCCGTTTCCGTTATCAATCCTTTATATATTTTACCATCAACTTCCCGCATCAAAAAACAGCCTAGCAAATTTTTAGCCACCTTCGGCGTATAGCCGCTAAAAAACTCTTGATTTAAGATACTACTCAATTTTATCTGACTTAGATAAATTATGCCTGGCACACAAAAGTTTCACATTATCTGCTGATACACTTGTACCTCCCTTAGAATATGGTAGATCATGGTCAAAGTGTAGTTCATCTGAAGCTCCACATATAACACATTTTCCTTGATCTCTCTCTCAAACTTCTTTTTTTATTTTAGTTGGAATAACTCTTGTTCTTGATTGTAATTTACGCTCTTTTATTCGGTTGTTTTCAAACTTAACCATTGTTTCTTCTAAAATAAACCTAAAAACCTTCCTTTTCCCATCACTAACATATTTATAATCAATTAATTTAAAAAATCCTTTTTCCGACCAAATACCTGATAATATTTTTTCATACACTCTTACTATTTCAGCCTGCTTCATTCCACATTTAAACCCCTTTATTGCTTTAACAAATAAACCATTTTGAGTTAGTTTACCATTACTCGTCAAGTCGGATTGATTATATTCTTTCGGGTTAATTTCATTGTTAATTTTTGGTATGTCATGCCCCTCGTATTCAATCGTAATACCGTCATTATAAATACGATCACTATAGGGAGCATTTGTTCTTTGAGACATAAGTATAACTGAATAATCTGGATTTAATCTGTAATTCATTCCACGTTGTAGTGTTTGAACTTTTTCCACATCACACATCTCTCGATATAATAATACTTGATCTTTCATGTTTCACTGATTAAAATAATTGTCATTTCTTATATTTAAATATTACCATATACATTTCCAGGATTAAAGCTTTTCAAAAAAATCCGAGTTATTATTTCAAAAAAAATCCTAAAATGTATTGTATGTTCTATTGTAGGGCTATCAGGTATTTAAAAACAAAAGCTTGACAATGAAAATTGGTCTAATATAATATCAATGTGTATTGATACTTATAAATAATTATATGACCTCAAACTGTTGTGAAACTGAAAAATCAAAACAGAAACTTGCGCGGACAACCGAGTTTTTAAAGGTTGTCGCCGAAGAAAACCGGCTGAAGATCTTGTGTATCCTGAAAAAACATGAACTGTGCGTTTGCGAAATCTGGCAGCAACTGGACTTGCCCCAAAATTTGACTTCCCATCATTTAAAGGTGCTAAAAGATTTCGACTTGGTAGATTCAAAAAAAGAAGGAACTAAGGTGATTTATTTCCTCAATTCCCGGACAATAAAAAAATATTATTCGCTTTTATCCCGCTATTTAAGTTAGACATAAGTGTTCGAATTCCCTCCTTCGCCAGTTTTTTAGTTCAAAGATAATAAAACAAGGATTGGTTTTTGCATAATGGGACTGTTTCCAAAAAATCCTCTCAAATTGAAATGCGAATCCGCATAAAACCAAGCCTTGTTTTATTCTCAATACTGGTGATTACATAATTTCTATATATGTTAGAAATCAGGACATTGTTTACACCTAACAAAAGCGAGGGAATATAAAATTTGAAGACAAAATCGTCTGTTTGAGCGGTTCGGAATTTTCTCTAAATTTTCTGAAGCCTTGGAAGAAAATTTAGTTAGAAAATCAGAAAGCGAGTCCAGTCGTTCGCGAACGACGCGACAAGCTAGATTTTTCTTTCAAATTTTATATTCCCGAGCGAAGTAAAACTGTAAATAACGTTCGCAAATTTTACAAATAATAAATAATCAAAAAATTATGACTATCAAGATTTTGGGTCCTGGCTGCCCGAATTGCCAAACATTGGAAGACAGAGCTAAGAAAGCAGCGGAAGAGCTTGGTTTGGAAGATGCGAAGATAGAAAAAGTTCACGACATTGCCGAAATCACCGAATACGGGGTGATGTCCACGCCGGCCATTGTGGTGGACGAGCAAGTCAAAGCTTCCGGCAGAATTCCGGAAGTGGAAGAAATAAAAGAGTGGTTGAAATAATATAATGATTTTATTTAAAAGGGTATTCTAATAGTGGATTGGCTTTTGATTGCCATTTTTGTGGTGATGATTTTATCAAAATTCATAGATTTGGAATTCGCCTCTTTTCTACAACCGGTGTTCTTTGTGTAGATATTTATCCACATCATTCAACACTGGAAAGTCATAGTGAAATCGTTAAAAAGAATATTTGCAAATAAATAAAGCTTCAATATGAATAAAGAAAAAAACATTTTTGCGCTTCTAATCGGGCTTTTCTTGGCTTTTTATTTTATGCCGATGAGCTCCGATTTGTTCACGGGCGCGATTCTCTCCGGTTTTAAAATGCTTCACGAGTATTCCCGGGAGCATGTCTTGACTTGCCTAGTGCCGGCCTTCTTTATCGCCGGAGCCATTGCGGTATTTGTGAAAAAAGATTTTGTTTTAAAGTATCTGGGAAGCAAAGCCAAGCGAGTAGTTTCTTACTCCATTGCCTCCATCTCCGGAGGAGTTCTGGCGGTTTGTTCTTGCACGGTTTTGCCGATGTTTGCCGGCATTAGAAAAAGGGGTGCCGGGCTGGGCCCGGCGATCACTTTTCTTTTCTCCGGCCCGGCCATAAACATCGCCGCCATTTTCCTGACTATTTCGGTGCTGGGTCCGGGCATCGGATTATTCCGCATCTTATTGGCTATTCCCTTGGCTATTTTAGTGGGGCTTTCCATGCAGGCTATTTTTCGGGAAAAAACCCAGGAAGGAGAGCTGTTTATGGAACAGGATTCCAGCAAATCATCAACCGGCAAATACCCCGCCGCGTTTTTGATGATTTTTATGGTGGGGATTCTAGTAGTAAACGGCTTGCAAATGGCCCTGCCTCTCAAATATGGTTTAATGATTGCTATGGCCGGCCTGGTAGCGGTTATCGCTCTGACAAAATTCCAAAAAGAAACTAACAAGCAATGGATGAGCGAGACTTGGTCTTTTACCAAGATGCTTTTGCCTCTTTTGTTTATTGGCGTTTTCATCGCCGGGTTTATAGAGCCGCTTCTTCCCCGGCAGGTGATTACCGATGTTGTGGGGGCCAATACAATAGTAGGCAACTTGGTGGCCTCGGTGTTCGGCGCTTTTATGTATTTTTCCACCTTAACAGAAATTCCCATTTTACAAGCGCTTATAAACAAAGGGATGCACTCCGGTCCGGCAGTGGCTCTGCTTTTGGCCGGTCCGTCTTTGAGTCTTCCCAATATGCTGGTGGTTCGCGGAGTACTGGGCAATAAAAAGACGGCTGTTTATGTTTTGCTGGTGGTGATATACTCCACTCTGGGAGGACTTTTGGCCGGGTTTTTTATCTAAAAAATAAATAGGTAATTCCTATAATCTTTAAAATAAATCAAATTTATGTGGAAAAAAATGTTAATCATCCCCGCTTTTGCTTTGGCAGCAGTTTTCTTGGCCGGATGCAGCGGAGAAACACAAGAAAATTCTTCCGAGGCGCAAACACAGGGGACTCAAACCGAAACCCAATCCAATCCGACAAGTTCCGCCGCAAACGATGACCTGCCTCGCTCCCAGGCAAAAATTGACGCAGACAAGGTGGTGTTGGCCAATTTTCACGGCACTCAGCGGTGTGTTGCTTGCGAGACAGTCGGCGAATATTCCGAGGAAACGGTAAAACAAAGGTTTAAAGAAGAAGTTCAAGAAGGTAAAGTGGTCTTTAAGTCAATAAACGGACAGCTCCCGGAAAATAAAGAATTAGTCCAAAAATATCAAGCCCGGGGATCCTCTCTCTACATTAACGCCATAAAGGACGGAGAGGATAATATCAAAGAAGACACCCGCGTTTGGAGGCTAATCTCCAGCGAAGAAAAATTTATGGATTACCTGGAAAACGAGATTAATTCATATTTGGGCGAATAAGCAAACAACACCCCTTTAAAATAAAGAAATCTTTAATTAAAATAAAAATATGGAATTTATTGACGCGTTGATTAACACTTATAATATACCCCTTTTAAGCGCCTTTTTGCTGGGAGTGCTCACCTCTATCAGCCCCTGTCCCCTGGCCACCAATGTAACCGCCATCGCTTTTATCTCCAAAGAAATAAAAACCGCTAAAAACACCCTTTTAAACGGCTTGTTTTATACCTTGGGCCGAGGCGTCAGCTATACTGTTTTGGCAATATTGATCTATTTCGGACTTTCTTCTTTTCAGTTATCCGCCATTTTCCAAGGATGGGGAGATAAAGTGCTAGGACCGATCCTGATAATTATCGGCCTGATAATGCTTGGGGTGATAAAGATTAACTTCGGATCCCAGAGCCAGAAAATGGAAAAAGTAAAATATTATTTATCCACCAAAGGCTATTTGGGGTCGTTTCTTCTGGGAGTTCTATTTGCCCTGGCCTTTTGCCCGTACAGCGGAGTGCTGTTCTTCGGAGCCCTCATCCCCCTGGTTCTCAAATCATCCGAGGGCCTTTTGCTCCCGCCGGTTTTTGCCCTGGGAACGGGACTGCCGGTGATCGTCTTTTCCTTCCTGATTGCTTTCTCCATGCAGAAAGTCAGCCGCGCGTTTCAGGCGGTGCAAAAAGTGGAGAAGTTTATGCGCTACACAGTAGCGGGAGTGTTTTTAATCGCCGGCCTCTATTATCTGCAGTATTTAGTAAAATATCTGCTTAGCCTCCTATGATCAAACATACTCAAAAATTATCTAATTTTTTAAGCCGCTGGACCCCAATCCTGGTCTTTATCATAATCATATTGGCCTTGTTTTTCGGTTATTTTTTCCCGGACAAGGCTTCGGTTTTGGAAAAAATGATCCTACCGTTTATGATTCTGATGCTGATCCCCATGATGATGAGTATAGTGATCAGAGAACTCGGATCGGTCGCGAGGGATAAAAAGATAATCCTCTTGGCGGTTTTAATAAATTTTGTGATCTCGCCTCTGGCGGCCTTCCTATGGGCTAAACTGTTTTTCGGCGGCTTAGACCCCAAGTTCACCGCCGGCTGGATCCTGAAATTGACCGTGCCCTGCTCGGCCATGATGGTGGCTTGGACCGGAATGGCCAAAGGCAAGACTGAAACAGCCTTGGTTATACAAGTAGTCAGTTTTATTTTAGCCATCTTTTTTGTGCCCTTCTGGATGACGGTCCTGGCGAGTTCCTACGTAACAATAGATGCTTACTTCATCATTCAGAAGATCTTACTCATCATTGTTTTGCCGATGGCGATCGGCATAAGCCTGCGGGAGATAATTACAAAAAGGATCGGGGCCAAGAATTTCCGTGAAGAGATAAAACCCTTCCTACCGCCCCTTTCCACTCTGGGGATGTATATCGTCATTTTCTCGGTTATTTCACTGGAAGCGAGAACCATTATAGCCAACCCCAAGCTTATCGGGATCCTTGTTATCTCCATCGCCGTGGTATACCCCTTGTTGTTCTTCTTGAGTATACTGATCGCAAAAAAAACCAAGATTAAATACGAGAACGCGATCGCCTTGGGCTATAGCGTAACAGCCAAAAACCATGGCATTACCCTGGCCGTGGCTTTCAGCGCTTTTGGCGGACTGTCGGTGCTGCCGGCCGCCTTTACCCCGATCCTGCAGATACTTATTATGCTTGCGATCTACCACTCCGCAAAAAGAATAAAAAAATTCATAGAACCGTCTTTTTTGGATAAGCTAACCTAAATAGGGGCTGCTGATTTTTGGAAAAAATCTGCTGCCCCTGAAAAATTATTTTAACCAAAATTACACAAATAAGGCAAAATAATTTTTCGCACCGCTTTAAAAATATAAATATTTTACCTTATTTGACCCGCATCGCGGGACAGGCCCTAAATATGAAAAGATTCAGTCTCATTTTTGCCATAATCATCAACATATTCATCACGGCCACTGAAGCCGTGGTCGGTTTAGTGATCGGCAGTATGGCCTTGATATCGGACGCGGTGCATAATTTTTCCGATGTCGGCGCCTTGGTGTTAAGCTGGTGGGGTGAAAAGATAAAAACTAAAGAATCGAATCAACAAAAAACTTTTGGCTACAAAAGGGCTGAGATAATAATAGCGCTTTTAAATTCCCTCGTTCTTGTGGCGGTGGTGATCTTTATTTTTTACGAAGCTGTGGGCCGGCTTTTTAATCCCACTGAAATCCAAGGCGGTGTGATGATGATCATGGCCGCGGTTGCTTTGGTCGGTAACGGGATTGCCACCTATCTCCTGGAAAAAGATTCCCATGAAAATCTAAATCTGAAAAGCGCTTGGCTTCATTCTTTTCAAGACGCCCTGTTTTCTTTGGCCGTGGTTTTAAGCGCGATTATTCTCTATTTCACGCATTGGTTTATAATTGATCCCCTTATTTCCATTCTTCTTTCTTTTTATATTTTAAGAGAAGCCTACAAGATAATAAAAGAAGCAGTGGATGTTCTTATGGAGTCAACCCCGGATGACATTGATTTTGAAGAAGTCAAAAATACTTTAAAAAGCTTTGAAGGCGTAAAAAACGCCAAGGACATACACATTTGGCAAACTGACAGCAACAGCCGTTTTTTGAGTGCTCACTTGGAAATAGACAACCTGGAAAATGAAAAAAGGAACCAGCTGCTTTGTTTGATCCAACAAGACTTGAATGAAAAATTCAATATCAGCCATCCCACCATTCAAATGATCTCGGCCGACGAACAGGAAAAATTAAAATTTAATTGTGATCATTGCAATTAAAAATAATTATAAGTGATTAAAACTAATTATAAAAACTATGAATGAACAACAAAAACAAGACCCGAAATTCGCTAAATTTCACGGCGTGGATCGGGAAAAAATTCAGTGGAATCCGGTGATTGACGAAGAAAAATGCATTGGTTGCGGGATGTGCGCTACCACCTGCGGTCGAGGCGTGTATAAATTCGACTTTGAGAAAAGAAAAGCGGTAGTGGCCAACCCAACCCAATGCATGGTGGCTTGCCAAACCTGCTCTAATTTATGCCCGGCGGGAGCAATCAGTTTCGCCGAAGACGGCAAGACCAGGGAAAAAGCGCAAAAAATAGTCCAAGATTACCAATTGCTTTCAAAAACAAAAAAGGAATTAGAGCAAAAAAAAGATGAATTAAAATATTAATTTTTTGGAAAAATTAGACCACGTTACAGGATCTAATAATATTTAGCCGCGCTTTTGTTGTTCATTGTTCAATATTCGGCGCTATACCACGAAGACGATCGATTATTCCGGGTAAAATTTCAGTTACTTTGTTTATTTCTTGTTCGCTATTATTCTTCCCCAGAGTAAAACGAATGGCGCCGTGAGCATCCTCTTCAGCTATACCCATGGCCAACAGGACATGAGAAGCTCTTAAGTTATCGGAAGAGCAAGCGGAGCCGGTGGAAACAGCCACTCCATTAAAGTCAAGATCCAGTAAAACAGATTCTCCTTCAACTCCATGGAAAGTAATATTAGCATGAGAGGGGCTGGTTGTTTCCAAGTCTCCGTTGAAAGTGATATCCGGAATATATTGCTTTATATTGTTGACCAACAAATCTCTGTTCTCTTTTATTTTTTTAAAGTTTCGTTCTTTGTTTTCAGCGGCCAGGGTTAACGCTTGGCTCATACCCACGATCCCGGGTACATTGGAAGTGCCGGCGCGCCGGCCGTTCTCTTGTCCTCCTCCTAGCTGTATCGGTGACAAAGGAACATCCTTATCGGCAAATAATACCCCCATTCCTTTGGGACCGTAAATTTTATGTCCGGACAGGGATAACATATCCACTTTTAGTTCTTTAACATTGCAAGAAAAGAAATTGGCCGCTTGTACGGCATCGGTGTGAAAATACAAAGGAAAAGCATTGTTTTGTTGCGCTCTTGTCTTTTTGATGTTTTTCACCGATTCTCCTATCTGTTGTATCGGCTGGACAGAGCCCGCTTCATTGTTTACATACATTATAGATATCAAGACGGTATTGTCTTGGATGTTTTGTTTTAATACCTCCGATTCAACTATTCCTTTATTATTGACCGGAACATAACTTACTTCCACTTTGCCCTCTGCTTCCAGGAATTGAAAGCATTTTAATATTGCCGGGTGTTCAATGGTGCTAGTGATGACATGCATCTTCTGTCCTTTTTTTTCTTTTTCCAGCCCGCGAATAAGGCCGAAAACGACTAAATTGTTTGCCTCGGTGGCTCCGGAGGTAAAGATTATCTCTTCGGGAGCGCTATTCAACAGGCCGGCTATATTCTCTCTGGAGCTTTTTACGGCTGACATAGCTTCCCGCCCCATACTATGGACGGAAGAAGGGTTGCCAAAATCATGAGATAGATAGGGAGACATGGCGTTAGCCACTTGGCCATCTATTGGAGTGGTAGCTGCGTGATCAAGATAAATATTTTTCATAGTTTAATGGTTAGGTTGTTATTATTATCTTATGAAAAACAAGACAACGTTTGTTGTTAATAATTATATTTTTTTAGAGCGCTATGGAGGGCATCGATGGCCAACATAGAACAATGGATCTTGGACTCAGGCAGTTCCCCGGTTTTTTCCAAAATATCTTCTTTGGTTATCTTCTTTGCCTGTTCTATGGAACTGTCTTTGATCCTTTCGGTCAGCAGGGAGGATATGGCAATAGCGGCCGCGCACCCCAGGGTTTCGAATTTAATATCCTCGATATATTTTTCCGCCTCTCCTTGTTCGTTTTTTCTTTCTCCTATTTTTAAGTATAGCTTCATAATATCCCCGCAGGCCGGATTGCCTTTTTGCCCCACAGCATCGGCATTTTCTATAGACCCTTGGTTGCTGGGATAGCGGAAGTGATCTAATATAACCTGTGAATACATATTGTTATTAAGGAAGCGCCTATTAAAATGTAATAATATTCACTCCCAATTAGTTTAAGTTAGGTATGATTCTTCTCTATATCATATAGAGAAGTGTTTTTAAGTTTAGTGACAACAATTTCTTGAATATCTGCCAAAAAGGGAACAACCCCGCACTCTGAGCTGTTTTTGCAGATTATAGTCCCATCTGCCGATAAGCACTCAGCAGGAGTCATCCTCCCTTCCACCGCTTCAATGATATCGAAAACAGTGATCTTTTGGGGGCTGCGAGTCAGTTGATATCCTCCGGATTGTCCTTTTCTGGCTTTTATCAGCCCTGACCTTTTTAGATGAATAAAAATTTGCTCCAAATATTTTTTAGAGATATTTTCTTGTTTGGATATTTCTGATAACGATAAAGGTGTTGTTCCGGATCTTTTTGCCAGACAAGCCAAAGCCCGCAAACCATAAGTGGAGTTCTTGGAAAACCTCATAAAATACAAAATTAATATTTTAATACCTAGTATCTTACTAGGTATTAGTAGTATAAATCAGGACTGATCACCCGTCAAGGCCGCAAAATATTTTCGGTATTAAAAACTCTCCCTGCCGGCAGATTATTTTCTAGATTATGAGACTTTTTTGACGTCGAAATGATCTATCGCTCGAAGAATAACAAAACAAAAAAATATTGCATTTAGTCTCTTCTTGTAATTTACGCACCCTTGACAGCGTATTTTTATGATCTTAATATATGAATATTGCTTCATATATTAATTAAGCTCGGCATGACAAAGAACGAAGAAAAGCTTCATAAATATGTAAAATTATTGGCGGACAAAAACCGCTACAAGATAATTCTTTCTTTAGCCAAAGGAGAGGAATGCGTTTGTTTTTTATCTGAAAAACTAAAGATAGAACAGACGCTTCTTTCCCATCATTTACGGATCTTGCGGGAAGAGAAAATGATAAAAGTCAGAAAAACCGGAACTTGGGCATATTACTCTCTTGATCGTGAAAAGTTTGCCGAAATGGAAAAAATATACAAGGAATTATTAAGCGCGAAGAATATTTCGGATGAAGAGCATAGCCATAACAAAGCTTGTAAATAGAATAATATATAAATAAAATAATTATGCCAAAACAGCATCATCTGACCGAAGAAACAAAAAAGGATATAGAACAACCGGAAGAAAAAGTGTTGGGAGTTTTTGAAAAATACCTCAGCTTATGGGTTTTTCTCTGTATCGTCGCCGGCATTCTGATCGGGAAATTCTTCCCCGCTTTTCCGGCCTTTCTGGGCAAATTCGAATACGCCCAAGTATCTTTGCCTATCGCTGTTCTGATCTGGCTGATGATCTATCCGATGATGTTGAAAATAGATTTTTCCTGCCTTAAAGATTGTTTCAACCATCCCAAGGGTTTGGCAATAACACTGGTGAGCAATTGGCTGATCAAGCCGTTTACTATGTTCGCTTTCGCGTATTTATTTTTGGCAATTATTTTTAAAAACTTTATAGATCCTGCCTTAGCCAATGAATATATTGCCGGTGCAATTTTGCTCGGCGCCGCCCCATGTACTGCTATGGTTTTCGTGTGGAGCTATCTTACCAAAGGAAACCCCGCTTACACTCTTTTGCAAGTTGCGATAAACGATTTGATTATTCTAATCGCCTTTGTCCCGATTGTTTCTTTACTACTTGGCGTGGGAGGCATTACTATTCCTTATAATACGCTCTTTTTATCAATCGGGCTTTTCGTGGTGGTCCCGTTTTTGGCGGCGTTCTTGACCAGAAAATACCACATAAAAAAGAAAGGGCAGGCCTGTTTCGAGCAAAGCTTTTTGCCCAAATTCAAACATATCACCGAGATCGGCCTTTTATTCACTTTGATTATAATTTTCTCCTTTCAAGGAGAAACCATCTTAAACAATCCTTTCCATATCGCTTTGATCGCAATACCTTTAATCATCCAAACCTTTTTCATTTTTTCTTTTGCTTACCTGTGGGCGAAAAAATGGCGTGTTCCGCATGATATAGCCGCTCCGGCCGGCATGATCGGCGCCAGTAACTTCTTTGAGCTGGCCGTGGCGGTAGCGATATCTCTCTTCGGAGTCGGTTCCGGCGCAGTCCTGGTAACCGTTGTCGGGGTTTTGGTGGAAGTGCCTATCATGCTGACCCTGGTAAAAATAGCCAACAATACCAAAGGTTGGTTTGAAAATACTAATAATTTAAATTATGGAAAATAAACCCCTTTATCTATTCATTTGCGTTGAAAACGCTTGTAGAAGCCAAATGGCTCAAGGCCTATTTAATTCTCTGACAAAAAAAGCGATAGCGGAAAGCGCCGGGGTTGCGCCGGCAAAAGAAATCAATCCCATTGCAATTGAGATGATGACAGAAAGGAACATAGATATTTCAGAACAATATCCAAAAATGCTTACTCCGGAAATGACTGCACAAGCGACAAAAATTATTACAATGGGGTGTATTGATAAGTGTCCATTTACTCCCGCCGAAAAGACTATTGAATGGAATATTCCCGACCCCAAGGGAAAAGATAAGGTCTTTTTTGTTGAAATACGAAATTTAATAGAGGAACACATCAATAAACTTCTTAAAGATGGACATTTAATTTAAAAAATTAATAATTAACTATAAAAACTATGAACAATAAAATAAGAATATATGAACCGGGAATGTGTTGCCCCACTGGATTATGCGGTCCAAGCATAGATCCGGAGACAATGAGAATTACAACGGCAATAAACACTTTAGAAAAGAACAATATTGACATAAAAAGATTCAATCTAACAAGTAATCCTGATGAATTTGTAAACAATAAGATTATCAATGATTTATTAGTTAAGGAAGGTGAAGAAATTTTCCCGGTAACACTTGTAAATGATGAAATTGTAAAGAAGGGAAATTATCCAACAAATGAAGAATTAACAGAGTGGACAAAAATCCAATTAGTTTCATCTAAGGATACATTGGACGAAAAAACAAAAGAATTTGTAGCGATTGGTGCTGCAATAGGTTCAAATTGTGAAATGTGTTTTAAATATCATTATAATGAAGCAAAAAAATTAGGTGCTTCTAAAGAAGAAATTTGGCAAGCAGTTGAAAAGGCAAAAGCAGTCAAAGAAACTCCTGCTAAATCTATTTTGGCTTTAGCTGAAAAAATATGTCTGGATAAACCTGATGATGATAATAATTCAGGATGTACTCCCGGAGGTGGATGTTGTTAAAATACTAGATAAAATTATTAAATTAATAGAAAGTTTTTTCGAAGAAATTATTCAATATAAAAAATTTATTAATGCAAACAATAAAATGAAAGATAAATATACTAACAATTCAATTACAAGAGAATACCCTTTAATCTCTAAAAGCAATTTCAAAAGTTATTTGATAGTATTGTTTTTTTTGATTATTATATCTGGCGTATTTGCTATTTTATTGGACACTATTCCACATGACAATCTAATATTAAATGTTGTTTTTTCATTTTTTGCGGTTATGTCGGGAATGATGATCATGTTTGTTGCATCTGCCATAAATCTAATCAAACTTCGAAAAGGATTTAAAAGACTAGCAGAAGGAAAAAAACCTAACATACCAAAAGTGTGGTGCCCTGTTTTAACAATGGCAACTCGCGCAAGCATGGAATTGGTAAAAAAAAGGATATATAATAAATAAAATTAAAAAAATGGATGATTTAAAAAAATATAATATTGTAAGTTGTAGCGGGGCGTCAAATACCGGTAAATTTGCTGATGAAGTCGCAAGACAATTAGCAGCAAAAGGTGAAGCTAATATGATTTGCTTAGCAAAAATTGCTGTTGGTGATCAAACTTTAATTCAAAAAGTAAAATCACAAAATGGGAAAATCCTTGTTTTGGATGGTTGTGCTTTTAATTGTGCTAAAAAAATACTTGAAAGAGAAGGTATTACTGAAAATATCATATCTATTAACACAACAGATTTTGACATAGTGAAGGGAGAAACACCATATAGTGACGAAAAAGCAAATGAAATAATTGAATATATTACAAATCTCGTTAAAATAAAATAATAAAAATATAAATACTATGAAAAAATTCAATTTAGAAAACATAAATGCTACAAAATATCTTTTCTTTACAGGGAAAGGCGGCGTAGGAAAAACATCAATTGCTTGCAGTGTGGCAGTGGGACTAGCAGACCAAGGAAAAAAAGTTTTGTTAATTAGCACTGATCCTGCATCTAATCTTCAAGATGTTTTTGGTAGAGAACTTTCTGGAAAAGGGGTAAGTATTCCTGAGGTTAAGGGACTTGTTGTTGCAAATTTAGACCCTGAAGAAGCTGCAAAAGAATATAAAGAATCTGTTATTGCTCCTTATAGAGGAAAACTTCCTGAAAAAACATTAGCAAATATGGAGGAACAATTATCAGGTTCATGTACTGTTGAAATTGCTGCGTTTGATCAATTTTCTAAATTTATCACTGATGAAAAAACATCTTCAGAATATGATCATATTATTTTTGATACGGCTCCAACCGGACATACAATACGAATGTTACAATTACCTTCCGCCTGGTCAAATTTCATAAGCGAAAGCACTAATGGTGCGTCTTGTTTAGGTCAATTATCCGGTTTAAAAAGTAAGAAAGAAATATATAAAAACGCAGTTTTGAATTTATCAGATGCAAACAAAACAACACTTATGCTTGTAGCAAGACCTGAAAAAACATCATTCCTTGAAATAAAAAGAACAAGTGAAGAGTTGTCTAAATTGGACATTAAAAATCAAATGTTGATTATTAACGGAGTTTTGGAGAACTATGGTGATTCATTATCAAAAAAGATATATGAAGATCAACAGCAAAGCATAGAAGAAATTCCAAGCGAATTAAAAAGCATAAAATCTTATTTGTCTCCTCTTAAAGATTATAATCTTGTTGGTATCGAAGCGATAAGGAACTTCTTTACAGACAAACAAATGATAACAGAAAAAGATGATTCCGAAGTTTCCAAATATAATACAATTAAAGATTTAATTGAAGATGTTTACGGTAGCAAAAAAAAGATAATTTTTACTATGGGAAAAGGTGGTGTTGGTAAAACATCAACGGCTGTAGAAATTGCAAATGGTTTAGCAAATAAGGGCTTAAAAGTATTGTTAACAACAACCGATCCTGCGAATCATCTTATTTATGAAAATGAGATTTCAAACAACATAGAAGTAACAGGCATTGATGAAAAAAAGGAACTTGAAAAATATAAAGAAGAAGTTTTATCAAAAGCCAAAGAAACTATGAGTGAAGAAGATGTTGCCTACATAGAAGAAGATCTTAGCTCGCCTTGCACTCAAGAAATTGCTGTATTTAGGGCATTTGCAGAAATAGTTGATAAATCTAAAGAGGAAGTTGTTGTAATCGATACTGCTCCAACCGGACACACTTTGTTATTATTAGATTCTACCTTAAGTTATCACAAGGAAGTGCAAAGAACAAAAGGTGAAATTCCAGAATCAGTTCAACAATTACTTCCCAGATTAAGAGATTTTAATCAAACAGAGGTTGTGATAGTAACTTTGCCAGAAGCAACACCTGTTTTTGAAGCAGAAAGACTAAAAAAGGATTTAGAACGAGCTGAAATACAAAATAAATGGTGGATAATAAATAAAAGTTTAACCTCATCAAATACGACTGATAACTTTTTAAAGAAATTAGCAGGCAACGAAAAAAAATGGATACAAAAAGTTTCAGAAATTAGTGGAGATATTGCAATAGTACCGATGTCTAAAAAATAAAATTAGAGGTATGCCTAAAATAGCGAAATAAAGAACGCTGGACAATCTAACATATAAGAATATAAATATGAGCGATTTAAACTTAAAATTAAAGGAGTTTTCTCAAGCGATCCGGGAAACAAAGGAGTATCAAGCCTACCAAAAGGCGGCTGAAATATATAAAAAAGATCAAAACGCCCAGCAACTGCTAAAAGATTTTCAAACAGCTCAACAAAATGTGAATATTTACCAGCAAGGCAGCTTTTCCGGAATAGAGGAGCAGAAGAAGGAATATGAAAATCTATTAAAAGAAGTTAGAGAAAATAAAGCGATTAATGATTGGATAAAAACGCAAAAAGATGTACAAGAATTAGTGGGTGTTTTGGCAGCGGAATTAAGCCAAGAGATTGATTTTAAATTTACCCCGCCTGAAAAAAGAGGCTGCTGCGGCTAGTGCAAATAATAATTTAGAAACACAAAAAAGTCCAAGCTTTTCAGCTAATTCCCAAAGTTAAGAACGAGCTGGAAGAACGCCGAAACGACTTATCGCTTTCTTAACAACTTCTTAACATTAGAATCATAATAAGAAAATATTGAACTGATAAACTGCATTTAAGGATGCGGATAATTTTTATGCAGTTATCATTAGGTCGGCGCATCCGTCAATTAAAAAATTAAAACCGTTAAAGCCATGTACAAAAAATTATCAATGGGAATGGGAGTTTTGGCTCTAATGCTTGCGCTGACTATCGGAACAGCTTCCGTTATGGCCTCAACAGAGGATGCGGATAATGATTCCTTTGCCGGCAAATGCGGACAAACAATCCAAAAGGGATATGGAATGATGTCCGAGGCGGTTGCCGATCTTTTGGGAATGAGCCAAGAAGAGGTTCAGGCCGAAAAGGAAAACGGCAAAAGCATTGCCGAAATTGCCCAAGAAAAAGATGTGGATGAGCAAGCGCTGACTGACAGCATGATAGAAGCCAAGAACCAGAGGCTTCAAGAATCCGTAGAAAATGGTTATCTGACACAAGAGCAAGCGGATGAAAAAATGGAATGGATGAAAGAAGAAATGAAAAGAAAAATTGAGAATGGCAGCGGAGGTTTCGGCCGCGGAGGCTGCAGCGGGGAGTGCCATCGCTAAAAAAGCTGGCTACAGGAGGGGGCGGGTTCAATCATATCCGCCTCCCTTAAAGTATTGAATAAAACTTATGAAAAAAATAATTACTCTCGCCCGGAGTCATAAAATCGCTTCTTTTGTAGTTATAACCGCGATTATCGCCGGCGGATATTTCGCTTATCAAAAAAATAATTCTGGGGAAGACGCCGTTGACTATACCACGGCTGTTGTCGAAAAAGGGATGTTAAACTCCTCGGTTTTCGGAACCGGCCAAGTTCAAGCAAAAAATCAAGTTAATCTAAAACCGCAGGCGGCGGGAGACGGCTTGGATGTAATCGAGGTAAAAGTTGAAAATGATCAGAAGGTTTCCGATGGCCAAGTGATTGCCGTTTTAGATAGCGGGCAAGCTCAGGAAAAAATTCAAAGCGCCCAGCTTCAATTGAACTCGGCCGAATTAAAGATGAAGCAGGCCTTGGAGCAATATGACACCAAAACTTATGATGACAAACTAGCCCGCCAATTACAAGAAAACACCGTCAAGCAGCAACAAATTGAATTGAACAATGCCTATAAAGACCTTGAGGACTACAAAATAAAAGCGCCCTTTGACGGAGTGGCCACCAACCTCTCTATAGAAACAGGCGATTCTATCTCCCGGGATGAAGTTTTAGCGTCCGTGATCACCGAAGAACTGCAAGCTTCCATAAGCTTAAATGAAGTGGACGCGGCCAAAGTGAAGACCGGGGATAGAGCCGTTTTAACTTTTGACGCCTTGGAGGAAGTTGAGACTACCGGCGAGGTATCAAAAGTTGATACCATTGGAAAAGTTGATCAAGGAGTGGTCAGTTATGAAGCAGAAATTAATTTTAAAAATCCAAGCAAGTATTTAAAGCCGGGGATGAGCGTTACGGCCAATGTTATCACCGAATCCAAGCAAGACGTTGTCTTGGTCCCGAATTCTGCGGTAAAGTCTCAACAAGACGCGTATTACGTTCAAGTAATGGAAAAACCCGAAGAAAAGACCGCGGCTTCCGACGAGGCAGGCAATAATCTCCGTTCTCAGCAAGTTGAAATCGGACTTTCAAATGATAAAGTGACGGAAATTACTTCCGGGCTTAAAGAGGGCGACATTGTTGTGACCGGAACGATCAGCCAAGCCGATGAGACCCGGCCTGATCAAAATCAAGGATTCCAATTGCCCGGAACCACGGGGAGTATGGGAGGCGGCGGAGGTATGAAATAAAGCAATAATTCCAAGACAATATGTTAATTGATGTTAAAAATGTCACCAAGGTGTTCAAATCGGGAGAGGTAGAAACCGCCGCTTTAAAAGGTGTTTCCTTTTCTGTTGAAAAAGGAGAATTCGTGGCTATCATAGGGCCTTCAGGCTCCGGAAAATCCACTCTGATGCATATTGTAAGCTGTTTGGACAATTCAACATCCGGCCAATATTTTCTCGAAGGGAAAGACGTTTCCAAGTTTTCTGAAGACAAGCTGGCGGAAATCAGAAAAAACAAAATCGGCTTTGTTTTTCAAAAATTCAACCTTCTGCCCAGAACAACGGTTCTAAGAAATGTAATGCTTCCCTTGATTTATGCCGGCGTACCGAACAAAGAAAGAGAAGAAATGGCCAAATCGGTTTTAAAGGCATCGGCTTTTCCCGAGAAGTTTTGGAATCATTTATCAAATCAATTATCAGGCGGTATGACGCAAAGAGTGGCTATTGCCCGAGCATTGGTGAATAACCCTCTTTTGATTTTGGCCGATGAGCCAACCGGCAATTTAGATTCCAAAACCGGAGAAGCGGTTCTGGAGACTTTTGAAAAACTAAACAGAGAAGGCAGGACAATTATTTTGGTTACTCACGAAAAGTATATTGCCCGGAGAGCGAAAAGAATAATCACCCTGGAAGACGGAAAAATCCTAGAAGATACGGCTAATCACCGTTCAAAAATAGTTAAAGAAATTAAAGAATAAGATGTTAACATCCGACTTATTTCAAGAAACAGCTTCGGCTATTTCCGCCAACAAATTCCGAGCAGGCCTGACTATTCTGGGTGTTGTTATCGGCATTGGTTCCGTGATCGCCATGGTTTCAATCGGCCGGGGAGCGGCCGGTTCCATTGAGGCAAGCGTGCAATCAATGGGCTCCAATTTGGTTACAGTGCTGCCGGGAACTCTAAAGAGCGTTAATCAGGTATCCAAAGGCAGAGGCACGGCTGAAACCCTAACTATTGAAGATGCCGAGGCCATTGCTCAGGAAGTCAATCATGTCAAAGCGGTGGCGCCTGAGATTTCCGGCCGCTACCAAATCGTTGCCAAAGAAGCCAACACCAACACCAGGGTTATTGGAACAAACGACGCTTATCCCGAAGTTAGAAATGCAGAAATTGATTTGGGAGCTTTTGTCTCCGACAGAGACACCCGATCCCTTTCAAAGGTGGCGGTTTTGGGGCCCGTAACCCGTGATGATTTATTTGGAGAAGGAGCAAACCCGATAGGCGAAACAATCAGAATTGACAATATCATTTTCAGAGTTATCGGAGTAACCCAGCGCAAAGGAGGCACAGCTTCAGGCAGTCAAGATGACATGGTTTTTATTCCTATCACAACCGCCCGTCAATTTTTGGCCGGCAATGATTACGTATCCTCAATTAACGTCCAGGCGGAAAGCTCTCAGGCAATAAACTTGGTTCAGTCGGGCGTTTCGGATTTTCTTTTGAGGCAATACTCGGCGGAGGATTTTAGCGTTGTAAGCCAGCAGGATGTTATGGGACTGGCTACTGAAACGACTGATACGATGACTTTCTTGTTAGCGGCAATTGCCGGAATTTCTCTCGTTGTCGGAGGCATAGGGATTATGAATATGATGATGACCTCTGTAACCGAAAGAACCAGGGAGATCGGCCTTCGCAAAGCCATCGGCGCTACAAGAAGGGATATTAATCTGCAATTTTTAACCGAAGCCGTAATGCTTACATTTCTCGGAGGCGTTCTCGGAATAATTTTTGGCATCGGTGCGGCTTATGGAATAACCTTTTTTACCGGCACGGCTACTCAAATTTCGCCGTCATCAATTATTTTAGCTTTTGGCGTTTCGGCTGGAATCGGAATTATCTTTGGCTGGTGGCCCGCCCAGAAAGCCGCCAAGCTTAACCCCATTGAAGCATTGAGATATGAATAATAATTAATAAAGTTTAAAAAACATGAAAATAAATCCAGCAAACATTGCAATCATAGCCTTGCTGATCGCGGGATGCTCTTTCTTGTTTGCCGGCTGTTCAAAGGAGAACGGGCAAAGTGGCAACGAAGGAGAAAACCGGAATCAAGAACAGCCGGCAGAAGATAATCAATTGTCAAAATGGGAGGAAAATTCCAAGCAAGCCGGCTTGAGCGATTTAGAAATAGGCCGGCAAGTTTTGGTAATGGGAACAAAAAACAGCGACGGCAGCATTGGCGCTAATCAAATTATAATTGGCAACAACGAATCTGATTTCAAGAATATATCCGGCTCCTTGATGAAGGATGGCGGGGAGAATGAAGGCCAGCTGAAAAACAAGAGTGAGATGAGCGAAGAAGAAAAAGCAAAATTTAGAGAGGAAAAGAGAGCTGAAAAAGAAGCAAGCGGCGAGAGCGTAAAAAGCGGCGATACGGCAAGAGCAAGCGGAGAGATAGTTGACAAGGACGAATCAACGATTATTCTGAAAGTTGAGGGGGACGGTTCAAAATTGATTTTTTATTCAGACGAGACCAAAGTCTTAAGGCTTGAAACAGAGGATGAAGCAATAAAATAATTTTTATGCAAGAAAAAATTTTAATAATTGAAGATGATCGGAAAATAGCCGAACTGGTTAAGCTTTATTTGGAAAAAGAAGGCTTCAAGGTGACAATAGCAGATGACGGCAAACAAGGACTGGAGAAAATTAATAAAGAAAATCCGGATTTGATTGTTCTTGACTTGATGCTTCCTGAAATAGACGGATTGACGATAGCCAGATCGGTCAGAGAGGAAAATAATATTCCGATCATTATGCTAACCGCCAAAGACGAAGAAACCGACAAGATTGTCGGTTTGGAAATCGGAGCCGATGACTATATTGCCAAACCTTTCAGTCCCAAAGAGCTGTCAGCCAGAGTAAGGGCGGTTTTGCGAAGAAGCCGGGCAAGCGAAGCATCAAAAAACAAAAAACCCATCAAAATAAGCGATTTGGAAATTATTCCGGAAAAATTTGAAGTTCTAAGGCTTGGCAAACAAATAAATCTTACCCGGCGCGAATTTAACCTGCTTTTGACCTTTGCCAAGCAGCCGGGGATTGTTTTTTCCAGGTCTGATTTGATGCATAAAATTTACACCTTTGACGATGAAATAGTTTTTGACCGGACAATAGATGTCCATATTGCCAATCTGCGGCAAAAATTAAATGACAAAGGCCAGGAGTTAATAATCACCGTCAAAGGCGTCGGCTATAAACTAAAAGCATGAAAAAGATTAAATTCAATTTGCAATGGAAGCTTACTTTATCCTTCTTGGCGGTAGTTGCTCTGGCAATGATAATCGTAGGGCTTTCGGCTCAATATTATATTCCCCGCCATTTTCAAGAATTTTGCGAATCTTCCAGAGCTGCCATACCCCGTTGTCTAAAGAGCGGACCGGGACAAATTTTTTTAACAAATGTTCATCAGTCGTTAATTTGGGTTGGCGTTCTGGGAACAGTTATATCCTTGTTCTTCGGATATTTTTTGAGCAAAGTAATCTTAGACCCTTTGCAAAAAGTCATGAAAGCGGCTAAAGAATTTTCTGAAGGAGATTACAATACCCGAATCAACACCTCCACCGGCGACGAAATCAATGATTTAATAGAAACATTAAATGAAATGTTTTTAAAGCTGGAAAACCTGGAAAAAATGAGAAAAGATCTGGTGGCGAATTTGTCTCATGAGTTATCCACTCCTTTAACAAATATTTACGGCTACTTGGAAGCAATGGATGATAATGTTATCATTGAAGAAGCCGACCGGCGCCGAGCGATTCTGCTGGTCAAGAAAGAAGCGGAAAGATTGATTCAACTAACAAAGGAGTTGAAAAAATTAGCTGTTTTGGAATCGGATAACTTTTCGCTATCACTTGAAAAAATTGATTTGAATGAACTAATAAGAACAGCGAAAGAAAAATTTGCAATAAAGATTGAACAAAAAAACATAACCGCGCGCGAGGCTTTTGATTCACAAATTCCGCCGATAAAAGCCGACCCGGCAAAAATTGAACAAGCTGTTTCCAATCTTTTGGATAATGCAATAAAATATTCTGCCAAAGGCGGGACAATTGAACTCAAGACCTGGCAGGAGCCTGCGCGGGCGGCTATTTCAATCAAAGACAGCGGACCGGGCATTCCTCGGGAAGACTCGCCGTTTATTTTTGAAAGATTTTATCGGGTTGACAAATCGCGAACCAAAAAAAACGATAGCATAGGAATTGGATTAACTATCGCCAAAAAGATTGTAGAAGCGCATAAAGGAAAAATTGAAGTAAAAAGCGCCAAAGGCGAAGGCAGCGAATTTATTATCTATTTGCCTCGATAGGCAGAAAGTTATCCAACGGGACAAACCCCTGGACACAGCGAAAATCTAACAAATTAAAGCCATATAATTGCACCGCTTTAAAAATATAAATATTGGTAATTACACGGTTAAGCTTCTTGTTTGCTAAATTATTTATATTAAAGAGAGCAAAGCAAGGCTTGGTTTTTGCATTTGTTCGAAAAAAGATCTTAGGGGACTGTTTCCAAACACCATTCCTACTGCAATTCCACCTTTTTTGCTAAATTTCCCAAAAATTTTTTTGCCTTAGCTCTGCTATCCCGCAATGCGGGACAAAAATTGTTTGAAAAATTTATCTGAAAAATCAGAAATTTTGTAACGAAATGGTGTTTGGAAACAGTCCCTTTAGAAGCAAATTGTTTTTCTTTCAGGTGTATCTTCACAAGATGGAAAGGAATGTGCGCATAAAACCAAGCCTTGCTTTGCTCTCGGCGCTGTAGAAGCGCAATCGCGTAATTCCTGAATATTTTACCTTAATTGCCCCTCACTGCGAGGGCAGGCTCTAATTATGAAAACTTATGATCTAAATAAAAAAATGGTTTTTCCCGATGAAAAACCTATCAAAAGACATTTTTTGAATGCCAAGGGGTTTCACGCCGCCTTGATTTGCTTGAAAGCGGGCGTGGAAATTCCTCCCCACCCGGAAGATTACGGCGTGCTTCTAACCGTTCTGGAAGGCAAAGGAATTTTTACCGATATTAACGGAGAAACCGCCTTGACCAAAAACCAAAGCATCCATATGAAAAAAGACGAAATCAGAGGCATAAAAGCAACAGAAGACCTAGTGGTTTTAGGAGTTCAAGACAGGTCGAAAAAAAACAATTAAAGACAAAAAAATGAACAACGAAACATCCAAACCAATAAAAATCCTGTGTATTATAAGTTTTGTTGCGGTTGCACTCACTTCTATTCCCTTATTGGTTTCCTATCTAAAAGGAGACGGCCCAAAATATTCTTTTATCGTGGATTTGCATGTTTGGGCGGGAACGGCTTTTATTGTTTTTGCCCTTTTAAGAATAATCCGGGCAAAATTTAAAAATGATAAAACAAACTAAAGAATCTTCGGATTAGCGCCAACTTAACAATTTCTTAACATTAAAATCATAATAAAAAAATATTGAGCTGTTACAATACGCAAAAGATGCGGATAACTTTTACACGGTTATTAGCAAGTGGGTATTTGGAAACAGCCCTCTGTCACAAATTAAAATTAATAAAACTGAAATTATGAACAAAAAAACAACAATCGGCTCGGGAATATTTATTTTAGCACTTATACTGGCAATTGGCTTTTTCTTTTTTGCAGACAAAGACAAAACCGGTCAAGCTCCGGCTGAAGAATCAAATAATTCGCATAAATCGGAAAAAATCAAAGTCGCGGCCTGCCCGACCTGTTTTGAGCTGGCAAAAAACGTCAACGCGGATAAGTACGAAATCATCAAAACCGGTTCCACCGCCGAGAGCATTGCTCTTTTGAAAAACAACCGAGCTGATATAATTATGGCCGGCCGGACGCTGAAGCCCGGCGAGCCGCAGATGGACAGCATTTTAATCAAGGAAGGCTATTCTTTCTTGAGCAGCCGGGAAGGGGTTGTTTATATCGAAGAATTGAAAGATAAAATTGTTTACACCGATTTGGACTTGGAAAAAATTGAAAAAGCATTCCCGGCTCAAAAAATCGAGCAAGTGGAGAATGTTTATGAATATTTAGACAAAGGCGTGGTGGTCACTTCTTGGGAAAACACCGATTACACGAAAGCCGCCATTGTCCACGTGCTCGAGGAAAACGGCGAGAGAATAGTGTTGTCGCGCCAACCGACGGTTTATTGTCCGAGCGCTTGCAAAGAAGAAGCGCGGGAATTAGCTTCATTGATAAACCGATAAAAAGTTTTGCAATTTAATTTAAATTTGTTATAATATCAATATATATTGATGAATTAATGAAAATTAATAGAATAACTATGAACACAAAAAAAATTATTTTCTCTGCCCTAATTTCCTTTTTATTTCTTTTGGGAGCTGGTTTCTTAACAGGAGTCAACCAGGTTTCAGCCGCGGAAAAAACGGTTGTCTATTTCTTCTGGGGCGAAGGCTGTCCGCATTGCGATGAAGAAAAGCCCTTCTTGGAAAAAATGGAGGAAAAATATCCGGAATTGGAGATCAAAATGTTTGAAACCTGGAATAACAAAGAGAATGTAGAGTTGTTTCAAAAAGTGGCCGCCGCCTACGGAACTCAGGCCCGGGGAGTGCCGGCGACTTTCATCGGCGATTCCGACCCGATAGTCGGATTCGGCAGTGCAGAGACCACGGGGAAACAGATAGAAGATAAAATAAAAACCTGTCTGGAGCAGGGCTGTGTCGATCCCGGAGAAAAGGCCGGAGTTGCCGAACAAGCGGAGGAGGCAAGTTCCGACGGCAGCCAATCTTCAACGGAACAAAAAATGAGCATAGCTCCCGAGAAGGAAGCGCAGCAGGGAGAGGTGTGCCTTCATTTTTTCTACAAAGATGATTGCCCTCAGTGCCAGGCGTTATTGCAGAAGGATTTGTTAGAAGAGCTGGAAAATCAATACGAAATAGACATAAAAAAACACAACATAAGCAAAGAAGATCAAAATGCATTGTATCAAACCTTTAAAGAAAATTACGGTCTCTCTTCCGGAGCTTATCCGATTGTCTTTCTGGATGACAGCTATTATGTTGGAGAAAAATCGATTAGAGACAACCTGGAGGAACAGATCGTCAAATGCCAGGAAAAAGGCTGCGCTTGCCCCGCAGAAAAACTGGACGGAGTTACGCCTTTTGTGCCGCAATCTTCCGATTTTACGCCCGAAGATAAACAAGAAATCTCTTTGCCTCTGCTGGGAAAAGTAGATCTTTCCGGAGTTCCGCTTTTTGTCTCCACCAGTCTTATCGCTTTTGTGGACGGCTTTAATCCCTGTTCTTTGTGGCTGATCAGCTTTCTTTTGGGGATTGTAATTTACACTCGCTCCAGAAAAAAGATATTCCTAGTGGGAGCTACTTTCCTGGTGGTGACTACCGCCGCTTATGGACTGTTCATGGCCGGATTGTTGAATGTTTTTATGTATATCGGTTACCTAACCTGGATTCAAGTCGGAGTGGCCTTAATTGCTCTCACTTTTGCCTTGGTTAATATCAAAGATTACTTTTGGTACAAAAAAGGACTGTCTTTTACTATTTCCGATAAATACAAGCCCAAAATATTCAAAGATGTTCGCGGTATTATGAAAGGGGATAAATCAACCTGGAGCATGATGGCCGGAACAGCCGGTCTGGCTCTGGGAGTAGTGCTGGTAGAATTGCCCTGCACTGCCGGGTTCCCGGTGGTCTGGACCAACCTGCTTGCTCAATACGATGTTTCCACGGCTACCTTTGTAATGCTCTTACTTTTGTATTTGGCCATTTATATGATAGATGAGATGATAGTAGTGGGAGGCGCCGCGCTGACTTTGAAAGCGGGAAGATTCGAGGAAAAACACGGCCGAATGCTAAAGCTTATCGGAGGAGTAATTATGCTTTCCCTGGCTTCGGTAATGCTTATTAACCCGGACTTGATGAATGATATCGGCACCAGCGTGATGATATTTGCCGGATCCATCGCCGCATCATTCCTAATAATGCTTATCCACCGCAAGATTCTACCCAAATTTGGTATTGAAATCGGAACAGAAAAAGACCTATCGCCGGAAGAAGAAGAGAGTGAAACTGACAAAGAATAGCTTGTTTGTGTTTTTAAGAATTGTGTTTTGTGCTTTGTTTGTTCATTGTAATTTGTGTTTTGTCTTTTTGAATCTCTAATTTAATATTTGGATTTTAAAGCTTGCGCTGAACTGACTTTATTAAAAATTAATTTAAAACCTATGTCTAACAAAAATTTTCCCGAAGATCTGCTCTACAACGAAGACTATTCCTGGGCAAAAGTGGACGGGGACACAGCTGCTCTGGGCATTGTCGGGCCGGCTGCCTCCCGGGTGAAGGAATTTGTTTTTGTCCAGCTCCCCGAAGTCGGAGAAAAACTTAAAAAAGGCGACACCTATGTTTCCCTGGAAGCGGTGAAGTGGAGCGGCCATCTTTCCAGCCCTTTTTCCGGCGAGGTAGTCGAGGTTAATGAAGAAATCTTCGACGAGCCGGGCAAGATCAATCAGGATCCCTACGGGGAGGGCTGGATAGTTAAGATCAAACTCGACAACAAGAAAGAAACGGAAGATTTGTTAAAGCCGGAAGAAGCCGAAAAATGGTTTGAAGATCAATAACATTTTTAATATAAACAATAATTAAAAAACAAGTATGTATAAAAAAATCCTATTACTAATGATTATGGTTTTGGCGCCGGTTATCTTTTCCGGATGCTCCTCCAATCAAGAGTCAGCTTCCCAGGAAAGCGGCGAACAATCCGATGAAACCAAAGTGCTAAGCCAAGAAGCCACAGACGCCAAGGCGGTTGTCTATTTCTTCTGGGGCGACGGCTGCCCGCATTGCGCTGAGGAAAAACCTTTCTTGGAAGAAATGGAGGAAAAATATCCGGAACTGGAGGTTAAAATGTTTGAAACCTGGAAAAACCCCGACAACGCCGAACTTTTCCAAGAGATGGCCGCCGCTTACGGAACTCAGGCTCGCGGAGTGCCAGCGACTTTTATCGGAGACTCTGACCCAATCGTCGGATTCGGCAGCGCGGAAACCACGGGGAAACAGATAGAAAACGAAATAAAAACCTGCCTGGAGCAGGGCTGTATCGATCCGGGATCGAAAATCGAATAAAGCAACTTTTTTACTATTAAACCAAAAACTATGCAAGACCTAAAAAAACTGGAACAAAAATACCTCCAATTAATCAAAGGCAAAGGATTACCGGTTGGAGTAAAAATGCTGCCGGATAAGAGCGACATTCCCAAGTCCATTGCCGCGTCTCAAGGCAACATGGCCTTGTGCCAAGTCTTAAAAGAAGCGGCCGTTTACAAGAAAAAAAGAGCGGTCAGCGTGGAAAATATGGGAGGATGCGTTATCGGATCCAGAGTGATGGGCTTTGAAGAAGTTTCAGATAATCTCAAAGAACGGTGGGTGGAAGGCTTTGCCTACAAAGAAGAAATTTTTGACGAGTTAATGGAGCAAACCGAGAAATTCCCCCTGGAAAAATACCAAGCCGCCGTGTTTGCTCCTTTGGGAGAATTCCAGGATTTAAACTTGGAGCCGGACGCTGTTGTCATGGTAGTCAATTCTTCTCAGGCTTATCTTTTGACCATGGGAGTTTTTGACAAAACCGGCAAGAAATGCTCTCCTCGAATAAACGGCCACGCTGCCTGCGAAGTCGTGGTTCCGGTTGCCGAGGAAGGCAGTCCTTGGCTGACAGTTCCCTGCGGGGGAGCCAGAAGCCTGGCCGCTTCTCAAGACGATGAGCTGTGGGTGGGATTGACCGTGAGCGACTTAGAAAAGGCCTTGGAGAGAGTAGAAGAAACCGGTCTTGGCTACCCGCCGCCAGTGGAGCAGATGACGATCACCGAAGCCAACCCCCAGCATCCCTTGACCGGTCTCATAAACAGGCAGGATTAAACTCAAGCACCAATATCTATGGCAAAACCAAAAATAGTTATCATCGGCGGAGGAGCGGCCGGCACCACTTGTGCTTTTGAGTTGAGAAAATTAGACAAAGAAGCAGAAATAACCATAGTGGAGAAAACCGGCAATGCGGAATATTGCCCCTGCGCTTTGCCTTATGTCTTGGCCGGAGAAATAAAATCTTTTGACGATATTTTTATTTTTCAAAAATCCGACTACGAAAATAACAACATTCGCCTCCTTTTGAACACAACCGTTGTCTCCATTGATAAAAAAGGAAAGAAAATAAACTGCCGGGATTCAAAAAAGACAACAGCTCTTGCCTACGACAAGCTGGTTTTGGCCGCCGGCAGCGCTCCCAAATTTCCTCCGATACCGGGGCTTGAAAAAGCCATTCCCCTTGCCTTGAAAACCATAGACGACGCCAAGCGCATTTCCCAAAACGCCTCCCCCGGCGGCAAAAATCGGGCGGTTGTTGTCGGCGCCGGCCTGGTCGGCTTGGAGTTAGCGGCGGCTTTAAGCAAAAGAGGAGAAAAGGTTTCTTTAATTGAAGCTCGGGACCGTCTCCTGCCGGCCGTTTTGGACAAAGATATGGGCGAACAAGCGGGCAGATACGCCGAAAGCCTCGGCATAGAAACGTATTTAAACGCTGGCATTGAAAAAATAGACAAAAACAAGGTCTGTTTCGGCCAGAATTCTTTGCCTTTTGACAAACTTTATATTTGCGCCGGGATGAAGGCCAGCGCCGGGCTGGCCAAGCAAGCCGGGCTGGACTGTGGCGAGGCCGTTGAAGTAAACCGCCGGATGCAAACTTCCGATAAAGATATCTACGCCTGCGGGGATTGCGTTTTTTCCCAAGAGCTCAACACCGGAGAAAAAGTGCTTAGCCAGCTAGGCACCGTCGCCGTCCGCCAAGGAAAAACAGCAGCCCGCAACCTCTTGGGCGGAAAAGAAACCGCTCCGCCGGTGTTGAATACCACCATTACCAAAGTAGGAGAATTATTCATAGGCTCCGCGGGATTGACCCTGGAGAGAGCCCGACAAAAAAACCTCCGGGCGATGGCTTCCAAATATACAACCCAAGCCCGTTCGGAATACTACCCCTCCTCCAGTCCGATTACCGTCAAGCTGGTTTTTGATCAAAAAGGGAAATTGCTCGGCGGACAGATAATCGGAAAAGAAGAAGTGGCCGGCCGGATCGACTTATTATCCCTGGCCATTGGAAAAGGAATGAATCTGGATGATTTAATAGAAATGGAAACCTGCTACAACCCCGCCTCGGCGCCCATCAACGAACCCCTGACCGTGGCCGCCGAAATCGGGAAGAAGAAATTAAACACGATTAAAAATGAATAATTTTAGCAAAAACTCAGCTTATCAAGACAAGCTGCCCTCTTGGTTTAAAATGAAAAATTTTACTCGCTCTGAATATTTGAAAACCCTGAAGCTGATAAAAAAGCACAATCTTAACACAGTTTGCCTCTCGGCTAATTGTCCCAATCGTTATGAGTGTTTTTCCAAGGGGACGGCCACTTTTTTAATCCTGGGAAATGTTTGTACCCGCAATTGCCGTTACTGCAATATCAAAAAAGGAAAGCCAAAAGATGCCGACCCGGCAGAGCCTAAAAGGATTGCCGAAGCGGTAGAAAAATTAAATCTTCATTACGCGGTTATTACTTGCGTCACCAGAGATGATCTGCCCGATGGCGGAGCCGGCCAGTTTGTTTCTGTAGCCGAAGAGATTAGAAAAAGAAAGCCGGATTGCAAGATAGAATTCCTTATCTCCGATTTTGGCGGCAGCGCAAAGGCTTTGAGGAGCATTGTCAGCGCTAAGCCGGAAGTAATAAACCACAACATTGAAGTCTCCAAGGAACTTTTTTTAAAATTGCGGCCCCAGGGAAGCTATGCTCTGTCTTTGGATCTGTTGAGAAAAATAAAAGAAATTGATCCCGGCCTCAAGACAAAATCAGGTTTCATGCTGGGGTTGGGCGAAAATCACGATCAAATAATTCAAACCATGAAAGATCTTGCCGAGGCTGGCTGCGATATCATTACCATCGGTCAATATCTACAGCCGAGCCCGGAAAATGCTCCCGTGAAAAAGTATTATAAGCCGGAAGAGTTTGAAAAAATAAGAGAATCGGGCTTGCGGCTGGGATTGAAAAAAATTGTTGCCGGCCCCCTGGCAAGAAGCTCTTATCATGCTGAGGAGGTTGCCAAAAAAACCGGCTAGCGGCCGAACCTTCTCCTGAAAAATTACTAAATTAAGCTTCGCACATTTAGCATCCCGCGTAAATCTGCGTGATAATCCGCGTGAAATCAGCGGTGTATAGGATTTTTTGAAATTCCTATACGATAAACTGAATAAGAGCGCTTAACATTAGATAAATTTATGAAACACTGGCGATTATTGGATTTGAGTCAAGACGCCGGCGCTAAGCAAATGGCAATAGATGAAGCTATTTTGCGAGCCAGGATAAAAAATCAGGTTCCCAACACCCTGCGCTTTTATACATGGGCCCCCCCGGCGATTACCGTCGGCTTTTTTCAGGACATTGAAGAGGAAGTGGATATTGAAAAGGTTAAGAAACAGGGTGTGGACATAGTAAGAAGATACACCGGAGGAGGAGCGGTTTTCCACAACAAAGAAATCACTTATTCCCTGGCGTTAACGGAGAAGGAAACCTCACGAGATGTTGTCAAGTCATATGAAAAAATCTGCGCGGGGTTGATAGAGGGCCTGAAAATGCTGGGATTGAAGGCTTCCTTTTCTCCCATAAACGACATCCTGGCGAACGGCAAAAAAATATCCGGAAACGCTCAAACCAGAAAAGAGGGAGTAATCCTCCAGCACGGAACAATTCTTTTGGATGTGGAAGTGGAGAAAATGTTTTCTCTATTAAAAGTCCCCGATGAAAAAATTAAAGATAAATTGATTAAAAACGTCAAAGAAAGAGTGACTTCGCTAAAACGGGAAACAAACGGCAACTTGAGCGCAGAAGAAATAAAACAAGCCTTGACCAAGGGCTTTGAAAAGGTTTTCGGCATTAGCTTTATACAGAGTGGGCTGATCGCGGAAGAAATAAAAACAGCCGACAGGCTTTATAAAGAAAAATACCTATCAGACGCTTGGAATTATCAAAGAAAGATTTAATAGGGGTTGCTGATTTTTGAAAAAAAGCTGTTGCTCCCGTTCTGCGGGAAAAAATTATTTTAACCAAAATCCCATAAGTAAAGGAAAATAATTTTTCGCACCGCTTTAATAATATAAATATTTTACATATTTTGCTGCTACATCGTCAGACACTAAATAGCTATTTATGGTAAAGAAAACAATTCATAAAGTTTCCGGCGGGAAGCTACTAAGGATCAAAGCCGAGATAAATAATTCCGTCATCCGAGAAATAAAAATCACCGGAGATTTTTTTATTCATCCGGAGAACGATTTAATGAAAATAGAGGAAATCCTGCAAGGCAAGCAGATCGACCAAGCCAAGCAAGCAGTGGACGAATTCACCGAGAAAAACCAAACCCAAATAATCGGCTTCACCTCCGCCGACCTCCAAGAAGCCCTAAAAAAACTTTCTTCCTAAGACACTTCTTCCCTGTCCAGCTTTTTAATTCCACGCCAACAACAAATAAACCGCTTGGCTATTTTTGCTTGCCTTGACCATAAAAACCCTCCTTCACCTTACCAGGTTTCGGCAGGGCAACCTGCCGGACCAGGCGGACAGCGTCACGCCGACCAGGCGGACAGCGTCACGCCGTAGCCGAGGCGTAGCCCGCCTTCGCCCTGGCGGGCTTCGGCGTGGCGAAGGCGGAGAGGGAGGGATTCGAACCCTCGGTCCCGAGAGATCGGGACAACGGTTTTCGAGACCGCCACATTCGACCACTCTGTCACCTCTCCAGTAAACCATTTCCCGCTTATTTTAATACTTTTTTCAATTTTTTTCAATCGTAAAACATCACGCGCCATGAGACTTGAAAAAATATAAATTCTGTAATGTAATAACAAACACAGATATAAGTCTGGATTAAAAATTAAATAAACGCCATGGATAAACAAAAATGGTTAATTTTAGCTGGGGTAGTGTTGGTTTTAATCGCCACCGGGTGGTATTTTTATGCCAATCGGGGGGATGACTCTTCTCTAACGCCTCAAGAACGGCAGAACCAAGAGGAAGAACTGACGCAAGCTGAGGTAAAAGAGGAATTTGAAGGCAAGATAGTTTATGAAGAAAACCAGGACTCTGCTCTTTTGACCAAAGACTGCCGCCAGCGGGGAGGCGCTTTCGACGGATGCGGCAACGGATGCGCTCTCGGAGCGGAGGTTTGCGCCACTGTTTGCGTTCCGGTCTGCAACTTACCGGGGGAAACTTCCTCGGAGGGAGTAAACAAAACGGATCTGCCGCTTGAAGTGCCGGAAAATTTTGAAATTTCCTTTTTAGCCGAGAATCTCCCGGGCGCCAGAGATATTTCCGAAAAAGACAGCCTGGGAAACATCTGGATCAGCCAGACAAGCGAGGGCAAAATAAGCCTTTTGAGCTTGAATGAAAACCAAGAGCTGGAAAACGCCGACACGGTTTTTGAAAACCTCAATCGCCCCCACGGACTGGCCATTGATCCGGAAGATGGCTTGACGCTGTATTTTGCCGAAACAGACGCAGTCAAAAGGGTCCGGCTTTACACCGAAGACACGCCTCAAAAAATTGCCGATTTGCCCGGCGGAGGCGGCCATTTAACTAGATCCCTTCATTTCGGACCGGATGACAAGCTCTACGTCTCCATTGGCTCTTCCTGCAATGTTTGTCTGGAAAGCGATGAAAGAAGAGCGGCTGTTTATCGAATGAACAAGGACGGTAGCAATTTTGAAAAATACGCCGAAGGATTAAGAAACTCGGTTTTTATGGCAACTAATCCCATAACCGGCGACATATGGGCCACGGAAATGGGCAGGGACAACCTGGGAGACAACACTCCTCCCGATGAAATCAACATCCTTCAAGAAGGCGGGAATTACGGCTGGCCATATTGCTACGGAAAAAACACCCGGGACGAGACTTTCCGGCCCGAATCGAATGAAAATTGCGATGACACTATTCCTTCCCGCATCGACC
Organism: Candidatus Moraniibacteriota bacterium; assembly: GCA_034522495.1. Taxonomy (GTDB): domain Bacteria; phylum Patescibacteriota; class Minisyncoccia; order Moranbacterales; family DUUL01; genus JAXHLG01. Next base: position 71,019 of record JAXHLG010000002.1, on the reverse strand, counting down.
TGCAAGCCCACTCCGCTCCGCTGGGACTGGATTTTGTTCCTGAAACCGGCTGGCCGGAAGAATATTGGCTGGATTTAGTGGTTGCCTACCACGGCTCCTGGAACAGAACCGTACCCACCGGCTACAAGCTGGTTCACTTCAATCTAGACGACCAGGGAAATCTCGAAAACAGGCAAGATTTCATCTCGGGCTGGCTCACGGAAAACGGTGAAAAGCTCGGCCGCCCGGTGGACGTGCAAGCCTTCCCCGGAGGCATGATGCTGGTAAGCGATGATCAGAAGGGGGTAGTTTATAAGATTGAATATACAAGAGAAGGGAAATAAAATCAAAACGCAAAAGTCAAAAGTTAAAACCACAGCTAAAAACTAAAAGCTTTACAATCAAATTTTCGTGCTGGAGCGGGTTTCTAGTCCGGTCTATGGATTCCTTGAGATAGCCATATAAAACAGATGAACCGACCCGTGAGGGTCGCTCCAATTATAATCTTTTTTAAAAACACAAAACACAGACATCACAAAATCCAAACAAATCACAAAGCACAATATTAAAAACACAAAAGATAAATTTCTTTTCTGTTGGAGCAAGGCTTAGGTTTAGCTCGCAAGTCAATAAACACAGCTCCATAATCTCTCAAAATCAATTGCATTAATTAAAAAGAGGCCGGCTCGGTTGGGCTGGCCTCTTGTTTTTTTGTCATGCTGATTTTAAAACACCCTGTCTCTTGGGCTTACGAGGTGATCATCAACGTGGTTTTTCAACATCTTTTCTAATCGATAAACTTTCCTGGCTAGCCTTTCAATTGCTTCTTTGGGGTAAAACTCATGCTTAGTCAAGACTTGTTGCACAAACTCCTCCTCTTTTTGATTTTCTTGTTGCTCTTTACAATCCGGTCAAGTTAAATAATGAACTACTTGATATTCATTCTCCTTCCAATAATAACTGGTTTTAACCTCATTTTTATTACGATCAACACGTTCCGTACGGACTCTAGAGCACTCCGGACAAACCACATCGACATCATGAAAAAGAGCCATAAAACCTCCTTTAAAACAACTTTTCTGGTTCAAATAGTCTTTTAAGATGTTTAAGCCTGGCAATGAGACTATCCTCCTCCGGTATTTTTATCTTAGCCCCACTGCAGTTTGGGCAAATCCTGTGAGGAATCGCTTGGTCAAGATCATCAACATCAAAAAATCCAGCAGATTCCATTCTATAATTCCAACAATTTGGACAAACCACCTCTTTCATTTTTCCATTATAACCCATGTCAACCTCTTTTTTGCTCTTTTTTCGCACTATCACAAAACAAGTTTTGAGTTTTAAGCTGTGGTTTTACGTTTTAACTTTTGAGTTTTGAGTTTTTCAAACGTATCTCCTCCCTCTCAATTTATCCGGCAAATAATACTGATCAGCGCTATTCTCTTTGGGAGTATATCTATACCCCTTGCCATAGTCAAGGTCTTTCATTAGTTTTGTCGGCGCGTTGCGAATATGCAGCGGCACCGGCAGGCTGCCGTGAGCTTTAACGTCATTTTTAGCTTTTCCATAAGCCTCGTAGGCCAAAATGCTCTTCTTGGTTTTAGCTAAATAAATCACGCACTGGGCTAAATGCACTTCGCATTCGGGCAAGCCGATCTTGTGGCAGGCGTCAAAGACCGCATTAGCCAAAACCAAAGCATGGTTATCCGCCAATCCCACGTCCTCAGAAGCAAATCGCACCAAGCGCCTGGCAATATACAGAGGATCTTCCCCGCCCTCGATCATTCGCGCCAGCCAATAGAGCCCGGCATCGGCGTCGCCTCCCCGCAGTGATTTGTGAAGCGCCGAAATGATATTATAATGTTCCTCCCCATTTTTATCATACATCAAATGCGACTTTTGCAAAATTTCTTTAACCAGCTTTTTGCTCGCCGGCTTGTCTTGGGTTAAGACAGCCTCCAGAGTGTTCAACGCCATCCGCGCGTCTCCACCTGATAAATCGGCAATCATTTTCATAATCTCCGGCTTGATAGTTTTCTTGCCGGCCTCCCGAGGTGCCGAACCTCGGTTTTTAAAGATCTTTTCCGCCCTTTTCAACAACTTTTCCACATCTTCGGCGGAGAGTTTATGCAAAACCAGGATTCGCGAGCGGGACACTAAAGCCGAGTTAACTTCAAAACTGGGATTTTCCGTGGTAGCGCCGATCAGCACCACTGTCCCGTCTTCCACATACGGCAGTAAAGCATCCTGCTGAGACTTGTTCCAGCGATGCACCTCATCCAAAAACAAAATCGTCCGCCTGCCTTCCCCGCGGCTTTGCCCGGCTTTCTCCACAATCGCCATCAAATCTTTCTTGCCGGTGTTAACCGCCGAAAGCTGGTGAAAATCCGAATTCGTCTTTCCCGCAATAATCTTAGCCAGCGTGGTCTTGCCCGTCCCTGGCGGCCCCCAAAAAATCATTGACGGCACCTGGTCCGCCTCGATAGCATTCCTCAAAAAGGAATTCTTGCCGATCAGCTCCTCCTGGCCGACAAAATCCTCCATCCCCTCAGGCCGAGCCAAATCCGCCAGCGGTTTGTAATTTTGTTCTTTCATACACCCATTGTAAATCATTTTTTCTTTTTTGTAAGCAAAAAATGTATTATGAAGCATGTATTATGTATCAAGCCTGCTGCTTGGCAATCTTTTAAAAACAAAAAGCTCCCGCAAATAGAGAGCTGCTAAAAAACTAAGGTTAAATGTTAAATATCAACTATTAATTGTCAACTGTTCGAAGTGGGCATGGGGAGAGTCGAACTCCCATGAGCTTCCGCTCACACGCTCCTGAAGCGTGCGTGTCTACCAGTTCCACCACATGCCCTATAGATAAATTACAAAACCCAAATTACAAATCACAAACAAAACACAAATATTAAAATCACAAAACAAAGAAAAAAAGGGGGGGGTATCTAGCGGCATTAGACACAAATTTCCTTCTTTGTCTATTGTTAATTGTGCTTTATTTGTTCATTGTAATTTGTGCTTTGTATATTTAACAGGTCGGGCCGCCCGGAATTGAACCGGGGTTGCACGCACCCGAAGCGTGAGTAATACCATTATACCACGGCCCGAAAACTTCTTGGGATTATAACATCAACCAAACAAAAAATCAATCCTCGCGCCAAGCGCCCAGGAAGGGAAGTAGTAGCAAGGAGTGAGGGAGAATGACTTCAATTTTTAATTCAAAATTTTGAATTTTTATTGAATTTTTATTGGAATAATTTTTAATTTTCTAACAATTCATTTTGTAACAATTTCAAATTGATTTATTAAAAATTGTTTAAAAATTTCAAATTAAAAATTGAAAATTCCTTCTTGCTCCTATCTCAAACTGCAATGAAGCTTGCTGTAAATCAGGCTCAAGAACAAAGAAAACAGGGCGCCGAAAATGAATATCCATTGAACGCCGGCAAAAAAGGAGAAGAAGAATATCACGCTCAGCATAAAAATTCTCCCTAAACACAAACAAATCTCTCGAAAAACCACAAATTCATCCACCAGGTGTTTTTGTTCCCCGGCTTTGTCGCAAGTGAACACGTCCAAAGGCGTTCTGTAAAATATTTGGGTGAGCCGGTGAAAAGCATCCACTACAAAGATATGAAACGCTGTGAGAATGAAAATCTTGGCGATCCAGCCCAAAGAATACAGCAAGCCTCCCCATTTCACCATTTTTTGCTTATTGCCATCCCCGTCGATGAAACGTCCTGCCAGAAGCTGCATGATAACAGTGGCGCTTACCACCATGGTGGTCACCGAACCGATTTTCAAGTAGTCTCCTTTTAAGACAAGGAAAACAAAGATCGGCCAAATCAGGAAGTGAACCACCGCTTCCGCGCCGTCGGCAAAGAAAATCAAAGACGCCTGCCTGTTCTCCGGACTTACAATCTTTCTTAGCAGTTTTTTCTTGCTCCAGCTGAATTTTTCTTTGATTTCCGGAATAAAAGCAAAAGAAGCTGAAGATAAAAGAAAAACTATAACACCAATCAAGAAAAGGGCGTTAAAACCAAAGCTCTCAATCACATATCCGGCAATAAAAGGCGTCGCAATACTGGTGACCCCGAAAGCCGCTTCCATCAAACCCAGCTGTTTGGCTCGATCTTTTTTGCTGGTAACTTTTACTACATCGACTTCATAGGGGATCCAGTAAAAAAACCTCCACAAAGCAACTAGAACAACAGAAAAAGGCAGGATATAAAATAAGTTATTTTCCGTAGCGAAAAAAAGGGAAAAATAAAAAGCCGCTCCCAGTAAAGCGCTCATCCTGAGAGCCCGGTGGTAAGTAAGACGGTCTAAGTCTTTTACAAAGAAAAAGATGATGAACAAATACAGAACGTAGCTGGCCAGGTAGTAAAGAATGACGCCTTTCAAACTTTCCCCCAGCAATAAATACAAAAAGATGGGCAGAAAAACGGCAAACAGACCCGAAGCAATGTCGGTAATGGTCCGGCTGGTAAACAAAGCCGCATAACCCCTGGAGATCCGCCCCTGAAAATACTTCGGCCTGTGAATATGAAGATGGAATCTGTGGTGCATTTTGTTTTGAATAATTTAGGAATTACGCGATTACTCTCCGGTAATGCCGAGAGCAAAGCAAGGCTTGGTTTTATGCGCACTTGCCTTTCAGGCTTGTTAAGATATTTTTAATAGAAAGTCCTTTTTGCCTCTAAAATATTTTTTCGATCGGATGCAAAAACCAAACCTTGCTTTGCTCTCTTTTTTTAGGCAATAAAGAGGCAAGCGCGTAATTCCTATAATTGTGAAACGAGGTCTTTTCTTCTTTATACCACTAAATCACCTTAGAGAACAATAGAACTTGCTGTAAACAAACCCGATAAAAACGGAGGACAAAACGCCCAAAGCGAAGATCCAATTAAGGGAAATAAAGAACGAAAGGGCTATGACAGCCAAAACCATTGTTATTCTACCGGAAACTATGCAAATCTGCCTGAAAACATTGAATTCATCAATCAAATGATTTTGCTGAGAAGCCTTTTCAAAAATGAAGGTATCAAGCGGTATGCGGTAAAAGATTTTCATAAATTTGTGATATGCGTCAATAATAAAAACATGGAAAGCGGTAAAGATAAATATTTTAAACAGCCAGCCGGCCGCATATAGAACGCTTCCCGTTTTCAGCATGGCTTCTCTTTTCTTGTCCGCCCACTTGCCGGCCAGCAGCTGCAAGACAACCGTGATTGCGATAACCGCCGTGGAAAGAAAACCGATGGTAAGATAATTGCCGTTAAACAGCTCAAACAAAAAAATAGGCCAGACAAAAATCGGCAGCATCGACTCCACTCCATCCAAGAAAAAAAGCAGAGCCGCTTGGCGGTTCTCTCGGGAAAAGATTTTTCTTATGATTTTATATTTGCTCCAGCTGAATTTTTCTTTAGTCCTAGGCAAAAAAATATACGGGATAGCAGAAGAAGCAAAAATAATTATACCAAAAGCAAATAAAAGATTAAAACTAAAACGCGAAATCACCAATCCGGCAATTACCGGAGTAGCAATGCTTATAATACTCAAGACTGCCTCGGTGAGTCCCAGCTCCTTGCCTCGGTCCTTCTTGCTGGTGAATTTGGCAAAGTCGATATTATAAGGAATCCAATATAAAAAACGCCAAAAAGCAATCAAGAAAACCATTATAGGGGCTATAATCCAAATATTTTCCTTGTTAAGGAAAAAAACCGCGGTATAAAACAAGGCTCCGATCAGCGTGCTTGTCCTCAAGGCTCTTCGAAAACCGAATTTATTAAGAGAATGAGAAAGAAAAATAACAAAAATCAGTTGCAAAACATACCCGGCAAGATAGTAATAAGCTACATAACGAACATTGCCCCCGAATGTTTCATAAAAGAAAATAGGCAGAAAAATACTAAAAAGCCCGACCGCAACATTGGTTATGGCCTTGCTGTAAAACAAAGATAAAAACCCCTTCGAAATCTTTCCGTCAAAATAATGAGGCTTTCTAATCCGAAGATGCTGAGGGTTGCAGTAGTGCATAAAAAATTAACTCAAACGTCTAAAGTCAAATCTCCTGCCGCTTTGCGGGGTCCCGCTTTCAACAGCCGGATTAAATTAACGGGAAAAGCCCAAATAAGCCGCAAGATCAATATTACAAATTTTTATAATCTTTTTGTATTTCGTTTCGTTTGTGGGACCGACAGGATTCGAACCTGTGACCAATCGGTTATGCCGTGAAAGCTTTCACGGCTACCGCTGAGCTTTTCCTTAATGCGTGGGACCGACAGGATTCGAACCTGTGACCAATCGGTTATGCCGTGAAAGCTTTCACGGCTACCGCTGAGCTTTTCCTTAATGCGTGGGACCGACAGGATTCGAACCTGTGACCAATCGGTTATGAGCCGACTGCTCTACCACTGAGCTACGGTCCCAATAAAAAATTCCATACTTTATTAATAATTATTCGGTTATGCCGTGAAAGCTTGCACGGCTACCACTGAGCTACGGTCCCAATAGTGATTTTAGTTTCTTTCTTAAATCCTCTTTACCCTTAGATGTTTTATAATAACTTTCATTTCTTTCTGCATCCTGCTTTTTAAGATAGCACTCAAAATAAATCAGATTAACAGGCAATCTTTTGCTAGTTGAATTAACTTCACCATTTTTATGCTGAATCAACCTCTTTTTTAAATTACTTGTAAATCCAATATAAAGCTTTTTGTCTTTCTCGCTATGCAATATATAAACATAATACATAAAACGAATTAATCGGTTATGCCCTGAAAGCTTTCAGGGCTGACCGCTGAGTTACAGGCCCTGCTTCAGAAACAATACGCTTAACTTAATCCAATATAGCCCAATTTTACGCCGCAGTCAATTATTCAAACTAACATAAAGGCTCAAAAAACCTTCACAAACTCTTTCTTTTTAAGCGATTGAACAGCTAAGTAGGCCAGCAGCAAAACAATGGCCGCTGAAGCTATTCCAAAAATCAGATAAGCCAGGTAATTATCAAAAAAATAAAACAGATAAAAAGCGTAAGAAGCTATCACGCCATAAGCCAAGCTGAAAAAAATCAGGGCTAAGCCGGGTAAGGATGTGCTTAGCTTCTGTGGATCATCGGTTTCAAAATTGGGAAATATTGCTCCAAGAGCCAGCCCCAGAACCGAAACAAAAACAATGGAAAGGGCAAACATGTCCAGCATTAAAATCATTTTCAACCAGCCGCCTTGAAACTGAATAAAGTTTAAAAATCCAAAAAGTATGCCTATCACCGTGAAAACAAAGCTATAAAACACAGCTCTGTAAATGAAGAGTTTTCCCAAGTTCAGCGGCGCCGAAGCGATGATCCAAACGCTCTTGCGCTCTTCGCTAAAAGAAGGAAAAGCAAATCTTAACACCAGGGCGGCAGTAAAATAAATCGCCACCAAAAACTGCAAAGCGGAAATTGTAAAGGGAATGATTTCCCTTTGAGCATTCTGGAAGTCCGAATGCTTGATAAAATAGTAGTTTACGCCGGAATACAGAAGCCAAAGAGACAAAGAAAACATTAGCCACAACAAATTTCTTTTGTTTCTAATTAATTTCAACCACTCTTTTTTGAACAAAATACTTCCCAGCGAATCAGACTTCTTGAAAAAATTATCTTTCCCGGGCTTTGCCGACTTTTTTTGAGCCTTAAATTCCCCCTCCTGCAGTTTTTGCCAAAGAACTAAAAACTTTTTTTTCAAGAGTGCCAGCAATACAGACGCTATAAACAACACCGCCAAAACGCCTATCCATCTCAAAAAAGCGCTCACCAAATAGCCTTGCTGGACTTCATGGATCGCCAGAGCAACAGAATGAGTAGGCAAGGCTTCGAATTGGTTAATTATCTTCTCCGTTCCGGCCGCGGGAGTGCTTAAATTGGTAATATCAAAAATTTCTCCCGGCTTGTTTTCCGTTACCGGAAACCAGAAAAACATTCCCAGAAAGAGAAAAACAATCAGCACAGCCAAAGCAATAAACCGAAACGACAAGATTTTTTTATTTAAAACACTGCCAAGGAAAAACAAGAGAATCGCCAAGAAAAAAACCGTTGCAACACTGAGGACAGTAACCGTTAAAGAAAAAGCCAAAATGCCTAAAAAAACAACAAGTCCGGAGAAGAAGCTCAAGTTAAAAAAAGTGGCCACCGCCAAAACAAAAGGCGCCGCAACTATAACAATCGGCCAAGAAGAGGAAACCAGGACTGTGAACATCTTGTGAATAAAGAGGGTGTTGTAGCCCGGACTGGCCATTATCCAATTATTTTCCTGCCCCCTGAATAAGGAAAAAATCCCGAAGATAGCGCCGCTGAAAGCCAGCAAAAACGCCAAAAATGGAAAAAATATTTCATACACATATAAAAACAGCGCCTGGCTAAAAAATTCATTACTGCTAATGTATCCAAACCCTTCCAAAAAAAACAAATAAGAGCCAATCATCAACAAAGCGCCCAAAAACAAGAAAGCGGTCACCGTAAAAACCTTGGCCGTGGTTTGTTTTTTAAAATAGCGGCCGATTCTTATAACATAGTACCTTAATAATATATTCCACATAATTATTTGTTAATTTTAGTATTTGCGCGATTGAGTTGGGCTTGTTTAAAACATATCTACAGTAAGCGCGTAAAATCAGTTAATAATTTAGAACCAAAATTCGCACAAAACCGCCCCCTGTTTTACTCTTGAAGACAAGACAAATTCCAATCGCATTTCAAATATTTTTTATTTCTCTGAACTCGTTAACGCCATATATACTTCCTCCAAAGAACTGCTCTTTTTCAATTTGGCTTTTTTGGCAAGCTGCTGGAAAGTTCCGGTTTTGAGAAGATTGCCCGTTTTGAGCACGCCTATCATATCGGAAATCTCTTTAGCTACGCTCAAGGTGTGGGTTGCCATCAGAATCGCGCCGCCTTGGTCGGCAAACTCTCTGAATTTTTTCTTGGCCGCCTCGGCGCTTTCCGGATCCAGGCCTACAATCGGTTCATCAATCAGCAATAACTTGGGTTTTATTAGAAAAGCGGCTAATATGGCGAATTTTTGTTTGTTCCCCCGGGAGTAATTCTCAAAATATTCCTTTTCCACTCCTTGCAAAGAAAATATTTTCAGCAATTTGGGGATTTCTTTCTTGATTTGACTGCCTTTGAAGCCATGCAGCTTACCGGTGAAATAAAGAAACTCTTCTCCGGTTATCTCCGGCCAAACTGCCGGATCATCCGGGATATAGCCGATTATCTTTTTGGTTTCTCTGGGATTTTTAAGCACATTCTTACCATCTACTTTCACAAAACCCTCATCCGGCCGCAACAAACCGATTATGGATTTAATAATAGTGGTCTTCCCCGATCCATTGGGTCCAATCAAGCTATATATCTCACCTTTTTTGATTTTAAGGCTCAAATTGTCCACCGCCTTATTTTGGTGAAAATATTTAGTCAAATTTTTTATTTCCAGCATATTTTTTGTTTATTTTTTAAGATTTGTATCATAATACACAACCCGTCACTTCACATGATATTTTTCTTTAATTTTTTTGTCTTCTTTTTTTTCTTCTTTTTTAATTTTATCCCTGGCTTGCTTTCTAAGGGCCTCCACTTCTTTTTTGGACAACTTTCCAGCTTCTTCCAATAAATACTCCCTGTTATTAAGTTGTGGATTGTCTATCACTTCGGCCAGCAACAACTCTAGTATAGCGCCAATTTTGGGCCCGGGGTTTATTTCCAGTTCTTGAATAAGATCATTTCCGTCGATCTCCAGCTGCTTGACCGAAACCGGATCTTGACTGACCCTTTCCACCATATACTTGAAATGCCTGAGTTTATACGGCACGGCCTTGGGCACTCCGGAACCAAGCCTGTCGGCGATTCTCACATCAATTAAGTCGTTGATGTTTTCCAGCCCGACTTTCTGCACTACCCGGCGAACTCCGGATTCGCCCACCTCATCCACATTGTAATAAAACATATGATTTTTAACCAGCATCACCGTTTTTTCAATGGTTTCCCGGGGGAATTTCAGTCTTTCCAGGACCCGCCTGGTTAATTTAGCTCCCAGGTATTCATGACCGTGAAAAGTGGAGTTAATTCCCTGCCCTCTTTTGGTTTGGGGCTTGCCGATGTCATGCAAAAAAGCGGCCAGCCTAACTTCCAGTTTTTCAGACGGGCATTTTTCCAGACTGGCCAGCATGTGTTTATACACCGTATTATAAGGGCCATAATAGTGATGGCGGTTTTGGCGGACGCCGACTGCTTTTTCCACCTCGGGAACAATATGCCTCATCAACCCGCATTCCACCAGCAAATCAACCCCCTTGGCGGGGTTGTTAGAAATTATAATCTTAACCAATTCATCCTTAATTCTTTCTTTGGAAATGTATTTAAGATTGTCCGCCTTTTTTCGGATGGCCTCAAGGGTAGAAACCGCTAAATCAAAATCCAACTGTACCGCAAATCTCACTGCCCTCATCATCCGCAGGACGTCTTCCTCAATTCTTTCATAAGGATCTCCCACGGTTCTGATCAACTTTGACTCCAAGTCTATCTTGCCGCCATAAAAATCCTTTATTTCATATTCATCCACCTCCATAGAAACATCAAATGAGCTGTCTGCAGCCCTTTTCCACAACTTCTCAACATCCAAAAACCGGACGGCCATGGCGTTTATAGTAAAGTCTCTTCTTTTCAGATCATCCTCCACTTTTTCAGCAAAAACCACCTCATCCGGCCGCCTTTTGTCAGTATATTTCCCCTCTTTCCTGAAAGTAGTTACCTCATAGACATTGTTTCTTTTTTCAAATTCAGGAAGCTTGAACCCAAAATTGTCTTTATTGAATTCTATCACAGCTTTTTCAAGCATCTGCTTGCCTTTCTCCGTAACAAAAAAACCATAATACCAATTGTAGTTATATTTATTTTTAATCCAGTCAAAATAATCCTTCATTTCAATTTTATGAGCTTTTTTGCACCTCAAAATGCTTAAACCGTCAAGAATATCCGCTTCTTTGAGAATTTGCTGTTCTAAATATTTTGATTTATGACCAGTATCATGATCAATTAATTCTTTTAGCATGTTAATCATTTTTTTCTTCAAACCTACTTTCTCAGCCTCCTCTTGAAAAATATTAGCGCTTTCTTGAATATGATTTTTGTCTTTGTATTTAAGGAAACCCAGATCGTGATAGAAAGCAATTATCTCCACCAAATCCAAGTTGACTTCTTTGTATTCCCTTGCGATTTCAAGCGCGTTTTTTATAACATTTTCGGCGTGTTGAGAGCTATGAATAGGGCAATGAATTTTTTCAATATATTTATCTGCACTCTTTACTAGCTTGTTTTTATCTTCTTCTTTAATACTAAAATCACTGGACGCCACAGCCGGCTTTGCTAAATACTTCTCCGGCAAAACCACCGTGCCAAACTCGTTTTCATACTTGCCAAAAGGAAAAACTTCTAAAATTTGCTCTGGTTTTGCGCTAGTGGCCACATCCCAGTCTTTGGGGGTTTTTTTACTGAGTAAATCTCTTACGCACCCGCCCACCAAAAAACTCTCGAATCCCTTCTCCTCGAGTTCTTTGGATATTTTTATAATATTTACTGGCACATTGATTTTCATATTATGATTATACCTTATTCACATCTTATTAACAAACAAACTGCAAATTCCTTGCAGTTTTCACCTCATTTTTATTTTAAAATTAAAAATTCGAAATTAAAAATTGTATTTGTACCCTCGCCAGGAGTCGAACCTGGATTTGAAGCTTAGGAGGCTTCCGTTCTATCCATTGAACTACGAGGGCATATGACTAATTCTATGTTTTGAATTTCAAATTTTGAATGATTTTTTGATTTTCCTTATAAAAAAAGCCACTGCTATGGCAAAAAACTTGTTTTTGATAAACCTTTTTCCAGCGGGGCACTCTAAAAATCTACGTGTGGTCTTGAAATGAGAGTCTAAATATAAGGCATGGTGCCCCGCCGGAGAAAATGCTGACTTATTTCATGGCAATACGCTAAACGCGTATTGCGTAAACTTGAGAATGTGATTCGCTTTCCAAGGCTTTTCTTTCTCAAGGGGCATTTTTCCAGCGGGTCACTCAATTTGTTACCTAAAAATCTGCGACCGGAGGTCTTGATTTTTAGAGACATGTGGAGAGGTGCCCCGTTAATAATTTGCTCTTTTATCACTCATAATCCGCTTCGCCCAATAAGGGTTGTGCCTATTCGGCACACGCTGATTATTTTTATAGAACAAAAGTTCATCTTAAATTAAAGTAAACAGAGTTTCGTGACGGCAAATTATAAACGGGGCACTCAATTTTCTAGCTAAAAATCTGCGACTTTCAGTCTTGATTTTTAGAGAAAATTGGTGGACCTGATCGGGTTTGAACCGACTACCTCTTGCATGCCATGCAAGCGCTCTACCAATTGAGCTACAGGCCCTTATATGTTGACATTTTCACATCATTAAATCGCATAATAGTTTTAACATAACAACCTTTCTTAGTCAATGCAAGCTATATAATGAAACAAATTAACTTATTTGTCAAGGTAATTGCTTTTTACATATTTAGGAATTACACGCTTGCCTCTTTATTGCCCAAAAAAAGAGAGCAAAGCAAGGTTTGGTTTTTGCATTAGGGGACTGTTTCCAAGCACCGTTTTAGTACGAAATTTCTCATTTTTTAGATAAATTTTTCAAACAATTTTTGCAGCTTTAGCAGAGCTAAGGCAAAAAAATTTTTGGAAAATTTAGCAAAAAAGGTGGGATTGCAGTAAAAACGGTGCTTGGAAACAGTCCCATTAGATCGAAAAATATTTTAGAAACAAAAAAGTTTTTCTTTTAAGGGCACCTTAAATAAGCCTGAAAGGCAAGTGCGCATAAAACCAAGCCTTGCTTTGCTCTCGGCATTGCCGGAGAGTAATCGCGTAATTCTTAATGTTATCACTTGCCACAAAGATTTTTCTACGAGATGTTCCAGCCTAATCCAACATTCAACAAATGTTTCACGTGAAACATTCAGCTCTTCTTGTTAATGGATTTAAGAAAAAATGTTTCATGTGAAACATAAAAATTTATAAAACAATCTCACAAAAAAACATCCCAATAAACTTACTTTCGTTAATGAGTTTTTTGATGAGTTGTTTCATGTGAAACATATATTTTTTTAGTTTATACACAACACATCTCCGTCAATTGTTTCACGTGAAACATCGGGCCTCGTTAATTTTTTCTTAAAATTAATCAGAAAATCCACTTGGATTTTTCTATATGTTTCACGTTAAACACCCTTTTAAACCAACAAATAAAATTAATGTCTTAAAATTACTGAGTTGTTTCACGTGAAACAACTCAGTATAGAAATTTTATAATGTAATCGTTTGCAAGAAATGTATTGAAATTGTTTCACGTGAAACATATATTATTTTTATTAATGGAAGTTTTTTTGAGCTTTTTTAAATGTTTCACGTGAAACACGACAACAAACAGCACTAGAACAGTTGCCTTAAGTCTTAATTTTAAAAACGCACCGCTTTAAAAATATAAATATTTTACCTTATTTGCCCCGCATTGCGGAGTAGGCCTTATTTAGATCAAAATTCCGCCATTTTCTTGTTAAATTAATCCCAATTAAACCCTGTGTTTCACGTGAAACAATTTTATAAACAACACTGAGGGTCAACCTGAATGTTTCATGTGAAACAATGCAGTATTGATCATACTCGCCTCAATTTCACCAGCGAACACTTAAGAGAGCGCTGTTTTTGTTTCACGTGAAACAAATTAAGCTTTGCACATTAAACATTACATATAAATCCGCGCTTGTTGCGTTGCTACGCAGTAGTTTGACGGGGTTGTAATTCGCGTAAAATCCTCGGGGTATGGGATTTTTTGAAATTCCTATACGCTAAATTGAAAACAAAAAAAACACTGTGCAGTGTTTCACGTGAAACATAGTGACAATAAAACAAAATTTTTATTAAACCACAAGAAAATACGTAAAATCCAGTGTTTCACGTGAAACAATAAACTATTTAGTTAGAGATTGATAACGCGAATAACTAAATTGATCGTTAGGTATGCAGAGCACTTAGGCTTTGAGTTTCTAAATTTTTTACTAATAAAAGGCTACAATGTAGCATTAGTTGACCATTGGTATTGTTATGTCAATTGTTTCACGTGAAACACATCAATGATAGTGGTTTTCGTTTAATTCATTAAATATGTTTCACGTGAAACAAGGGTGTCTTATGTTAACAAGAACTTTTTAAATAATGTTTCACGTGAAACATGTAACTACAAAAACAATAAAGTTAACTTGTCGTATAGGAATTTCAAAAAATCCTATACTCCGCTGATTTTACGCGGATTACAACCCCGTCAAACTACTTCGTAGCAACGCGGCAAGCGCAGATTTATGCGGGATGCTAAATGTTCAAAGCTTAATTTATAAAATTTAAGTCCTTTCTCATTTGTTTCACGTGAAACACTATTCTCTCAGTTTTTCGAGGTTATTGTAAATCAAATATTATTAAAAAATTATGCATATTTATTTTAGCAAAAAACTTTAGTCTTTTAATGTTTCACGTGAAACAATTTGACTTGAAGCTTTGCTTTAAATAAATATCAGCAATTAAGTAAAGATCTTGATGCCATTGTTTCACGTGAAACATAAATCAAACTTAAAAAACTTTGAAAACAAAAATTATGTATTTTAAAAATATTATGCTTTCCTCATAAAAAATTTTAACTTACTATTTTTAATAGATTATAAATACAATATGTTTCACGTGAAACATATTGCAAAAGTTATATAGTTATGGCCTATCCCGCACTGCAGGGTAAAATATGAAAAATATTTATATTTTAAATTAACTCCTACATGCGCATACTTCATAAAATGTACGATTGGAAATAAATTTTTTTGAGTATTGTTTCACGTGAAACAATACTTTAACAACAATATAATAATTAGTTAAAATTAAAACAAAATATTAGCACTTGACATACGCTCTCTTTTATTGTCTGCTTAATTTTTAAAAACAATGTCCTTACCCTTTAATCCTTGGCCCACTTAGTTAATAATAAGCAGATTCTCTGGGTCTATCCTCTTTTCTAATTAGGGGCTGCTGATTTTTGAAAAAAACTGTTGCCCCTGAAAAATTATTTTAACCAAAATCCCATAGATAAAGTAAAATAATTTTTCGCACCGCTTTAATAATATAAATATTTTACATATTTTGCTGCTCCGTCAGCAGGCCCTAATTATATTTTGTACCTGCCTCGCAATGCAGGGCAAAATATGTAAAATATTTATATTTTAAAGTGGCGCGAAACTTCTTTGTTGATTACTAAGGAAATTTTTTCCAAAGCTAGGCCTTTTTTAATTAAGGCATAGCTATGGAAAAATAGACTAAAAAAGAGGTTTTTAAAAAATATTTTGTAAAATCACACTTTGTCAACAACTTATCAACAAAATAGCATTTGATTTATGATCTTATGTTTAATAGAATAAGTACAGCCAAGGAAAACAAGGACTAAATAAAAAAAGCGGTTTTTCTCCTTTTTTAAGGGTTTTTTGGTAAATTGACCGGGCTTATTGTTTTTAAAAAACAGTTAACTGTGTTTAAATAACCTTATAATTGTTTGACAAAATATTTAGTAGAGTGCTTAAGACAACCTATATCATTAAATCTTCAACCTTATGAGACCGGAGGAGTTGTGGCAAACGGTTTTGGGGGAAATAGAGCTTTCCATTTCGAAGGCTAGTTTTACTACGTGGTTTAAAAATACTTCCATTTGTGAAATAAATCAAAACGAAATTAAAATTGCAGTCCCCAATATCTTTGCCAAAGAATGGCTGGAGAAGAAATATCGCGGTATTATAATAAGCACCATCCGGAAGCATCATCCGGAAATTAACAGCATTTCTTGTCATCTCAACAATGGAAACAACGACAAGAAAAACGCCGGTTCCAAATCTGTTGATTCAGTGGTAATAAAAAACAATAACCAGTCTCTGGATTTATCCGGCTCCAAGAAGACCGCGCCAGCCCCAGCCCAAAACCGCGGATATGGAGAATCGGCTTTTTACTCGAATTTAAACCCAAAATATCACTTTGATACCTATGTGGTGGGATCCAATAATGAGCTTGCTTATGCCGCTTGTAAATCAGTAGCCGAAGATCCGGGAGTTAATTACAATCCTCTATTTATTTATGGAGGAGTTGGTCTGGGCAAAACCCATCTTTTGCAAGCAACCGGCAATTTCATAGAAAATAAGCATAAGGCGAGAGTTAAATATATCGGCATGGAACGATTTGCTAATGAATTAATCGACTCTATACAAGCTTCCAAAGCCAAGGAATTTAAAAACAAATATATTCAATTGGATGTTTTGATTATCGATGATGCTCAATTTCTTTCCAAAAAAGAAAAAACGCAGGAAGAATTTTTTCATGTTTTTGAATCCCTTTATCAGCACGGAAAGCAAATTATTATAAGCTCGGACAGGCCTCCAAAGTCTATTCCCACACTTGAAGACCGCCTCCGCTCCCGCTTTGAAGGAGGCATGATGGCTGATATTAGTAAGCCGGATATGGAAACCCGGATTGCTATTATAGAAAAAAAAATACAAGAAAAAAATTTTTATTTAGATAGGCAAATAATCAACTACTTGGCGGAAAATATATATCACAACGTGAGAGAACTGGAAGGAGCTCTAAATAAAATAATCGTTACTTATCAGCTTCGCAACGCAGAGCCGAGTATAAAAGGTATTGCCGATTTAGTAGAAGATTTAATTTCCTCAAACAGGCAAAAAAATATAACTCCTCAGAAAATAATCGAAGCGGTTGCCGAGTTTTTTGACATAAAAGCTTCTGATATCTACGAAAAAGGAAGAAAAAAACAAGCCATAAGACCAAGACAGGTGGCTATTCACTTATTAAGAAAAGATTTGAGCCTTTCTTTTCCCGAAATCGGCCAATCCATCGGAGGAAGGGACCACTCCACGGCCATGTATGCCAATAAAAAAATAATAAAAGAATTAGACTCTAATAAAATTCTTCAAGATCAAGTGAAGTTTATCAGAGAAAAATATATGATATATTAACCATTTAGGTTTTTTATTATAATGGCGCTAAAAAACTCTTAATAAGTTGTGAAATTAAATGGAATAATTTTGTTAATAATCTGTTAATTATAAAAATATATTTTTTTATCCAATTATTTAACCACCCATAAAAGCAGTTTATCTACAAAAAAATAATCAGGTTTATTAACAATTTTTTTACCTTTATAAAAGTAAAAATCCAAGATATTAACAGTTTTTGTTTTTATAATAAATAAAAGAATAATAATTATAATAACTATATGAAATTTAATTGTAAAAGAGTTAATTTAAAAGAAGCTATCACTAACGTGGAAAGAATAATTTCCAAACAACCCAGCCTTCCTATATTGTCAAACATCTTGATTAAATCAAAAGAAGGTAGACTATTAATAGCTTCCACTAATCTGGAAATAGCTATAGAAACCTACATAGGAGCAAAAATAACTAAAGAAGGGGAAATTACAATACCCCCCAGAATGTTAAGCGGTTTTCTTGGCAGTATTAAGGATGAGGTTATTGAGGGAGAAATTAAATCAAATGAATTAATAATAGCCACCGAAAATCACAATATTAAAATTAAGGGAATGGATGCCAAAGATTACCCTATAATTCCGGAATTTCCTCAAAACTTCTTTTTTAAATTGGAGGCAAAAGAATTGAATAGAATTATGCCTATTATTTTGACTTCAGTGGCTCATAACGATACTCGGCAGGAATTGAATGGTATTTATATGGGCTTAAGTAAAAAGGAAGTTGTCTTTGCTTCCACTGACAGTTGCAGATTAAGCGAAGGAAGAATGAAGATTGCGATAGAAAAAAAAGATGAATTTAAAGCCTTTTTAGAAGAAACGAATTCTATTATTGTCCCATCACTGGCATTTAGCGAAGCAAGTAGAATGCTGAGCCAGGGAGATGTAAAAATAGTAATAAACCAAAATCAATTATTTTTAGAAAACAATTCCACTCGGATGGTTTCCCGCCTTATTAATGGAACTTATCCTGATTATAAACAAATATTGCCGGATGAGTATGCTATGGAAGTGAAGTTAAATAAAGAGGATTTTCTGGATGCTTTGAAAATAACGGCTTTAGTCGCCTCGGACAACAACGGGGAAGTGGTGCTTAAAAAAACTAAAAAGGGACAAGAAATGCAAGTTTTTTCCCAGGGATCCGAATCCGGAGAAAATAAATCAAATATACAAACAGAAGCCGATGGAGAAGAATTTGAAGTTGTTTTTAATTGCCGCTATCTAATCGATGGATTGAATGTTATTGAATCCGCTAACGGGAAGGTGTTGTTGAAGCTGAATAAAAGCAAATCCCCTGTTATGATAAGAGGTTTTGATCAAAAGGAAAAAGAAAATACCAATTCTTCTTATGTAATAATGCCGATAATAAAAGAATAAATTTATGTATAGGGAAGCGTGAATCATGAATCATGAATTCTCGAAAAAAGTGAAGTTATTATATTAATTTTTCAGAAAAATGACACATAATACTCGCTTCATAATACAAATATTAAATATAATAAACTCGATAAATTAAATAAAAGTTGTAATTGCCTCACTAATTCAAAAAAATACATAATACATAATACATTCTTCATAATACACACACTAAGAACTGAATTTTTTAGAAGTAAGTGTAAACACAAGAATAAATAAATAGCTAAAGTCAATGAAATTATATGTGGAAAAATTTTCAAAAAGTTCTGGAAAAAAGAGTCAATAAAAAACAAAAATTAAGCGGCGACAAACAACTGGTCATGAAGGTGGCCGCAGATGTTCTGGGGTGGCTTTTTGGAAGTATGGGATCGCAAAAAATACAATTAAGAGATTTTAATAACAAAACCATTTCATTAAAAATAAACGAATCAGTTTGGAGGAGCGAGATTAAACTGAGAGAAAAAGAAATAACAAGAGAGATCAACAATAAACTAAAGCAAAAAGTGGTGGAAAGAATAAAAATTGAACATTAATTGGTAGTGTAGGAATTTAAAAAAATCCTATATTCCACTGATTTTACGCGAATTATAACCCCATAAAACTACTTCGCAGCAACGGGGAAAGCGCAGATTTATTCGGGATGCTAAGTATGCGAAGCTTAATTTATAATGAGTGTCAAGAACCCCTTTTTAGTGAAATTAATTGCGTCGAGTGGAGGTTTAACCTCTCTAAAGAGGCTAAGTCTCTTTGGCGGTAATTGATAAATACGCCCAAATTAAAATAAGCAAAAAGCAAGGGTGTAACATCATTTATTAAAATTAAGAAATAAATCTATTAAACCCAGCTTCATGATAAAAAGAATAAAAAACAAAATAAAGAAAATAATAAAAAACTTGGAAGATAAGCCTATTGATTTAAAAAACTGGCTTGTGGCTTTTTTTTCTATTGTGGCGGTCAGGATTTTTGTGGAAGCGGTAGTTCTGGGTTTTCCAAAAAGAAGCTTGGAAGAATTTTTATTTTTATTTATTCACGCATTTTTATTTTTTTTACTGGTTTATTTGGTTTTTTTAGTGTTTTTAAGCAAGGCCTTAAGGCTAGAAACAAGAAAAATAGCCAATGTTTTACTGTGGGGTTTTTGGATAATAATTCTGCCTCCGATTATTGACGGGGTCGTTTTTTTTGAAAAGGGGTTTAAAAGTTTTTATATTTTTGACGGACTGGCGGGGCTTGTGAAGAGATTTTTTCTTTTTTTTGGAGAAAATCCGGACTGGGGAATAACGCTGGGAACTCGAGTGGAGGTTTTTCTGGTGCTGGTTTTATTGTTCTTTTATGCTTTTTTTAAAAAGAAAAATATTTTAAAAAGCTTGTTAGTTGTTTTAGTTGGCTATGCTATCTTTTTTATTTTCGGAGTTTTGCCGAGTATAGTCGGTATTGTTCTGGGTGTTTTTGCCGAAGGAGGCGTGATGATGGTTCGCGAGTTTGATATCGCGGCCTTATTTATGTCCCCATATGAATTCTTTGGAATCAAGGGGAAGGAAATAACTTCCTTTTTGCCCAGAAAAATGTCGGCAATCTATTTATTGCTAATATTTGCGTCAATTGCGGTTTTTCAATACCGAAATAGCAAACAAAAATTTTTTGCTTTACTGAAAAACACCCGCCCGCTTCAAGCGGTGTATAATCTGGGGTTGCTTTTTATAGGCCTGGGGCTGGGATTGTTTAATTATGGGGAGAATTTTCAATTGGACTTCTTTTCTATTTTAACCCTCTTAAATTTAATGCTGGTTGTATTCAGCGCTTGGTATTTTTCCGTTTTTGTCAATGACTATTTTGATTGTCAAATCGACAAAATTTCCAACAAAGAAAGGCCTTTAGTTTCCGGGGTTTTTTCCAAGAAAGAGTTTGTGGATATTTCTCTGGTGTTTTTGCTGTTGTCTTTAGTGGCCGCTCTTGTTATAAATCCTTTGTTTTTTTGGTTGGTTTTGTTTTACCATGTTTTAACTTGGATATATTCAGCGCCGCCGTTCCGGCTTAAAAGATTTTTTGTTTTTTCCAATCTTATTATAGCCGCCGCCTCAGTCTTGTTTATTTTTATCGGGTTTCTGGTTTTCTCCGGAGAAGAGCTGTTTAAAGCTTTTCCTTGGAGTTTGGCGGGATTTTTCTTTCTAGCGTATTTTTTTATTCTTCCAATAAAGGACTTCAAGGACATTAAAGGCGATAAAAAAAACGGGGTTTACACCCTGCCTGTTTTAATTGGAGAGGAGCTGGCTCGACTGTTTTTGGCTTCGGCGCTTTTTGTTTTTTATTTTCTCTCCGTTTATATTGTTAACGAGCCGGGAATGTTTCTTCCGGCTTTAGTGTTTGGGTCAGCAAGTTTTTTTGTTGTGGCGAGCAAAAAAACCGAGACGAGAAAAATGGGCTCCCGGGTGTTTGCATTGGTTTTCTTATATGGCCTGTTGAGTGTTTGGATAATTTTTTCTTGATAATATTTTTTTTTCTGTTATAGTTTAAAACAGGTATCGAAAAATAAAAACCGCTATGAAGAAAAACAAAGAAGAAAATGGCAAAAAACTCGAAAAAACTTGGGTCAAGATTGCGTGTTTCTTGTTGGTTTTGACTGTGTCTTGGTTTGGCTTGTCAAGAGCGGATATCAAGGGATATAATGTTTTTAAAGACAGCGACGGAGACGGACTTTTGGATATGGAAGAAAAAGTTTATGGAACGGATCCCAGCAACTCCGACACGGATGGAGATGGATACTCCGATGGAGTGGAAGTAAAAAGCGGTTATGATCCGCTGAAGCCGGCTCCTGGCGATAGAATAATAAACAAAGAAGGAGCGGAGGCGACAAAAGTAAAAGGCATTGAGGACAAAGAGGAAAATAATTTGGAAAGCGAAAACGATGAAAATAGCGACAGCAAAAAGAAGAACCAAACCGAAGAAGAAAACTTAACGGAGGAGTTGTTAAACAAACTTAAAGACCAAAAAGGCAAGGAGCTGAGCTACCTCAACGAGATAGCCAACAACCCGGATTTTCTCAAGAATCAAGAAAATTTCGAAGAAGCTGAAAGCCTTTCTATTACCGGAGATGAAATAGAAGGCATTGTTGGAGATGTTGTTAATAAAAACCAGATAAATTTAGAAGAAGAAATAGATTATTACAGCGAAGAAGACTTAAACATAATAGAAAAACCCAAGGGATCGGAAGAAGAGGTTTTTGAAAAAGAAAGGAAGCAGCTTCAGGATTATCTTTATACCGTTTTATACATAGCGGCGATAAATAAGCCGTTTGCCGTTGAAGATCAGGAGAATTTGTCAGAGGATAGCGTTGATTTTATCAACAGCCTTTACAGTCAAATTGAAAGTGGAGAATTGGAAAAATTAAAAGAGTACAAAAAAACAGCGCAAAATGTCTTGGAGGACCTAGAGAAAGTTAAGGTTCCGCATATGGTTAAAAAACAGCATATCAAAGTATTATCCTTGACGAAACACTTGATTCAAAATATTAATGAAAAAAAGCTGGTCTCCGAGAGCGACCCGGTAGCGCTGGCTTTGTATGTAGGAAATCTCCAATCCGCTTTAATTGAGTTTGACTCTATTCGTCAGGAGATGGAGAATGTTTTGGAAAAATACAAAATAGAAACTATTAATTTTGGAAGCAACACAAATGAGGAAGAAGAAAAATAAAAAAAAGTTAATATTGGCGGCGGTGTTAACAGTTTTATTGGCCGGTAATGTTGTTGTTCCCAAAAAAGCGCATGCCGGAGCCTGGGGGGAGGCGATGGGAGCCGAATTGGTGCACGAGGCCTGGGTTATGGCCAGGGAGGCGTTTCTTAACGCTATGCTGGCGGCGCTTAAAAAGGAGGCCAATAACATGATAAGCGACAAAATGAGGCAAGTACTGTCCGGATCCGGAAGCGACAGCTTGGTTATTACCGACTATGAGCACTTTATTTATGATAACTCCGAGCAAGAAGCAAAAAAATACGCCTATGATTTTTTCAGAGACCTGGAAAGCGGAACTTCGCAAGAAACTACTCAAATGTATCGAGATTTGGAGGAGGCTATGCTGGGCAGGAAAGAAGACACAAAAAACCTTTCCACTATTGATGAATATGTAGACGGCGGGATAAAAAACGTATTTGATCAAAACAAGGGAGGCGGAATTCAAGCCTTCGCCTCCACCATCACCAACCCCTATAATTCGCCCATAGGAACATATATGGAAGTAAGCGGCCAAATGGAGGCCAAACAGCAAATTGAACAGAAAAAAGCGGAAGTGGAAGCTGTGGCGGGAAAGGGCTTTAAAAGCAAAAGAGAAGACAGTAACCTAATTAACTTGCCGGGAAGCGTTCTAGCCGAGATGGCAGCCAAAAGCAAAACCAATTATTTCGATATGGTCAACAGCGCCACCTCTATTCCGGAGGTGGTGGGGACGCTGGCGGCCAGCGTGGTTTCAGAAACCATCAAAGAAGGAGTGGCCGAGGTAGCTAAGCCGATGGATGAGAAAATTCAGAGCTATAATGAACAAATCGAAGGCGGCACCGGCGAGATTCAAAGAAGGATTTACAACGGCTTGGAGTTTGAATAAAAAATGCGGGCGTCGGAGGGCGCAGGAGAGATTATTTTAGGCTAACGCTTTATCATGCTGAAAAAAAACAAAAAAAGAATTTTGGTTTTTATAACAATTGTCTTTGCGGGACTGTTATTTTTAGGTTTTGGAGAAGTTAGTCATTGTCAAGGGCAGTCGCCGCAAGCTCAAAATTTTGCAACGAAAGGATCGGGGGTTGATTCAGGGACGGCGGCGGAGCAACTCAATCCTTTAAAGTGGCTGGCAAATCAAGGAGTTAAAATGGCGGCATCTGTAATGCGCCTTATCTTTTTGGTTGCAAATATGCTATTAGCAGGGGCTATGTGGTTTTTGGAAATCATGCTTGATCCGCAAATTTACAAGGAAGTGTTTTTTAACGCGGACATGCTGGCGGCTATTGATGTGGCCTGGACGTTTGTCAGGGATTTTTTCAATATGTTCTTTATTGTATTGATTATGTTTATCGCTCTCAGCACTGTTCTGGGCATTCCCAAGTTCAGCGACAAAAGCAATATTTTGCGGGTGTTGGGGGCGGCGGTTTTGGTAAATTTTTCCAAACCCATAACATTAGCGTTTATCGACGCCTCCCAAGTGGTGATGAATTTTTTTATGCAAGCATTGAACGTGGCGGGGAAAGAATTTACTTCTAAGATGACAGACATGGTGGGATTTGGACAGATATGGGGAACAAATGGATTTGGAGAAGGCGCAGCCGCGTTTATGATGCATTTTCTTGCAACCATATTTGTGTTAATTCTTGCCTTTATGCTTTTTGTGCTTGCCATAGCTCTTTTGGTAAGGGTTGTGGCTTTCTGGGTTTTGATTATAACCTCGCCCATGGCCTTTTTCGGTTTTGCGGTGCCGGGCGGCGGCTTGAAAGCCACGCTTTGGGGGAAGTGGTTTGACAACCTGCTGAGATGGTGCTTTTTCGGGCCGATAATGCTTTTGTTTTTACTGTTGGCTTTTGTGTTGGTTAACGCAGTTTCGGAGCTAGTGATTGGCGATATCGAGCAATTCAAGGATAGATTCAGTATGACCAAACTGATGGGCGATGATGTTAATGGTGATGATGTTTATGCAAGGTTGATGATGAATGTCTTTAGTTCATTAATTCCTTTTGCAACAGCTATTTTTTTGCTGTTTTACGGCTACAGCGCCGCCAAGGGGTATTCGACTGGAGCGGCTTCAACTATTTTAAACTGGGGAGATGGAAAAATGAAGAAAGCAGGCAATAAAATGAAAGGATATTCCAAGAAAGGCCTTTCAACAGCAACTCTGGCCGGAACCAGAAAGGATGCCAAAGAGGCTGCCAGAGAAAGATGGGAAGACTATTCCAAAGACAAGAGAGGCTTGCGCTTCACCACCCAAAAAGGCAGAGACAGAAAAAGCGAGGAAAGAAGGGCTTGGATGAAGTCTGTTGGTAGGGACGACAAGAGCGCGCAGAACGAAGTCGCTGTGAAGAGAGCTAATGAGCAAATGAAAAAATTTGAAGAAAATCCACCGAACAATGATGAATTAAAAGACAAAATGCTTAACAATCAAGCCAGCTTGGGAGAGATTATGCATCTATCTAAAAACAATCAACTGGGCGTACATAAAAAGGTAAATTTATATGAAAAAGCTATGGCAAATAAAGATGTAGCCAGCAATGAGGGAGTCAGACAAAAAATATACGGGGAAACCAAAAAGGAAAACCTTGGCAACATCATTGATTATGAAACAGAAAGAGAAATCAACAAAGCAAGGCAAGAGAAGGGAGGCGAGCTTAATGAAAAGGAAATAAATGATATAACCGAAAAAGTTTATAAAAAAGAAACCAAAGGCCGCAACATGGCCAATATTCTCAAAAATCAAAACGCCAATTTCTTTGTGGATCAAAGTGGTAAAACGAAAGAGGGCGCCGTCAGGCATATTACTCAAGCGGCCAATAATTATGATAAAGAAACTTTGAAAAAAATAATCGCGGATTCTAAGGATGAAGAGATCTTAGCGTCACTGAGAAAGCTTAATAGAACCGCCAAAAGCCTTAAAGACGAGAATGAATTAAGCCAAGACCAGTATGACGGATATATGGTATTAAGAGAAGTTTTAAACAAAAACCTCGACGATAGCAATCAAGAAGGGGGTTCTGATACAGAATCCGCGCCGGTCTAGAAGGCGAAAACAGGTTAATTTTAATTGAAGATTGTATGAGCGCTAATTCCAATATAATACAAAAACAAGCAAATCCTTTTTACGCAAGCGTTGCGGACTCTCCCCACGGGGAAAAAGAAGAACAAAGAAAAGAGTGGGAGGAAAAGTATCTTAAGCTTCCCAGGTATGCCAGGTACGGTTTAATATCAAAAGCAGCGGAAGAAGAGATTCTTCGCCTGGCTAGTCAGTTTGGACTGAAAGATGCTATCAACCTAGGGAGGGTGTCTCGCTTGGTAAGGCAATATTTTTTGGGAGGCTTGAAAGGGCAGCGTTTAGAAAGCGCTGTCAAAAAAGAGTTAAACTTAAGCGGAGAAAAGCTCAGAAATTTTGCCGACAACTTCAAAAATGTTCTAAGATTAGTCCAAGAAACAGGAAAAAAGCAGGCATTGAAGGACTTGCGCCAGGTTTCCCTTCGAGAGATGATCCAGAATGAAGAAAGAATTGTTTATGAGCAGACAATCGGCAATGGAGATATAAACATAGAAGAGGAGAAGGCAGAGCCTTCCATAGCCAACTGGATAAAAGATTATAAGCTGCAAGTGGGTGCCGGCAATGAGAATGTTTTGAAGAGGAGTGATTATTTATATAATTCTCCTAACGCCAAAAGACTAAACAAAAGAGATAGGAACAAACTGTCTGTATTGCTTGATTATTACGATAACAAGAAAAAAGTTTTTTATAATACGCTTTATGAAGAAATAGATTTTGATTTTATGTTGGAAATCAGTAATGACTCGGATCAGTCAAGTAGCGGCAGCGAAAAAGTTGCTGAGGGATATGACATAAAATCCGTTCAAAATAAACCCTTTTTTGATGCGGACAAAGCAAGCAGCGAAGAACGGAAGATAAAAAAAACCGAATCTGGAAAAATAGAGAAGAAAGAGAAGATGAACACTGAAAAAAACACTCTAAACTTAAATGATTATACTTAAAAATATGAGCAACAAAAGAGAGGTTCCGCAGTTTATAAACATAGAAGACAAAATAGCTTTTCAGCTTACGGCCAAGCAGTTGGGCTGGGCCGCATTGGGAGGCGTGATAATCTTTTTTCTCTGGTTTTTTTTAGAGTCTACGTACTTTTTTATATGGTCTTTCGTCGTTGCCGGAGCTGTCTTGGCGATTCTTTTTGTGCATCCGTATGGAATGACTGTGCCTGTTTTTATCAAGAGCTTATTTTTGTATATATTTAAGCCAAAAATTTACGTATGGAGAAGGAAAAGCGAGCCAAGAAAAACCAAATCGGCCAACTCCTTTAAAAAAGAGAAAAATAAATTACAATCAAGCGGTAGAAGCCTAAAAAACAGAAATTTGGAAAAAATAAAAAAAGCTACGAAGGTTTTGGATATTTTTACAAGAAAGAAGAAATAAATAAAAATTAAATGAGCAAATTATGAGTGGAAATTCTCTTCAGGAAAAAATGGATATATCTCAAATAAAAGAAGACGTGGTAGTCCTTAACGACGGCTCAATAAGAGCCGTGATAGCTGTAAGCGCGGTGAATCTTGATTTAAAAGCAGATGACGAGCAGCAAGCTATCATTTACAGCTTTCAACGATTTTTGACTTCTTTCGACTACTCTTTTCAAATCCTAATTTCCTCAAGAAAGTTTAACGTGAACACCTACATTAATGAGTTAAAGAAAAGAATGAAGGTGGAAGAAAATGAATTATTGAAAAATCAAATCAAAGACTATGTGGACTTTGTGGAAGAGCTGGTCGGACTTTCCAGTATAATGTCCAAGCTATTTTATATAGTTGTGCCTTTTTATCCCATGGAAGGGAACTCAAAGGGTTTTTTGAGGAAAATGATGGACGCAGTTAATCCCAAAAGAGCAGCCGAGCAACAAGAGGAAGACTTTCAAACACTAAGAAGCCAGTTATTCCAAAGAGTGGATCATATTCATTCTTACCTGGGAAGTATGGAGCTCAGCGGAGCGAGGTTAAAAACGGAAGAGCTAATTGAATTGTTTTATAATTCTTACAATCCTTCCGATTTTGAATATGTAGGATTGGATAATTTAAAAGAATTAGAAGTGGATAAAAGTTAATAAAATCTATTATGTTTGACTTATTTAAAAAGAAAAAAAAGAAGTCCGGAGACGAAAAGGAGAATGAAAGAAAATCCGGAGAAAAAAATCCTTCGAAATTGAATTCTTGGAAGGATGATGAATATGAGGAAATTGACATTCTCAACAGAAAAGAAATATACGAAGAAGGCTTGACTCGCGTTCTGGACTTTATTGCGCCTTCTGCCATGGGAGTATCCAGTTCTTATTTGCAAATAGGAGATGTATATTGCAAAACAATTTTTGTTTCAGCTTATCCCCGCGTGTTGACTTCGGGCTGGGTGGGCCAGTTAATTACATTGGATTTGCCCATTGATGTTTCGATTTTTGTGCATCCGATTGAAACAACAAAAGTTTTAAAAAATTTAAAGAAAAAAGTAACCCAAATACAATCGCAGATGAATATAGAAGACAAAAAGGGGCTTACGCGGGATCCGGAGTTGGAGATGGCATATGAAAACGTTGAAAAACTTAGAAACAAACTTCAAGAAGGAGTAGAAAAAGTTTTTAAATGCGGCGTATATATAAACGTTTTTGCTAAAAGCGAAGAAAAACTGAGCAAAGACGTCTCCACGGTTCAGAACTCTCTCGAGGCATTGTCAATTTATACTAAAAAAGCCGTGTTTAGAGCCAAAGAAGGATTTGATTCTTGTTTACCCCTGTGCACCGACAAATTAATGGCGGGCTCCGATTTAAACACTTCTCCCCTGTCTACGGCCTTTCCTTTTATCTCATCCAATGTGACTTCCAATCAGGGCATTATGTATGGGATTAACAAGCATAACAATTCCCTGATTTTGTTTGATAGATTCAGCCTGGAAAACGCCAACACAGTGGTGTTTGCTAAATCCGGCGCCGGCAAAAGCTACGCGGTGAAACTGGAAATTCTCCGTTCTTTAATGTTGGGAACTGATTCAATAGTTATCGACCCGGAAGATGAATACAGATACTTGGCGGAAGCCGTTGGCGGAAGTTATATTTCTATTTCCTTGAACTCTCCTCACCACATTAATCCTTTCGATTTAAGATCCAACGAGGACGAAAATACTGAAGAAACTATTCGCTCCAATATAGCCGACTTGTTGCGGCTTTTAAAGATTATGCTGGGAACCATTACCCCGGAAGAAGAGTCGGTATTGGAAAGAGCCCTCAATGAAACTTATGCGGTTCGAGATATCACCAAAGACACGCCCGCTCAAGAATTAAAAAACAAACAAATGCCTCTTTTGTCCGACTTCGAAGGAGTTTTAAGCAATATGAAGGGCGCCGGGGATTTATCTATAAGACTGGAAAAATACACCAAGGGGATTTACAGGGGTTTTTTGGATAAGCCAACCAATGTTTCATTGAATAATCGCCTCGTCGTTTTTAATATTCGCGACTTAGAAGACGCTTTGAGGCCAATAGCCATGTTTTTGGTATTAAAATACATTTGGAACGAGGTTCGGTATAACATGAAAAAAAGGCTCGTAACGGTGGATGAGGCGTGGTGGATGATGGAGCATGAGGAGGGCGCTATGTTTTTATTTGCTATTGCTAAAAGAATAAGGAAGTATTATGGAGGGCTAACAACCATAACCCAGGACATATCGGATTTTATGAATTCCAGGTACGGAAAACCGATTGTTTCCAATTCTTCTCTTCAGTTGTTGATGAAGCAGTCAAAGTCTTCTATCGACGTAGTGGCGGACACCTTTTATTTAACAGAAAGAGAGAAGTATTTTCTAATGGAGACAAGGGTGGGAGAGGGGATTTTCTTTGCGGGAAACAAGAGAGCCGCTATTCAAGTCATAGCTTCTTATAACGAGGATAAGCTTATCACCACCAATCCGGCTCAAAGAATGAAGATCAAGAAAGAGCAAGAGAAATTAAACACCTAAACATGAGCTACGAAGAAGAGATTCAAAAAAGGCGAGCTCTGGAAAAAAACAGAAGAGATGACAAGGGAAGCCGAGGTAGCAAGGGAAGCGTTGCAGGGATTAAAAGCGCGGGAGCTAGCTTAACAGCTTTCACGGAAATAGATCCTTTAAAAGACGCGGTTTTGATATGGATTGTTATATTATCTATAATCGCCGACATTCTTTCCGCCGCCCCTTTTGTCGGGGGCGCTATTTCACTGGTTTTTACTGTTCTTTTGTTTATTTTGCTGAAAATTGGCGGATACTTAAAAATAAGCCCTTTTAAAAAAATTGTTATAAACGGAGGGGGTTATGGAGGGGAGATAATTCTTGGCTTTTTAGGGTTGGGAATTGTGCCTTTCTTTACCATGACCGCGATAGCCAATTACTGGATGATTCTAAAAGAAAGGAAAGAAGAAAAAAAAGAGAGTATTGACTAATTTTGTTCAAAAAAATAAGATAAGTATTGCTTTGATTTTAGAAAAGTATAACAGTGATTGTATGCAAGAGTTAAAAGTTTCAACAATGCAAAACAAAAACAAGAAAAATTATTTCTTGATGAAGATTGTCGGCTTAGAATTTGTTTTGATCTTGATCTTCTTTTTGTTTATGTTTTTCAAAATTGAAACTGACGGGGTTTGGGAAACAGCATTAGCTTCAGCCTTCTTTTTCTTGTTGCTCCCGCTGGTAGTAAGTAAATATTTTTTTCCAAAGAAATTTTTAAAGAGCTTGTTTTATAACAAAATTAATCGACTTGAATTGCTTTTTTCTTTGGCTAAAACAGTTGTTTTTTTCGGCGTTATGCTTTGTTTGGTTTGGTGGGTAAGCTGGGAAGGCCACGTAGGAATTAATTATTTATCAAGAAGCGGTTACTATTTGGAGGATGGCTTCATGATATATTTTGTTAACTTGTTTATATTGCCGATAGTGCTTTTTTCCCAGGAGTTTTTCTTCAGGGGCGTTATCATGAGGGCGGCGGAAAGGAATTGGGGCGTTATGAAAGCGTTGTTTTTGCAGGCGGCAGCCTTTGCGACTTTTGAGGTTTTGTTTTTGGAAAACTATCAATGGCAATTTTTGTTTTTATCATTGCTCTTTTCACTTTTCCTGGGTGTTGTCTTTGTGCAAACCAGAAATGTTTTTTATCCTTTTTTGGTAAGATGGCTAATAGTGCTTGCTACTGATGCAATAATCCTTTATAATATTAACCAAGCTAAAAATCAATTAAGCTTAATTTCATGAAGAAAAAAAATAAAACAAAAAAGTGTTTAGTGTTTTCCTTGTTGTGTTGTTTTTTATGGGCTCAAGGAGCCTATCCGGCTTATGCCTTGTTTGGTGGCGGCATACATATTCCATCTGTTAAAGAAGTGCTAAATAAAGTAGAAAAAAGATACGGTTTTGATCAAAATGTGTTAAGAAGATCCGATAGAAAAAAAGATTACCCCGAGGCTGATATTTTTTTTGACACATCAAATCCCAAAGAAGGTGAAAAAGTTACGGCAACGGCTCAACCGAGGTCATTTAAAACTGCTAACAATAATCTTTATTACACATGGTTTCTAATAAAAGAAGAAGACGATCCGGACAGCGAAAAGGATATAATGGAAAAAGCAAAAAGAAGAGCAATGGGTATTGTGGCCAGGGGGGATTTTGATCCGTACCATTTTAATGTGGATTACAGCGAAGGAGCAGACGAAGATCTCGATGATGACTCCTTTTGGGCGCCTATGGGCGGTAGAACCGGAAAAGGCGGTAAAACAAATGCCCCTGAAGCCGAGATTGGTAAATTTGAAAGCGTATGCTACCTAGACAACTCCAAAAGAGTGGTAGATCCGGATTGTGTAACGAGATGTTACAGGCATAATTTTGGGGTGCCAAATGCAAGCGATGCCGGTGGACAGAGCCAATCAAGCCAATTGGACTATATGGACAACTCAGGAAGGGACTTGATTGTTGAATGCGATCATAAATTCCCCGAAGCCCCAAAGGGGGAAACATTTGCCAATCCTTACGACGGGGCTGAAATTGAATGCAAAGATGATTATAAATTGGGTGACGGGGAATTCACCACCAATGAAGAAGCCTGTTGGAAGCTGGACCCTAATAACCCTGATACGGATGGAGACGGGGTCAGGGATGAGGCTGACTTGGCCGGATTAAATCAACAGCAATTTACTTGGAGATATGAAGAAGGCGATAGAGTCGGCGTTATTATTGAGGGTACATCCATGGTTCCCACTAACGAAGGCAAAGGCTATGACCCAATGGTGGATACAACTGTAAAAGAAGATTTAGAAATGGAGCAGGAATTGGATGCGAGCGCTAGCGCGACTGGTCAAAACTCAAGTTCTTCTGCCGAATCATCCGGCTCTCAAAGCGCTTCCTTGAATATCGAGCAAAACATCAGTAAAATTGAAAATGCTGCCGGAGCGGTCCCCGGCCTTAACGCTTATTATAAGATAACTTGGGCTAGCGTGGATACGTGCTCGGGAGAAAAAATGGACAACGGATACACCAAAAAGGAATTTGTCTTAGGCGATGAATGCGAGGACAAAGATACGGATTTCGGCTATCCATATTTGGCGACAGTGCCTGTGCATGAACATAAAGTGGGAGCTCTCAAAGCGGATTTAAGCCATGAACCGCGCAAACCCCAAGCTGACATAAAGGAGCACGAATATTCAAGTAATATAACAGTTAACGCCAGCTTAAACGAAGAGGCCACCGAGGAAGAATTTGTGTATTACAAGTGGGATGTTTACTACTGCAAAGAAGGTTATCTGGATTCCTGCACTGAAGATGCGCAAGATGGCACTAATCAGGCGGAGCTTTTAACCGAAGATTGCGCCGGTGGAGCTGGTGGAGGGGATGTGCTGGGCGATTGCAGCAAAGGAGTGTTAAAATCTAATTCCTACACGCAGGGGCTGGCGCTGTCGGATATTCAATTCAAACCAACCAGGAAGTTTTTTCAGGATAAAGCGATAAGCGAAAAATCAGGCAATTTTTACTTTCTTGTTTACTTGGAAACCAAAAGAAGCAGGAATAGCAGTATAATCAGTGTTTCCAAGATTCCCATACTTGTTTCTGTTAACAATACTCAAATCAGGTTTTATAAAATTGAAAGAGGTTCTGATGGTGTTTATGAAAAGCAAAAAGAAATTTGCACCACCAGTCTTTATAACAAAGTTTGCCCCACTTACCCCTTTCAAATAATAGCTGCTCAGGCGGACATCGAAGACGCTGAATCGGCAGACTATATCTGGGAAATTAATGGACAAAAAATCAATGCTCCCCTTAACTCTTCCGAGTGTCTGTTTGAGGAAGGGTGTGTGTTGGACGACATTTTCTATTTCCCGGCCACGGGGAGAAGTGGCGATATGCAAAAAATATCAATGAAAGCCGAAAAGCAAGACGAAGAAAATATTAACAGCGAGCGATTAATAAGTGTTTCCAACCCCATTTCAAACATTAGAAGCGACAACGAAACTGCGGTCTGGCCGAAAGTTATTGAAAATGTAACCAAGGGAGAAAAAGTATCCGATAAAGTATTCCTGGCCTCCTTGGAAAAAAGAGCGACTATGAGGGCGGATGTGGTACCAAATTATTTGGAAAGCGACGATTATGAGTTGATTTGGTATTGGAATGGCGCGGAGGTTGATGAAGAATTTATTGAAAAAAGAGATGAACTGGATATTAAGCTGGAAGAAAATAAAATAACCTTTAATATTCTCGGTGAAGCGGGGGAGAGCATTAACCTGCAAGTGGAGACCGCAAAAAAATTCACAGAAGAAGAAAAGCGGGACTTAAAGGAAATGTGGGGCTTTAACAAAAATGAAATAAAAAAACTAACAGCCAAAAAGGCTATAACTATAAGAAAAACAGAACATATCAAGGAATCTGATGAAACAGCCCATGAGGGCAGCGTTAAGTATTTTCTGGCCTCTACTTACAAAAACGCCCCCGAATACATAGTTTTTTCTTTAAGACTTTCTATTGCCGTGGTTTTATTCTGGTTGATAATACTGGGTTTTTCAGCGATAGAAACAAGGCGCGGAGAGTTAAAAAATAAAAAAGAATAAACTTGCAATGAGAAAAAAAATTCTAATAATATCAATCAGCCTCTTTTTTCTCGCTGGAGCGGCGTACGGAATCAAAAACTTTTTCCTTGATAAACAGGGTGGGAAGCTTGAGGTTACAAACAAAGAAAAAGACAGAGAAGAAACAAAAGAAAATTCATCCTTTAGCGTTTTGGTGGAAGGAGATGTTAAGAGCGCCGCCTTCAACAGAGACAAGGATGTTATTTTTTATTACAATAAAAATAATTTTTTAAGTTTGTCTCTTGAGGGCTTGTATAAAAAAAACGCGGGTTCTTACCCTCTGAAAAAACCGGAAGAAATTGAGTGGTCATTCAATAGAAATAAAGTTATGGTTAAGCAAGACAATCGAATATCGGCTTTTAAGCTGTTTGACAATGAAAGCACGGAACTAAAAAAAGGCATCAGAGAAGCCGTTTGGAACACCTTTGGAGACGGGATAATATATCATTATGCAGACAAAGCCGGCCAGGTATCGGAAATTGATATTTCAAGCACCAATGGAGAAAACTGGAAAAAAATCATAGACACTCCTTTCGAAAATGTTGAGTTAAAGCTGCGGCCGGGAAATAAAGAAGTGCTGTATTATCCATCCGGACAAAACTCCAATGACACCGAAAACGGAGTTTACCTAGTGGATTTAGTGGAAAAAGAAAGAGAGAAAATTTTTGATTTGAAGAAAAATTTCAGCTGTCAGTGGTCGCCCGAGGGAGAGTATCTTCTTATCTCCTTTCAGCAGGCGGACAAAGCGGAGTTGGGATATTTGGATATTGAAAGCGGAGAATATTACTCGTTGGCGTTTCCCACGGTGGCGGAAAAATGCGTTTGGGGTGACAAGGGAGAGTTTGTTTATTGCGGTTTGATTACGGGATTTTCCGAAGATGTTAACTTAATAGAAAATTGGAAAGAAGAGAGATTTTTCTCCAATGACACTTTTTGGAGAATCGACACGGAGGCCGGCAAAAAGGATAGATTGACGGACTTACAAAAAGAGAAAAATTCCGTAGATGCCGTTAACTTGCTTTTTAATGAAAAGCAAGGAAAGCTTTATTTTATTGATAGAAAAAGCGGCAACCTGATGAGCGCGGAAGTTGATATCAAAGAAAAATAAAAAACCAAAACAAAAGCGCCACATCATTCTTCCAAATGGGGACGTCAGCCAGGCCGTGAAGAAGAATATAACTTAAGATAAACAGAGAAATAATAGCGAGAGACTTCTTTTTAGCGGCCTTTTTTATTTTAAAAACAAATAGCCAAGCAAAAGAAAACAAACCCAAAAAACCCGAGGAAAGCCAGATTTGCGCGAAAAGATGGTGAGAATGGGGGACGGCCCATTGGGGATAGGGCTTGAATTCTTGCTGCTGATCCAAATATTTTTTCTGAAAATTTGCCGGCCCGATTCCCAGAAGAGGGCTATTCTTCAAAATTCTCTCTGTGACGCTATGAACAACCAGTCTTGAATCAAGGGAGTTTTTGTTTTCAAAGGGATTGCGCGAGGAATGCTTTAAAAGCAGATTAGTGTTTAAAATTCCAAGCAAAAGGATTATTTGAAGGGCAACAGCGACTGCCGGAATAACAATCGCGGCCTGGGGATATTTTTTTATTGCCGCGGCTCCGATGGTTAAAACAGCGACTGAAAGCGCGGCTCCGGCGGAATGGGTAGATAATATTGCCAAAAGATGAACCGCCGTAGACAAAGCAAGCAAAAGCTTGTTTTCTTTGCGCAACAGTAAAAATACCACAGAAACTAAATAGCCGACTGAAAGCAGAAAAACCAACTGATTCGGAGATTGGAATATCAAAGACACCCGGCCGTCATAGCTTGTTTGACCTGCCAAAAAAGCAAAAATAGAAGCCAAGGCTAATCCCGAGGAATAAAACAAAAAACCGGCCAAATAGTCACGGAACCAATTTGCTCGGGCTCGGTTTAAATAGGGGAGTGTAGCCGCAAACAGACCCGGCAACACAAAAAAACTTTTTATTAGTCCCAGGTTATTCCAGGGATCTATCTTTATGTTAGCAGTCCAAGAGATAAAAACAAAAAAAACAAAAACAGTGAAAAGCCAAAAAAGCTTATTGCCGGCAAGCCAGCCAATAAAATTTTTAATTTTTTTCTCCCGCCAAAGCCAGACGAGAAAACAGACTAGATAAAAAATTATCAACAAATCCAGCAGATTGACGCTTCCCTTGTTGGCTAAAGGTATTTTTATTAAATAACTCCAGCTAAAAAGAAAAACAAGAATGGAAAAAAAACGCAAAAAGGTCATATAGCAAGGATAATTAATATTAGGGGAAAAACTCTGACTGAGTAAAACGGGGTT
Organism: Candidatus Moraniibacteriota bacterium; assembly: GCA_034522495.1. Classification (GTDB taxonomy): domain Bacteria; phylum Patescibacteriota; class Minisyncoccia; order Moranbacterales; family DUUL01; genus JAXHLG01. The sequence continues at coordinate 35,300 of JAXHLG010000002.1, read as the reverse complement.
TCAAACATTGCCAGAACCAGCAGGGCTAGCACAGAAATGGCTGTGATTTTTTGTTCCAGCGTAGCACCTTTGAATAGATACGCCAAGGGGGCGCCAACAGCGATTGAAAGAAGAGAAAGTCCAATCAAGCCCAGCTCTGAAGCAAAATCCAAAAACAAATTGTGAGCGTAAATGGGCTGCCTGTAGCTGGAGGAATATTCTACGGCTTTGGGCAAATTTCCTATGCCTACTCCCTTGACGGGGTTTTGAGCAAAAACTTGCCAAGATTTTTCCAGCATCTCCACTCTACTGGAAACCGATCCTTCTTTAAGGTCGAAAATGGAGAAAAATCTTTGGTGAAAAACCGCGACCAAAGAAAAAAGCATAAGCAAAGAAACCAGAACAACCAGAACGTTTCTTTTGAAGGGTTTGATGGCGAATACGGAGGCGAAGAATATAGCCAAGACACCCAAGTAAGCAGCTCTGGAAAAAGAAAGAAATAAGCCCGCAAGAATAAAAGTGCTAATAATCAAATAAATCCGCTTCTCGCTTTTCAAGTAAGCGTAAATAGTGAAAGGAAGGGATAAAGTTAAAAAAATAGCAAAGAGATGCGGATCGGGGAACACCGCAAAGGAGCGAAGCAGGGTATGTCCGCCCAAGTTGACCATCCAACTGTTGTACTGAATAACTTCTTCGGCAAAATTATTTCCCAGAAAAAAAGGCGCCACTTTTCTTTGCAGCCGCAAAATTGTTTCCAGGCCTATAAAAAATTGGGAAAAAAATTGGACAACGCCCAGAAAAGCAGTCAGAAATGCCGACCAGCTCAAAACTTTAGAAAATTGAAAAAAGCCGCCTCTTTTTTTAAAAAAAGAAAAAGCGACAAAATATATGGGAAAAACGGAGGCCAGAAAAAGAGACTTGCGAATAGCCCAAGCCTCCTCCTCGGCCCACAGCACAGAAACAAAAGAAAGAAGAATTAAAGCTAAAAGAGCCCAGAATCGCCAGCGAACATCAATAAGCAAATTTTTCTTGAACAAGAAAACGGCCAGCCACAGCAGGAATAAAAGCGGAATTGCAACTCTTACCGCGGACAAATCAATACTTGACCCCGGATTCAAGGCAAAAACAAAAGGCAAAATAAATACAAGCAACAAAAAAGGAATAAAAACCGTTTTTCCCTCCCCTTTTTTTATTTCTTTCAATGGAAGTGGTTATAATTTTAAAATGAATTTATGAAGGATTTTTAATATTTTTGCTTGTAGGGGCATGTGTTTATCGAAAAAAACTTGCTGAGAAATGTAATAGCGCTTTTTTTGGCTTTTTTGGCTTTTCCAGCTTTTTCCGCCGCAGTGTAGAACTTTGAATTCCGGCAAAAACAAGATTTTTAATCCAAGCTTTTTTGCTCTCAAGCAATAATCCTGATCTTCAAAATACATAAAGAAGTTTTCATCAAAACCTCCCAGTTTGTTAAATATTTTCTTTGAAGTCAAAAGAGCAGTGCCGGAAACCCAGTCAACTTTTGTTTTTGTTTTTTTGTTCCAATGCTTGTTAAGGGTATTTTTGAAAAGAACTTTTGGTAAAGATGTCTTGCCGCCTCCAATCCATGGTTGAGGCTTTCCGGTTATTTCTTCTATAATTCCTGGCCCGGCAGCGCCGATTTGCGGATTTTGCTCGAACTCCCGGATTATTTTATAAAAATCTTTACCTGCTATCTTTGCATCCGGGTTTAGGAAAAACAGATATTCGCCCTTGGCTTCTTTTGCCGCCTGGTTGCAGGCTCTTGCAAAGCCGACGTTTTCTCTGTTTTCAATAATTTTTAACGGAAAAGATGCCTTTTCCAGACCAACCCTTTCGTTTTTGTCGTTGTTTACCACTATCGCCTCGACTTCTTTTCCGGAAAAGTTCTTTTGAATTGAAGCAAGGCATTTTTTCAAAAAAACGGCGCTTTGGTAGTTGATGATTATAATGGAAATTTTCATAAGCTATTTTCTAACTGACATTACGCCCTTCAACACACCTTCCAGGTGTGATGCATCAAACCTGGAAGGTGTGTTGAGCTAGGATTGTTTAAAGCATATCTAGCACAAGCGTGCAACATCAGTCTCTAATTTTGCCAACAAAGAATTGACTGCCGCGGCGGGTTTCAAAAATTTGGTGATTCTCAAACATGTCTTCGTTTAAAAGCATGGTTTTGTTGAAGGTTTTGTTTTTGGAAAACACAAAATCGGCTTGAAAATCGTTTACGATGGATTGAATCATTTTTTGGGAGTTTTCTTTTCTGAATGCATTTTTTTCTTCATTTGTCATATCCCTCATATCGCTGTTTATTTGATCCGTTTTTTGAGTGCAGTTTTTGGGCTCTTGGCAGTAAATGTTGTTGATGTGCATATTATACCACTTCCAGAACAAGTTTTCGTCATATTTTTTGAGAGTCATCGGTTCCATGCCCATAGAGTATTTTACTTTTTTGTTGTAGAAAAACTGAATGGGGAACTGGCTCCATCCTTCCAAGAATACTTTATCCCCTTGATCGGAGTTATTAAAAACCCACTGGGCGGCGGCCTTCTTGGTTTCCAATTCCGTTTTGGCCGAATCTACCCTGGCATCAATCAGAGTGTTTACAACAAAGAAGATAACCGCAATGTATACTCCCGCTATGACAAATTTCCGCATTTTTGAGTCAAAGCATTTGCCGGTGTCCCGGAAGATTCTTTTTACACACAAAGCGCTCAAGAGGATGCCTGTGATAATGAAAAAATCAACAAATCTCCCGCTTATAACCATAACTCCGAAAAGAGAAGCCAGGTTTATCAAAAAGACTAAATAGAATAAATGATCCTCATTTTTGAATCTACCCGATTCTTTGTTCTTGATGTAGCTGTAAATCACAAAGCTGTAAGCCAGTATGTTTAGAAGTAGCAGGTAGGGAAAGTAGTTAATAAGTTTTGAAGGTTCAAGGGTGTGCAATTCCTGGCCTTCCACTCTGGCGATATCGCTCTCTTGAACCACTTCGCTTTGCAGGTTGACAAGACTAGATGTCCGGTCGACTATGTTTTGAGGAAAATTCGGCTGAGGAGCCATGCCTAAAATAACCGCCAGAATACTTAAAAAAATCATTTTTTTGGAAAACTCCTTGTGCGTTATGTATCTCAATACCTCTCCCGCAACAGCGATAAACGGAATCATAAAAAAACTGGATTGATGCCACAGGACGTGGAAAAAAGCAACAAAGAAGAAAGCCGAATATTTTTTCTTGGAAACCAGGAGAATTTCAAGCAAAAGCAAGCCGAAAACCAGTACCAATCCCCGGCCGATTAAAAGCCGAAAAATTGGGAAAAAACTCATAAGAAAGATAAGCGTAAACAGGGAAGCGTATGGCACTTTGCTTTTTCTCAAAACATAATATAAAATGCCAATAACAGTGCTTGCCCAAAAGATAACGCTTAATTTTAGTCCAAGCAGAGAATTTTCAAAAAAAGTAAAAGGAATTAAAGCAACATTGAAAAGTTCGATTTGGCGAGTTTTGTCTTCTTTCGCTACAGGGGAAAGATAGATATGATCAAAACTGTCAGCTGCGCTAAAGCCTTTTTTCTTTACCATTTCAGCAAAGCCGTAGTGGAAATATTGATCGCCTATCCCCAAAGTCCCCGGCGTATTGAGATAAAAAAGCGATAACAATCCAAAAGCCGTCAAAAAGACCACAATTGAAGCAATAAAGCTTTTTTCCCTCCAAAAATTTACCATTTTTTTGATTGATTTTCTCATTAAGTTTTTTTAGTGTTATAGAGTTATGCGGAAATTGTACCTTCTTTTGGCTTCATTTGCAAATGATAATTTAAAGCAAAAAATTTTATATGCATAAAAAAAAGAAAAAGTTGCTGGTATTTTGCGGTTATTATCCTCCTCACATGGGTGGCATGGAGTCTCACGCAGCGGAATTTAATAAAATGCTCTCTAGGAAAAATTATGATATAACTGTTTTTACTTCTGAAATACCAAAGTTTAACGGCAAGGAAGATGGGGATTGTGAGGTAATAAGATTTCCTGCTTTTGAGATAATATCTGGATATCCCTTGCCCAAGTTTTGGCAAATAGCTTTTTGGTCTAAGTTTGGCACTATTTGGAAAAAGGATTGGGATTTAGTTGTTTCAAGGGTGCGATTTTTTTTTACTTCTTTTTTGGCGATGTTTTTAGCTAAAAAAAAGGGAATTTTTTGGATTCATGTAGAACATACGCCCAATATTTCGATAGCAATCAAGAGCAATTCTTTTATGGGTCGAGTTAAGGGTCTAATGGCTCAGGTTTATGATTTATTGATTGGAAGAACAATACTTAAAACATCGGATTTGAATATATCTATATCAAAAAATGTCAATAAATTTATTCACTCTATTGATCACAGAAGAAGTCCTGTTATTTCCAGGGGAATAGATTTTAAAAAGATAGATGAGGCTTTGTTGGGCGAGAATATTAAAAAAAGACACAATAAAGAGATAATTATTACGGTAGCAGCAAGACTTATTTGGTGGAAAGGTGTTCAAAATGTTATTAAGGCTATTGATTTGCTTCCAGTAGAAGTCAAGAAAAAAACAATTTTATTTGTTTGTGGAGACGGTGAGGCTACTGATAAACTGAAGGAAATTAGTGGTAAAAATGTTGTTTTTTTGGGTTCTGTTGCCAGAGAGGATGTTTTTGGTTATTTAAAATCCTCTGATGTGTATATTCATTCTTCTTATCCAGGTGGAGGTTTATCCACATCTCTTTTGGAGGCCATGTATTGCAGATGCTTTATCATAGCCACTCCAAATGAGGGAGGATCTGAATTGATTGATAAAAAGAATGGTTTTTTGATAGAAAAATCCGATGCAGAAGAAATTAGAGATGCTATTGTTTATTATTATAAAAACATGGAAGAAGCAAAAAAAAGAGGGTTAGCAGCCAAAAAGAAAGCACTAAATTTTAGTTGGGATAAAAACATCAATAAATTCATTGCGGAATGGAATGGTTTTAAATAATCCTCTTTAGAGGGTTGAAAATATTGTAAATCAAGGCGTTATTCGTATTTTTTTCAAGAAAAAAATATTCCAAAGGCTTTTGTTTAGAAATTATTTTTTTTGATCAAGCTAATGATTTCTTCATGTCTTCTTTTCAAGGAGCTTAATATAAGTCCTGCAATAAAACTAATAAAGCTAAACAAAACAAGAAAACCACCCACTACAAGAGATGGAAGGTGGGTTACTAAGCCGGTTTCTAGATACTCCGAAATTCCCCTCCAGCTTATAAACATTCCCACAGCCAGTGAAAAAAAACTTATGACACTGAAAAATTCAAGAGGTTTGTAGTCTCTAAAAAGAGAGGATATTGTGTACAAAATAATGAAACCATCTTTGAAAGTTCTTATTTTTGAGGTGCTTAAGCCCCCCCTTTTTTTTAGCGATACAGGAAGTTCTTTGATTTTTAAATTTCTTTCTATAGACTGGATAGTGAGTTCCGATTCAATCTCGAATCCACCGGAAAGCAGAATAGCATTTCTTTTAAAGTTTTGATTAAATACTCTGTATCCGGAGAGTATGTCGTTTAAATTTGTTTTAAAAAGAAGATTTATAAAAAAAGCAAACATTTTATTGCCCCACCAATGAGGAGTGGAAAAAGATTTTTTGTTTTTTTTGTTGAGTCTGTTGCCTGCTAACATGTCTGCTTTGTCTTGGATTAAGCTGTCAATGAGCTTATGCGCTTCCTCTGGCGAATAAGTGTCATCTCCATCAACAATTACCAGATAGCCTTGAGTGAATTTTTCAAAGATTTTTTGCACAGCAAATCCTTTGCCTTGCCTTTTTTCTCTTTCAACTTCAGCGCCTGCCTCCCGAGCTTTTTTTGCGGTATTGTCGCTAGAGTTGTTGTCAACCACTAATATCTTTGCTTCTGGCAATTCTCTTTTGAAGTCTTCAACTACTTTTTTTATTGTGCTTTCTTCATTGTAGCAGGGTATGCCTATTAATATTCCTTTGTTGTAAGTAATCATATTTCTATAGTTTCATAATTAGAGATTGCTCCGGATTGCGGGGCAAAAAATGTATAGTATTTATATTTATAATCGGTTAAAATAATTTTTTATACAAGATGGAAGCGACAGATTTTTTGAAAAATTAGCAGTCCCTGATTAAAGCGTGTTATTAATAAATTTTTTTAAGCCGGGATTTTCCTTTGCGAATTCTTTTATTGAATAGTTTTTTCCAAACAAAAAGCATCTTACCACTTGGTCAAAAAAGGGAAATTTAGACAAAATGGGGGTAATTAGGATGTTTAATAAATCTATTGGGCGTCCCTTCTCGAGTTGAAGGAGTTGCTTTAAGTTCTTTGTCTTCAATAATCTTCTTTTTCTTGATAAATTCTGAGAATCTTTTCCGAATCTCCTTATTGCTAAGGGTTTTTGAATAGAATATATTTTACCTTCTTTTCCTAGGATTTTTTTTTGAAAATCTTCTTCTGGCAATGGAGAATCTAGATTGTATCTTAAATAATTCTTTTTTCTAAAAATTAAAGTTATATGAGGGACATAATCAACGTAACCGCTCACTTTTTTCATTCTCAATCTTTTAAATCTTTCAAAATAAAACCAGCAGCTTGAGCCACAGGCAATGCAATCATGTGCGTGATTATCTAAAAAAGCAACCTGCTTTTTTATTTTATTTGGAAGCCAGACGTCATCGTGATCTTGAATTGCAATGTATTGACCTTGAGATTTTTTTAATAAAAGATTTAAGCCTGCATAAGGTCCAATGTTTTTATTGCTTTGATATAATTTTAACCTCGCGTCTTTTTGACGCTTAATCAAAGAAACAGTTCGGTCAGAGGAGTAATTATCGAGGATTAAAATTTCAATATCTTTGTAAGTTTGATTTAGACAGCTATACAAAGTTTTTTTAATAAAACTTTCCGAATTATAAGTTACCAATAAAATGCTAACGAGTTTTTTCATAAAATGAATTAATTTTATTTTTTCCAGTTAGATAAATCTTTTTGGATCAATTCTTCTAACTTTTCAATATCCTTTGAAAAAACATTAAAGAGCTCCTTCCTTTCTGAGGGTTTTAATTTTACACAGAGGGGCTCTTTTTTTGTCAAAAGCTTCCTGTCAAAAGCTTCAATTACACTCTTAAGGCCTAGCTTTTTTAGAAAGATCGCAATAAAATTAGTATTGGTTTTCTCAAAGAAAATATAAAGATTCAAGAATTTAGTGCCCCTTTTTTAAAAAATTAAGAGCGTTTCACAAAAATTTCATTGGGGGTTAAATAGTTAAGCGATTTCCTGGGACGGTTATTAAGTCTTTCCTGCACTAACAGTATATCTTTTTCCGTAGCATTCGCAATATCTCCCTTCTTGGGAAAATATTGCCTAATAAGTTTGTTAAGATTTTCTACCCCTCCTTTCTGCCAAGAGCAATAAGGATCGCAGAAGTAAGAAGGGACATCAAAGTTTTCCAAGGTTTCCAAATGCTTAGCATTTTCTCCTCCGTTGTCTCTGGTCATGCTTTTAACCCAAGATTTAGGGAAGCCCTCTATAGTATCCGCAATAGAATCCTCATTCTCCATTGCTGATTTGCCCCATACTTTGTGAAGCCGGCAAAGCATTCCCTTTCTTTCATATTTAACCGATAAATTCTCTTTCTGTTTTCTGCCGAATTCCACCAAGTCTGTTTCCCAGTGCCCATACTCTTTTTTCTTGTCTGCCTCTTTTGGCCTTAAATGAATAGAAACCCTATTTTTCAGCTTATTTCCTTGCTTTTTGCGAAAATATCTTTTCTGCCTTTGCTTTCTCCCAACTCTTAAATGCCGGTAGAGTTCTTTGTGCTTTTCTGCTCCGTTGTAGATATAGTCATAGATACTCTCATAGCTAATAGTTTCCATAATCCCCGGAGGCGGTTCCTCTTTTAATCTTCCAGCAATCTGTTCCGGTGACCAATCCCCGCTAATTTTTTTCTCCACGTATTCTTTCAATTTCCGATTCTTTTCTTTATCCAGTTTTCTCTTGTTAGTATTTTTAGCCCTCCTTTCCATAAAGTACTGGGCATCTATTGCTCTGTAGGGCAGATGCTCCCCTGAATTTCTTTTAATCTCTCTTTTAATGACAGAATAATCCCTGCCCAATTTTCGAGCTATCCAAGCTTTCTTTCTTTTTAGCCTCAAAGAAACTTCGATTATTTCTCTTTCATAAAAAGTTATCGGCTGCATATTCACAATTAATTATTAGCTGAAATCTATTGCGAATATACTACTCTTAATCTTGTTTGAGAAAAAGGGGCACCGGGGTTTGAATTTGGGATATAAAAAAGATTGTTGATAAAAATAATGATTTTTCTTATAATTAAGAACCTAGGCTTGCCTGAAAAATTTTCTTTTTTATTTAAATTAGTTGGAGAGAAGTTTTTATTTACACCTAAAAAACTATAAATATCTTGCATAAAGAGCAAAGGACTTTGAACCATATCTTCAAAAAAAACAATTTTTATATTTTTTCTGGGAAATATTTTAAAAAATGGGAGTAATCTTTTGTAGTACATTCCTCCTTCTATGTAAACTTCATTGTTTATATTCAAGGCTTGTTTAAATTCTGTAGATTTTTCCCACAAAAGAACATTTTTTGCGAATTTATAATGAGACAACGCTCTATCGACTGGATTTCTTAAGCAAGCAATAATTTTTACGTTGGGAAAGTTGTTATATATATTTCTGGCTGCATTTTCGTCAAATATGTAATTAGTGCTCCATTCTCCTTTTATCGAGCTTGGATGACAGTGATTGAAGTTGTTTAAATAGCTTTCAATGCTGTTTTTATAAAATACGCGTTTTTTTCTCATTAATTTTTTAAAATATGGAATATTGCTACTCTCAAGGTTGATAAAGTATGTCAGCTCTTTTTGTTTGGATGTGCATATTTCGGGGTGTTCTTCTAGACATTTGTAAATCCAAGTAGTTGCACACTTGGGAAATCCTATTCCAATAAAATCAATCTGTTTGTTTCTGTTCGTCATTCTATTATTTTTATCTGGAAAAATATTAAATCTATGTTAAAATATATCATAGTTAAAATAAAAATTAAAGAAAATAAATGTGGTTTAGCGAGAAATCAAATGATCACTTGTTTCGGGATATAGACAAAAAACAGAAAGACGATGTAGTGGAGAAGATAATTGAGAGCTCTTGCCCGAGGAAAAGTTTTTTTGTTATGATCATTGCCTCTTCCTTGATTTGCACCTTGGGAATTCTTACCAACAATGCGGCGGTGATAATCGGGGCTATGCTGGTGGCGCCTATGCTGGCGGCGGTTCTGGCGGTTTCCCTGGGAATCGTTATGGCCGACTTTAAGCTGCTGTTTCGGTCAACCAGGGTTCTTTTCGAAGGGTTCTTGTTCTCTTTGGGGTTTTCTTTGTTGCTGGCTATGGCCTTGGAGAGGCCGGAAACAATCAATCATGAGATGTTTTTGAGGACTGATTTGACCATAGAAGGCTTTATCATTGCTATGGTAGCCGGAATGGCGGCGGCCATGTCTTTTGTCCGGGAAGAGCTTTCCCAATACATTACCGGAACGGTGATTGCCGTGGCCTTGGTTCCGCCCGTTTCCACAGCGGCCATAGCCTTGAGGATGCTGGAGATGGAAATGTTTTACAGCTCTCTAACGGTTTTTGCCTCCCACATTGCCGGCATCATTCTTTCTTCCATTCTGGTTTTTTCTTTAACCAAGTTTTATTCTTCCCAGAAAAAGGTGGATGAAGAGCTGAAGGAAGAAGATGAACTGCTTAATCAAGAAGAAGCTCCGAAAAAAGAAGAAGGGGGAATAAGGGAGCTTTTGAGGGATATAAAGAATTTGGTGAGTTTTAAATAGCAAGCGGGAGGCGAGATGCTGGATGCGAGGTGTGGGAAGAGGGGATTGGAAATTGAAAATTGAGAAGTGAGAAGCATTGTTCCATTGTTAAATTGGTCTATTGTTAAGAGAAATAGATTAGTTTAGTGACCAGTGACTATGCTAAAATTGATGTAAATTGATTCATCTAAAGAATATTAATCTCGGGGTGATAAGTTTGTAAAGTAAAGATATTTATGAAAAAGCATTATTACATAACCACCACTCTGCCATATGTCAATTCCAGCCCGCATATCGGTTTTGCCTCTGAAGCGATCCGCGCTGATGTGCTGGCCCGATTCAACAGGTTGCTGGGCAAAGAAGTTTTTTTCAACACCGGGACGGACGAGCATGGCCAGAAAATTGCCCAAAAAGCCACGGAAAAGGGCGTCGATCCGCAGGAGTTCTGTGATGAGCAGGTGAAAAAATTTAAAGAGATGAAAAACCTCTTGAATCTCAGCTGGGACAATTTCGTCAGAACCACCGATGAGAATCACATGAAAGCCGCTCAGGCGTTCTGGATGAAATGCAAAGAAAGCGGCGATATATACAAAGCCAAGTATAAAATCAAATACTGCGTGGGCTGTGAATTGGAAAAAACCGATTCCGAGCTGAATGAAGAAGGCAGATGCCCGCTTCATCCGGACAGGGACTTGGAGATAATCGAAGAAGAAAACTACTTTTTTAAATTCTCCAACTACCAAGAAAAGCTACTGGAGCTTTATGAAAAAAATCCGGAATTCGTAAAACCCGCCAAACGGCTCAAAGAGATCAAACATTTTGCCGAAAAGGGCCTTCAAGACTTCAGTGTTTCCAGGTTGAAGAAAAAAATGCCCTGGGGCGTTCCCGTGCCGGATGATGAGGATCATGTTATGTATGTGTGGTTCGATGCTTTGGTGAATTACATTTCCGTTCTGGGGTGGCCGGAAGACGGGGAAACTTTTCAAAAGTGGTGGCCGGGAGCGCAGATTGCCGGCAAGGATAATCTTCGCCAGCAGTCGGCTATGTGGCAGGCTATGCTGATATCGGCCGGCTTGCCGAACTCGGAAAAAATTTATATCAACGGCTTTATCACCTCCGGCGGGCAAAAAATGAGCAAAAGCCTGGGCAATGTGGTTGCGCCGGAGGAAATGTTGGATAAATTCGGAGCGGACGGAACTCGCTATTTGCTTTTGAGCATGGCAAATTTCGGGGAAGACTTCGACTTGACGGAGGAAAAAATGATTTCCAAATACAACGCCGAATTGGCCAACGGAATCGGCAACATTTTTTCCAGGGTTGTCAATTTAAGCAAAAAGATTGATTTGGAAGACAGCGAAATTCAAAAAAGAATCAAGAGCGGTCCGGAGAACAAGCAAAAGAATCTTTGGGGAGAGTACAATGATTATCTTGAGCAAGGGAGAACAGAGCAGGTTTTGCTGGACATCCGGGAGAAAATATCCGTATATGACAAAGATATTGAAAAAACCAGGCCTTGGGAGCTGGTTAAAACCGACTACGATAAATTTGAAGAGACAATGCTTGCCTTGATGGAAAGCCTCTGGCTTATAGCTGAAAGGCTTGAGCCGTTTATGCCGGAAACCTCCGAAAAAATGAAAAAAATGATAAAAACCCGCCAACCCGAACCCCTTTTTCCCCGCATTGAAAAGATGTGATTTCAGCTAGTACGGCTAAAAGACTTCTCTTTGTTTATAACGCATAATACATACTTCATAATACTTGATACTAATCAATGATTGACACCCACGCCCATCTTGACTTTGAGCAGTTTGATCTCAGCCGCGAGAAAGTGCTGAAGCGATTTTTTCGTTTTTACGGAGACACCGTGGTGAACGTCGGTGTAGATTGGGAAAGAAATAAAAAGACGCTGGCGCTAGCACTGGAACATCAGTTTGTTTATGCTTCTCTTGGGTTTCATCCTCACGAGGCGGGCGAAAGTTTTGATTTGGTTAAAGCGAAAGAGTATTTGCGAAGAAATATAGACATGGAAAAGCTAAAAATTGTAGCTATCGGAGAAACCGGGCTGGATTATTTCAGGATGAGCGACACGAAGGAAAAGAAGTTTCAAAAAAAGCTTTTCCAGATGCAGTTGGAGCTGGCTCGAGACACTCATTTGCCACTCATCATTCATTGCAGGAAGGCCTATGAAGACCTTTTAGAGATAATAAATGACAAAAAATACAGAAATATGAAAATGGTAGTGCATTGCTTTAGCGGAAACAGGGAGCAGCTTCACAGCTTTTTAGAGCTGCCTAATCTAATGGTTTCTTTTACGGGCAATATCACTTTTGTTAAGGATAGCAACGAGCTGGCAAAAACCGTGGAAAAAACCCCTCTAGACAGGATGATGGCGGAAACCGACTGTCCTTTTTTGGCTCCTGTTCCCATGAGAGGAAAAAGGAACGAGCCCCTTTTTGTTAGATATGTAATAAAAAGAATTGCTGATATAAAAAAAATGCCCTTCAAGGACATAGAGCTTCAAACCACCAAAAACGCGGTAAATTTTTTTAATCTTCCTCTATAATAAAACAATTTCTAAAACCTCTTTGCTTACCACAAAAGCTTTTATACATTAACAATCAACAATAGAGCAATTTAACAATGGACTTTATTTAATCTTCTTCTTGATTTCTTCTTCCTTGTAGCAAATCAAGGTATCTCCTTCTTGAATTTTTCCTTTGCCTTCAAAAGAAACGCCGCATTCCAAGCCTTCTTTGACTTCGCGGACGTCTTCTTTGTTTTGCTGAAGCTGGCTCATTTTGCCTACTCCGACAGCTTCGCTTTCCCTGACTATTTCCAGATTTTCTCCTTTAACCATTTTTCCGCTGATAACTTTGCCTCCCACTACCATGCCGTTTTTGACCGACTTGAAGACGGCCAGCACTTTGAGCTTTCCCAGATCGGTTCTCTTGATTTCCGGTTCTAGCAATTCAGACATCTCATTTTTAACATCTTCAATTAGCTCATAAATCACATTGAATACTTTTATTTTTACCCCGGTGTCTTCTTTTATGCGGCTGGCTACCGGCGTGGGGTTGACATTGAATCCATAGATGATGGCATTCCCTGTTTGAGCCATTTTTACGTCGGTTTCCGTGATGGATCCCACTCCTTTATCTACAAATTCAACGTTAATCTCTTGAGAGTCTATGGTCTGTATAATCTGTTCAATTGCCTCCAAGGTGCCTCGAACGTCGGCTTTTAAAACAATCGAAAGGCGCTTTTTCTTGGTTTCATTGATGGTTTTTAATAAATCGCCGGACTGCATCTCGCCGGCAGTGTGATTCATTGTCGAGACTCCTCTTTTTAGATCTTTGCTGAATCTTCTTAACTTTTCTTGATTTTCCTCTACTTGAAGAATGTCGTTGCTTTGAGGAGCCTTGGGTAGGCCGAGAATTGTTACCGGCGTGGAGGGAATAGCTTGCTCAATTGATTTTCCCGAATAATCTTCCAGTTTTCGAGCGCGGCCGACAATTTTTCCTATAATTATATCCTGGCCTACTTTCAAAGTCCCGGTTTTGATTAGGGCGGTGGTAATCGGACCCTTGTGGGAGTCTTTATGGGATTCTAAAATTATACCTAGCGCGTTCCGGGCCGGATTGGCGCGAAAGTCGTAATATTCGTCCAGGAACAAAACAGAGTCCAGTAGTTCGTCCAAACCGGTGTTTTGTTTAGCCGAAATCTCCACAAAAGGCACTTCGCCGCCGTATCCTTCCAGATAAAGACCGTGTTCGGCCAGTTCCTGTTTTACTTTTGCCGGTTTGGCCTCTGGCTTATCTACTTTATTAATGGCTACTATGGTTGGAATGTTGTTTTCCAAAAGGAATTTTACCACTTCTTCCGTTTGAGGTTTTACTCCGTCATCGGCGGCCACTACCAGAATAGCTATATCAGCTACAGTGGCGCCCCTTTCTCTCATCCCCTGGAAGGCCTCATGGCCGGGCGTGTCAATGAAAGTGATCAGTTCGCCTTTCTTTTTTACTTGGTAGGCGCTGGTGTGCTGAGTGATTCCGCCGGACTCTTTTTCGGCGATACGGGTTTTTTTTAATGTATCCAGCAGAGTGGTTTTGCCGTGGTCTACGTGCCCCAGCACGGTGATTATGGGCGGCCTTTTCTTTAGATTTTCTTTGTTTTCTTCTTCCAGGCGGAGGATTTTCTGCAATTTTTCCAAAGTTAAAACTTCTTCAGTGCTGGTGAGTTCTTCCGGCTCTATTTGAAAACCCAGTTCCTCGGCTACAATGTAGGAAGTGTCGTAGTCAACGGTATCATTAATGCTTGCCATTATGCCGTTTTCCATCAATTTTTTTATAATCTCCGGAACATCGGCCTGCAACCTTTTGGCAAGTTCCTTTACGGTCAATTGGTTTGGAATGGGAATAGCTTGATTTTTGGAATTTTGTCCGCTCAAAATATTTCAATAAATGCTTATCTTACTTTTATACTATAGATTTGGGAAAAAGTCAAAGGGGAGTTCATGTTATCATGTTAACATGTTATCTTATTATCATATTATCCTGTTTAGAAATTACGCGATTACTCCCTGGCAATGCCGAGAGCAAAGCAAGGCTTGGTTTTATGCGCACTTGCCTCTCAGGCTTGTTAGATTAAGCTTCGCACATTTAGCATCCCGCGTAAATCCGCGTGATAATCCGCGTGAAATCAGCAATGTATAGGATTTTTTGAAATTCCTATACGATAAGATATTTTTAATAGAAAACCCTTTTTGCTTCTAAAATATTTTTTCGATTGAATGCAAAAACCAAACCTTGCTTTACTCTCTTTTTTTTAGGCAATAAAGAGGCAAGCACGTAATTCCTACTGTTGTTTCATCATCATGTTAACATTTTATCCTATTGCTTTATTGTCATTTTAACATGCTACCAGGCTTTAGATGTTTCCCCGACTTTTTGACTGGAGTAATACCAAGGTTCAACCTTCGGCTAGCCGAAGGTTGAACCTTGAATTGCATGATTTTCCAACTCAGACGTTTTTTCTGATTTTCTGATTGTTTTTATCAATAGAAGCAATGGAAATAGCTTGTTTTTCTTCTTCTGTCAAAGGATATTTGACGGGTTGGCCTTTTTGGACGGATTTGGCGTAAATCCTTACTCCTTCTCTGGAATAAAGAGAGGAAAGCACCGCCCCGGTGTCCTCATCATCCAGCAAAGCCAGCGAAAAACTTTGGTCGCCTCCGATTTCCCTAAAGGGATTGAATCTTATTAAGCCCATTTTGTGGATGCTTTTGAGCGAGTGCTGGTTGATTTTAGAGGTAATGCTATACAAATCCTCGGTCTCATCCGATATTTTTTTAATATTATTTTTGTTTTCCAAGATAATCTTTTCCAAATCCTTAGCCTTTTTTCCATTGAACAAAATCTCTTGGTTTTTTCTGATTCCCGAAATCTTCATCTGCAGCAAAACAATCCAAACCAACAACAGTCCGATCAACCCCAGGCTTATGTAAACCAACAAAAAAACACCCATAGTTTGTTTATTTTAAAATTAACCTTTTCTGAAACCACTGAAGAATGTCATTCTGAACTTGCCGTGTCCGCCTTTGGCGGGATTCAGAATCTAATGATTACCAGAAAAAGGCTTCGTAAAGAGATTCTGATTTTCATCAGAATGACAAAAATATCAAAATAGTCAATTCTTCAGTGGCTTCTTTTCTATATTCTAAGTTTAGCACTTATTTTGAGGTTGGTAAACAACAAAAAAAGAAGGGATTGGGGGCAAAAAATATGTCGTGGCCACGACAATGACCACGAAAGTTTTTCAAATAATCACAAATAACTCCTTCCTGCTTCAAATTTCAAAGTAGTTGTTGTTTTGCGTTTGTTTAAATGTTTAAATGTTAGAATGACTTTCCATTTGACAATTTTCAAAATTGACTGTAAAATTTATATGATGTTGAAAATGGCCGGAAAGGCTGTTTTTAAATCCGGAAGCAAAGGTTTCATTTTAAGGCATTTATTATTAATAGGCGAAATGCAAAAAGCCATTGTTTTTATTAAACAAGCGAAAGAAGAACTGAAAAAGGTCAGCTGGCCCAGTCGAGAGCAAACTATCCGGTACACTTTGATTGTGATAGCGGTTAGCTTGGTGGTGGCAGCCTTTTTGGGTTTTTTGGACTTGTTTTTCTCTACTCTGATTGATAAATTTATATTCGAATAATTTTTTTAAAGGAAATTGAGGCTTAATTTCTAATTTTTAATATATGGCAAAACAAACTCAACATCACGGAAGGTCTTGGTATGTGTTGCATACTTACAGCGGATATGAAGACAATGTAGCCAGAAATTTGAGGCAGCGGATAGAGTCTATGGGCGTTAAGGATAAGATCTTCGATGTGATGGTGCCCAAGGAGAAAAAAATCAAGATAAAAAACGGCAAAAGATACACCATTGAGGAAAAAATCTTCCCGGGATACGTTCTAGTGGATATGATCGTGACGGATGATTCTTGGTATGTAGTTAGAAACACCCCCAACGTAACCGGCTTTATCGGCTTGGGAACCACGCCGACTCCGGTGGATCCGGAAGAAATTGGAATTATAAGAAAAAGATCGGAAAAAGATCAGCCTAAATACAATATCGATGTCCAAGAAGGAGAAATGGTCAAAGTGGTGGACGGGCCTTTCAAGGGCTTTGATTGCAAGATTAACGCGGTGGACAAAGAAAGGGGCAAAGTTACCGTGCTGGTAAACATCTTTGGACGTGAAACGCCCGTAGAACTGGATTTCTTGCAGGTGAAGAAAATATAATATCATTTAAACATCTAAGCATACAAACAAGTCGTTTATTTAACAATTTAGTAAAGTAAGTTTATGTCGAAGAAAGTAGAAACCGTTATCAAACTTCAGATAAGAGCCGGCCAAGCCAATCCCGCTCCTCCGGTGGGTCCCGCGCTGGGCCAGCACGGATTGAACATCCAAGATTTTTGCACCAAATTCAACGAAGAAACCAAGGAGATGCAAGGTGAGGTTATTCCCGTGGAAATTAGTGTTTATGAAGACAGAAGTTTTGACTTTAAGCTCAAGACTCCGCCGGCTTCAGAACTTTTAAAAAAGGCCGCCGGCATTGAAAAAGGCGCCGGAAATGCTTTGACGGAAAAAGCCGGCAAAGTAAGCAAGGATCAAGTGAGGGAAATCGCCGAAAAGAAAATGCCGGACTTGAACGCCAACGAGGTTGACGCAGCCATGAGAATCGTGGAAGGCACCGCCAGATCGATGGGGATAAAGGTGGAGTAAGCACCGCTTTAAAAATATAAATATTTTACCTTATTTGCCCCGCATTGCGGGGCAGGTCCTAAATAGATTTTGAAAAATCTATTTAAATGCAAAAACCAAAGTTAACATAATTTTGTGTTTTCAAGATTTGTGCATTGTAATTTGTTTGTAATTTGTAATTTGTAATTTAAGTTCGCGGGTGTCGGTTAATGGCCCCAATCCTTTCTCGAAAGGAGGGGCAAATAAACCACTGCTTTTCACCCCCCCCCTTCGCGAAGGCGGGGTGATTCCCCTATCCTGGTTAGCTTTTCAAATTGTTTTGTTTTTTGTAATATTATATCCATGCGGGATTAGTTAAGTGGTATAACGACGGTCTCCAAAACCGTAGTCGGGGGTTCGATTCCCTCATCCCGTGCATACATCCCGTGCATAAAATATTTTTTAATAACGGCTAAAAAATTTTTAACTCTTATTGACAAATAATTAAATAGGGTGTATAATGGGACTAGAATCAAGTTAGAAGGTGGTTCGCAAGTTTTTGTGAGCCGCCTTTTTATATTCAAAAACAGATCAATGAAAAATCAAAAAATAAAAAACAGAATAATTTTCTCCTTGAGTTTCCTTGTGCTATTTTCCGCCGGGTTTGCCAAAGCCGATTACGCAGATATGGAAAAGCAGATCATAGATTATGTCAACCAAGAGCGAGCGAGCGCGGGCCTGAAACAGCTGAAGGAAAATAAAACCCTTTCAAAAGCCGCGGGAATGAAAGCTCAGGACATGCTGGGCAATGATTATTTTGCCCACACTTCTCCGGAGGGAGTGGATCCCTGGCACTGGTTTAAGAAAGCGGGTTATCAATATAAGTACGCGGGTGAAAATTTGGGAATGGATTTCAATACCGTCAAAGCGGTTCACGACGCTTGGATGAAAAGTCCCACCCATAAAGACAATATCATGTCAGAAAAATATGAAGAGATGGGAGTATCCGTAAAAGATGGAATAATAGACAACAAGAAAACAAAGGTGGCAGTGCAAATGTTTGGCAAAAAACTTAATTCGGATGTTTCTCGAGTCAGCGATGTAGTAAACGGTTTTAACAAGCAAAGCGAAGAAAGCCAAACAGATGGTCAAGAAAAGCAGCTTGAAGAAAGCGATAACAACAAAGAAGGCCAGAAAGAAAACCAAGCTGAAAAGGAGGATAGTAATGAAGGAGGCGTAATTATAGGTCAAACATCGGTTCAGCCCTGGCAGGGAGAGTTTGAAGATGAGATGCTGGTGTTTGCCGAAGTGAAGGGAAATCCTCAAACCGTCCAAGCCGTTGTGGGCGATAATAATTTTGAATTGGAAAAACTGAGGGAAAACATTTATATGAATTTAGTTACCTTGGAAGATGTGGATTTGGAGAATGACGGAGTTTTAATTAAGGCAGAAAGTGAAAATGGAAGCAAACAAACCGCCCAAATTCCAAGCGAGCAATATATCGATTACGTAGTTGAAAAAGAAGAAGCAAAGAACGGCGAAGATGATGACAAAAATAGAATTGCGGCCATGGCCGGAGCGGAAAAGAACAAGTTCTTGGAAAAAATGAGAAGCTTGTTCACAGAAAGCGGCTTGATAATCGTGGTTGCCGTTTTGTTTATATTGACAGTTGCCAATGTGTGGGTTTTAGAAAGGGAAGAAGAGCGTCTTTTGCAATTGAAAAGTTAATGCCTCTGCAATTGAAAAATCTTTTGTTCCGGCATTTTAAATAAACTGAAGAGCGTTTTGTTGATTCAAAGCAGCTTGCAACGGTATTAATTTTGATCTTTCTCTGGCCCTCTTCTTAGGGACCGTTTCCAAACACCATTCCTACTGCAATCCCATCTTTTTTGCTAAATTTTCCAAAAATTTTTTTGCCTTAGCTCTGCTAAAGCTGCAAAAATTGTTTGAAAAATTTATCTAAAAAATCAGAAATTTCGCAATGAAATGGTGCTTGGAAACAGTCCCTTTTGAAAAGAGGGCCGCCAGGAGGACCGAAATAAAAATTAAAACGAACCTTGAAAAAAGAATATAATAATTAAATCAAAAAACAGCCAAAAAGCTGTCAAAAAAAATGGTCATCCTATTTTACCAAAAAAAGAAACAAAAGCCCTCCGCGAGAGGGTTTTTGTTTTTGGGTATATATCTTCATTAAAACATTTAAGCATGCAGACAAATGTAATTGGTGATTGGCTATTCGTAATTAGGGCCTGCCCCGCATTGCGGGGTAAATAAGGTAGAATGTTTATGTTTTTAAAGCGGTGCGAAACCCGAAATCCTCCGGGCGAGAATTATTTTGTCTCATTTATGGGATTTTGGTTAAAATAATTTTTTCCCGCAGAACGGGAGCAGTAGATTTTTTTCAAAAATTAGCAGCCCCTAATTAGTGTTATTCCCGGGCATCAAGAGAATTTTTTCCGTTGCCGTGCGGGGTACTGTTTTCATTAAAATTTAAAAAGTTAGCGAGAAATTTTATAATTTTATAAACAATTTCTTAACTTCTTAATTTCGATTTATCTTGCCATTTTTGTAATTTCTGCTGGTTTCTACCAATTTCTATCGTATATCAACTTTATATCAATTTATTTCCATAATTTCCCATTAATTTCTTAACAATGTAGCAATTGAACAATGAAACAATGTTCTCATCTTCCCACCTCTCACTTTCAACTTCCCACCTCCCATTTCTATTTCTCATTTCTATTTCTATTTCTCATTTACCCTTGACAAATATTACAAATTATGTTATTATCGCCTGTTATCCTTTAAGGATAATTTTTGTTTTAGCCCTCTAATTCAGTACCATTACATTTTTGTAAAGAATTAGACCTAAAGCAAATCTGTTCAGTAGGCAAGATCCCGGTCGGATCTTTGCATGTGAACAGGCCGCTTTCAAAGCGGCGTTGCACTATTCAATCCTTAATGAGATTAGCAGGCGTTTTGATTGTAATTAGATTGATTGCTATTATGATTTTTCCCGCTCAGGTGTTGGCTTTCGAAGAGGAAAAATCTGAGGAGAATAAAAATCAATATGCGCAGGAGCAGTCTCAAAAACAAAACAAATTTACCGCATTGGTAACCATGTCCGATGTAGTGATGAAAAATACTCCCGCTTTATGGGAAGATAGAGCCAGAGTGAAAAGCTATGCCGTTTCCCTTACTGCCGAAGAGGCGGTCTATGGAAAAGAAACCCAAATCATGGTAACTGGATACTCTTCTACTCCCGATCAATGCTGGGGAAATCCCTTCAGAACTGCCAGCGGAACCAGGGTTCATACGGGAACCATGGCTTGTCCGCCCGAGTATCCTTTTGGAACCAAGATTGAAATCGAAGGCATGGGTACTTATACTTGTGAGGATAGAGGCGGAGCCATTAAGGGGAACATTTTTGACATGTGGTTTCCCTCCAGAGGCGAAGCGCTGAATTGGGGAAGAAGAACCGTAAACGCTAAAATTGCCACTCCTTAAATCTCAAAACCGCCCCGGATTTTCCGGGGTGGTTTTTTTGTTTGCAAGAGATACCAGATAAGAGTATGATAAGAGTATAAGAATGAAACCACTGAAGAATTGATTATTTTGAAAATTTTGTCATTCTGATGAAAATCAGAATCTCTTTACAAAGCCTTTTTTGGTAATCATTAGATTCTGAATCAAGTTCAGAATGACATTCTTCAGTGGTTTCAAGAATTAAATAATTTGGCAAATAGAGAAACTCAAACGCGTAAGTATTATTACTATTAATTTTATTAAATGAGTTTTAAAAAGGAATCTGTTGATATACATAAAAAATATAGAGGGAAAATTGAAATTAAGCCAAAATTTAACATAAACTCAAGAAAAAAACTGGCTATAGCATATACTCCGGGTGTTGCCGAAGTTTCTAAAAAAATTGCAAAAAATAAGAAAGAAGTAGACAAGTATACAAATAGGGCTAATCAAATAGCCATTATTTCTGATGGCACAGCCGTTCTTGGGCTTGGAGACGTCGGGCCGGAGGCGGGATTGCCTGTTATGGAGGGGAAATCGGCAATTTTTAAAAGTTTTGCTGGAGTGGATGCTGTCCCTCTTTGTATTTATAGTAAAGATGTCGATGAAATTGTTAGATTTTGCAAAAACATTCAACCAAATTTTGCTGGAATAAATCTTGAAGACATTGCAGCTCCGAGGTGTTTTGAAATTTTAGAGAGATTGGAAAGCGAACTTAATATACCGGTTTTTCATGATGATCAAGATGGGACGGCCATAGTGGCCTTAGCTGCCTTGATTAATGCTCTAAAGGTTGTCGAAAAAGATAAAGAAAACATCAAGGTGGTCATTAATGGGGCTGGCGCCGCTGGCATTTCCATAGCTAAGCTATTAAATGATTTTAATGTCGGCAACATAGTCTTGCTAGACAGCAAGGGATCTATTACTAAAAACAGGTCGGATTTAACAAGTCCAAAACAAGAAATAGCTAAATTATTAGGTTTTGAAGGCAAATCTCAAAATCTCGAGGATTCTTTAAAACAAGCGGACGTTTTCCTGGGGGTATCCAAAGGGAACTTATTAAAAAAAGATATGATTAAAAAAATGAATAGTAAGCCAATTATTTTTGCGATGGCGAACCCCGATCCTGAAATATTGCCAAAAGAAGCAAGGAAAGCTGGCGCAGCTGTGGTGGGAACCGGGAGATCCGACTTTGACAATCAGATCAATAACGCGCTAGTATTCCCGGGTATTTTCAGGGGGTTGCTAGACAGCAAAAAAAGCGAGATTGATTCAAAAATGAAAATAAAAGCGTCTTTTGCGATTGCAAATTTAATAAAAAAACCCAACAAAAACAGAATACTGCCTTCAGTTACCAACAAAGAAGTGGTCAAGGTTGTGAGCGAGGCGGTTAAAAATTAAATTTATCTATGAATCAATTCCAATCTTGCATTAATCAAATCAATAAGACATGTAATCTTATCGAAAAAAACACCAAGTCCAGCCGTTTAAGAGAGACGGTTTACCAGGAAGCGGAAATTCTCAAAAAACCTCAAAGAGTAGTCGAGGTTTCCATACCGGTAAAAATGGACAACGGTGACTTGAAGGTGTTCACCGGTTACAGAGTTCAGCATTCCAACGCGCGCGGTCCCTACAAAGGAGGCTTGAGATATCACCCTCAAGTCAACTTGGATGAAGTCAAGACTTTGAGTTTCTGGATGACTATCAAGAGCGCCGTAGTAAACATTCCCTACGGGGGAGGCAAAGGGGGAATCGAGGTAAATCCCAAAGAATTGAGTCAAGGCGAGCTGGAGCGCTTGACCAGGGGCTATGTTCGCAAGATGGCTCATAATATCGGCCCCAACAAGGACATTCCGGCTCCGGATGTTTATACGGATGCTCAAGTAATGGCTTGGTTTATGGATGAGTACAGCCGGATAGTCGGGGAAAACACTCCGGCGGCAGTCACCGGCAAGCCGGTGGAACTGGCCGGCTCTCTTGGCAGAGAAACGGCTACCGCCCAGGGAGGCTTTTATGTGCTGGAAAATCTTCTGAAGAGGATTGGCAACAAGAACCAGAAAAAAGACATTGCGGTCAACGGCTTTGGAAACGCGGGCGCCAATTTTGCCCAAATCGCCTACAAAGGCGGCTATAAGATAGTGGCGGTTTCCGATTCCGGGGGAGGAGTTTACAACGAAAAAGGACTGAATATTGATGAATTGATTAGGCATAAAAAGGAAACAGGGTCCGTAACCGGATTCAAAGGCTCTCGCCGCATTAGCAACGAAGAGTTGTTGACCATGAAAGTTTCCATTTTAGTGCCGGCTGCCTTGGAAAACGTGATTACCAAGGAGAATAGCTCATCCGTAAAAGCCGAAACCATACTGGAGTTGGCCAACGGACCAATCTCTTCACAAGCGGATGAGATGTTAAGCAAAAAGGGAGTGGTGATAATTCCCGATGTCTTGGCCAACGCCGGCGGAGTAATTGTTTCCTACTTCGAGTGGGTCCAGAATTTGCGGCACTTTTATTGGGATGCGGACAAAGTCCAAAAAAGACTGCAAACCCAAATCGAGAAAGCCGCCGAAGATCTCTGGCAGACCAAGCAAGAGTATGGAACGGATCTTCGCAACGGAGCTTACATCCTTGCCATCAACAGAATAAATAAAGCTCTTAAATGGAGAGGCGTTTAATCGGATTGACATTGCTTGCATATCTTGGTAATAAATTAGTAACTGATGTTACGCGCCCCCCCCTCTTTTCATTGAAACTGATTGCTTCGAGTAGAGGTTTAGAGGTTCAGCCTCTTGAAGAGGCTGAACCTCTTCGGCAAGACTTGATAAATACAGCCAAATCAGGCTGAATATACAGTAAATGCGCAACATTAGTTAACATAAATTGCTAAACCTAAAAACAAATATGGAAACCAAAAAAATTATGGCGGGAAAAAGTTTTGACAGAGAAAAGGAAGCAAAAGCGGCAGTTTATGCGGGGATTTCGGTAAGCAACCACTCCGGTTTTTACGTGGCCGTGAAGGGGTTTAAGCCTTTAAACACGCGTTACGTTGATATTGGCGGAAAAGTTAAAAACAAAGACATCAAAGACTGGCTCAAGAGATATGCCAAGGAGCATAAAGTGAAATTTGTTGCGGCCGGTTTTTCCGGCGTTGATAAAAGCCAGAACTTATTGGCTCATCTCTGGCTGAAGATGGATATAGTGCCGTTTATTTATGAAAAATCCAGAAAAGAAGGCAAAAGGAAAGCCGAAAGCATTTGTTTTGAGGTAAAAAGCAAATTCAACAGAAACAATTTAATCCGGGAAGGTTTGGACGAAAAGGGAAGGGTGGAGGTTTCCAATTTAGTAAGATTGAAAGATTATCAAAAAACAGCCTCAGGAAAAAACTTCAATTATTTAATCGATTTTGCCGAAGAATTCAAGAAAAGAAAATTAAAGATGGTTTTTGTTAACTCCACGGCTTTCGGAGGCGGCGTTTCTCTGATGCGGCACGCTTTGGTCAGGCTTTATCGTCTGTTGGGTGTTGATGTCGAGTGGAGGGTGATTAAAGGCAATCAAGATATTTTCAATATTACCAAGAAAAAATTTCACAACATTCTGCAAGCCATAGCTCCGCCCTACATCAAATTAACCGCCAAAGACAAAAAACTCTTTAACGAGTGGAGCCGCCATAATGCCAAAAAATTCAGCAAGCTTTTCAAAAAATGCGATGTGGTGGTTATAGACGATCCTCAGCCCTCCGGCATGATTCCCTATATACAAAAACTCAACCCCCGGGTTAAAATAATTTTCCGCTCCCATATTCAAGTCCAGGCTAAACTGATTGATGAAGAGTTTCAACAGCAATTGCAGACCTGGAAGTTTATTTGGAAAAACGCCAAAAAATCAGATGTTTTTGTTAGTCATCCAATTGAAGAGTTTGTTCCCGAGCTTGTTCCAAGGGAAAAAACCGCTTTTATGCCGGCAACCACGGACCCCTTGGACGGGTTAAACAAGGAACTTACCGAAAATCAAATTGATTATTATCTCAATTTATTAAATTCTTTATTAAAAAAGACCAATCAAACGCCGCTGGACTTAAAAAGGCCTTATATAGTTCAAATTGCCCGTTTTGATCCCTCCAAGGGCATTCCGCACGTGATCGAATCATATAGAAAGTTGAGAAGAAAGCTGGAAAAGGATAATTTTTCCAAAAAAGAAACTCCCCAGCTGGTAATCGCCGGCAACGGAGCTATTGACGACCCGGAAGGCCACCCGATCTTTGCCGATACCATGGAGATGATGGCTATGGATGACTACCAGCCATATGCACAAGATATCAAAGTAATTCGCCTACCCCATTGCGATCAGCTTTTAAATGCTCTTTCAAGAAGAAGTTTCGCGGCTCTCCAATTGTCTTTAAAAGAGGGATTTGAGGTCAAAGTTTCCGAGCATTTAGCCAAGGGAGTGCCGGTAATTGCCTATAGAACAGGAGGCATCCCTTTGCAAATTGAAGATAATGTCACCGGTTTTTTGGTAAACCCCGGCAACACCGCCAAGGTAGCAAAGCATATTTATGAGCTGTTAAAGGACAAAAAACTTCATCGAAAAATAAGCCAAAACGCCAAAGAGAGAGTACGGGAAGATTGCTTTACCGTTAATAACGCCTACAAATGGCTTTATCTGGCTCTGAAATTAACAGAGGAGGAAAAATTTCATCCCGGCTATCAAAATGTGAGGAATTTAATCAAGGACAATCTTCCAAACACCGATTGACCGGCCGGAAAAATGATGATATCATTTTCTTGATCAAACGGACGCATAATAATGTCCTATCGTTTCTTCACCTTTAATTTCCGTCAATTGTTAATTGTTAATTGTCAATTGTTAAACAACGGTCGCGTTGCCGAGTGGTTAGGCGAGGGTCTGCAAAACCCTTTACCCCGGTTCAATTCCGGGCGCGACCTCATTTTCCGACACTTAACACTTAACAATTCACAGTTAACCTTTGTGGTTAACTGTTAACTGCCAATTGTTAATTGTTGAGTACCGCCCGGGTGGTGGAATTGGTAGACACGAGGGACTTAAAATCCCTTGGGATTAAATCCTGTGCGGGTTCGATTCCCGCCCCGGGCACACCATTTTTCTCTAAAAATCAAGACCTTTGGTCGCAGATTTTTAGCTAGAAAAATGAGTGCCCTGCTGGAAAAATGCCACTCCAAGAAGAAAAAATGTTTTTAGAGAATGATTTTCTTAGCTTGAGCAATTCGCGGTTAGCGTATTGCCCTTAAATAATCTTGCATTTTGGATAGCAGGGCACCAAACATATCAAGACCTTTAGTCGCAGATTTTTAGCTAGAACAAAATTAACAATTAACGGCTAGGTTTGAAATAAAAGCGTACCCCCCTAGCCTTGATTTTTCAGGGTACTGATATTACACTAATCGGATTCGCTATGAATCTATTTTTAAGCAATTAATGTAATTTCAGTACTATGAAAAAGAATGAGGCTAAAAAAAATTTCAGCAAGCCCATAAGATGTCCCGGGAAGGAAAAAGCAAGATTCAAATAAGCAAAGAACTGGGAATAAGAAAAGCAACAATTATAGAATGGCTCAAGCAGGACAAGTATCAAGACAAGAGAGGTTGGAAAAAGGACAAAGCAAGGAAATACACGGACAAGCGAGTCGGGGAAAAAATCTGCCAGCTCAGGGAAGATAGAATATTGGAAAAGAGTTACTTCATCGGCAGCGAATACCTGCAAATGGATTATGCCAATAATTATCCCTGCGAAGAGCTGCCATCGGATTGGTTTATCAAAGAAACAATCAGGAGAAATAATCTTCAAACCAGGAAGCCGAAAAAGAGAAAAAAGGGCGGAGCGGAATATTTGCTTTTTCCGTCAAGATCGATCAAGAGTTTGGGACATATCCACCAATCCGGAGATTTTATCGGAAAGAAATATATTAGCGGGAGATCCGAGCCTGTGAACATACTTTCTACCAGCTACTACTTTCCCTTCAAGCTGTATGAAATAGCCAGACTGCCGGCGGAAAAGGCTGTATATGCGATAGAAAAGCTTTATCTGCAATGGCAGATTTATCCCATCCCCGATGTATTCCGTATGGATAACGGGCTGCAATTCAGAGGAACAGCGAGTGGCAAGAGATCATTGGGAAAATTTGTGATCTTCCTCTTGAACCTCGGTGTTACTCCGTTGTTTGGAGCTCCGTCAAAACCTTGGAATAATCCTCACGTTGAAGGCCACAACAGAGTTTTCAATGAAAAAGTCTGGAAAAGAAACCATTTCAAAGATTTAAATCAGATTGACAATGAATGCGATAGATTTAATGCTGAAGGAAAAGAACTGTTCCGATTCAAGTATTCCAATTTTATCATAAACAATTATCAATTATGCAATTTTCTTGAAAAGAAGCATCAAATTAAAATCAACAGATTAGAGACAGTTAAAAACAAGAAAATCTGTTTTGTCCGTTTCGCTGAATCTTTTGAAGAAAAAGGCAATGCATTTTTTACTATTATGAATGAACAAGTTGCCGTTCCGGAAAAATATACCCATCAATTTGTATTCGCTGAATGGTATCTTGATAAAGAGGAATTGATAATTTATTCAGAATACAAGAAAGAACGAACAATGATCAGGAAAATGAAATTTGAAATAAATTGCTAGTACGGTTTTATATCAAATTAAGCAATTAACATTTTACAATTAACTTTTCTTACCGCCGGAGCGGGCTTCCAGCCCGGTCCTGAGGTTTCGAAAAGCCAAAAGACAAACCCAAGGACCGATCCGGAGGATCGCTCCAGCTAAAATGAAATCTTCAATTCGAATTTTTTAATTTTTATTGAATTTTTATTGGAATAATTTTTATTTTTCTCTAACAATTCATTTTGTAACACATTTCAAATTTTTTCATTACAAATTCATTTCAAATTAAAAATTAAAAATTCCCCGTCCTGCTGGAGCGGGCTTCCAGCCCGTTCCATTGTTTTTGTAAAACTCGTGAACCGATGACATTTTTCCTCACTTCTTGCTACTCATCCCTTAATTCTACAATAAGCGCGTTGCTAGAAAATTGAGTGCCCCGCTGGGAAAATGCCCTTCCAAGAAGAGGGGTTTTTTTATTGGAAAAAGATTCTTTAGGCTAAGCAATACGCGTTTAGCGTATTGCCCCGGATTAGATAAGCATTTTCTCCGGCGGGGCTGCCAAGCATATCTCTCCAATCGAAGCGAAAGCTGAAGATTTTTAGATGGAAAATTGAGTGCCCCGCTAAAATATTGCTACAACAATATTTATAAAGAAAGAAAAATGTTAAAATTAATGTATATATTTTAGTAAGCCATTAGTCAAATATAAGTGGAATTATTTTACTATCTATTGATTGCTCTGGGATTGAACGTTGCCATGTTTATTCCGGCCTATAAATTCAAGACTGACAAGCTGACTGATTTAAGTTATGGCTTAACCTTTGTTATTTTGGCTGTTCTGGTGTTGTTTTTAAACTCGATTACTGAAGCTAAAATAATATTAACTTTGATGGTGATCGCCTGGGGTTTGAGATTAGGGGGATTTCTTTTTCTCAGGGTTAGGAAATTCAAGAAAGACTCAAGATTTGACGGGATGCGGGAATCTTTTTTTAGATTCTTTAGGTTCTGGTTTTTGCAGGGCTTGACTGCATGGGTCGTTCTCGTTCCGGCGCTATTTTTTATATCCTCCGGAGGAGATAGCGTTTTGTGGGCAGGGTTTTTTATCTGGCTGGCCGGGTTGATAATCGAAGCAACCGCTGATTGGCAAAAATATCGATTCAGCCAAAAAAAAGAAAACCAAGGTAGGTTTATTCAAGAGGGGCTTTGGAATTATTCCCGGCACCCCAATTATTTCGGCGAAATTCTGTGCTGGGTTGGAGTTTACATCTTTGTCTTTCCCGGCTTAAGCGGATTAGAACCCTTACTGGCCTTGATCAGTCCTCTATTTATCATAAGCCTGCTTTTGTTTATCAGCGGCATTCCGCCCTTGGAAAAATTCGCCGACCAAAAATGGGGAAAGGAAAAAGCTTACCAAGAATACAAAAAAAGCACCAGCATTTTAGTCCCTTGGTTTAAGAAACAAGGAAAAAAGTAGCAAGGAGTAAGGAAAAATTTTAATTTTTAATTCGAAATTTGAATTGAATTTTTAATGAAAAAATTTGAAATTATTCTGCTAGAGCGGGCTTCCAGCCCGGTCCTGAGGTTTTGAAAAGCCAAAGGACAAACCCAAGGACCGATCCAGAGGATCGCTCCAGCTAAAGATTACAAAATGAATTGTTAGAAAATTAAAAATTACACTAATAAAAATTCAATAAAAATTCAAAATTTTGAATTAAAAATTCTCCCTTGCTACTATTGCTAGCCCCTTGCTAAAATAAGTTTTTTTGAAAGTTAATCAGTTTGTGTTTTGAGAATGTTTGAAGTTTGTGTTTTAGTAAATACTTGTTCTTTGTTGCTTGTTCCTTAATTCTTCAAAAAGCGCGTTGACTCTTTTTTGGAAATAAAATAAAATGAGATCAAGGTAAAGAATTAACTCAATTCCAATGAAAAATCAAAAACCTAAAAAACCTAAAAAACCCGAAGGCATTAGCGAAGAAAACAGAGAAGTTTTTACCGGCACTCAAGTCGGAGCTCTGGTTGAAGACTTGAATGACAATATTAAGCTTATGGCTGAGAATTTAGTCGGCACCAATCAGAGAATCGACAATCTGGAAAACAGATTTGATAATTTCCAAGAAGAAATGTATGAATTTCGCGACAACGCCATGGAGGAATTCGACCGCATCAATGAAAGATTTGATAATATTGAAAGCCGATTAGACAACATTGAATCTGAAATTAAAGAAATCAAAAAAAAGATCGACAAAAAAGCCGGCAAAAAAGAAGTGATGGCCAAAATCAAATTCTTGGAAAAAGAACTGGCCGAATTGAAAGCCAAGGTGGAATAGGCATTAAGGGACAAGTAGCAAGGGGGAGTTTTTAATTTGCCACCGCCCTGCGGGGTCCCGCATTCAATAATTTGAATTTAAATAGCGAGAAAATTCTAAATTTTTAAACAATTTTTAATAAATCAATTTGAATTTATTACAAAAATGAATTGTTAGAAAATTAAAAATTATTCCAATAAAAATTCAATAAAAATTAAAAATTTTGAATTTAAAATTGAATTTCTGCTGGAGCGGGTTTCCAGCCCGGTCCCGAGGTTTCGAAAAACCCAAGGACAATCCTCTTGCCGGAGCGGGCTTCCCTTGGTACGTACTTTTAGCTTTACGTACCCGGCCCGGTCCTCAAACTTAGGTTTCAATCCCATGGACCGATCCGGAGGATTGCTCCAGCTAAAAGGAATTTTCAATTCAAAATTTTCAATTCGAAATGAATTTTTAATAAATCAATTTGAATTTATTACAAAAATGAATTGTTAGAAAATTAAAAATTATTCCAATAAAAATTCAATAAAAATTCAAAATTTCAAATTAAAAATTCCCCCTTCCCCTCCCTTGCCCCTTTCAAAAAAACATGCTAAATTATTATTAGAGATTTGCCAATAAAAATTTAAATACAAAAAATGCCAAAAGAAACCGAAAAAGAGCCGGCCCGGGAGGGGGAAAGCCAAGAAGGCTTCCTCCGGCGCCGCAAAACCCCTTTCCTCTACGCCCTGGCTCTCTTCCTGGTCCTGACCTTCCTCAAGCTGGCCACCGCCGATATCTTCCAAAAGCTGGTGGAAGCGTTTCTGACCTTCCTGCCCATGGCCATCATCCTCTACATAGCCCTGGCTTCTTACCTGGAAGGTAGAAAAGCCAAAGACCGGGCCGGACGCAACCGGATCCGCTTCCATCACCTCAAGAACGGACTCTTCCTGCTCTTCATCACCCTCCTTTTCTACCTCCTCTACTCCCCGGCCTCCTTCTCTCCCACCCTCTCCTCCCTCAAAAGCTCCCTCCAAATCTTCTCCAAAGAAAACTTCTTCCTCTTGGCCGCCTACCTCTCCCTCTTCCTGCTGGCCCTCTCTGTGTTTTTCTTCTTCCGCAAAAAAAGAACCCTCTCCTTCTCCCAAGCCTTCAAAAAAACCATCATCCCCTATTTCTTCTTCCTCGTCTTCCTCTTTTCCCTCTCGGCCTTCGCCTACCCCCGGGCCTACTCCCCCCTGACCAATTCCCTGGGAGATATTATCTACACCCTCTCGGGTGAAAAAGTCAAAGTCCTCAAACCCGAAACCGCCGCCTACCAAAAATTGGGCTCCCTCTCCCAGACCGCCAAAAGCCTCCAGTCCTCCCTCTCCCAAACCCGGGAGAACCTCTCCCAAAATGTCCAGACCGCCCGCAAAGACTTCCAAGACGACCTGAAAAACACCAAGGAAGACCTCTCTCAAAACATCATCAAATCCAACGAGGACTTGAAAAGAAAACTCTCCGAAGACATCGAAGACAAGCTCAGCGTCCACGGCGCCACCATGAAAGGGAACTTGACCCTGGAGGACAACCTCAAAGCCAAAGACACCATCTATTCCCGCGACATCCTCCCCGAGAGCGACGACTCCTACGACCTGGGCTCCCCCTCTTCCCACTACCGGAACCTCTACATCCAAAACATTCACGGCTCCTCCCCGGTCACCATCGGCAACCACGGCTCCACCCACTCTCTGGGCGAGGCCGACGACCTCATAGTCTCCGGCTCTTTGGAAGTGGACGGAACCCTCCACGCCGACGGCAATATCAACCTCCACGGCCACACGATAGAGAATCTCCAAGACCCCCAGGCCTCCCAGGACGCCGCCACCAAGCTTTACGTGGACAACCAACTGGGCCAGGCCACCCTTTTTGAAAAACAAGATCAAACCGTCTTCACCGAAACCGACGGAGATAATCTGGACATCCAAACAGGCTCCCTCCTGGCCTCCGGCCTGCAGATCTCCTCCTCCCTCTCCCTGCCGGAGAACTCCGTAACCAACCAATTCCTCCAGAATTCCCAAATCCCCCTTGCCCTGGGCGAAGGCCTCTCCGGAGGTTCCACTCTCACTCTGGGAGAAGCCTACACCCTCTCCTCCTCTCTGGGCTCGCAAATTGAAGCAAGCGAAATTCAAACTGATTCCCTCGGCTTCGCCCAATTCTCCGACTCCATGACTCTCGACGCCGGCGCTGAAATCGACCTCTCCGGCCACAATTTCACCCTCAATCTCTCCTCCTCCGGCGATTTCCGGATAGAAGACGAAGGAACACTCGAGCACATCTTCGACTCCTCCGGCAACGTCGGCCTCGGCATGGCCAGCCCCTCCTACAAGCTGGACGTAGACGGAACGGTCAACGCTCAAGACTACTACTACCAAGGCTCCACTCTCTCTATCTCCGCCAGCCTCGGCGAAGGCCTCTCCGGAGACGACTCTCTCATTCTGGGAGAAGCCTTCTCCCTCTCCTCTATTCTGGGCGACAGCATCTCCGCCGACGAAGTGGACAACAACACTCTCAACTTCGCCCAATTCTCCGATTCTCTCTCCTTGGACGCCGACACCTCCCTCAGCTTTTCCACCCATGACTTCTCCTTCAACCTCTCCGACTCCGGCGACCTGAAAATCCAAGACGAGGGAGTAACCGAGCATATCTTCACCTCCGGCGGCCAAGTGGGCATCGGCACGGACAGCCCCTCCTATCTTTTGGACGCCGGCGGAACCGTTAACGCCCAGAGCTACTATCTCAACGGCTCCGCCCTCGCCGCCGCCGACGTCAATGCCCTCCCCCAAGCAAACCCTATCCTTACCACCAACCTGCAAACCTCCTCCTTCTACCTCTCCGGCGACGGCGGCAATGAAGGCATCTACATCGACGCCCAGGGAGACGTGGGCATCAACACCGATTCCCCCAAAACCGACCTGGATGTTCAAGGCGCTCTCAAAACCGGCTTTCGCGACTCGGCCTGCGACTCCGACCGGGAAGGAGCTCAGAGATACTCTCCCGACCAGCAGGCTATGAACTACTGCGACGGCAGTGACTGGCGGCAGTACAACACTCCGGGGTGTCCCTCCACCGTCGAGGACGCGGACGGCAACACCTACAAGACGGTTCAAATCGGAGACCAGTGCTGGATGGCGGAGAATTTAAACGTGGGAGTGATGGTGGACTCGGTCGACACCGGCGCTACCCACTCCGATGTTTCCGACAACGGCACTATTGAAAAATACTGCTACGGCAACGACCCCGCCAACTGCGAAACCGACGGGGGGCTTTACGACTGGAACGAGGCGATGGGATACACGACAACCGAAGGCGCTCAAGGAATCTGCCCGGCCGGCTGGCATATTCCCACCGATGAGGAATTCAAAACCCTGGAGCAGCAATTGGGGATGAGTAGCGCCGAAGCCGACGACACCTTCTGGAGGGGAACCGACGAGGGCGACAAGCTCAAAGTCCGGGACAAATGCGAAGCCGGCGAGAACTGCGACGCCTCTCTTTTCAGCGCCCTTATGGCAGGCCACCGGCACCACGAGGGTCCGTTCAGCCATCGAGGCGCGGTCACGGACTTTTGGTCTTCCAGCGAGGGTAGCTCCTCCGGCGCGTGGGGGCGGGGCCTGTACCGGGGCTACTCCGACGTCCGCCGGAGTACCAATTATAAGGAGTACGGGTTTTCTCTCCGCTGCCTCAAGGACTGATTCGACCCTTTGACAATTCGACAATTTGACAATTTGATTTGCTCCCCCTTGAGGGGGCGGGGGGGTGTATGAATAAAATTTTTAATTCGAAATTTTTAATTTTTAAACAATTTTTAATGAAACAATTTGAAATTGTTACCGCTGGAGCGGGCTTCCAGCCCGGTCCTAAGGTTTAGGCTCCAACCCCAAGAACCGATCCGGAGGATCGCTCCGGCGCAAAACTTGCCTAAGGAATTAAAAATTATTTCAATAAAAATTCACTAAAAATTTCAAATTAAAAACTAAAAATTGATTCTCCATAAAAACTAAAAATTATCCATGAAATATGACTTAGAGCAAAGAACAGTCCAATTTAGTGAAAAAGTTATAGATCTGGTAAAATCAGTTAAAATTAATTCTGTAAATAAATCGATTGTCAATCAATTAACACGCTCAGCCACTTCAGTGGGAGCCAATTATTGCGAAGCCAATGGCGCTAGTTCTAAAAAGGATTTCAAGAATAAAATTTACATATGTAAAAAAGAATCCAAGGAAACAATGTATTGGTTGCGGTTGTTGGCAAAAACAAATCCCGAAAAAATAGAAGAAATTAGAATATTGTGGAAAGAAATTCAAGAATTTACCATGATTTTTTCTAAAATAATTTCTACTATTAAAAACGGTAAAAAGAAAGAATAGCTAAAGGCTAAGGGCTAGGTTTGAAATAAAAGCGTACCCCCCTAGCCTTGATTTTTCAGGGTACTGATATTACACTAATCGGATTCGCTATGAATCTATTTTTAAGCAATTAATGTAATTTCAGTACTATGAAAAAGAATGAGGCTAAAAAAAATTTCAGCAAGCCCATAAGATGTCCCGGGAAGGAAAAAGCAAGATTCAAATAAGCAAAGAACTGGGAATAAGAAAAGCAACTATTATAGAATGGCTCAAGCAGGACAAGTATCAAGACAAGAGAGGTTGGAAAAAGGACAAAGCAAGGAAATACACGGACAAGCGAGTCGGGGAAAAAATCTGCCAGCTCAGGGAAGATAGAATATTGGAAAAGAGTTACTTCATCGGCAGCGAATACCTGCAAATGGATTATGCCAATAATTATCCCTGCGAAGAGCTGCCATCGGATTGGTTTATCAAAGAAACAATCAGGAGAAATAATCTTCAAACCAGGAAGCCGAAAAAGAGAAAAAAGGGCGGAGCGGAATATTTGCTTTTTCCGTCAAGATCGATCAAGAGTTTGGGACATATCCACCAATCCGGAGATTTTATCGGAAAGAAATATATTAGCGGGAGATCCGAGCCTGTGAACATACTTTCTACCAGCTACTACTTTCCCTTCAAGCTGTATGAAATAGCCAGACTGCCGGCGGAAAAGGCTGTATATGCGATAGAAAAGCTTTATCTGCAATGGCAGATTTATCCCATCCCCGATGTATTCCGTATGGATAACGGGCTGCAATTCAGAGGAACAGCGAGTGGCAAGAGATCATTGGGAAAATTTGTGATCTTCCTCTTGAACCTCGGTGTTACTCCGTTGTTTGGAGCTCCGTCAAAACCTTGGAATAATCCTCACGTTGAAGGCCACAACAGAGTTTTCAATGAAAAAGTCTGGAAAAGAAACCATTTCAAAGATTTAAATCAGATTGACAATGAATGCGATAGATTTAATGCTGAAGGAAAAGAACTGTTCCGATTCAAGTATTCCAATTTTATCATAAACAATTATCAATTATGCAATTTTCTTGAAAAGAAGCATCAAATTAAAATCAACAGATTAGAGACAGTTAAAAACAAGAAAATCTGTTTTGTCCGTTTCGCTGAATCTTTTGAAGAAAAAGGCAATGCATTTTTTACTATTATGAATGAACAAGTTGCCGTTCCGGAAAAATATACCCATCAATTTGTATTCGCTGAATGGTATCTTGATAAAGAGGAATTGATAATTTATTCAGAATACAAGAAAGAACGAACAATGATCAGGAAAATGAAATTTGAAATAAATTGCTAGTACGGTTTTATATCAAATTAAGCAGC
>JAXHLG010000001.1:0-7999 GCA_034522495.1 Candidatus Moraniibacteriota bacterium | reverse complement strand
GCTAGGTTTGAAATAAAAGCGTACCCCCCTAGCCTTGATTTTTCAGGGTACTGATATTACACTAATCGGATTCGCTATGAATCTATTTTTAAGCAATTAATGTAATTTCAGTACTATGAAAAAGAATGAGGCTAAAAAAAATTTCAGCAAGCCCATAAGATGTCCCGGGAAGGAAAAAGCAAGATTCAAATAAGCAAAGAACTGGGAATAAGAAAAGCAACTATTATAGAATGGCTCAAGCAGGACAAGTATCAAGACAAGAGAGGTTGGAAAAAGGACAAAGCAAGGAAATACACGGACAAGCGAGTCGGGGAAAAAATCTGCCAGCTCAGGGAAGATAGAATATTGGAAAAGAGTTACTTCATCGGCAGCGAATACCTGCAAATGGATTATGCCAATAATTATCCCTGCGAAGAGCTGCCATCGGATTGGTTTATCAAAGAAACAATCAGGAGAAATAATCTTCAAACCAGGAAGCCGAAAAAGAGAAAAAAGGGCGGAGCGGAATATTTGCTTTTTCCGTCAAGATCGATCAAGAGTTTGGGACATATCCACCAATCCGGAGATTTTATCGGAAAGAAATATATTAGCGGGAGATCCGAGCCTGTGAACATACTTTCTACCAGCTACTACTTTCCCTTCAAGCTGTATGAAATAGCCAGACTGCCGGCGGAAAAGGCTGTATATGCGATAGAAAAGCTTTATCTGCAATGGCAGATTTATCCCATCCCCGATGTATTCCGTATGGATAACGGGCTGCAATTCAGAGGAACAGCGAGTGGCAAGAGATCATTGGGAAAATTTGTGATCTTCCTCTTGAACCTCGGTGTTACTCCGTTGTTTGGAGCTCCGTCAAAACCTTGGAATAATCCTCACGTTGAAGGCCACAACAGAGTTTTCAATGAAAAAGTCTGGAAAAGAAACCATTTCAAAGATTTAAATCAGATTGACAATGAATGCGATAGATTTAATGCTGAAGGAAAAGAACTGTTCCGATTCAAGTATTCCAATTTTATCATAAACAATTATCAATTATGCAATTTTCTTGAAAAGAAGCATCAAATTAAAATCAACAGATTAGAGACAGTTAAAAACAAGAAAATCTGTTTTGTCCGTTTCGCTGAATCTTTTGAAGAAAAAGGCAATGCATTTTTTACTATTATGAATGAACAAGTTGCCGTTCCGGAAAAATATACCCATCAATTTGTATTCGCTGAATGGTATCTTGATAAAGAGGAATTGATAATTTATTCAGAATACAAGAAAGAACGAACAATGATCAGGAAAATGAAATTTGAAATAAATTGCTAGTACGGTTTTATATCAAATTAAGCAATTAACATTTTACAATTAACTTTTCTTACCGCCGGAGCGGGCTTCCAGCCCGGTCCTGAGGTTTCGAAAAGCCAAAAGACAAACCCAAGGACCGATCCGGAGGATCGCTCCAGCTAAAATGAAATCTTCAATTCGAATTTTTTAATTTTTATTGAATTTTTATTGGAATAATTTTTATTTTTCTCTAACAATTCATTTTGTAACACATTTCAAATTTTTTCATTACAAATTCATTTCAAATTAAAAATTAAAAATTCCCCGTCCTGCTGGAGCGGGCTTCCAGCCCGTTCCATTGTTTTTGTAAAACTCGTGAACCGATGACATTTTTCCTCACTTCTTGCTACTCATCCCTTAATTCTACAATAAGCGCGTTGCTAGAAAATTGAGTGCCCCGCTGGGAAAATGCCCTTCCAAGAAGAGGGGTTTTTTTATTGGAAAAAGATTCTTTAGGCTAAGCAATACGCGTTTAGCGTATTGCCCCGGATTAGATAAGCATTTTCTCCGGCGGGGCTGCCAAGCATATCTCTCCAATCGAAGCGAAAGCTGAAGATTTTTAGATGGAAAATTGAGTGCCCCGCTAAAATATTGCTACAACAATATTTATAAAGAAAGAAAAATGTTAAAATTAATGTATATATTTTAGTAAGCCATTAGTCAAATATAAGTGGAATTATTTTACTATCTATTGATTGCTCTGGGATTGAACGTTGCCATGTTTATTCCGGCCTATAAATTCAAGACTGACAAGCTGACTGATTTAAGTTATGGCTTAACCTTTGTTATTTTGGCTGTTCTGGTGTTGTTTTTAAACTCGATTACTGAAGCTAAAATAATATTAACTTTGATGGTGATCGCCTGGGGTTTGAGATTAGGGGGATTTCTTTTTCTCAGGGTTAGGAAATTCAAGAAAGACTCAAGATTTGACGGGATGCGGGAATCTTTTTTTAGATTCTTTAGGTTCTGGTTTTTGCAGGGCTTGACTGCATGGGTCGTTCTCGTTCCGGCGCTATTTTTTATATCCTCCGGAGGAGATAGCGTTTTGTGGGCAGGGTTTTTTATCTGGCTGGCCGGGTTGATAATCGAAGCAACCGCTGATTGGCAAAAATATCGATTCAGCCAAAAAAAAGAAAACCAAGGTAGGTTTATTCAAGAGGGGCTTTGGAATTATTCCCGGCACCCCAATTATTTCGGCGAAATTCTGTGCTGGGTTGGAGTTTACATCTTTGTCTTTCCCGGCTTAAGCGGATTAGAACCCTTACTGGCCTTGATCAGTCCTCTATTTATCATAAGCCTGCTTTTGTTTATCAGCGGCATTCCGCCCTTGGAAAAATTCGCCGACCAAAAATGGGGAAAGGAAAAAGCTTACCAAGAATACAAAAAAAGCACCAGCATTTTAGTCCCTTGGTTTAAGAAACAAGGAAAAAAGTAGCAAGGAGTAAGGAAAAATTTTAATTTTTAATTCGAAATTTGAATTGAATTTTTAATGAAAAAATTTGAAATTATTCTGCTAGAGCGGGCTTCCAGCCCGGTCCTGAGGTTTTGAAAAGCCAAAGGACAAACCCAAGGACCGATCCAGAGGATCGCTCCAGCTAAAGATTACAAAATGAATTGTTAGAAAATTAAAAATTACACTAATAAAAATTCAATAAAAATTCAAAATTTTGAATTAAAAATTCTCCCTTGCTACTATTGCTAGCCCCTTGCTAAAATAAGTTTTTTTGAAAGTTAATCAGTTTGTGTTTTGAGAATGTTTGAAGTTTGTGTTTTAGTAAATACTTGTTCTTTGTTGCTTGTTCCTTAATTCTTCAAAAAGCGCGTTGACTCTTTTTTGGAAATAAAATAAAATGAGATCAAGGTAAAGAATTAACTCAATTCCAATGAAAAATCAAAAACCTAAAAAACCTAAAAAACCCGAAGGCATTAGCGAAGAAAACAGAGAAGTTTTTACCGGCACTCAAGTCGGAGCTCTGGTTGAAGACTTGAATGACAATATTAAGCTTATGGCTGAGAATTTAGTCGGCACCAATCAGAGAATCGACAATCTGGAAAACAGATTTGATAATTTCCAAGAAGAAATGTATGAATTTCGCGACAACGCCATGGAGGAATTCGACCGCATCAATGAAAGATTTGATAATATTGAAAGCCGATTAGACAACATTGAATCTGAAATTAAAGAAATCAAAAAAAAGATCGACAAAAAAGCCGGCAAAAAAGAAGTGATGGCCAAAATCAAATTCTTGGAAAAAGAACTGGCCGAATTGAAAGCCAAGGTGGAATAGGCATTAAGGGACAAGTAGCAAGGGGGAGTTTTTAATTTGCCACCGCCCTGCGGGGTCCCGCATTCAATAATTTGAATTTAAATAGCGAGAAAATTCTAAATTTTTAAACAATTTTTAATAAATCAATTTGAATTTATTACAAAAATGAATTGTTAGAAAATTAAAAATTATTCCAATAAAAATTCAATAAAAATTAAAAATTTTGAATTTAAAATTGAATTTCTGCTGGAGCGGGTTTCCAGCCCGGTCCCGAGGTTTCGAAAAACCCAAGGACAATCCTCTTGCCGGAGCGGGCTTCCCTTGGTACGTACTTTTAGCTTTACGTACCCGGCCCGGTCCTCAAACTTAGGTTTCAATCCCATGGACCGATCCGGAGGATTGCTCCAGCTAAAAGGAATTTTCAATTCAAAATTTTCAATTCGAAATGAATTTTTAATAAATCAATTTGAATTTATTACAAAAATGAATTGTTAGAAAATTAAAAATTATTCCAATAAAAATTCAATAAAAATTCAAAATTTCAAATTAAAAATTCCCCCTTCCCCTCCCTTGCCCCTTTCAAAAAAACATGCTAAATTATTATTAGAGATTTGCCAATAAAAATTTAAATACAAAAAATGCCAAAAGAAACCGAAAAAGAGCCGGCCCGGGAGGGGGAAAGCCAAGAAGGCTTCCTCCGGCGCCGCAAAACCCCTTTCCTCTACGCCCTGGCTCTCTTCCTGGTCCTGACCTTCCTCAAGCTGGCCACCGCCGATATCTTCCAAAAGCTGGTGGAAGCGTTTCTGACCTTCCTGCCCATGGCCATCATCCTCTACATAGCCCTGGCTTCTTACCTGGAAGGTAGAAAAGCCAAAGACCGGGCCGGACGCAACCGGATCCGCTTCCATCACCTCAAGAACGGACTCTTCCTGCTCTTCATCACCCTCCTTTTCTACCTCCTCTACTCCCCGGCCTCCTTCTCTCCCACCCTCTCCTCCCTCAAAAGCTCCCTCCAAATCTTCTCCAAAGAAAACTTCTTCCTCTTGGCCGCCTACCTCTCCCTCTTCCTGCTGGCCCTCTCTGTGTTTTTCTTCTTCCGCAAAAAAAGAACCCTCTCCTTCTCCCAAGCCTTCAAAAAAACCATCATCCCCTATTTCTTCTTCCTCGTCTTCCTCTTTTCCCTCTCGGCCTTCGCCTACCCCCGGGCCTACTCCCCCCTGACCAATTCCCTGGGAGATATTATCTACACCCTCTCGGGTGAAAAAGTCAAAGTCCTCAAACCCGAAACCGCCGCCTACCAAAAATTGGGCTCCCTCTCCCAGACCGCCAAAAGCCTCCAGTCCTCCCTCTCCCAAACCCGGGAGAACCTCTCCCAAAATGTCCAGACCGCCCGCAAAGACTTCCAAGACGACCTGAAAAACACCAAGGAAGACCTCTCTCAAAACATCATCAAATCCAACGAGGACTTGAAAAGAAAACTCTCCGAAGACATCGAAGACAAGCTCAGCGTCCACGGCGCCACCATGAAAGGGAACTTGACCCTGGAGGACAACCTCAAAGCCAAAGACACCATCTATTCCCGCGACATCCTCCCCGAGAGCGACGACTCCTACGACCTGGGCTCCCCCTCTTCCCACTACCGGAACCTCTACATCCAAAACATTCACGGCTCCTCCCCGGTCACCATCGGCAACCACGGCTCCACCCACTCTCTGGGCGAGGCCGACGACCTCATAGTCTCCGGCTCTTTGGAAGTGGACGGAACCCTCCACGCCGACGGCAATATCAACCTCCACGGCCACACGATAGAGAATCTCCAAGACCCCCAGGCCTCCCAGGACGCCGCCACCAAGCTTTACGTGGACAACCAACTGGGCCAGGCCACCCTTTTTGAAAAACAAGATCAAACCGTCTTCACCGAAACCGACGGAGATAATCTGGACATCCAAACAGGCTCCCTCCTGGCCTCCGGCCTGCAGATCTCCTCCTCCCTCTCCCTGCCGGAGAACTCCGTAACCAACCAATTCCTCCAGAATTCCCAAATCCCCCTTGCCCTGGGCGAAGGCCTCTCCGGAGGTTCCACTCTCACTCTGGGAGAAGCCTACACCCTCTCCTCCTCTCTGGGCTCGCAAATTGAAGCAAGCGAAATTCAAACTGATTCCCTCGGCTTCGCCCAATTCTCCGACTCCATGACTCTCGACGCCGGCGCTGAAATCGACCTCTCCGGCCACAATTTCACCCTCAATCTCTCCTCCTCCGGCGATTTCCGGATAGAAGACGAAGGAACACTCGAGCACATCTTCGACTCCTCCGGCAACGTCGGCCTCGGCATGGCCAGCCCCTCCTACAAGCTGGACGTAGACGGAACGGTCAACGCTCAAGACTACTACTACCAAGGCTCCACTCTCTCTATCTCCGCCAGCCTCGGCGAAGGCCTCTCCGGAGACGACTCTCTCATTCTGGGAGAAGCCTTCTCCCTCTCCTCTATTCTGGGCGACAGCATCTCCGCCGACGAAGTGGACAACAACACTCTCAACTTCGCCCAATTCTCCGATTCTCTCTCCTTGGACGCCGACACCTCCCTCAGCTTTTCCACCCATGACTTCTCCTTCAACCTCTCCGACTCCGGCGACCTGAAAATCCAAGACGAGGGAGTAACCGAGCATATCTTCACCTCCGGCGGCCAAGTGGGCATCGGCACGGACAGCCCCTCCTATCTTTTGGACGCCGGCGGAACCGTTAACGCCCAGAGCTACTATCTCAACGGCTCCGCCCTCGCCGCCGCCGACGTCAATGCCCTCCCCCAAGCAAACCCTATCCTTACCACCAACCTGCAAACCTCCTCCTTCTACCTCTCCGGCGACGGCGGCAATGAAGGCATCTACATCGACGCCCAGGGAGACGTGGGCATCAACACCGATTCCCCCAAAACCGACCTGGATGTTCAAGGCGCTCTCAAAACCGGCTTTCGCGACTCGGCCTGCGACTCCGACCGGGAAGGAGCTCAGAGATACTCTCCCGACCAGCAGGCTATGAACTACTGCGACGGCAGTGACTGGCGGCAGTACAACACTCCGGGGTGTCCCTCCACCGTCGAGGACGCGGACGGCAACACCTACAAGACGGTTCAAATCGGAGACCAGTGCTGGATGGCGGAGAATTTAAACGTGGGAGTGATGGTGGACTCGGTCGACACCGGCGCTACCCACTCCGATGTTTCCGACAACGGCACTATTGAAAAATACTGCTACGGCAACGACCCCGCCAACTGCGAAACCGACGGGGGGCTTTACGACTGGAACGAGGCGATGGGATACACGACAACCGAAGGCGCTCAAGGAATCTGCCCGGCCGGCTGGCATATTCCCACCGATGAGGAATTCAAAACCCTGGAGCAGCAATTGGGGATGAGTAGCGCCGAAGCCGACGACACCTTCTGGAGGGGAACCGACGAGGGCGACAAGCTCAAAGTCCGGGACAAATGCGAAGCCGGCGAGAACTGCGACGCCTCTCTTTTCAGCGCCCTTATGGCAGGCCACCGGCGCCACGAGGGTCCGTTCAGCCATCGAGGCGCGGTCACGGGCTTTTGGTCTTCCAGCGAGGGTAGCTCCTCCGGCGCGTGGTGGCGGTACCTGCGCCGGGTCTACTCCGACGTCCGCCGGGATACCAATTATAAGGAGTACGGGTTTTCTCTCCGCTGCCTCAAGGACTGATTCGACCCTTTGACAATTCGACAATTTGACAATTTGATTTGCTCCCCCTTGAGGGGGCGGGGGGGTGTATGAATAAAATTTTTAATTCGAAATTTTTAATTTTTAAACAATTTTTAATGAAACAATTTGAAATTGTTACCGCTGGAGCGGGCTTCCAGCCCGGTCCTAAGGTTTAGGCTCCAACCCCAAGAACCGATCCGGAGGATCGCTCCGGCGCAAAACTTGCCTAAGGAATTAAAAATTATTTCAATAAAAATTCACTAAAAATTTCAAATTAAAAACTAAAAATTGATTCTCCATAAAAACTAAAAATTATCCATGAAATATGACTTAGAGCAAAGAACAGTCCAATTTAGTGAAAAAGTTATAGATCTGGTAAAATCAGTTAAAATTAATTCTGTAAATAAATCGATTGTCAATCAATTAACACGCTCAGCCACTTCAGTGGGAGCCAATTATTGCGAAGCCAATGGCGCTAGTTCTAAAAAGGATTTCAAGAATAAAATTTACATATGTAAAAAAGAATCCAAGGAAACAATGTATTGGTTGCGGTTGTTGGCAAAAACAAATCCCGAAAAAATAGAAGAAATTAGAATATTGTGGAAAGAAATTCAAGAATTTACCATGATTTTTTCTAAAATAATTTCTACTATTAAAAACGGTAAAAAGAAAGAATAGCTAAAGGCTAAG